>JQKK01000006.1 GCA_000746015.1 Lachnospiraceae bacterium MA2020 | reverse complement strand
GGCGTAGGATATCTGAGGAGAGCTGTCCTTAGTACGAGAGGACCGGGATGGACGGACCGCTGGTGCATCTGCTGGATACCAAATCCACGACAGAGTAGCCAAGTCCGGATCGGATAAACGCTGAAGGCATCTAAGCGTGAAGCCGACTCCAAGATGAGATATCCAAGGGGGCATGACCCCCGGGAGACCCCCTGGAGAGTACAGGGTAGATAGGACGGAGGTGGAAGTGCAGTGATGCATGTAGCTGACCGTTACTAATAGGTCGAAGGCTTGTCCAAAAAGACTGGGAGCAAGTAAAACAAAACGGATGATTAAGGTTCGATGTTCGGTTTTTTATGTTCAATATTTGTTGAAAGAATGGACTTGTGTCTGTTCTTTTTTTATTTATAGAAAATCAATTATATGAATAAGAGCTGTGGCATTGGAAAAATTAAATGTCACAGCTCTTACTTTTAATTGGAGATTGATCAATAATTGAGTTAGATTAAGTTTAACGATGTTAAAGCCTTTGCAATTCCATCATTGTCATTGTCAGATGTAATATTTTTGAAGGCAGACTTTAATTCAATGGGAGCATTTCCCATGAGAAATGGTGTCGCAACTGTATTAAGCATCTCTACATCATTATAGTTATCTCCAAAGGCTATCGTATTTTCAAGTGATATATTCAAAATGTTACATAGTTTTTTTACAGCAGTACTTTTATTTACACTACCAGCCATTATTTCAAGCAAGGTAGCAGATGATTTTGCAATTGACAGCTCTGGGAATGCACTTCTTAATTGCTGCTCAATATTAAGAATGTGATCAGGATTACACATGCACAGTATCTTACCGACCGGTGCATCATCATCAAGCATATCGATACTGCCATTTATAGCTTCCGCATGAACGATACTTTCTTCGAGTTGAACTCGTTTATCCATTCTGTCTTTTACAATCCATGTATCCATAGAGTAAATGTTCCATGTACAATCGAGATGATTATTTTCTATATAATCTATTATTTTTTTTCCTTTTGATTTACAAAAGCCTGTAGAATATAGAGGTGTGCGATTTTTATCTAAAATTAATGCACCGCTGTAGCATATTATGGGACAGGTCAAATTAGAAAATTCAAGGATAGGATATATCCCAGAAGGGCTACGGGCAGATACTATTACAAATTCTATATTTTTTCTTTTTAATTCTTCTATAGCTGTCAGGGTACTTGGAAGTATTAAGTGGCTACTATTTAGGAGTGTGCCGTCAACATCACTGAAAACTATCTTATATTCCATATATATTACCGCCGTTATTAATTTTTTATGGGAAAATTATAATTGTTTTTGACGTAGGAAGCAACATAGATGTAAAATAAAGCGTATTGATTTTTGAGTGTAATGAAAGGGTTAGCAATAGCATATGGCATTTACAAAAAGACCAACGGATGATAGTGATTCGGTACATAGTTATATACACATGATTAATTTGATGGAGATGCTTTTGGTGATATGTAGTATAGGTACTTTAATATTGCTCTTTGTAATTAAACCTGATTTTTCAGTAAGTCAAAAAGAAAAATCAAGGCTGATAGGTGTGACTTATATGACTATGAACAACGAATTCTATGAGATAGTAAATGAACAGATAAGTCATCGTATAGAAGCACAGGGAGACAGAGTCATACTTAGAGATCCTGCCATGGATCCTTTGCGTCAGCAGACACAAATAGAAGAAATGCTGGAGATGGGAATTGATGCATTGGTATTGACGCCTGTGAATGCTGCTTCTCTTACTGATACACTTGGAAAAGCTAAAAAGCAGGGTGTAAAGATCGTTGTAGTAGATACGGAGCTTGAGGATCCTTTGATAGCTGATGCGACAATAATTTCAGACAATTACGGAGCAGGTCAGATAATAGGTAACTATCATCTAATGAATCATCCTGATGGCTCGAAGGTTGTCGTGATGACGCATGAAGAGGCTATTTCAGGAAGAGAAAGGGTAAAGGGATTTATTGATACGATAAAAACAAATAAAAAAACTGAGATTGTTGAAGAATTACCATGTGAAGGGCAGTATGATCTTGCAATGCTTAGTTTGGAGAAATTCATCAAGAGTGGGGAGAAATTTGATGGTGTATTTTGCCTAAATGATTTTTCGGCAAGTGGGGCAGCCTCTGCACTTGAAGAAAACGATATGCTGGGAGCCATAGAACTCTATGGTGTAGATGCTTCGCCGAGTGCTAAAAGGCTCATAAGTGAGGGCAAAATGACTGCATCAGCAGCGCAGTTTCCTACTAAACTTGGGGCAAAAGCAGCAGATGCGTTATATGATCTTTTGGAAGAAAATCCTACGGAAAAACGTGTGATAGTTCCTATTCAGCTGGTTACATCTAGAAATGTTTCAATTTTTACTATAGACAGGTGGCAATAAAATGACATTTGAAAGAAATATAGAAATATCTGCAGAGGATAGGATTGATCGGGTTTCATATAAATTGTTTGAACTTATGCTTTTATTTAATGGCATAATCATTGTATTTAATACTTTAGTAACCTCTCATGCTATATATGGCTTTGTAAAAGAAGGAGATGCGTTTAGCCTTATCACGAGGTGTCAACTAAATATAGTTTACTGGAAAATTCCAGTCATAGCAATAATGCTTTATATAGGGCTTCTATTGATATTATCAGTGGAATGTCACAACCATGTGGAGCTTATAGCAAAGCTTTGGATGGAGGGCATGATTGTATGTGGGATAGTGATTATCACAGGTATAACTTATAACATCACGGTATTGCTTATTTTTGCGGATGTGATGAGAAATCGTATTGATTGGAAAAAGAAATTAATCTATATAGTTGGTCTGACTGTGTTTGACCTCGTACTGAGTAGCTCTTTGCCAGCGACTTATTTAAATATTACTCCGGTAAGTGTAATATGGACATACTATAGAAATGATATCTCTTCAGCTCTATTTGGAGCTATGAATATGATGTTCTTGATTAATGTCTTTATTTTTATTCTTTATATGGTTTTTTTGACATTGGAGCAAATGAGTGAAAAAGAGAGGATAGCAATGCTGTATAAAGAACTGTCCAAGGCAAATGCTCAGCTTGAAGATGCAAATAAAAGGCTTGAAGAATATACTGAGGAGTCGGTGAGGGCTGCTGAAACAAGAGAGAGAAATCGTTTTGCACAGGAAATACATGATACACTGGGACATGCCTTAACGGGAATTGTAACAGGGGTTGAAGCATGCATAATGTTAATGGATATAGCACCTGAGGCCACAAAAGAGCAGCTTAAGGCTATAGAAGAAGTAGCTAGGCAAGGTATAACGGATGTCAGGCAATCTGTTAAGGCATTAAGACCGGATGCACTAGAGAGACTTGCATTGGAAGATGCCCTACTTAAAATTGTTGATGAAACACAAAGATCAACTGGAGTAAATATAGATTTTGAATGTACTACGTCTTTAATGAATTTTAGCCAGGATGAAGAGGAAGCAATATATAGGATAGTCCAGGAAAGCGTAACTAATGCGATTCGTCACGGAAAGTCTACGAAAATTAAGATAATGATAACAAGAGAAAATGAGCTTTTAAGGATTAATATAAAGGATAATGGAATTGGCTGCGGCAAAATTCACAAGGGATTTGGCCTTCATCATATGGAGGAGAGGCTTAACCTTTTAAATGGACGCCTTGAATATGAAGGATCAAATGGATTTACAATAAATGCATCGATACCTATAAGATGGGGAAACAGCGATGAGGATGGCAATATAGCAGAGGTGAAGGACAATGATTAATATATTGGTTGCGGATGATCAGGAGCTTTTGAGACAGAGCTTAATAATAATTCTTAAGAATACACCGGATTTTCATGTTACAGATGCAGTAGCTGATGGTAGAGAAGTAATAAGGTCGGTGAGAAAGGAAAAACCAGATATAATTTTAATGGATATCAGGATGCCGGTAATGGATGGAGTGGTATGCACACAAATCATTAAAGAGCAGTATCCGGATATAAAAATAATCATTTTGACGACGTTTGATGATGATAAATATGTGTACGATGCTTTAAAATATGGGGCCAGTGGATATCTTTTAAAAGGAATTTCTGTAAATGAGCTTTCTGATTCAATTAGAAAAGTATATAACGGGACGGCTATAATAAATGAAGAAGTTACCTCAAAGGTTGTAAATCTGTTTTCTCAGATGGCAAAATCAAATATTGCGATAGAGGTGGATGAAAATGCTGCAAAAGATCTGAGAGATTCAGAGCTAAGGATAGCGGTACTTGTAGGTAGGGGATTTTCAAATAAGGAAATAGCGGCAAAACTGGATCTGTCGGAAGGAACTGTTAGGAATACCTTGAGTACGATATTGAGTAAACTAGAGCTGCGAGATAGAACACAGCTTGCTATATGGGCAGTTCAGACAGGCATTGTCAACAAAAATATAGAGATAAACTAAATTAGCGGACATGAATATGGAATTTTTGAATGAAAAAAAGATAAAGCGCCGATACAGACTTGTATTTTGCTTTATCTTGATTACATTTGTATTGCTACTAATAAATAATTTTCATAAAAAAGTGTGTGAGAGTGAGAAAGTACTAAGAATAGGTGTTTTTACAGGAAGCTACTGGAATCGCCATAACGGAAATTCATATAAGATATTGAACGATGCCATTGCTGAATATGAAAAAAAGTATCCTGATGTTAGTGTAGAATATGTTAGTGGAATCACTAGGGATAATTATGAAGAATGGCTTTCTGAGAAAATGGTCTTAGGAGATATGCCAGATGTATTTTTTGTGCCCTCCGGAGATTTTAATGTTTTCTTAAATATAGGTGCAATGAAAAATCTAAATGGATTTATAAAGAAGGATACGGATTTTTCAGAGAGTATATTTTACGAAAAGACTTTGCTATGTGGAAAAAATAAAAATGGCCAGTATGCTATTCCTTACGAATGCTCTCCAACTATGATGATGGTAAATGAAACGTTACTTGATCAGAATGGAATAATACTTGAAGGAAAGGATTGGACTTGGAGTGAATTTTATAACATATGTGAAAAAGTCTGTGCGCGTACCAGTACGAGCATTGACCAATATGGAGTGATAAACTATGGATGGAAGGATGCTTTTACTTCCAATAAAGTAAAGCTGTTTAGTAAAAATGCTGAAAGGTGCGATTTTACAGGAAACAATATTTATGAATCTATTATATTTTTGGAAAGGCTGGCTAAGCTCCCTCAGGGGAGAGTGACTTCTGCAACTGATTTTTACAAGGGGATAGTTGCATTCGAACCTATGATGTTTTCAACGTATCGTTCGTATAAGGCAAGGGATTTTGGCACGAACAATTACACAGACTTTGAGTGGAGATATACTACAATGCCTGCAGGAACGAGTGGAGACAATATTTCTAGGCTGGATACGCTTTGTGTTGCGATGTCTGATGATACGCCTAATCCTGAAGAGGCATGGAATTTTATCAAAATACTTACATGCTCTGATAAAATTCAAAAGGAAATTTTTGACTATTCAGAAGGACTATCTCCATTAAGAAAAGTAACTGAGAACGATGAGCTTTCAAAGCATATGCGGGAAGAATATGGGATAATTCTTGATAAGAATATCATTTCGGAAGTCATGGATAATGCCGAAGTGCAAGTAAAATTTCTAAATCAGGAAGATGTTGAGGCTGAAGTAGGTAATGCTGTTAATTCAATACTTGAAGCAAATTCGAATATACAGATGGAGCAGATAATATGGAATCGAAGGATAAATGATTACTTAAAAAAGCTAAAATAAGGTTACGTAAAAGGACAAGTTTGTGCAAAAATGCAGGCTTGTTCTTTTTTTATAACATGACAAATGTAATGTATTAATAATTACACATTTCATAATAAATTAGTGACGCTTGTGAGATGCATTATAGTGGGATTTTTTATATATTTTACTAAGAACAGAGGTAATTAAACAGTGATGAATCAGTAAATAATTAAATATAAAACTGAGTTTTATATTAGGAGGTTTTGAGATGAAATATGTGTTACTAGTTAGCCATGGAGAATTTGCACCGGGATTAAGGAGTGCAGTGTGTATGCTTGCAGGTGAAGACAGGGAAGATGTACTTGCTACAAGCTTGAAAGATGGAATGGGCGCAAATGAGTTTGCAGAGAATGTTAAAGAACTTCTTAAAGTAGTGAAAGAAGATGATGAGATCATCCTTTTTGCTGATTTGATAGGAGGCTCACCACTTTCGACTGCAGCTAATGTTATAGCAGAGCTTGGACTTCTCTCAAGAACAAAAATGGTTGGTGGAATGAATCTTCCACTGGTTATAACTACAGTACTTAGCAAAGATGACGACGATACTTCATCTGTGCTTGCTGAAGCCCTTGAGGCAGCGACAGGTCAGCTTCATGAATTTAAGATTGAAGCTGATGATGAAGACGAAGACTTGTAATAAGTATAATAATTTAATTTTTTATTAAAGGAGAAACAAAAATGTCAGTATCTTTTTTACGTGTCGATGACAGAATGATTCATGGACAGACAGTAACACGTTGGTCACTTGAGTACCCTTGTGATGGTTTGATCGCTGTAAATGATGCAGCGGCTGCAAATCCGGTACTGAAGGCAGCATACAAGAGCGCTTCTGATAAGAAGACTTTTGTTTGGGGCGTTGATGAATTTATCGCTAAGAGTAAGAAGGTAGTTGAGTCAGATACACGCTATTTTGTAATTACAAAAAATCCTGTAGATATGAAGAAGATACTTGTAGACGCAGGATTTGTACCAAGTGATATCAAGACTGTCATCATAGGACCTTGTAATGACAGACCAGGTACAACAAAGCTTGGAAATAATCAGTCAATTACGCAGGAAGAGGCTCAGGCTCTTGAAGATATTACAAAAGCAGGTTACGAAGTTGAGTTTGCACTCCTTAAGGAGACAGCTATTGGTAACTGGAGTAAGTTTAGAGGTCAGTTTGGTTTTTGATCTATGACCGGGATTATTTTTTAAGACAGATAGTTAGTGAATGAAAATTCATTACTATAAACTCAGACCAATCCGGAGCATATTCGGAATAAGTACGATGAGCTTCGGATGGTTTCCTCAAAAAACTATAAACTTACATTTATTAAGGAGAAGACAATGAGTATCAGTATTTTACAGGCAGTGATTCTCGGCCTTTTTGCATCTTTGTCAAGTATGCCGGGACTTGGTGGTACATCTTTTGGTAACTATACGTTGGGACGTCCTTTGATCGGAGGACTTATCTGCGGTATCGTTCTCGGAGATATTCCCACAGGAATTTTAGTTGGATGCGCAATGCAGGTAGTTTATATCGCACTTGTAACTCCAGGTGGAACAGTATCTGCAGACGTCAGAGCAGTATCTTATATTGGTATACCTCTTGCAATGCTCGCATTGAAGAGCTATGGACTTGAGGCAGCATCTACAGAGGGTATTGCCCTTGCAACTTCATTTGGTACAATGGTTGGTACTATCGGAACAGTTCTTTTCTATGGAACAGCTACAATGAACCTTGTATGGCAGCATATGGGCTGGAAGTGGGTTGATAATAGAGAGTACAAGAAGCTCTATCTTGTAGATATGGTTCTTCCATGGATTTCACACATTATTTTCTCAATGATTCCTACTGTTGTTATGTGTCTGCTTGGTGAGCCTGTTGTAAATCTTATCAAGACTTCACTTCCTATGGATGGAATTCCTATGAAGACACTCTTTACTGTAGGTGCACTCCTTCCTTGTGTGGGAATTGCAATCCTTCTTAAGCAGATCGTTAGATCAGTTCTTGATTTCGTTCCATACCTCTTTGGATTTACACTTGCAGCTTCAATGGGACTTAATCTTGTAAGTGCAACAGTAGTCGCAGCTATGTTTGCTATCCTCATCTACAATTTGAAGATGCTTCAGTTGAAGAAGGCAGCACCGGCAGCAACTAATGCATCTGGCAACAATTGGGATGATGACGAGGAGGATATTTAAGATGGCTGAGAAAAAATTATCAAAAAAGGCATTATCAAAATCTTTTCATAACTGGTATTACGGCAATCTGACATGTTTCTCACAGGAACACATGCAGACATTCGGTTATCTTTGCTCCATGCTTCCACTTGTAGATGAGCTTTACGATGACGAGGACAAGAAGGCTGAGTCTATGGAAACATACAGAGCTTTCTTTAATACAGAGCCTCAGCTCGGAGCAATCATTGTAGGTGTGACAGCCGGTCTTGAGGAAGCAAGAGCAAATGGCAACAAGGAAGTAGATTCAGAAACTATCAATGGTCTTCGTGCAGGTCTTATGGGACCTATCGCAGGAATAGGTGATTCACTGGTAGTCGGAACTGTTATACCGATCCTTCTTGGTATTGCAATGGGTATGTCAAACGGCGGATCTCCGATGGGAGCACTGTTCTATATCATAGTATGGAATTTGTTTGCATATTTTGGAATGAAGTTCCTTTATAACAAAGGATATCAGATGGGAACAAAGGCAGTTGAGTTCCTTGTTGGCGATATCGGAATGGCAATAAGAGAAGCAGTTACAACATTAGGTGGTATTGTAATTGGTGCAGTTAGCGCAACTTGGGTATCTGTAAAGACAAGCTTCCATCTTACAAATGCAAGTGGAGAAGCATATATGGTACTTCAGGATAAACTCGATGGAGTGTTCCCTGGTGTACTTACAGCGATATTTGTAATTTTCTGCTGGTGGCTTATGGCTAAGAAGCAGCTTAGTCCTATCAAAGTAATGCTTCTTCTTGTAGTGATCGCATTTATCGGCGTTTTGGTTGGATTCTTTAATCCGGGACTTTCTTATTAATAAAAAAACTTATATATAAATGACGTTATATAAACCTGTGCGAAGACACAGGTTTATATAGTATTGCAGAGGTTTAAGAGGTGAAGGTATGAAGAGAAAGAAAACAGTGAAATCATTATGTGGTGTTTTGGGGGCAACACTTATTGCAGGAAGTATATTTTCAAATCCGATATATGTGCCTGCAGCTGTAAATGTAGCACCTTCAGGCAATGAATTGGCTGCAAAGGATGCAGGGATAAATGTACAGTCAGTAAACTATAGAAATAACATAGGTGGGCTTACTACTTACAAAGGCGGCGACGCTTCATGGGAAGAAACTGAAAATGGTCTTTTAAGTAATGCTGTAGGGAAGGGAGATTGCTTTGCATTTTCAAATACAAAATGTAAGAATTTTGTATATTCAACTAAAGTGAAGTTTTTACAGAACAGAGGCGCTGCAGCATTATTATTCAGGAGTAATAATGATGTAGATAATAAGGAAAGCTATGTTGTAAATATAGATGCCTCAAATCATAAATGCAAATTCTTCAGATGGCAGAGAAATGATGTATTACAGCTTATTGATGAAAAGGATGTCAAAGCAACTGAAGATGAAGAGTACGAGTTAAAGGTAGTAGCTTATGACAGTTGGATTCTTTACTATGTTAATGATGAGCTCATAGCCAGCAGCGGAGACTATGTACTTCAGCCGGGAGATAAGGGACAGGATACTTATATAGAAGATGGGTATTTTGGACTTCTTAACTGGGAAAGCGAAGTAATCTTCCAGGATACTTACTATGCAGAATTGAATGAAAATAAGTGCCCTTTCTTAAAGAATATCAAGATTACATCTGATGAAGGAAAGGTTGATAAGGCAGCCAGATTTGATGCTAAAGAGCCGATGATGCTCCAGTATGTAAATAATGAAGTTGATAAGGTAAATATCAACGTTGAAAAGCTTAATGATGACTCAGAGGTTGAGTTTAAGGACGAAGATGGCAATACTTACGAGGACGGTAAGGGAATCCCTGTTAAGGAAGGCAAAAATTACATTACAGTAAAGAATACCATAAAATCAGATGATGGAATGGAAGCTTCTGTAGTCTATAGAATCAACGTTCATAAGTTTAAGCAGGATGTTGAATACTATAACGAGGTGTTCCGTGACCAGTATCACTACTCTGTCAAAGAAGGATGGGCAAATGATCCGAATGGTCTTGTGAAATTTAATGGAACATATCATATGTTCTATCAGTTCTTTGATGATATCAAATGGGGACCGATGCATTGGGCACATGCAACCAGCAAGGATCTGATCCACTGGGAGGAAGAGCCTATAGCATTTTATCCGGATGCAAATGGCGCAATGTTCTCAGGATGTATAGTTGCAGATGAAAACAATACATCAGGTCTGTTTGAAGATGGTAAGGGTGGACTTGTTGCGCTTATTACAGCTGATGGAAATGGTCAGAGAATAAAAGTTGCATATAGTGAGGATGAAGGAAAGACTTGGAAGAAACTTGATAAGGTAGCAGCAGATTGGACAAATGACCCATTGAAGTCAGCAGATTTTAGAGATCCAAAGGTCTTTAGATGGAACAATGAGTGGTTAATGGTAGTTGCAGGTGGTCCGCTTAGAATTTACTCATCTGAGAATCTGCTTGATTGGAAATGTGAATCTACTTATAAGGATCTTCACACTGAGTGTCCGGATCTGTATCCAATAAAGGCATCAGACGGAAAGCTTAAGTGGGTACTTTCACGAGGTGGAAGGCTTTATAAGGTCGGAGACCTTAATAAGGCAGACGGAAATTGGTCATTTGTACCTGATGAGGAGTATAAAGACAGAGATGGCATTATGAACTTCGGAAAAGATTCATATGCTGCAATGACTTATTATGTGCAGGACTTTGGAACAAAGGAAAATCCTACTATCCCTGACATCGTTGAATTAAACTGGATGAACACATGGGAAGACTATTGCAATTCTGTAGCTGAAAAAACAGGTCAGGATTTCAATGGAACCTTTAACTTAAATTTGAAGCTTGGCCTTAATAAAGACGGCGAAAGCTATGTATTGACACAGAAGCCTATTGATGAGTACGAAAAGCTTAGAGATGAGTCTGCTGTTGTAGATGAAAAGAATATTACGATCGAAGAAGGCAAGAATGTACTTGATGGTTTCGAGGGTGATACTTATGAGATCGTTGCTCATTTTAAGCCTGAGGCTAGTACAAAAAAGGTTGGCTTTAAGGTCAGAAAGGGCGAAAAAGAGGAGACTATCGTAGGATATGATCTTGAAGCGAATAAGCTCTATATTGATAGAAGCAATTCAGGAATCATATTGACCAATAAGTTTAAAGAGGTTTGCTCACAGGATATGAAAACTAATAAAGACGGAAGTATAGATCTTCATATCTATGTTGACAAAGCAAGTGTAGAGGCATTTTCTGGAGATTACACGGTTTGTGGTGCAGCTCAGATATTTGCTAATCCTTACAGCCTTGGAGCTGAGGCGTTTGCAGAAGGCGGCAGTGCCGTGGCTGACATAACGATGTATAAGCTGAATAGTATTTGGAATAAGAAGGATGCAGATAAACCATATGCTGTTGGCTCTACTTCTTCATCAAAATGCGCTCTTAACTGCGGTGAAAGCGTAAAGCTCAATGCATTTATCCTTCCACTTAGCGCAAAGCAGGATATCGAATGGACACTTGTAAAAGGTGGCGATAAGGTTAAACTGGAAGATAACGGAAAAGTTACTGCTCTTGAAAAAGGTGAAGCTGTGATTATTGCATCAAGCAAGTCAAATCCGGATCTTAAGAAAGAATTTGCGATTAATGTTTACAGAAACAACTTCAAGACAAATGTTGATGAGTTTGTAAACCTTAATGGCAATTGGACAGTTGATGATGAAACACTTTTTGTTTCTAATTCCGGTCAGAATGATATGTATATGACTAAGGAAAAAATCAACGGAGACTATGAGTGGACAACTAAGATAAAATTTACAAGAGGTCTCATAAACCTGTTTGCAATTGCAAAGCAGCAGAATCCATTTGATGATGGAGGAGCAGTTTCTATACAGTTCGCTCCTGACAATAAGGATGTGAGACTCTTCAAATTTGGTGGAGATGACATTGTAAGAGGTCAGCTTAAGGAAACAATTGGTGATGGCAAGTACCACAAGGTCAAGGTAAAGAAGGAAGGCTGCAAAATTACAGTATTCGTTGATGATGAAAAGTGCCTTGAATACGAATTGGAAAATAACTTAGCTCCTGCTGAAGGATACCTTGGTCTCGGACTTTGGGATGGCGAGCTTGAGGTTCAGGATTTTTATGTAAAAGCTCCTGCTGCTGAGATTCCTTCGGAAGAACCTGCAGAAAAGCCATCAGAGGAAAAGCCATCAGAGGAAGATCCAGCGAAAGAAGAGCCATCAAAGGAAGAGCCAGCGAAAGAAGAGCCAGCGAAAGAAGAGCCATCAAAGGAAGAGCCAGCGAAAGAAGAGCCAGCGAAAGAAGATCCAGCAGAGGAAGATCCAGCGAAGGAAGATCCAGCGAAGGAAGATCCATCAAAGGAAGATCCATCAAAAGAAGATCCATCAAAAGAAGATCCATCAAAAGAAGATCCAGCAAAGGATGATCCTTCAAAGGAAGATCCGTCTGAAGACGATAGTGAAAAGAATGCACCATCTGAAAATAAGCCTTCTGAAAGTAAACCGATTGTAAATCCTGAGCTTCCGGGAAGTGAAGCAGGCAGCAAAGTTTCTGCCGGTAATGGCAGCACTTCTACAGCGGACCAGCTTGCATCACCTAAGGATACAACGTCACTGGCATCTGCACAGTCAGGTGCGGTTACGATTAATGCATCTGCTAAGAAACTCAGACTTATTGGTGATAAAGGTTCATTTAAGGTTGTAAGCGGAAAGGGCGTAAAGGTTGCTAAGAACGGAAAGCTTACGATCAAGAAAAAAACCAGCGGAAGCTGTGTGATAACATATACTGTTGATGGAAAGAGTGTTACAAAGAATATAACGATAGAAACTCCATCGCTTAAAACTGTACACTCTGAGCAGCTGAATGACACTGTGGTAGTCCTTGATGGAACAGATATATCAACAGCCGTATGGACAACAAATAAGCCTAAGAGCGCAAAGATATCTGTCTCACCTGATGGCAGGCATGTTGTTGTAAAGAGCAGTAAACGAGGAAAAGTAAAGGTTTCTGCTGAAATTAATAGAAAGAAGTACAGCATCACAATAACCTTATGATAACCTTATAACGAAGCATGACTTCGAAATGAAGGTCCCGTGTAATATTTAGCATGGGGCCTTTATTTGCTGCAATATGGTATTGACAAATAAAACTGTAGATAATAGCATAGTTGCGGATGAAGTAGTCTGAATGAGGCATACCCACTATGGAAGGAAGAGTATCATGAAAAAACATATTGTCAAAATGCTAATGGCAACAGCACTTGCAACGTCAATTGTTTTTTTTGTAGCAGGATGTGGAAATGAAGCAAACTATGATGAAAGTGTGGCGATGAACAATGGTGCCAGCAGTGTTGAGTTTCCACTTGAAAATAGATACACGTTAAAAGGATTTATTGGATATCCACTGGATGTTGGAGAAGATCCCAATGATAGAACTATATTTAAGAGATTGGAGACTGAGACCAATATTCATGTTGACTGGAAAGTAGTCAGATCTGAAAAGTGCCTTGATGATAGTTCAATAAAAAATGTAAATGCAGATAGACTTCCTGATTTTGTATTTAGTGCAGGACTACGCGACTGTGACCTTTTGAGGTACGCGGATGAAAAAAAGATAATCCATGTTGAGGAATACATAGATACAAGTATGCCTAACCTCAAGAAGATTTTTGACAAATACCCGCAGTACAGAGTCATGTGCACTGATACAGAAGGGCACATATGGGCTTTTCCGTGGATCGAGCAGCTGGGAAATGAAAAAACTTCAATCCAGACCGTTGGAAATATGAGCTTCATTAATAAAAAGTGGCTTGATTATCTTGGAATTGAAGTTCCAAAAACAGCTGAAGAGTTTGAAAAAGCACTTATTGCATTTAAAGATAATGCATTGGAACTGCAGAAAGTGTTTGGCATCAAAGATTCAATAATACCTATGTCGTGCATAATAAATGATGGAAATCAGGATCCTTCCATACTTATAAATGGATTTGGAGAGGGAATAGGCGACACGGATGAGCTAAGGCACATTGCAGTGAAGGATGATAAAAAAGTAGTGTGCACTGCTACTCAGTCGGGATATAAAAATGGTATCGCATGGCTACATAAGTTATATGAGGAAGGGCTTGTGGATCCGGATTCCTTTTCTCAGAACTGGCATGAATATGTCTCTAAAGGTAAGTCTGGAAGATTTGGAGTATGCTTCGGCTGGGATATATCTAATATTGATAATGTTGATGACTGGATACCCCTTCCGGCCCTCACAGCCGATACAAGGAATATCACACCGGAAAATTGCTCATTTACAGGAGGATTTGAAAGAGGAAGGTGTGTGATAACGACTGCTGCGCAGGATCCTTCACTGGTGTGTGCATGGATAGATAAAATGTATTTTCCGTTTCAATCAATACAGAATAATTGGGGAACTTATGGCGAAGACGATGAGTTTGATATATTTGAGATAGGTACAAATGAAGCAGGAAAAAAGATGTTGAAGCACTCACCTCTTGGAAAAATATCGCCAATTAAAGTCAGGGAATGTGAAAGTGTAGGAGGTCCGTTAGCAGTATTGGATGAATACTATGGAAAATATGTCACCTGTCCGGAAGATGCCCAGTATAGGTTAAAATGGATAAAAGATATATACACGCCAGATATGAATACAAAATATGTATATCCAAATGTGCTTATGAGTGAAGATGACTCAGAGGAACTTGCTGTTTTACAGGTTGGAATTGTAAAACTTATAAATGATAAGAAATCCGAATGGGTAAAGTCTGGATTCGATGATTCTGAATGGAATGCATATGTATCAAAACTATATGCACTTGGATTGGATAAATACATTGCAATATATCAAAAATATTTTGATAAATGGATAGGGCATCGATAAAAATAAAAATTTGATTAAAATATAAATTATGTGTAATATATAACTTTTGTACTAGATATTTACACACGGCTGTGTTATAATTCTGTAGTTATGACCGATAGTGTACTCTTTTTACGGAGCTCTACGGTATCTTTGATTGTTTGGAGGAAATTAAAAAATGAGTTTACAGGTTGAAAAGTTAGAGCACAATATGGCAAAGCTTACAATCGAAGCATCTGCCGAGGATTTCGAAAAAGCAGTACAGAGCTCTTATATGAAGAATAGAGGAAAGATTGCTATTCCTGGTTTCCGTAAAGGAAAGGCTCCTCGCAACATCATCGAGAAGATGTATGGCGTAGGCGTTTTCTATGAAGATGCAGCTAATGAAGTTATTTCTCAGTCTTACAGAAAAGAGCTTGAGAATAATGATGAGCTTGATATCGTATCACGTCCGGAAATCGATGTTGTACAGATGGAGAAGGGTAAGCCGTTCATCTTTACAGCTGAAGTTGCTCTTAAGCCAGCAGTAGAGCTTGGTAAGTACAAGGGCGTAAAGGTTACTAAGGTTGACGTTGAGGTTACAGAAGATGAGATCAATGCTGAAGTTGATCGTCAGAGAGAGCGTAATTCTCGTAACGTTGAAGTTACTGACAGACCAGTTCAGGACAAGGACATTGCAACAATCGACTTCGAAGGATTTGTTGATGGTGTAGCTTTTGACGGTGGTAAGGGTACAGATTATGACCTTGCTATTGGTTCACACTCATTTATCGATAACTTTGAAGAGCAGCTTATCGGCAAGAACATTGGAGAGTCATGCGATGTTAATGTAACATTCCCAGAGAAGTATCAGGAAGCATCTCTTCAGGGCAAGGCTGCAACATTTAAGGTAACTATCAAGAAGATTCAGGAGAAGCAGATGCCTGAAGCTGATGATGAGTTCGCTTCAGAAGTTTCTGAGTTCAGCACATTAGCTGAGTACAAGGAAGATATAAAGAAGAACATCACAACACGTAAGGAAGCTGATGCTAAGGCTAAGAAGGAAGATGAGGCTATCAAGGCTATCGTTGATGATTCAAACATGGATATCCCTGAGGCAATGATCGAGACTGAGGCTGAGCAGCTCATTGATAACTATGCTATGAGACTTCAGCAGCAGGGTCTTTCAATGGATATGTACATGAAGTACACAGGCATCACACGTGATAAGCTCATGGATCAGATGAAGGAGCAGGCTAAGAACAACATCGAGTCACGTCTTGTACTTGAGGCTGTTGTTGAGGCTGAGAAGATCGAGGCATCTGATGATGAGTTCGAGGCTGAAGTTAATAAGATGGCTGAGCAGTACGGTATGGAAGTTGCTAAGCTTAAGGATATCATCGGAGAGAGAGAGTCAAAGGCTATGCGTTCAGATATAGCTATCCAGAAGGCTGTTGATCTTATCCTTGCATCTGTTGAAGAAGCATAAATAAAAAAGTTAAACAAGTTTAGGGCAGGGCAGCATTATTGCTGCCCTATGTTCTCTAAAACATAGAGGAAAGGGAGGTATAAGAATTGTTAGTCCCTACAGTCATAGAAACAAGTAATAGAGGCGAAAGAGCCTATGATATATATTCAAGATTGCTCAAGGAGCGTATCATCTTTTTAGGTGATGAAGTCAATGATCAGACAGCAGGTCTTGTTGTTGCTCAGATGCTTTTCCTTGAGAGTGAAGATCCTGATAAGGATATTCATTTTTACATAGATAGCCCTGGCGGTTCTGTAACAGCTGGTATGGCTATTTATGATACAATGAATTATGTAAAGTGTGACGTTTCTACTATCTGCATCGGTATGGCAGCATCAATGGGTGCATTCCTTCTTTCAGGCGGTGCAAAGGGTAAGCGTTATGCTCTTCCTAATGCAGAGATCATGATCCATCAGCCATTGGGCGGTGCACAGGGTCAGGCTACTGAAATCCAGATTGCAGCTGAGCATATCCTTAAGACAAAGGAAAAGCTTAATAAGATTCTTGCAGCAAACACAGGACAGGATTATGAGAAGGTTTCTCATGATACAGATCGTGATAACTGGATGAGTGCAGAAGAAGCTAAGGCTTATGGCCTTATAGATGAAATTGTTGTTAGTCGTAAGGCTGCTGAGCAAGCAAAGGAAGATTAATTAATGGCTAAGAATTCCGATAACAAAGTGAGATGCTCATTTTGCAATAAGACTCAGGATCAGGTAAGAAAGCTTATAGCAGGACCAAATGGTGCGTATATATGTGATGAGTGTATTGCAATATGTGCTGATATTATAGAAGAGGAAATTGATGACGAGCCTCGTGCAAGAGCCAATAGCAACGGTATAAATCTGTTGAAGCCAAAGGAAATCAATGATTTCCTTAATGAATATATCATTGGTCAGGAGGAAGCAAAAAAGGTTCTTTCTGTAGCTGTTTACAATCACTACAAGAGAATTATGTCTAATGAGAATTCAAATTCTGATGTAGAACTTCAGAAGAGTAATATTCTTATGCTTGGTCCTACTGGTTCAGGTAAGACTCTCCTTGCACAGACTCTTGCGAAGATAATCAATGTGCCATTTGCTATTGCAGATGCAACCTCTCTTACAGAGGCTGGATATGTGGGAGAAGATGTTGAAAACATTCTTCTTAAGCTTATACAGGCTGCTGATTATGATGTAGATCGAGCTCAGTTAGGAATTATATATATAGATGAGGTAGATAAGATTACTCGTAAGGGTGAAAATGTATCTATTACACGTGATGTTTCCGGAGAAGGTGTACAGCAGGCACTCCTTAAAATTTTAGAGGGTACTGTTGCTTCAGTTCCACCTCAGGGTGGAAGAAAGCATCCACATCAGGAGCTTATCCAGATAGATACAACTAATATCTTGTTTATCTGCGGTGGTGCTTTTGAAGGTCTTGATAAGATAATAGAGACAAGACTTGATCGCAAGTCTATTGGATTTAATGCTGTAATAGGCAAGAATTCTGATGAGACTGTGGGTGAGGCATTCCATAAGGTTCTTCCGGAAGATCTTACCAAGTTTGGACTTATTCCTGAGCTTGTAGGCAGACTTCCTATTAATGTGGCTCTTGATAATCTTGACAGAGATGCATTGGTACGTATCTTGACAGAGCCTAAGAATGCTATCACAAAGCAGTATGAAAAGATGCTTGACTTTGATGATGTTAAGCTTACATTTGAAAAGGGTGCTGTCGAGGCTATTGCTGATAAGGCAATAGAGCGAAACACTGGAGCACGTGGACTTCGTTCAATACTTGAGGCTGTCATGATGGATGTTATGTATAATGCGCCATCTGATGATACGATCAGCGAAGTTATCGTGACAAAAGAAGCAGTGGAAGGTTCAAGTGATCCACTTGTAGTTCACTATGAGGAAATAGAAAAAGAGGCCAGATAACAACTGGCATTGACATCTGGCGGCCTTTATAGGTCGCCTTTTGTCATTTCATAATAAAAGGTATAATTTATGAGAAAAAAGAATAATGATGAGATAAAAACCATGCCATGCGTGGTAATAGCAGGTCTGACTCTTTTAACTAATGTAATTATACATTTTGACCTTGTAGATGGAGGCTCTCTGGCTGGAGTCAATGCTGCTATGATGGGAAATCAGGAAATATTTATCGTAACGCGTAAAAATGAAGAGGCGGAATCTATAGATACAGAAGATTTATATACAGTTGGCACGGTGGCAAAAGTCAGACAGATAGTAAAGATGCCGGATAATGAAATGCGTGTCATGGTGGAAACTATAGATAGGGCTCAACTTATATCATTGAATGATAAGGATGATTATGTTGAGGCAGAAATCAGAGTTTTTGCGGATATTGATAATACTTCAGAAATAGAGAATACGGCTATGTGCCGTGATATAACTGAGAGATTCAGTCGTTTTATTTCTTTCTTTCCTAAAGTTGGACATTCATTTGAAAAGCAGCTTGCAGCTATAAAGAAGATTGGTGAATTATGTGATATTGTGATATCAAATATGCCTCTTGAGTATACTGAAAAGCAGAAAGTGCTTGAGGCAATAGATGTTTCAGAAAGATATAAAGTTGTAAGAGAAATCCTTGATAATGAGATAGAGATAGCTAAGATAAAGACTGAACTTGCAGACAAGATTCAGGTAAAAGTAAATAATGATCAGAAAAACTATATTTTGAGAGAGCAGCTTCAATATATCAGGGAAGAGCTTGGTGAAGATAATACGGATGATGATGCTGATAAATATCTTCAGCAATGTGAGGCACTGGATGCGCCTGATGAGGTCAAGGAGAGGATAAGAAAGGTAATCGACAGATTCAGAAATACTCCTTCCGGAAGCTCTGAGAGCGGCGTAGAGCAGGTTTATATCGAGACTTTACTGGAGCTGCCATGGAATAAAGAGTCTGAAGAAAATAAATCACTCGAAAATGCAAAAAATATTCTTGAGCGTGATCATTATGGACTTGATAAGGTTAAGGAAAGAATGCTGGAGTTTCTGGCAGTCAAGAATCTTACTGCAAAGGGTCAGAGCCCTATAATTTGCCTTGTAGGACCACCAGGTACCGGAAAAACATCTATAGCCAGATCAGTTGCAGAGGCTCTGCAGAGAAAATATATAAGAATTTCGCTTGGTGGAGTACGTGATGAAGCTGAGATCAGGGGCCATAGAAAGACTTATATAGGCGCTATGCCGGGTGTTATCGCATCAGGTCTTCAGCGAGCTGGTGTAAATAACCCCTTGATTTTATTGGATGAAATTGATAAAGTTAGCTCAGACTATCAAGGAGCAACTGCGTCAGCACTTTTGGAAGTACTGGATTCAGAGCAGAATAAAGAGTTTAGAGATCATTATGTAGAAGTACCTATCGATCTTTCAAATGTTTTATTTATAGCAACTGCTAACTCTACGGATTCAATTCCAAGACCTCTTCTTGACAGAATGGAAGTGGTTGAGGTATCAGGGTACACTGAAAATGAGAAGATGCACATTGCAAAAGAGCATCTTGTGGCAAAGCAGATAAAGAAGAATGGTTTGAAAAAATCTAACCTCAGAGTAACTGATGCGGCGCTTCACAAGATAATTGACGGATATACAAGAGAAGCTGGCGTGCGCTCGTTGGAAAGACGGATCGGTGAGATATGCAGGAAAGTGGCGAAAAGTGTATATAACGGCGATATCAAGTCGGTAACGATTTCTGAAAAGAATATTGAAAAGTATCTTGGAAATGTGAAGTACCTTCCGGAGGAAGAGGCAGGAGAAGATTCGGTTGGAATTGTAAGAGGTCTTGCATGGACTGCGGTAGGCGGAGTGACTCTTGAAGTCGAAGTGAATATCATGCCGGGAAAGGGACTTTTGGTTCTTACAGGACAGCTCGGAGATGTCATGAAAGAGTCTGCACAGGCTGCTATGACCTATGTTAGAGCAATCAGTGAAGACTATGGGATAAGTGCGTCTTACTATAAAGAGCATGATTTCCATATACATATTCCGGAGGGAGCAACTCCTAAGGATGGACCGTCAGCCGGCGTGACTATGGCAACAGCAATCTTTTCCGCAGTGACAAAAACAAAGGTCAGGGCAGATGTTGCAATGACCGGTGAAATAACTTTAAGAGGAAGAGTACTTCCAATAGGCGGACTTAGAGAAAAAATTCTTGCAGCAAAGAATGCTAAGATTATGACTGTACTTGTTCCCGACAAGAACAGACGTGATGTAGATGAAATTTCTGACGAGATTAAGGAAGGAATGGATATAAGATACATGACGGAAATGATGGATGTTCTTAAAGCTGCAATGTGCAATATGCCGCCGCATGCATCACCAAAGGAAAAGAAGAAAAAGAAAAAAGCTGAAGTAAATTCAGCAGAGGATAAGTAATGGTAATAAAGAATGTTGAACTTGAAACAGTCGTAGGTGTGACTACCAAGAAATTGCCGAATAATAAACTGCCGGAAATAGCTTTTGCAGGGCGTTCTAATGTCGGTAAGTCATCACTTATAAATGCATTGATGAACAGGAAGTCACTTGCCAGAGTTTCTGCGACTCCGGGTAAGACACAGACAATGAATTTTTATAACATCAATAAGGAATTGTATTTTGTCGATCTTCCGGGATATGGATATGCTAAGGTTCATAAGGACTTTAGAGCATCCTGGGGACCTATGATAGAAAATTATCTGCTTAATTCGAAGAATCTTGTAGCAGTATTTTTACTGTTGGATCTTAGACGTACACCATCTGAAGATGACAAGATGATGTATGACTGGATGGTACATGCAGGATTCCATCCGATTATCATAGCGACAAAAAGTGATAAAATACGTAAAAATGATCTTGAAAAGGCTATAAATAATATTAAAAATACGCTTGGAACTGAGGTTTCAAATACTGTTCTTAAGTTTTCTGCATTAAAGAAGACGGGAAGAGATGAAATTTTAGCTAAAATAGATGAAATATTACAGAGTAAGGAGACAGAAAATGACTAAGGTAGACATAATTTCAGGATTCCTGGGTGCCGGTAAGACTACTTTTATTAAAAAGCTTATAGCAGAATCATTTGCTGGTCAGCAGGTAGTGCTTATTGAGAATGAGTTTGGTGAGATTGGAATTGACAGCGGATTTTTGAAGGATGCTGGTATTAATATCACAGAGATGAATTCAGGCTGTATTTGCTGCTCACTTGTAGGTGATTTTGGAAAGGCTTTGAGTGAGGTAGTTGAGAAGTATCATCCGGCCAGGATTATCATTGAGCCATCAGGTGTTGGCAAGCTTTCTGATGTTGCTGCAGCAGTAGAAAATACTGACAAGGCAGCTGAGCTTGAAGTTAACAGCATGGTTACTGTTGTTGATGGAAACAAGGCAAAGATGTACATCAAGAACTTTGGTGAATTTTTCAACAATCAGGTTGAGAGTGCCGGAACGATCGTAATAAGCCGTTCTCAGAAGATGAAGCAGGAAAAACTCGATGAGGTTACAAAGCTTCTTCGTGAGCATAACAGTGAGGCTGTAATCATCACAACACCATGGGATGATCTTACAGGAGACCAGATACTTGCTGCTATGGAGAATGGACATACACTTGTAGAGTCACTTCTTAAAGAGGCTGTAGAGCACCACCATGAGCATGAGCACCATCACCATGATCACGAGCATGAGCATGATGAGCATTGTCATCATGACCATGACCACGACCATGATCATGAACATCATCACGATCACGAGCATGGAGAGCACTGCAGCTGTGGACATCATCACCATGATCATGATGCAGATGAAGTATTCACAAGCTGGGGCGAGGAAACATCACATAAATTTGATGAGGCCAAGCTTAATGAGATACTTACAGCACTTGCAAAGACCGAGGATAATGAATATGGCATGATCCTCAGAGCAAAGGGATATGTACCTGCTACTGATGGTACTACATGGCTTCATTTTGATCTTACACCTGGTGAGTTTGAAATCCGTCATGGCAGCGCAGATTATACAGGAAGAATCTGTGTAATTGGATCAGAAATCAAGGAAGATAAGCTTAAGGAATTGTTTGGATTATAAGGAGCTTTGAATGTTCAAAAAGCGAGAAGTACCGGTTTATAAGTTCACCGGTTTTTTGGAAAGTGGTAAGACCAGTTTTATTGAAGAAACCATGAAAGAAGGCCAGTTTGAAGATGGCGGCGATAAGGTTTATATAATCCTTGAAGAGGGTGAAGTCGAAATTGACGAAGAACTTCTCAGAAAGAATAGATTCAAGGTTTATAAATTTGAAGATGAATCTGAGGTTACTTTTGACAATTTCATGGAAATTGAGGCTGAAGTAAGACCGGAAGTAGTTATCATTGAGTGTAATGGAACATGGGACGAGAATACTATAATCGAAGCGCTGCCTGAGCAGTGGCTTATTGCTGAGGGCATAGCACTGGTAGATGCTTCAACATATGAGGCATATCTTGCAAACATGAAAATGATGATGCTCAATCAGTTCCAGTATGCTGATCTTGTAGTATTTAACAGATGCAAGGAAGATATGGATCTTGCAGGCTATAAGCGTTCTGTAAGGGCTAAAAACAGAGCAGCTCAGGTCATCTTTGAAATGACTGATGGAACGATCAATCAGAACATTAAAGAAGAACTTCCATATGACATGAATGCTGATGTAATAGAAATTCCGGATGATGATTTTGGCATTTTCTATCTTGATTGCTTTGAAAATATTGATAATTATGTTGGAAAAACAGTCAAGTTCAAGGGCGTAGTTTACAAGCCAAAGAAGGGCAAAAAGGATGTTTTTGTACCGGGAAGATTTGCAATGACTTGCTGTGCAGAAGATATCCAGTTTGTTGGTTTCCCATGCAAATATGCGGATACTGAGAAACTTAAGGAGAAGCAGTTTGTCATGGTTACTGCAAAGCTTGATAAGGCAATGAGTAAAACTTATGGGCAGGAAGCTCCGGTTCTCTTTGCTGAAAAGGTTGAGTCAGCAGAACCAGCAGCTGAAGAAGTAGTATATTTTCAGTAATTAAAGAAGCGTACAGGGTTTTATAAGAACTCTGTACGCTTTATTCTTTATTCTTGTGATGAATTAAGGATTTCCATCATTTCTGTGATCATTTCTTCGTCTTTAAGTCGGAAGAGGATTTCTACACGTCTTGAGGCATCTGCATCAATTTCGCCGTTTGAATCATATACCGGATCGCTGTATGAGCTGCCGCCTACCGAAACAACATTTCTGAGCGCATCAAGTTGTGCATCGGAAAGATTATCATTGTTTTCATCAAGACTATATTTTGCAACTGAGTATGCACGCTTTTGGGACAATTCCAAATTGAAGAGGTATGTACCGCTTTTATCAGTATGTCCCTGAATGATTATTTCTGAGATATAATCTTTATATTTTGAACTCAGAAGTACATTTACATATCTCGGAAGAAATTCATCTAAGAATTCTTTACCGCCCGATTTGAGATCAGCTTTGTTGTACTCAAACAGGATATTGGAATTAAAGGAAATAGCACCTGTTTTTTCATCTACGCTTACTTCAAGGGCGGAATCGTTAAACTCTGATTTGAGCGCCTTTATAAGCTCTGTCCTTACACCGATGATACTGTCCAGCTTTTCCTGCTGTGAATCCATAAGTGCCTGAAGCTCTCCAAGAAGTTTACTCTGCTGATTGAGTTTATCTTCCTGAGATGCAAGCTTTTCTTCCTGGGCGATGAGAGCCTTCTGCTGAGAGTCGAGCAAGGCCTGCTGGCTTGAGACAGTTTCTTTTTCAAGATCAAGCTCATCACTCTGAACAAGGAGCTCTTTTTCTTTACCAAGCAATTCTTTTTGCTTGAGGTCATATTGTATTTTGGAGTGAAGCACCGTAAAGGCGATGACAAGGACGAAACAGAGCAGCAATCCAGCCATCATATCTGAGTAGGAAAGCCAGTAATTGGTTTCTTCATCCAACTTTCTTTTTCTTTGTCCTCTGTTAGCCATATTTAGTCAATCTCCTCGATGTTTTTTTCGTTGAGCTTGGCAAGCTTGTCAATGCTCTTTTCAATACGGCGCTGAATATTATCTACATTTTCGTTATAGTTTTCCAGCTTTTTAACAACGGAAGCTGTGCGCTCGTCTATTTCGCGAAGGTTCTCGGCAGTTGAGCCTGTATGCTGAAGGATCTCTGTCATCTGACGTGAATTTTCTCTTTGTGAAAGGTACGCCTGTTCAACAGTATGTGCAAGCTGCGTGAATGAACCATCTACGGATTTATTCATTTCTACAATGAAGTTTCTGACAACATCTGAAAGGGCATCCATCTGATTTTTTGTTGTTGCATTGCAGAAATCAGAAAGAGTCCTGTCAAGCTGTCCTATCTGCATGTTCATCATTCCTGTAAGGTTGTCGTACATACGCTCACCCATAGATTCAGAAATGGCATTCAAAGTATCAGCCTGCTGAAGCTGAAGATCGATAAGTCTGTTGATACCCTGAGCAGTCATATCAGGAACGACATACTTCTTAAATGCATCAAGGAAAGCGTGTACAGCAGTCTCTGCTTCGTCAAGCTTACGCTTAAATACGTAATTAAAAACGAGTGAGAAGATAAGACCATATATAGAAGTATGGAATGCAACCTTTATACCACCCATGAGTGGTGCGATACTATTGGTAATCTCCTCGGTAGTTCCGGTATTGAATCCCTGAAGTCCGAGCGAAAGACCAATGAAGGTTCCTAAAATTCCAAGACCGGTCATGGCACCTGATACCTGGTTGAGCATATTGCGGTGCATGGTCGCATCTGTAAGGTCATAGTTAATATAATCTTCGATATCGCATCTGTAATATACTTTGTCTGAGCGCTCGATACGATCAAATTCACGATTATAATCTGTCATGAGACGCTTTAATGTAGGAGTGCGGAAAAGATCTACTTTACCGGAACGGTACTCTTTGTAGAGATACTGATGAGAATTCATGGCATCAGAACGGATCTTTTCTGTAGCACGCTCAAGATCATCAATAATCTTGTTTGTTGGAGAGAAGCTTCCTATATCACAATTAAGGAAAACTAATCCAACGATCACAAACATTACTACATTGACTATGATGTTTGCCAGTGTCTCAGCCTGACCTGTAAAAAGGTTTAGGTAGAGGCAAACTACAATCATTGCAGCGAATGTTATCGCAAGTAACCATTCATACCATCTTTTGTTATTCATAGCTTTGTTGACTGCTTACCAAAGCAGCCTTTCCTTTCTTGTAATTGCAGCTCTGACTATATTCAGAGCCTGCTGTTCATATAATCATGGACTGTGGAACGGATAATAGTCATCCTTTCACTAGTCTCAGGATTTTTACTTTTGAAATTCATCATTTCGTCAAGATAACCCTGCTCCTTTATGCAGCGGATACTTTCTGGGTATGCAATTCCAAATACAAAAGAAATAGTGCAGACAAGCTTATCTACAGTAGTTTTTGAATGTGTTCTGTCTACATTCTTCTTTGAAAGAGCGTCATTTAAGACCTCATCTGATATTTTATCATGAATATAGGTATCCATGCTACAATCATATATCTCATCAAAAGGAATATCACAATTTACCTTTAATATATCTATTTTGTCAGCATCTCTTAAAAGATTTACAAAGAGAAGCTCACGCATTGTAAGATTTTCCGGAAGCTTATATACGTTATGTAAGCGTATAGCCTTTTCGATAAGTGCGTCTTCTCCAAGATCATCGATGTAGTCGCGGATATGTCCTTCTTTAAATAAGATGTCAGCACTTAATGCTGCATGATTTACAGAGTCGGCATCTATAAAGGTATGGAAGCGTCTGAGCTGCTCAAAGCGCCCTACATCATGGAGCATTCCAAGGAGCCAGGCTATATCTCTGTCAAGACCGGTAAGGTGCAGACTCTCGGCTATCCGGTCAGCAATTTCTGCTACCCTGTAAGTGTGGTCAATTTTTAATTTTACCTTTATATCTGAAGAATTATATCTGTCAGTATACTCTGCAAAGGTGTCCTTAACGTGTTGTCTGTTTATCATAAAGCACTTCCTTTCAAAACATCTAAATCTGAAAATAACACTTTTTGAGAAATATAGCAATTGGATTGTATAAATGTATATGCTTTCTTTATGAAAATTTAGGATATTTTTATTTTTTATGAAATAATATATGGTGTATAATAGCTTTGTTTATTGGTAATTTACACGTCCACATCCTTGTTTAAAATCAGTCAAGAAAATTCTTGCAAATAGCTATTTTAAAGGGCTTGACAGAGGTTGATGGATAATGTAAAATATCAGATGCTGCAAACCACAGCCCCGGTATTGCAGGATGTTACGATTTAATAGATTTCTTACGTTAATTTGGAGGAAAATAATGAATACATACATGGCTAGCCCAGCTACCATCGAAAGAAAATGGTATGTTGTTGATGCCGAGGGACAGACACTTGGTCGTCTTGCTTCTCGTGTTGCTGCAGTTCTTAGAGGAAAGAATAAGCCTACTTACACACCTTTCCTTGATACAGGTGATTACGTTATCATCGTAAACGCTGAGAAGATTAAGGTTACTGGTAAGAAGATGGAGCAGAAGGTTTACAAGAGACATTCTGACTACGTTGGCGGTCTTAAGACTCAGACACTTCGTGAGAAGCTTGCTAAGAAGCCAGAGGAAGTTCTTGAGCTTGCTATCAAGGGCATGCTTCCAAAGGGACCTCTTGGACGTCAGATGTATACTAAGCTTCACGTATACGCAGGCGCAGAACACAACCACGCAGCACAGCAGCCGGTTGAGCTCAAGTTTTAATTCGATAGGAGGACAAGGCATTGGCTAAAGTAGCAAATAAGTTTTACGGAACAGGTAGAAGAAAGAGCTCTGTAGCTAGAGTATATCTCGTACCTGGAAATGGTGAAATCAAGATAAATAAGAAGAGCATTGACGAGTATTTCGGTCTTGAGACACTCAAGATGATCGTTCGTCAGCCACTCGTTGCAACACAGACAGAGGGCAGATTTGATGTTCTCGTTAACGTATATGGCGGTGGATACACAGGTCAGGCTGGTGCTATCCGTCACGGTATCTCACGTGCCCTCCTTGAGGTTGATGCTGAGTACAGACCAGTTCTCAAGAAGGAAGGATTCCTTACACGTGATCCAAGAATGAAGGAGAGAAAGAAGTACGGTCTCAAAGCCGCACGTCGTGCTCCACAGTTCTCAAAGAGATAATCTTCGCGAAACAACGAGGCACAAAAAATCGAAAAATTGCGTCCTGGAATGCTTGCATTCACAGGGCGTTATTTTTTTGATTTTTCGCGACGACTGTCGCGACTGAGATGGAGCGAAGCGAAATCGAAGTGGCTCGTTGCTTACCTCAGAAACTCAGTGTTTCTGGGGTTTTTCTTTTATCTATAATTGTATTCAGCCTCGGACAGGACTAAGAAACCTGAGATAGCTGAAAAGGCTAGGACAAGTCTTTTACAAAAGCTAAGAGAAAGCCAGGCAATAGTTGATCAGAGAAAAGAGCAACAAGTCCCTAATCTTAATAGGAATAATCTAAGACCTGAGAGATGAATAACTGATAGTGCAATAGGCAGGGCGTGAAAACGCCCTTGTTTTATGCACATAATATTGAACAGGATGGTAGATATAGGTATAATTATAAACAGTTGCTACAAAGTAAAAATTTAAGTATTTCTGAATAGATTAACTTACAGGATAAAAGACTAAGACAAATCGCGGTTTATAAGGGGGGATTATTGTTTGACTTTGTGGATAATTGCCACGCTATGTGCTTTTTTTATAAAGGGACTTTGTGGTTTTGCAAATACACTAGTCTTTACATCTATTTTAGGATTTGGAGTGGCAAACGTTAATATATCTCCAGTGGAATTATTACTTGGATACCCGACAAATCTAATATTGACTTGGAATAATCGTAAAAAACTTGATAAAAAAGTCTATATTCCTTTAGCATTGTTGGTTCTAGGTGGTAGTATCCCTGGGGCAATACTTTTAAAGAGTGTTGATGTTAAATATTTAAAAGTGTTCTTTGGAATCGTTGTTATTCTTATTGCTGTTGAAATATTTTTTAGAGAATATCAATGTACAAATGCAAAGGATTCAAATATTATATTGTGCATCATTGGCGTACTATCTGGCATCTTATGTGGATTGTTTGGGATAGGAGCGTTGCTTGCTGCCTATGTTGGGCGAGTGACTACTACAACGGATGAATTTAAAGCCAATATAAGCGCGGTTTTTATTGTTGAAAATACAGTAAGAATTTTTACATATTATTTGCTTGGAGTATTTACGCTTGATTCATTGAAACAAGCAGCAACCCTTATTCCGTTCATGATTATTGGATTGTTTGCTGGAATGAAGAGTTCAAAAGTCTTGGATGAAAGAATTGTAAAAAAGATTGTTATAGTTCTTTTAGTAATATCAGGTTTATTTTTAGTTGGAATGAATTTGTAGTGTTAAAAGACATCGACAACTTCTAATTTACCGGGAGGAGATGTTAGCACGTTATATCAGAAGATAATCTTACAAAAGACAGACAAAGATTTAATGAGTAGAAAGTAAAATCAGAGTATTATTTTTGATCGCAGTTATTAAAGTTGCCACCAGCCGCATACAGTAGCCCTGAGCTTTCTACCGTACGCAGCAGGTAAACAGCAACTTGTCCTGAAAATGCCACAAACACAGCACTTAAGGCAGTGAAAAAGTTCTCAAAGAGGTAAAACATCCCTTTGGATGTTTTACGGGCACGTATTCGAGCACTATGTGCGAGAGTGCCCCGGTGAATCAATCTGCGTTGCAGATTTCAGAAGACTCGGTACATTTGTACCGAGTTTTTTTTGAACTTCAATATTTCTTCAAGGATATTTTGGTACAATAGAGATATAAAAATATCTAAAGAGGTATTCCATGAAACTATTGCTTGTTGAAGATGAAAATAGAATGTCCGAGGCGTTATGTGAAATCCTCAGGCAGGAAAAATATGATACAGATGCATTTTTAGATGGAATAAGCGGACTTGATGCGGCAAGAAGCGGCATATATGATCTGCTTATTCTTGATGTCATGCTCCCTGGCATAAATGGATTTGACATAGCCAGAACTGTGAGAAAAGAAGGCATACAGACTCCAATCTTAATGCTCACTGCTAGGTCAGATACTGATGATAAAGTGAGCGGTCTGGATAGCGGAGCAGATGATTACCTGACAAAGCCCTTTGAGACAAAAGAGCTGCTTGCAAGGGTAAGAGCTCTGCTTCGCAGGAATAACATACAGAAGACAGATGATACCGGAAATCTTGTTTCCGGAGACCTTAAACTGGATAGAAATAAATCAATGCTTATAAATACTGAAAATGGCATGGATATACGTCTGTCAGAAAAAGAACTGCATATCATGGAGATATTCCTTGCAAATGAAGGGACTATTATCGGAAAGGAGCAGCTCGCTGTTAAGGTATGGGGATTTGACAATGAAGCTGAGTATAACAACGTGGAGGTCTATATCTCTTTTACCAGAAAAAAGCTTCAGTTCTTGGCTTCAATTATGGAGATAAAGGCGGTGCGCGGTCTTGGATATGAACTGCGAAAGAAGGGGTAGGAATGGCAAAAAAGCTTGGAAACAGACTTTTTAAGGCTTCACAAAATAAGATCACAGCTACGATAATGGGGCTCCTTGCACTGATTCTTTTAGGAACTCTTTTGACTATTTCACTTACAACTTACAGTGCAGTATACAGGAATAATCAAAGAATCCTTGAAATCTTTCTTGATGATTACATCAAGGGAAATGGCCCCAAGGAAGCTCCGAAAGATGCGGCAGGGATTCCAGAAGACAGGATTGCCGCGGAGTCGGCAGTCATGTATCTTGCGGAATTTTCTTCTGATGGAAGTGCTATTGGAGTGATGAATGATGTTAAGCCTGTAATGACCGATGAAGAACTAAAAAATCTTGCCTTGCGGCTTATAACAGATGGGAAAGCAAGCGGAATAAGCGGAAGGATGATATATCGTATCGCTTCAGATGAATCATCAGGGAGAATCTACGTGGTAATGATGGATAATACCCGGGTAGACAGCAGTATGAAAACACTCATTATGAATACAGTTGTATTTGGTGCTGTTGCCCTGATAATACTGTTCTTTGTTTCTTTGAAGGCATCCAAGGAGATAATGAAACCTGTCGAAGATACATATCAGAAGCAGAAACAGTTTATCTCCGATGCAGGACATGAGTTGAAAACTCCTATATCAACGGTAAATGCCAATGCGGAGATTTTGCAGCGCGAGATTGGAAATAACAGGTGGCTTGACAATATTCTTTATGAGAACCAGCGCATGAAAGAGCTTGTGACAGGACTTCTTGAACTTTCAAGAACAGAGAATGTAGAGTTGGTACATGAAGATGTAGATTTTTCGAGAATCGTTACAGGCGGGATACTGCCTTTTGACTCGGCTGCTTTCGAGAGAGACCTGCTTCTGGAGAGTGATATTGAACAGGATATCCATTTGGAAGGGGATCCTAACCAGTTGGGACAGTTGGTCGCGACACTTTTGGACAATGCTGTTTCACATGCTGAAAAAAAACAAAATACAAATGAAAGTACTGGTAAGATTTTAGTCACTCTCCATGAAGAGAATCAATGTGCTGTGCTTAAAGTATCCAATCCGGGAAAAGAGATTCCTGCAGAGGATAGGGACAGGATATTTGAGCGATTTTACAGAACGGACTCATCCAGGGAACTTAATGGACATTACGGGCTTGGACTCGCAATAGCAAAGGCTGTTGTGACAGCCCATGACGGTGAAATCAGTGTGGAATGTGATAAGGGAATTACAACATTTATAGTCAGGATTCCAACTCTGAAATGAGCAGGTTATAAATTCTTAAAAAAACCTTCAAGCTTTCTTCAAGTTTCATTGTTTATTATATGCATGTCAGATAAAAAGCATATAACACCTTGGTTATATTGAATTAGCGTTTCAGGAGGAAACAACAATGATCAGAAGAAAAAATATATTAGCACTTATTATTGGAACTACAATGGCGCTTACAGCATGCGGAAGCGCGGCAACATCAGATACGGCCGTAAATGCAGTGCCAGAGAGCAAAAGTACAGATGAAGCTGCTAAAAGTGCCACAGATACAGGTATTACGGAGGTGCAGGATATAGTGACGAACCTGCCCCAAATTGACAACTCAAAATGGCAGTATAATGAAGAGGATAATGTGTACTACCAGCTCGGAATACAGTACTGCGAGAATCCTGCGGATATAGATTATGAGGAGCTTGCGGTTATAGTTCCTGCGGCATATATGGATGCATCAGATAATGGCGACGGCACCTATACATGTACGCTGAATACAGCTGCGGAAATAAATTGCTATACGGCTGAAACCGCGCCTATAGTATTTCCTGTAAATACTCCCGGATATGCAGCACAGTCCCCTATGACAGAGTACAGCAGTGTCTCAGATTATACAGATGCAGGGTTCATATATGTTCATGCAGGCTGCAGGGGACGTGATGCCGGTGCGCCTGCGGGAGTCACAGACCTTAAGGCAGCCATACGTTATATAAGGTATAATGACGGGAATATTGCTGGAGACGTTGATAGCATCTTCACATTTGGGATGTCAGGCGGTGGGGCACAGTCAGCACTTCTTGGTGTGACTGGTGATTCGGAACTCTATGATGATTATCTTGAGGCAATAGGCGCTGTCCAGGGAGTAAGCGATTCGGTTCTTGGTTCTCAGGCATGGTGCCCTATAACATCCCTTGATTCAGCAGATGAAGCATATGAGTGGATGATGGGAACAACAAGATCAGATCTTACAGATGAAGAACAGAGTGTCTCTGACAGCCTTACGGTGGCCTATGCCGAATATATAAACAGTCTGGGACTGACAGACAGTGAAGGAAATACCCTTACGCTGGAAGAAAGTGAGGATGGAAGATACCAGTCGGGAACATACTATGAATATATGGTAAGTGTCATAGAGGAATCCCTTAATAACTTCCTTGCTGACACCACATTCCCATATGATTCATCCAGCGCTTCCGGAGGATTCGGAGGCATGGGAGGCGGACATGGTCATGGAGGCGGTCGGCCTGATGGTGAGAACAGTGGATTTGGCGGTGGAAGACCGGATGGCAACGGAGAAGGTTTTACCGGAGAGATGCCTGAAGGAGTACCGGGGCAGATGGGCGAAAATGCAGCTGCCGGAGGAAATACAGAAGGTGGCGAGGTAGACTTTACTACAATAGATGACATTTCCAGAACAGAGAATAATTCAGGGGTTAACATATCCGGAACATTTGAGACTGTACAGGATTACATAGACGCATTAAACGCCAATGGAACATGGGTTGAATATGATGAGTCTACAAATACAGCTGAGATCACAAGCATATCTGATTTTGCAGAGGCAGTAAAAACTGCATCAAAAGGGATTGCTGCCTTTGATCAGCTCGACGGGACACAGGGGGAAAACACTCTTTTCGGATATGGAGACGGTGAAGGTGCACACTTCGACTCCACACTTGCTTCAATCCTTTCAGAGATAGGATCTGCATATGCGTCGGATTACGAGGAAGATCTTACAAAAGAGGATTCTGTAGGACATACTGTGGATTACAGGATTAACATGTATTCTCCTTTGTACTATCTGCTTTCAGGCTCTGAAGGATATCAGACCTCAAATGTAGCTAAATTTTTCAGGATAAACACAGGAATTTGGCAGAGTGACACAGCTGTAAATACAGAAGCAAATCTTGTACTTGCCCTTCAGAATTATGGATCGAATGTTGATTATAGCTTTGTATGGGGGCAGGAACATACGATGGCAGAGAGAAGTGGTGATTCGACAAGCAACTTTATTGCATGGGTAAATGAGTGTGTTGCTTTGGAATAGAATTAAAGAAATAATAGAATTGCTATCAGCCACATACAGTAGCCCTGAGCTTTCTACCGTACGCAGCAGGTAAACAGCGAGTAAACATTGAGAAACATAGAGATGAGTTTTTGTAAAAATATGGATGCAGATTTCAGAAGACTTGGTACAAATAGTACCGGGTCTTTTTTGTTCCTGGGGTAGGGGTGTATTTCAACAAGTTTATATAGAAAAATAAGTGTAGAACAGGCTCAGATTTGCACCACTTTCCAAGATTTCAGAGGATAAGAAAGTTGTTCTTGGTCTTATTACAACAAAGTCTTCGAAGCTTGAGGATAAGCAGATAATTATTGAGAGAATTCATGAAGCAGCAAAGTATGTTCCAATTGATAGACTGTGCCTCAGTCCACAGTGTGGATTTGCTTCATGTGAGATTGGCAATAAGCTTACAGAAGAAGAACAGTGGGCAAAACTTAAACTTGTGAAAGAGATAGCTGAAGAAGTTTGGGAATGAAGTTCTCCCTAAGTAATTATTACTTGAACCGCTTATTAAAGCTGATGACTTCTGCGAGTAAATAACGCAGGGGTTATCAGCTTTTGTGTTTTGTTCCTGCCTATAGTAATAACCGCACCATTGGGAGCTTTTGCGATTGATAGAACCTATAAAGCTTTATTATCGAAGGTGATATGAAGAGAAAACGCCCTTGTTTTTTGCCAGTACATTGGGTACTATAAGGAATGATTGTTATAAATTTAATTGCGGTGTGTAATAAAATCAAATCATACTAAGGAGAAGGGCTTAAATGGAACAAAAAAATATATTGGAAACAGACAGGCTGTTTCTGCGCGAAATGAATATGGACGACTTTGACGCATTGTACAAGGTCCTTGCTGACACAAATATTATGCAGCATTATCCTTATATTTTTGACGAGGAAAGGGTTAGAAGCTGGATTGAAAGAAACATGAACCGCTACCGTGATAATGGTTTTGGACTGTGGGCTGTATGCTTGAAAAATACCGGAGAGATGATCGGAGACTGCGGATTGACACTTCAGAATATTGAGGGTGAAATGCTGCCCGAGATTGGTTATCACATACGTGCAGATCTGCAGCGGCAAGGCTATGCCAAAGAAGCAGCCGCCGCTGTCCGTGACTGGGCTTTTGCCAAGACGGATTATCCCGCACTCTATTCATATTGTAAATATACAAATGTCGGTTCCTATAAGACTGCAGAATCTATAGGTATGCATTTTGAGAAGGAATATGCAGATCCTGATAATAAGATCACTCATGTATCGGTAATCTTTCGTGAAGAGGCTACTGCTGTATGAAGGAGAAAAATGTGGTCATTGAACTTTTCTGTACGTTTGCAAGAATCGGACTTTTTACTTTTGGCGGCGGTTATGCCATGATTTCACTGATACAGGATATCTGTGTGGAAAAGAAAAAGTGGATCAGCCACGATGAGATGATGGATATCACAGTCATTGCTGAATCAACACCTGGTCCGATCGCGATAAACTGTGCAACTTATGTGGGATATAAGATGAGGGGAATTGCAGGAGCGATTGCTGCAACAGTAGGAGTAATTCTTCCGTCATTTATTATTATCTATCTGATCTCATTGTTCCTTGACAGCTTTCTCGAAATTGATTGGATAGCCAGTGCATTTAAGGGGATAAAGATTGCCGTAGGCATACTTATATTAGATGCAGCATTTAAGATGATAGCAAAGATGCCGAAGAAACCGTTTCAGATGACTGTATTGACAACGGTTTTTCTTATTATGATGGCTGTAAATCTTTTCTCGATAAAGATATCATCAATAACTTTGATGGTTGCAGCGGGTCTTTGCAGCCTTATAGCATTTTGTGTCAGCAATAATATGAAAAGGGAGGGACAGAACTTATGATATATATTGATCTCTTCCTTGGATTTCTGAAGGTTGGCTTATTTTCGTTCGGCGGAGCTTACGCGGCAATACCGCTTATTAGAGATGTGGTATTGCATTATGGCTGGATCAATGATGAACAGCTTGCCTATATGATTGCTGTAAGCGAAAGTACCCCCGGACCTATAATGGTCAACATGGCAACATATGTGGGCAGCATGACGGCAGGGATTCCCGGGGCTTTGATTGCAACATTTTCAGTTGTCCTTCCTGCGTTTGTGATTATCATACTTATAATGATCATGATGAAAGGATTGTTAAAAAATCCCTATGCACAGGCAGTACTAAGAGGATTGAAACCATGTATCATGGGGATAATCCTGGCAATGGGTTTCAGCATGATCATGCAAAATACAGTTATAAAGGAAAAATTAGTTTCTCCAGATATAAAATCAGTAGTGGTATGCCTTGTTTTGGTTGCTGTTTACTTTGGTTCCAGGAAAATAGTTAAATTTGGGATATCACCAATCGTATTGATTTGTATTGCGGCAGCAATAGGTATAGTTGTGTATTAAACCCGAAGATAAATATAAAAACGGCTCACCCTTAATTCCTACAAATGTCTAAAACAAAGCACTTAGAACTACAAGAAGGCTGTCACATATAAATCAATCAGATGATGTAGGGTGAGTGCTTTGCATCAAAAGGTACTATATTTTTTGAGTGATATATATGATATTGTCATATTAAGATACCTGCAGATCAAGACATTTACAAAGGAGGCGCCTATGAGGAACATACGCACAGTAATACTTGGAGAATTGTTATTATTTGTTACTGTATTTTTGAGTCAGATTGTTTTATGTGGATTTAAGTTGTCGGATGTAGCATGGTTTGTGGATTTGCCATCATTATTCCTTATACTGATAGTGTTTATCCCTGGTCTGATAATTATGGGAGAGTGGAAAGATTTTGTAAAGTCATTTTCTGTTGGGATACGAGATTATAAGCTACTAGAACTGAAAAATATAATAGGCGCTGTCGATGCGGCACAGAAGCTTACTATATATGCAGCTCTTTTTGCAATAATCATATCAGGAGTTCTGTTGATGGGACGATTAGACGATCCATATACGATAGGTCCCAATTTGGCAGTCTGTTTTCTGGCCGGATTATATGCAGTTATTATTGAGTTTTTGCTTCTTCCACTGAGGCTGAATGCAGAGCGGAAGATGAATGAAGAAATGGATCTGGGAGAATGACGAAAAATGAGATAACAAAACAGCAGTATCTCAAAGTTGCTCAGAAATACAGCTTTACTAGACGTGAGCTGGAGCTGGGCTTTCTGAAGGTGTCCGGTTTTTCAAATAGAAGAATAGCATATATGCTTGGAATATCGGAGCAGACTGTTAAGAATCATTTTACGCATATTTATGAGAAAGCGTGGGTTCCGGGAAGAAAGGAATTCCAGGAATTGTTTGTAAATAATCAGGACTGAATGTATTTTAAGCTAGAAGTGTTTTGTAACTGATATAGTGAAAAGAGCCTCATCAAGCGGAAAGTTTGATGAATATGCAATCAGTTGTGCACAGTAGCCCTGAGCTTTCTACCGTACACAACAGGTAAACAGCAACTTGACTTGAAAATGCTGAAAATACGGCACTTTCGAAGCATTAATCGTTATCAAAGAGATAATTATTTCGCAATTGCTACAAGCCGAGCGTTGAGCTTGGCTTTTTTGTTTTTAGTTATGGTTCAAGTAGTATTACTGGTAGGAACGATTATACCAACAAAGATAGCATTGAAAAAGAAATTTTCGTAATCAACAAATTTTGATCACCGGGAAGAAAGGTTAAAGAAGGATAAATCGCAGTTTATAGGAGAGACATCATGAGAGTGGCAATATTGGGTTTAGGTGTAATAGGAACAACATATGCATACGCTTTTCAAAAAGCGGGGCATGAAACATTTCACATTTTGAGAGATGGTAAGAAAGAGATACCATCTACAATCTCTGTTCATTTATTAGATGGGCGATATGAGAATAAAGGTGAAGAAAAAGATGGTATATACAATGTTTTGCCTGCAAAAGAAAATGATGAATTTGATTTTATATTTGTTAGTGTAGCAAGTGGGAATCTTGGGAGTGCTTTAGATACTATTCGTAAGAGAAACATTAAAGGAACTATTGTGCTTTTTTGTAATTTCTGGAACAAACGTATAGAAGTGGAACAAATTATAGGGGATTTTAATTACGTTATAGCTTTCCCAACAGCCGGTGGGCATATGGAGAGTGATTGGATTCTTAATTGTGTGTTATTTGATCATATAATGCTTGAGGCTGAAGAAAAGACTAATATCGAAAATTACTCAGATTTAATCACTCTTTTTAATTCAGCTGATATTAAGCAAGAGATACCTTTTGACATGCTTGAGTGGATTTGGATTCATATGGCTATTAATGCGGGAGTGACTTCCACAGCTGGCAGAAATGGTGGAATCGATAATCCTAATAAATTGGCCAAGGATTTAATGAATGATGCTAAAGCACTTAAGCAAGCTGTAAAATCTATTCGCGAAACATTAAAAGTTGTAGAGGCCCGCGGTGTTAATTTGAACCTATATAAAAATGAACTTTTGCCATATAAAATTCCTGCTGGAATTGCTGGAATCGCAATGAAGAAACTGTTTTCATCCAATGAGCTTACTTCACGAATCATGACACTGCACAATGATGTTAATGATATTTTATATGGCTGTAAATGTGTGTATGATGAGGGGAAAAAACAAGGATTAGAACTTCCTATTTTTTATAAAAACATAGAACGCATTATTGCATAGAGAATTCAAGTTTACGGATTAAAAAGAAATCTTCTATTTTTAAGGGGAATATTATGCATTTAGAATCAGAACAGTTCACGTGTGGGAATGGAATAGAATTAAATATTTCATCTATTGGATCTAGTTATACAGAAGAATTTCTTGATTTTATGAGGCAGGTGTCCAATGAAACACATTTTATGTCTAGATATGGAGATGAAATAGGACAGTCTAAAAATGATATATTGGCAGAACAAGAACGTCAGAGTATTTTAGAAAATGACGAAAGACAGGGAATGATTTCTATTTTTCATGAAGGAAGAATTATTGGAAATATAGCGATACGTAGTGTTGGAAAGGGTAGAAAGACAGCTCACCGTTGTAATGTTGGGCTAGCTGTAAAAAAAGAATTTTATGGTTATGGCTTAGGAACAATACTAATGGAGAGAGCAATTGAGTTTGCAAAAGATGTTGGATATGAATATATGGAATTAGGAGTGCTTTCTGACAATATGCCGGCAAGAGGACTATATAAAAAGATGGGATTTGTTGAATGCGGACGCTTTCCGGATGCGTTTCGTTTAGATACGGGTGAAAGTATAGATGAAATATTAATGTATAAAAGATTGTAATCAGACATTTTTAAACTAGGATTTTTGCTTTTTGGAGATTATTATGGAGGATAAGGAATGTGGTTTTGGGGTTTTATGATGGTATGTAATTGCTTAACACCTGTTCTTATGATAATTCTGGGGAGGTTTATGTGGAAACACTATCCAAAAGAAATAAATGCAATAATAGGGTATAGAACTAAAAGGTCTATGAGAAATGCTGATACTTGGAAATTTGGAAATGAGTATTGTGGTCGTTTGTGGTATAGGCTAGGACTTATATCATTGTTACCGTCGTTATTGGTTTTGATACCTTTTATTTCTAGTGATGAAGATAGGATTGGGATGGTTAGTTTCTATATAGTTATGGTTCAAGTAGTATTACTGGTAGGGACGATTATACCAACAGAGATAGCATTGAAAAAGAAATTTTCATAATCAACAGAATTTGATTATTGGGAGAAGGTATTATGAAAAGGGAATTAGGAATAGCGCGATGTCATCAAGAGGTTTGGGGAGGCTATTTCAATGCTGGGAGGAATTAATGTCACAAATTAGCGTAAATGATCTTACCTTCGGTTATGAGGGTTCATTTGATAATATATTCGAGAATATTTCATTTTCGATTGATACCGGCTGGAAACTTGGGTTTATAGGACGAAACGGTAAGGGAAAGACGACTTTCCTCAATCTGCTTATGGGGAAGTATGAATATAAGGGAAGCATATCAACAAATGTGAGGTTTGATTATTTTCCATATAAAGTCAGCGAAGAAGAGAGTGATCTGTCAGCTGATGAATTGATGGAGAAATGGAAAAGCGGTGTCGAGTCGTGGAGAGTCATGTGTGAACTTCCCAAGCTGTCAATTGATGCAGAGCTTTTGTACAGGCCATTTCGAACCCTTAGCTTTGGAGAGCGCACTAAGATCATGCTGGCAGTCCTTTTTTCGGATGAGAATGATTTTCTTCTTATAGATGAGCCCACAAATCACCTAGACCAAGAGACCAGAAATATAGTAAAAAAGTATCTGTCAGAGAAGAAAGGCTTTATATTAGTATCACATGACAGAGATCTTTTAGATGCCTGTATAGACCATGTTTTAGTCCTGAACCGTGCGACGATAGAGGTGCAGAAGGGGAATTTTTCGAGCTGGTGGGAGAATAAGCAGAGAGCAGATGCGTTTTCCAAAGCAGAGAATGATAAACATATCAAGGAAATAGATAAATTGAAATCTGCCGCAGACAGAACTGCAAGATGGGCGGAAAAGAGCGAGAATTCGAAGATCGGTTTTGATCCGGTAAAAGAGCATGACAGATCTATTTCTGCAAGAGCTTACATCGGAGCCAAGACAAAGAAGATGCAGTCACGGGTAAAGTCATTTGAGAAACGGACATATAGGGAAATAGAAGAAAAAGAAGGGTTGCTTAACGATATTGAGGAGACTATTGATCTAAAAGTGATGCCTCTTGAACACTATAAGAAAAGGCTTATTGAATGCAGGGATCTTTCGCTTAAGTACCCTGATGGACAGAAAAATGTTGTGAGTGATCTGAATTTTGAGCTTTCTCAGGGAGATAGGATTTTTATCACAGGAGAGAACGGCAGCGGAAAATCGACACTTATCAGAGCAATCCTTGATGCGCAGAAAGCAGATGCCAAAAGTAGAGTTCAGGTAAGTGGAACTTTGAATGTGGCTCCGAACCTGGTGATATCCTATATCAATCAGGATACTTCATTTCTAAGAGGAAAGATCAAGGAATATGCAAAGGAAAAGGGACTTGACTATAGTCTTCTGCTCGCGATACTTAGGCAGCTGGATATGGATCGTGCCCAGTTTGAAAAGAATATGGAGGATTTTTCTGAAGGCCAAAAGAAGAAGGTACTTATTGCATCGAGTCTTTTGACACCGGCTCATGTGTATATATGGGATGAGCCGCTCAATTATATAGACGTATTCTCGAGAATGCAGATAGAAAAACTGATTGAAGAGTATCATCCTACGATGCTGATCGTTGAGCATGACGTCAGATTTAGGGAAAAGCTTGCGGATAAAGTAGTTGAGCTATGAATACTGCTTATGCGTGAAAATGTTTTTAAAAATTTATTTTGAATAAAGCGCAAAAATGCCTAAACTTTTTCATTAAACCAACCGATATAAACTTTATGGTAGCGTATAGTTCTTTTCTCTGGCGTTATTATGGGAGAGGTCATAAAAGTGGAGGTATTGCCATGAAGTATGTATGCAGCATCTGTGGTTATGTTTATGATGAAGAGAAGGAAGGACGCCCGTTTTCGGAATTGGATATTTGTCCGATATGTAAGCAGCCTGCCGACAGGTTTAAGCCGCTTGAAGAGCCACCTGTGAATAAAGCGGTAGCTGAAACGTCAAATGCAAAGAGTGGGGATAAGAGTGCGCCGGATTATGATCCTGCATATGTGCGCAATGATCCAACTGCCCGCTACATGGATGAGATACATCAGATGTCAGTCTCTGGTGAGTCACTGCATGCGGCTATGGGAACACTTCTGCCGATGCCTAAGTGGGAAGATATACTGTTGCTCGGCGCGCAGCTCTATCCTGCGCCTTTGAATGATAGTGAGGAGGTCAGTGTAAGGACTGTGATAGGACCGAAAGCCAAAAAGCCAATGGTCCTGGAAAGCCCGATATATGTTTCGCACATGTCTTTTGGAGCACTGTCAAAAGAGGCGAAGACCGCACTTGCTATGGGAAGTGCAAGCGTAAAAACTGCCATGTGCAGCGGCGAGGGAGGCATACTTCCGGAGGAAAGACAGGCTGCATATAAATATATTTTTGAGTACATTCCAAATAAGTACAGCGTTACGGACGAGAACCTTAGAAACTCGGATGCAATCGAAATAAAGATCGGACAGGGAACAAAACCCGGAATGGGAGGACATCTCCCGGGTGAAAAGGTGACACCTGAAATTGCCGCAGTAAGAGGAAAAAATGTGGGTGAGGACATTCAGAGCCCGAGTAAGTTTGCTGAGGTCAATTCAAGGGAAGACCTTAAGAAGATGGTAGACATGCTGAGAGAAAGGTCGGAAGGACGCCCGATAGGTATAAAACTTGCAGCAGGAAATATTGAGGCAGATCTGGAATACTGCCTTTATGCTGAGCCGGATTTTATCACTATTGACGGACGTGGTGGAGCGACAGGCTCTTCGCCGTTTTTCCTGCGGGAGGCAACATCTGTCCCGACCATATATGCACTTTCGCGTGCAAGAAAATATCTCGATAAAGTGAAGAGTGATGTGTCACTTGTAATTACCGGCGGACTGCGGGTTTCGGCAGATTTTGCCAAAGCGATAGCTATGGGAGCAGATGCTGTAGCCGTAGCAAGCGGAGCGTTGATAGCTCTTGGATGTCAGCAATACAGGATATGCGGAAGTGGCAATTGTCCGGTTGGTATAGCTACGCAAAACCCTGAGCTCAGGGCAAGATTAAATGTAGAGGCCGGGGCAAAGAGAGTAGCAAATTACTTAAGGGTATCGACAGAGGAGCTTAAAACTTTCGCGCGCATATCGGGAGTTGATGATATCCACTCGCTTTCGCTGAAAAATCTTGTGACGATCGACAGTGATATCTCATCATATACGGGGATAACACACGCAGGAAAGTGAATCTGACAGAATCAAGGTGCTCTGCATATTGCAGGGCACCTTTTCATATATAAAAAATTTTAAATATTTAAATTTGAAAAAATTTAATTGACAATATACCCTGTAGGGGTATATGATTACAAATATAAAGATACCCTAAGGGGGTATACAATATAGGAGAATAAGTATGTCAGATATTTCAAATATGCAGGAAGAAAAGCCGGAGATGTGTGAGTGCTGCTGCTCGGGTAAGACAAAGGAAAGAGATGATAAAGAGTTTAAGGACCTCATGAATAGATTAAAAAGGATCGAAGGGCAGGTAAGAGGAGTTGAGAGAATGCTTGAAAATGATGCCTACTGTACGGATATTCTTGTTCAGGTTTCAGCCATTACCAGTGCGCTGAACAGCTTTAATAAGGTTCTGCTTGGCAATCACATGAGAACCTGTGTCGCTGACAACATTAGGGAAGGAAATGATGAAGTAATAGACGAGTTGGTTACTACTTTACAGAAACTGATGAAATAGTCGGAGATTCTTCGGCATAAAGCCTCAGAATGACACTGGTATCATGGAAAAGCAAGAATCGCAAGAAGAGGAGATGAGATTATAATGGAACAATACAACGTTACCGGAATGAGCTGTGCTGCATGCCAGGCAAGAGTTGAGAAGGCTGTAAATGCCATAGACGGTGTTGAGAGTTGTGCAGTAAGCCTTCTTACGAACTCGATGGGTGTTCAGGGCAGTGCATCTCCGGAAAAAATAATCAAGGCTGTTGAAGCAGCCGGCTATGGCGTGAGCTTAAAAAGTGCCGCCAAAACAGGTGCTAATCCTGAAAACTATGAAGATTCACTAAAAGATACAGAGACACCGGTACTAAAAAAGCGACTGACAGCTTCAGTCATTTTGCTGATCCCTCTGATGTATGTATCAATGGGACATATGTTATGGAACTGGCCACTGCCAACCTTTCTTGATGGCAATCATGTGGCAATGGGTCTGTATCAGCTGCTGATAGCCGGATTTATAATGGTGATAAATCAGAAGTTTTTCATCAGCGGTTTTAAGGGACTTATTCACAAGTCTCCAAATATGGATACGCTGGTGGCGCTAGGTGCCACAGCCTCTTATGCCTACAGTGTATATGCGCTTTTTGCTATGACAGGGGCTGTGCTTGATGGAAACACAGATCAGGTAATGTATTACATGGACCAATTTTATTTTGAGTCTGCTGCAACGATACTGACGCTGATCACAGTGGGTAAAACTCTAGAGGCGAGATCAAAGGGAAAGACCACTGATGCTCTGAAATCGCTCATGAAACTGGCTCCAAAGACGGCTGTTATTCTTGACGGTGATACAGAGAAAACTGTTGCGATAGACGAGGTAAAGGTTGGAGACAGATTTGTTGTAAGACCGGGAGACAGCATACCCGTAGACGGTATTGTGAAAGAAGGAGAGAGCGCTGTCAACGAATCTGCACTTACGGGCGAAAGCGTTCCCGTAGAAAAGCAGATTGGAGACAAGGTATCTGCTGCAACGATAAATACTTCAGGATATATGGTCTGCGAAGCTGCCAGAGTGGGCGAGGATACCACTCTTGCGGGTATAATACGAATGGTAAGCGACGCTGCGGCAACTAAGGCGCCTATCGCAAAGATTGCAGACAGAGTTTCAGGCGTGTTTGTACCGGTGGTCATCGGTATAGCGCTTATCACATTTCTAGCGTGGCTGCTGGCAGGGGAGTCTCTCGGATACTCAATGGCAAGAGCAGTTTCAGTACTTGTGATCAGCTGTCCATGTGCCTTAGGCCTTGCAACTCCAGTGGCGATAATGGTTGGAAACGGAGTAGGTGCCAAAAACGGAATCCTGTTTAAGACAGCAGCAGTGCAGGAGCTTACAGGAAAAACTCAGATAGTTGCGCTTGATAAGACCGGAACTATAACTACAGGTGTCATGCGGGTTACGGATGCTATACCAGCAGATGGCATAAGTGAAAACGAGCTCTTAACAGTAGCTTATGCACTGGAATCAAAGAGCGAGCATCCTATTTCAAAAGCGATCATAGAGCATGCAAAAGAGCAAAATATCAAACTTCTTGAGACAACGGAGTTTGAAGTTTTATCTGGAAATGGGTTAAGGGCAAAGCTGGATGGCGCTTCTGTAGCCGGTGGAAATGCAAGATTTATTACAGGTATTTTGAGAAGTTCTGATGAATTAAACAGTAAATCTATGGAAGAATTATCTCTGCAAGGCAAGACACCGGTTCTTTTTGCAAAAGATAATAAACTTATCGGAGTAATTGCGGTTGCCGATACAATAAAAGAGGATACACCTGAGGCGGTTAGCGAGCTTAAGAAGATGGGTATCCATGTGGTGATGCTGACAGGCGATAACGAGATCACAGCGAAGGCAATTGCGGAGCAGGCCGGAGTTGATGAAGTAGTTGCAGGAGTACTTCCTGACGGAAAAGAAGCTGTTATCAGAAAGCTCATGGAAGTGGGTAAAGTTGCCATGGTTGGTGATGGAATAAATGATGCCCCGGCGCTTACCCGAGCTGATGTTGGAATCGCTATCGGAGCAGGAACAGATATAGCCATAGATGCAGCGGATGTTGTGCTGATGAAGAGCAGTATCCGTGATGTGGCAGTAGCTATCAGGATTTCAAGAGCAACGATTAGAAATATCCATGAAAATCTTTTCTGGGCATTTTTCTATAACGTCATCGGTATTCCTCTTGCTGCCGGCTGCTATGTTGCAGCTTTCGGCTGGACACTGAATCCGATGTTTGGTGCAGCGGCTATGGGACTTTCAAGTTTTTGCGTAGTCTCTAATGCGTTAAGGCTTAACTGGCTTAGAGTTCATGATGGAAGCAAGGACAAGGCTGTCAGGCATACGATCGATCATGAGATCATACGATCAGCAGATGTTCATGCTGATAATGATATAAAAGTAAATGATAAAAAAGAAAAGGAGAACAGAGAAATGAAGATTACAGTTAATGGTATGATGTGTGGACATTGTGAGGCACATGTAAAGAAGGCTCTTGAAGCAATTGATGGTATCGACAGTGTAGTAGCATCACATGAGGAGAATCTTGTAACAATTACAAATTCAAAGGATGTTGATGAGGCAGCTATCAAGGCTGCAGTAGAAGAAGCCGGCTATGAGTACGCAGGAGTAGTTGAATAATAAGTAACTCATTATATGATGGGAGGGGAACATGGGAAATAAGTCTATAATCGATGAGATCAAAGATGAATTATTTAGTCTTCAGGACATTAAATATCGTGATTTTCAAGCTAAGCTTATACCTACTGTAAGTGCTGACAGCGTGATAGGAGTCAGGACTCCGGAGCTTAGGAAACTGGCGAAAAAAGAGCTGAAGAAAGACAATATAGGCGATTTTCTCGATACCCTGCCGCATGAGTATTTTGACGAAAAACAGCTTCATGCTTTTATTATTTCAGAGATCAAAGATTATGATGAGTGCATAAAGCGGCTGGAGAAGTTTTTGCCCTATATTGATAACTGGGCAACCTGCGACCAGCTCTCTCCTAAGGTATTTAAGAAGAATAAGAGCGAACTTTTAAGTAAAATCCGGGAGTGGATAACTTCTAAGGAAACATATACAGTGCGTTTTGCAATAGGTATGCTGATGCAGCATTATCTTGATGAAGATTTTGATATAGAATACCCCGAGATGGTATCCAAGGTAAGATCAGAAGAATACTACGTAAATATGATGATAGCGTGGTATTTTGCAACAGCACTTGCGAAGCAGTATGACGTGGTGCTTCCCTTTATAGAAGGCAAAAGGCTTTCGGATTGGACACACAATAAGGCTATTCAAAAGTCTATCGAAAGCTACAGGATAAGTCCTGAACAAAAGGAATACTTAAAGAAATTAAAAGTTGCAAAAAATTAAAAATGATGTTATGCTAATTTTCGGTAGTACAAAGTAAATAGGTCTTCAGGGCAGGGTGAAATTCCCGATCGGCGGTATAGTCCGCTAGCGTGAGAGCGCATGACTCCGGTGAGATTCCGGGACCGACAGTATAGTCTGGATGGAAGAAGAATTGTTATATTATGTATAGGTTTTATGCCCTGAGTTTATAGATATATAGACTCAGGGTTTTTCTTTTTTCTGATGCATCTTCTGTGCATCAGCTTCCTAAATACCTTGAAAACCTGGAAAGAAGGTTTTAATGGAAAAATTTATGTGCCGGGCTATAGAGCTGGCGAAGAAGGGAGAGGGCTTTTGCCATCCAAATCCGCTTGTCGGTGCAGTGATAGTGAAGGATGGCAGGATAATTGGCGAAGGCTACCATGCAAGATATGGTGATCTTCATGCTGAGAGAAACGCCATAAAGTCACTCACTGAGCCTGCCGCCGGAGCAACGCTGTACTGCACGCTTGAGCCGTGCTGTCATACAGGCAAACAGCCGCCATGCACAGAGGCGATTATTGAAAATGGCATAAAAAAAGTAGTCGTGGGATCGGATGATCCAAATGAACTGGTGCGGGGCAAAGGTTTTGAAATTTTAGAAAATGCCGGAATTGAAGTTGTAAGACACTTTATGAAAGAGGAGTGCGATGCACTTAATGATATATTTTTTCACTATATATCAAAGAAAACTCCATATGTGATCATGAAGTATGCTATGACGGCAGACGGGAAGATAGCGACAGAAACAGGAAAATCCAAGTGGATAACGAATGAGGCTTCAAGAGCAGAGGTGCAGCGGTTGAGACACAGATGCATGGGCATAATGGCTGGTATCGGGACGGTGCTTGCTGATGATCCGATGCTGAACTGCAGACTTGAAGGCGGCAAAGACCCGATACGCATAATAGCTGACAGTAGTTTACGGATACCACTCGATTCTCAAATATGCAAAACGGCAAAAGAGCAGAGGACGATAGTTGTATCTGCTGTTAAAAATGAGGACGTTTCAAGAATAAGGGAACTTGAAGCTGTGGGGGTGGAAGTGATCAATTGTTATGATCCGAATATCCATGGAGTAGACCTGAGGTGCCTCATGAGAAAACTAGGAGAGATGAAGATAGACAGTATCCTGCTTGAAGGCGGCGGAACCCTAAATGCTTCTGCTCTTAAATATGGGATAGTAAACGAGGTGAGAGCATTTGTGGGCTCAAAGATATTTGCTGGAAAAGGCAGGTTTCCTGTTGAGGGAACAGGGATAGATGAGGTGGAGGATTCGTATAGATTAAAGCTTAAGGATATCGAAAGATTTGGTGATGATGTGATGCTGACATATCGCAGGGAGGTTGATCGATGTTTACAGGCATAGTTGAAGAAATGGGTACTATCGAGAGAATGAGCATACAGGGAAGCTCCGGTAGTATTGCCATCAGGGCTAAAAAGGTGCTGGAGGATGCGCATATCGGAGACAGCATTGCTGTGAATGGTATCTGCCTGACAGTTACCTCTCTGGGCAGTGATAAGTTTACGGCTGATGTGATGGCGGAAACCGTGAGGCGCAGTTCTCTGAAAAGCCTTGGAAGCGGATCACAGGTGAATCTTGAAAGAGCAATGGGAGCAAATTCACGATTTGGTGGACATATCGTGTCGGGGCATATTGATGGAACAGGCACGATAGAGAGCATTTCAAGAGAAGAAAATGCCATATGGTTTACCATAGTGCCGTCGTCCGAGATGCTTTATGAAATAGTTGAAAAAGGCTCGATAACGCTGGATGGCATAAGCCTTACAGTTGCCTATGTGGATGAAAGATGCTTTAAGGTTTCGGTGATACCACATACTGCGGCAGAGACTATCCTGAAGTATAAGTCAGTCGGAGATGCGGTAAATATTGAGACGGATATAATCGCTAAGTATGTGGCAAAGCTGCTTGGAAAAGAAAAAAAGCAGGAGACTCTTACGATGGATTTTTTGATAGAAAACGGATTTTAAGGAGGGAAAGATACATGGCAGAAGGATTTAAGTATTCAACAGTTGAGAAAGCTTTGGAAGAGCTTAAAAAAGGAAAGATAATTCTCTGTACAGATGATCCGGACAGAGAAAATGAGGGAGATATGATATGTGCAGCTCAGTTTGCTACGCAGGAAAATATTAATTTCATGGCAAGCTATGCAAAAGGTCTCATCTGCACTCCTATGAGCGCTGATAGGGCTGCAAAACTCGGCTTTGATGCTATGGTGACAAATAATACTGATAATCACGGAACAGCTTTTACCGTGTCTATAGATCACGTAGAGACAACCACGGGTATATCAGCGGCAGAGCGCGGTCTCACTATGAGAGAATGTGTAAATCCAGAGGCAAGAGCAGAGGATTTCAGAAGGCCGGGACATGTATTTCCGCTCGTTGCAAGAGAGGGTGGAATACTTGTAAGAAATGGTCATACGGAGGCTACGGTAGATCTTATGAGACTTGCAGGTCTTGAGGATGTGGGTGTGTGCTGTGAGATCATGCGTGAAGACGGGACTATGATGAGAAGCAGCGAACTTGAGGACTTTGCGACAGAGCATAATCTTGTATTTATCACGATAAAAGATCTGCAGGATTATATAAGGATACATGAAAAGCATGTTATTGCAGAGGCAGCGGCAACTCTTCCGACACAGCATGGAACATTTAAGATGTACGGCTATATAAATGACATTACAGGTGAGCATCACGTAGCACTTGTAAAGGGAGATATCGGAGATGGTGAGGACATTTTGTGCAGAGTTCATTCTGAGTGTCTGACTGGAGATGCTTTTGGCTCAATGAAGTGTGACTGCGGATTGCAGCTTGAAAAAGCTATGGAGATGATAGAGAAGGAAGGCAGGGGGATACTTCTTTATATGCGCCAGGAGGGCAGAGGCATAGGACTTATCAATAAGATCAAAGCTTATGCACTTCAGGAGCAGGGATTTGATACAGTTGAGGCAAATGTGAAGCTTGGATTTGCACCTGACCTGCGTGAATACTGGGTTGGAGCGCAGATACTTAAAGATTTGGGAGCGAAGTCTCTACGTCTTATGACTAATAATCCGGATAAGATCTATGGATTGTCGGATTTTGGAATCGAGATAAAAAAGCGAGTTCCAATTGAGATAGAGCCTCAGAAATATGATTATAAGTATCTTAAAGTAAAGCAGCAGAAGATGGGACACATGTTAAATTTAGCCTGAGGTCAGGCGTTTAAATAAAAATTAAGGAGATTGAAAATGAAAGAGATCAACGTATTAGAGGGAAAACTTGTAGCAAAGCAGGGAATGAAGGTAGGCATAGTAGCTGCCAGATTTAATGAAATTATCGTAAATAAGCTTGTTGGCGGCGCTGTTGATGGCCTTGTGAGACATGGTGTATTGGAGAATAACATTACAGCAGCGTGGGTTCCGGGAGCTTTTGAAATACCACTTATTGCAAAGAAGATGGCGAATTCCGGAGATTATGATGCTGTTATATGTCTTGGCACGGTCATAAGAGGTCAGACTTCCCACTATGACTATGTCTGCAATGAGGTGTCAAAGGGAATTGCAAGCGTTTCGCTTGAGAGTGGAATCCCGGTAATGTTTGGAATCGTTACTACAGAGAATATTGAGCAGGCTATAGCAAGAGCCGGAAGCAAGGTAGGCAATAAGGGATATGATTGTGCGGTTGGTGCGATTGAAATGGTAAATCTTGCAGCAGAGCTGTAATTATTACCCCATGACAAGCAACCTGGTATTGTGAAATATGAATAAGAGAAAATGATATAAGAATAAAAATTTAATCAAAATTTATAAATTGTTTACATTTTGTCATAAGCCACTCATACATATTTGCTAATATTTTAAATGTACTAAAAAGCAAACAGTATAAAATGCTGGAAAATGAGGTTGGCTTATGAGAAAAAAGGAAAGAATGCACAAAATATATGTAGTTACTATGGTTATACTGATCACTGTGACTATTTTGCAGAATCTGCTGGCATGGTTATCAACGGATTATGCAGACTGGCATAGAGTGCATATTTTTCCTTTTTTTCAAAATATAATGACTTCATTTTCGAATGTCTTTCCTTTTTCACTTGGGGAATTGCTTTTGTGCATGGCTGCGGTTTTGGCAATGGCTATGATGATAGCGGGGATCGCTTATTTTATATCACGACTTAACGGCATATCTGTAAAGGGATATGAAAGATTTTTTAAGGCGGCAGGTTTTATAATTGCAGGTACAGCATTTGTTATGACTAATAACTGCTTCATACTTTATCATAGCACAGGACTTGAGGGCAGCTACTTAAACGGTGCATCAGAATCAGAGTATGATTTTGAGACTCTTGCAGAATCAAGAGAGTTTATAGTAGAAAGAGTAAATGCACTTGCGAAGGAAATAGAGCGTGATGAGGATGGAAACCCAAAATTCACAGGAAACATGGCTGAAGAAGCAGTCAAAGCCATGCAGAATCTTGGACTGCAGTGGAATGAGCTTTTGGGACAGTATTCGGTGCCAAAGCCTCTGCTTGCCTCGGAATTTATGTGTCAGCAATCGATGAGAGGATACTATTTTCCATTTACAATGGAGGCAAATTATAACACTGAGATGACTGAGATAAATATGCCATCTACCATGTGTCATGAGCTTGCACATACGAAGGGGTTTATAAAAGAAGATGAGGCAAATTTCATTGCATATGTTGCATGTATAAATTCTGATAATAAGTTTTTTCAGTATAGTGGGTATCTGAGTGTACTTAATTATATAAATAATGATTTTAAAGAGGCATGTTCAGAGTGCACAGGACTTTATTCTTCTTATACAAAGATATCAAAGCGGGTAAAACAGGATAACGTTTTTATGCTTGCCAAGGTTGAGGAAAAAGTTGAAAAAAATGCAATTATACCAACTAAAACAGTCAGAGCGGCAGCAAAGTCATATGTTGATATCACTCTTGCAGCAAATGGTATACCGGAAGGTTCGGTTACTTATAGCAAAGTGGTAGGGCTTCTGATTTATTCACGCGAAGCTGAGAATGTTGAAATGCTTGCGCAGGCAGGATAAAAAGAAATGGCGGAAGGGAAAAAATGATCCCTTCCGCTTTTTAGCATTTTACGTAATTTTTTACTTGGAAACTCATAGAACTGTTGCTATAATGGAAAAACATGATTATTCAGATAATATACTTAATGATATAAGAGGAGTAACAATGATACAGATCAATAACCTGGGAAAACGCTTCGGAAATGTGGAAGTGTTAAAAGATATTTCAATGCATATTGAAGATGGTGAGATATATGGCATCATAGGCCATAGTGGAGCAGGTAAGTCAACATTGCTCAGATGTATGAACGGACTTGAGGACTATCAGAGCGGAAGTTTGAAGGTCATGGGCAAGGAAGTTTCATCTCTTGATGGCAAGTCAATGCGTGAGTTCAGACGCGATATAAGTATGATTTTTCAGAACTTCAATCTTTTAAACCGTGCAGATGTTTATCATAATGTAGCACTTCCGCTTCAGTTTGCCGGAGAAAATATCAATTCGGACAAGAATAAAGAAAAGATATTGAAACTTCTTGATATGGTAGGACTTTCAGATAAGGTACATGAACGCCCGTCCAATCTCTCTGGTGGACAGAAACAGAGAGTAGCTATAGCAAGGGCACTTGTCATGGATCCTAAAGTGCTTCTTTGTGACGAAGCAACATCAGCTCTTGATCCTCAGACAACAATGGGTATTTTGGATCTTTTGCTCAAGATAAACAAGGAGCTTAATCTTACTATAGTAGTAGTTACTCATCAGATGGAAGTTGTTAAGCAGATCTGCAGCCGTGTTGCATTTATAAAGGATGGAAATATCGTTGCAGAGGGACGTCCTGAGCAGCTTTTTGTAATGCCTAATGACGATGTTAAGGAGTTCCTTGGCGGAATGCCTGATGTACTTCCAAAGAGCGGAGAAAACATCCAGATCTTTTATGATTGCAATAATGCAGCAGAACCGATCATCACAAGAATATCCCGTGAGCTTGATATAGATATGTCTATAGCCTGGGGAAAGATTGAAAACTTCAGATCTACTGCTCTTGGTGCGCTTGTTATAAATGTTGATGCATCAAAGGCTGACAGCGTTTGTAGTAAGCTCGACAGCTATGGAGTAAAATGGGAAAGGATTAAGGAGGATTAAGATATGACAATGTCAGATATGATCATAAAGGCTACACTGCAGACTTTGCAGATGGTGGCTGCATCTACGGTCCTTGCGGTCGTAATTGGTTTTATACCGGCTATTATACTTACTATCACTGCAAGTGATGGACTTAGACCAAATAAGGTAGTGTACGGAATACTCGATTTCCTTGTAAATGTATTTAGAAGTTTTCCATTTATAATACTTATGGTAATCGTCATTCCTTTTACAAGGATGATCGCAGGTAAGGCTATCGGTACAACAGCGGCTATCGTTCCGCTTACTATCAGCGCCATACCTTTTGTTGCAAGAGTAATGGAGAGTGCTCTAAGAAGCGTTGATCCAGGTGTAATAGAGGCGGCAAAGGCATTTGGAGCATCTGATACGCAGATCATATTCAGAGTAGCATTTAAGGAAGCTGTACCGGCTATCCTTTCAGGTATCACACTTACTATCATCAACCTTATCGGATATTCTGCAATGGGTGGTGCAATAGGTGCAGGAGGACTTGGAGACGTTGCTATAAGATATGGTTACCAGAGGTATGATTTTGGCTATCTTGTTGTAACAAGCCTTGTGCTCATTGTTTTTGTACAGTTTGTCCAGTTACTCGGAAATCATATGTATAATAAGTTGTCTTGACATGAATGCTGCTTGCATGCACGTTGAAAAAAACTTGACTTTGCGGGCAGTGGATTTATAATTTAATTGTAAGCAATCATAGGCAGTCAATTCCTTAGATTGGCTGCCGATTTTTTTTAGGAGATTTTTTGTATGGGTAAAGATAAGTACGAGTGCCTGAGGATAGAAAATCAAATATGCTTCCCACTATATGCATGTTCTAAAGAGATAGTGCGCAAGTATAAGCCATTCTTGGATGAACTGGATCTTACGTATACTCAGTATATTACAATGCTTGTGCTGTGGGAGAAAAAAGAAACTAATGTAAAGGAACTTGGAGAGCAGTTATTCCTTGATTCCGGTACACTCACCCCACTTTTGAAAAAACTTGAATCAAAGGGCTTTGTAAGTCGTAAGAGATCAGAAGCTGATGAGAGAAATCTGGTCGTATCTATAACAGATGCAGGTATGGCGCTTAGAGATAAGGCGCTCGATATTCCGGAGAAAATGACCTGTTGTGTTAATCTTGATCCTGAAAAAGCCAAGGAGCTCTACAAACTTCTTTATGAAGTTTTAAGCTGTGTTGGCGGATCAACAGAGTAACAGCTGAATAATATGTTTGGAGCGGCATGGCTGACAGTTAACTGCGGCTGTGTCGTTTATCAAAAAAATTTGAAAAAAATTAAAAAAGTACTTGCTTTTTTTTGAGAGTATGCGTATAATAACATTCGTTGCAAGTCATTGGGCTATCGCCAAGCGGTAAGGCAACGGACTCTGACTCCGTCACTTCGAAGGTTCGAATCCTTCTAGCCCAGCTAAAAAAGAGCGGTGAGTATATCACCGCTCTTTTTCGATATTGAAGATTTTTTATATTTTAGGTAAAATAATTTTATGATTCAACTTGGAAAAATTCAAAAACTACAAATAGAGCGTATGGCTGATTTTGGAGCATACCTCTCAGAAAATGCAGGAGATGAGAATGCAGTCCTTCTTCCAAAGAAGCAGCTTAAGGAAGATGATGTGATAGGGAGCAGTGTAGAGGTATTTGTCTACAGAGACTCTAAGGACAGACTTATCGCTACTGTGAATATGCCAAAGATAACAGTTGGCAATATTGCAGTGCTTACGGTTAAGGAAGTTACAAAGATAGGAGCATTCCTTGATATGGGGCTCGAGAGAGATCTTCTCCTTCCTTACAAAGAGCAGACTTATACGGTCAATACCGGAGACGAGGTACTTGTTGCTATGTATATCGACAAGAGTAATCGTCTTGCGGCTACAATGAAAGTCTATGAACGTCTTGCTACAGATTCTCCTTATAAGATCGATGATGAGGTTTCCGGCCTTGTATATGAGGTCAGCAGGAATTTTGGCGCATTTGTGGCTGTAGACCGCAAGTATTCTGCGCTTATACCTGCCAGGGAGTTTTCTGGTGAGGTAAAGCCTGGAGATATCATCAATGCGAGAGTGACAAGGGTTAAAGAGGACGGCAAGCTGGATCTGTCTATTCGTAAAAAGGCTTATCTTCAGATGGAAGATGATGGAAAAGTCTTACTTGATATGCTTAAGCAGCGCGGAGGAAGTCTTCCGTTTAGTGATAAGGCTTCACCTGAGATCATCAAGCAGGAATGCGGGATGAGCAAAAATGCGTTTAAGAGAGCCGTTGGACATCTTATGAAAGAGGGACTTGTCGAGATAGGCTCTGACACAATAAAACTTAAATAAATAATAGTGGAGGATATTATGAAAGTAATCAGTACACCTAATGCACCAGCAGCAATTGGACCATATTCACAGGCTATTGAGATTGGCGATACTATTTTTACATCCGGTATCATTCCTATCGTTCCTTCAACTGGAAATGTAGTTGGATATTCTGTAGAGGAGCAGACTCGTCAGGTGCTTGATAATTTGAAAGCGCTCTTAGAGGATGCAGGCAGCTCTATTGAAAATGTTATCAAGACTACTGTTTTCATCAAGAATATGGATGATTTCACAAAGATCAATGATATCTATGCCACATATTTTACAGGCGTGCTTCCTGCAAGAAGCTGCGTCGAAGTTGCAAAACTTCCAAAGAACGTAAAGCTTGAGATAGAAGCTATTGCGATAAAAGTTACAAAGTAATATAGGACTATCCTGAAAGGGGGATTAAGAACTATGAAAGTACAGAATATTACAGACATCGATAAGTTTTTCAAGGTTGTTGATAGCTGCAGCGGTAAAGTTGAGCTCGTAACAGGTGAGGGTGACAGACTTAATCTTAAGTCAAAGCTTTCACAGTATGTTTCTATGGCTAATATTTTTTCTGATGGTGTGATCAAGGAGCTCGAGATCGTAGCTTATGAGCCAGATGATATCGATAAGCTTGTAAACTTCATGATGAACCAGTAATAAATAAGGAGAGCTGATGAATCAAAAAAAATCGGGTTGGTTATACCTGGTAGTGATAGTCAGTCTTTTAGCCGGGAGCCATGGTCTGCGTTTTTTGTATGCCAAAGTTCCCGGTTTTTCTGTTTCAACAAGGTTTTCACTTATGTACGGTGAATTGTTGATGCTAATCCCTACGCTTGTATTTTTGGCAATTCTGAATGAAGATGTAAGTGAAAGCATGAGAATTCACAAAGTAAAGCTGACAACACTGCTGCTTACGGTACCTTTCATATATCTTATCATGCCGCTCATGGCTATGTGTAATGCGCTTACGATGCTTGTTACAGATAACATAGTTGCGAGTGTTCAGGATAGTATAGTAAGTGATAAATTCATTATTATGTTTTTTATTATTGCGGTTTTTGGTCCGTTTGTTGAAGAAGTTGTATTCAGGGGAGCTATTTATTACGGCTTACGCAAATCGAGAAGGTTGAAAGCGGCGATATTTATTCAGGCAGTAATGTTTGGACTTATGCATATGAACCTTAATCAGTTTCTGTATGCTTTTGTTATAGGGTTGTTTTTGGGGGTATTGTCTGAGATCACAGGAAGTATCCTTCCAAGTTTTTTGGGGCACATGATAATTAATGGCTCCACTACGTTTTCTATATTTTCATATAAGGAAGCACTTTCGGAATCAGCAAATCTGACTCTGACAAAGGGAGAGATACTGACAGTTTTCTTTCTGTATGCAGGTGTTTCGATCATTACGACATTTATTGCAGTCATAATTCTGCGTGTGATAGCGAAAAATGAGCCGGGCGGTATGCTGAGGCTTAAGGCTATATTCCGCAGAGAGCCGGTGTTTGAGATCGACAGAGAAGGAATCAGGGTTGATGCTAAGACAAGGATATGGAGTATCCCTGCGATGCTGGCAATGTTTGTCTCTGCACTTATAGTAATATTAAAGATATGAAAAAATGAAGTCTGGAGTTTGGTTCCAGACTTTATTTTTTTGTCATTCTTTATCAAGTCGATATAATTTAAAAGAGTATCTGTCAAAGGCTAAACTATCTATAAATACACTTTTGTATCCGTGCTCAGATGCTTTTTTCAGCTTGTCTTCATATCCCTCAACTTCAAAATACCAGGCAGTACCTTTTATCTTATCTGCATTTTTCCATGAATATTTTTTGAGATCAGGATAATAGTATTTCATGCAGGTCTCGATCTGATAAGCACTCTCATATATGATGTAACCATCATCAGGACCGATATTGGCGGAGAAACATTCTTTCATATGGTTTACGGAGTTGTCATACTCACTTTTGAATTGTGAATAGTATCCGTATGATCCGGTAAGTATGATGATTATAAAAAGTACTGAGGTAACCATAGACTTTAGTCTCTTTGGTGCATGTCTGATAAGGTTTTCAAGCAGGAGAGATACGCCCATCCAAAAAGCACCAAGTGATGGAAAGAGATATCTTGCGGTAAATATGCTTGAGCCCTTAAGCGCTGATGCACCATATCCAAATCCGATCACTGCGAAGAATACTGCAATCAGTGATATGGCAGGTAAGGTGTTTTGATCGTGAAGCAAAAGTCCCGACAGTACGCAGATGACAAATATTGCAAGCAGTGAGGCTGAAAGCATTGTGATATTTGTCACGAATGGATACCTGATATCGCTCAAAAGTGAATGGAGAGATAACGGTGACATTGAAAAATAGCTGCTTGCATTTTTTATCTGATATACTGCCAGACAGAAGCAAGGCAGGTATATAATGGTTGTCAGCAAAATTCCCTTAAAATATGCTGCGATGCTTTCTCGATGAGAAATAATTACATATATGAAAAGCCAAACCCATAAAATACCTGATGCTATGAGTGAAAAATGATGAGCATATCCGCTTAACGCTGTAAAAATAGCAAGAAAAGTGATATTTGTCTTTGAAAAGTTTCTGATAACACTGCAATACGAGCATGCTGATGCGGATGCAAAGAAAAATCCCCAGCTGTAAGGTCGTATCTCAACACCATAGTAGAGCATGGATGGCATCGAGATCAGCAGCATTATAAATAAAGCAGATGCTTTTGCACCAAAAAGCTTTTTGAAAGGAAATGCTGCCATGATCAGCGTAAGGATCATCGGTATCACAGAAGCAAGCTTCATGACAGGAGCTGAGTATCCCAAAATCTCTGTCATGCCTTTGGCAAAAAGATTATAAAATGGTGGAAGGGTATCGGCTACCGTATCATGCCACACTTCTCCCCATGAGCCACGTACTAATGCTGCGGTAAAAGCCTCGTCAACCCAGAGGTTATCATTAAAGATAAGTGACACGTATATAATGATGCCGAATAATAAAAGAAAATAAATTGAAATTGTTTTTTTGTCTGCGTTTTTCATTCCATGATTATAGCATAGGAATTGATTTTATTAAAGGTTGATAGAGTAGGCGTTACTATGGTATAATTTTCGATACAATCGTGGGGATGACTTTTTAGAAGAGGGAAAGATGAGACAATTAACGGTAATGGGTGTCAGTCTGAAGGATTTTTCGGTGAGAGAGTCCATGAGACGTGTGACACATTATCTGAATAATGCCCAATGCAATACGATTGACTTTGTAACGCATGATGTATTGTTGATGGCTGCAAGTTCGGAGGAGCTGACAGACAGGATCGAAGAGATGGATATGGCTCCTTGTACTACTGCGGATATCCTGCAGGCGGGAGGCATTGTCAGCAGAGGAAGAGAGCGTGAGATAGAAAGCAATCTTATGCTTAAGGGGTTATTCAGAAAGCTTGCAAAAGAAAAGAGGAAGATTTTCCTTCTTTCGCAGACTGAGGATACGATGAATAGTTTTGCTGCCGGCCTCAAGAATTTTAACAGGGATCTTGTGGTAGCAGGTACTTGCGTATATAACGAGACTGTTGGCAGTGATGACGCAGTAGTAAATGATATAAATACAGTATTGCCTGATGTGTTGCTGCTTAATCTTGCGTCTCCTGAGGCGGAGAGATTTGTAACAGAAAACAGGTCAAGAATGAATGTAAAGCTGGTCGTCATACTTAGGGATCTTTCTTTTAAGACTGATGGCGAAGGAAAGGTCAAAACCGGAGGTATAGGCGGATTTTTGATGAGAAAGTTTTTCCACTCAGCAGCGGTAAATTACGACAAAGAAGTGTCTATAAAGAATGATAGTAAAGTATAATACGCATTTTGCATAAAAAAATGCATATTTTACTTTGATTTTTTGTTGTTTTGTATTAAAATAATGTTGGGGTGAGTAACTTTTAGGGAGAAGGAGTGCTGATTTTATGATTTCTAACCAAATACTTCAGAATACAATAGATGGTCTGAAGGGTATTACTCGTATCGACATGTGCGTTGCTGATACTGATGGAAAAACACTTGCGTCTACATTTGAGCAGTTTGACATAGCGGAGAGGGACATCATGGCTTTTGTTTCCTCACCTGCAGACAGCCAGGAGATTGGAGGATATCAGTTCTTCAAGATCCATGATGATGATGGACAGCTTGAGTTTACACTTATTGCCAATGGTGGAAGTGATGATGCTTACATGGTTGGCAAGATGGCTGCATTTCAGTTGTCAGGCCTTTTGATAGCGTATAAGGAGAGATTTGATAAAGATAATTTTATCAAAAATCTGCTTCTTGATAATCTCCTGCTTGTTGATATATTCAACAGGGCAAAGAAGCTTCATATCGCTACAGAGGCAAAGCGCGTGGTAATAATCGCAGAGACATATACTGAGAACAATACGAGTGCTCTTGAGATAGTAAGAAATGTTTTTAGTACTAAGTCACGCGATTTTGTAACAGCGGTTGATGAAAAAGATGTGATCATAGTAAAAGAGCTTTCAGACGATGATGAGATCGGAGACATAGAGTCTGCGGCAACAGATATCATCGGTGCTTTTGGAATAGATGACAAAACACGTGTGAGAGTTGCATATGGAACAGTGATCACAGAGATAAAGGATGTAAGCCGCTCGTATAAAGAGGCTAAGATGGCACTTGATGTAGGTAAGATATTCTTCTCTGAGAGGGATGTCATTGCATACAGCCAGCTTGGAATCGGACGTATTATCTATCAGCTTCCGTTGCCTCTGTGTAAGATGTTTATAAAAGAGATATTCCAGGGAAAGTCTCCGGATCAGTTTGATGAAGAGACACTTGCGACAATAGACAAGTTCTTTGAAAATTCATTGAACGTTTCTGAAACAAGCCGTCAGCTGTATATTCACAGAAATACTCTTGTCTACAGGCTTGATAAGCTTCAGAAGGTTACAGGACTTGACCTTAGGATATTCGAAGATGCTATCACATTTAAGATTGCGATGATGGTAGCCCGCTACATGAAGTACATGGAAGAATACGATTTTTGATAACATGAAGGAACAGACTGATGATCATACTTGAAGACGTAAACAAATCATATGGTAAGGGTGCTCCGGCACTCAACAACATAAGTCTGCACATTGAAAAGGGAGAATTTGCATTTATAGTAGGGGACAGTGGATCCGGAAAATCCACTTTGATAAAACTGCTTTTGAAGGAGCTTACACCTACTTCGGGAAAGATCTATGTAAATAATACTGATGTGACAAGACTTAAACATAGCAGGATACCTAAGTACAGAAGGGGAATAGGTACTGTGTTCCAGGATTTCCGACTTCTCAAGGATAGAAATGTCTATGAGAACGTTGCTTTTGCACAGAGAGTCATTTCAGTACCCGGACGTGAGATCAGAAAGAACGTGCCTAGCGTACTTTCGCTTGTAGGTCTTGCAGAGAAGTATAAGTCAAAGCCGAAGGAGCTTTCCGGCGGTGAGCAGCAGAGAGTTGCATTGGCGAGAGCAATCATTAATAAGCCTCGCATCCTGCTTGCTGACGAGCCTACGGGAAATCTTGATCCGAAAAACTCATGGGAGATCATGAAGCTTTTGGAGCAGATAAATAAAAATGGTACAACAGTCCTTGTCGTAACGCATAACAGAGAGATAGTCAATGAAATGCGTAAAAGAGTAATTACCATGAAGAAGGGCGTAATTATAAGCGATCAGAAAAAAGGTGGTTACATAGATGAGGATTAACACATTTTTTTACACTATAGGACAAGGTATAAAGAATATCTGGAGAAATAAGCTGTTCTCTCTTGCAACGATAGCAACGATAGCGTCGTGTGTTTTCCTGTTTGGGCTGCTTTATTCAGTAGTTTTGAATTTTCAAAATATTGTAAAACAGGCGCAGGCAGGCGTTGCAGTTACTGTTTTCTTTGAAGAGGGTACTTCGGACGAGAGGATAGCAGAAATCGGTGAAGAGATAAAAAAGCGTGGCGAGGTCTCAAAAGTAGTATTCATATCGGCAGAAGAGGCGTGGGAGTCATTTAAGGCAGAGAGCCTTGGAGAATATGTTGACAGCTTCGGAGATGATAACCCGCTTGAAAATGATTCAAACTACGAAATCTATTTGAATGATGTTTCGATGCAGTCCAGTCTTGTAGATTATATTGAAAAACTTGATGGTGTAAGGACTGTAAACAAGTCGGTGATAGTAGCGAGTATGCTTACATCGGTCAATTCACTTATCGCATATGTTTCGCTCGGAATAATCGGTATATTGCTTGCAGTATCTATTTTCCTTATCAGTAATACTGTTTCACTTGGTATAACAGTAAGAAAAGAAGAAATAGCGATAATGAAGCTGATCGGTGCAACAGATTTTGTGGTACACGCTCCGTTCATTTTTGAAGGAATGATACTTGGATTTGTGGGATCAGCGCTTCCGTTGACAGCAATCTATTTTGTATATGTAAATGTAGTAGAATATCTTCAGAATAAATTTAAGGTGTTGGATTCATTACTTAGGTTTTTGGATATTCATCAGATTTTTTCAACTTTAGTACCGGTTTCAATTGCCCTTGGTGTTGGCATAGGCTTCCTTGGAAGTTTCTTTACAGCAAAAAAACACCTAAAGGTTTAATGAAATATACGGATTGAGAGAAGAAGCTGCATTGATAGCTTCTTCTTTTGAGGTTTGCAGAGTATTTTAATGCACCGGCATCGGTGATGCCTGCGCATGGATGGGGAATTATAAATGAAAAAACATCTTGGTTTTGCTTCTGGAGTTATAGTAGGACTTGTGGCGGCTATTCTGATTGTTTTCATCATTGGAGGAGCAAGATATTTTGGATTTGTAGGGCTTACAAGTTCATCTTCAGATTCGGTTTCGTCCAATCTTGCGATCACGCCGGCTGTTTTGTCAAAGTTGAATAATCTCAACAAAATGATAGATAAGAAATATCTTAAATACAGCGATGATCTGCAGGAAACACCAACAGTTGAAGGACTATATAAGGGTTTGTTCGAATCACTCGGAGATCCATACAGTGAGTATTATACTGCTGATGAATTCAAATCCTACAATACTTCTTTAGAGGGAACATTTGAGGGCATAGGTGCTACTATTACTCAGGACCCTGATACTAAAGAGTTTAAAGTGGCTGCTCTGACAGATAATTCACCTGCGTTGAAGTCCGGAGTGCAGGTTGGAGATATCTTCTATACTGTTGATGGAGAGAAGATAGGTGATATTTCGCTGACGGATCTTGTAAGCAAGGTCAGAGGAAAAAAAGGTACAACTGTGACCATACAGTTTTTGAGAGGCGAAAACAGGGAAGTGGTTACGCTGCCTATAGTCAGAGATTCTATCGATGCGGTAACGGTTTCGGTTAATATGCTTGATAATGATACCGGCTATATGATCCTGGCAAGCTTTGATAAGGTAACAAAAAAACAGTTTGATGAAGGATTTGACAAGCTTAAAAAGCAGGGAATGAAGAGGATGATCCTTGACCTGAGAGGAAATCTTGGCGGAGATGTAGATGTGTGTGTGCATATTGCAGATGCGTTGCTTCCTAAGGGGTTAATAGTCTATACTATGGATAAGGACAACAATAAGCTGTCATGGGATTCTGATGATGAGCATCAGCTGGGGATGCCGCTGGTGGTGCTGGTAGACAGAAGATCAGCCAGTGCTTCTGAGATACTTACTGGCGCTATAAAGGATTCTGGAACAGGTTTGATCGTTGGAACTACAACATTTGGAAAGGGTATTGTACAGGATGTATATCAGCTAAATGATGGTAGTGCGATAAAGCTTACTACGAGGAAGTATTATACTCCTAGTGGAAACAATATTCATGGTGAAGGTATTAAACCGGATATTGAGATAGAGTTTGATACTGACAAATATGTTAAGGATAGATATGACAACCAGCTTGAAAAAGCTAAGGAATTGATTTCAAAAATGTGAGGTGTGGTATGACGGATTTATTACAGGGTTTAGGCGAGCTTGACAAGGAATTTGAGACTAGACTGAAAAAACACTACGATGAATTGAAATGGCTCTATGGAGAGCTTTATCATGGAGATGAGCAGGCGTTTTCTTACTTTTGCACAATGCTTTATGAGAGCTACAAGGATAGAAAGCAGAGCCTCAGAGATATGGATCTCAAGAGAATGAATGATGACAGCTGGTATAAGGATGGCTCTCTTACAGGAATGATGATGTACGCTAATGCGTTTGCAGGTACTCTTAAGGGTGTTGAGGATCATCTTGACTACGTTGAGGAGTGCGGAGTTAATTATCTCCATGTAATGCCATTGCTTGAAAGCCCGGAGGGAAGAAGTGACGGTGGATATGCTGTTTCTGATTTCAGGAAGGTGCAGCCACAGCTTGGTACTATGGCAGATCTTGAGCATCTGACAGATAAGTGTCATGAGAAGGGCATTAGCGTATGCCTTGACTTTGTCATGAATCATACGAGTGAGGATCACGAGTGGGCAAGACGTGCCCGCAGTGGTGAAAAGGAGTACCAGGACAGATACTTCTTCTTTGATAACTGGGATATCCCAAATCAGTTTGAAAAGACTGTTCCGCAGGTATTTCCACAGACTGCTCCGGGAAACTTCAGCTGGTGCGGTGAAGCAAACAAGGTAGTAATGACCACATTCTATCCTTTCCAGTGGGATCTTAACTATGCAAATCCTACTGTATTTAACGATATGACGGCAAATATGCTTTACCTTATGAACAGAGGTATTGATGTTGTCCGTCTTGATGCAGTTCCATATATCTGGAAGAAACTCGGTACTACATGCCGTAACCTTCCAGAAGTTCATACACTTTGCCGTATCATGCATATGGCTTGTGATGTAGTATGTCCGGGAACACTTCTTCTTGGTGAAGTAGTAATGGAGCCTTCTAAGGTTGTTCCATACTTTGGTACAGTTGATAAGCCTGAGTGCCAGATACTTTATAATGTTACAACAATGGCAACTACATGGAATACAGTTGCAACACATGATGTAAGACTTCTCAAGCATCAGCTCGGCCAGGTATTTGCGCTTCCAAAGCAGTATACATTCTTAAATTATCTTAGATGTCATGATGATATCGGTTGGGGACTTGACTATGACTTCCTCGGTCAGTTTGGTGTTAAGGAAGTGGCTCATAAGAAATTCCTTAATGACTGCATGACAGGTAAGATGTATGGAAGTGATTTCAGAGGGGAGCTGTACAATGACGATCCAAGGCTTGGTGATGCAAGACTTTGCGGTACTACAGCATCACTTTGCGGAGTAGAGGCTGCTGAGTATGAGAGAAATCCATACAAGTTAGACTGGTCACTGAGGCTTGATGAGATGCTTCATGCATATATGTTTACTCAGAGTGGTATCCCGGTACTTTATGCAGGTGATGAGATAGCACAGCTTAATGACTATACATACCATGAGGATCCTCTTAAGTGGGATGACAGCAGATATCTCCACAGAGGAAATATGAACTGGAAAGATGCAGTGCTCAGAAACAGCCCTATGACAAGGCAGGGCAGAATGTTCCGTTCTCTTAAGAGACTTGAGAGCATAAGAGCATCACATGATGTATTCAATGGAGCGGCTGATGTATGGATCGTGGAGACATATAATGATTCAGTCCTTGGAATAGGAAGATACTATAAGGGACAGAAGCTTATTGCCCTCTTTAACTTCAGCAACCATGACGAGACTGCATGGATCAATGAGTATGAGAATTACACAGATCTTATCACTGGCGAGTCAAGACCGGCCCGCGCGGTAAATATCATTTCCTACGGCTTTGTATGGCTTTTGGCAGAGTTCCCGGAGGAGAGAGCAAAGTACGTCGCTGAGGAGAAGGCTGAGGAAAAGGCAGTAAAGAAGACTGCTAAGAAGCCTGCTGCAAAGAAGACTGCGACAAAGAAGGCAGCAGATGAAAAGAAGCCTGCAGCGAAAAAGACAGCAGCTTCAGCAAAGAAGACTACTGCTTCGGCTTCCAAGGCTAAGAAAGCTGACAAGGAAGCAGATACAGCTAAGAAGATCACACCTCGTAAAAAGGCAGCTGGCAAGACTAAGGAAAAATAAAAAATCTAAAAAAATAATTAAGCACATCAGGGAAGTTTTCTGGTGTGCTTTTATTTGTGGAAATAATTGAAAATAATTGATTAATATTAATATTTATTCAAAGTGTAGACAAATATGTGAGAATATATACATCAAGTAAGTGGGCATTATCACTAAAAACGCCTGTAAAATCTGTGAAAAAATGCTATTGAAAAAATTAACTTTTGTTTGACGTACTAGAATAATGTTTATTATAATATCCTCGTATGACTATACTTAAGAAGAGTTGGGAATGGAGAGAATATGACTATATCAATTAAGTGGATAATAGCTTCTTTTGTCCTCTACCTTGCTATGATGATAGTGGTAGGTTTCAGGGATATGAAGTCTAATAACAGTTCTGGTGATTATTTCCTTGGCGGAAGACAGCTCAATGGATTTGTTGCAGCTCTTTCAGCGCAGGCATCTGATATGAGCGGATGGCTTCTTATGGGACTCCCCGGCTCTGTATACGCACTTGGTACCGGTCAGATCTGGATTGCGGTCGGCCTGTTTATGGGAACTGTCCTTAACTGGATCTTCATTTCTACACGTTTAAGAAGATACACGATTTGTACGGATTCGATCACGCTTCCGCGCTACTTTGAAAACAGATTTCATGATGAGTCAAGATGGCTGCTTTTGCTGTCTTCTGCAGCTATACTGATCTTTTTCCTTGTATATACTGCATCAGCTTTATCTGCAGGCGGAAAGCTGTTCAACACAGTATTTGGTATGGATTATCACATCGCGCTCACAGTCGGAGCGATAGTAATATTAACATATACACTTCTTGGTGGTTTTTCTGCAGTATGTGATACGGACTCGATCCAGGGTTCTATAATGTTCATAGGTCTCGTGATCGTTCCGATCATTGGACTCTTTATGATCGGAGATCTTAATGGAGCACTTGCGGCTAATGGTGTGCAGGACACAAAGGCTTTTCTTGATCCTATGCATGAAAATGGCGTAAAGATAAGCTTTATTTCCATTATCTCACAGCTTGCGTGGGGACTTGGATACTGCGGTATGCCTCATATCCTTGTCCGTTTCATGGCTGTAAGCTCAGAGAGCGAGCTTAAAAGAGCAAAGGCTATAGGAATTGGCTGGTGCGGTTTTTCATTGGCTTTTGCCTGCATCATAGGTGTTGTAGGAAGAGGATATCTTACAACAGATCTGGCATCTATAGGTGAGCAGGAAAATGTATTTATGCTTATGATAATGAAAATGTTTGCTGAGGATTTCCACCTCCCTATAATTGGAGGTATATTCCTTTGCGGTATACTTGCGGCTATCATGTCAACGGCTGATTCACAGCTTCTTGTCACAGCTTCAAGCGTTACTGAGGATATCTGGCTTGGTTTCTTCAGAAAGAAGATCACAGATAAGCAGGCAGTATGGATGAGCCGTGCAGTTGTACTGATCGTGGCAGCACTTGCATATGTGATAGCATGGAATCCTGATAATTCCATCATGGGACTTGTTTCTGATGCATGGGCAGGACTTGGATCTGCATTCGGGCCTGCAGTACTTATGTCACTTTATTGGAAGAGAACAAATAAGTATGGCGCAGGAGCGGGTATTGCCGTAGGAGCGCTGCTGGTTCTTTTCTGGGACTACATTGCTGTATTTGATGGCAAGACAGCATCTACTGTAACAGGTATCTATTCACTTCTGGTTGGATTTATAGCAAGCCTTATTGCAATTGTCGTAGTGAGCCTTGCAACTAAGGCACCAGATGAGGGAATGATAAAAGATTTTGAAAAGGTTAATTCAAGCGAGGTTATGTAATTATGGCAGATAATAAGGCTATTGTGGCATCGGAAGCTACTGTCATATTGAAAAAAGGCGAAGGCAGGCTCCTCAAGAGTGGCGGTGCGTGGGTCTTTGATAATGAGATCGCCAGAATCGATGGTCCGTTTAATAATGGAGATGTCATTGCTGTAAATGATTTTGATGGATATTTTATGGGCTGGGGTTATATCAATACCAAGTCCAAGATCACGGTAAGGGTACTTTCGAGAAAAATAGAGGAGCCAATAACAGCTTCACTATTAGAGCGCAGAGTACGAGAGGCATGGGAGTACCGTAAGTCAGTTGTAGATACTTCATCATGCAGGCTTATCTTTGGTGAAGCAGATTTTTTACCGGGAATCACAATAGATAAGTTTGAAGATGTTCTGGTTGTTGAGTCGCTTACACTTGGTATTGACAGATTTAAGGTTATGATAATAGATCTTTGCAAGAAAGTACTTGCAGAAGATGGGATAGTCATAAAGGGTGTATATGAGCGCTCAGATGCTAAGGTTCGCGAAAAGGAAGGTCTTCAGAGAACAAAGGGCTTCATTGGAGCAGAGTTTGATACCAAGGTTCAGATAGTTGAAAATGGTGTTAAATACATCGTTGATGTTGAGAATGGACAAAAGACAGGCTTCTTCCTTGATCAGAAGTATAACAGAGCGGCTATTTCGCGTTTTTGCAAGGATAAAAAAGTCCTTGACTGTTTTACACACACTGGCTCTTTTGCACTTAATGCCGGTCTTGCCGGTGCGTCTTCCGTAAGGGCGGTAGATGCTTCTGAGCTTGCTGTTGAGCAGGCAAGAGAGAATGCGAAACTCAACGGACTTGAAGATACAGTTAAGTTTGAAGCAGCAGATGTATTCGAGCTTCTTCCACAGCTCGAGGCGGAAGGTGAGCAGTTTGACGTGGTTATCCTTGATCCGCCTGCGTTCACTAAGAACAGAGCATCTATAAAGAACGCTGTAAAAGGTTATAGAGAGATAAACATGCGAGGCATGAGACTTGTCAAAAATGGCGGATATCTTGCTACATGTTCATGCTCACATTTTATGGCACCGGATCTGTTTTCAAAGACTATTGCTGAAGCTGCACGCAGTGCGCATAAGCGTCTTAGACAGGTTGAGTTTAGGACTCAGGCCCCTGATCATCCGATACTTTGGGCTGCTGATGAGTCATATTACTTAAAATTCTATATTTTCCAGGTAATAGAAGAATAATTACCGGAAGTTAGAAGATAGATTATGGAAGTTTTTGTTTATTTGGTTTAGTTTTACGGAGGAAACATGGAAGGTTTTACAAGACCAGTATACATTGTAGGTCACAAGAATCCTGATACGGATTCAATTTGCTCAGCAATAGCTTATTCAAGGCTTAAGCATCATCTTACAGGACAGGATTTTGAGCCGGTAAGAGCAGGTCACTTAAACGAGGAAACACAGTATGTTCTTAAGCACTTTGGTGTAGAAGTACCTAGATACGTTAAAGATGTAAGAACACAGGTCTGTGACATGGAAGTTAGAATGATTGAAGGTGTTCCGAAGGATCTTTCCATGAAAAAAGCATGGAATCTTATGAAGGACAACAACGTTGTAACACTTCCGGTTACTGAGGGCAAGGCACTTGCCGGTGTTATCTCTATGGGAGATATCGTAGGTTCATATATGGATATATATGATTCTAACATCCTTGCACTTGCACATACCAGCTACAAGAATATCGTTGAGACTCTTGAAGGTAAGATGGAGCTTGGAGACAATGATGCGATCGTAAATGAGAACGGTAAGGTTGTCATAGCTGCAGGAAACCCGGAAATCCTTGAAGAAGTTGTAAGACCTGGCGATATCGTTATCGTAGGTAATCGTTATGAGATGCAGCTTTGTGCGGTTGAGCTCAATGCTGACTGTATCGTAGTTACAAGCGGAAGTGAAGTTGCAAAGACTATCGTTAAGCAGGCAGAGGAGCATAATTGTAAGATTATCACAACACCTCATGATACATTCACAGCTGCCCGTCTTATCAGCCAGAGCTTACCTATCAGCTACTTCATGAAGGATCATGATCTTGTTACATTTAAGCTTGAAGATTATGTTGAGGATATCAAGCAGGTTATGGCGCAGGTTCACCACCGCTATTTCCCTGTTGTGGATGAGGATGATAACTATGTGGGAATGATCTCACGTCGAAACTTCCTTGGCGCAAAGAAGAAGAAGCTTATCTTAGTTGACCACAACGAGAAGAGTCAGGCTGTAAAGGGTATCGAAGAAGCAGAGCTTCTTGAGATAATTGACCACCACAGACTTGGTTCTGTAGAGACAGTAGGACCTGTTTACTTCAGAAACCAGCCACTTGGAAGTACAGCAACTATCGTTTATATTATGTATTGCGAGACTGCTACAGAGATCGATAAGCAGACAGCAGGTCTTCTTGTATCAGCTATCCTTTCAGATACACTTCTGTACAAGTCACCTACATGTACAGATATAGATCGTGAGGCTGGTAAGGCTCTTGCAATCCTGGCAGGTATCAATGAGGAAGAGTTTGCACGTGCTATGTTCAAGGCAGGAAGCAACCTTGCATCAAAGACACCTACAGAGATCATTCATCAGGACTTCAAGAGATTCAGCGTAAGCGATCAGGCTATCGGTATCGGTCAGATCAATGCTATGACATCAGAGGAGCTTGATGAGATCAGAGAGAGGATCATGCCAGATCTTAAGAAAGAGCTTGAAGAGGGTGGATTTGATATGCTTTACTTCATGCTTACAAATATTCTTAAGGAGTCTTCAGAGGTTGTCTGCATAGGTGAGAAGGCAGCATCTATCCTTGAAAACTCATTTGGAGTAAAAGAGACAAAGAACAGCTCAGTAAATCTTGAGGGTGTTGTTTCAAGAAAGAAGCAGCTCCTTCCAGCAGTAGTTGAGGCTGTACAGCAGTAATAAAAGCAAAAATAATCAGTAGGCCAAATGGCCTACTGATTATTTTTTTGTTACAAATCCATCGTTGTCAATGTTGACTTTTGAAGTTGACATTTTTCTCATATCTGAAAGAATTCTTTCGTAATCCTGCGTTGTACCCGGAAGCATTTCCTCAGTTTTACAATCGTGCTGACGACATGGAATGAATTGTAAGGATTCTACTCTTTTATCGTAGAGGTTCAATTCTACAAGGCAGGTATCGAGTGTTTTTGAATTAAACCAGTAATTACCCATACTATAGAGAACAGGTACATCTCCGATATAATCAAATCCCTGCAACACATGAGGATGAGCGCCTAAAATAACATCTGCGCCGGCATCGACATAAGCATTTGCAAGCTCTGCCTGTGAAGATTCAAAATCTGATTTATTTTCGCTTCCCCAATGTACAAATACTATACAGACATCACTATTGGCTTTTGCATTTTTGATAACACTGACAAATTTTTCGGGATCGAGTGTTCGAAGTACTCCCGGTGAACTTTCAGTAGCTTCAACAGTATCAGGTGGCAATGAGCGCTCGATCTGTGTTGCAGCAACTATAGATATAACAGTTCCGTTGATAGTAAAATACTGAGGTGTCATAGCCTCACTTAGATTCTTACCGGCACCTACATAGCGGATTCCGTTTGAAGTCAAAGTATCAAAAGTATCCAGAAGGGCATCTTTACCGTGGTCGTAAGCGTGATTGTTTGCCAAAGAGACAATATCAACACCGAGAAGGTTGAGAAATTCTGCGGTTTCCGGTTTTGCTCTGAAAGTAAATTTCTTGTTAGCAAGAGGTGTGCCTCTGTCTGAATAAGGAAATTCGTTGTTTATCATGCATATGTCGGCATTTCTCATACGTTCTACAAGGGTAGATCCGATGCAGTCAAGTATTCCATTTGATCTGGAACGGAGCGCAATCATATTTGTATATCGGTCATCAAAATCCATATCACCTGCGAAAACGAGCTTTACAGCGCCACCTGTCTGTTGTTCAGCGGAAGTTGAGATCGTCGGGTCTTCATCAGAACTGGTGTCTATAGACGCTGAATCTTCTATGGGATTGATAACTATTGAATCGTCATTATCTTCTTCTTCATTTTCCCATGTAACGGTTGTAATGTCGCTTTCTTCTGCTATAGATTCAGTCTCCTGTGGGGATGAATTAGACTGATTTTTTGAACAGGCTGTCAGTGAAAGTATTGACAATAGCAATAAAAACGGTGCAAGTTTTTTCATAATATCTCCATTTGAAATGTAATTGTATATTAAAAAGAACCAAAATAGATAAGGTTATAATGTATAATTAATCTACAGAGTGTAGAGTATTATCGTGTGTTCTTTTTTCAATACACTAGCTATTATATCGCAAACATGGAGGTTGGAAAAGATGAAAAGGACGAAAATATTAACGGTCCTTTTATCTGCAACACTAGTTTTTTCTCAGCAGGCTGTATGGGCAGATGAGATTACCGTGATAGACGATACATTAAGTTACAGTGAAGAATCTGAAGAAGTAAGGCAGGTTCTGCAAAGTCAGGCGGAACATATTGAAGAACTCGAAGAAGGCATTGACTATGTAGAAAGACAGGCCTTTTTTATTGCTGAAAATGAGGAAGAGGCAGCTAAGGTTGCTGGAGAGTATGGCGGGGAACTTGAAAGCTATGATGAAGGCATAGCTGTGCTTAGTTTTGAAAAAAGCGTGGATGAGGTCATTAAAGAAGCTGCAAATGATAGTTCTGAAGCGTCTACAGTTATCTATCCGGATTATTTGATGGAACTTGAGGATTATGAGGATTCATCAGCTGATCCGGGCAGGAAGAATCAATGGTTTCACGATCAGATAAATAATGAGACTGCATGGGGATTTGGATATACCGGAAAGGGTGTGCGTGTTGGAGTGCTTGATACCGGTATAGATTCAGATCATGAGGATCTTGTTGATAACATTTATGAGGCGGTCCCATATGAAAGTGGGGATGATTTTGAAGATGAAAACGGTCACGGCAGTCATGTTGCGGGTATAATAGCCGAAACCTGTGGCAATGGTATCGGAGGATTCGGTGTAGCGCGTGATGCTAAGATATATTCTGTCAAAGTCGGTACCAGCTCGACTATTACGATATCAAACGTGCTTAAAGGTCTGCATAAAGCCGTAGATGCGGGATGCAAGGTTATAAATATCAGTCTTGCCTGTGCATCAGCTCCGGATGAGGCAACTATAACTGCGATGCAGGAAGCGGTAGATTATGCATATGAAAAAGGCGTTACTGTTGTAGCTGCAGCAGGAAATTACAGTTCGGATAAGTATTATTATCCTGCAGCGCTTGATCATGTGATCTCAGTAGCTGCTGTCACAAAAGAAGGTCAGCTCGCTTCGTATTCAAATTATGGAGACTGGATAGATATCGCAGCACCGGGAAGCAGCATCTATGCAACATACAGTGGAGGAGGATACAAGTATCAGAGTGGTACTTCCATGTCAGCCCCTGTTGCTGTGGGCGCGGTGGCGATCATTTATTCCTCTGACGAAAAATTACTGAATGGTTGTGATTCAGCAACTTCTGACAGGGTAAGAGAAATCCTTTTATCTGCAAGTGATGGCAAGACATATCAGTTTAGCGGTAAGAGTTTTGGCGGTGGCTGTATAGATTTTAATGTGCTGTTTAGCGATGATGCTGCAGATGATGAAGAAGAAAATAATAAGGAAGAGGAGGCTCCATCAGAAACACCGGATTATCCGGAAGAAAGTGATCCATCTTCAGAATCAGAAGAGTCTGAAGACGAAAGTGACAAAAATACGGAAGATAAAACTTCAGAAGATAAAACTACAGAAGATAAAACTACAGAGTCAGAGAATAAGGCTGAGAATGACAATTCTGATTCTTCCAAAGAAGAGGTATCGGATAACAAGTCAGAAAGTCCTGAGAAAAAGACTGATGATAAAGAGACCGAAAAAACGGATGATAGTATAGGTGATACCGACGAGACAAAGAATGAGAAGGAGAACAAACAGCCTAATGAAGAGGGAACAGCTGATAGCAGAAAGGCTTCTGACTCTTTAACTGATGATACAGCTGCGGACAACGGAGCTGGTGAAACAGAAAAAGAGAGTGATAACAGTACTTTATCAAATGAGATCAGAAGCACTGTAGAGATTGGAAACGGCTCGTCGGCAACTTATTATAGTTCACTCACTTACACAGGAAAGAAACTTACAGCATCGGACATTGATATGATCATAAATCATAATGGCGAAAATATTTCGGTTACGAAGTTTAAGGTTACGAACTGTAAGCATAATGGAACTGCAACGGCAACAATAAAAAAGCTTTCGACATCCGACAAAAATATTCTGAATGAATATAAAGGAAGAAGTTTTGAGGTGAAGATTTTGCCTAAAAAACTTGAAGCATCGGATGTAATGCTTGTATTTTCTGCGAATGGTGGACTAAAAAATGTGTATACGTTCGTAAATGGAAAGAAACATAAAATTAATAAAAAAATGTATACCTATGACGGAAACGCTGGAAAACTAACGTTTAGCGGGGATTATGTTGGTTCGATCTCCGTTTGAATATGATTTTAATTGACAGAATATTACGGATATGTTAAGGTATTACTAAATGTACAAATATTAGTGCAAGGATAATTATTATCCTTGCACTTTAATACGCATTTATTTGGAGGTCCCAATGAAGAGGAATGGTAAATTAGCAATACTGCTGGCACTGGCTCTGTCAATGACAAGCGTTACTCCTGCAGTAGCAGAGGAGAGTTTTAGTGTTAATGCGAAAGACGATTCTTCAGTTGTGCTCAGTACTGCTGAGGCACTTAGTGAAGAAGTTGATACACTTTCAAGACTTGAGCCGGACGTTGACTATGTAAAGGACGAGGGCGTTATCGAGGTAGAAAGTGAAGAAGAAGCCGAGAAGATAGCTGCGGCATATGGCGCAAAGCTTACTTCTTTTGATAATGGTATAGGTCTTCTGAAGTTTGAAGGTGTTGATATAAAAGATGCTATCGAATGTCAGATTTCCAGCGTAAGTGTTGATACGCCGGTTATGGCAAACTATATATTCACACTCAATGATGAGACAAATTATGTGCAGGCAGAAGGTACTGCAACAGATTTTAAGTATGAGCCGGGTGCAGGTATAAATAAGACTGAGGATGAGAGCAGTTCAAATGATACTGTTGCTGAAGAAGCTGCTTCTGAAGAAGTTTCTATTGCTAAAACTGTCGATGATACTTATTATTCAGAGCAGTGGGCTATGGATGCTATTAATGTAGAAAGCGCATGGGACAAGGCTACCGGTAGTGGTGTAAAGGTAGCTATAGTTGATACCGGTATTGACTATGGTCATCCTGATCTTAAGAATCAGATCGGTGGAACTTATAGTGTGTATACAAAGAGTACATCTCTTTCAGATGCCGATGATACACAGGGACACGGTACTCATGTTGCAGGTATCATAGCTGCTGAGGCAAACAATAGTGAGGGTGTAGCTGGTGTTGCGTACGATGCAACGCTTTATCCAATAAAGGTATTCCAGGGCAGAGAGACAAGCCTTGATAAGATTTTGGCAGGACTTGCCTATATTACAGAGGGAGATGGCAAGGACTGGGGTATCGATGTTGTAAACATGAGCCTTGGAACACAGAAGGGTACTGACATATCTCAGGAGTCTATCGATGCATTCCAGAAGCAGATCGACGCACTCAGAAACATGGGAATAACTGTAATCGTTGCTGCCGGTAATGATGGTGTTTCTGAAAAGAGCTATCCTGCTGCATGTAATCATGTACTATCAATTGCTGCAAGCACTGTTTCAGGTCAGCTCGCAGACTTTTCAAATTATGGTGACTGGGTAAACTTTGCTGCACCTGGTGCTAAAATTCTTTCTACATACTGCACAACCACAAAGCGCGGATATGCAGAACTTGATGGTACATCTATGGCATGTCCTGTAGTTGTTGGTGTTGCAGCACTTGCTTACGAGTCTCATGATCTCGTTTCAAAGGATTCTGCAAGTACACCTGATGCTGTTATGAATATGCTCAAGGCTTCAACTGATGGAAAGACATATTCTTATGGTGGACATTCAGTAACCGGATGTATAGATGCACTTAAGGCAGTAAATGCAGTGTATAGTGAACCTGGAGATGATCCGTCACCGAGCCCGTCACCAAGCCCGTCACCAAGCCCGGTAACACCGAGCGGAAATAACGGCACACCTAGCCAGAATAATGCGCCATTCTGCATCGTAGCTAAGTCTGGTATGGTAACTACCGGTACCACAATTCCGATCGGAGCCGGTGCAAAGACTAAGTTTTACATCGGTGATAAGAGTGGTAAAAAGATAAAAGAAGCAAATAAGAAGGGTGCAACAACCTGGACTGTATCAGGAGCTGGATTTACTGTTAAAAACGGCAAGTTGGAAGTATCTTCAGCTGCAACAGGCATGGGAGTGCTTACTGCAACTTATGGCGGTTATTCAGAGTCGATCGCGATGGTTGTAATACCTAAGACAAAGTACTTTGGATATATTGCTGGTAATAAATTCCGTTCAAAATGCTCTATACAGGCTTGTGTTGGACAGACAATAAGCTTAAACAGCCTCAAGAGCATTAATAACAATACAGATGTGTATTATTATTATAAGAGAACATGCAGCAGAGGATTCTTCAGCAGAACATATACATATTACATAACAGGTCCTGCTGACAATATTGGATTCTGTACAAAGGCTGCAAAGAAGGCTGAAAAGAACGGAGTTCTTACATACAATCAGGATGGAAGCGTACTTTCGTTTACACCAGCAAAGAAGGGAACATACAAATTTACCTATGTTTCACTTGATGGTTCAAATAAGAAATTTACCGTTTCTGTAAAGGTTAAATAAATATTTACTAAAATAAGGATTGGTCTTATGTCATAAGATCAGTCCTTATTTTGACATATGGGAAAATTTTGAGTATATTTTATTCTAAGTGTGTTTTGTAAATTTTTTTGTAATAATTTGAATTTTGGAGGAATAATATTGAAGTCGAAGTGTATTGCACCGCTTCTTGCAGCGGCTTTGGTTTTTAATTCGCTTAATCCTTTTACTGTGTTTGGTAAAGAAGCTTCTGGCGAGACATTGGATGTAAATAGTATAGTCTACGATGAACTTGACACGATTAAAGAGCTTGAAAGTGATGTCGATTATGTAGGGGACGAGGGAACCTTTGAGGCTGAGTCTGAGGAAGAAGCTATGAAAATAGCAGAAAGCTATGGTGCAGAGCTTGTTTCTTTTGAGAACAGAATGGCCATTGTGAAATTTAAGAATGGTCTGCAAAATGCCTTGGAAGAAAATCTTTATTCAGAGAGTATAAGCACTGAGATCATTCCTAACTATATCCTTGAGTGTTATGATGATGTGGAAGAAGATACGGATATTGTGGAGAGTGAAGCTACATGCAATGATCCAAAGATAGGTGATCAGTGGCATCACGAAAAGATCAATACGTTCAAAGCATGGGATACTACAGCCGGGGCAGGTGCAAAGGTTGCAGTACTTGACAACGGATTTTTTACTCGTCATGAGGATTTCCCAAAGATAGTTGATACATACAATGTTGGTGACGGCAGCAAAGATGTTTCTGCGCTTTCGTCATCGATCAATCAGTATATGCATGGTACACATGTTGTGGGCATAATTGCGGCAATGAGCAATAATTCAAAGGGCGGCGCCGGAATTGCTCCTGACGTTGATATGTATCTGGTAAAGATTCATGATGGAAATAATATTTCTATTTCGAATCTTATACGTGGTCTGAACTATGCTATAGATAAAAAAGTAGATGTAATAAATATAAGTGCCGGAAGCTCTAGATTATCCATGGCAGCTGTAAATATGCTCCAGAGTACTATAGACAAAGCTGTGGATGCAGGTATAACTGTGGTGGCATCAGCTGGCAATAGCGGGGTTTCTACAGAAAATTATCCATCTGCCTGTGATGGTGTGGTTGCTGTTGCGGCGATAGACAGTAATGATTCGCTTGCGAATTATTCTGATTATGGAGAATGGGTAGATATAGCAGCTCCGGGAACTAATATATATTCAACCGTGCCTCCGTCAGGAAATACTGCTTCCATTTCACGTTATGAAAAAAGCAGCGGTACATCAATGGCATCTCCAATGGTAGCGGGTGTTGCAGCTCTGATATATGCAAATAATCCGTCTTTGATCGATGAGAATACAGAAACATCAGCAAAGAAAGTAACGACAAAGCTGCTTTCTTCTACAGATGGAAAAACATATAAGCATAATGCACATTCTGTAGTAGGGTGTATTGACGCTGAAAAAGCTGTTAATGGCGAGGCGCTCGATACTGGCAATACTGCTGATTTTTCGATCATGACAAGTGATGGTGTGATAACAAAGGGCGGCACATATTGGATATCACCAAAAAATACTATAAAATTTACTATAGTAGATGAAAACGGAAACAAGATAAAAGAAGCTAATAAGAAAGGTGCTGCGAAGTATTCTATAACAAACAGTACAGATTTTTCGCTAAAGAATAATAAGCTGAAATGTCATAAAAACAGCACATCATATCCATATTCCGGTGGGACTGCTGTAAAGTCGTATCAGAACGTTGCAAAGACCATACTTGATATAGAGTATAATAATCAGACTGTCCGTTTGAAGTTTATTGCTCTTGATCCGATCAAGAAAATCGGTTACATGAATGACGGCAGGATACGTAACAGCATCACGATCAAGACAGATGTTGGGACGACAATAAGCATGGATAATATAAATTATCTTTGTGATGCAGATGTAAATTACTATTCCAAGGCAAAATCAGGAATGGTATCTGCCGGAAGTATCGACGAGATCGGATATGCTTATAAGGTTTCAAAAAAGGCTGAAAAGAACGGACTTGTGACAGTTAATTCGAAAGGAAAGCTTTTGGCATATAAACCTAATAAAAAAGGTACATATACAATAACTCTGACAGCACTTGGCGGAAGTAAGAAAAAGTTTAAGATAAAAATCAAGGCTGTATGATGCATGGGGTTTAATAAATGCGGTATTTGTGATAGGATAGAACATAAATAGCATATAAGGAGAGGTGTTATTATGGACGAATTTATCAGAAAAAAGTGGATCGCACTTTTACTTTCTATATCAATGGTCATGACAAGCAATGTCGTAGCTTATGCGGCAGAAAGCACGGAAGAGATAGTAGCTGAGGCGGTGCTTCCTTCTGATGAGAAGCTTGAAGTTCAGTCTTCTTCAGCAAATTATTCATTTGTATCGAAGCAGGGACATTATCTTGATGGCATGGATGTACTTATAGGTGCGGGTAATAAGATCAAGTTTGAGCTCGGAGATGAAAATGGAAATAAGATGAAGGGTGCAAGAAAGCAGGCTGAGTGGTCGGTTACAAACCCTACTTACTTTTCTATTAAGAATGGTGTTTTGAAGTGCAGTAAGAAGGCTGCTGAATACAACTCTGTTTCATGGAACAGCGTAGCATCAACAACCTTGTATGCCAAGTATAATGGTGAGAGTATCAGCCTTAACTTTATAGCTGTACCGAGAGCCAAGACTGTGGGATATATCCAGAGTGATAAGTTCAGGAACCAAAAGACGATCGTAGGTAAGGCTGGATCGACTTTTGATCTTAGACAGGTAAACAATATGGTCGGGGATGGCGCGAAGGTTTTTGTCAGCTATAAGGTTGCTAAAAAAGGTCTTATAAAGAAGTATTATTCATATGCATACCTTGAAAATACAAATCCTTATATCTCAACTCCGGCAAAGACAATAAAAGGCGGTACTGTATCGTATGACTCAACAGGAAGTGTATGTTATTTTACACCTACTGAGGAGGGTAAATATAAATTTACCTATACAATGCGAGATGGTTCAAATAAAAAGTTTTCTATCACGATAAAAATAAAATAATAAAAATGCTTGACAAATCTCTTTGGGGTGTGATATAGTGCAAAAGGTTTGTGGAAACACAGCCGGCCGAAGACAGCAGGTGCCGAAAGGCATAAGTTGATAACGCCTGCCGAGGAGATTTAGGAAAGTTAGTTTTGACTTTTACAGCTCTATCACTTCGGTGGTGGAGCTTTTTTTCATCTACCACTTTCGGCTATCATTTCGTAAGGAGGTAAACTGGAACATGGCAAAGGTTGAAATCAAGGCACCTATAGTTGAAGAAATCTCAGCTAAGATTAAGGATGCCAAGGCAGCTCTCCTTGTTGACCACCGTGGTCTTACAGTTGAGCAGGATACAGAGCTTAGAAAGCAGCTTCGTGAAGCAGGTGTTGTTTATAAGGTTTATAAGAACACAATGATGAAGCGTGCGTTCGAAGGCACTGATTTCGCACAGCTCGATCAGCTTTTAGACGGACCATCTGCACTTGCACTTGCTACTGATGACGTAACAGCACCAGCAAGAATCATCTGCGAGTTCGCTAAGAAGGCTGACAAGCTTGAAGTAAAGGGCGCGGTTGTAGAAGGTAAGTTCTATGACATCGACGGCGTAAAGGAGCTTTCTGCTATCCCATCAAGAGAGGTACTTCTCTCAAGACTTCTTGGAAGCATGCAGTCTCCTATTACAAACTTCGCTCGTGTTATCAAGCAGATTGCAGAAAAGCAGGATAACGGCGCTGCAACTGAGGAAGCACCAGCTGAGGCTTAATTGTTTATATTTGAATATTTCGTAAAATTATTAAATGGAGGAAATCACAATGACAAACACAGAAATCATTGAGGCTATTAAAGGTTTATCAGTTCTTGAGCTTAACGAGCTTGTAAAGGCTTGTGAGGAAGAGTTCGGCGTATCTGCAGCAGCAGGCGTTGTAGTTGCAGCAGCAGGTGCTGGCGCAGGCGCAGCAGCTGAGGAGAAGACAGAGTTCGACGTAGAGCTTACAGAAGTAGGTCCTAACAAGGTTAAGGTTATCAAGGTTGTTCGTGAGGTAACTGGTCTCGGACTTAAGGAAGCTAAGGACGTTGTTGACAACGCTCCAAAGATCATCAAGGAAGCTGCTGACAAGGCAACTGCTGATGATATCAAGGCTAAGATCGAGGCTGAGGGTGCTAAGATCACTCTTAAGTAATTCGAACTTAATTGGATATAATAAAATGCTTCATGGCTCATGTCATGAGGCATTTTTCATTTCTTATTTGTAAGAAATGAAATTTAATAAAAAATATATTGACATTGTAATCAGCCTGTGTTATCATGTAGAATGCTTTATCATGGTGACATGGGCTTTTTGCGCCCTTTTATAACAATTTTACCATGAGTCACACGTAGTTAATTTTGAAGAACGGGGTGAAACGTTAATGGAAAAGAACAGAATACGTCAGGTTTTCAGTGGTAAGAGCATGCGTATGAGCTTCCAGAGACAGAAGGATGTTATTGAGATGCCTAATCTTATTGACGTTCAGAAGTCTTCCTACGATTGGTTTATTAGTGAAGGATTAAAGGAAGCATTTGATGATATATCACCGATAACCGATTACAGCGGAAATCTGAGCATGGACTTTGTCGACTATAGGTTTTGTAAGGATGAGGCAAAGTATTCCATCGAGGAGTGCAAGGCCCGCGACGCGACATATGCTGCGCCTCTTAAAGTAAAGGTACGACTGCGCAATGCAGAAAACCCGGAAAATGATATTAAGGAACATGAGATTTTCATGGGTGATCTTCCTATCATGACAGACACAGGTACGTTTGTTATCAATGGAGCAGAGCGTGTAATCGTCAGCCAGTTAGTTCGTTCACCCGGCATCTACTATGGTATAGATCACGATAAGCTTGGTAAAGAGCTCTTCTCATGTACTGTAATCCCTAACCGTGGAGCATGGCTTGAGTATGAGACAGATGCGAACGATGTTTTCTATGTTCGTGTAGACAGGACAAGAAAGGTACCTATCACAGTACTTATCAGAGCACTTGGTATTGGCTCAAATGAGGAGATTCTTAACTACTTTGGTGAAGAGCCAAAGATCGTAGCATCTTTCTCAAAGGATACATCTGAAAATTCAGTACAGGGTCTTCTTGAGCTTTATAAGAAGATTCGTCCAGGTGAGCCTCTTGCTGAGGAAAGTGCACGTTCACTCATCGAGGGAATGTTCTTTGATTCAAGACGTTATGATCTTGCAAAGGTTGGACGTTATAAGTTCAATAAGAAGCTTGCGCTTAAGAATCGTATTTCAGGTCAGGTACTCGCTGAGGACGTTATCGATCCTTCAACTGGTGAAGTTGTTGAGTTTGATGGTGTTCAGGCTGTTGCAGGAGCTACAGTTACAAGAGCACTTGCAAATGAGATTCAGAACTGTGCAGTACCTTATGTAATGATCCAGACAGAGGAGAGAAATGTCAAAGTGCTTTCAAGCATGATGGTTGACATTGCTCACTATATTGAGTTCCCAGAAGGAGAGACAGCTGAGGACTACGGCATCAATGAGCTCGTATACTATCCGGTTCTCTCAAGACTTCTTGATGAGGCTGAGACTCCTGAGGATCTTCTCAGTGCTGTTCGTAAGCATGCTACAGAGCTTATACCTAAGCACATTACAAAGGACGATATTTTTGCGTCTATCAACTATAATATGCACCTTGAGTACAAGATTGGTAATAAGGATGATATCGACCACCTTGGAAACCGTCGTATAAGAGCGGTTGGTGAGCTTTTGCAGAACCAGTACAGGATTGGTCTTTCAAGACTTGAGAGAGTTGTACGTGAGCGTATGACAACTCAGGATATTACTACAATCACACCACAGGCGCTTATCAACATTAAGCCAGTTACAGCTGCTGTTAAGGAGTTCTTTGGTTCATCACAGCTTTCACAGTTCATGGATCAGAACAACCCTCTTTCAGAGCTTACACATAAGAGACGTCTTTCAGCCCTTGGTCCTGGTGGACTTTCACGTGACCGTGCAGGCATGGAGGTCCGCGATATCCATTATTCGCACTATGGACGTATGTGTCCTGTAGAGACACCTGAAGGACCTAACATCGGACTTATCAACTCACTTGCCTGCTTCGCACGTATTAATGAGTATGGCTTTGTTGAGTCACCTTATAGAATTGTTGATCACAGCGATCCTGAAAATCCTCGTGTAACAGATGATGTTGTTTATATGACAGCAGACGAAGAGGATAACTATCACGTAGCTCAGGCCTCTGAGAAACTTGATGAAGAAGGACACTTTGTAAATAAAATGGTTTCTGGACGTTTCAGAGACCAGACACAGGAGTGGGAGAGAAGCACATTCGAGTACATGGACGTATCACCACGTCAGGTATTCTCTATCGCTACAACACTTGTACCATTCCTTCAGAACGATGACCCTACACGTGCGCTCATGGGATCTAACATGCAGCGTCAGGCAGTTCCGCTTCTTGTTACTGAGGCACCTGCTGTAGGTACCGGCATGGAGCATACTGCTGCAGTTGACTCAGGTGACTGCGTAGTTGCAAGAAAGTCAGGTACTATCACACGTTCAGAGTCAAATCGTATCCTTATGGATAATGACGACGGAACTAAGGATGAGTATCACCTTATCAAGTTCATGCGTTCTAACCAGTCAAACTGCTACAATCAGAGACCTATCGTATTTAAGGGTGATCACGTTGAGGCAGGACAGGTTATCGCAGACGGTCCGTCTACACAGAATGGTGAGCTTTCACTTGGTAAGAATCCTCTTATTGGATTCATGACATGGGAAGGTTACAACTACGAGGATGCTGTTCTCCTTTCAGAGAGACTTGTACAGCGTGACGTATATACTTCTATCCATATGGAGGAGTATGAGTCAGAGGCTCGTGAGACAAAGCTTGGACCTGAAGAAATCACTCGTGATATCCCAGGTGTAGGTGAGGATGCTCTTAAAGACCTTGACGAGCGCGGAATCATTCGTGTTGGTGCTGAGGTTCGTGCGGGTGATATCCTTGTAGGTAAGGTTACTCCTAAGGGAGAGACAGAGCTTACAGCTGAAGAGAGACTCCTTAGAGCTATCTTTGGTGAGAAGGCTCATGAAGTACGTGATACTTCACTTAAGGTTCCACACGGTGAGTATGGAATAATTGTTGATACTAAGGTATTTACTCGTGAGGCAGGCGATGAGCTTCCACCAGGAGTAAATGAAGCAGTTCGTATATATATTGCTCAGAAGCGTAAGATCCAGGTCGGCGATAAGATGGCTGGTCGTCACGGTAACAAGGGTGTAGTTTCACGTGTACTCCCTGTAGAGGATATGCCATATCTTCCAAACGGAAGACCTCTTGATATCGTTCTTAACCCACTTGGCGTGCCTTCTCGAATGAACATTGGACAGGTCCTTGAGATTCACCTTTCTCTTGCTGCTGAGGCTCTTGGCTTCAATATTGCAACACCTGTATTTGATGGTGCTAACGAGACAGATATCGAGGATATGCTTGAGCTTGCTGATGATTATGTAAATACAGAGTGGGAGGAGTTCTACGAGAAGTATAAGGATCTCCTTCGTCCTGAAGTAATGCAGTATCTCTCAGACAACAGAGCACACAGAGCTCTTTGGAAGGGTGTTAAGATCAACCGTGATGGTAAGGTAAGACTTCGTGACGGACGTACCGGTGAGTATTTCGACTCAATGGTTACAGTAGGACACATGCACTACCTTAAGCTCCACCACCTTGTTGATGATAAGATCCATGCACGTTCAACAGGTCCTTACTCACTCGTTACACAGCAGCCACTCGGTGGTAAGGCTCAGTTCGGCGGACAGCGTTTCGGAGAAATGGAAGTTTGGGCTCTTGAGGCTTATGGTGCAGCTTATACACTTCAGGAAGTACTTACAGTTAAGTCTGATGATGTTATCGGACGTGTTAAGACTTATGAAGCTATCATCAAGGGTGAGAATATCCCTGAGCCAGGTGTACCTGAGTCATTCAAGGTACTTCTTAAGGAGCTTCAGTCTCTTGGTCTCGATATGAGAGTTCTCAAGGAGGACGGAAGTGAAGTTGAGATAGCTGAGAACGTTGACTATGGCGATACTGATATGCGTTCAATCCTCAATGATGAGAGAGATATCAGACAGAACGAGAATTATCAGAGCCAGGGCTATCAGATAAAAGAGCATAATGCAGATGGAGAATTAGTTGATGTAGAGGATTCTGATGATTATCCTATGGAGGATGATTATGAGAATGACGGAGCTGAGATAGACGAGTTTGATCCTATCGAGCAGTAATATCATCTATTCTGTAACTGTTGAATGTTTGTAAAAACAAAGATAACTGCTCACAGTGGTATACTGTGGGCGGTTATAAGAAAGGAATAATACATGCCAGAGATGAATAAACAGTCTGAGACCTATCAGCCACTGACTTTTGATGCGATCCGTATAGGTTTGGCATCACCTGAGAAGATCAGGGAGTGGTCACATGGTGAGGTACAAAAGCCTGAGACGATCAACTACAGAACTTTGAAGCCTGAGAAGGATGGACTTTTCTGTGAGAAGATTTTTGGACCAAGCAAAGACTGGGAATGTCACTGCGGTAAATATAAGAAGATTCGCTACAAGGGTGTTGTTTGTGACCGTTGTGGTGTAGAAGTAACAAAGTCTTCTGTAAGACGTGAGAGAATGGGTCATATCGAGCTTGCTGCTCCAGTATCGCATATTTGGTACTTCAAGGGCATCCCAAGCCGTATGGGACTTATCCTTGACCTTTCACCTCGCGTACTTGAAAAGGTTCTCTATTTTGCATCTTATATAGTTCTTGATCCAATGAATACTGATCTTGTTTACAAGCAGATTCTTTCTGAGAAAGAATATCAGGATGCAGTTGAGCAGTATGGTTACAAGTCATTCCGCGTAGGAATGGGCGCTGAGGCTGTTAAGGAACTTCTTGAGCAGGTAAATCTTGAGAAAGAGTCAGAAGAGCTCAGAAGTGAACTTGAGAATGCTTCAGGTCAGAAGAGAGCAAGAATCATCAAGAGACTTGATGTTGTTGAGGCTTTCCGTGAGTCAGGAAATAAGCCATCATGGATGATCCTTGACTGTGTACCTGTAATCCCACCAGATCTTCGTCCTATGGTACAGCTTGATGGTGGTAGATTCGCTACATCAGATCTTAATGATCTTTATAGAAGAATCATCAACAGAAATAACCGTCTTCAGAGACTCCTTGAGCTCGGAGCACCTGACATTATCGTTCGTAACGAAAAGAGAATGCTTCAGGAAGCTGTTGATGCACTTATAGATAATGGACGTCGTGGACGTCCTGTAACTGGACCAGGCAGCCGTGCACTTAAGTCACTTTCAGACATGCTTAAGGGTAAGAACGGTCGTTTCCGTCAGAACCTTCTTGGTAAGCGTGTTGACTACTCAGGACGTTCAGTTATCGTAGTAGGACCAGAGCTTAAGATATGGCAGTGTGGTCTTCCAAAGGAAATGGCTATCGAGCTTTTCAAGCCTTTCGTTATGAAAGAGCTCGTTGCTAACGGAACATCACATAATATCAAGAATGCTAAGAAGATGGTAGAGCGCCTCGAGCCAGCCGTTTGGGATGTACTTGAGGACGTAATCAAGGAGCATCCTGTTATGCTTAACCGTGCTCCTACGCTTCACAGACTTGGAATTCAGGCATTTGAGCCTGTACTTGTAGAAGGTAAGGCTATCAAGCTTCACCCACTTGCATGTACTGCGTTTAACGCTGACTTCGACGGAGACCAGATGGCTGTCCATCTTCCACTTTCTGTTGAGGCTCAGGCAGAGTGCCGTTTCCTCATGCTTTCACCAAATAACCTTTTGAAGCCTTCTGATGGTGGTCCTGTTACAGTTCCTACACAGGATATGATACTTGGTATCTACTATCTTACACAGGCAAGAGAAGGTGAGCCTGGCGAAGGAAAGTATTTCAAGAATATTTCTGAAGCTATAATGGCTTACGTTAACCACGTTATCACACTTCAGTCTATCATCAAGGTTCGTGTTGAGCGCGAAGTAAACGGTAAGATGATGTCTGCAGTACTTGGTGCTGATGCTAGCCCTAAGGATGAGGATAACGTAAAAGAAGATAGAAGAGTTACTCTTGGACGACTTCTTTTCAATGAGAAGCTTCCACAGGATCTTGGATTTGTTGATCGTACTAAAGAAGGACGTGAGCTTGACCTTGAAGTTAACTTCCTTGTAGGTAAGAAGCAGCTTAAAAAGATAATTGTTGCTATTATAAATAACCACGGTGCAATTAAAACTGCTGAGGCACTTGATGAGATCAAGGCTATGGGTTATCACTATTCAACAATCGCATCTATGAGTGTTTCTATCTCAGATATGACAGTTCCGGCTTCAAAGCAGGATCTTATCGAAGGTGCACAGAATACTGTTGACCGTATTACAAGAAACTACAAGCGTGGACTTATCACTGATGAAGAGCGTTACAACGAGGTAATCGAGACCTGGAAGAAGATGGATGATCAGCTTACCAGAGACCTTCTTGATGGCCTTGATAAGTATAATAATATTTACATGATGGCTGACTCCGGAGCCCGTGGTTCTGAAAAGCAGATCAAGCAGCTTGCAGGTATGCGTGGACTTATGGCTGATACAACAGGTCACACTATCGAGCTTCCTATCAAGTCAAACTTCCGTGAAGGTCTTAACGTACTTGAGTACTTCATGAGTGCTCACGGTGCAAGAAAGGGACTTTCTGATACAGCTCTTAGAACAGCCGATTCAGGATACCTTACACGTCGAATGGTTGACGTTTCACAGGAGCTCATTATTCGTGAAGCTGACTGTGTAGAAGGTACAGGCAGAGAGCTTCCGGGAATGGTAGTTACAGCATTCATGGATGGTAAGGAAGAAATCGAGGATCTCGAGTCACGTATCACAGGCAGATACTCTTGTGAGGATGTCTATGATAAGGATGACAATAAGATCGTTGGAAATAACCAGATGATCACTCCTAGAAGAGCTCATTTGATCGTTACCAAGGGTGTTAAGAATGGCCAGCCTATAACAGAGCTTAAGATCAGAACAGTTCTTACATGCCGTTGCAAGAATGGTGTATGCGCTAAGTGTTATGGTGCAAACATGGCAACAGGTGAAGCTGTTCAGGTCGGTGAGACAGTTGGTATCATCGCTGCTCAGTCAATCGGTGAGCCTGGTACACAGCTTACAATGAGAACATTCCATACAGGTGGTGTCGCTGGTTCTGATATCACACAGGGTCTTCCTAGAGTAGAGGAGCTTTTCGAGGCTCGTAAGCCAAAGGGACTTGCTATCATTGCTGAGTTTGGCGGTAAGGTTGAAGTTCGTGATACAAAGAAGAAGAGAGAAGTAATCGTAACAAATGAGGGAACTGGTGAGTCTAAGGCTTATCTTATCCCTTACGGATCAAGAATCAAGGCTATAGATGGCACAAACATTGAGGCCGGTGATGAGATCACAGAAGGTTCTATCAACCCACACGATCTTATGAAGATCAAGGGACTTAGAGCTGTTCAGGATTATCTTCTTAAGGAAGTACAGCGTGTATATCGTCTTCAGGGTGTTGAGATCAACGATAAGCACATCGAGGTTATCGTTCATCAGATGCTTAAGAAGGTTGAGATTGAGGATGCTGGTGATTCAGATCTTCTTCCTGGTACAAGAATGGATATCCTTGACTTTGATGATGTCAATGAGAAACTTGAAGCTGAAGGTAAGAAGCTTGCAACTTGTGAGAATATCATTTTAGGTATCACAAAGGCTTCACTTGCTACAGATTCATTCCTTTCAGCAGCATCATTCCAGGAGACAACAAAGGTTCTTACTGATGCAGCTATCAAGGGTAAGGTTGATAATCTTGTAGGACTTAAGGAAAATGTTATCATCGGTAAGCTTATCCCTGCAGGTACAGGTATGAGACGTTATAGAGATATCCGTCTTTCTACAGATGCAGAGCTTGAGCTTCAGGAAGATGACGAATTTATCGATGTTGATGATGTTGTAGAAGCTGACAGCATTGATGAATAAAAGTTTATAAAATTTTTCTTGACATAAAAAAATAAGTGTTCTATACTATTTTAGCGTGCGTCACAGTAATAGATGCACGCTAAAATAAATTTTAAAAGAAAGAGGTGAAACTGAATGCCAACATTTAACCAGTTAGTTAAAAAGGGTAGGCAGACAGCTGTAAAGAAATCAAAGTCCCCTGCACTTCAGAAGGGATTCAATTCATTACAGAAGAAGGCTACAAACACACTTTCTCCACAGAAGCGTGGTGTTTGTACTGCTGTTAAGACTGCAACTCCTAAGAAGCCTAACTCAGCGCTTAGAAAGATTGCCCGTGTACGTCTTTCAAACGGAATCGAAGTTACAAGCTACATTCCAGGTGAGGGACATAACCTTCAGGAGCACAGCGTTGTTCTGATTCGTGGCGGCCGTGTAAAGGATCTTCCTGGTACAAGATACCACATCATCCGCGGTACACTTGATACAGCAGGTGTTGCCAACAGAATGCAGGCTCGTTCTAAGTACGGTGCTAAGAGACCAAAGGCTGCAAAGAAGTAATAACACGGATCATACGGTAGTGTTGGATATAGTTTCATTATTATAGACAGCACGAACACGATTTTTAGGACTCGTGAGTACCGTTGAGCCACATGACTCAAATTTAGGAGGGAAGAAACGTGCCACGTAAAGGACATATTGTTAAAAGAGACGTCCTTGCAGATCCTATGTACAATAGTAAAGTGGTAACCAAGCTTGTCAACAACATCATGCTTGATGGCAAGAAGGGTATCGCACAGAAGATTGTATATGGTGCATTTGCAAAGGTTGAAGAGAAGGCTGGCAAGCCTGCACTTGAAGTATTCGAGGCAGCTATGAACAACATCATGCCAGCATTAGAAGTTAAGGCAAGACGTATCGGCGGTGCTACATATCAGGTACCTATCGAGGTTAGACCTGACAGACGTCAGGCTCTCGGTCTTCGTTGGCTTACAATGTACTCAAGACAGAGATCAGAAAAGACAATGATCGACAGACTTGCTAATGAGATTCTTGATGCATCAAACAATACAGGTTCAGCTGTAAAGCGTAAGGAAGATATGCACAAGATGGCAGAGGCAAACAAGGCTTTTGCTCACTATCGCTTCTAATTAACCTGTTGTTTTCTGAAATGTTAAGGAGGAAAATTCCTTGAGTAACGATAAAGGAAGAGAGTACCCTCTTGAGAGAACCAGAAACATTGGTATTATGGCGCACATCGATGCAGGAAAGACTACACTTACAGAGCGTATTCTTTTCTACACCGGTGTAAACTATAAGATTGGTGAAACTCATGATGGTACAGCTACAATGGACTGGATGGCTCAGGAGCAGGAAAGAGGTATTACCATCACATCTGCTGCTACAACTTGTCACTGGACATTGGAAGAAGATGCTAAGCCAAAGAAGGGTGCTCTTGAGCACCGTATCAACATCATTGATACACCAGGACACGTTGACTTCACAGTAGAGGTTGAGCGTTCACTTCGTGTACTTGATGGTGCTGTAGGCGTATTTGCAGCTAAGAGTGGTGTTGAGCCACAGTCAGAGAACGTTTGGCGTCAGGCGGACGGTTTCAAGGTACCAAGAATGGCATTCGTTAATAAGATGGATACCCTTGGTGCTGATTTCTACGGTACAGTAGATCAGATCAGAAATCGTCTTGGTGCAAACGCAATTATCATGACACTCCCTATCGGCAAAGAGGAAAACTTTGTCGGCATCGTTGATGTACTTGAGAACAAGGCATTCTATTATGATGATGCACAGGGAACAGATGTAGAGATCAAGGACATCCCTGATGATATGAAGGATGAAGTTGAGCTTTACAGAGCAGAGACAATTGAGAAAATCTGCGAGCTTGATGATGACCTCATGGAGCAGTATCTTGAGGATAAGATTCCATCAATCGATGAGATGAAGAAGGCTCTCAGAAAGGCTACAATTGATAATACAGCAGTACCTGTATTTGCAGGTTCAGCTTATAAGAATAAGGGTGTACAGAAGCTCCTTGATGGTGTTATCGAGTACATGCCAGCTCCTACAGACATTCCAGATGCTGAGGGAACAGATCTTGAGGGTAATGCACTTACTGTACCTTCATCAGATGATGCTCCATTCGCAGCTCTTGCATTCAAGATCATGACTGATCCATTCGTAGGAAAGCTTGCATACTTCCGTGTATACTCTGGTATGCTTAATTCAGGTTCATACGTTCTTAACTCTACAAAGGGTAAGAAAGAGCGTGTAGGCCGTATTCTTCAGATGCATGCCAACAAGAGAAACGAGCTTGATAAGGTTTACTCAGGTGATATCGCTGCAGCAGTAGGATTTAAGCTTACTACAACAGGTGACACAATCTGTGACGAGCAGCATCCGGTTATCCTTGAGTCTATGGAGTTCCCAGAGCCAGTTATCGAGCTTGCTATCGAGCCTAAGACAAAGGCTGGCCAGGATAAGCTTGGTCAGGCACTTGCTAAGCTCGCAGAAGAAGATCCTACATTCCGTGCACACACAAACGAGGAGACAGGTCAGACAATCATCGCTGGTATGGGTGAGCTTCACCTTGAGATCATCGTTGACAGACTTCTTCGTGAGTTCAACGTAGAAGCTAACGTTGGTGCTCCTCAGGTTGCATACAAGGAAGCTATCACTAAGAAGGTTGATATCGAGTCTAAGTATGTTAAGCAGTCTGGTGGACGTGGTCAGTACGGTCACTGTAAGGTTATCTTCGAGCCTATGGATGTTAACGCTGAGAAGGAATACGAGTTCGAGAATAAGGTCGTTGGAGGCGCTATTCCGAAGGAATATATTCCTGCAGTAGACGAAGGTATCCAGGAGGCTATGAAGACAGGTATCCTTGGCGGATTCCCTGTTACTGGTGTTAAGGCTACATGTTATGATGGTTCATACCATGAAGTCGATTCATCAGAAATGGCATTCCACATCTCTGGTTCTATGGCTATGAAAGATGCTATGAACAAGGGTGGAGCAGTTCTTCTTGAGCCTATCATGAAGGTTGAAGTAACAATGCCAGAAGAGTACATGGGCGATATCATCGGCGATCTTAACTCTCGTCGTGGTCGTGTAGAAGGATTTGAAGATATCGGTGGTGGTAAGATGGTTAAGGCTTTCGTTCCACTTTCTGAGATGTTCGGATATGCTACAGACCTTCGTTCAAGAACTCAGGGACGTGGTAACTACTCTATGTTCTTCGAGAAGTATGAGCAGGTACCAAAGAACGTTGCTGATAAGGTACTTTCTAACAAGAAAGACTGATAAGCTAACTCAGTATAGCTACTCATAGGGTAGCTATACTATATAAAGTACTTGAAAAAGTACTGTTTATGAAATATAATAACAATTAGTGTGTTATTGTTTTGCGTGTAATTTTCATGCAATTTTTAAGGAGGATATTGACAAATGGCAAAGGCACATTTTGAAAGAACTAAGCCACATGTAAACATTGGTACAATCGGCCACGTTGACCATGGTAAGACAACTCTTACAGCAGCTATCACAAGCGTACTTGCTGACAGAGTAGCTGGTAACGCAAAGGTTGACTTCGAGAACATCGATAAGGCTCCAGAAGAGAGAGAAAGAGGAATCACTATCTCTACAGCTCACGTTGAGTACGAGACAGATAATCGTCACTATGCACACGTTGACTGCCCAGGCCACGCTGACTATGTAAAGAACATGATCACTGGTGCTGCACAGATGGATGGTGCTATCCTCGTTGTTGCTGCTACAGACGGTGTTATGGCTCAGACAAAGGAGCACGTTCTTCTTGCTCGTCAGGTAGGCGTTCCTTACATCGTAGTATTCCTTAACAAGTGTGATATGGTTGATGATCCAGAGCTTATCGAGCTCGTTGAGATGGAGATCAGAGATCTTCTTAACGAGTATGAGTTCCCAGGCGATGATACACCAATCATCCAGGGTTCTGCTCTTAAGGCTCTTGAGGATTCAAACAGCGAGTGGGGCGACAAGATCCTTGAGCTCATGAAGGCTGTTGATGAGTATATCCCAACACCAGAGCGTCCTACAGACAAGCCATTCCTTATGCCAGTTGAGGACGTATTCACAATCACAGGTCGTGGTACTGTTGCTACAGGCCGTGTAGAGCGTGGTACAATCCATGTTAATGACGAAGTTGAAATCGTTGGTATCAAGGAAGAAGTTAAGAAGACAGTTGTAACTGGTATCGAGATGTTCCGTAAGCTCCTTGACGAAGGTCAGGCTGGTGATAACATCGGTGCTCTTCTCCGTGGTGTTGACCGTAAGGAAATCGAGCGTGGTCAGGTTCTTGCTAAGCCAGGTTCAGTTACATGCCACACAAACTTCACAGCACAGGTTTACGTTCTTACAAAGGATGAAGGTGGACGTCATACTCCATTCTTCAACAACTATCGTCCACAGTTCTACTTCAGAACAACTGACGTAACAGGTGTTATCAACCTTCCAGAAGGCACAGAGATGTGCATGCCTGGCGATAACGTTGAGATGACAATCGAGCTCATCCACCCAATCGCTATGGAGCAGGGTCTTACATTCGCTATCCGTGAGGGTGGTAGAACAGTAGGATCAGGAAGAGTTGCTTCTATCATTAAGTAATTTTAACTGATTTTCAGTTTTTACTTTATAGAACTCCGCAATGCCACTAGTGGCGCGGGTTCGCATATCTGAATAGATATTTGTCCAAGCATAAATTAAGGGCTGATTCCTTCGGGAGTCAGCTCTTTTTTGATGCAGAAAATTCCTTCTGGTACCTTTTTGGTACCTTTTTTTTCAAAAAAATGATGCTCTGACACCAAAATAGGCATCAGAGCATGTATTTTTTATTGATTATTGATTGGTATCTTAAACGAATGCAATAGATCTTCAAACCAAATATTGTATTCATCAGAGTCTATAATGTCTTTTTCTAATTTTTCATTTAATTCTTTCCAACCATTAAGTAATGAGGCTATCTGTGGGTTTTCAATAGCAATAGTGGATGTAAGTGCATGTGTGTCCTTATTGGCTCCTACATCTATAGTTATCGGTATATCACTTTTCTTAAGTTTATCAAGTATAAGGAGTAAATCAGCGTAGGTGTTGGCAGAACCACTCTGCTGATTAGGTGTATTAAATCCAAAAAATGTATCTAACGTTATTCCTAAATGATTGCAAAATTGCTCAATGATCTCCATAGGTGGCTCACTGTATCCATTTTCATAGTTTGAATAGCTTGGTACAGAAAGCTCTAATTGTGCTGCCATGCTTTTCTGGGACAGTCCGGCATTCTGTCGGAGGCTTTTCATTTTCTTATCTATTTCTAAGTAGTGTGAGATTCTCATGTTTTACCCAACCTTCATGAATATTTGATATTAGCTTTGATATTAGAATTTTAGCATAAAAATCAGTTTTTGAATATTAAAAAGAAAAAATATTAAAATATTAATAATTTAATATTGACATATTAGTAATTTAATAATATGATTAAATACAAGAAAACTAATAATTATATTAAATAGCTAATACAGGAGGTAAAAATATATGAAAACTGATTATATGATGAATGTAGATGATGTATCAGAGAAACTTGGAGTATCAAAGGGACATGCTTATAAGATTATAAGAGAACTTAACGACGAGCTTGCTAAGAAAGGCTTTATAGTAATCGCAGGTAAAATACCAAAGGCATATTGGAATACTAAGTTTTATGGCGAGAGTACAGAGAGAATAGCGATATAAGGAGGACTGAATGCCAGCATATAAAGAAAAAGACGGAACGTGGTCAAGTTCTTTTCATTATAAAGATTGGACCGGAGCAGATAAGAGAAAACACAAGAGAGGTTTCACGACAAAGAAAGAAGCACAGCAGTTTGAAGCAGAGTTTAAGTTAGCTGCAAGAGCTGATATGTCAATGAAATTAAAGGATTTTGTAAAGATATATTTTTCTGATAAGGTAAATGATCTTAAAGCAAGAACTAAAAAGAACAAAGAATATATGATTAATGCCTATGTTGTGAAGCATTTCGGAGATAAATCTATGAACGAAATTACACCGGCGGATGTTATAGCATGGCAAAACGAAATAAAAGATAGTAATGAATTTTCTGAATCGTATCTAAGAATGATACAGAACCAGCTCACAGCATTATTTACACATGCAGAAAAGATATACGGCTTAAAGAATAATCCTTGTAAAAAGGTAAAGAAGATGGGAAAGTCGGATGACAGAAGCTTAGATTTTTGGACAAGGGAAGAATATGAAAGCTTTATAAGCACATTTGAAAAAGGAACCATGCACTATCTGATGTTTGAAATACTCTTCTGGACGGGAATCAGAGAGGGTGAGCTGCTTGCTCTATCAATGGGAGATTTCGATACCATAGAGCATAAGCTTAAAATCACTAAAACTTATTTCAGAGCAGATGGAGAGGACTATATTACAGTACCCAAGACACCAAATTCAATAAGGACGATTGAGCTTTCAAAATTTCTTGTAGATGAGGTTAAAGAGTATTATGGAAAACTCTATCAGTATCCGATGTCAGAGAGATTGTTTCAGATATCTGCAAAGGCATTGCAGGAACTCATGAAGAGGCACATTAAAAAGGCTGAAGTAAAGAAGATAAGAGTGCATGATCTAAGGCACAGCCATTGTGCTTATCTGATACACCAGGGAGTACAGCCACTGATTATAAAGGAAAGGTTAGGACACAAGGATATAAAGATTACGCTTAACACATATGGACACTTATATCCAAGTGAGCAGAGGAAGGTAGCAAGCATGTTGGACAACTTAAAGAAGGAAGGGAGGGATAGCGGTGCCGGTATTCAAGAATAAGACTCAGGGTAATTTCGTACAGGTCTATAAGGGGATACTGAAGGATGTGACGCTGACACTAAAGGAAAGGGGGTTACTTGTAACATTATTATCACTGCCAGATGAGTGGGATTTTTCAATAAATGGCTTGAGTCATATACTACCGGATGGCAGAGACAGTATTAAATCCGGACTGAAAGTACTTGAACAGAAGGGCTATTTAAGCAGATATCAGTCAAGACAGGATAAAGGAACATTCTCGGATTTGGTATTAGAAGTTCACGACAGACCGCAAGCGGATAATCCGCACACGGAAAAACCGATTACGGATAAACCGAAGACGGAAAATCAGAGACAATATAATAATAAAGAATATAAGAATAATAAATCTAATAATAAACAATATAAAGGGGAGGGAAATGCCTATGACAATTCAAAGAATGGAAAATCAGCAGGAAAATGGACAAATGAGGAACTCGATTTATACGGCTTCTGAAACTTGCCCAATATGTAATGGTACAGGTTTTGAAATGTATCAGGACGAGGAAGGCAGACCGTTTACAAGGATATGTAAATGTGGAATCAGGCAGAAGATGCTGAGGCAGGACAGACTAAAGTTTGCAAGGATACCGGATGGATTTAAGGACTTAAAGCTTGATAATTTCCGTACAGATATCTATGAGGAAGAAAGGTCGAGGATAATAGTCCAAAAGAACCTGAAGGCGGCTAAATGGTGGTTAGATAACTTTGAAAAGATGAAAGAGCAGGGCAAAGGATTTTATCTCTACTCAGCAACAAAAGGGTGTGGGAAGACAAGATTTGCCATATCACTTGCAAATGAGCTTCTTGAAGAAAAGAATTGTACGGTAAAATTCGCAACATCAATTCAGATCATTAATGAAATCAAGGCAACGTGGAACAAAGAGTATGAATATACTGAGAAGCAACTTTTGGAAGAACTTGCAAGAGTGGATGTGCTTATAATCGATGATTTTGACTCAGAGACACCAAAGGATTGGATAGAGGAACGATTTTATCAGATTATCAATGAGCGATATATGAATAATCTGATAACGGTATTTACAAGCAACGTGCCGGTGGAAAAGTCAGAGTATGATGAACGGATAAGAAATAGAATTATAGAGAAAAGCTACCGGTTGATGTTTCCAAATGAATCTATAAGGGAGGCGATAGGAAAAAACAATCAAGAAGAGTTAAAGGAGGCGATAGCTTGATAAGCTCCACGCAGTGGTCCCTCGGAAGAGCTCCGTGTAGTTTTGATGCGAAGTGTCAAAACTACTAAGGAGTTACTTTGGTCACTTCGTTACCAAAGTAAGCCTGCGGCGCATCGCAGAAATTTGCAGAGGAAGATTGCTTCGCAATCGCAAATTTCGCGCAGCTCTACGAGCTGATAGCAAGGCAGAAGTAACAAGACTTAAAGATTATATCATGAAGAAAGGAAGTGAAAAAGATATGGCAACTACTTTATCATTTGTTGTAGGCAAAGGGAGCCTCACACACAATAATAGAGCTTTTGTAGCAGAAAATGTAGATAAAGACAGAATAAAGCTGGATGAGTTTTATATCAGGGAAACTTTGGAAGAGGCTTATAATAAAATCTTTGGAAAGGCTGTTGAGGAATACAATTTGTCACAGAAACGGAAAGATAGACAAATTAGCAATTATCTCAACAAGATAAAGAATTCAAAAAACAACGAAAAAGTCTTTTATGAGAATGTTGTTCAAATCGGGAAAATGACGGATTACGGTGTTACGGACGAAAGCGGAAATCTTACAGCGAATGCTATCAAGGCTAAAGAAGTGCTTGATGAGTATGTGAGGACATTTCAGGAACGCAACCCGAATTTATATCTCTTTAATGCGGTGTTGCACATGGACGAGGCAACGCCGCATTTGCATTTAGACTATATTCCGGTGGCACATGGATATAAAACCGGTATGAAGACCAGGAACAGCCTTACAAAGGCATTACAGGAGATGGGAGTACCGAAAGCAATATCCAAGAAGGAGAACGAAACGGTATATTGGCAGAAAAGGGAGCGAGATTACCTTACAGATCTTTGTAAAGAAAAGGGCATCGAAATCGAAGTGCTTGGGATTGAGCGTGACGATTATACAATTCCTGAGTATAAAGAGGCTATGAGGGCTAAGGACGCGGCTGAAGCAGAGGTTGAGATGCTTAAGGCTAAGGCAGATCAAATTATAAGTGAAACGGATATTAAGGTACAGGAAGCAGATGAAAAGATTGAGGATAAAGAAAAGGAGCTTAAGGCAATAACATCGAAGATTGAAATATCGGACGATGAACTAAGGAACAGTGAAAAGAAGATAGAGGAAATTGCCGAAGATGCATCATCTGTAAAAGCTGACTTGGATAATATTGAAAAGCAGGCGGTAAATCTCCCGAATTTCTTTGGTGGAGAGCAGATGATCAAGATTCCAAAGAAATCCTTTAACAAGCTGATGAAGATAAGCAGGTCAGCTATGAAGCTTCAGAAATTATCGGAGAGATATGAGGCAGAAGTCTCGAGGTATAAGGATAGAGTCACAAAGCTTAATGAAAGGCTGAATACAGCTAAAGGCAAATTGGCAGACTATAAGAAATTTGTTGAAAATAAGGGACTGATGGCAATATTTGAAGAATTCCTACACCCGAAAAAGAAGAGTCTGGCGGAAGAACTCAAATATATCCGGGAGCATATTGATGAATTCAACGAGCCAAAGAAGAAAGCAGTTGAGAAGAAATATGAGATGGAACTGTGATAGATTACAATTGCAAGGTGAATGGTGGGAAAAGCCATTCACCTTGAATAAGGCAGAAGAGTATATTTTATGACAGAATCAATTTTTATGGAAATATGACTATATCATAATGATAAAAAGTCCTGAATAATGCACTTTTCAGTAAGGGGTTAAATATTCGTTTTTTTTACCGATATATATCTTAAAGATGTATTTTGTTTTTTATTGGTCTAAAAATAAAACAGTATAGTTAGGAAAAGTACACTATTCTTGAAAGAGGAGGAAGCAAGAATGTCATTGATAAAATGTCCTGAATGTGGAAAAGAAATATCAGATACAACTGATGTGTGTATCCATTGTGGATATGTTTTAAATGATCGATATACAAAGAGTGAAGAAAAACATAGAATAAAGAAATCCTCTGTGATTGTTGTTATTGTGGTGATCCTAATTGTTATTTTGATAGGTGGATTCTTTTATTATAAAAAGGTTTTTATACCTAATAAAAACTATAACAAGGCTGTTGAAACTTTAGAAAAGGGAGATTATGATTCTGCAATTATAATGTTTACGATGATGGAGGATTTTAAGGATAGTAGAGAAAAAATAGATGAGGCACATTATAAAAAAGGAATTATGTATCTAAATGGAAAAGATTATGAGAATGCAAGGACAGAATTTTCTACATCTAATGGGTATTCAGATTCAAAATCTCAAATTGAAAGTATAAATAAAATACTTGAAGAAAAAAGAAAAAAGGAAGAAGCTGAAGCCGCACATAAAGCATTGATAGATACTCTTCAGAAAGCGTATAAGGGATGCCTTGGAGGTCAAGCGAAGCTTTCGAGTGATGGTACTGAATTGATGATAGATTCTACAAATCAATATGATTATTTAAGTTTGCTTGATATACAAAGTGTTGTTACAGCGTTGGGATTGCCAAGTACACTTTTTGACCAAATGACTAGAACAAATGCTTTGATGGGTAAACAAACTCAAAAATATGAAAAATATGAAGTGTCTTGGTCTTATCATCCGAATAATGGATTGGATGTTTTCTTTAAGATAGTTGATTGAGGAGGGAAAATAAATGGCTATAATTAAATGCCCTGAATGTGGAAAAGACGTATCGGATAAGGCACCTAAGTGTATACATTGTGGTTATCCCTTAAACAATTCAATTGATTCTATAAATCAGGAACAGCCAAGCGGAGAGTTGTCAAGCATAAGGATTGTTTCTAAGAAAAATGTGCTATTTATAATGGGGACTATTTTGATAATTGCTCTTGGTATAGCATATTATTTTACGAATTGTACTCCAAAGGCATATTATAACAAGGCTGAAAAAGCGTTTGCTGAGGAAAATTATGAAAAGGCAAAGAGATATTATGAAAAAGCTGGAAATTACGAAGATTCCGCAGATAAGCTTAAAGATGCAATAATCAGGGAGAGCTATTTGAATGGTATTAGTCTCTTAGAAAAGGGTGAATGGGACAGTGCAAAAGCGGAATTTAATAAGTGCTTGAATTACAAGGATGCCTCAAAGCAGATAAAAAAATGTGATTATAATTATGGTATTTCCTTGTTGGAAAGTGGTCAATATGCAGATGCTAAGAAAATATTTGATGGACTTAAGAATTACGAGAAATCAATAGAAAAGAGTAACGAATGTTCTTATAACATAGGTTTGGATTATCAGAACAAGGGAAAATTTTTAAATGCAGCAAAATCATTTGGTGATAGTAATGGGTTTAAGGATTCTAAGGATAGAATCAATAAAATTGGAGAGGATTATGTAAATAATAAAGATTATGTGACGGCTATCACTATATTTAAATGTTTGGACAAAAAGGATTTTGAAGCAAATAACTATGCAAAATATGCAGAAGGTCAGATAAAATTAGCAGAAAAGAATTATTCCGAAGCTATTTCATCATTTAGAGACGCAGGGAATGTGCTTGATGCACACGATTTGTATATTTCAACTACATATGACTATGGTAACTTTCTTCTAAATAATAAGAAATATGCAGGAGCAAAGAGTTATTTTGACACTGTTATCAATTACGAAAATTCTAAAGATCTTTCGTTTGTTTGCGATATGATGTCGGCAAAGGATTTAATGGAAAGTGGTAACTTGAATGCGGCAAAAGCGAAATTAGATAAAATATCACCAAGTATATCATATAATGGTATTTCTGCCGGTGAACTGTCAAAAATTCTAAACGATAATAGTCAATGGTTAAGCATATGTGGAAAATGGGTTTCAACTGGTGGACAAATGAGAACTACTCAAGTAGGATCATATAGTGATTATTGGTGGTATCGTGATTTTGAAGAAGGGGATGTTACTATAGAATTAAGGTGTAAACTTGATCAAAAAGGTAATAAAAAGGTTGTAGTCATCGGCTATATTCCTATTTATACATCGTATTCTTCATTGGGGTCTTTGGTAAAACAGGATACTGTCAATCTGAAGAAAGAGGATTCTGTGGGAAGTATGGGGACAATTAAGATTGACGATTTAACTTCGATTACTCTTTCTGGTTCTAAAATAACAGCAAATTATAAAAAAACAGATAAATCTCAGGATGTTTATTTTACTTATGTTTATAAGACAAATGTTGTTTATGGAAAGCGAACAGAATCATATTGAAATTGGGTATCAATAATTTTAAAAACCATAAAAAATGACATTTTATATCTCTCTAATGCGGTGTTGCACATGGATGAAGCAACGCCGCATTCGCATTTAGACAAATATTCCGGAGCACATGGATTAAAATCAGTATGAAGACCGAGGACAGCCTTACAAAGGTCTTACAGGAGATGGGAGTACCAAAAGCAATAATTAGATGGATCTATGGTAGAGTTGTTCAATAGAAAGAACATTATAAAATATGTAATTATATTGAGTGCAATCACAGTCAATGATATCATAAAACTGAATGTATAGATTACGAGTAATATAATTATGGGGGCTATATATGACAAGAAAAAAATTTTATGATGTAGTTTGTGTAATTATAGTATCACTGATACTTGCAGCTTGTTCTATAAATGTTCACACTGATTCAGATAACAATAGTGTTGATAAAAAATATAACAACGAAGAAAAGACAGATGAAGAAATGAAATCGAGTGCAGAAATTTATGAGGATAGAGAAACAAGTATAGAAGTCAAAGGGATATTTTATTTTGAACCCGATAGTTCTATCAATATGGAGGAGGATGAGCTAAATGCTATGGAACGCTATATGCTCATAACCTTTGACATGAATAATACGGGGAGAAAGAATATAAAGATTGGAAATTCTAATGATGATGTGAAATTGATTATAAACACAAATACTTATTGCAGTGAATATAGCTTGCCATGGGATAGCGTTATGAATTCTTTTATAGATAACTGTGGATATTATTCTCTAAGTGGTAAAAAATTGGATATATTGTATGGTGGGCAGAAAGATATAAGAAATGTTTGGGTTTATAAGATAAATAAAAATGATATTGAAAATTTTCAATCTGGAAGTATAGCTTTTGATATGGTCTCTCCATTTGATGATGAAAATAAAAAAGACGAGCTAAAATATGATTATGATTTCCAAGAAAATGAAATAAGGAAAATAGGGTTTCCTGATGATATTTTTTCAGTTGAAGATAATCCTGATGATTATCAGATAGCAAGATCTTTGTTGCCAAGAACAAAAAAGACTCAGGAACAAATGTTGGTAATAGAGAAATATAGTGATTTTGATGAAGCCACTGCTACTATGGGATTCATGTACTTTGAAGAGGAAAAACCCTTATGGGGAGTTTCATGTTCTACTTCAAAATCATTGATAGTTTCTGATAAGCTTCCTAAATACAACCATGAGGCAATAGAGAGAATATATCCGGAATTGGCTTATGCAGAGGAAGATTATAGGGAAGCTCTAAAAGAACTCCTTGATAGGATGCTTTTGTATAAACAAACAGGGGAATATGATAAGGAGCGGATTGATTTACTTGCGGAAAAAATAAACAATTCTTATGAGAAGATAGTGGAGTGGTTTGAGAAAAATTGAGAAGATAGAATAGAACGTAATAAATGGAAATAAGTTTTGTTTGTAATAGAGTTGGAAAAGGAATGAGAAAACAAATAATTATTGAAAATAATTTGAAAACACTATTTCCAGAAATAGCAAAAGAATGGGATTATCCAAAGAATCTTACACTAACCCCTGATTCTGTAACCGGTAAATCAAGTAAGAAGGTATGGTGGATTTGTAAGTTTGGACATGAATGGGAATCAACAATTTCAAATAGGACCAACGGAGGAAATGGATGCCCATATTGCTCAGGACGATTACCAATAAGGGGAGAGAATGATTTTGAGACTCTTTTTCCAAATATATCTCTTGAGTGGGATTATGAGAAAAATGAAATGCTTAAACCTTCAGACTTTACAGCTTCATCAAGTAAGAAGGCTTGGTGGAAATGTTCCAAGGGGCATTCGTGGAAGGTTGCAATTAGTAGTAGAAGTCATGGGACAAGGTGTCCATATTGTGCAGGGAAAGCTATATTGCCGGGGTATAATGACTTACCAACGTTGAATCCCGAACTTGCTAAAGAATGGAATTACGAGAAAAATACACTATTACCAACGCAAGTAACAACAGGAACTAATAAAAAAGTCTGGTGGAAATGTAGGTATGGACATGAATGGGAAAGTAAAATATATCATAGACACCATGGGAGTGGTTGTCCATATTGTGCTGGTCAAAAGGCAATAGAAGGAGTAAATGACTTGGCAACAGTGTCTCCTAAATTAGCTAAAGAATGGGACTACGAGAAAAACTCTATTTTGCCAACAGAAGTGACAATTTATTCGAATAAAAAAGTATGGTGGAGATGCATAAAAGGTCATAGTTGGAAATCAATGATAAACAATAGGACTGCTGGAAATGGTTGCCCTGAATGTTCTTCGGAAACACACATATCATTTGCAGAGAAATCCGTTTATTATTATGTTTTGCAGTATTATCCTGATGCAACAGAAAATGATAATTTGGGATTTTTAAAAAGACAAGATGTTGATGTTTATATAGAGAGTGAAAAAATAGCTATCGAGTATGATGGTCAGTTTTGGCATAAGAAAAAAGATAGAGACATAAAGAAGGATATACTGTGTAACGAAAATGGCATTAGTCTTCTTAGGATTCGCGAGCCACAATGTCCTGCGCTTAACTCTACATCAATAGAATTTTTTCTTAAAGACTTAACAACTGAATCACTTAATGAAGCAATTAAGGATATTCTGGAGAAGGAGCTAGGACAAAAGAGAGTAGATATTGATATTGAGAGGGATAGAAACAAAATTGACGAATTGATGAATTACCAAGAAAAGAAGAATTCATTGGAAAGTGTTTATCCAGAATTGGCAAAAGAATGGGATTATCAAAAGAATAATCCATTGTTGCCAGCACAAATTAAATATGGGTCATCGAAGCCTGTTTGGTGGATATGTAGCAAGGGACATGAATGGAAATCGATAATCCATAATCGAGTCTTAGGACAAGGATGTCCTTACTGCTCTGGTAGGGCAGCTATAATTGGTGAAAATGATTTTAATACACGTTACCCTGTTTTGGCTGAGGAATGGGATAAAGAATTAAACAAAACAAATCCGGATCATTACCTTCCTCATTCTTCAAAAAAGATACACTGGATTTGTAAATCGGGGCATAGATGGATCTCGACTATAGCCAACCGAGTTGAGGGAAATGGCTGCCCATATTGTTCAGGAAGATATGCGATTGAAGGAGAGACGGATTTATTGTCGCTGAGACCAGATCTTTGTGAAGAATGGAATTATGAGAAAAATGTTATTTTGCCTTCTCAAGTTACGCTTTCATCTTCAAAGAAAGTATGGTGGAAGTGCAAAAAAGGACATGAGTGGCAAGCAATTATTGATAATCGTTCAATGAAAGGACGGGGTTGTCCTTTTTGTGCAGGAAAGAAGTTGATTCGAGGTGTAAATGATTTAGGAACAGTAAGACCATTACTTGCAGAAGAATGGAACTACGAGAAGAATGATCTGCTAACTCCATCAGACATCATGTCGCGAGTTGCAAAAAAAGTATGGTGGAAATGCAGAAAATGTAGTTATGAATGGGAAGCAGCTGTGAATAACCGAGTCGCTGGAAGAGGATGTCCTAAATGTGCGGGCAAGATAAGAAGTAGTATTATAGTATGAATTAAAGAGAATATACGTCTTGTGGAGTAAAAACTGCAAAAAATCACTTAATATGAGTTTATAACGGCACTTTCTGAACGAATTATGCCGCAGATTATAAGCTACAACAGCAGACTGCTGGCGGAGAACCCATAGACAGTGATAGCTTTGCTTCATTTGTGTAGACTTGCTGTGTTTGAATAAAACAAGAAGTTTTTGCAATTTCAGCATCATACAGAAAAATAAGTATATTGTCCATAATTATCTGATATAATATAGTTAACTAGTTGAGAAAGGAACAGGACATGGCTTTAGATAACGTGAACGGTGAAGTAATTGAAGAAGCAGGAAATGAAAATTATGTAAAGCATATAATTAAGGCGACAGTGTTTTCGGATTTGTTTTACAATCGCAAGTATCTGATGGAGTTATATCAGACACTTCACCCAGAGGATAAAATTACTACAGAGAGTGACTTGAAGAATGTCACAATTCGCAACGTCTTAGTAAACGACATTGTAAATGATTTAGGTTTCAGAGTAGGGGACAGGCTGATGCTCTTGCTAGAAGCACAGTCAACATGGAGTCTGAATATACTGGTAAGAGTATTGATGTATTTGGCAAGAACCTACCAGCTTTATTTTAAGGAGCAAAAGGCTGATCTGTATGGCGAGAAGAAGGTAGTTGTTCCAAAGCCGGAACTGTATGTTATCTATATCGGCGATGAGAAAGATATTCAGGATACAATATCATTGGCTGAGGAATTTTTTGAAGGTGATAATGCATTTTTAGATTTGAAGATTAAGGTCATACGACAGACTGAAAGTACGGATATTTTGAATCAGTACATACTGTTTTCTAAGATATATAATGAGCAGAGAAGGCTTCATGGACGTAGTAAGGAAACAATCTTAAAAACAATAAGTATATGTAAAGACCGAAACATTCTCAAGGAGTATCTTGAATCAAGGGAAAAGGAGGTTGTGGATATTATGATGACATTATTTGATGAGCAGGAAATAGCAGAAATGCATGATAATAGTATGATAGAGAAGGGAAAAATAGACACACTGGTTTCTCTTGTGAATGATAGCATTATAAGTATAAGTGAAGCTGCAAAGAGATTAGGTGTAACTGAGGCAAAATTTAAGGAATATATGAAATAAATTCTCTTCTGGTACCTTTTTGGTACCAAAAATTTCAAAAACCATAAAAAATAGGGCAAATATGAATAATATGCTCAAAAAGAAGCCTGTAAAATCAAGGCTTAGCACCACGATAAACGAAAGCTATAATCGTGAGGGTGGTAGAACAGTAGGATCAGGAAGAGTTGCTTCTATCATTAAGTAATTTTAACTGATTAACAGTTTTTACTTTATAGAAATGCTGTAAACCGCATGGTTAAGGCATTTCGCATATCTGAATAGATATTTGTCCAAGCATAAATTAAGAGCTGATTCCCTCGGGAGTCAGCTCTTTTTTGATGGGAAAATTTCTTCTGGTACCTTTTTGGTACCAAAGCGGATTAAAAAGTATTATAATCAGAAGAGTAACTGAGCTACTGACACATAGAGGAGATAATAACATGATCAAGCATCCTATTCCGCCTGTTTTTGATAGCAATTCGAGAATACTTATTCTTGGTAGCTTTCCTTCTGTGAAGTCAAGGGAAGTTCAGTTTTTCTATGGTCATAAGCAAAACAGGTTTTGGAAAGTGACAGCGGCTGTTTTTAATGAAGATATACCCATCACGATAGATGAAAAGAAGGCATTTCTTATCAGGAATCGCATAGCTGTATGGGATGTTATTGAGTCGTGTGATATTGAAGGATCGGCAGATTCAGCAATTAAAAATGTAGTACCGAATGATTTAAATGTCATTTTAGATGCAGCCGGAATTGAAAATATTTACGTGAATGGAAAGACGGCAGAGAAATATTTTAACAAATACATTCGTGATAAAATAAATAGATGTGCGATATGTTTACCATCTACCAGTCCTGCAAATGCTGCATGGAATTTAAGCAGATTAATAGATGCATGGGGAGTAATATATAGTGAGAAAAGTGCAGATTGTTGACTGTTATTAATTTGTGCTATACTTGATTACAATGTTACTGTAAATTGCTACAGCAAAGGGGGAAAATATGGGGAAAATGAAGAAGATTGCAGCGATTATGATTGCTATGACAATGTTGTGCACAACTGAGGCACATGCTGCAGCAGCTTATATGGATGATGTTACAAGGGAGATGAGTCTGACATCATACTGGCTGAGCAGGCAGCTGCAAAATGTCGATGAGGTTTTGGCTGACAAAGATCAGATAAAGCTCATAAACGAGAGGGTAATGGCTGACCCTGCAACAAAAATGCATGACCTCAAAAAAATCGATGAAAACGTAAATACGGCTAATATTAATGCTCTTATGTTTACAAGCGGCGTTGAGGAGATGAAAACTTATACTGCAGGCGGATATTTTGACGCATTTGGAAATCCTGTTACAGAGGCTCTGACAAATGCTATAGTACTTAATACTCAGAGCACTGTTACAAGGTCAAAAGTGTCATATGGCATAGCAGCGGCAAGGACTGAGATCCGCTCTTATCCTACAGATGCAATCATAACAGACGAAGTCGGAGATCTGAACTTTGACTATATGGCTAATTCAACTTTAAGGATAAATGAACCCTTTGTGATAAAGAGCAGCTCAAATGACGGCTTGTACTACTACGGCTATAGCTCAAGCACATCGGGATGGGTTAAGGCAGCAGATATCGCAATATGTAAAGATAAGTATGAGTGGCTTAATGCATGGGATATCCCTTCTGAACGTGTTTTGGTCGTGCTGGACGGAAAGGTATATCTAGAGCAGTCAAATACCAATCCGAGTGTTTCAGGACTTATGCTCACAATGGGAACATGTCTTGAGATAGCTCCGCAGGGCAGCTATGGAAATCTTGTTACAAACCGTTCGCCAATACAAAATTATGTTGTATATGTTCCGGTAAGAAATCTGGATGGCAGCTACAAAAAAGAGCTTGCGCTGGTTTCAGAAGGAGAGCATGTACATGAAGGTTTTCTTCCGCTTACGACAAGGAACCTTTTGAATGTGGCGTTTGAAATGCTTGGAGATACTTATGGATGGGGTGGAATGCTCGCTTCTGAGGATTGCTCAGGCTATATCAGAAGCATATATAAGTGCTTTGGCCTTGAATTACCGAGAAATACGACATGGCAGGCGGCATCTTCATCAGTACTTCACCATGACCTGACTGGGATGAGCGCAGAGCAGAAAAAATCAGTCCTGAATCTGATGCCTGCCGGATCTGTGATTTTCTTCAAAGGCCATGAAATGATGTATCTTGGACAAAACGCTGGCAAGTACTATGTAATAAGCTCATCAAGCTCTGTTGCTGATAGTAAGACAGGACAGAAGATGAGGCTTAGAAGTGTCCTTATAAGCAGTCTGGACACAAAGAGAGCAAACGGAACAAGCTGGATCGACAATGTATATATGGTAAATGTTCCGTATGTGATGAAATAAAAAATGCAAAAAAGGACCTACTAAAATGATACTCAAGAGAACGTTTTTATCACTCATTTTTACTTCTGTTATTCTCGTTAACACTACAATTATGGCAAGTGCAGCCGAAAGCGCATGTCTACCGGATTCTGACGATATCCGAGGGATATATGTAAGTGCCTATGTCGCAGGTACAGAGTCGCGCATGGATGAAATCATCGAGGAGATTGATAATTCCAACTTAAATGCGGTAGTGATAGACGTTAAGGATGACAACGGAAATATCATATATGATATGAATTCAGATATGATAGATGAGCTTGGAACAAAAAATGTTCTTGTGAAGGATATGCCGGCGCTTATAGACAGGCTTCATGAACATGGAATATACGCTATAGCAAGATGCGTGGCGTTTAGAGACCCCTGTATAAGTGATACGAGGCCGGAATGGGTATTACATGATAAAAATGGAACAATCTACAGAGATGCCAAGGATTTTACATGGATAGATCCTCGGAATAGAGAAGCGAGAGAATACCTGATCGAGGTAGCAAAAGGATGTAAGGATACTGGTTTTGATGAAGTACAGTATGATTATGTAAGATTTCCTACAGGTATAAAGAAAGAAGACATAGGGATAAGTGGATACGGCAGACGGCGTGCAATATTGAAGTTTGCAAAGTATGCTCATAAGAAGCTTGAAAAGGCTGGAGAGCCGCTTTCACTGGATGTTTTCGGAACCGTGATAAATTCTGAGATAGATAGAAATGTTGTAGGTCAGGAGTATTCATGGCTGTCATTAAATGCAGATTACCTTTCACCTATGATATACCCGTCGCATTATTATGAGGGAACGATGGGAAATGGCGTCCCGGATCTGCATCCTTTTGAAACTATTGATACAGCAATGAAGTATTCGGCAGAAGAGTTGTCAGCTGTAAGCGGCAACAAGCTTGCAGAGCAGGCAAATGTACGTCCGTGGCTCCAGGGATTCACTGCATCTTATCTCAAAAAATACCGAAAATACGGTGCTGATGAGATAAAAGAGCAGATAAATGCCGTTTCTGAAAATGGTGTAAATTCATGGCTGGTTTGGAATCCATCCTGCAGGTATGCATGGGATGCTTTCAAATAAAAAAATTACAAATAAGGCAAAGCCTCGACGAAATTGCGTCGGGGCTTTTACTGTATAGGAATTTTTTGTATGCCTCTTTGTCCTATTGCACGAAATATAGAACAACATGTAAATAACTACTGTAGTATACTACTTTGATAAAGGGAAAATTAAAAAATTATAAAAAATACGAGGTGGAGAGTATGAAGAACAGATTAGTTTTGACACTTTTGACATGTGCAGTATCTATTTCTGCAGTAGCTTGCGCGGGCATTGCTTCAGCCGGAAGCGGCAGCAGAAAAGATGATGTGCAGGAAAGCACTGCGATTGCGAGTACTGAAGCAGCGGCTGTTGGAACATCAGAAACGGAAATGTCTACGGAAATTTCGGACGATGTGGCAGCTGAGGTTAGCGCCGAAGAAGACAGGCAGGAGATAGTTGCGGATGAAAATGGTGTACTTTCAAATGGACTGTTTACGATCACAATGCCTAAAGAGGTGGAAGGAACCTATCTTGCGTATGCAACAGACAATCGGATAAGCGTTTATGAAAAGTCCGCAAATGAGGCTGGTTTTGGTGGATTTACATTTTCAGTTGAAGCGTATAAGGAACCATCTGAATATGCAGGCGGGATGGACACTAAGGTCGGAGAAATGACAACGGCTGATGGAACAGTTTATGATGTCACAAGGTCATATCCGTCTGATGTGCAGTGGGACTACACAAAGGGAGATGAAATGCCGGCAGAGTATGAAGCCTTGTACGATGGTGCAGAAGACATCATCAAGACTCTTGGCTGTGATGGCGGCAACTTTACATTTGGTGCAGGCACAAAGGGAGAAGATCTGTATAGTGATGTAATAGCACAGCTCAAAAAGGCAATTGACGAAAAATGGGATGCATCAAAGCTCGAAGAAAATAATATGAGCCCAATGTATTACTCGGTTGAGAAGCCTGGATTTGCATATAAAGATATAAATCATGATGGCATAGATGAGCTTTTGGTAGGAGAAATAGCCGATGGCGAAATGAAGGGTGTAGTATACGATATCTATACTATGGTAGACAGATCACCGGCACACGTATTATCTGGATCTGGTCGTGATCGCTACTATATACAGGATGGTGGACTTGTAGTCAATGTACAATCAGGTGGGGCAGGAATGACATGCTATAATACTTTTGATATTGAGCCAAATACAACGAACCTTCTTCAGCAGGTAGGAATAAAATATGATAGCTATGAAAATGAAAAAAGTCCATGGTTTGTAACATATTCTGATCCGGTTGAAGATAAATGGGAAAGTATATCAGAGGAAGAGTATAATTCAAGGCTTGAAATAATGGAAGATATAGATAGGATTGATTTTACACCTTTATCAAAAAACTAAAAACAGAGCCATGAGGTGATAAGGATGAAAGCTGAATACAAGAGTGAAACTATGGATCCGTCCGGATTTGTAGTCCTTGCAGATTTTGTGCCGGACATAGTTCAGGAGATCAGATATCATTCTACCTATAATTTTATAGGCAGCAGAATTGATGGATATGAGGACCCGTGTGCATTGCTGACAAAAGAAGCTGCCAGAGCGCTAAAAAGTGTAAGCAATGAATTAATAGTGCAGGGCTATAGATTAAAGGTGTTTGATGCATATCGTCCGGCATGTGCAGTAAAGCATTTTGTACTGTGGGGAATTGAGGATCAGGATATCCGAATGAAACAGTATTTTTATCCTGAGCTGGAAAAACAGGAATTATTTGCAAAAGGATATATTGCAAAGCAGTCAAGTCATAGCAGAGGAAGCACAGTTGATCTTACTCTTCTGGAGATGAAAACCGGAAAAGAAGTTGATATGGGTGGCCCATTTGATCTCTTTAGTGAGGTCTCTCATCCGGATTACAAAGGTATAACGGAGACACAGTACGAAAACCGCATGATCTTACAGAATGTAATGGTTCGCAATGGTTTTAATACTTTAGACTGCGAATGGTGGCATTTTACATTAAAAGATGAACCATATCCTGAAACATATTTTGAATTTCCGGTGTCAATAGAGTATCTAAAGAAATAATGTATACAATGTACTTTATATAAAACAAAATGTTGGTTTTGCTTTATATAAAGTACAATTTGATTGACAATATGTGTGTTATTATAAAATTGTCATAAGAATTTTTTTTCTTTTTAGGAGGGAATAATATGCTGAATATTAACAAATCTGCAGACAACGGAATTTTGACATTTACATTGGAGGGACGTCTTGATACAACAACGGCACCTCAGCTGGAGGAGGAAATAAAGGGATCAGTAGCAGGTATTACTGAGCTTTATTTTGATGTCAATTCCTTGGAATACATTTCATCTGCAGGACTCAGAGTCCTTCTTGCGGCACAGAAGATCATGAATAAGCAAGGAAAGATGGTTGTTAAGAACGTTTCAGAGGAAGTGAACGAAATCTTAGAAGTAACAGGATTTTCAGATATTCTTACTATAGAGTGATAAATATAAGGATTTGAAAGAGAAGGGGACATCGTATGTTTAGCGGAGAATCTGAGCATATAATTATGAATATCGTCAATGACGGTGACAGTGCTGTTGGAATTACAGAGGAAGTTTTAGAGCATGCCGACAAAGTTATTTCTACTCTTGAATTAGATAGAAAGGGTGCTTTGCATACCAGGCTTATTTTCGAGGAGACTGTAGGTATGCTTCGAAATATGGCAGGAGAATATGAGGCTGATATGTGGTTTGAAAAGGATGAAGAAAGCCTCAGTCTCAAACTTACTGCTAAAACAAGGATGGATTATGGAAAGAAAAACGAGCTGCTTTCCATGGCGACTGATAAGAAAAATAAGAACGTCAAGGGGTTCATGGATAAAGTAAGCGATATCATTCAAAATGGTATCCTTAATTATGAATATGTGCTTAATCTGTCTCAGGAATATGGCGGGGGATGCGTAAATTATGGATCACTCGGTATGTATTGCAGTACAGATGCGCTTCCACAGAGCGGTGTTATGTGGTCACTGAGCTCTTATAGGGACTCTCTTTCTGACGAAGCAGAGGAAGAAGATGGAGCAAAAGAAGCATGGGACGAGCTTGAAAGATCCATTGTTGCAAACATAGCCAGTGATGTTTTGGTTGGTGTCAAAGGAAATAAATTTGAGATGACCATTAAATGTAAATTATAGATAGATGCCTTAGTGAAAGTCTGGGAGGCATATGCATGGGGATAGTATAAATAAAAAAAGATTGATGAAGGTATATTTTAGTGCTTTCATCTCTCTTGTCTTGCTTATGACTGTCGGCTGTAGTAAAACTACGGCAGAGGAAGTTGAGAAAATTTCACGAGATAACATAAAAGTAGCATGCCTCACCTCGGAAGAATACTATTTTTATCGTGATGAGCTGAATACAATAGGGCAGGAACTTTCAGTATTAAATATGATTTCGGATTTTGATACTGAACGTAAACGTGAAGATACATCAAGTGTATGGGAAGATCTGACTGAGTGCAGCAGTGATTCCCTTACATTTTTAAAGAGCGCCTATTATCAGCTTGATATAATGTCTGATGTGGAAAAGCAGGCGCTTTTAAATAATGAGGATGTAGATCTGATGCTTGTTTTCGGAAGTTCGGCGGGTAAGTTCCTTACAGCCAATGCATCAGATATTTCCTATGACTATATGGTCTTTGGCTCTGCAGATCCAGTATCATCAGGTATTATAAAGAGCGCTGTTGAGCGCTATAATGATAAGTCGTTTGCACATCTTGATGCATCAAGGATAGGCAGACAGATAGATATGGCATATGAGGTATTTAAGTTTAACGATGTTGGAGTAGTATATGAGGATAATGATGCTGCATATAGCTACTCAGGCATAGGTCAGCTTGAAGAAAAGGCTGGACAGTATGGGTTTGCTATACATCGGATATATGTGGATGAAGCAAAAAATGCAGAAGATTATGACCGCTATTATAGCGAGCTTAAGGCTGCATATCAAAAGCTCATACCGGATATTGATGTTTTGTATATCACAACTGGTACCATAGAGGATGAGAAGCTTCCATGGCTTTTAAGTGATGTCATAGAGGCAGGTATACCTACGGTGGCTGAGACATCTGAGTCCCAGGTGGAATGGGGAGCAATGATGCATATCACAATGTCTGACCCTGTTGATGAAGGTGATTTTGCAGCGGAGACAATAAAGGACTATATGTCTGGTACTCCTATCGATAAACTGGATCAGGTGTATGAGCTGGCACCAAAGATCTTACTGAACAGAGACACGATTAAAAAAACGGGTGTCAAGCTGCCTATGAAGATATATCTTCTGGCAGACAGAGTATATCCTGCGAGGGGGTGAATCTATGAAAAAGAGTCCCCTTTCTTTGTTGAACGTGATCATGCCGCTCTGCATGGTAATTACAATAATGACATATGTATTGGGCTGCATGATGTACAGGTCTAATCTGAGGCAGATAAATCAGAGTCTAATGGACGTCAGACTGACGGATTTTATTGAAAATATTAACTATGGCGTTCATTTTGGAAAACGTATTTCCACGTATTACGGAATGGAAAAAGAGATGCAGCTATGCGTGGATGAAAATGATAATGTAGAAGCACTGTTTATCATTGATTTTAACAGTAATACTATTTTTGCTACTGAAAGCAGAGATTTGCCAAATGGCATAAAAGAATTAAGCAATGGTAATTTTGAAAAAGATGATAAGCTGTTTTGTATCAGTCCATTATTGGGTGATGCAAGAATAGTTTCAATAAGTGATGCTTCAGAGTTGCAAAAGCAGAGCAGGGAGTATAATTACAGGCTGCTCATTATTACAGTTATTGCGTTTTGTCTTACAGAATTTCTATTTATATTCCTTTGGAAAGTGATAAAAAACAGAAAAATTTGCCATCGCCTTATGCTTCAGGTACTGATGCTGTGGATATTGATACAGTGTATCTATGTAGGTGTCGGCAACTATAGCTCGTATAGTGCAAATATAAGTCGTATACAGGAAGCTATAGAAAGGTCTGTAGAGACTGATGAAAGGCGTATAGCGAAGCTGGGGATCACAAAACAGATGATAGATGATGTAGATGGCTATCTGGACAGATACTCTGAAAATATACCTGAGATTCAAAAAGTATATAAAAAAGGCGACAAGCTGGAGTTTGAGATATCATATAGCTATCTTCGCCGGGTATTTGTGGACTATATAGTTCAGATGCTTCTTTTTCTGGCTTTTTCATTAATGATAGTTGCAGAATACAAGCTATATATTAGCAATGGAACAGAAGTAGAGCGTAATGTATGAGGGGAAAGGTATATGAATTAAGAAAGCAGAATGCGATAATTCGTATCATTTTTTTGATGAATATGCTCGGATTGTCGATCGGTGATGCTTTCAATGTAGTGTATGTAAAAAGACTTGCACAAAGAATGGTAAGTGCAGATAAGATTGGGTTATACGTTTCAATGCCAATAACTGCTATGTCGGCTATGATGATAGCAGGTGTCGCTTTGTCTGGCTTTATGCTTAAAAAATGTAAGGGTCTTACAGGATTTTTAAGATTTTCTTCGTTTATAACGGCACTTGGAATGCTTGTTAGAGGATTGGCATTTCAATATTGGATATTGTTTTTAGGATTTGTAATTGATGGATTTGGATATGGATGCATTTTTATTGCAATAAGGTACTACGCTTTTTGCTTAAAGCGTGACAAAGACGTACTGAAATCTCTGATCTACGTAAATGGCGGTGCATTTGCAGGACAGTGTATGGGAACTATATTAGGCGGTATATTGGCGGGACAGATCGAGTACAGGGCTGTATATCTTATCGCAGCAATAATATTGATGATCCCTCTTTTAATACTCAACGATATGGAAATAAGTGGGGAGCCAGAAATAGGCAGCACTAAAAATATTTTAAGCGTATTAGAGAATAAAGAGGCTTTACGTTTTATAGTTTTTTTGATCGTTCCCATATATATGTGTACTATATTCATCTCATATACAGTACCGCTTGATGTAGACAGCTACGGTTTTTCGTCTACGGTAATATCTGGGATCATGCTGATAGACTACATTTTAGCCGCATATGCTTCACCATTTATGACGACTATGGTCTTGAACCTTATGTCATCCAAGAGAGCAAGTATACTGTACAGTGCTCTGATCGGAGTATTGATCGCACTATACACAGTATTTAAGGGGATATCTCTTTTGATAGTTGTGGTATTGCTTTTTGGTCTTGCAGATTCATTTGGGCTAAGTGTATTGATGGATGCGTATAATAAGACCAGAGGGAATCATGCTTATAGCAATAATGATGCATTGACAATATACATAATTATGACGAGAGTAGGTATAACGCTGGCACCGAGCTGTGTATTGGTGTTTGGGAATACTCTTATATTGTCGATAATAATTGCTGTAGGAATAGCATTATATATATTTACAGAAAGAAGTGGACTTGTCAGGAATGATCATGAGAAAAGCTGAAGTAAAGGATATTCCGGCTATAATGGCAATGCTGGAAGAGTCAATGGGAAATGGATACATGGATGAAAACAAATGCCGTGAGCATATAGAGAGTCCAAAGAGCTTTTTATATGTTGAAGAGGATGAAGGGAAGGTTGTGGCATCTACTTTGTATATTATTGAAAATATGCAGAGCGCTATGGATAATTCAAAAGAGGAAAGCGAAGTTTTATCCAAGCTAAGCCGAGGAGAGCCGATAATTCATTGCAAATTTTTATGTGTAGATAAAAAGCATCAGAAGGGCGGATTTGGAAGGAAACTTATTACAGAATTAGAAGCCTATATAGAGAAAATAAAGGCTGCAGGTCTTGTATATACAGTTCTTTGTGAATATAACAATGCAATTCCTGCAAAAAGTATTTTTGAAAAAAATGGCTTTTCATTCAGGAAAAAGCTTGGTCAGGTCTGGTATGAAGATGAAGACTACTACTGCGCTGTATGTAAGGGAAGATGCAGATGCGAGGGATATACATATTTTAAGAAAATAGGGGAATAGCTTATGAAGAAGAAGATCATGAAGGTCATGTTAGTGATATCAGCCCTTTTGCTGATAGTGCTGGGACTCATTAATATGCAATTGCTTAACAATATGCGAAATATTCTTCTGAAAAATTCTGAAGCTACAGGAAAAGAGGTGGAAGAATATTCTGACAGTGCTATGCGTGACCAGATCACAGAGCGTCTGAGCGCAACGACATTGGGCTGCGCATTTACGGCGAATGAGACTTTAAGCAATTTTGGTGGAACTGTACAGCTTTTGGCAGATACTACAACTGATGTATATAATAATCCTGCAAGATATGGAAAAGCAAAGGTAGTAATTCCACAAAAATCAGACATTGGTAAAAATATGGGACAGTTCCTTTATGCTGAGAATGTTGATCCTACGAATTCTGAAATCTTGGATGAACTGTCAATGATAGGAAATCTGCAGGGTAATCTTGTAGCTATGTACTCACAGTATCCGCAGCTTGGAGCAAATTACATAGGTACTGAGACGGGAATAATGCTTCTTGGCGGAGAAGTGCTTGAAGACAGATGGGATGATAATGGGAACTATGTTAATCTAGATCCTCGTAAACGACCTTGGTATACCGGAGCAAAGGAAACGGGAAAACTTTATTTTACCGGCATTTCAGAGGATTATGATACGGGTGAGCTTGCTATTATGTGTGGCGCTCCCGTATATAAAAATGATGAATTTGTCGGTGTAGCAGGAGCAGGTCTTTATCTCGATGGCATTAAAACACTCATGCTTAATGCAAGGATAGGGGATGAGGGAGATTCCTGCATAGTTGATAGGAATGGAGCCATAATCTTTTCGTCTAAGGATGATGGCGAATTAAAAGCCGGATCAAATCTGATCTCTCAGGAAGGAAACAATAAAAATCTTTCAGAGCTCGCGGGTAAGGCAGCAAAGGGAGAAAGTGGACTTGAGCTTTTGAGCGTGGATGGTGAAAACTATTATGTTGCATATTCTCCTATAGAGGTTGTGAACTGGTCACTTATATCTATAATTCCGGAAAAGAACGTAATAGAACCTACAGAGAGGCTGCTTGCTTCGCTTAAAGATACTCGTGAAAGTGAGCTGAAAGAAGTTAATAATATCATTAGGTCTTCAGTCATCACTATCATGGCATTGCTTGTGATCATGGCTGTCCTGACAGCAATAATGTCTAATAAACTGAGCCATCACCTTGTTAAGCCTATAGAATTACTTACAAGTAAGGTAAGCTCACTTGAAGGGGATCAGCTTGATTTTGAATGGGGTATAAATACAAATGATGAGGTGCAGTCGCTTGCCCTATCCTTTGAGTCTATGACGGAGAGGATGAAGAAGTATATCATAGATATACAGAATGTGACTGCCGAAAAGGAAAGAATTGGCGCAGAGCTTAATGTTGCGACGCAGATACAGGCCGATATGCTGCCGAGTATCTTCCCGCCATTCCCGGAGAGAACGGAGTTTGATATATTTGCATATATGCGTCCGGCCAAAGAAGTTGGTGGAGACCTTTATGATTTCTTTATGATCGATGATGATCATCTGGCGGTGACTGTTGCAGATGTATCAGGAAAGGGAGTTCCTGCAGCTCTCTTCATGGTCATTACCAAAACTCATCTGAAGAATCGTACACAGCAGGATTCGTCCTCACCTGCGGCTATTTTGCATGATGTAAATAATCTTCTGTGCGAAGGTAATGAGGCAGGAATGTTTGTTACAGTATGGCTTGGAATACTTACTATATCTACAGGGCATGTCATTGCGGCAAATGCAGGACATGAGTATCCGGCAATACTTGATGGCGACGGCAAATTTACTCTTATGAAGGATAAACATGGTTTTGTTCTTGCGGGCATGGAAGACAGCAGGTTTAAGGATTATGAATTTGATCTTGAGAAGGGCGGAGGTTTCTTTATTTACAGTGACGGTGTTCCTGAAGCTACCAATAAAGCCGATGTGCTTTATGGCACGGATAGGATGCTGGAGGCATTAAATGCCGGAGAAAATACTAATCCGGAAGTATTCCTCAATAGAGTTGAGAAGGATGTAGACAAGTTTTACGATGGAGCGCCGCAGTTTGATGATCTGACAATGGTCGGTGTGGTCTGGAGAGGATAAAAAGTGAAAAAAATAATTCTTAAAGCAAAGGTTGATAATTTAGATGAGGTTCTTTCTTTTATAGATGCAGAATTGGAAGAGGCCGGCTGCACGCCCAAAAAACAGATGCAGATCGATCTTTCGGTAGAGGAATTATATGTGAATATAGCTAATTATGCTTATGGTGATTCTGAAGGTGATGCAGAGATCTGGATCGATGCAGACGGTGGAACATCACGGGCAGAGATAACCTTTATAGATTCGGGCATACCATATAATCCACTGGAAAAGGATGATCCTGATGTCACGCTTCCTGCTGAAGAAAGGGAGATAGGCGGTTTGGGCATCTTTCTTGTCAAAAAGAATATGGATGATGTGATCTATAAGTATGAGGATAATAAGAATAAGCTGACTATAATTGCCACATGGTAATGACACTGAGCATAAGACGTTGTATAATTATCAGAAAAAACTGATTGATCATGAGGTGTCTTTATGCTTGAATTTAATGCTCCGGTGCATGGTACATGGAATATCGTGCACATAGGAATGGCAGTGCCGGAGAGCCACCAGATATACGTATGCGCGGTAAACTGCATGAGAGGTGTTGTGATGACAGCCCTTGAAATGGGAGCTCGCGACAGATTTAGTTGTGTTACTATCGAGGAAAAGGATATGTTTTCCGACAACCTTGAGACACTGACTATCGAGGGTGTTTGTGAAGTTATTGAAAAACTTGATAAACATCCAAGGAATATCATGGTGTTTACGGTGTGCGTTCATGCCTTCATGGGAGCAAACTTAAAGAAAATATATGATGAGCTTTCGAAGCGCTATCCGGATATCGATTTTTGCAGATGCTATATGGATCCTATAATGCAGAAAAACGGTCCTTCACCGGATATGAAGCTTAGATATGCCATGTTTGAGCCACTTGTGCCGCTTGATATAAAGCGCAATACAGTGGCTCTTTTAGGGTGTGACTTAAAGATGGAGCGTGAGCAGAATGATATAGTAGCCTGTCTTGAGGACAATGGGTTTACAGTGATGCAGCTTCAGGACTGCAAAGATTATGACGATTACCTTTCACTTGGAAGTGCTGAATACTTTATCACTACATATCCAAATGCTGAGCGTGCCATAGGAAGGACTGCCAAAAGGCTAGGCAGGAAGTTTATGTATATGCCTGCTCATCTTGATGATGAGCATATTAAAAATGAGCTTAAAGAGCTTGCGGATATGACAGGTATAGGCGATGTCGATGTTGGGAACGGCGCAATAGCGGCAAAAACAGAGCTTAAAAGAGTAAGGGAGCTTGTGGGTGATACAGAGATAGCCATAGACTATATAGCCCATACAGAGCCATGTGGAGTGGCAAGGCTTTTATTTGAAAATGGCTTCAATGTGAAAAGGATATATCTTGATGCTGTAGCAGCGGATGATAAGGATAATGAAAAATGGATAAGGGAAAATGGTTCAGGTATAGAATTCATACCGACGATAACACCGGAAACTCGTGTAGCGAAGAAAGGTGATGGTCGCGCTCTTGCAATCGGACCTAAGGCGGCGTGGGCGGAAGATACAAAGCACTTTGTAAATATCATAGAGGGCGGAGGGCTTTTTGGATACAGAGGTATAATAGCGCTCGCACGCCTGATAGAAGATGCTTATATAAACGAAAAAAATACGCGTGACATAGTTCCGAGGAAAGCTGTGGGACTTATGAGCTGCTGCAGTACACCTGATTGGAGATGATGACTAAAATGAAAAACGTATTTGTAAGACTGCCTGTATATACCGGGGACGTGTCAGGAGCTGCTTCAGCGCTGTATGAGCTTGGAGGGATGTGCGTTATCCACGATCCTTCGGGATGCAATTCTACCTACAATACTCATGATGAAGTGAGATGGTATGACCGCGCGAGCCTCATTTATATATCCGGGCTTTCCGAAGTAGATGCAATTACCGGAAATGATGATAAATTCATCAAAGATACAGTTGATGCGGCAGGGAAGCTTGATCCTAAGTTCATAGCTATATTTTGTTCGCCCGTGCCATACTTAAATGGAACTGACTTTAAGGCGATAGCGAAAGTCATAGAGAAAAGGACGGGTATACCAACATTTCACATAGATACAAATGCAATGCATGATTATACAATTGGTGCAGCAAATGCATTTTTGAGATTTGCTGAGAAGTTTCTCGCAAGTGACTCTGTAGCAAAAACTGCGAGTGATAGAGTGAGGCTGAATATACTGGGACTTACTCCACTTGATTTTACTTCTAAAGAGGCAGCGGGCGATATGCGCACTTTGCTTGAAGAAGCAGGATTTGAAGTAACATCAGTATGGGCAATGGATTCTGATTTTGATGAATTAATGAAAGCACCGACAGCAGATGTAAACCTTGTCATATCTTCGACAGGCTTCGGCTTGGCAGAGCTTATGCATGAAAAATATGGTATCCCTTATGTTGCAGGTGTGCCGGAAGGGCAGTTCACAGAGAGAGTATTGGATACCTTGAAGCTATCAGCGTCAGATGGCAGATGCCGTATGCCTTATATTGAAGTGCTAAGTGAATGTAAGGGAGGAGCAGAGGCGGCAGTTGTAGGAGAAGCGGTCACAGCGGGCTCTCTTGCAGCCTCTATAAGCCTTGAGGAAGGGAAAGCAGTGAGGATTATCAATACTGCTGAACTCGTGTCAGAAAAGCTTATCGGGGAAAATGACAGCTATCCTAAAGGCGAAGATGAGATAACTGAAGAAATAAGAAAGTACGCGGAAATATATGCCGATCCGCTATTTGAAATAGTATGCAAAAAACACACCCTGTTCCATCGTGTGCCGCATCTGGCATACTCAGGGAGGGTGTATCTTGACGAAATGAAATAAGAAAAAAGTGCCCTGGGAGAAAATCCCTGGGCACTTTTTTACAGAGCACTAAACTCCATCAATTCATTGTCAATTCGACCTGTGATCCTGCCTTTTACGATAGTTCCGTTTTCATATGATTTATCGAGACTCTTAACTCTGACATATTCTTTTGTATATCCTGTAGAGCCTTCCTCAAATAAAACTTCTACATCTTTTCCGATGAATGAATCAGCATATGATGCCTTGTTTTTTGAATTTAAGTCAAGCAGGACATTGCTGCGACTATGCTTCTCGGCATCTGTAAGCTGATCAGGCATTTTATCCGCAGGAGTACCCTTACGGCGTGAATACTTGAAAATATGGGTTTCATAGAAGTTCACCTTCTTAAGAAACTCGACTGTCTCGGCAAATTCATTATCAGTTTCGCCCGGGAAGCCAACAATTACATCTGTTGTGATAGCGGGACTGTCAAAGTGTTTGCGAAGTATTTCTGTTACATTGTAGAACTCGTCAGTGCTGTAATGACGGTTCATACGGCTGAGAACACTGTCGCATCCACTTTGCAGTGAAAGATGGAACTGAGGGCATATCTTTGGCATTGCAGCAAGGTGCTCTGCAAAAGAGTCTGTAATGATACGAGGCTCTAGTGATCCAAATCTTATCCTGTCTACTCCATCTATTTTTGCAACCTCATCAATTAGATCAAGGAGAGGAGCATCAATCTCGCCGGCATGATACTTCTTAATGAACTCAGCAAAGTTGATATGATCGCCATTGGTATCATCAAACTTTATCTTGTCGATGCCATAAGAGGAAAGGTGGATACCTGTGATGACAAACTCGTGATATCCATCGGCAACCAAAGACTTAAGCTCTGATGTTACATCATCGATACTGCGGCTTCTTATCTGGCCTCTGGCATATGGTATGATACAGTATGAGCAGTACATCTCACAGCCATCCTGGACCTTTATAAAGGCACGAGTATGATTTCCTTCTATCTCTGCATGACTTTTTACAGCATTTTCTATAGAGTTTACGGCTGTAACATCAGCTTCAGATATGACTGTCTCTGCACTGATATCATGCTCCTCGATATATTTACCGACTATATTTGCAATCTCAGATTTTTCAGTGTTGCTGACAACGACATCTACATCATCAGAGAGAACCTCATCTTTGCCGCGTGTGTTTACATAGCAGCCGGCAGCAACTACGATGGCAGAAGGATTCTTGGTCTTAGCCTTATGAAGCATTTGGCGGGATTTTCTGTCTGCTATATTGGTAACTGAGCAGGTGTTGATGACATAGATATCTGCAGTCTGATCAAATGGAACGATCTTGTATCCTGCATTCACGAATGCATCCTGCATTATGTCCATTTCATAGGCATTTACTTTACAGCCTAGATTATGTAAAGCTACTGATTTCATTAAATTCCTTTCTTTTTGATATACTGTTCACAAAACATTGTGTTTTTTCGTCATGTTATATATTGACTTTTATTTTCATGAAACGTAAGATATAAGCAAACGACCTTAAGGAGGTAAACAACATTTATGAAGACAGTTAAGATTTCACTGAATTCGATTGATAAGGTAAAGTCATTCGTTAACGATATCACTAAGTTTGATTATGACTTCGATCTTGTATCAGGCAGATACGTAATCGATGCAAAGTCAATCATGGGTATCTTCAGCCTTGACCTTTCAAAGCCAATCGACCTTAACATCCATGCTGAAGAGAACGTAGAAGAAGTTCTCAAGATCCTTAGCCCATACATCGTATAATGATGTAAAAATGGCGTCAGGGTCATTTTGAATTAGGTATTTTAGTATTGGTGGGGCAATGTTTCTCCTAAAGAGAGGAGAGACATAGCCCCAGTTTTTTTACCTTTTATCTGTTTATCAGAAATACAATTCTTCAAGACCTTCGACAGGATCGCTGACACCGATGTAGGATCCGTTTAAGTAATAGAAGTGAAGGTCAAATATAGTCCAGTCTGCAAGTTCTTTCTCTTTCATGACAAAGATACAGTCAGATACATCTTCACCATTGGTAAGTTTCTGTCTGTAGTCTTCGAGATTTTTTTCAATCTGTTCATTTATATCTCTTGCAAAGTAATATCTGTTTATTGTAAGTCCGTACCTGTATGCAAAATATGCAAGGTCGTTCATGTCGATATTGTCGTCATAAGCCATTACAATATGTTTATAGCGATCTATGCATGCTGTAAGTGCCGGATCATCGAGATCAGAGTCAGCTATCTTTTCAGTTTTTAAGCTTTCCTTTTTGTCAGCGATAGCCGTAGAAAGATCATATAGCTGTACAAACATGCAGAATGCTACGAGGATGATAATGGCATTTTCCTTTAAGTTTCGCTTTAATACGGTTACTGAGCCGATGATACAAAGCCATACAACAGGCCAGATAAAACGCCCGGTAGAGCGGAATGTTCCGAAAAACTTTCCGATAAGTCCCGGCTGCGGGAGTATCTTGATCATGTGCTCATTGACAGATATCTCCGGAAATACTGCAAAACAGAAAAAGAATATGAACATGAGCAGCATGAGTGATCTGCGCAATGTAAATATCTTATTTTTCCGTATCTTCTTCAAAACCAGTGCTAGAGCAGAAATTATGACCAACAATATGACACCTGCTCCGAGATATCCGTACCCTTCATACTGAAGCCCGACAGCAAGAGGCAGGTCATGGAAGATCCGGCTTTTTCCCAGCGGGTTAATAAGGGTATTAAGGTTACTTTCATAGCCTCCTGCGATGTACTCTGAATTCACTCCTCCATAAAAAGCACCCATTATCCATAGACCAAAGACAGCTGCCGCGACCAAAGATACAGCTTCTAAAAGGCAGGAAGAAAGCTTATGTGTGACAATTAGCTCTTCAAGAGCAATAAATGCCCAAATAAAGCATCCCATAGCCCATAGATAAGGATGAATGGTAACTGCAACAAAAGAGTAGCCTGCCCATAGCATCAGCTTTTTCCTTAAGTCAAGCTTATATACATCATTGATCCACCAAAGAATCGGCAGAAGGATGAGCCACTGCGCTGTAAGTGTCGTATGATAAAACATCCTCTGCAGCATATGAGGAGCAACTGCAAAGCATGCAGAAGCTATAAATGATACGATACGGCTGCGTGTAAGCTTATATAGTATCAAAGCGCCGATACCTGAAGTAAGGGCGGTTGAGAGCAGTCCATACCAGCCTATGTACTGGAAGGTTGTCGGAAGGAGAGGACTGAACGGTTTTAGTATCATTGCAATGAGCGGCATTGAGTCTGTCCAGAGGATAGACATTTTTGCCGGATATGCAAGATTTTCCATAAGTCCTAGCGGAAACTGCCAGGGGCTGTTGCGGTAAAAGCACCATCCGAGATAGTGCTGCTTGATATCCGGATCGATCATGTGGAATATCCAGTCATCATAAGTGACATCAAGTACCCCTGCGCCATAGCACATTATAAAAAGCATGGCGCCAAGTATAAAGGCGCCTGCAAATAATTGTAATTGTTTACTGCTCTGTTTCGTCTCCAATGCGGATTACCTCGTCGGTATCTAAAGCAGTCTGGACAAGCTCATCGATCTTTTCGTTGAGATTCTGCTCAGATGCTTTGATGATATTGAGATTAGGCTTAGTTACAGGATGCTTTGCAACGAAGATAGTACAGCAATCCTCGTAAGGAAGGATAGAAGTCTCGTATGTACCAAGCTTTTCTGACCAGTCGATGATATCCTGCTTATCAAAACCGATGAGTGGTCTGTAAACCGGGATAGAGCATGCATCGTTTGTACAGAAAAGGCTCTTCATGGTCTGGCTTGCTACCTGTCCGATAGACTCACCTGTGATAAGTCCGAGAAGGTCATTATTCTTTGCAATCTGCTCTGCAATACGCATCATGTAGCGGCGCATGATGATAGTAAGCTCGTCATGCGGGCATTTCTCATAGATATAGAGCTGAATGTCTGTAAAGTTGATGATATGAAGGTTGATAGGACCGGTCCACTTAGAAACGATACGTGCAAGATCCATTACCTTCTGCTTTGCTCTCTCTGATGTATAAGGCGGAGCATTGAAGTAAACTGCATCGAGCTCAACACCGCGGCGTGAAACCATGTATCCGGCTACAGGAGAGTCGATACCACCGGAAAGCAGGAGGAGAGCACGGCCGTTTGTTCCGAGTGGAAGTCCGCCGGCGCCCTTGATAGTCTTTGAGTACATGAAGATGCTTTCACGTACTTCGATGTGAAGTCTTACTTCCGGCTTATGTACATCAACATGCATTTCCGGGAAAGCGTCAAGAAGAGCTGCACCAACGTTGGCATCCATTGTCATTGACGGGATAGGATAGCTCTTGTTTGCGCGACGTGTATCTACCTTGAAGGAGAAGTGCTTATCTTCGTAATTATCACGGATGAACTCAACAGAAGCCTTGAGAACAGTATCTTCTTCCATATCTTCAAGTACACGGACAGGGCTTATTCCTACGATACCAAATACATGCTGAAGAGCATCTACTGTCTCGTCATAATCATAGTCTGTAGCTTCGACAAAGATCCTTCCATTAATCCTTGATACGTTGAAATTACCGGTTACTTTTGAAAGGTGCTTTTTTACGTGGCGTACAAGAGCGTCTTCAAAAACATAACGGTTCTTTCCCTTTACGCCTACTTCGGCGTACTTCAATAAAAATGCCTGAAACATATATTACCTCTTATTTTCTCTTAAACTTTCTAAGAAACGGCAAAAGCTCATTTAATGCTTTGACAGCCGTATCGATCTCTTCCATTGTTGTGTTTGGGCTAAAGCTGAATCTGACAGTTGAGTCGAGCGCGTACTTTGGTACGTCGATAGCCTTAAGTGTCGCAGATACAGCAGGTTTGTTTGAAGAGCAGGCAGATCCCGCTGAAACGTATACACCCTTTTCTTCAAGCGCATGCAAAAGTACTTCCGCACGAACGTCTTTGACTGTAACTGAAACTATGTAAGGAGCGCCATATTCTTTAGAGCCGTTAATTGTAACTCCCTCGATCTTGCCAAGCTCGCCTGTAAAGTAATCATGAATTTCCTTCATGTGTGCAAGATTTGCGTCATAGTCATCTGTCATGATCTTTGCAGCAAGCGCAAATCCGGCAACGCCCGGAACGTTTTCTGTGCCGGAACGCATACCGCCCTGATGGCCGCCTCCGAGTATGATAGGTGAAACGTGGGCACGCTCATCTATGAAAAGGAAGCCGACACCCTTTGGACCATGTATCTTATGAGAGCTTGCAGAAAGCAGATCTATGCCGAGCTTTTTAGGAAGCAATGGAAGCTTTCCGAAGCCCTGGATATCGTCAACGTGGAAAAGGCAGTTTGGATTCATCTCGTGGATGATCTTTGCTGCTTCTTCTATAGGCTGCACGGTACCTATCTCGTTGTTTACATGCATGATGGAAACAAGGATAGTATCATCTCTCATGAGGCTCTTTAACTGCTCTAGATCGATGCGTCCTGTGCTGTCTACGTCAAGATAGTCGATTTCATAGCCGCGGCTCTCAAGGAACTTCATAGGAGCTCCGACAGCTGCATGCTCGATACGGGTAGTTATCATGTGATGCCCGCGTGAGCCATAGTGAAGAGCAGTGCCTATGATGGCTGTGTTGTTGCTCTCTGTACCGCCTGATGTAAAGACTATCTCATTTGGTGAGCATTTGAGGATCTTTGAAAAAGTATCCCTTGCTTCACGGATATATTTTTCTGCCTCAAATCCCTTATTATGTAAGCTTGATGTGTTTCCGTAGTCTTCCAGAAATAGTTTGTGCATGAGCTCTGCGACTTCTGGAAGCACCTTAGTTGTCGCAGAATTATCAAGATAACATTCCATTTTTTCTTTCCTATTCATTCGTAAATGTATATTAGCCATGAAAGTACTACCATTGCGGCAGTCTCAGTCCTAAGTATGCGTTTGCCTAGTGTGATGGGCTCAAAGCCGGCTTCCTCGGCAAGCTTAACTTCTTCTTCACTGAAACCGCCTTCAGGACCTATGAAGATACCGACGCTCTGCCCGGATTTGATGCTTCCCATGATTTTTCTTGTGGCGTCAAATCCTTCAGCAAGCTCATAAGGGAGCAGATTGACATCGAGTGATCTTGCATAGTCGATAGCTTCTTTATAGCTCATAACGCTCTTAACTTCAGGGATGATGGCACGTTTACTCTGCTTTGCGGCAGCTTCGGAAATGCCATTCCAGCGAGTGATCTTGGATTTTTCCTTTTTGGCATCGAGCTTTACAATGCTTCGGGAGCAGGCTACCGGAATTACTTCAGCGACACCGAGCTCTACACATTTCTGTATGATAAGCTCCATCTTATCAGACTTTGGAAGTCCCTGAAACAAAGTAACTCTGACCGGGAGCTCCACACCGGATTCCTTGATGAAATCAAGACGGCAGTGGACTGCTGTATCGGTATATTCTTCTATGTGGCAGCGATAGTCTTTGTCGGAAAGACCGTCACCAACCGAAATGACCTCGCCTATCTTCATGCGAAGCACATTTTTAATATGATTGTAGTCTGAGCCTTCTATATAAATGTCCTGTCCCTGTATTAAGGATGGCTCAACAAAAAAATGATACATGGTTTACCTCAATTTTGATACGTATGATACCCATTCGCCGTCATCGTGACGCTCAAGTATCTCAAAACCAGCTTTCTCAATGAAAGCCTTAACTGTGTCAGCCTTTTCGTCTATGATGCCGGAAGTGATATAAAGACCATCTTTATTTAAGAGCTTAGGTACCATAGGTGTAAGTGGCTCGAGGACATCAGGAAGGATATTTGCAACAACGATATTATAGCCGCTGCCAACCTTTTCCTGCACAGATGTGTCATCGAGGATATTGCCGATGATAAGCTCAAAATCAGCATCAGCAAGGCCGTTTACCTCAAGATTGTCCTTAACAGCAGGGATAGCGCCCTCGTCAAGATCTGTACCTATCGCGCGTGAAGCACCAAACTTAAAAGCCATGAGAGAAAGGATACCGCTTCCTGTACCTATATCTAAAAGAGTATCACCTTTCTTTACATATTTTTCAAGTGCTTTGATGCAGAGCCTTGTCGTGTGGTGAGCACCTGTTCCAAATGCTGTACCCGGATCGATGTGTATCACCATATCGTGCTTTTCTTCGCTTGTGTCGTTTTCCCATGATGGGATGAAAAGTGCTTTTTTGCCATCTTCAAACTCGATAGTAAACTGATGGAAGAACTCCTTCCAATTGTTTATCCAGTCAAGGTCCTCTGTCTGGCTTGTGCTTATGCCGCCATCGCCGACGTTTACATATGAGCGCATCTCCTCGATAAGCTCATGGACACCCTTGAGTATTGCGCGGCTGTCTTTTTCGCTGTCGAGATAAAAGCTTACATATGCTACATCTTCAGGGATATTGTTCTCTGGAAGCTCATCGTAGAATATCTGGCTGTCCTCGATCTCCTGCGGAACTGCAGCATCTTCAATCTCTATACCGTCAATACCAAGCTCGGCAAGCTCAGCCGACAGGATATCTTCTGCCTCTGGAGTTGTTTTGATAGTATATTTATCGTATCTCATTTAAAAACCTTTCAATAAAAGCATACAATGTAACAACTTATAATAGCATAAGAAGTAAAAAGTGCCAATAGTTTGAAAGAGGAAATCATTCAGGCATCCTCGTTTTTCAAACGCCACAAGGCGATTCGCTCATGAGAAAGAGCTCTTCACATGTGGCATAAGTCTTCGTAAGAAGTGGATCTCAACTGGTCGCTCGGCATGAGGATACTACAGAAAATATGTTCCTCGAAATTTCTGAAATTATATTGAGGTAGAGAATTGTGTTAAGTGATTAGATGTAAGATAGTTGCAAAAAAGAAAAGCTACCCGTGTGGATAGCTTTTAGCTTATATTCTGTGTATTTATCTCCTTTTGCGAGGTGGGGTTGTATCGTTTGTCAATCCAGCAATGTAGTCTAAAGACACATCGTAGAATTCTGCAAGAGTAATAGCCAATTTAAATGGGAGCTCACGTTTGCCTGTTTCGTAATTATGATAAGTGGTACGTTGCATGTGTAATAGCTCGGCTAATTTCCTTATGGAAAGGTCTCTATCTTCTCTTAAATCTCTTAATCGTGCATAATATCCCATACAAATAATGTCCTCGGTTGAAATTGTACATCATTTGTTGTACGATATTTATAGATGTCCAATATATGATGGACAAAAAGAATTTAGAAATTATTTCGGGGAGTAATTATGAGATTTGTGCTTCGTGAAAATTTAAAGGCGGGGATGAGACTCGCAAGACCCATATATAACAGAGAGGGTATTCTTTTATTTAATATCGGATCACGTCTCACAGAGCAGGGCATAGTCAGTGTTAATAATTTTGAGATTATAGGTCTGTACATTTTGGACGATGCAGAGCCTGCGCCGCCTATTTCCGACGAAGACAAGGAACTTGAGAGATTCCAGATCGTTTCCACCGCAAAGCTGTATAGTGACTGGAGCAAGATCCGTGAAGGAAGAAGACCTTTATATCTGCCTTCCCTGACTGCGGAGATAATGTCCAAGTTTGGAAATCTGGACCATAAGATTAATTTTAATCAGACTATCAGAAGTCATGGTGACAAATATTATAAGCATTCACTTAATTCGGCAATCCTGAGCGCCATGATATGCAGTAAACTTTCAAACAAGACATCAGAGATGAAGGACTGTGTCACAGCTGCACTTCTCCATGATATGGGTATGCTTGATATCCCTCCCGAGCTTAGGGATAAGACTGAAGAGGAAATGTCCGAATCCGAAAAAAAGCAGATTTTCGTATCCCGTTACAAGGGAACTAATTTTCTTGAAAATAAGGTCAATGATATGCCCGGAGTACGCACCATAATGTCTCAGCATATCAGAATGCGCCGTATGGAAAGTCTGGGAAAGCTTGAAAACGAAGCACGCTGGTATCCGGATACCGTTAAGATTCTTACTGTTGCATGCGCTTTTGACAGACTTACCTCAATGAACCTTGGAAAGCATCCTATGTCTGAGCTTACAGCAATCAGGATATTAAGGCACAATCCTGACTTTTTTGATACCAGTGTTGTTACAGCGCTGATGTACAGCATTAATGTCATGATTCCTGGATGCTCTGTGATCCTCACTAACAATGAATCCGGATGCGTACTAAAGGAAAATATGTTTAATATTTCCAAGCCATGCGTTATACTTTATTCCAATAATGACATGCTTGATCTCTCAGATACAAAGACCTACGGCACCCTCGCTGTAAAAGACACTATGAAAACCCTTGATAACAGATGGGTGGTTGACCGTGAATTTCTTGAAAAATACCAGGCTACATTGAAAGCCGCCAAATAAATAATGACATATCACTATGAAAGCGGGTAGAAGGGAAAAACCTTCTACCTGTTTTCTTTATTATTGCCAACTAAATGCTTTTGAATTAAAATAAAATAAGTTTGTGTGTCACAGGAGCTATCTATGTGCCACAGGACATAAGTGGAAACAATGGAGAAAAATTGTGCATAGATTTTTGAAAAAATACAGTGCAGTGCTGATCTTATTGGCAGTGTGCCTGATAATTATGATATATGCCATTGATTCGGTCAGGGAGGATAAGAATTCTGTTGTCATAAATGAAGTGTGTCTGTCTAATCTGTCGTCTGTATCGGATGATAAAGGAGAGTACAATGACTGGGTGGAGCTCTATAATCCATCAGACAGTGAGGTCAATCTTACCGGCTATCACATATCCAGAAAAAAAGGATTGAATTCTGGATATGCCCTTGATGACATCATTATTCCCGCAAAGGGTTATAAGATTATTTTTCCCAAGATCACACTTCCGTCAGAGGGAGTAAATCTTTACCTGGCATCGGCAAGCGGCAGGATTTTAGATGAAGTTAATGTACCTGAATTAAAATACGATACGTCGTGGGCGAGGGTTACAGATGGCGGATCTGAGTGGGATAGGGTAGAGCCTACACCTGAGATGTGCAACAATGATGCTGCAAGACTAAAAGGCATAAATAGTGCCGAAGTGAAGTTTTCCAGTGACAGCGGCTTTTATGACTATGATTTTTTGCTATATCTTGAGGCACCGGAAGGGTACGAGATAAAGTATACTCTTGACGGAAGTGATCCGACAGAAGACTCTGAGACTTATGTAGAGCCTATAGAGATAAGGGATTTACCATCAGAAGAAAATGTATATGCAAACAGGACGGATGGCGCTGCAAATTATCTTTCACATTATGAAGTGCCTGATCTTGTCGACAAAGCTATGGTAGTAAGGGCTGCAGCATTTGATGCTTCCGGCAGAATGGGTAAGATAGCGACGAGGACATATTTCATTGGTTATGATAAAAGAAGCGCATATGATGATATGAGCGTTGTTTCAGTGGTTACTGATCCGGATAATCTTTTTTCATACGAGAATGGCATATATGTTAAGGGCAAGGTCTATGATGACTATATAAGTTCGGGTGCTTCCAAGACATATGATAAGGCGGATATATGGTGGTGGACACCCGGAAATTACCAGCTGAGAGGAACTGAGTCAGAGCGTGAGGCTGCAGTTTCATTCTTTGATGAAGATCATATTGAAGTGCTCTCGCGCACACTCGGGCTTCGCATACGAGGCGGAGGAAGCCGTGGATACGCTCAGAAAAGCTTTAATCTTTTTGCAAGGAAAGCATACGGAAATGAGTACTTTGAGTCGACACTTATTGAAGGGGATAAAAGCGAAAAGTCTATCTCTCTTTTCAGCGGCGGTGATGATATAAATACCAAGCTTAAGGATATGCTGATAGCCCGTCTGACAAAGTCTCTTCATCTTAAGGCACTTACCGGAAAGCCGGCAGCGGTCTTTTTGGATGGAGAGTACTGGGGGCTTTATTGGCTCTCTGACAGGCTCAGTCCGACATATTTTGAAAATAAGTTTGGAGTATCGCCTGAGAATGTCATATTGATAAAGAGTAATGAGCTTGCTGTTGGAAAGCAGGAAGACAAGGCTCTGTACGATGAAATGAACGTATACATCACACACCATGATTTTGCAGATCCTGCAGTTTATGAGCGCTTCAAGGAAATGGTCGATATAGAGAGCCTTCTGGATTATTTTGCAGCACAGATGTATATTGCCCATACGGATGACTGGCCAGGCTCGAATATTGGCCTTTGGCGTGTACGAGATAAGGGAAAAGGCGAGTATGAGGACGGCAGATGGAGATTTGTGATATTTGATGTCAACTCATCCTCCATGGATCTTGAAAACGTGGGGCATGATACCATAAAGGAAGTGTCTGAAAAGAGCTATATGATAAAGGCACTGATGGCAAGCCCGCAGTTTCGCAGAGATCTTGCTGACAGGATAGAAGTGCTGAGCCGTGATATTTTCAATTCAGATGAAGTTGCAAATGTCATAGATGACATGGCTCGAAAGATAAGACCTCAGATGCAGCTGACTTTTGATCGATATTATGGCAGCAAGAGAAGTATAGAGAGATTTGACTCGGACGTAGAGGAGCTTAAGCAGTTTTACGCAGAGCGATATGGATATATTTCAAAGTATATACAGGAGATGTCTGATTAGACATTTTACAAGAAATAATTTATAATTATTTCTTTGTAACTATTTATTTGTGAAGGAAATTCAGATGAAAAACAGTAAATGGAAATTCAGACATGAGCTAAAATATATCATAAGCTATGCTGAGAAGGATATAATAGAGCAAAGGCTGAAAGAAATTGCCGCGATAGATTCGCATGCGGTAAACGGGCAGTATCTTATAAGAAGCCTTTATTTTGACGATATCTGGCACAGTGCTTATGAGGAAAAGATGGCAGGTACTGCTACGAGAAAGAAGTACCGTATAAGGATTTACAATTTCCATGATGATTTCATAAGTCTTGAGTGTAAGCATAAGCAGGCAAATTATATATATAAGACGTCGGCAAGGCTTACTCGTGAGGAGACAGACAGTATACTCAAGGGAGAATATGGCTTTCTTCTTGAAAAGGACAGCGAGCTTTGTCATGAGTTTTATCTTGAGTGTATGACAAATGGTCTGCGTCCGGAGGTCATAGTGGATTATGACCGTATACCTTATGTCTATGACGCAGGTACAGTACGTATTACATTTGATATGGGAGTAAGGGCAGGTTTCACAGATTACAATATTTTTGACGGGACCATTCCGGTGTTTGAGACGATGAGTCCTGATGAGCTTATAATGGAGGTTAAGTTCACAGAGTTTTTACCTGATATTTTCAGAACGCTTCTGCCTCCTGAAAATGCTATATATACAGCGGCGTCGAAGTTTGTCATGTGTGACGATATCAAAAGAAATATTTATGGGTTTTAATGAAGGAGAGTTTTAGAAAATGAGCGCAAAGGCAATGATCAAAAAGTCGGTTCTTGAATCGGCAATGTACAATCAGACAATTTCACTTAGCACTCTTATCACCATTATGGTAGATATGGCATTGGCACTGGTGGTAGGTCTTCTTATCTATTCTATCTACAAGAAGTTTTATACAGGCGTTATATACAGCCGTTCTTTTGCACTTACACTTGTAGGTATGACAGTGCTTACATGCATGGTCACACTGGCTATCAGCACCAATATCGTTATCTCACTTGGTATGGTCGGTGCTTTGTCCATCGTCAGATACAGGACGGCGATAAAGGAGCCGCTTGATATACTGTATCTTTTCTGGGCTATAACTACCGGTATCACAATAGGTGCCAGCATGTATCTGCTTGCAGCAGTCGGAATGCTTTTCATGCTTCTGCTCCTTATGACAATGTCAAAGAAAAAGACAGGTGTAAAGGCTTATATCATGATCGCACACCTTACCGGCGCAGATGCAGAAAAGAGCATTCTTGAGTCACTTTCAAAGCTTGAGCATGAGGTTAAGTCAAAGACAACAAGAGGCGGCTCAACAGAGCTTACACTTCAGGTAGAGTGTACCGAGAAGGATCTTGTTATTGCTGACGAAGTACGTGCATTAAATGGTGTAAATGATGTGACACTTATAGCATACAACGGAGAATATCACGGATAAGAGAGTTGATACATTGCTTTTTTGCAATGTGTGCGATAAAATGAAGGTATATATTATGAACGGGAAATTCGCGAGAGAGGAGATAATTGATGAGCTTAAACAATAAGGACCTTGGCAGTACTCAGATGTTCAGAGTTGAGACTGAGCCAGAGACAGGCGTAAAGGTAGTACTTTCAACTGTTTATGAAGCACTTACAGAGAAGGGGTACAACCCTATCAGCCAGATCGTCGGATATATCATGTCAGGAGATCCAACATATATTACAAGCCACAATAACGCGCGTTCACTTATCATGAAGGTGGAGCGTGATGAGCTTGTAGAGGAACTATTGAAACAGTATATAAAGAGTAATGGTTGGAATAGATGAAATACATTGGATTAGACTACGGCTCAAAGACCGTTGGCGTTGCACTGACAGACGAGACGGGCACTATCGCCCGCAGTGTTGAGATAGTACGCAGGGAAAATGAGAAGAGACTTCGCCGTACCTGCGCACGTATCGAAAGCATAATAGTCGAAAATCATGTTGATGAGATAGTTATAGGTCTTCCTCTTAATATGGATGGAAGCGAAGGCGAACGTGCTGAAAAGGCAAGAGAGTTTGCAGAAATGCTCGGTCGCAGGACAGGAATGGTAGTACACATGGTCGATGAGAGACTTACTACCGTTGAGGCAGATGAGATAATGGATGCCAATGCTATCAAGGACAGACGTGAGAGAAAGTCTAAGGTTGACAGCATTGCTGCGGCAGTGATCTTACAGGATTTTATAAATGAGAAAGCAAAAGGATAAAGATGGAAAAATTAACTTTTACTACAGATGATGGAGAAGCACAGGATTATTATGTGCTCGCGGAAACTACTGTTAAGGGGTCTCAGTATCTTCTCGTTACAGAAGAAAACGAGGGTGACACTGATGCCTTTATTTTGAAGGATGTATCTACAGATGCTTCAGCAGAGGATGCAGTCTATGAACCAGTAGAGGACGAAGAAGAAATGCACCTCGCTATGGAAGCATTTGATAAGATGCTCGAGGATATCGATTTTGAATAATAACATATCTGGGACAGGCGTGGGAGCTGCTGAGGAAAAACAGCTTGTCATGATGCTCAAGAAAAAGGGGCTCAAGACAACTGCTCAGAGGCTTCTTGTGCTGCGTGTTCTTAGGATTAATCGTGGAAAGCATTTAACTGCTGAAGACGTACATATGCAGACATGTGAGATCAATCCGGCTATAGGATTGGCCACTGTTTATAGAGCAATCCGGCTATTTACACAGCTTGGACTGGTAGACCGTCTAAACCTGGGCGATGGTTTTGCAAGATATGAGATAAGTGAGATGGCATTGGGCGAAGAGAAGCATCACCGCCATCATCATCTCGTATGCCTTAACTGTAAAAAAATATTCTCTTTTGAAAAAGATTTTTTGGAAGATCTTGAAAAAAACGTAATGGATACTACAGGATTCAAGGTTACAGACCACGAGGTTAGTTTATACGGATACTGTAAAGACTGTGTAAGTATTATGGAAAATACACAGTTTACTACGGAGGAAAGAATATTTGAAAAAACTGAATAAAGAACCATCTTCAAAGCTGAAGATAATTCCCCTTGGAGGTCTTGAACAGATAGGGTTAAATATCACAGCCTTTGAATATGAGGACAGCATCATTGTTGTGGATTGTGGTCTTGCATTCCCGGAGGATGATATGCTTGGTATCGACCTTTGCATACCGGATGTTTCATACCTCGAGGCCAATATTGATAAGGTCAAGGGATTTGTGATAACTCACGGACATGAAGATCACATTGGCGCGCTTCCTTACGTGCTTAAAAAGGTAAATGCGCCTATCTATGCCACAAAGCTTACTATTGGGCTGATCGACCATAAGCTTGAGGAGCACGGTCTTATGAGAAGTGTGCGCCGCAAGGTTATTAAGCATGGGCAGTCCATTAATCTTGGATCTTTCAGGATTGAGTTTATCAAGACTAATCACTCAATAGCTGATGCCTCAGCTTTGGCAATCTATTCACCGGCAGGTATTGTTGTGCATACCGGTGACTTTAAGGTTGACTATACTCCTGTATTTGGCGATGCCATTGATCTTCAGAGACTTGGCGAGATCGGCAAAAAGGGTGTTCTTGCGCTTATGTGCGACAGTACAAATGCAGCAAGAGAGGGCTTTACAAAGTCTGAGAGAAGTGTTGGCAAGACCTTTGATGCACTGTTCAGAGAGCATCAGAGGAGCAGGATCATTGTTGCAACTTTTGCTTCAAATGTAGACAGAGTGCAGCAGATCATCAACACCGCAGATAAGTATGGCAGGAAGGTAGTAGTCGAGGGACGTTCGATGGTAAATGTCATTGAGACGGCTACAGAGCTCGGATATATCAAGGTTCCGGACAATACACTTATCAGTATTGACGAAATAAAGAACTATCCTGATGAAAAGCTTGTACTTGTCACAACGGGAAGCCAGGGCGAGTCAATGGCGGCACTTTCGAGAATGGCTATGAACATGCACAAGAAAGTGACGATCAAGCCAAATGATACCATCATCTTCAGCTCACATCCGATACCAGGTAATGAAAAGGCTGTATCAAGGATCATCGATGAGCTTGAGGAGAAAGGTGCGGAGGTTGTGTTTGAGGACGTTCACGTTTCAGGACACGCCTGCAAGGAAGAGATAAAGCTTATATATTCTATAGTTAAGCCTAAGTATGCTATTCCTATACATGGTGAGTTCCACCATAGAAAAGCTCAAGCTGACATTGCAGAGGAGCTCGGATACGATCATGAGCATATCCTCATGCTTCACTCAGGAGATGTAGTAGAGATCGATGATAATGGCTGCAAGACAACAGGACATGTACAGACAGGAGCTGTCTATGTAGATGGTCTTGGTGTCGGAGATGTAGGAAACATCGTTCTTAGAGACAGACAGCATCTTGCTGAGGATGGTATTGTTATCATCGTACTTACAATGCAGCGCGGCACAGGTCAGGTACTTGCAGGACCGGATATCGTTTCAAGAGGTTTTGTATATGTACGTGAGTCAGATGCACTGCTTGAGGATTCGACTGAGATCCTTCAGGATGCGATGGATGACCTTGTTTCAGACGGTATCACAGACTGGGGCAAGATAAAGACAACTCTCAGAGAGAGCCTTTCAGATTACCTTTGGAAAAAGACAAAGCGCAGACCTATGATACTGCCTATCATTATGGAAGTTTAATACTATGCTTGATGAGAGTATAAACAGATTTATAAATGAATTAAAAAGTACACCTGAGTTTATGGAGTTTAAGATGAGGCGTGACCTGCTTGCGCAGCATCCGGAGCTCAAGGCAAAGACAGGTCTTTATGTTCGTGAGCATTACAGGCTTTTAGAGAATACTCCGACTGAGGATCTTTTCGAGGCAGAAAAGAAATTTGCAGATGAGCATGAAAGTATTTATAATACTCCTATGATACATGAATATCTTGATTCACAGGCGGCGTTTAACCGCCTGCTTCGAGATGTTTTAGAGCAGATTACGGATGGGTTGTCGTTATGAAACAAGCAGCGCTTTCGATGCTGGCGATGTCAGTTCGCCTGCTGATCTTTATAGCATTACTAATGTTGATATTAGACTATGGCAAGACAGCATACTCGTTTGGGTACAGGGTGTTTTCAGAGACACCTGTTTCGAGTGAGAATGGAGTAGATGTTGTTGTCACGATCCCGATGGGCAGCAGTGTCAAGAGTATCGGCAAGATACTTGAAGATCATGGCCTTATAAGGGATGCCAAGCTTTTCAGTGTGCAGGAGAGGCTGTCAGCATATCATGGCAAGCTGCAGAGCGGCACATATACACTCAGTACGTCGATGACTGCGGAAGAAATGATGGCAGTCATGGCAGAAGATGATAGTGGCACGGAAGAAAGTAAAGAAAATAGTGATAGTAAATGAAAGATGTGTGGCGTATATTAACTCCCTGAACACCGGGAATACGCCATTTTTAAATGAATTGGAAAGCACAGCGCGCGAAAACCGGGTTCCCATCATAAGGAGAGAGACACAGACTCTCCTTAAATTTCTGCTTGCTGCCCATAAGCCTAAGAAGATACTTGAGATTGGCGCAGCGGTAGGTTTTTCGTCTATCCTCATGGCTGAGTACAGCGGCGAGGATACACATATTACAACTATAGAAAATTATGAAAAAAGGATACCCATAGCAAAGAGCAATATGGAGCTTTCGGGCTATAAAGATAAGATAACGTTGCTTACAGGCAATGCAGAGGATATACTTCCGACGCTTGAGCCGTATTTTGATATGGTATTTATAGATGCGGCAAAGGCCCAGTATCCCTACTATCTTGAGGAGGCCGCAAGACTTCTGAAAAATGGCGGTATAGTGGCAGCGGATAATTGCCTGCAGGATGGAGATATCATCGAGTCAAAGTTTGCTGTGACAAGACGCGACAGGACTATACATAAGCGCATGCGCGACTTTTTGTATAAAATGAACCATGATGAGAGATTCACTTCGGTGATATTGCCACTTGGAGACGGTGTTACATTAGCAGTTAGGAATTAAGATTTATGAGAAATGTGGAATTACTTATCCCTTCAAAGGGACTTGAAGAACTTAAGACGGCAGTAACTTTTGGCGCAGATGCTGTATTTATCGGTGGAGAGACAATGGGACTCAGAGCCGGTGCAAAGAATTTTACAGCTGAGGAGATGTCAGAAGGCATTGAGTTTGCGCACAAAAAGGGTGTAAAGGTATACGTAACAGCTAATATCCTTGCACATGACAATGATTTAGAGGAGGCTGCCAGGTATTTTAAGGAGATCAGAGAGATCGGGCCTGATGCTTTGATCGTGGCAGATCCGGGTATGTTTACTCTTGCGCAGGAAAACTGCCCTGAGATCGATCTTCATATCAGTACACAGGCAAATAATACAAATTATCGTACATTCCAGTTCTGGCACAAGATGGGAGCAAAGCGTGTAGTTTCTGCCCGCGAGCTTTCTTTGGCAGAAGTAAAGGACATCAGAGCTCATATCCCTGATGATCTTGAGATAGAGTCTTTTGTACATGGAGCTATGTGCATCTCATATTCTGGAAGATGCCTTCTTTCAAATTACTTCACAGGGCATGATGCAAATCACGGCGAGTGCAAGCATCCGTGCCGTTGGAAGTATGCGGTAGCTGAAGTAAACCGTCCGGGCGAGTATCTTCCTATCGAGGAGAATGACAGAGGAACATTTATCTTTAACTCAAAAGATCTCTGCATGATTGAGCATATTCCGGAGCTTATTGATGCCGGAGTTGACAGCTTCAAGATCGAGGGAAGAATGAAGACAGCCCTCTATGTTGCAGCAACTGCAAGGACATACAGACGAGCTATAGACGACTTTAAGGAATCTCCTGAGAAATATCAGGCAAATATGGACTGGTATAAAGAAGAAATCCGCAAGTGTACAACAAGAGATTTCTGCACAGGTTTCTGGTTTGGAAAGCCAAATGAGGAGTCTCAGATATATACAAATAATACCTATTCGACAGATTATACTTTCCTTGGTATCATAGAGGGTATTAATGAAAATGGCGAGGCAGTGATCCATCAGAAAAATAAGTTCAGTGTTGGCGAAACGATAGAGATAATGAAGCCAAACTTTGTAAACGAGTTTGTCACTGTAGAGTCAATAAGAAGCGATGAGCATGGTATTATGGAGTCTGCACCACATCCAAAGCAGAAGCTCTATGTGAAGCTTTCAAAGATACCTGATGTTCAGGACCTGCTTAGACGAAAAGAGGAGCTCAACTAAAAATGAAACTCATAATACAGATACCTTGTCTTAATGAGGCAAAGACACTGGAGGTTGCGCTGAACGATCTTCCAAAGCATATCGACGGCATAGACGAGATAGAGTACCTTATCATCAACGACGGTAGTACAGATGATACCGTAGAGGTTGCAAAAAGATGGGGTGTTAATTACGTCGTATCATTTGTCAAGAATAAGGGTCTTGCAAAAGGATTCATAGCAGGACTTGATGCCTGTCTTAGAAATGGCGCAGATATCATCGTTAATACAGACGCAGATAATCAGTACTGCGGCGCAGATATAGAGAAGCTTGTGCGTCCTATCCTCAACCATGAGGCAGAGATAGTCATCGGAGAGCGTCCGATAGACGACACACCGGATTTCTCACCACTTAAAAAGAAGCTTCAGCATCTTGGAAGCTTTGTAGTGCGTAAGGCATCTGCAACAGATATACCTGATGCACCAAGTGGATTTAGAGCATTTTCGCGTGATGCGGCAATGCATATCAATGTTATAAACAATTATACATATACTCTCGAAACCATTGTGCAGGCAGGCCGTAATAAGATGGCGATAACATCCGTACCTATCAGCACAAACAGAGAGCTTAGAAAGTCAAGACTTTTCAGCACAATGGGCGGCTATATCAAGAAGTCTATCCTTACTATAGCGCGTGCCTATATGATGTATCGTCCTCTGACATTCTTCACAATAGTAGGTGCTATTCCATTTATCATAGGACTGGTACTTGCAGGCAGATTTGTGATGTTCTATACAAAAGGCCAGGGAGTTGGACATATACAGTCCCTTATACTTGCAAGCACATTGATGATGCTTGGGTTCTCGACCTTCATCATGGGACTGCAGGCTGACATAATCGCCGCCAACCGCAAGATACTTGAGGATATCCAGTACAGGATACGCCGCATCGAAGCAGGCGCTAAGTATGATGAGGAAGTGCTTAATGAAAGTCACAAAAAAGACTGATAAAAAAATAGTAATCGTAGGCCCTGTGTACCCGTATAAAGGGGGAATTTCCCATTATACGGGTATCTTAGCGCGTTCGCTGAGTGAGAGATACGACACAACTGTGGTCTCATATTCGATGCAGTATCCGAAGCTGCTTTTCAAAAAAGAGCAGAGAGACTATACAAACGATAGTTTTAAGTTTATGGATACGCGCTACTGGCTTAATACTGCAAATCCGTTTAATATAATAGCCACTGCAGGCAGGATCAATGCTCTCAAGCCTGATCTTGTCATAGTAGAGTGGTGGCACCCTTACTTTGCACCATGCTATATCATGCTTACAAGATTGATCCGTGCAAAGGTAATGTTTACATGTCACAATGTATTTCCACATGAGAGATTCCCACTTGACAGATTACTTACTAAAATGACATTGAAAAGAGGGGACTACTTTGTACTTCATTCAGAGAAAGAAGCTGCTGAGCTTTGTACGATAGTCAAAAAAGCAAAGTATGCAGTAAACATGCATCCTACATACAGCGCCTTTAATTTTCATACAGAGAAAGCTGTAGAGTCAGATAAAAAGACACTTCTTTTCTTTGGATTTGTGCGTCCTTACAAGGGGCTTAAGTATATTCTCGAAGCCCTGAAGGAGCTTGATGATGTATATCTGAAAGTCGTGGGAGATTTTGGCGGCTCAAGACCTGAGTATGACGAGCTCATAGATAAGCTTGGCATAGGGGAAAGAGTTGAGATACATGACGGATATACACCGGACCGCGAGGTAGAGAAATATTTTGTATCATGCGATGCGGTAGTGCTTCCGTATACAGATGCGACACAGAGCGGCATAGCTCAGATAGCTTTTGGCTTTGAGAAGCCGGTGATAGCTACCAGAGTCGGCGGGCTTCCAGAGGTTGTCACAGACGAAAAGACCGGAGTTCTTTGTCGCAGCGAAGATGCCCGTGATCTATCAAGGGCAGTAAGGCATTTCTACGAGCTAAAGAATTCCGGAGTTGATTTTGAAGCAAATATACGCGTTGACGCAAGGCGCTTTTCATGGGAGCATATGGTAGATACTATATCAGATTTAGCATCTCTTGTTTAATCCTCATGACAAAGTCGTACACGAGCCTTTCAACGTAAGCGGCTGAGCAGCATATATCATATATCAGATCCTGCGTTTTGGAAGTTTTCAGATAGTGACGATTGTATATCTTGAAACTCTTTACAAAATGCGGGAATGTTCGTGCTTTTGAAGAATTGTAGTGCTTTCGGATACTTGCTGAGTGCAGGTGATCGTAGCGCTCATTTTTCAAAACACCGATATAGTAGTCGTTAGCATTCATACGGCTTGAGAGTATGATCTCCTCGGCATAGAGAAAAGTCCTTTCGTCAAAGCCACAGACACGTTTATAGCTCTCGGCAGAAAGGGCATAAAATGACCCTTCAACGACTCCGACCTTTACCAGTGGCTCATTTGACGATAGTATGCGCCTGCGGATAAGCTTTTTATCAAGGGTGAACCATACAAGAAAAAGGCTCTCTATCATACCGATGAATGATGGAGCATTCCATACATTACAGCCCTGATTGACAAGTGGAGCCACAACTCCAAGTTTTGGATAGAGCTTAAGGGCGTCAGCCATGGCAGATGCAGTCTCTTCGCTGAAAGAGACATCAGGGTTGGCTATGAAGAGTATATCGGGTGAAAAGTGCTCAAGGGCATAAAGACACCCATAGTTATTACCCTTGGCGTAGCCACCGTTGACAGGCGATTTGATGACTGCTATTTTTTCAGAGCAGATCTCTTTTAGCTTTTCATAAGAGTCGTCCGTCGATGCATTGTCAACTACGACCACATGGTCAAAAATATCATATTTTGAAGTTTCGGATGCAAGCTTGCGTGTTCGCTCTGCATCGTTATAATTAAGTATAATAAGATTTGTTTTCATATTACTTATTATATTCGTTTATGAGGGAGGCGGCAATGGTATTTGTAACGCTTTTTACAAGATTAGAAAATGTTCATCTGTTAAAAGATGTTGGGATGATCCCATATATGTTAAATCGTGACTATGGCGTGAAGTCCGTCATGGTATCATACAAAAACGAGGAGTCTTATCCGTATCTTGAAAAGGAAGTAAAGGGACTTAAGATACAGTTCTTAAAGAAAAATCCTATATCTCCTATCATTGCGGGTGCAAAGTACGTATGGAAGAATGCCCATGCGATCGATGTCCTCAACGTATACCATCTGAATCTGTCATCGTTTGTATATCTTCTCATATATAAGTTTCGTAAAAAGCCGGAAGGAAAGGGCTATCTCAAGCTTGATATGGACTTAAACGGCTACAGAAGGCTTCTCATGTGGAATCCTGTGGGATTTATAAAGCGAATGACTATGAAGCTTGCTGATGTTATATCAGTTGAGACAACGGTCATAAGTGAGTGGCTTGAGAAGAAGTACGGCTCAAAGGTCATTTATATACCAAATGGCTTTTATTCAGATGACGAAAAGCCTGTTAATGAGTTTGGCAAGGAGAATATTATCCTTACAGTAGGTAATCTTGGCACATATCCCAAGGCTACAGACGTGCTCTTAAATGCTTTTGCAGGCGCAGCGGCACAAAATGACTGGAAGCTTGTGCTTGTAGGACCTATAGAGCCGAGTTTCAGAGGATTTATTGACAGCTTTATGGCTCGCCATGCAGATCTTAAAGACAGGATAATCTTTACAGGACCGATCACAGATAAAAAAGAGCTCAACAGCTATTACAGGAAGGCAAAGATATTTACACTTCCGTCCAGAAGTGAGAGCTTTGGTATAGTATTGCTTGAGGCAGCGGCTAATGGCGACTTTCTGGTGACAACAACGGGAGTTCCTGCTGGACGTGATATTTATAATGACGGCAAATTTGGATATATCGTGCCGGTAGACGATACGATGGCACTTTCCGGCTCTTTTGTCAGACTCATGAACTCAGAGGCAGACTGGGAGGCAAGGGCGGTAGAGATAGCAGACTACACATGGCATGACTTCCGCTGGGAGCCTATAGTGGCAAAGCTTTATGAAAAACTTAGATAAGGGCCGGAGCAAAATGATAACTATAATAACGATATGCTATAACGAAGAAAAGTATATATCAGCAACTATCGAGTCAGTGCTTTCACAGACGTATACGGACTTTGAATATATCATAAAAGATGGCGGATCTACTGACGGTACAAAGCGTGTAGCTGAGAGCTATAGGGAAGATTTTGAAAAGAAGGGAATATCTTACAGGATAATCTCTGAGAATGATAAGGGTCTTTATGATGCTATGAACATAGCAGTCAGGGAGGCAAAGGGTGAATGGATAAATTTCATGAACTCCGGAGATGCGTACTTCTCTGATAGTGTTCTTTCAACGATATTTGAAGGACGCGACTGGTCAGCTTCCGACCTTCTTTTTGGAGATACTGCAGAGGAAGAGTTTGGTGAGTTTCACTATTTCCGCAAGTGTCCTGAGCTTATAGAGCAGAGGATGCCGTTTTCACATCAGAGCGTTTTTGCAAAGAAAGAATTACTCGAAAAGTATCCTTTTGATCTGAAGTGGAAGATCGGCGCAGACTACAATTTCCTTCTCCAAGGCTATAAAGCAGGTGCAGTTTATTCTGACACAGGAGTTCTTATAGCAAAGGTAAGCAAGACAGGTGTTTCAAGCGTGAGACTTAAAGATACTTATCTAGAGTCCATAGCAATCCGCAGGGAGAGGGGCATTGCAACACCGTCCGATGAAGAGATAAAGAAAAATATGTGGTCCATTAATATAAGACAGTTTGGCATGGACTATTTCCCCGGGTGGCTTAAATACTGGATCAGAAAGATACAGCGCAAGATGAGGGGACAGAAGAGAGTAGCAGAAGAGGGCTGAAAATGGGACTTTTTGGCAAAAAGCTTGAGCGGCTTTTAAGTGCAATTTATCGCGCGAGCGTCTTTGAGGTAAAAAAGACACTTCTTGAGATGCGGACAAAAAGCCGTTTTGACTCACATTCATATTTCAGGAGAGCAGAGTTTGAGGGGCGCAATTATCTTGGCAAGAGCACTTCATTTGTAAATGGAAGGCTTGGATTTGGCTCTTATATCAATAAAAATGGCGACTTTACGGATACTATCATAGGCAGATACACTTCTATAGGAGCGGATGTATCGACAGTGATAGGCTCACATCCAACGACAAAGATAGCAGCCATGCATCCGGCATTCACTGATCCTACCCCGGTTTTTGGTTTTTCATATGCAAGAGAGCATATTTTTGATGAAAAGAAGGGGGAGATCAGGATAGGAAACGACGTCTGGATAGGCAATCACGTCCGCATAATGGATGGTGTGACTATCGGAAACGGCGCAGTCGTAGGCACAGGTGCGGTCGTGACTAAAGATCTTCCGCCGTACAGTATTTCTGTAGGAGTACCGGCGAAGGTCATTAAATACAGATTTGATGAAAACACTATAGAACAACTTGAAAAAACTAAGTGGTGGGATAAAGGCGAAGATTGGATAAAGTCCCACGGAGCTGACTTTGCAGATGTAAAAGATTTGTTGGAGGCTTTGAAATGAAACCAGCGATAGTAGTTGTTGCTTACAATAGAGCTGATGCGCTCAAGAGGGTGCTGGGTTCTTTGGCAGCAGCAGATTATGAAGAAAAAGATATACCACTTGTCATAAGTATAGATAAAAGCGATGTGGCTGAAGTGGAGAAAACTGCTGAGGACTTTGTATGGGAGCACGGTGAAAAAAGGATCATCACGCATGATGTGCGTATGGGACTTAAGGCGCATGTGCTTGAGTGCGGAGATCTGACAGAGGAGTATGGCAGTATCATAATGCTTGAAGATGACCTTTTTGTATCGCCATATTTTTATGGCTTTGCAAAGGCTGCACTTGAGTTCTCAGATGGAAATGATGATATAGGCGGTATTTCGCTTTATAATCACAGATTCAATGTTTTTGCCCGCATGCCGTTTGAGCCGATCGATGATGGCTTTGATAACTGGTTTTTGCAGATCGCATCAAGCTGGGGACAGGCATGGTCAAAAGAGCAGTGGAAAGAGTTTCGTGAGTGGCAGAAAGAGCATGACGGAGAGGACCTTCATGGCAATGGTATGCCGTCTGATGCAGCAGACTGGCCTGAGAGTTCATGGCTCAAGTATGCGATCAAGTTTCTTATAGAAACAGACAGGCTTTTCCTTTATCCGAGAGTTTCATATACGACCAACTTCTTTGACGCTGGTGAGCATTCAGTAAAGGCAAATACTGACCTGCAGGTGCCGCTTGCAACCGGAAAGCATAGGGATTATATTTTCTCAGATATATCAAATTCTGAGGCAATATATGATGCGTATTTTGAAAATGCACTTCTGCCGTATGAGTCCGATATATACGGGCTTAAGTACAGAGATGATGCTATAAAGATGAGATATGTACTGTCAGTACGTTCGCTGCCATACCATGTTGAGGCAACATACGGTCTGGTACTCAGACCGGCAGATGCCAATATTAAGCTTAAGGTACCCGGCAATGAGATAAAGCTGTATGAACTGACGCGAAAAGGCCCTAATAACAAAAAAGATGCCGGCATACTTGAGGACTATTTCTATCCGGGAATGAATCGCAAAAAGATGCTTGAGCTACTTAAGTATAAGGTTTGGAACAGATGAAAGACATATTAAATAAACTTGATTATATATTTGACAGGAAGCAGAAAAGGCAGATGTGTATCCTGCTGATAGCCATATTTATCGGTGCAATGCTTGAGCTTGTAGGAGTATCGCTCATAATGCCGCTTATACAGCTCATATCAAAGCCGGAGGTCGTAGAGACCAATCCTGTGCTTGCCACTATATATGGCACACTTCACATGAAGTCAGTGACTGATTTCTTTATATTTCTGGTAATGGTCATTATCGTGATGTATTTTGTAAAGAATATATACCTCACGGTCATGTATTACTGCCAGTATTCATTTATCTATAAAAATCAGCTTAAGTGCGCAGGACGGCTCATAGACTGCTACTTAAAAAAGCCTTATACCTACCACTTAGACCACAATACATCGGACATGATAAGAAACATAATGCTCGATACCGACAGGCTTTTTCAGCTTATACTGTCAGTTTTGAACGTTTCCTCTGAGGGACTTCTTTCAATGCTTCTGATAGCGTATCTTCTGATAAACGATCCTGTCATGTCTATAGCAGTTGCGGGTATTTTAGTAGTGTGCATGGGCTCTTTCAGAGTGCTTACCAAGAAAAGGGTGCATGCATACGGTCAGCAAAATCAGAAATATGACGGCAAGATGCATCAGGCTATCAATCAGGCTCTTGGTGCAGTAAAAGATATCAAGATACTTCACCGGGAGAAGTACTTTGTAAATGCGTTTATAAGCTGTGGCGAGAAGAAAATGACAGCGCTTATAAACACTAATTTCTTTGGAACAGTTCCAAAGTATCTTATAGAGTCTGTCTGTGTGGCAAGCATATTGCTTGTGCTTGTATTTAAGCTTCAGAATGGTACAAGTCTTGACAGCATACTTCCGAAGCTTGCCGCTTTTGCGGTTGCAGCGTTTAAGCTTTTGCCATCTGTTGGAAAGATAAGCAATTATATGAACGGCATCACTTTCCTCAAGCCATCTATCGATCTGATCTACCATGACTTGAAAGAGACTGAGGATATGATAGGCGTCGAGATCGAGGACAAGGCACCTCTGACAGATATAAACGAAAAAGCTGAGAAGATAAGCGTAGAGCATATCAGCTACAGCTATCCGGGATTTGAAGAAACAGTCTTAAATGATGTTAGCTTTGATATACCACTTGGTACATCGATCGGTCTTATAGGACCGAGTGGAGCCGGCAAGTCAACTATGGCTGATGTTATACTTGGTATACTTTTCCCAAAGCAGGGACGTATCATGTACGGCAATATGAATGTACATGAGAATCCGCTTCGCTGGGCAGAGAGACTTGCGTATATACCTCAGGCAATCTATCTTGCAGATGAGAGTATCAGATGCAATGTAGCTTTTGGTATAGAGAGTGACAAGATCGACGAAGAGGCAGTATGGAATGCTCTGGAGGAAGCGCAGCTTGCCGACTTTGTACGTTCACTTCCAGATGGACTTGATACCGAGGTAGGTGAGCGAGGAGTCAGACTTTCCGGGGGACAGCGCCAGAGGATAGGTATAGCAAGGGCGCTTTACGGCAATCCGGAAATATTGGTACTTGACGAGGCAACAAGTGCTTTGGATAATGATACAGAGAAAGCAGTAATGGACGCAATAGAGAGACTTCACGGCAAGAAGACACTTCTCATAATTGCGCACCGCCTTACTACTATTAAGAATTGTGAGTATATCTTCCGGGTAGAGAAGGGAAAGCTCAATCTTGTGGATAAGGCAACTATATGATGAGGCGAAAATATGCGACCAAAATTATCTATCGTATTGATAACATATAATCATGGAAAATACATAAGAGAGGCACTCGACGGCATACTCATGCAGAAGGTGAATTTTGCGTATGAGATCGTGGTTGGAGATGACTGCTCGACTGACGATACCTGCGATATACTTAAAGATTATGCGTCAAAGAATCCAGGGGTGTTTCGTCTTATATTGCGAGAGAAGAATCTTGGCAGACCTACATTAAATGTATATCTGACATCAATGGAGTGCCAGGGAGACTATCTTGCATATCTTGAAGGTGATGATTTCTGGACAGATGAGAATAAGCTTCAAAAGCAGGTAGATTTTCTTGATGCACATCCGGAGTATACCGGCACGACACACTCTTTTAGGATAATTGATGAAAACAGTAAGCCTTCATCAGATGAGAGAAAAGAAAAGCTCTATAGCTGGAGCGGTGACTACACATTTGAAGACTGGCAGAAGGCAGGCCCATGGCCGGGACAGACTGCATCAAATGTATGCCGCAATATCTATAAGAATGGAAAGATGGACTATTCCATCCTCTATAGAGCGCATGATTTTATTGATGATGGAATTATATTCACATTCCTTCTTTTACAGGGGAAGATATACAGATTTGATGATGTGATGGCTGCACACCGCGTCATCCGCAAAAGTGGCGGCGATACATGGAATTCCCGTGTGCTTGCACGCAATTACATGCTTGAAGAGTGCGATCTGAAGCTGACCATGATGGAGTGGGTAGAGGAAAATGCAGGGCTGACAAAAGATGCATTCAGAAGAGCTGCCAAAGATTTTAAGACTTGTGTGAGCTTATGGCTTCGAAGCCCTTCTCAAAAGACATGGAAGCTGTTTTCAAAGGCATTTGGCTACTATGTTTTACATATGAGACTTGGAAAGGTAAAAATGAGATGATCATTCTCCGATTTACAAGCGGACTTGGAAATCAGATGTTCCAGTATGCTTTTTATACTTATCTGAGGAAAAAATATCCGTCTGAGCAGGTGCTTGCGGATACTACATGGTATGAATGGAATAAGGCGCATCAGGGCTTTGAGCTGCTGCGCCTTTTTGAGCGTGATGATAATCCGTACTTTAAGCTTGACAGAGCAAACAAGTGGCAGATATACAAGTGCTCAGGGCAGCTCCCACAGACAAGTCAGGCAATATATGTTGTCAATCGTCTGACGAGGCTTTTCATGGGAAAGCACTTTGAAGGGCAGCGGCTCTCTGAGACGGGGCGCGAAGATGAAAATACGCTTAAGGCACTTGTAGACAACATCGACACATCAAAAAATACATACATCACAGGCTACTTTTTAAAAGAGGACTATTACAAGGATAATCTTCCCCTTCTCAGACAGATGCTCTCATTTGATACAAAAAATCTCGATGCGCAGAATAGAGAAGTGCTCAGTATGATAGAAGGATCCGATTCTGTAGCAGTACATGTGAGACGCGGCGATTATCTGACAGTCGGAAAGAGCCAGGGGTTTCTGAGTCTTGGGATGGACTATTACAGACGGGCGATAGATATCATCAGAGATAAGGCGAGAAATCCTAAGTTTTTCCTTTTTTCAGACGATAAAGAATTTTTAATGAAAGAGTTCAGCTGGCTTGAGGAAAAGACGATTGTTTCATATAATTCGGGTTCAGACAGCTATAAAGATATGCTCCTTATGAGCAGATGCCATCATATAGTCACAGCTAATTCTACATTTTCAGAATGGGCTGGTCTTTTGAATCCTCATGACGATGCGATAGTAATATATCCAAAGGCATATCTATCTGATAAGGACAGTGATATCAAGACAATTGATGGATGGATAAGGATATAGTAAATAGAAAAATTTGTACATAATAATAAACATTAAGTTGTAGTATTGTACAAACAATTCTAAGAGGGTACAATAGTATCTAGGAATTACGATTTTCTATACATTTTTAATAAAACCTCTCTCAAGGCAGTGGGGGCGCAGGGTTCTCTGTGCTCCCATTGCTGCGTTTAAAAGTATTTATGTATCGACTATGAGGAAATTATGTGATATCATAGCTCTCGTATGAAAAAATGAATACCAATCCAAGTTTGGAGGAGCAAATGAGCGAAAAAATTGATATTGCAGCAATCTTTGGTGAAGACGTATTTAATGACACAGTGATGCAGCAGAGGCTGCCTAAGAAGGCTTATAAAGAGCTTAGGCGCACTATTGATGAAGGTAAGGAGCTTAATGGCGATCTTGCTGACATCGTTGCAGAGGCTATGAAGGAGTGGGCTATCGAGCGCGGCGCTACTCATTATACACACTGGTTCCAGCCTTTGACAGGTATCACTGCTGAGAAGCATGATGCTTTCATCTCACCTGCAAGGAAAGACGGCTCTGTACTTATTGAGTTTTCAGGTAAAGAGCTTGTCAGAAGTGAGCCGGATGCATCATCTTTCCCATCAGGCGGCATACGTTCAACATTTGAAGCCAGAGGATATACGGCATGGGATTGTACTTCACCGGCATTCGTGCGTCATGATGCAGCAGGCGGTATACTTTGCATCCCGACAGCATTCTGCTCCTACACAGGCGAGTCTCTCGATATGAAGACTCCTTTGCTTCGTTCTATAGAGGCGCTCAATACGGAGGCACTTCGCCTCATCCGTCTTTTTGGCAATACTACTTCAAAGCGTGTTACACCATCAGTTGGCGCTGAGCAGGAGTATTTCCTTGTAGACAGAGACAGATTCCTTAAGAGAAAGGATCTTATTTATACCGGACATTCACTTTTTGGTGCTATGCCTCCAAAGGGACAGGAGCTTGATGATCAGTACTTTGGTACTATCAGAGAAAGAGTTGCTTCTTTCATGAAGGCTCTCAACGAGGAGCTTTGGAAGCTTGGTATCACAGCAAAGACACAGCACAACGAAGTTGCTCCGGGTCAGCACGAGCTTGCTCCTATCTACACAGACTGTAATGTAGCTGTCGATCAGAATCAGCTCACTATGGAAGTTATGAAAAAGGTTGCTGAAAGACAGGGCATGATGTGTCTTTTACATGAGAAGCCATTTGCAGGTGTAAATGGTTCCGGTAAGCACAACAACTGGAGTATTGTTACAGATGACGGCATCAATCTTCTTGAGCCTGGTGCTACTCCTCACGAGAATATCCAGTTCCTTCTCGTACTTACATGCCTTCTCAAGGCTGTTGACGAACATGCAGACCTCCTTAGAGAGTCAGCATCCGGAGTAGGAAATGACTACAGACTTGGAGCTAATGAAGCACCTCCGGCTATCGTTTCAGTTTTCCTTGGAGAGCAGCTTGAAGACGTGCTTTCACAGCTTATATCAACAGGTATGGCTACAAGCTCAAAGCAGGGTGAGACACTTTCGACCGGCGTAGCAACACTTCCGGACTTTATGAAGGATGCTACTGACAGAAACCGTACATCACCTTTTGCGTTCACAGGAAACAAGTTTGAGTTCAGAATGGTTGGCTCATCAGCTTCCATAGCAGGACCAAACATCGTTCTCAATACTATCGCTGCAGAAGCTTTTGCAGATGCATGTGATATCCTTGAAAAAGCAGAAGACTTTGATATGGCAGTACATGATCTCATCAAGGAGTATGCTACAGCACATCAGAGGATCGTATTCAATGGAAACGGCTACTCAGAAGGCTGGGTAAAGGAAGCAGAAAGACGCGGTCTTCCTAACCTTGTATCTACAGTAGATGCTGTAGGATGCCTTACAACTGATAAGGCAATAAAGCTTTTTGACAGATTTAGTATATTTACAGAGCAGGAGCTTGTATCAAGACAGGAGATCAAGTACGAGTTTTATGCAAAAGAGGTAAATATCGAGGCACGTACTATGATCGATATGGCTTCTAAGTCACTCATTCCTTCCTGCCTTAAGTACAGCAAGACTCTTGCAGATACCGTTAAGTCACTTAGTGATGTGGGTGCTGATGACAGCGCTGCACGTGAGATACTATATGAAGTATCAGATCTTACAGTAAAGGCTAAGGCTGCACTTCAGAAGCTTATAGATGATGATAATGCTGCTCTTAATATAGAGGATTGCAGAGAAAGAGCTGAGTTCTGCTACAATGTTATCAAGGCAGACATGCTTGCACTCCGTAAGCCTATCGACCGTCTTGAGATGATCGTAGACAAGGATTACTGGCCAATGCCATCATATGGTGATCTTCTTTTTGAAGTGTAAGATCTTTAAAGCGGATTCACTAAGTTCGAAATGACAGTATTGTCAGAAAATAGTGTAGTGTTCGAATGAATTGACATACTATATATTGTATTTATTTTGTACTCAGTCAATATATATTGTAATTTTGCACAAAGCTAGAACATGCGGTTTTAAGCGCCAGAGAGTAGTTTTTCTGGCGCTTAATTCTGCGTAAAGTACATTTTCCGTTTTGGTATGCAATTTTTTTTGGACAACTTGACCACTTCACAAGATGAAGATAATGAGCTATTATAAATACGCAAGATTTAGTAAACACCTCCTGCGAGGGCACAATATTTAGCGATAAACGGCCAGCAAAATGCTGGCTTTCGCTATGCGTGGCTCAGGAGGAACAAATATATACAAGGAGGGGCAGGCCTGTAATAAATATGGGCAGGCCAGGAGCAAAACATGAATATAATTAAGAGGAACGGAGAAGAAGTAGAGTTTAATGGCGAGAAGATCGTTGCTGCGGTAAAGAAGGCTAATAAAGAAGTCGCAGAGCACGATAAACTCAGCGATGAGCAGATTAATACCCTTGAATGCCACGTTGAGAAGCGCTGCGAGGAAATGAGCCGTGCCATGAACGTCGAAGAGATCCAGGATCTTGTAGAGGATGAGATCATGAATTTCGGTAAGTTTGACCTTGCCAGAAAATATATCACATATCGCTACAAGAGAGAGCTGGTACGTAAGTCCAACACAACTGATGATAAGATCCTTTCCCTTATTAGCTTCAAGAATGAGGATGTTAAGCAGGAAAATTCCAATAAGAATCCGGTTCTTGCTTCTACTCAGAGAGACTACATGGCAGGAGAGGTATCAAAGGACCTTGCAAGACGTTTCTTCATGCCTGAGGATGTAATGGATGCCAACGACAAGGGTATCATCCATGTACATGACCTTGACTATGTATCACAGCAGATCCACAACTGCGACCTTGTAAATCTCGAGGATATGCTTCAGAATGGCACAGTTATCTCAGAGACAAGGATCGAGAAGCCACATTCATTCAGGACAGCCTGCAATATCGCGACTCAGATCATTGCGCAGGTTGCAAGCTCACAGTATGGCGGACAGTCTATCACACTTTCTCATATCGTGCCTTTTGTTGACGTAAGCCGTCAGAATTACAGAAAGCAGGTAAGAGAAGAGTTTGAGGCAGCTGGTATCGAAGCTGACGAGCAGAAGATAAATGATGTTGCAGAGATACGTGTACGTAAAGAGATCAGAGATGGCGTGCAGGTTATACAGTATCAGGTCATCACACTTATGACTACAAACGGACAGGCTCCTTTTGTTACTGTATTTATGTATCTTGATGAAGTTCCTGAAGGACAGACAAGAGATGACCTTGCGCTTGTCATCGAGGAGATGCTCAAGCAGCGTATGAAGGGCGTTAAGAACGAGAGAGGCAACTGGATCACACCTGCTTTCCCTAAGCTCATCTACGTACTTGATGAAGACAATGTTACTAAGGATTCCAAATATTGGTATCTTACAGAGCTCGCTGCAAAGTGTACTGCAAAGAGAATGGTTCCTGACTATATCTCTGCAAAGATCATGAAGGAGCTCAAGGGTGATGTATATCCATGCATGGGCTGCAGAAGCTTCCTCACACCTGATAAAGCTGGTCTTGGCGAGAATGGTGCTCACAAGTACTACGGAAGATTTAATCAGGGCGTATGCACTATCAACCTTGTTGATGTAGCATGCTCATCTGGCAAGGACGAGGAGAAGTTCTGGAAACTCCTTGATGAGAGACTTGAGCTTTGCTACAAGGCACTTATGTGCCGCCATGAGAGACTTATAGGTACACCTTCTGATGTTGCACCTATCCTCTGGCAGTACGGTGCTCTTGCAAGACTTAAGAAGGGCGAGACTATTGATAAGTTCCTTTTCGATAATTATTCAACTATTTCTCTTGGATACGCAGGTATCTGTGAGATGACACGCTACATGAAGGGCTGCTCACATACACAGCAGCCGGGTACTGACTTTGCGCTTAAGGTTATGCGTCACCTCAACGATAAGTGTAATGAGTGGAAGGCTGCTACAAATATCAGCTTCAGCCTCTATGGCACACCACTTGAGTCTACTACTTATGAGTTTGCAAAGAAGCTCCAGAGACGCTTTGGTATGATCGAGGGCGTAACAGATAAGAACTACATTACAAACAGCTATCATGTACATGTTACTGAGAACATCGACGCTTTTGAGAAGCTCAAGTTTGAGTCTCAGTTCCAGGAGCTTTCACCGGGCGGAGCTATCAGCTATGTGGAAGTACCAAACATGAACAATAACATTGATGCGGTTCTTTCTGTAATGCAGTATATCTACAACAACATCATGTATGCTGAGCTTAATACTAAGAGTGACTACTGCCAGGTTTGCGGATTTGAGGGCGAGATCGATATCATTTCTGACGAGACTACCGGAAAGCTCGTATGGGAGTGCCCGAATTGTCACAATCGCGATCAGGCAAAGATGAATGTTGCCCGTCGTACATGTGGATATATTGGAACTCAGTTCTGGAATCAGGGACGTACACAGGAGATAAAGGAGAGAGTGCTTCACCTCTCTACACCTAAATACGAATTATGAATATAGGACAGATATTTAAAGCTGATTCAGCTAATGGCAGCGGTATCCGTGTCAGTCTGTTTGTTTCAGGCTGCACGAACCATTGCGAGGGATGCTTTCAGCCAGAAACATGGGATTTTAATTATGGTCATCTCTACACTCAGGAAACTGAGGATGAGATATTTGCCGAGGTGTCGAAGTCATATTATGACGGCTTGACACTGCTCGGTGGAGATCCGATGGAAGAAAGCAATCAAAGAGGGCTTTTGCCGTTGGTAAAAAGGATCAAGGCAGAGCTCCCTGACAAGACTATTTGGGCATACACAGGTTTTCTGTATGACAGAGATCTTGTAAAGGGCGGCAGACGATACTTTGAAGGTGTCACTGATGAGCTGCTTGACAGGATAGATGTACTTGTCGATGGTCCTTTTGTACTTTCAAAGAAAAACCTTATGCTGAATTTCAGAGGTTCTGAAAATCAAAGGATCATAGATATGAAGGCAACCAGAGCAAGTGGTGAGGTTGTGCTGCATGAATTGAATAATTGAATCATAAAGATGGCGGAGAGGTTTCTGCCATCTTTTTCTTTGCAATTTTTTACATGTAAAACAATTGGATCGACAAAAGAATATATATCAGTACATACAAAATTAGAGGATTTTGTGCTTTGATATATACAATTTATTTGAAATATACTGCACATTGGACTTCAAAGTAAACAATTTTATATTATTTATGCAAAAATAATGAATAAGCGTTTTTTTTTAGGGACATAATTAGAAATAGTTTATATAAATACATCAAAAGTATTGAATTTGTTTTACAAAAGTTTACAATATAGGGTGTAACTTTTTTAAGCCGATGGGGTATTTCGGCTGAAAATGTGTGCTGTGTACATTACTTATGATGAGAGGGGTGTCTGGCACACGAAGGATTTCTCATTTTATGAGGAGGGCTTATGGTCAATAAGAGATGGAAGAAGACTTTGTCGATCATGTTGTCGGCAGCAATGGTATTTTCCATGAACAATGTTGCGTTTGCAGCAAAGCAGGGAGATACCGATGGTGGCATAAGTGCCAGAAGGTACAATGTAGAAAGAGAGAGGGAGGTATTTCCTGAGCCTATTAAGGGAGAGGTGGTAGGAAGCAGACCTGACTCTGTGGTAAGAAAAGGTGCAAAAGGCGGCAATGGTAATGTTGGTGCCATAGGAGACTATGACTCTGATTATCACAAATTTGTCAAATCAGAGGACTATACAGCAACCTTAACTTTGGCAGATGATGATACCTACTATGCTATAGAAGATGATAATGATGAACCGGCCAGGTTCCCATTCTTTGCATATGTAGACATAGATCCGCTTAATACGTCAGTGAGTCCTTATTTTGACGGATATGTTTATATGGATCTGACTATAAATGATCAGACCTTGACTTTGGAGGGGCAAGTAGATTCTTCAGAAGGTCCTGTACTGTTTAAGGTTAGTGATTTAAATAATACTCAGGATGATTATCAGAGGGATTATAAATCTGATTATGATGAAAGAAGCTTGGGTATAGAGGCTGGCAAAACTTATGATGTAGGAATAAAGGTTTATGAGGAGAACGGAGATTTTATTGCTGGTCATTATGATGAAAATGATAGTAGTAAGTTGATAGATGATTACTATGAGCATGAGATATTCTGCACCGAGACTAAAAAGATCACCTTTAAAGAGGACTCAGTTAATAAAACGGAGCCATATGTTAATAAAACCAAATATGTAGATGAAAGGGCTGCTGTAGCGACAGCTCAGGTAATTATTCCATACGGCTTAGATGATTACTATGGAAATGGAGTTTCTCTTGAGTTACTTGACAAGGACAACAAGGTGGTCGGCAGATCAAGAGTTGCAAGTGTTGGCACTACACTTATAGGAGATGAGCAATACACCAAGTACGGGGTGGGATTTACGAGAAATGTCTCATATGTATATGGAGATGTTCATTTCTTTGAGTATCTTGATGGAACCTACGACCTTATGGCTACAGTAAATAATCATACTTATACCGTAGCAGATGCTGTCAAGACAAATTCACTGAAAGAGCCATATGTTGACACGGTTGACATAGAGAATAATACATTTGACAGTGCAAATGGTGATTATGTCTATGTATTTGTAGATGGAGTAAATCTTGATCCTGACAAGATTGTTCCTTATATATCACAGTCAGATAATATAAAAGAGCACCTCACATCAGATACTCCTGAAGCTGTGATCGCGTATAATGATGGCTTTGTTTACAAGCTTAAAAAGACAGCTGATATAACTGATTATGATGTGTATGATGAGAATGGAAAGTTTGTTGAAACCAGCAGAGAATACCCTCTGAACGTCAGGGCAACAGATGCCTCCTATGAGGTAGAGCTTGCTTATGCAGAAGAGGGCAACGAGGACAACAAGGTTTGGATCGCAGGACCATCAGCAAGGATTAAGGAGCCGGTTTACAATTGGAAGACAAATAAACTCGAAATAAAAGCAAATCTTTACTCGGGTGACAAAAATGATCTTTATAACCTTAAAGCTGGCGATACTGTCACAGTAGCAATCAATCGTTACGACGAAGAGACAAAAACGCTTGAACCTATCCGCTATTACGAGAAACTTGATCCTAAGACAGGTGATCTGACGGGATATGAATTTGCTAAAGATACAGATATTGTTAAGACTGTAACAATCCCGGATGATGGTCTGATCGAGTTTGATGCAGATCTGGCTGATAACGAGGAGTTTTGCTATGCGGTTGTAAAGGAAGCGGATAATGATTCCCATGGATATCCAGGATATTGGAATTTTGATAAGGACGAAGAAGGCAACTGGTATTATGAATATAGAAATTACTCTACAGCAGAGTACTGCAACTATGAAGAAGAGTCAGCTCCTGATTGGTGGTGGGATGCCAGTGAGCAATTCTATGCACTGGGAGCTACTACACTAAGCCTTGACATTGGTATAAGTGAAGAAAAGGATGAGAATGGAGACTATGTTCATGAAGTCCCTGAAAAGTCTGAGCTCTATCCTGCACTGTTTGACAGAAATGGTTTAGTAGAGATCAGCGCTAAACCTATGACCTATAAGCAGGTCAAAGAAGATGGTCAGGTTTATGGCAACTATACTATGGACTTCACTCTCTCAAGCCCATTAAGCGAGTCAAGCTACTATCATGTTCGATATTACAAAAAAGATCAGGATCCGCTGCTTAGAAAAGATGTTAATGGTCACTGGCCTGTTCATTATACACATATTTATGCGATTGACAAGGATAATTTATATGTTAACGGCTCCCCTGTTGCAGAATTTGCAACAACGACAGATGGTAGATTGTACCTTGATGTTAATGTAGTAAATATCGATCATGAATTAGTATCAGGCAACAATGCCCTCAAGGTATGGAAGGATGGCAACTACGAGGTAGAGATTTTTGACAGAAATGGTGAAGCTGTCAAAGGATGGACGATCACAGGCTACCAGTACGGCGGCGATTATGAGAGCAGCAATTCTGGCTCATCTAAGAGTTCATCTTTTATTCGAGGCTTTACACTTCGAATTGAAGGATTGGCTACAGAAGATGTAACAGGTTACTTTGTAAGAGTTACAAAGGATGGCAGAGAGCCTGTACTGTTAAGTGAATTTAATCAGACTGGATCACATGGTGACAGGGGTCATAAGTCTTATTATGAAGTGGCTTCTCCACTGTCATTAGAAGGTATAGGCGAGTTTACATCAATCGGTCACGAGTTTGATGCAGGTTTATATCACGAAAACATAAATGATCCTCATGCATATTGTGGACTTTATGCTACTGAACTTGACTCTGCACCGGCTGAAGCAACTGTTTATGACAGATACGAGCTTACAACAATAGCAACTATCACAGCAGATGAAAAGACACTTAAGGATAATAATGGTGACTATTACTTCACAGCGTCAGATCTTGATGGAGTATCTGATGAAGAGATATTCTTTGTGACTTTGGCAACTCCATTTGAGTGCTTAGCTCCGGCTATAGGCTATGTAGCAGTGAACCCTGACGCTGAGTACGGCTTTGATGATCTCAGCGACCGCGTCATCCCTGAAGTGGTAAGCCTGAACGATGCAGGCTGCAACCTGGCAATCGGTGAGAGTGTTAAGCTTGATGCTACGGTTACTCCAGAGGAGTCTTTAAATAAAGATGTTGAGTGGACAACAGACGATGAATCAGTTGCAACAGTTGACAAAGATGGTAATGTAGAAGCTATTGCTACAGGTATTGCAAATATCAAGGCTACAGCAGTCGACGGCGGCGCGTATGCTACATGCCAGATTACAGTTATTGCTGTAAATCTTGACAAGAAGACAGCATCTATCGAAAAGGGCAGCACACTTCAGCTCAAAGCTACAGTTTCTCCTGATGCTGCAACAGATGAGCAGAAGGCAGTTACTTACTCATCATCTGATGAGAAGATCGCAAAGGTTGACGAAAAGGGTCTTGTAACAGGCGTTGGTGTAGGTAAGGCTACGATCACTGCTTCATCTAATTTAGTTCCGTCTGCGAATGCATGTGAGATCACTGTTACTGAGGCTACAGCTGAGACAGCTCCTATAGCAGGTATCATTGAGCCTGTAGGCGAAGTTACTATCGGTGGTGTAGCATATACTGTAAGCATCAATAAGAGTGCACTTACTTACACCGGCGGCAATCTCAAGAAGTATCTCAAGAAGGCTTTGATCTTTATAGATAAGAAGACAGGTCAGAAAAAGGAGATCAAGAGTGTTTCTGCTAAGGCTAAGAAGGCAGGAGAAGTTATACTTAAGAAGGTAGTATTTGTAGACAAGACTAAGCTTAAGGCAAGTGATCTTTCAGGCGTTAAGGTTGAAGTAGCACCTAGAGAAGTAAGACTCGATACTATGAAGAATGCAAATGGAGCATATGTATTTGCTATGTATAATGCAAGCAAGTCCAAGACTGTTCTCAAGAATGGTATTCCTAAGAAGATCAGACTTGATGTGCCTAATTTCAAAAAGGATGCTGAAGACCTTTCTGAGGCATCACTTGATCCTAAGAAGCCTACAAAGACTATAACTGTCAATAAGAAAGACATTGCATCAGCTACAGAGTCTAATGGCGGACTTACGATCGTATTCCAGGGCAACTTCAAGGGTACTATCACAATTAAGTAATATCTTGATCTGAGAAAATTAGATCACAACGAAATCCCCTCGGGTGAATGCATCCGGGGGGATTTTATACTGTCCTGATGTAGTTTTGCTGCGTCTCTCCGGTGATGCGGTCTACTAGACGCTTGTAGACCATTATGGCGCTGACAATAGAGTCAAATACTTCTGTGTTTGCTTTTAGCCCGTTTTCCCAATACTCGATACCAAAGACCGGGTGGCCTTCTTTCCCGGTAAATATCAGCTGTACGCTCTGGTATTTATTCTCATAGCTTGCATGATGCTTATAGGTGCATATGATGTGACGCCGTCCTCCGTCACAGTCCAGTGGACCGCCGTAGCGCTTGCAAAGATTAGCATATTTCGTATTTACATCTACAAAATCCCACATAATCGTAAAGAAAGGTGTTCCAGGTGGATAGCCGGTGAAGACCTTGTAATTGATATAGGGGTTTTCGATGCCATTTCTTTCTTCTTCAAGGTGATGCTCTACCTCAACAGCATCAACAGGTCTCAGCTTCATATTGCTGCGCACCAGTCTTCCCGCCTTATCTGCCATATCTATGATGGCAGCGTCAAAAGAAAGATCACGCAGCTCTGCGTATTCTCTCAGGCGGGTATAGGCTTCTGCGGATAGAGTTATTTTATATTCGTTATTCAATATAAACTCCATAAATATAAGGCAAAAAATTCCAACGGATTGTTCCATGATGGAATTTTTTAAATTTTGTGAAAATCCTACAATTATAGAGTAATATATCTGTATGCAAATAGTCAATGACGTAAAGTTACCAAAAAAGAGAGTGCAAAATTGTGAAGGTTTGGAAATGTTGAATTTTGTATACTGTATATGAGTTTGTACATAATTCACAATTCTTTCAGAAATTTTTTTGATTGTGACTCTAAAGAAAAGCAATATTTGTCCGATAAGATATGTGAAAAGGTTTTCTGATATAAAAGCCTTTCAAAGTTTTATGGAAAGGAGGAGTCTGTTATGCGAGTAGAAGCATATAATCAGATAATGCAGGTATACGGAGCACAGAAGTTAAAGAAGGCAAATGCGGCTAAGGCAGCAGCATACGGAAAAGACGCGGTTGAGTTCTCTGACAGGGGAATTGATCTGCAGACAGCAAAGGCAGCGGTTGCGGCAGCTTCAGATGTCAGGGAAGAGCTGACGGCTCCGCTGAAAGAACAGATTCAGAATGGTACTTATGAAGTATCAGATGAGAGTTTTGCTGACAAGCTCATGGCCAAGCTAGCAGAGTTTGCATGAAAAAGGCATGAGAGTATCACTGTCACATAAATGACAGATATCGGGAAACTATAATACATAGGAAAGCAGAGGTACAGGGATTTGGCAAGTTTAATGGAAGATTTGATTAGCGTATTGAATCTGGAAGTTGATAAGTACTCTATACTTCTGGAATTATCAAAGAGGAAAACTCCCATTATAGTAAAGGGAGATGTAAATGAACTTCAGAAGATCACGGAAGAAGAACAGCTGGCGGTAGAAGCAGTCGACGAGCTTGATAAAAAGCGAAGCGAGCTTATGAAGGATATCGCAAATGTAACCAACAGGGATGTTGAAAGTTTGAAGCTCAAAGATTTGATAGTTATGATGGAAAATAGACCTGAAGAGCACGATGCACTGGCGGTATTGCAGGACAAATTGAAGAAGACGGTAGGTGAACTAAAGCTGATTAATGAGCAGAACGGGGCACTTATCCGTCAGTCCCTGGATATGGTTGAATTTAATCTGGCTTTGGAGAAGTCCATAAGGACTGCACCGGAGACCAATAATTATACAAAGTCTGCGGCAAACGCGGGAAGTATGCTGGGGAGTACGTTTAGGAGTTTTGATGCCAGGCAGTGAGAATGAGAGGTGTAGATTATGTCGCTAATGGGGTCTTTTTATACTGGTGTTTCAGGACTGAATGCCAGTCAGAATGCTTTAAATACTGTAGCGCATAACCTTGCAAATGTTGATACTAAGGGTCATACGCGGCAGATGGTAGAGCAGGGAAACCGCATCTATCTTGACGTTGGGGAAGCCGGTACATCTACTATGCAGGTGGGACTCGGCGTTGACATCACTAAGGTACGTTCAGCACGTGATTATTTTTTAGATCTGGCATATCGCGAATCTGCTGGTAGAGAGTCTTACTACACAACCCAAAGAGAAGCAGTAAGTGAAATTAATACTGTTTTTGGAGAAATGATAGGTAACCCTTTCAGGGATGCCCTGTCAGCTTTCCAGCAGTCGATAGAGTCGCTTCAGGGACAACCTGAAGATGCAACGCGTCAGGCCCAGGTAGTTACAAATGCCAATATATTTATCGAGAGAGCACAGGCTGTTTACAATGGGCTCGCTAAATATCAGGACAATCTGAATGAGCAGATTAAAGATCAGGTCAACTCTATAAACAAGATAGCTGAGGAGATCTATGAGCTCAATGGGAAGATTGCACTGATTGAGGCAGGCGGGATTGAGACAGCAAATGATATGCGTGACGCACGCAATTATCTGATAGATCAGCTGGCATCGTATGGCAATATAACATTTTATGAAGATAGTTTTCACTATGTAAATATTCAATTTGAGGGAACTGATCTTGTAAAGAGAGGTATCCTGAATAAAATGGGTGTTATAGAGACTGAGCCGGAAGCCGGATTCTATACTCCTGTATGGACTACGCTTGGAGATCAGAATGTATTTAATCTGAGCGAACCGGTTTCATCACTTCATCTGACAGATAAGGGCAGTCTTCGCTCACTGATAGATGCAAGAGGCGATAAGAGGGGCTGCTATGCTGATATGTTTGAATACACCGATACTCTTTCCGGAGAAGACTATACAGATGACGGTACAGTTAGTGGGGACAAAAGTACAGCTTCATTTGAAAGGGTAGCCGGTTCCAGTGTTGCTTCTTCAATGGCAATGTTTGACTATCTTATTTACAGTATTGCAGATGGTGTGAACAGTATCCTTATGAGAAATTCTGACGGAAGTGATGATTATCAGCCACTTTTTGACACTATGAGTCAGGGCGCTGTCAATGTACATGGTCAGGATACAGAGCTTAGCGTAAACCATCTTAGAGTAAACCCTAAGCTTTTAGAAGAACCTGCAAGTATGAATAATGGTTTCATACTTAAGCTTGATGAATCTTCAAAGGATCAGGAAACGGCTGACATGCTGAGAGATTTCTTCCAGACTACGGGAGAGACTTTGAAAGTTACATCTTCCAAGACTATAACGACGGGATTAACACTTACTCCGGATACGATCTCATTGCTTAAAGTATCTGAGTATTATACAGGTATAGTACAGAGTTATGCCGATATAGGCAATCTCTATAAAAATATGGAAGATTCGCTTGAAGCACAGTTGAATACTAATGAGGATGAGCGCCAGTCAGTTATAGGAGTTTCTGACAGCGATGAGCTTACACACATGATCCGATATCAGAATGCTTACAATGCAAGCAGCAGATATTTTAATGTGGTAAATGAGATGCTGGAGAATCTGCTTAGTCAGCTGGCGTAGGGTAGCAGAGGGGTGGTAGTATGTCTTCACAGTTTTTTGGACTAATGATCGGGTATTCGGGACTGAATGCAGCAGCAACAGCCGAAAACACCGTTGCACATAATATAGCAAATAAAGATACAGATGGGTACTCACGTCAGCAGGTCAATACTTCAGCAGCGGATGCTTTGAGAGTATCGGCTTCTTACGGTATGGCAGGTGCAGGTGTCAGTATCGGTTCCATATCGCAGCTACGCAATAGCTTTTATGATATAAAGTACAGAAATAACGAGTCTAACTATCAATATTACAAGACACTTGAGCTATATGCGTCTACTATCGAGAAGTATTTTAAGGATGATACATCCACAGCGGGATTTGGTACGATCTATTCGCAGGATTTCTTTAAGGCTCTTGAGGATCTTTCGACAAATCCAAGCTCTACTACTACAAGAACAACTTTTGTAGGAAAGGCTGCGGCTCTGGCAGAGTATTTTAACATTATGTACAGCAATCTGCAAAAGAGCCAGAGGGATGTCAACTATGAGATAAAGGCGGCTGTTAACAGGATCAATAATATCTCTGAACAGATAGCCAATCTGAATAAGCAGATAAATGTCCTTGAGATCAGCGGAATGAATGCAAATGATTTACGGGACAGAAGAGCAAATCTTGTTGATGAATTGTCAGGATATGTAGATGTTAAGACAAGCGAGGTTCCGATAATTGATGAGACTACCGGACATGATACCGGTACTTATAATTTCATCGTTACGGTCTGTGATGGTCAGTCACTTGTCTATGGCTATATGTATAACACTCTTGAATGCAGAGAACGGGATGATGCACATAAGGTTAATCAGACTGATACTGACGGATTATATGATCTTTACTGGAAGAACTCCGGTAACAGCTTTAAGCCGTCCGGTGGAGATCTTAAGGGCAGTCTGGCAGCGTTGTTCCTTGAAAGAGACGGAAATAACAGTGAAAACCTTGGCGGTACTACAAGACCTGCAACAGCTACCGTCAGTGGCACCACAGCAACCGTGACCATTGATTATTCGGGCGAATCTACTAATCTTGACGAGATAATCTCAAAGCTGAATCTCAATGATTATGGCACTATTAAGCTCAAGGGATCATCATTTTTCTATAATGGTTGGGAACTTGAATATGACGATGCCAATAGTAAACTGACTATAAACTTTAAGAAAATCAGTCAGGATACACAGAATAACAAGATTACATCTGTTGCAGATATAATTGCAGCGGGAACTGTAAAGGCCGAGATAGGCACAAGTGTTGCTTATAAGGGAATTCCTTACTATATGTCTCAGATGAATCAGTGGGTAAGGGACTTTGCAAGGATCTTTAATACTATTGAGAAGACCGGTGAGGATATGAATGGTAATAAGCTGTGCGAGTATGATGCGACTACCAGCGCCTATACTTCAAATACAAGCTTTTTTGTATGGAACAGCAGAAGTCCTGATCCTGATAAAGCCGGGCAGAGGGAGCTTATAGAGACTAATCCGGATACGGCGACTTATCTTAATGCTGCAACTACTATAATCTCTTCCGGAGATCTTACCAGCTACTATAATATGACAGCCGGCAATCTTCAGGTAAATGAAAAGATAGTCAATGATGTGACAAAGATGTCGACGACAACTACTGATGCAGATATCAATAAGGATGCAGCAGACATAGTAAAAGAGCTTATCAGCATTAAGACTGATACTTCCAAGATGGAGTTCAGAGGAAGCTCTTCAACTAATTTCCTGACTATAGTCCTTTCAGATATGGCATTTGCATCATCCAGTGCCAAGACATTCGCAGATAATACCGAAAATATGAAAAAATCTATAGAGTCTCAGAGAGCTTCTGTATCAGGTGTCGATGATGAAGAAGAAGCGCTTGATATGATCAAGTTCCAAAGAAGCTATTCACTCAGCTCTAAGATGATATCGATAATGGCCCAGATATATGACAGGCTGATCCTTGAGACAGGTGTATGAGTTTTAAGGGGGGTTTTAAATGGCTAGTAGAGTTACTAATAATATGATCACTGATAATGCTGCGTACAATATACAGCTTAATAAACGTTATAAAGATAAGCTTTCAAAGCAGCAGGCAACAGAGAGAAAGGTATATGATCCATCAGATGATCCGGTTGTAGCTATAAGGGACTTAAAGTATACTTCTGCACTTGCAGACCTTGACCAGTACTTAAATAGAAATCTGGCGGACGCTACAAGCTGGGTTGACATGACAGAGACCGCGCTGAGGACAGCACGAGAGGTTGCTGAGAATATTAAGAAAGAATATACCTCAAGTATCAATGGTACTAATACTGTAGCTGACAGAAAGATCTATCTTGAAAATAAGAAGGCACTCTGCGATGAGCTGTATAAGATAGGAAACAGTGCAAGTGAGGACAGATATCTTTTTACCGGATACAGGACAGGTGACAGCCTTACATTTACGGATCACGATATGAATATCCGTGCAAAGACTAATGGTGATGGAAATCCACAGTATGACTATATGATCCGTGAGACATTTGATAAGGATGATGTTGATGCGTATAGTTTCCTTGATACTCTGGTTTCGAGCAACGATATCAGCAATGCAACCACAGGACCTGTTGATGAAACAGGTATAAATAACGTGGATTGCTACCGTATAAGGCTTTCTTATGATAATCTTGATGATACGCAGACAAGGCCGGATAGTGCAGGAGTGACTGGTTATACGGATAAGGATGGAACAAGCAGGACCTTCCTGGTAAATCAAATATATATAGCAGGCTCTAGTTCTACATATTATCCGGTAACTTGTGTAACGAAAGACTCTGATATAACGGATGTATCAGGTAATCAGGTTTGGCTTAATACTGAAACAGGTATGCTTGTATTTGGTGAGAGCATAAAGACAGAAATAATGAACAGCACATCTGTAAGGATTGACTATAGAAAGAGCGAATGGAATGTAGGTGACTTGAAGCCGGAACACTATTTTGATTGTGTAGACGTTGCTCTGAAAGAAGGTAATTCAAAAGGAAATGTACTCACCTACAATGATCATGAGCAGCAGATGAATTATGCAGTAGGTGAGAGCCAGACAATACCTGTAAATATCAACGCAAATGAAGCCTTTGATCCACAGATTAAGCGTCAGCTGGATGAACTTGAGGATGCGATAAAAGCGGTTGATAATGCTGAAGCAAAGGTAGAAGAGCTTAAGGCTATGCTGGATGGCGGAAAGTATGCCAATGATACTGAACGTCAGAACATAGAATATGTGTATAATGCTGCAAAGAAAGAGCAGGAGTGCTGTTATGCAAGACTTAATACTCTTATAGAAGAGAATACAAAGGAAGCATCAGCTAATTTTGATAAAGTAAATCTGGCAGCAACAAAGAGTGGAACCATACAAAACAGGATCACTCTTGTATCCAACAGACTTACAGAAAACATTACTACTGTTACAGCACAGGCTTCTGACAATATCAATATTGATCTTGCAGATATCATTATCAAGCTAAATGAGGCTTCGATAACCTACAGCGGTTCTTTAGGCGTTATAGGCAAGATAACTCAGCAGACACTTTTAAACTATATTTAAATTTCTTTGACGAAAACGTCAGAATGAGGGGGAGACGATGGAAATTACAACTAAGCTTTTTGGGAAGGTAACTATTGATGATAACCGTATAATCAACTTTCCAGGGGGTATTGTAGGTTTTCCTGACCTGCAGAATTTTGCATTAATGTACGATTCTGAAAACACTGATGGAAATTCTATCAATTTTTTGGTATCATTAGAAGAGCCTGCATTTGCTCTTCCAGTTATGGCACCGGAAATTGTATGTCCGGATTATGATCCTATGGTACCGGACGATCTGCTTCTGCCATTGGGAGAGTTCACAGAGGGAGTGCTTATTTTGGTCACAGTGACGGTACCACATGACCTCAAAAAGATGTCAGTCAATCTTATGGCACCAGTGATCATTAATCCTGCAACCAGGAAAGCTATACAGCTTATTGTCAATGATGACAAGTATCCTGTAAAATTCCCTATATATGATATTTTAGCCCAGGCGAAAGAAAAAGCTAAGTAATTGCTCACATATTTAGGTGATGAGCAGATACGAAGCTGAAAAATCCGGAAAGGCGGGGAAATAATGCTGACGTTGTCAAGAAAAAAAGGAGAATCACTCATTATTAATAACAATATTGAGGTGACTGTACTTGAAGTGAGAGGTGACCAGATTAAGCTAGGGATAGCTGCGCCCAGGGAAGTGCCTATCTATCGTAAAGAAATCTATCTTGAGATCCAGGAGTCTAATAAGAACTCTATGAATGTAGAGGCGGTTGACGCTCTCAAGAACCTTATTTGATATGGTAAAATCATTAAATTTTTCTAAAATTGTACAAAATTTTGTAATAGCCTTAAGAGTATTTTTTTCTTAAGGCTATTATTTTTTTATGGAATTGGCCGATAAATACTTTGAAGAGACTACTATGTCCAGGCAGAAGGAACTCAATGCATAGTGGTTGGATTTACATAGTGTATCACAAGGAGGTGATGATGAAATGGCAACAGCGAACGTTGAAGGAGTTGGCTACATAGTAGATGGTGCAAATGCTAAAGTTCCTAATGCTATAGAAAGAGCGAAACGGGTAACTGTAGTCATTAGCGATGATGTGCTTCTGAAAGATAAAGAAGTGGACGAGGAGATGCAAAAGCATCCGGAGCCACTTGCTGAGGCGCATGGAAACTCTAAGACAGTTAATGATGAGATTCATAAAAAAGTAGACCAGATAAATAAGGAAATGCTGGAAAATGAATCTGAATTAGTCTATGGAATCCATGATTCTACCAACCGGGTGATGATCAAGGTGGTAGATAGAAATACAAAGAAAGTCTTAAAAGAGTATCCGCCCGAAAAGACGCTTGACATGTTGGCTAAGGTCTGGGAGATGGCTGGATTGATGGTTGATGAGAAGCGTTAAAAAACAAAGAGGTTTTAGTTTTTGATTTAGAAAGGAATTATTATTATGGGTGGACAGATTAGAATGACGGGCCTGATCTCAGGTTTGGATACTGATGCCGTTGTTCAGCAGTTAGTATCTGCCAAGAGTATGAAGGTCACAAAAAAGAAAAATCAGCAGAAAAAGCTGGAATGGAAACAGGAAAAATGGAAGAGTATGAACTCTCAGGTTTATAACTTCTTCAAAGGCAAGCTTGATACATTCACGATGACAAGTGCCTTTAATGAAAAAGGTGCAAAAGTAGCTGACTCAACTGTTGCTTCAGCAACGGCATCTGCTACTGCGGTAACTGGTATGCACAGCCTTGAGGTTACCTCTCTTGCACAGTCATCGTACCTGACAGGTGCAGCTCTTACGGGAGATAAGTATGCAGATGCTTCAAGTAAGATAGGTGATATTGATGGCGTAAGTGCAGGCACGATAAAGATTACATATAAAGGCCAGGAGAAGACAATAGATATAAGTGATGATACATCACTTTCAGGTATAGCTTCAAAGATAAGTTCTGAGACCGGACTTACAGCATCATACGATGCAAAGAATCAGCGTTTCTTTATAAGCGGTGACTCAAATGATTTTAAAATCGAGGGTTCTCTCGCAGAAAGTCTTGGAATCAAGGTTAATGCAGATGGAACCAGCTCCGGAAACTATCTGAAAGGATCTAAGGCTAAGATAACACTTGATGGCGCAGAATATGAAAGCGATAAGAATACCTTTGAGATAAACGGTCTGACAATAAATGCCACAAATAAAGGCTCATCAACTATAACAGTAGACAAGGATGTAGATGCAGTCTACAACAAGATCGTAGCTTTCTTTGATGAGTACAACACCCTTATAAATGCCATGGATAAGGCATACAATGCTGATGCGGCTAAGGGCTATGACGTACTTACAGAAGAGCAGAAAGATGCATTGTCTGATAAGGAAGTTGAGGACTGGGAAAATAAGATAAAGGACTCATTGCTCAGAAGAGATAAGAATCTGGGAGATGTAATAGACATTTTTAAGGATGCTATGAGTTATTCTTATACTGATTCTTCAGGTACTAAGTATACACTTGCTGATTTTGGCATGGGAACTTTAAGTTATTTCCTTGCAAAAGAAAATGAGAGAAATGCTATCCATATAGATGGTAATGAAAAGGATGATGATACAAAGAGCGAGCCGGATAAGCTTAAGAGTATGATCATCAATAACCCTGATGTTGTGGAGAACTTTTTCTCAGGACTTGCCAAGCAGTTCCATACAGCTATGGATAAGAATATGGCGAGTGTTACCAATACCAGAAGCAGATATAAGGTTTACGATGACAAAGCCCTTCAGAGTGAATATGACAAGATGAAGGAAGATATCACTGCAATGGAGGATAAGATTGCTGCTATTGAAGATAAGTATTACAAGCAGTTTGCAGCAATGGAGACAGCACTTGCAGGACTCCAGGAGAAGCAGAATGCACTTGCGGGACTCCTGAGTATGTAACTTATTGTAGAGACTTTTTTGAGAGTTAAAAAGAGGTGGGGTATTATGTTAGCACAAAATGCGTATGCACAGTATAATAAAAATAAGATTATGACAGCTTCTCCTGCGGAGCTTACACTCATGCTTTATGATGGATGCATAAAGTTCATGAATGTTGCTTCTATGGCAATTGATGAGGGCGACGTAGAAAAGGCACATAACAATATTCGTAAAGCTGAAAGGATTATCGAGGAGTTCAGAGCAACACTTGATATGAAGTATCCGGTAGCACAGGATTTTGAGCGTGTTTATAAGTATGTCGCAAGGCGTCTTGTAGAAGCTAATATGGGCAAGGATAAGGAAATTCTTGAAGAATGCATAACGCATATGAGATCAATGCGTGATACCTGGAGAGAAGTAATGAGGATTGTTGGTCATTCTGAAGAAAGAACGGCGGGAGAAGCATGAATAATTCTTATATAACTATCTTGATAGAAAGCCTTGAAAAAAAGTCTGAAATACTGGATAAAGTCATAGAGACCGATGCCGAGCAGACAGCGATAATCTCCGCAGAAGAGCCGGATATGGAGGCTCTCAGCAAAAATATGGATGTTATCGAGGAGCTTGCTTTAGAGCTTGAAAAGCTTGATGATGGTTTTGAATCGGTATATGAAAAGGTAAGGGAAGAGCTCCTTGGCAATAAGGAAGCTTATCGTGAAGAGATCAAAAGAATGCAGCAGCTTATCACTGAGGTGACAGAGAAATCTGTAAAGGTGCAGACCACTGAGGCTCGTAATAAAAATAAGGTTGTACAGATGTTTAAAAATGAACGTCGTAAGCTTGGCGCAAGACGTCAGTCGGCAAGGGTACTCAATGACTATAAGTATATGGTCAACGGTCTTGATAAGCAGTTAGAACCTTACTTTTTGGACAGTAAAAAATAAAATGTATACTTAAAAGAAATGGTGCAGATGCGCCATTTCTTTTTGTCTTTAAATATTTCACATAAGTATGTTATACTAACTAAGTATGTAAAAAAATATTTATATTTAGGAGATTATGAAATGAGTAGTAGATTGAAGAGCGCAGGCGCGAAGGCGAAAGAGCTTCTTTCGGAGCGCTTTGTAAAGGAAACGCTGTCAATTTATCTGTTTCTCATGCTGGTAGTATATCCACTTTACTATGAGGATATGTACTACAACATGGGAGAGGCAAAGTGGCACTTCTTTAAGACAGTAACGTATTTTTGGGCAAATTCTGAAGGTGGCTTTTTGTTCCCGGGATTTATGTGTTTTGTCCTGGCGTTTTTCTGTTGGTATCTATATGATATCATTGCCCGTGGCAAGGTCAAAGAGACGTTTAATATAAAGAAAGTTTCGCTTACGGACTGGTTTGTGTTTGCATATCTTGTGCTGTGTCTGTTATCGACTTTCCTTTCAACAAATAAGGATCTTCCGGAGGCTTCCGGAGTGATACTGGAGCCGGCACAGTATAATATACTTGGCGGATATACAGGCTGGTACATGGGACTTGTAGCACAGATCGCGTTTGTGCTTATATATTATTTTGTTTCAAGATTCTGGCGATGGGATACTTTTATGTTTGTGTTGTATCTGTCATCATCAGCACTTGTTTATCTGTTTGGTGTGTTAAACAGATTCAGAGTAGATCCGCTTGGCATGTACACAAACCTTGATGAGCAGTATATACCTCAGTTCCTTTCAACATTGGGACAGTCAACATGGTATTCAAGCTATGTGATCATTATCTTCCCAATAGGATTGTTTGTTTACTGGTATTCTGAGCATTATATTGTAAGAAAGGTTATCACAGCCTATGTCATTCTTGGATTTATGACAATGATAACCCAAGGCTCTGATAGTGCTTTCTATGCGTTTGTTGCATTTATGGCAACTATCTTCTATTTCTCGTTTAATGAGAATAAGTATTTGCTCAGATGTCTTGAGATCATACTGTTAGCACTTCTTTCATGGAGAGTTATCGGATTTATACAGATGGCAAACCCTGAAGCTGCAGTAGATACAGGAGAGCTCATGGTATTTGCTACACAGCATCATGCTATGTGGGGACTTGTTGCAATAGTTGGTGTGCTTTACTTCTTTGCTCGTAAAGCAGATAAGGCAGGTACTTTAGATGTTTCAAAGCTTCTTATAATAAGAAGAGTATGCTTTGGACTTTTGGTAGTAGGTATAGTTGGAGGTATAATTTACATCATCCTCAATACAAATGGTATGCTTCCTGCATCACTTTCCAGCACCAACTGGTATCTACTTTTTGATGATAAGTGGGGTTCTGACCGTGGTGGTACATGGAGAGTTACATTTGACTCTATCCGCCAGACCATGACAGATGATCCGCTCAGATTCCTCTTTGGTGCAGGACCTGATGGATTCTTCTATACAGTATACACATATCATTCAGAGTTCCTCTTTAATCAGTGGGGAGAGAATACTATACTGACATGTGCTCACAATGAGTTCCTCAATCAGATAGTAAATATAGGTCTTTTGGGCGGAATAGCTTACATCGGAATTTTTGTCGGTGCTATAGTAAGATTCGCTAAGAAGGCTAAGGATTGTCCGGAAGTTATTGCAGCGATCATGTGCATAACAGCTTACATGGCACACAATTTCTTCTGTTATCAGCAGATCATATGCACACCTACTATTTTTATAGTTATAGGTGCAGCAGAGTGCATGGCACGTATCGGACGTGTTGCAATCTGGGAAAATGATTGAAACTTACATATAAATACACAACATAAATAAGAAGGAAGGCGGTTTTTATCGCCTTCCTTCTTATTTATGTATATAAACAATCTAGCAGACGCTTGAAAAGAGCATTCCACTGTACATGCTTGTCATGTATGGATTAGCAAAATATGCACCTGGCTTTCTATAGGTAACGAGTTTTTGCTCTGTGTATTTCATCGGGTCAAGCGATACTTCGTTTGACTTGTGGATGAGTGAGTTTGCAAAATCGCCGAGTACTGAAAGATCATTCTTTCCTTCCTCGTCCGATGCGATCTGCAGGAGCGTGTTGTCGTTCACCATTATAGAACCGTCCTTTTGCATGTTTAGCCCAATAGAATCAAGAGAACGATTATACCGCATTGCTATGTGGTTCATCTCTTTCATTATCTTATTGGATCTGCCATACATTTCTGTGTACTCTGCGGCACGCTGTATAAAATCATTATATGCGCCTGCAAGATGGTTTACACTATATGTAAGAGCTTCAAGATTTGGCTTTAGGTCAATGTGGACGTTTTCATCCTCTGCTGTTATGCCTTTCAAGTTTACCTGATATGTTTTATCGAGAACGAAAGTATTGGAGTATGCGCTGTGTCGATCACCATTTACGGTAAATTCAGCATTTGTCGGCTCATGAGCCACTTCGTTCAGACCAAAATATGTAACTGTGCCGGACTTCATGCTTGTAGCGTCGTCTGAGATTTTGAAAGTAAGACTGCCATCAGCGTTTTCACCGGTAGAATTACTTTCAAGTCTGATAGCACTGGTATTGCGCTCGCCATCCATTACAGAGGCGTTGAGACCGATATTGGAGCGCGTTATGAGTGAAGTAAGCCTGTCAGCAACGTTCCTGTTAGTATCACCGGCATGTATGGAAAACTGGAACTCATAGTCGGAGTTGTTTATGCCAAGGTCAAAAGAGTATGTACCTGCCGGCAATCCTATGGTATCATTGTTTGCAAAGAACCTGCCTATATTGATCTGGCTGGATGCAAGTTTGCTTACAGATATATCAAAGGATGTATTTTTGCTTTCTGCTCCGCCAATGTACTCAGCAGTAATGATATCTTCATTATCAGAGGATGCAACCTTCTGATCCAAAAGATTGTCTGAGTAGCTTGATGTAAGAGAGGTGACAGCCTTTTTAAGCTCCTGGGCATCTTCTTTAAGGTTCAGAGCATACCGTTGAGATTTTCCGGTCCTGTCGATCATATAAAGAGGAGAGTCTTTTGACTGTCTTACTATTGCGTCATAGACTTCTTTTAATTCAGATTTCTCATGAGAGCTCAAGCTTTTTTTGCTTGGACGAAGGCTTTGGGTGTAGTTCAGCATGAAGTTTGTGTAGATATTACTAACAGAAGCTCGCGTCATAGTCTCCTCCTTTCCTGATCATTAAAAAATCTTGAAAATAATAAAATATATTTAAATACAAATATAGACAGCTCAATTCATAATCAATTTGAGATGTCTAATAATATTTACCACACATATACTATTTTCAGACAATAATCATATGATACTTATAATTTACCACATAATGATACAGAATACAAGATACAATGTAAATTAATGGAGATTTTTTGAATAAACAAATTAGAAAAACTCTATGAATTTTTAAATGGTTATTGACTATAAAATGTGGTTGTGCTATATTTAGGAGGCGAGAAGAGGCGTACCTCTTTTTTTTGTGCAATCATATAGATTTCGGAGGAAATAATACATGCGTACAAGAATTACACTTGCCTGCACAGAGTGCAAGAACCGTAACTACAATACTACAAAGGATAAGAAGACTCATCCAGAGAGAATGGAAATCAAGAAGTATTGTAAGTTCTGCAAGACACACACATTACACAAGGAAACAAAGTAAGTCGTTCTGACAGAAAGATGAGGTTTTTACGATGAGTGATTCTGAAAAGAGTACAGCAGCTGTAGAGACAAAGTCTGCAGCAGTCAAGACAGGAAGCTCCACAAAGCCTTCATTCTGGAAGGGCATCAAAGCCGAATTCAGAAAGATTATCTGGCCAGACAAGGCCACACTCACAAAGCAGACGGCAGCTGTCGTTATTGTTTCTATAATCATGGGAGCAATCATTGCTGTTATTGACAGGGCAGTGCTTTACGGTATAAACGCTATACTTAAGTAAAAGCTGTTGTGATTTATTTTTTAGAGTGAAAGGATATCTATGTCAGAAGAACAGGCACGTTGGTATGTAGTTCATACCTATTCCGGATACGAGAATAAAGTCAAAGCGAATATTGATAAGGCTATTGCAAATCGTAATCTTCAGGATTCTATCCTTGAGGTAAGCGTACCTACACAGACTGTTACCGAGGTAAGACCTAATGGTAAGTCAAAGCCTGTTGAGAGAAAGCTTTTCCCAGGATATGTTCTCTTACACATGATCATGAATGATGATACATGGTACGTTGTAAGAAACACACGTGGCGTTACAGGATTTGTTGGTCCTGGAAGTAAGCCAGTACCTTTGACTGAGGAAGAGATGAAGACTCTCGGCATCCACAGCGAGTCTATGCAGGTTGACTTCGGTACGGGAGACACTGTAGCAGTTGTTGCAGGCGTCTGGAAGGACACTGTTGGTGTCATCACCCGTATGGATATGAGCAAGCAGACAGCAACTATCACAGTTGAGCTGTTTGGTCGTGAGACACCTGTAGAAATAAGCTTTGACGAAATCTCAAAATTGAGTTAAAATACATCTTCGATGTGTTTAACTGATATAGTGGGAGGGAAAAACTCCACCCGCTAAACCACTAGGCGGCATGACCGCAATTATATAAGGAGGGCCACAATGGCTAAGAAAGTAGAAGGATACATTAAATTACAGATCCAGGCCGGCAAAGCTACACCAGCACCACCGGTTGGTCCTGCACTTGGACAGCACGGTGTTAACATCGTTGAGTTCACAAAGCAGTTCAACGCAAGAACAGCTGATAAGGGTGATGTTATCATCCCTGTAGTTATCACTGTTTACACAGACAGAAGTTTCACATTTGTTACAAAGACTCCACCAGCAGCAGTTCTTATCAAGAAGGCTTGCAAGATTCAGAAGGCTTCTGGAGTACCTAACAAGAACAAAGTTGCTACTCTTTCAAAGGCAGACCTTCAGCAGATCGCTGAGACAAAGATGCCTGACCTCAACGCAGCTTCTCTTGAGGCAGCTATGAGCATGATCGCCGGCACCGCTAGATCAATGGGTGTCGAGGTAGAGAAATAAGGAGGAGCTGAGCAATGAGACACGGAAAGAAATACGTTGAAGCTGCAAAGGCTATCGAGCGTTCAAAGATGTATGAAGCTGCTGAGGCTATGGAGCTTGTAAAGAAGGCTGCTGTTGCTAAGTTTGATGAGACAATCGAGTGTCACATCAGAACAGGCTGCGACGGACGTCACGCTGATCAGCAGGTTCGTGGAGCAGTTGTACTTCCAAACGGAACAGGCCGTTCTATCAAGGTTCTTGTATTTGCTAAGGGTGCTAAGCTTGACGAGGCACAGGCTGCAGGTGCAGATTACGTTGGTGGCGATGAGCTCATTCCAAAGATCCAGAATGATGGATGGCTTGACTTTGATGTAGTTGTAGCTACACCAGACATGATGGGCGTTGTAGGACGTCTTGGTAAGGTTCTTGGTCCTAAGGGACTTATGCCAAACCCTAAGGCTGGTACAGTAACTATGGATGTTACTAAGGCTGTTAACGATATCAAGGCTGGTAAGGTTGAGTACAGACTTGACAAGGCTAACATCATCCACGTTCCGATCGGAAAGGCATCATTCTCAGCTGATAAGCTTAAGGAGAACTTTGATGCACTTATGGCAGCACTTGTAAAGGCTAGACCAGCAACACTTAAGGGACAGTACATGAAGAGCATTTCAGTTGCTCCTACAATGGGCCCTGGTGTTAAGATCAACAACGCTAGATATTAATTTTTGCGCATGTTTAACGAATAAAAAAGAGATTTGGCGAAAGCCAAATCTCTTTTTTATTTAGAATGCCTTGATAACAGAACCCTGGTATTTCTCCTCAATGTAGTCTGCAACTCCCTGTGATGTAAGTGCTGCATAGAGAGCCTTAGTCTTTACGCTGTCCTTATTATCTTCTGTAACAACAAGATCGTTGAAGTATTTTGAAATACCATCAGTAGTTGTCTCCTCAGAGATGATAGCGTCTTTTACAGGATTGAAACCAGCCTCGATAGCGTAGTTACCATTGATAACTGCGGCATCAACATCATCAAGTGAGCGTGCAAGGAATGCTGCCTCTGTCTCCTGGAAGTTGATGTTCTTTGGATTCTCTGTGATATCTGTTACAGCAACGAGCTCTTTTGATGAGTCTACAGTTATAAGACCGTTTGAAGCAAGAAGCTGAAGTGCTCTTGAACCATTTGATGTATCATTTGGTATAGCTACTGTAGCGCCATCTGCAAGATCATCAAGAGATGTAATGCTCTTTGAGTAAAGTCCCATTGGCTCAAGGTGGATCTCACCGGCATTTACAAGCTTGAAACCACGCTCATTGTTCTGAGCTTCCATATACTGTGTTGTCTGGAAATAGTTTGCATCAAGCTCACCGCTGTTAAGAGCTTCATTTGGCTGTACATAGTCGCTGAACTCAACTACATCTACAGTCCAGCCGGCACCCTCAAGAAGTGGCTTTACAACGTCATTAACGATTTCTCCGTGAGGTACTGATGTAACACCGATAGAAATCTTTGTGTCGTCTCCCTCTGGAGCAGGGATATCAACGTCTGCTGCAGGAGCAGCTGCCTCTGAAGCGGCTTCGCTTGCTGCCGGAGCTTCTGATGCTGCCTCGCTTGAAGCTGCTGCCTCAGGAGCTGCTTCTGAAGCCTTTGGAGCTGAAGCCGAGCTGCCGCAGCCTGCAAGAAGTGCACCTGTAAGAGCAAGTGAAAGTGCTACGGATACAATATTCTTTTTCATAATAAATGTCCTCCCTATGATTAAGAAAAGTCTATTTCCTACCTTTCTTATATGATTTACGTAGATAATACACTATTGCGTTAAAACTGTCAAGCTGTAAAAAAGCCATTAAGTTTTGCACTTGCTTAATGCATACTCAATGGCTTAAAGGTAATTAGATCATGGTATTACTTAATCTTAAAGATACTGAGAGATTCACTGATAGTATCAGCAGACTCGGATACAGTATCGGCAGAGCTGCTTACGCTGGAGCTCTTGTCTGCAATCTTGCTTGCACTTTCAGCTAACGTCTCGACTGTAGCTGAGACCTCCTCGGAGCTCGCGGACTGCTGCTCTGAGATAGCTGCAACTGATGATGCAATACCATCTACATCTGCCATCATCTTTATCATATCCTTCATGGTCGTGCCGGCTTTATTGAGGTCGGTAAATATCTTGGCAAATGTTTCACCGGCAGTATTTACTGCATTGCTGCTTTCATTTATAGAGTTCATATTCCTCTTTGATCTGTCGGATAGTTCATCAATCTGTCCTGTAATATCTGTGATTATCTTAGCGATATCCTGCGTAGCATCGCTACTGTCGGTAGCAAGTTTTGCAATCTCACTTGCAACTACGGCAAAGCCTTTGCCAGCTTCACCTGCTCTTGCTGCTTCTATTGATGCATTCAATGAAAGTAGATTGGTCTGCTCTGCGATTGAGTTTATCATCTCTATGATGCCATTGATCTTTTTAGCTGAATCACCAACTTCGATAACAACATCATTCATGTCATTCATGGAGTCAACTATACGCTGCATATTGCTCTGAACATCAGTCATATCTTTCTGACCTTCTTCAGCAGAGACAATTATTTCTTTCATGATGTCATTAGTTGAGTGACCTTTATCAGTAAGGTCGCTTACAGCTCCGGCAAGGTCTGTAGCATTATTGGCAAGCTCTGTAACAGCGCTGGTCATACCATCCATTGCTTCTTTTATCTGAGACATATTCGAGGACTGTTCCTGAGTCTCATCAGTCATTGACTTGGATGCATCACTACTTGCTTTTGACTCTTCAAGAAGCTGCATAGACGTTTGCTGTATGTCGTTAATAGTGGTGCGCATGATGTGTACATAGTCCCTAAGTTCGTCTCGGATAAGTCCTATCTCATCACCGTTGCCCTTTTCAAGCTCGATTGTAAAGTCGCCGCCGGAAATCTGTACGATCTTATGCGAAAGCTCTGTAACAGGCTTTTTAACGATCTTATTGATAGAGAGAGTAATTATGATACCTATGATAATTATCATTATTACCATGATGATATAGCAGATAAGCTGGAATCTGTGCAAATCTGCAAGGACATCACTTTCACTTACCGATGATACGAGTACCCAGCTTGTTCCGGGTATAACGGTGTAGCTGATATAGTTGTAGCTGCCTTTTTTATTCTTGATCTTTGTGACTTCGGTATTGCCTGTATCTATATAAGCCTTTACTGCCTGCAGATAAGTGTCGCCTGAATCTGAAATATTAGTTCCATTCAGCTCTGAATTTGAGTATGAAACGATCATATCGTCAGCAAGGACAGCTGAGCGACCTGTTTTAAGCGGTCTGAGCTCTGCGGTTTCATCAGCGATACCATCGATATAGATATCGATTCCTACTACGCCATGCCTGCCATCAGTTGTATCACATAAACGTGTGAAAGTAACACACAGTGTACTGGTCATTGCATCTACGTAAGGAGCTGTTGCGGTAAGCTTCCTATAACCATTGGCCATAGATTCCTTAAACCATCCACGCTCAGTCGGGAGCCAGCCGATATCGTCCTGACGGTGTCCGTCACCAAAGACGTATTCGTCATCTTCCCAACCTATGAAAAGACCACCGCTTGCCTTTTCGGAATAGTGCATTGTGTGCTCAAGCAGATCCTGATATTCTTTCAGATTATCAAAATGGAGGATTTCCATGTTGTCAGTGGTTTCTTCAGCTCTTCCGACAATATCCTGAATATCCATACCAAACTTATACGCATTAGCTCTCGTTTCGTCAGCCAGGTCCTGTTTTGCCTGGTTGATGATAGTTTTCTTAGCCTGTCCTGTCAGAACTAAAATGATAAACACAATTCCGACGATTACTACCGGCAGAAGAATAGATAACAGCAGCGTGCTTATACTGCGCTTTACACGCTTTTCATTAGGCTGTTCTGGAGTTTTTTTACTTTTAGCCATGATGCTCCTCCTCATAAGTGTTATGTAATAGCCATGAGATAACACGCAAATGACTATACATATAGCGGCATATTACATAAAAATTATACACAATATAATGATAAAAAGGGCATTTTTTGATAAACATTACAATTGTTGCTTATGAATAACTGACCATATAAAAAATAATAAATCTGAATATTTTGATATAACCAAAAATGCTATATATTTGCACTCAAGACAATTGTAAGGAGTTAGTGAATCATGAAAGTAGCTGCAATTAATGATATGTCCGGATTTGGGAAGTGTTCGCTCATGGCTGATATTTCCGTATTGTCTTCTATGGGGATCGAGGTCTGTCCGGTGCCTACTGCGATATTTACAGCGCAGACGGGGTTCCCATCATACCACATGAGGGATATGACAGATGATATTCCTTTCTTTACATCTGAGTGGAAAAAGATGGGTGAGAGTTTTGACGGTATCCTGACAGGATATATGCTCAATGAAAAGGAGGCTGATCATGTAATTGAATTTGTGAAAAGCTTTTATAGGGAAGATAATGTATTGCTTGTAGATCCGGTGATGGGAGATGGGGGCAGAGGATACAGTAACTTTTCTCGAGGGTATTTGAAAAAAATAAAAGAACTGGCAGCAATGGCCGATATAATTACGCCAAATCTTACAGAGCTTTGCTTCTTAGCTGGAGGGGAAGCAAGGGAAATAGTAGAAGAAAAAGATGAAGAGAGGCTGATCTCAAAAGCTATTGAAATGGCAGAGAGGATTGAAAAGAAGGAGCAGGCTGCTGTGATAGTAACCGGACTTCCGCTTCGGGGAGAGGGTGAGATAGGAAATCTCGTCATAAACAATGGCGATGCCGAGCTGCTCAGATGCCAGAGCAATAAAAAAAGCTACTCCGGTACAGGTGATCTGTTTGCTGCATCACTGTTTGCAAACTATCTTAAAGGTAAAACGATAGTGCAGTCAGTAGCTCTTTCAGCTGAGTTTATCAGCAAAGCCATCGCTGTTACCGGTTCAAGAAGCAGAAAATATGGTGTTGATTATGAATTAGTGTTGAAAGGGGAAAAATATGAACAATAAAGATCATTCTAAATTGCGATTACTGACATTATCAGGATTATTGATTTCGCTTACCACTATTTTTACAGCATATATTTTTCATTTTCCGGTAGGTACAAATGGCGGTTACATACATTTTGGAGATGCTGTTATCTACCTGGCTGCTGCTTTGCTTCCGGCACCATATGCTATGGCGGTAGGTGCGATCGGCGGCGGTCTAGCAGATCTGCTTACAGCTCCGATGTGGACCGGCGCTACTGTGATAATCAAGATGCTTATCACGATTCCGTTTACATGCAAAAGTGATACACTGATATGCAAGAGAAATATCATAGCGCCGATCATTTCACTTTTTATCTCGAGTATAGGATATTATTATGCAGAAGCGATTTTGTTTGGCACAAAGGCAGCATTTATAAATGCAATATTTGGAAGTCATATACAGTCGATCGGAAGTGCGATATTCTTTTACATGGGAGCTATAGCACTTGACAGGATAAGAATAAAAAGAACAATGTTTCAGGACTAAGAAAGGTTAGGAAAAATGGCAGATATTATTTATAAGTATGGCAAATCGGTTTATGCTAACATCACCAATAAGTGCAATTGCAGATGTTCATTTTGCATCCGTTTCTTGAAAGACGGTATAGGTAGTGCAGATGTGCTCTGGCACAAGGAGAATCCGAGCAAAGAGGCTGTAATAGAGGCAATCAGAGAGTTTGATTTTACGGGCTTTGATGAGCTTGTATTCTGCGGTTATGGCGAGCCTACATGCGCATTGGACATTCTTTTAAGCGCAGCTAAAGTCGCAAAAGATGAGAAAAAATTAAAAACGCGTCTTAATACAAACGGACTCGGAAATGCAGAAAATGGCAGAGATATCGTAGGGGAGCTTTCAAAGGTTATAGACAGCGTATCCATCAGCTTAAATGCACCAAACAGTATAGAATATGAGGAAATCACACATCCGGGTTTCAGTAATTCGTTTGACAGGATGATCGACTTTGCAAAGAAATGCAAAGAGCAAGTAAAAGAAGTGAAGTGGTCGATTGTTGATGTCCTCTCTGATGATGATATAGAGGAGTGCAAGCAGCTTTCGGAAGAAACCGGCATACCACTTAGGATCAGGCATTTTGCGTAGTCTGATGTAGCAATGAAATTTGTATAATAGCGACGAAATGGCAGCAGCACGGTATGCTTTGCTGCCATTTCGTCATAATTCAAACAAAATACCTCACTCCTCAAACCCAATCCCGGCTTTTACGAGAAATGTATGGGCTATCGCATCCCACTGCGCATCGGTGTCTTTGTTCATGGTGAAAACTGACTTATTTATTGCGGAAGTGATGGAGAGGGTGTTGTCATCGTAGCGCACGTTGAAAAGGAGCGATTCGACACTGCCATCATTTTCGAAGGATGGTACCTGTGAAGGCTTGATGCGGAAAACAAACTTCATGAAAAGCGGGGTATTGTGACCTTTGATGATCTCAGTGCAAAGAGGTCTTAAGCGCTTCCACTTGGAATACCTTTCGGCACTCATGCCTTCGGCTTCCTCGCCAAAAAACTTCGGCTCAAAATCTCCATCTATATTGAAAGTACAGAAAGTCTTGATAGTACCTTCAACAAGCGTATATTCATCAAAGGTGGGATTGGCAAAAAGCAATCCCATAAACTTTTTAACATCAGTAATCTTATATGATTTCATTAATTAAACTCCTGGATAAATAATAACAATATCAATCATTATACGTTTAATAAGGGGCAAAATGCAATATGCTTGTGTATGCATGTTTTGTATGCTATACTGACGTAGTAATTAAAACTACATGATGTGGAAATGAGGATTAATATCTATGAAGTATAAATATGTTGCAGATAGTTGCTGCGAGTTTCCGGATTTTTTCGCGGAGACACATGATTGTGTCAGAGTACCGCTGACTATTATGGTTGGATCAGATACGTTTATAGATGATGATACTTTTAACCAGGCAGAGTTCTTAAAGAAAGTGGCAGAATATCCAAAGTGTCCTAAGTCATCATGCCCTTCTCCTGAGAGCTATATGAAAGCATTTGATGGAGATGCTGATGCGGTGTTTGTAACAACACTTTCAGCAGATCTTTCCGGATCGTACAACAGTGCAATGCTGGCGCGTGAGCTTTATCTTGAGGAGAATCCTAAGAAAAAGATACACGTATTTAATTCAGAGTCAGCATCAGGCGGCGAAGCACAGATACTTATGAAGGCAGCGGAGCTTGCGGAGCAGGGGCTTTCATTTGAAGAAATAGTTGAGAAGACTACAGAGTTTGCCCGCAGCCAGCAGACATATTTTGTGCTTGAAAGCCTTGAGACACTTAGAAAGAATGGAAGACTTTCAGCAATGAAGGCACTTGCTGCGACAGCGCTCAATATCAAGCCTGTCTGCAAGAGTAACCATGGTGTTATAGAGCAGGTGGCGATTGCCCGCGGCATGAAAAAGGCACTCGATAAGATGGTTGATATGTCACTGGAAGCAGTGCCGGATACAAAGGACAGGACACTTTATATATCACATGTAAACTGCAAGGAACGCGCAGAAAAAGTCCTTGCAAGCTATGTGGCAAAGGCCGAGTTCGCAAGGACTATTATAAATGACACCGCCGGCATAAGCTCAATGTATGCCAATGACGGTGGAATTATCGTAACTATTTAATTTTCTTCATTTTTCCTGGCAAGTTTGAAGTCAAGATACTGCTTCCAATAGCGGGTGATCACCGGCTTTTGGATAATATTATAACGAAGTACAGCACCGTCTGACATCTTGAATGCGTTTATCGAGTGAGATACTACGTATTGCATGTTGAGGACGGTGCTTTTTGATATTTCCAGAAATATAGGATCAAAGCTCATGAGCAGATTTTCCAGGCTAAAGAGATCGCCTAAATACTGGAACTTTCGTCCTTCAGTCAGTGTTATATTCATGTACCCGTCATGCTGTCTGGCATAGAGAATCTCATCCTGTGTAAGATAGATGGCGTCAACTTCATTTCTAAACTCTATGCGCAGCGGCTTGTCAGCTTTTTCTTTTGATGCAAGATCGATGTACTCTGCAAAATCTCTTTGCCAGAGTGGTTTTTGCTTCACGATAAAAGTTGGATTTTTGCCGTACTCCATCTCATATTTTATCATATCAGAACACAGTACGATCGGAGCTGTAAAACCTTTGTTTCTGAAATCGGCTGCGATCATCGTGCCATCACGTTTGCTGTCGCTGATATCTATAAAGATCAGATCATATTTTAAGACTATAGAACTAAGTGATTCTTCATTACCATAAGAGTCAATATATATAACCTCACCAGAAGAAGTCCGAGCTGACGCCTCTCTTGAGAGAAGCCGCTCGAACTGCTTTCTTTCTGCTGGGTTATCATCTAGTATGGCGATGTAAAGTGCCATTTAATAATACCCCCGATACCCTATTATTTGTTGTTTTCAGCCATTTTCATAGCACGTACTTTTGTAGAAAGACCAAAGAGAGTGATGAAGCCCTGAGCATCGTGGTGATCGTAAAGGTCGCCTGTCTTAAATGAAGCGAGGCTCTCATTGTAAAGTGAATATGGTGACTTCTCACCAGCCTTTATGATATTTCCTTTGTAAAGCTTAAACTTAACTTCACCTGTTACATACTGCTGTGTAGAAGTGATGAAAGCTGTAAGTGCTTCACGAAGAGGTGTAAACCACTTGCCTTCGTAAACAAGCTGTGCTAGCTCGTCACTGACACGCTTTTTCTCACGCATGCACTCGCGGTCAAGGATAAGCTCCTCAAGCTGCTCGTGTGCTGCATAAAGGATAGTTCCGCCAGGAGTCTCATATACACCGCGGCTCTTCATGCCGACAACTCGGTTTTCAACGATATCGATGATACCGATACCATGCTTGCCGCCGATCTTGTTGAGTGTACGGATGATATCAGAAACCTTCATCTTCTCACCGTTTACTGCAGTAGGAACACCCTTTTCAAAAGTCATTGTCACATACTCACCTGCATCAGGTGCATCCTCAGGACGTACGCCAAGTACGAGAAGATGTGGATAGTTTGGCTCGATAGAAGGATCCTCAAGCTCAAGTCCCTCGTGGCTGATGTGCCAAAGGTTACGGTCACGGCTGTATGATGAGTCAGCAGAGAATGGAAGATTGATGCCATGTGCGCGGCAGTACTCGATCTCAGACTCACGAGAATCCATTGTCCACTTAGGATCGCGCCATGCAGCGATGATCTTTAAGTCTGGTGCAAGGGCCTTGATACCAAGCTCGAAACGGATCTGGTCATTACCCTTACCGGTAGCACCATGGCAGATAGCAACAGCTTTTTCTTTGCGGGCGATCTCTACAAGTCTCTTTGCGATAAGCGGACGTGCCATAGAAGTACCGAGAAGATACTTGTTTTCATATACGGCATGTGCCTGTACGCATGGAAGTATGTACTCATCAGCAAATTCATCACAAACATCTTCGATGTAGAGCTTTGAAGCTCCGCATGACTTTGCTCTTTCTTCAAGACCGTTGAGCTCTTCTTCCTGACCACAGTCAATACATACGCATACTACATCATAGTTGTAGTTTTCTTTGAGCCATGGAATGATAGCTGTAGTATCAAGTCCGCCGGAATAAGCAAGTATTACTTTTTCTTTCTCTGCCATAGTTAAACTCTCCTTTTAAAATGTCTTATAGATTATAGAATTAGTGTATACAAATATTACACATCATATACGCTGTATTTCGCTTACAAAAAACACTATACATCAATATCAAATAACATGCAAGTGGAAAAATATTCATATAACACCTCAAAAACTAAACAAAGTGCATAAAAATTATACATAACTATTGCATAAACATAAAAATAGATGTATATTTATACAAAGTTAAAGTTGACGCGATTTAAGATAATTCTTGTCTTTAGCACTTTAAAGGTATACATTAGAAGTGTTGCATTAAGTTAAAAAATATGCAATTGTCGAATAACATATATTAAATGGAATTTTAGGAGGTTTCTATGATTAAGGCTGGAATAATTGGTGCGACCGGATATGCAGGAAATGAAATAGTAAGGCTTCTCTTGGGACACAAGGAAGTCGAGATAAAGTGGCTTTACTCAAAGAGTTTTGCGGGACAGGATTACGCTTCTATATATAGAAACCTTTTTAAGATAGTAGATTCACCTTGTATAGCAGATGATATCAGTAGCCTTGCTGATGAGGTCGATGTGATATTCACAGCAACTCCACAGGGCTTTTTGGCATCAGTACTTACAGATGAGCTTCTGGCAAAGGCAAAGTTTATCGATCTTTCCGCTGACTACAGGATAAAAGATGTTGCTACTTATGAAAAGTGGTACAAGCTTGAGCACAAGTCACCGGAGCTTATCAAAAAGGCTGTGTATGGTCTTTGCGAGATCAACCGAAAAGACATTGCAGGTACAAGGCTTTTGGCAAACCCGGGATGCTTTACAACCTGCTCCATCCTTACAGCATATCCACTTGTTAAGGAAGGGCTTATCGATGCAGATACACTTATAATAAATGCACTCTCCGGAGTATCGGGCGCAGGCAGGGGAGCAAAGGTTGCAAATCTTTTCTGTGAGGTAAATGAAAGTGCAAAGGCGTATGGAGTAACTAATCACCGCCATACACCGGAGATCGAGGAGCAGCTTTCTTATGCAAATGGAAGTCCTATCATGATAAACTTCACTCCTCACCTGGTGCCTATGAACAGAGGTATATTTGCTACAGAGACTGCAACACTTAAGAGTGGCGTCACAGCAGAGGACATCAAGGCAGCTTACGAGAAGCATTATGGAAATGAGCAGTTTATCAGACTTATGAAGGATGATCAGGTACCGGAGACAAGATTTGTTGAAGGCAGCAATTTTGTAGATATCGGATTTAAGGTTGATGAGAGAACAAACAGGGTTGTAATGATGGGCGCTATTGACAATCTTGTAAAGGGTGCCGCAGGACAGGCTGTTCAGAATATGAATATTATGTTTGGCTTTGATGAGGCAGAAGGTCTCAGGGCTATACCGATGGTACCGTAAGGATAAGGAAATGTGGGAAAAATTCAAAAATACAAAATGGAGCTTGCGTAAGAAAACTATGACTAACGAAAAAGAGACCAAATTCAGTGTGAGGACGATGACCATCGATGACTATCAGGGAGTGCATGAGCTCTGGCTTTCCATCAAGGGCTTTTCGATAAGAAGCATTGATGACAGCTATGAGGGAGTGGCAAAATTTATTGCAAGAAATCCGGCAACATCGATAGTTGCTGAAGCTGATGGTCATATCGTAGGCGCGATACTTTGCGGACATGATGGCAGACGCGCGACTTTTTACCACGTCTGTGTAGAGGAGAAGTACCGCATGCATGGAATAGGTAAGGCTATGGTTGTCATGGCGATGAATGCGCTTCAGAAGGAAAAGATCAACAAGGTAGCCCTTATAGCTTTCACCCAGAATGATGTAGGAAATGCTTTTTGGAAAGGCATCGGCTGGAAGCAGAGAGAGGATCTGAATTATTACGACTTTAAACTAAACGAAAACAATATAGAGAGGTTTAACGAATGAAGATCGAGTATATAAATGGCGGAGTCACAGCAGCAAAAGGATTTAAAGCGGCAGGCGCAGAGGCAGGCATTAAGTATCAGAATAGAAAAGACATGGCAATGGTTTATTCTGAGAAGCCTTGCAATGTGGCAGGTACTTTTACAACAAATGTGGTCAAGGCAGCTCCGGTCATCTGGGACAGAGACATCGTAAAGGGCAGAGGAATCGCACAGGCAGTTGTTGTAAACTCAGGTATCGCCAATGCATGTACAGGCAAGCAGGGACTTGAGTACTGTGAAGAGACAGCAAAGAAGGCTTCGGAGCTTCTGGGAATCGGAAAGGATGAAGTCCTGGTAGGCTCTACCGGAGTAATCGGTATGCAGCTTAAGATGGATAAGCTCAGCGAAGGTATAGAAAAGCTTGTACCCAAACTTTCTGATACTCTGGAGGCAGGTACTGAGGCAGCAGAGGCGATAATGACAACAGATACTCATTCCAAGCAGGTTGCTGTAAGCTTTGAGCTTGATGGAAAGACAGTTACGATAGGCGGTATGAGCAAAGGCTCCGGAATGATCCATCCAAATATGTGTACCATGCTTGCCTACGTGACAACAGATGCAGCTGTAAGCCAGCCACTGCTTCAGGAGGCACTTTCAAAAGATGTCGTTGACAGCTTCAACATGATATCTGTCGATGGAGATACTTCTACTAATGACACACTTCTCCTGATGGCAAACGGTATGGCAGGAAATGCTGAGATCACAGAAAAAGGCGAGGCTTTTGACACATTTTGTGAAGCACTTCACATGGTGACAACAAAGCTGGCAAAGATGATGGCAGGCGATGGAGAGGGTGCTACAGCACTTTTTGAAGTACAGGTCATGGGCGCTGATACAAAGGAAAATGCCCGTGTACTTGCAAAGTCTGTAATCACTTCATCACTTACAAAGGCTGCAATCTTTGGACATGATGCAAACTGGGGCAGGATACTCTGTGCTCTTGGCTATTCTGGAGTTCAGTTTGATCCGGAGAATATCGAGCTTTGGTTTGAGGGAAAAAATGACAAGATGCTGATATTTAAGGATGGTGTGCAGGCTGACTACAGCGAGGAGGATGCAACAAATATCCTCAGCGAAGAGTGCGTACATGTGACCGCCGATATGAAAATGGGTAATGAAGAGGCAACTGCGTGGGGATGCGACCTCACTTACGACTATGTAAAGATAAATGCAGATTACAGGAGCTGATAGGAGGAAGGAGAAAAAATGGAGTCCGGAACAATGAAAGAAACAGAGATGCAGAAGGTGCAGGATAAGGCAAGCGTGCTTATTGAGGCACTTCCTTATATCAGAGAGTTTAATGGCAGCATAGTAGTCGTAAAGTATGGCGGATCAGCCATGACATCTGATGAGCTTAGGGAAAATGTTATTAAGGATGTTACACTTCTTAAGCTTGTAGGATTTAAGCCTATAATTGTGCATGGCGGCGGCAAGGAGATCAGCCGCTGGGTAGGCAAAGTCGGCATGGAGCCGCAGTTTGTAAACGGTCTCAGAGTTACAGATACTGAGACAATGGAAGTTGCAGAGATGGTTCTCAACAAGGTGAATAAAGGTCTTGTGCAGCTTGTGCAGAAGCTTGGAGTAAAGGCTATCGGTGTATCCGGCAAGGACGGAGGACTTCTTGAAGTAAAGAAAAAGCTTTCTGACGGAAAAGATATAGGATATGTCGGAGAAGTTACAAAGGTTAACCCTGATATCCTGACAGATCTTCTCGATAAGGACTTTATACCGATCGTAGCTCCTATCGGAATGGATGAAAATTATGACACATACAATATAAATGCAGACGATGCAGCCTGCGCCATAGCAAAGGCTATGAAGGCAGAAAAGCTTGCATTCCTTACAGATATTGAGGGACTTTACAAGGATATTAACGATAAGTCAAGCTTCATCTCACGTCTGACAGCAAGTGAGGCTCAGGAGCTTTTAGACAGCGGCTATATCGGAGGAGGCATGATACCAAAGCTTGGCAACTGCGTAGACGCTATCAGAGGCGGAGTAGGCAGAGTGCATATTCTTGATGGACGACTTCTGCACTGCCTTTTACTTGAGTTCTTTACACAGAAAGGTATTGGTACGGCTATAGTTAAAGAGGAGGACGAGAATTGAGCACATCACAGCAGTACATGGAAAAGGGAGATAAGAACTTTCTCCATACCTATAATCGTTACCCGGTAGTTTTTGAGCGCGGAGAGGGAATGTATCTATATGATACTGATGGAAATAAATATCTCGACGCTGCAGCGGGAATAGCAGTTTTTGCGCTTGGATATGGAAATAAAGAGTATAATGATGCTCTTAAAAACCAGATAGACAAGATCATCCATACTTCAAACCTTTACTACAATGTGCCATCTGTAGAGGCGGCAGAAAAGCTTAACAAAGTATCCGGCATGGACAGGGTTTTCTTTACAAACAGCGGTACTGAGGCTATTGAGGGCGCGATCAAGTCAGCTCTTAAATATGCCTACACTAAGAAGCCTGCCAGTGATTATGAGATAATCGCTATGGAGCATTCATTTCATGGACGTTCAATGGGGGCGCTTTCTGTAACAGGAAATGCTCACTATAGGGAAGCTTTTGGTCCGGGTATAGGAAATATCAAATTCGCAAAGTACAATGATCTTGAGAGCGTTAAGGCACTTGTGAATGAAAAGACTTGTGCTGTGATCATGGAAACAGTGCAGGGCGAAGGCGGTATTTATCCTGGGAAGAAAGAGTTTATCGAGGGTGTGAGAAAGCTCTGCGATGAGAAGGATATTTTACTCATCCTTGATGAAGTGCAGTGTGGTATGGGACGTACAGGAAGCATGTTTGCATTCCAGCAGTATGGTATCAAGCCAGACATCATGGCAACTGCAAAGGCTCTCGGCTGCGGTGTTCCGGTGGGGGCTTTCCTTATGACTGAGAGAGTTGCAGAGAAATCACTCGTACCGGGTGATCATGGCTCAACCTACGGCGGCAATCCGCTCGCAACAGCAGCTGTGCTCGAAGTACTTAACCAGTATGAAAAGCTTGGTATAGTCGAGCATGTAAAAAATCTTACGCCTTATCTTGAAGAAAAGCTTGAGAAACTTGCCTCTGAGGTGCCATGCATAAAGGAGACAAGAGGCGCAGGATTTATGAGAGCCATAGAGCTTGACAGACCAGTCGGAGATACAGTGGATAAGGCAAGAGAGGCAGGACTTATAGTGATAACTGCCGGAGCTAACATACTTCGTCTTGTTCCGCCACTCATAATGGAGAAAGAGCATATCGATGAGATGTGTGATATCTTAAAGAAAGTGTTGTCTTAATTGGGTTTTGAGTGAATATTTACAAAAATTTTAAAATAATGTTGCATATTTAATTTTCTAAGAGTAGAATAAAACGGTAATGTGGTAATCGGGACTGTCTGGCTTTAAATCAGTCAGGAGTTTATATTGAAAATTAAGCAGAAGCAGCAGATAAAAAGGGCGATGGTATTTCGTATCGGTGTATTTTTGTGCGTAATGCTTATCGCTCTTTGTTTAAGTGGATGCGAAAAAGATGACCTTGAGGAAGAACTTGCAAGTGAGTATGATGTATCAGATGATACGGGATATGAAGAGCTTCGGGAGGAAGTAAGTGCTGACAGCGTGGGCAAAATCTATGTTTATGTCTGCGGAGCGGTCAAAAGCCCCGGGGTTTATACATTGAAAAATGGCTCACATGTATTTGAAGCACTTGAGATGGCTGGAGGATGCCTTGAGGGAGCAGCGGAAGATGCTGTCAATCAGGCAGCTCTGTTATCTGACGGAGAGCAGATAAAGATCCCGTCTAAGGATGAGATCGCCAGTGCGCTTGAAGTGTCAAATGAGGCTGACGATGGCAAGGTCAATATCAATACTGCCACAGCGGAGGAGCTTACATCACTTAGTGGTATAGGTGGTTCAAGAGCCGAAGCGATAATAGCATATCGAAGTGAGCATGGCTCATTTAAAGATATAGAAGATATCAAAAATGTAGCGGGCATAAAGGCTGGCCTTTATGCAAAGATCAAGGATTATATCAAAATATAGGATTGGCAGATTTATGGGAAAAAGAGTTCTTGTAGTAGATGATGAAAAGAATATTGTAAAAGGCATTATGTTTGCGCTGAGGCAGGACGGTATGGAAGCTGATGCCGCATATGATGGAGAAGAAGCTGTAAGGCTTGCAGGAGCAGTTCCTTATGATATCATTCTTCTCGATGTAATGCTTCCAAAGCTCACAGGCTTTGAGGTATGCCAGCAGATTCGTGAGTTTTCTGATGTTCCTATAGTTATGCTTACAGCAAAGGGCGATGATATTGACAAGATTATGGGACTTGAGTATGGCGCTGATGATTACATCACAAAGCCATTCAATATTCTTGAGGTTAAGGCGCGTATCAAGGCTATCATGCGCCGTGTAGAGAAGAGAAATAAAGTTGATGACACAACTAATAAGCTTGATTTTGGTGAGCTTAAAATCGATATCGAGCTTAGAGATGTACATGTGGGTGATAAAGAGATCAACCTTACTGCTAAGGAGTTTGAGCTTTTTGTACTCCTTGCGAGAAATCCAAACAAGGTATTCTCAAGAGAGGATCTTCTTACTACCATCTGGGGTGAGGACTATCCGGGAGATGAGAGAACGGTTGATGTTCATATCAGAAGACTGCGCGAGAAGGTTGAGGCAACCCCAAGCTATCCACGCTATGTACATACAAAATGGGGTGTTGGATACTTTTTCAGGGTTAACAGTTAAATGAAAACTATCATATCTTTTTTTATTCAAAAATCTAAAATCTTAAAGAGTTTAAAATTTAGAATTTTCGTTTTAGTGGTGCTGGTAGGGTTTTTCTCTATCAGTATCGTTAGCGAAAGTATCTTGGCTAATTATCATAGCAGGGCATTATCCACACAGACAACAAATGCATTAAACCAATCGAGGGTGCTTGCAAATCATCTGGTAAAGACGAATTATCTTGAAAAGGATTCTGATTCGGCATTGGATATCAAGGAGGAACTTAACGTTTTTTCGAGTTTCTTTAATGGCCGTATCATGGTAATAGATTCGAATTTTGTCGTAGTTGCAGACTCTTACAACATGTCGGTCGGCAAGTATATGGTGTCTAAAGAGATCATAGGCTGTGCAAAAAATAATTCGACAGTGCAGCAGTATGACAGCAAAAACCACTATATAGAAACAGCAGTGCCTATCACTGATGACGATAGCAAAGCAGTCATGGGTGTGGTATTTTTAAGTACTTCCACAGAAAATATCATAGACAATGTCGATGTACTCAGGCGTAAGGTCGGAATACTCAGAGTTGCGTTAGTATTTCTCATCATATTGCTGGCGGCGTTTGTTTCATGGCTTCTTGTAGAGCCGTTTGTAAAGATCACTAAAGCCATCAATTCAGTTGACAATGGCTTTGGAGTTCCGGAGGAGAAGATACCGGATTATATTGAGACTGTAGATATCATGGATGCGTTCAGTAAGCTTTTGACACGAATGAAAACCGTCGATGATTCAAGAGAAGAGTTCGTTTCTAATGTGTCGCATGAGCTTAAGACACCGCTTGCTTCTATGAAAGTTTTGTCTGATTCTATAAGGAGTTCTGACAATGTTCCTATAGAGACTTACAAGGAATTTATGGACGATATCGCAGATGAAGTAGACAGGGAAAATACTATCATCAATGATCTTCTTTCTCTTGTAAAGATGGATAAGACAGCGGGCAAGCCAAATATTGCGAGTGTCGATGTTAATCTGATGTCGGAGCAGATCATAAAGAGGCTGAGACCGATAGCTGATAAAAATAATGTTGAGCTTATGTTTGAGGCTGATAAGCCAATAATAGCCGAGATCGATGAAACAAAAATGACTCTTGCGATATCTAATCTTGTCGAAAATGCTATCAAGTACAATAAGCCGGGTGGTTGGGTTAAACTCGAGCTGGAAGCTGATCATCAGTTTTTTTCTGTTAAGGTAGCAGATTCAGGCATTGGTATTCCTAAGGAATCGCTTGATCATATTTATGAAAGGTTTTACAGGGTTGATAAATCACATTCCAGAGAGATAGGCGGTACAGGTCTTGGACTTGCCATCACAAGGAATGCTATATTGTTGCATAGAGGAGCTATCAAAGCGACTAGTATAGAAGGAGAAGGAACTACTTTTGTAGTAAGGATTCCTATTAAGTATGTGTATGATTAAAAATATAATGCAGAGAGGTGCTGCTGTCGCTGCTATACTTATTGCGAGTGTGTCGCTGTTGGCTGCATGCAGCTCTCAGACACCGGCAAGAGCAGTAGAAGGTGAGCAGGCTACAGAAGAAGACTGGAAAGCATACTATCTGAGTGAAGAAAATATAGAGATCGTTGGTGAAAAGATCGCTTCGCCAAAGGAAACACTTTCTGTAAATGATCTCGTTGAGGCTCTTAAAAAGAAGCCGAAAGCACCGGAACTGACGACAACAATGGGTGTCAGGACTAATCTGCTTGGCTGCAAGCTTGAGACGGGGCAGCTTACGCTTAATTTTGACAGTGATTACAGACAGCTTACTGCGTCAGAAGAAGTGCTTTTCAGACAGGCACTTGTATATACCTTTACTCAGATCGAAGGAATTAAATATGTGATCGTAACTATTGAAGGAGAGCCTTTAGTGCTTGCTGATGGAAGAGAGGTCGGAGCTATGTCTCCGAGGGCTTTCATAGAAAATGCCGGCAAGGAGATCAATTCTTACGCTAAGACAACGCTTCACCTTTATTTTGCTGACAGTAGCGGTACTTCACTTGTAAGGTATGATGAGACTGTGGTTTACTCAAGCAATATACCGATGGAGAGACTTGTAGTGGATAATCTGATCGAAGGACCGGATACTAAGGTATGCTTCCCTACAGTTTCTACTGAGGCTAAGGTAAATAATGTCATAGTGCGTGATGGCATATGCTATTGTGACCTTGATTCCAAGATAGTTGATCAGGCTTATAATGTTTCAGAAGAGACTGTTTTTTATTCTATAGTCAATTCGCTCTGTGAAGTCAGAGGCATCAGTAAAGTCCAGATTTCAATAGACGGTGAGACTGACAGGGTATTCAGGAACGAGATAAGACTTGATAAGGCTTATGAAAAAAACCTCGATATAATTAAATAGTAAGTAGGAGATTTAAGTGTGAAACGTCCGCTTGTGTGGATGGGATGTGCGGTGTTGGCTGCGGTCTGGATGACCACAGCCATAAGTCCGCCAAGGCTGTACAGCGCTGAGAGTGCAAGATCAGAGCTTATAGGCAGGGTAAAAGATCGCAGGTTCCAAAACAATTCTTATATTCTAGAGCTTCATGACATAAAGAAGCTTCAAAATAATCTTGAATTTAATTCCAATGAAAATAATAAAATACATGGAGTGCTTGTTTATATTGATGAAGGAAGTACTAAAATACCCAAAATAGGTCAGAAGATAAAGGTCAAAGGACAGCTGGAGCCTTTTGAAAAGGCACGTGATCCGGGACAGTTTGACATGGCTGAGTATAGGCGCATACATGACATTGACTGCCGTATGGTCAAACCTCAGATTATTGCGTCGTCACGCTCTTTTGACCATATATGTGAAATGTGTAAAGAGGTGCAGGAGGCATGTTCAGGCATTTTTGATGCACTGATGAAGCCGTCTGACGCAGGAATATGCAAGGCGATGGTAGTAGGAGACAAGACGGGGCTTGATAGTGATATAAAAAGCCTTTATCAAAGAGTTGGTATAGCACATGTTTTGTCGATTTCGGGTCTTCACATAAGCATACTTGGCTTTGGTCTCTATGCGCTTTTGAAACGGCTTCAAATGCCGAGGATGCCTTCTGCGGCGATATCGTGCACATTTCTTATGCTTTATTCTATAGTATGCGGCGGGGCGACATCGGCTAGGCGCTCTGTGATTATGTTTATACTGTGTGTGATAGCTGAAAATATTGGGCGAAGCTATGATATTTTAAGCGCACTTACATTATCTATGATAATTATTCTATTATCAGATCCACTACTTTCGAGAGATACAGGATTTTTGCTTTCTTTTGGCGCAGTGAGCGGCATAGGCATATTAAATCCATATCTGTCTGAATTAATTCCTTATTCAAATAATAAAATCGTATCCGGGATTATCTGCAGCGTGTCAGTTACTTTGTTTACGCTGCCCGTAATACTTCTGTCTTTTTATCAGATCTCATTTAATTCCGTATTTTTAAATATCGTGATAGTACCGCTGATGGGCATACTTATGTGCTCGGCGCTTGCAGTGATAGGATTTTGCAGCCTGCATCTGCGTTTTTTGGCAAAGATAGCTGCGGCTATATGCCATTTGTTACTTGCACTGTTTGAAAGACTGGCGAGGATTTCTGATGCGAGCGGGGGCAGAATAGTTATGGGAAAACCGGAGGCGGGCAGAATAGTGCTTTATTATTTTCTGATGCTTTTGATGCTGTTTTGTCTTGAAAAGTGCAGGAACATTGGCAAAAAGAGAGCATTGGCAGCGGGAATGGCGGCAGTGATGATAATGCTCATGGCATTCAGGGTTCATAGCGGCTTTAAGTACATGATGATCGATATTGGGCAGGGTTCATGCAATTTACTGTTAAATGAAGATGGAAGCGTCATACTGGTCGATTGCGGCAGTACTGATGTCAAGGATGTTGCAAAATACAGGGTGATACCATGCCTTAAATCCATGGGAATAGACAAAATCGATTATGCGATTGTCACTCATTCGGATAAGGATCATATAAGCGGATTTGAAGAAATGATGACGATGGAAAAGGGCGAAAGCCTGCCGATAAAAACGCTTGTTATGCCGTACTTAAAAAGTCCCGATGATAATTATAAAAGATTGGTAAGTACGGCTAAAGAGGCAAAAGTGGGAGTTAAGTATATAAGTGCAGGAGATGTGATTAAAGATGGGAGACTTGTTATTGAGTGCTTACATCCGTCAAAAGATTTTACGTATGAAGATGTAAATTCGTATTCGACTGTACTTGATGTGAGATACGGAGCTTTTTCGGCGCTGTTGACGGGAGATGTTGTAGGTAATGGAGAAGACGAAGTGGAGAAAAGGATGGATAGAGGATATACGCTGCTTGAAGTGGCGCATCATGGCTCGAAGTATTCGTCAGAGGATAGCTTTCTTGAAAAGGCTATGCCGAAGATTTCTTTTATATCAAGTGGAGTGGATAATTCCTATGGTCATCCGCATAAAGAGACTATGGATAGGCTTAAAAAGATCAATACAAAAATATTTCTGACTAAAGAGGATGGAGCTATAAGCCTTTGGACAGATGGAAAAAAGATTAGGATAAAAACATTTTTAAAAGGAGCAGCAAAGTGAATAAAAATATAAGTGGCGATTTTTTATGTATGTTTTCGAAGGTAACGGTTGCAGTAGTGGGAGTCTTTTTAGCTATTGTGATCTCGGTGAGTGCTGTGAGCGGCGGAGAAGGAGGACTTAGCGACTCTGCAAATAAAAAGACAGAGTCACAAAATAACAGGCAGTCAGATAATAGCATGAATATATTTGAAATTTATACAAAAGTAAAGGCGGGTCCGGCAAGAATCGGATATAGAAAGAAAAGTTATCGACCAGAGCGAGTGAAAGGGGATGCGCTCCCGGAAATAAAAAACGAAGAGCCGGACAATGCAGTGATCAGAATGGGTGCAGCGGTGACAGACAGAGATAATGCAGAAATTGAGAAGCTGTCTTTAGAGAGAAAAGTGTCCGCCAATAAAGCAGAAGAGCCTGTCGAAGAAGATGAAGAAAGGCTCAATGAAGGTTTTGGCGATGATGCGATAAGCTTTGAGATAGATGAAGAAAAGATGAAGGCCGCAGAAGCCCCAGAAAATGTCACAGAGCATACTGACAATACAAATAATAGCGATGCAAAAGACAAGACAAAAAATGAGAAAACAGCAGAAGATACAAGGCATTTAAGAGGCATGTTTGCAGGTCTGGCAGCGGCTGGAATTTTCCTTACGATCGGAGCAACAGTTGTAGGTGCACGCATGCAGGAGAAGTAATCTTCCTCATACTTGACGCAAAGCCCAAGCTGTGAGAAGATAATTGTTATGAGACAGATTGCAAGTGATATAGAAAAACACGAGTTTAAGGGCGTATATTTATTATACGGCGAAGAGACTTATCTGAAAAATTTTTATAAAGACAAACTCATAGCAGCACTTTCACGCCCAGGAGACACACTAAATTTTAGTGTCTTTTCTGGGCGCTCTGTCAATTCTGAAGAGCTTATATCTTTGGCTGATACTCTGCCGTTTCTCGCTGAGAAGCGCCTCATAGTAGTTAAGGACAGCGGCTTTTTTAAAAAGACTGATGAAAGGCTTGCCGAGTATGTAAAAAACGTGCCGTCTGAGACTGTCATAGTCTTTGTGGAGGATGAAGTCGATAAGCGCGGCAAGATGTATAAGGCTGTCAATGCTTCTGGCTATGCTGCCGAGATGAAAACACCCGAGGAAAGGGAGCTCAGGCAGTGGGTAGCAGCTCAGCTTAAGAAGTATGGCAAGAAGGTGCGTCAGAGTACTGTAGAGGCGTTTATCGGGCGGGTAGGCACTGATATGCAGACCATGTCGAGTGAGCTTGAGAAGGTGGTGTCTTATGTCGGAGACCGTGAGGTAGTAGAAGACAGTGACATAATGGAGATATGCACTGTTCATTTGTCAAATACGGTCTTTGATCTGGTAGATGCGATTGCGGCAGGCAGACAAAAGGCTGCCATGGATCTTTACTACGAAATGATCATGGCAAAAGAGCCGCCTATGAGGATACTTTTCCTTATAGCAAGAGAGTTTAATTCTTTGCTTGAGACCAAGGTGCTCGCTTCTGAAGGAGCTGACAAAAAGACTATAGCTTCTAAGATCGGCAGACCTCCATTTGTTGTAGGAAAGTATCAGTCCCTTGCTTCAAGATTTACAGCCGCTTACTTAAGACAGGCACTGGAAGACTGCATTGACATGGAGGAGTCAGTCAAAACAGGTAAGATCACGGACAGACTAAGTGTTGAGCTACTGATAATCAAATATTCGAAGGGGATGACAAAAGATGAGAGATAAGCCAAGGAAAGGTGAACGTTACAGACATTTTAAAAATAACGAGTATGAGATAGTTGCTCTTGCGAAGCATACTGAGACTCTTGAGGAACTGGTTATTTATTTTCCGGTTGCCAGACCCGGTGATATTTTTGCAAGACCGCTCACCATGTTTATGAGTGAGGTTGATCATGAAAAGTATCCGGAGGTTACTCAGCTTTACCGGTTTGAAAAGATAAGAGATGCAGAGGGTGGAAGTGTGGAGCCATCTTCTGATGACGGACTTGATGGAGTTCCGCCGCTTTTGCTTGAGTTTTTGGATGCAGAGACTTATGAGGCAAAACTTGAAGTCTTTGACAAAATGCGCAATTCTATCACAGATGATATAATAGATGCAATTGCGGTATCTCTTGATACGGAGGTTGAAAAGGCTCCTATTGAGGAGAGATACAGACAGGTAAGAGAGATTTTGTTAATGCAGGAGAAGTACGAAACTACTAGATTAAGAGGTTAAGAGTTATGAAAATAATATCTTTTGCGGTGCCTTGCTATAATTCTGAAAGCTATATGAGACACTGCATTGATACACTGCTTGATGGTGGAGAAGAAGTCGAGATCATTATAGTTGATGATGGATCTAAGGATGGTACTGCAAAGATTGCTGACGAGTATCAGGAAAAGTACCCTACGATCTGTAAGGCGATACATCAGATTAATGGTGGACACGGTGAAGCTGTTAATACCGGTATTGCAAATGCTACCGGCATGTACTTCAAGGTTGTAGACTCAGATGACTGGGTTGACCATGATGCTTATATGAAGGTCCTTGAGACGCTGAAAGATATCATCAGGGGCGACCGGGTTCTTGATATGATGGTCTGCAATTTCGTTTATGAGAAGCAGGGAGCCAAGAAGAAAAAGGTAATGACTTACCGTTTTGCACTTCCGGCTAACGAGCTTATAACATGGGATGGTGTGAGGCACTTCCATAAGGGACAGTATCTTCTCATGCATTCTGTTATTTACCGTACAAGGCTTTTGCAGGATTGTGGCCTTAAGCTTCCATCACATACTTTCTATGTTGATAATATCTTTGTATTTGAGCCGCTTGTACATGTAAAGACCATGTATTATTTAAATGTTAATTTCTACCGATACTTTATCGGACGAGAAGACCAGTCTGTAAATGAAAAAGTCATGATCGGAAGGGTTGACCAGCAGATAAGGGTTAATAAGATCATGATCGATTATTTTGCAGGTAGAAATATACCAAACAGAAAGCTCAGAAATTACATGAAGAGCTATCTTGATATCATGATGTGTGTTTCTTCTATCATGCTTATAAGAGCAAATACAGAGGAAGCACTTGAGAAAAAGAAGGAGCTTTGGAATTATCTTAAAGAAAAAGACTTTTGGCTTTACTTTAAGCTTAAGAATGGTATCCTTGGCCGCAGTATGAACCTTCCGGGCAAACCGGGAAGAAAAATTTCTGTAGGAAGCTATAAACTTGTGCATTGGTTTGTAGGGTTCAATTAACTCTTGAAACACTGATAAATACTGGGGTTTTACCACCGTTCACTCTTTTTTTGAAAAAAATTAAAATTTTTTTTGAAAAAGTGTTGACAGGTATATATGAATGGTGGTATATTATCACTGTTGCGCGACACGGAAACAGCAAGACAGAAAAAACAAGCGCAACAGCTTATGGGATCTTAGCTCAGCTGGGAGAGCATCTGCCTTACAAGCAGAGGGTCACAGGTTCGAGCCCTGTAGGTCCCATATCTTAAAAAAATAAATATGGCGAAGTAGCTCAGCTGGCTAGAGCACACGGTTCATACCCGTGGTGTCGAGGGTTCGAGTCCCCCCTTCGCTACTAAAGCCTCGGAAATATTCCGGGGCTTTTCTGTTATCATTTAGATTTTTTATTTTAAAGGAGTTTTGCATGGGTATTGTAGTTTTTGGAGCAACATTTGTAGATATTAAGGGTTATCCTCTTACTCAGTATATTGAGGCTGGCAGAAATGTCGGAAGGGTCATACAGGTTCACGGAGGTGTAGCAAGAAACGTTGCAGAGGATATTGCCAATGTTGAGCTTCGTCCTACCTTTGTAAGTGTAGTTGATTAAATTGTGAGCGCACACTCGTGACTTTGGTCGTGAGTAAGCGAACGTTTACAAAATAGTTAGCATGTAGGGAAACCTGCATGTAGAGTGGTTAAAATCCACCAACAAAGAAACTGAAATGCTGGAATACCTTAAAGACAATTACACTACAACGTAACGATGAAACAGGCGTAAGCGTGACAGTGGCGAAAGCAGAAAAAAGTAATTGTATGGCATATGGTTAAATCCTAAGTGTTTATAAAATAGGTAATCAGCAGCCAAGCTCTGAACAGGAGAAGGTTCAACGACTATCCCTCGTGAGGGGAGTACACACAAGCGTGTGGAAGTGGTTTCGCCTAAAGCGAAGATGAATACTTCGCCATGGATAAGATATAGTCTGTGCCTTGTTGAAAAGCAGGGAAGTTCATCAGAGAACTGCATATAGTGTAGCGACTATATGTGAACGAG
>JQKK01000005.1 GCA_000746015.1 Lachnospiraceae bacterium MA2020 | reverse complement strand
CCCCCCCAGACCGTCCCAAAACTGGGATTTATCAGCATTTTCGTTGATGTTTTTTAATCCACATCTACTAATTTTAAGCACAAAAATAGCCTCACTTTTCTTTTATTACTTTCGCAATTGAAAACTGAATAAAATGCATAATATTTAGAAAAGTTAGGCTTGTTATTGTACCATTAATTCCATTAACTTATTGAATCCAAGCATGTTTTTTGCCCGTTCTATATTATAGCCCAGGCACATGAGCGCAAATTCACCATCCACTTTCCGCATGCCTTTCAGCAGGAAGTAAGTGGCTCCCATTGCTCTTTTTATAGTTCCAAAAGGATGCTCAGACAGGCACATTCTTTTGGCTGTTTTTTGTCTGTCAGGCTTCAAGAAAAACTTTACTACCTGCAAAACTTTATAATGAAACTTTGATGCTTTTCTTTTTGACTTTGCCTGACTCACATCTATTGTTTCTTCTGCTTCATTCCAAGTTTTGCAAGGTCTTTCTAATCCATCTTTTGTAAAATCAAGTTCCTTCCACTCGTTTTTTCCTTTGTAGCATTTATTGCGATTTTTACAATGACGGCAGGCTGTTTTATTTGCATATCTGATGCTTCCATTTTTCTTGATACATTTCTGTCTTAGTATTTCTCCTGCGGGACAATACACGAGATTTCTTTCTGGGTCTCTTACAAAATATCCTTCCAATGCTCGTGCCTTCATGGATTCCTCTGTACCATACACAGACTTTTCCGACTCTATTTTCTCGCTGTCAAGATCCTTACGCCGCACAGTTTTAACTTCCATTCCGCTTATTATATCTTTATAAACTTCTGGAATAACACCGGCATGAAGACATTTTTTTATTTCTTCTGGATTGTTGCTTTTTTCATTCGCTTCTGCTTCTTCGTAAGAAATTTCAAGTTCATAACTATCTTTTCCGTCATCAGTAATTACATGTGGGATAATTCCATTTTCAAGACAAGATATCATATCATCTTCTTGTTCATATCCCTTATCTGCTACAACTTCGATTATTTCATCACCATTATTTTTCTTTATATCTTTTAGAGTTGAAAACAATAGGCCATGGTCTGTAACTTGATTTGTAGTATTATAATCGCGAATAATATGAGTGTTTGAATCAACCGCAGTCTGTGGATTATAAGATACTGTAAACCCATTTTTATTTTTCATAAGTCTGGCATCCGAATCAGTAAGTGATTTTTGAGCTGCACCTGATTCTTCCATTTCACGCTGATAGCATTTGTATTTTTCCTGACGTTCTTTGGCTTCTTTAAGCTTTTCCTCTACAAGTTTTCTTTCTTCAGAATCAGAATTTTCATCTTTATCTTCAGCGTCCAAAACCCTCATATACTCTTCGATATGTCCATCAAGCCATTTAATTCTGTCATCAATCTTATTTTTTGTAAAATTCCTGTCCTTGGAATTACATGCTTGAAATTTACTTCCATCTACGGAAATAAATCCCCACTCAACAGCCGAATCAATTCTTTTATTGAACTCATGAAATACTTTTTTCAAGCATTCAGCATTCTTTCTTCTGAATTCTGAAATAGTTCTATAATCTGGTTCAACTCCACCAATCAGCCATTTGACTTCAATATTCACTTTACAATTTTTTGCAAGCTTTCGTGATGACCGAATCTGATTCTTATATCCATAAATGTAAAGCTTTAGCATTCCCTTCGGATCATACAGAGGTCTTCCTTCTATTGCAGCTTCCTTAATGTCGAATTGCCCAAGATTAAGACCATCAACAAACTTATCGATAATTCTTGCGTCACTATCATCCGCTACCAGCGAATCCCATGCAACCATCATCAATTGATTTCTATCAAAAGTCTTTACATATGGCATAATTATCACCTCAATATTTAGTGGTTTAATACATCTATTATACCATAAAAGCAAACTCCTAAACCTTGAATTTATGCACTTTATTCAGTTTTCAATGTACGAATTTATATGTTAAACACCACAATATTTTGAGGTGCATTAACCATTAATATATACTGTCAAAGATTGACTTAATTTATCATTCATCTAGTTTTTAGACAGTCTCCCCGATTTTTCAATAGCTTTTTGGCATGTTTTTTATTATGTGCAACTGTGTACAATTTGTGAAATCACAGAGATTGCTTTTACCGCCATATCTTGCTATTATGGTTATTGTCGCATTTCATGGTAAAGATTTTAAAGGAGTTTTTATGAAAATTGCAGTAACTTATGATAATGGTGAAGTTTTCCAGCACTTTGGTCATTCAAAGAGCTTTAAGATTTATGAAGTATCTGATGGAAAGGTGACTTCTGCTGAAATAATTGATGCAACTGCTTCAGGACATGATGCAATGGCAGCATTCCTTGATGAAAGTGATGTTGACGCAGTTATCTGCGGCGGTCTTGGTGACGGCGCTAAGAATGCACTTGTTGAGGCAGGCATTGAAGTAGTATCAGGCGTTCAGGGTAATGCAGATGAAGCTGTAGAGGAGTTTCTTGCAGGAAATCTTATCTCGGAAGGAGTAAACTGCCACCACGAAGATGGCGGATGCTGCTGTGGGCATGACGAAGGCGGATGTGGCTGCGGTGGAAGCTGCGGATGTCACGTACCCGAGTTTGACGGAGAAAACGTTGGTAAGACTGTAAAGGTACACTATCAGGGTACACTTGATGACGGCACACAGTTTGATTCCTCTTACGACAGAGGACAGCCTCTTGAGTTCGTTTGCGGAGCAGGCATGATGATCCTTGGCTTTGACAAGGCTGTTGCAAATATGAAGCCAGGCGAGATCGTAAATGTACACCTTATGCCGGAAGAAGCCTATGGCGAGCGCGATGAGAGTGCTGTAATTACACTTGATATCGAGCAGGTTCCGGGTTCTGAGGATCTCACAAAGGGACAGAAGCTTTACCTCCAGAATCCAAGAGGACAGCATTTCCCAGTAACCGTTTACGACAAGAATGAAACAAGCATCACCTTTGATGCAAACCACGAGCTTGCCGGAAAGGCACTTAACTTCAAAATCGAAATGGTTGAGATTGCTTAATAAGTGTCATCTCATTATAAAAGGGATACCGCATCAAAACGGTATCCCTTTTTATATATCATAATTAAATTATCAAAGCTTTGGGCCAGCTGCAACAAGTGCCTTACCAGCGTCATTGCCTTCATACTTAGCAAAGTTCTTGATGAATCTGCCAGCAAGATCCTTAGCCTTTGTCTCCCACTCGGAAGCATCAGCGTATGTATCTCTAGGATCAAGGATCTTAGGATCAACTCCTGGAAGCTCTGTAGGAACCTCAAAGTCGAACATTGGGATCTTCTTTGTAGGAGCCTTCTTGATGTCACCAGAAAGGATAGCATCGATGATACCACGAGTATCCTTAATTGTGATTCTCTTACCTGTGCCGTTCCAACCTGTGTTTACAAGGTAAGCCTTAGCACCGCTCTTCTCCATCTTCTTTACGAGCTCCTCAGCATACTTTGTTGGGTGAAGCTCAAGGAAAGCCTGACCGAAGCAAGCAGAGAATGTAGGAGTAGGCTCTGTGATACCTCTCTCAGTACCAGCAAGCTTTGCTGTGAAGCCTGAAAGGAAGTAGTACTTTGTCTGCTCTGGTGTAAGGATAGATACTGGAGGAAGTACTCCGAATGCATCTGCTGAAAGGAAGATAACATTCTGTGCATCTGGACCTGCAGATACAGGATTAACCTTCTGTACGATATTCTCAATGTGCTTGATTGGGTATGATACACGAGTGTTCTCTGTAACGCTCTTGTCATCAAAGTCAATCTTGCCGTTTGCATCAACTGTTACGTTCTCAAGAAGAGCATCTCTTCTGATAGCGTTGTAGATATCTGGCTCAGACTCTTTATCAAGGCCGATAACCTTAGCATAGCAGCCGCCCTCGAAGTTAAATACTCCGTTGTCGTCCCAGCCGTGCTCGTCATCACCGATAAGAAGTCTCTTAGGATCTGTTGAAAGAGTTGTCTTACCTGTTCCTGAAAGACCGAAGAAGATAGCTGTATTCTTACCTTCCATATCTGTGTTAGCTGAGCAGTGCATTGATGCGATGCCCTTAAGTGGAAGGTAGTAGTTCATCATTGAGAACATACCCTTCTTCATCTCTCCGCCGTACCATGTATTGATGATAACCTGCTCGCGGCTTGTGATGTTGAATACTACAGCTGTCTCTGAGTTAAGACCAAGCTCCTTGTAGTTCTCAACCTTAGCCTTTGAAGCGTTGTAAACTACGAAATCAGGCTCGAAGTTTGCTTCTTCCTCAGCTGTTGGCTGGATGAACATATTCTTGATGAAATGTGCCTGCCAAGCAACTTCTACTATGAAACGAACTGCCATACGTGTGTCTTTGTTAGCACCACAGAAAGCATCAACTACGAAAAGTCTCTTGTTTGAAAGCTCTTCCTGAGCGATCTTCTTAACTGCATCCCAAGCCTCTTTTGTAGCTGGGTGGTTATCGTTCTTATACTCTTCAGAAGTCCACCATACAGTGTCCTTTGAATTCTCGTCCATAACGATGAACTTATCCTTAGGTGATCTACCTGTGTAGATACCGGTCATAACGTTAACAGCGTTGAGCTCTGTGTTCTGACCTACTTCATAACCTGTAAGATCTGACTTTGTTTCTTCCTCAAAAAGTAACTCATAAGAAGGATTGTAAACAACTTCAGTTGTTCCAGTAATTCCGTACTTGGTTAAATCAATGTTTGACATAGTACCTTTACCTCCGGTGAAATAATCTTTTATTAAAGTCACATCATAGCAGAACATTTACTTCATAGCGAAAATCTATAAAGGAATGTGACCACTGCTTCTATAATATTACAAAGTCAAATTTTTCACAATGTTTTTTTGTGTTTTTTCTATAAAATAACTATAAAAAGTTGCTTTTAACGTACAAACTGTGCATTTTGAACTTATTGAACTATTTTATCATTGTATAGATTATTGATTTTTATCGAAAAATCAATAATCGTATTGGACTAGCAACTTAATAAAATTGTTCCGGAAGTGTGATCATCCCATCGAATATCATAAGAGACAGCACAACAAATATAATCCCAAATACTATTGCTACTATCTTTACAGCCCATTTTGGACCTGCATTGCTTGCTCCGCGCACATCTACTGCAAATCCCGCAAAAATAAGTATGATACCCACTATCAATAAAACCGTTTTCAGCATAGCCCCACCCCCATAAGAGCATCTACAAACACCTTCATAAAGTAATCTTAGCACATTTGCTATTATGATTATGGTCTAAAAGAGAAACAGGGAAATTTAAGGTTTAAGAATTAAGAAAAACAAAAAAGCAGAAACCTCTGATCAACAAAGATTTCTGCTCTTAACATCTGAGACACGCGGGAATCGAACCCGCGACACCCTGATTAAAAGTCAGGTGCTCTACCGGCTGAGCTAGTATCTCATAATAATTATTTAGTTGGCAATGATGAACTTTGATAGCAGGGCTAGCTGGATTCGAACCAGCGAGTGCAGCAGTCAAAGTGCTGTGCCTTACCGCTTGGCGATAGCCCTAAACGGTATTTCTTTTAAATAAAAAGAAAGGGTGGAATAAGGGACTCGAACCCTTGATCTCCAGATCCACAATCTGGCGCGTTAACCAACTACGCCAATCCCACCATAAAAGGAATAACGAAAATTCGTTTATCCACTGTGCCTGCAGGGATTCGAACCCTGGACCCTCGGCTTAGAAGGCCGATGCTCTATCCAGCTGAGCTACAGACACACACTATACAAATAAAGACAAAAGTAGAGCGGGTGATGGGAATCGAACCCACGTATCCAGCTTGGAAGGCTGGTGTTCTACCATTGAACTACACCCGCATATCACTTATTGAATCGGGGTGACAGGATTCGAACCTGCGACCTCCTGGTCCCAAACCAGGCGCTCTAGCCAAACTGAGCCACACCCCGTCTCGACTTGTTTTCGTTCGCTTCAACTCGTGACGACAAGGAGTATTATAGCTTAACGTACCTACCATGTCAACACTTTTTTGAAACTTTTTTTAATTTTTTTCAAAAAAGTTCTCAAAGCCCCATTTTACGGGGCTTTGAGGTTATAAAAAATTAGTTTTAAAGGTACTGGATCGATACTTTTGGAGCTTTTCCTTCTTCAAGTTCCAAAATAATATACGATGGATTTCTTCCTTCCTGCCTTGGATAAGAAAGACTGCCGGGATTTAAAACAAGCAGCTCTCCGTCTTTTTGCATTATAGGGCGGTGTATATGACCAAATATAGCTATATCTGCTCCTCGGTACTCAGCCTCTTCCCTAAAGTACTGCGTGCCTACAGAAACATTATAAGTATGTCCGTGTGCCATAAAAATATGATGCCCACAGACATCAAACTCTAATTCACGAGGAAGGTCACAGAAAAAGTCGTTATTCCCTGCAACTATTTTTGCCTCGCACTCAGCCATCTCGCTGATATATTCTTCATCACCTTCAACATCTCCGCAGTGAATGAGCATATCAAATGGCTGCTCCTTGATTACAGCTGCCCTAAAGTTTTCACGCCGTCCATGTGTGTCACTGACAACTAGTATTTTCATAATCTTCTATCTCTTTTCTAATAGCTCTCAGAGCCTTTCCCCTATGGCTCTCCGCATTTTTTTCTTCCGGCTTAAGCTCAGCCGTAGTTTTTTCATATTTTGGAAGGATAAAGATCGGATCATAGCCAAATCCGTTCTCTCCCTTTTCCTCGTATCCTATACGGCCTTCCATGACGCCGCGGACAACCTTTTCACTTCCGTCCGGAAATACTGCTGCAACCGCACATACAAAGCGTGCAGTACGCTTATCATCGCTCACGCCCTCCAGCCTTTCGATGATATTGGCATTTTTGATATGGTATGAAGTATCTTCACCCATATATCTTGCTGAGTAGATACCAGGCTCTTTGTTAAGCGCATCTACCTCAAGTCCTGAGTCATCAGCCAGCACAAGACCGCCTGTAACGTTCCATACACTTCTCGCCTTTATAAGCGAATTTTCCTCGAAAGTCTTGCCATCCTCTATTATGTCAACTTCTACTCCGGCATCTTTCATAGACTGCACCGGGATCTCAAAGCCCTCCAGGATCTCTGAGATCTCACGCACCTTATTTTTATTTCCCGTCGCAAATACTATTTTGTCAATTCGTTTGCTCATTCTCAAAATACTCCGTTATAGATTTTGCAATAGCGTCTGCCGCAGATGACTGAAACTCCTCTGTAGCCATCTTCACAGCTTCTTTTTTATTTGTTATATATCCAAGCTCTACAAGAACTGACGGCATATTGGCATCTTTAAGTATGGTCATGTTTGAGCCATCCTGTACGCCTGCATATTCAAGCCCGGTAGCTTCTGAAACACTTCTGCCAAACAGATCTCCGATAGCACTGTCAGCACTCAGCGTAGCGGCACCACAGCCCGTTGTAGTGCGGCTCATGGAGTCTGCATTGGTATGTATGCTCACAAGAAGGTCTGCAGAAACTGTCTCTGCTATATGCAGCCTGTCCTCGTTCTCAGCCCCTTCTCCTGCAGCACGCGTATAATAGATTCCGATGCCAGAAGGCATCTCGATATTTTTCAGACGCTCTGTCACGCCATCAACGATGTCATTTTCCTTAATGCCATATACTGCAGAACCCTGGTTCTCTCCGCCATGTCCCGGATCTATGACAACTACATGCTCATATATATCATGCGGCGCCACAAGCTTCAGATAGAGCCTGTGATCCTCAAATTCCTTTACAGGCTCAAATATGTCAGCCGCGCTCAGCACTATCCTCACAAGCCCGTCTTCATAGCCATATCTGATACTTTCGATATTATCAAGATCTCCGGAAAATAGATTTTTATGATAATAGTCCTCAGAAACGTTGTTGATGGATATCCATACAGTTTTATCGTAAGGATTGTTCTGTATGGTTATATCGCTTTCACCAACATTTTCCGGCAGAGGAATAGTGACATATCCCTGTCTGTCAAACTCTCTGTTCATGAGCGATGCCGCTTCGCTGTAGCCATCCTGACCGACATTAAATACGCCTGCATGGCGCGGACTTCCAAGCACTATAGAATTACCTTTTACAAGGAAAAACCCCATAGCCGCGAGCATCACCGCTGAAAAAACACACGAAAAGCCTACAAGTTTCATTTATTTTCACTTCCCGATCTCTTTGGTGGTCTTGGACCCGGATACATGTAGTAATAAGTCTTTATCATTCCATTATAGATCTTACGGTTCTTAGCGGCCTTTTTGCCAAATGAACGCTCTGTATCCTCGTATGATGAAATGATATAGGTTGACCATGTATCAAGCTTTTTACATGCCTGTCCAAACTCTCCATAAAGCTGAACAAGAGCAGCCTTTTCCTCCATACGCTCACCATACGGCGGGTTGGTGATTATAAAGCCGTATTTCTTGGCGTGTGAGAGCTCCTTTGCAGGACGGGCCTGAAAATGGATCAGGTGGTCTACTCCTGCTCTCTCGGCATTTGCTTTTGCTATCTTGATCATCTCAGGATCGATATCATATCCCTGTATCTCTGTCTCGATATCAGTATTTACAAGATCCTGCGCTTCATCGATAACATTGTACCAGCACTTCTTATCAACGATATTTGTCCATGTCTCGGCAGTAAACTCTCTGTCCATGCCAGGGGCGATATTTGCCGCCATCATGGCTGCCTCGATCGGGATAGTACCGCTTCCGCAGAATGGATCTACCAAAATCCTGTCTGCTCTCCAAGGTGTAAGCTTGATAAGTGCTGCTGCAAGATTCTCAGCGATAGGCGCAAGTCCCTGCTGCTTTCTATAGCCGCGCTTATGCAGCGAATCTCCGGTAGTATCAAGTGCTACTGTCACCTTATCTTTGTAAAGGAAAACGCGCACCGGATAGTCGTCTCCATCTTCTACGAATCTCTCACAATGGTATTTCTGCTTCATCCTTTCTACCATTGCTTTCTTCATGATCGACTGTATATCTGACGGGCTGAAAAGCTTTGACTTTACAGTAGAAGCCTTCTTTACCCAAAATCTGGCATCTTCCGGTAAAAACTCCTCCCATGGAAGTGCCTTTGTGCCTTCAAAAAGCTCATCATATGTACGTGCTTCAAACTCGCCCACCTCAAGAAGTACTCTTTCGGCAGTCCTTAAGAATACATTTGCACGCGCCACAGCATCAGCGTCACCCGCAAATGTAACTCGTCCATCATCAACTTTTACTATCTCGTATCCAAGGTCGGATACTTCTGCTTTTAATACCGCCTCAAGCCCAAAATGGCAAGGCGCAATAAGGTTAAATTTTCTCATAAATTTCATTTTAATGTAGGGGAGATTGATAGTCAAGAAATAAGACTAACGAAAAGAAAAAGTCCCGGCAAGGGATGCCGGGACTCATGAGGGGAGTATAAATATTTATAAAGGGGTTATCATAAAAAGAATTTTTGAAGGGTAAACTCTTTTTACAGCGATTATAATATCATAGCTGTTTTTAAATTACAACACTTTTTTTCAAATATTTAGTTTAAATTCTTACGAACAATATGTGTTTTCTTACGAATACACATAGATTGTTGCATTTTGTGTATAATTCTTTTACAATTTTCCTGTTCTTGAAAGGAAAAACATCACAAGCAATCCTATGAGGATGACCGGTCCAAAGAAATATAAAATATAGCCGATGACTCCCACAAACAGCGCGAGTACGCCTATGATCACCGCAAATATTATAAATAGCGCGAGTATTGCCTTCCATCCCCCAAAGAAGTGTATATTGGGACCATACTGCTCCTGCCTGTCCTCTTCCCTGGCATTTTCTTCATTAAACCCACGGGTATCGTAGTCTATACTATCTGCATACGCAGCGTTTTCTCCGCTTGTAGTGTCAATGATGGTGCGGGCTATCAGACGTGGGTCTCCAAGCATCTCCATGACCTCTTCTTCGCTTTTTCCCTTGCGCATTTCTGTAACTATATATTCCTCATAGTAGCGCATGTTGTCATTTAATACTGATGAAGGAACTTCGCCTGCCAATGCATTCTGCAGTCCTTCCAAAAACTCTTGTTTTGTCATATATCGACCTCATTTTTTCTTAATAATGATAATGGAGTGCCGGATATCCGACACCCCATTAGTATAGCATACTGTGTATTAAGTTTTACAAAACTTATTATTTCTTTTTTATTAATTTAAGGATTACTGCAATAATTATCAATACAGCTGCGCATATTCCCGCAATTATATATGGCAAATAGTGGTTTTTATCCTTAATTATATAGAAGGTTCCAGCATCTTCCATATCAAATACCATGTATCGTCCGTCTCGTGATGTCGGCACAGGGACAAGCTTGTCACCCTTGAGTACTGCAGCCTCATAGTAGTCCTTATAGTCGTCTGCAAGCACCCTGACAGTGTAGCTCTGGCCATCGGTTTCTACATTATTCTCTACATCAAAGACATATTTATCTACATTTTTATATCCGGCAGGAGCATTATCAGACCCCGCTTCCTGTCTGACATATGTAAGATGCGCATTGCCATAGAAATTGCCTGAAACAAGCATTACAGGGAATGGCTCATCGGATGCTATTGTTGTCCTCAGCTTTTCATACTCTGCATTTACAGTCATGTTGCTGACGATATTGCTGAGATCTATATCTTCCCAGTGTCCATACTTGCCGCCTATACCATCAAGCTTTGGAAGCTCTTCTTTTGAAATACTTCCGCCATACGGCTTCTTAATTACTGCAACTATAGTTCCATCAGCAATAAAGGTAACTTTCATTGTCTTGAAGTTTTCCGGAGTGCCTTCTCTTGTGATGAGCTGAGAATAAGTAACTGCCTCAGCGTTATCTGTCATAGTAACTCCATCGATGGCGCCTATGCCGTAGTCAACGTATGTGTTTGCCGAGCAGCTGCTTTCTTCTTCATCGACTGTTCCGGCTACAGCTCCGTATTTCTCGCCACTTCCAAGCAGTTTTGTCATAGAAGTGTTGTTATATAGATACTTTCCTTTTCCGACAATTCCACCTACATAATCGTTACCGGATACATTAGCAAGTGAATAGCAGCCGCGTATCACATAGTCAGCAAAGCCGGCAATTCCGCCTATATAGTCACCGTCTGTGCTCGTTATCTGTCCATAATTCTCACAGCTCTCTACCGCTCCGAGATCCATGCGTCCCGCAATTCCACCTGCATAGTCATTTCTGACCGTTACTACTCCGTTGTTTCTACTATTTATAATAGTAGCTTTTTTTGTTCTGTCATATTTTAGGCTGACCTGACCGGCAGAAACCACTTCAAAATCTGACTGGATATCTATATCCACTCCGGCAAATCCCGCTATTCCGCCGCCGTTAATATCAGCATTGACAGCTCCGCTGTTTTCACAATCCGTAATGACTCCTTTGCCCGGCTCTGCATTTTTAGTATCAGATATATCATCAAAGATATCTTCTATCTCTTTGGTATTCTGAATCCTTGAAAGCTCATCATCAAGTTCATCGAAACCATTATGCAGATCTTTATTGATGTCCTGCATATTATTTACAAGCCTGTCAAACTGGCTTCTGATGGCTTTGTCAGAGCTTTTAAGTGTATCACTGAGGGCATCCATTTCATTCGCGATCGTGTCTGTCTTTGAAGTTATGTCGTCATCAGTTGCCCTAAAGTCATTTTTATAGCTGTCATATGCGCCTCTCAGATAATCATCAAGGCTCTCCGACGCCTTTCTGACATCGTCCATGTCATCAGCCATTTTTCCGATATTCTTGTTTGCAGCCTGCGCCGCATTTTTAATAGTATATACTTCGTCTGAAATATCATTATTAAGAGACTTATTAAGAGACTTCAGCTTTGCAAGAAAGGCCGACATGTCAACAGCCACTCCCAATGAAGCCGCCTGCCTTGCTTTGTCTATCAGCTCCTCAATTTCCTTTATGTCTTTTTTGATATTGTCGAGCCCACCAGCCTTCATAGGGATCTTTTTGAGCTCAAGGTCGTCTATTTCACCTCTGAGCCTGTCTACATAGCCCCTGATCTCAGATGTAGTCACATCGTCCTTTGATCTATAATATGACTTGTAGCCGCTTACAGTGCCACGAAGCTCATCCATAGTGCCGCGTAATGCATCTATGCGCGCCTGTGTCGCATCATCCGAACTTCCAAATGTATCGTTCAGCTCACTGACATTATCGATCATTGTATTGAGCTCGTCACTGACTTTATCAAAAGAATCATCCTTATATATGTTTTCAACATAAGGCTCAAACTGTCCGACAATTCCGCCTACATTCTTTCTTCCATTGACTATGCCCTTGTTTTCGCAGGAATATAATATTCCTCTGTCATAGCCAACTATACCGCCTGTCTTATATCCGATGTGAGGATAGCCTACCACACCTGTATTCTGACAGTTTCCAACGATACCTGCAGATGCTCCTGCTATTCCACCGGTATAATTGACCTTTCCGGTGTCAGCTATCAGCTCTTTAAGATCGCCTTTCAGCAGATCAAAACTGTCAGGATCAAGCTTTTCGATATTTGACTCTTCTTCCTCGTCATCCGATACGCTTTCTTTTTTCTTTACGTCGCTCGGAACATTGTTTATAAAGCCTGAATTGCTGCAATTCTCCACAATTCCCTCGTTAAAACCAACAACACCTCCGGTCCGTCTTGTACCATTGATACTTGCTGAGTTAATGCAGTTTATGATCCTGCCCTTTTCACAATTGTGTCCGACAATTCCGCCTACTGCTTCCTCTGCATCAAGCTCTCCGTAGTAAGAACAGTCAGTGATAAGGCCATAGTTTACACCTGCGATTCCGCCGATGTTCTCAGCACTTCCAGACGGCTCTATGTCTCCTTCCAGTTTCAGATTGCTTATAACTCCGCTCTCCGCCACTGTCCTTATAAAACCCGCCTCTGAAGCCGCGCTGTTAAAATGTACACCGCTGATAGTATGTCCATTACCTTCAAGATTTCCGGCAATTATCGCTATCGGAGAAAAATCTGTCCCGGACAGATCTATATCAGCTGTAATATTTATGGTCTTACCCTTGGTATAAACATCATCACGAGATTCGCGGGCAAATGTAATAAGTTCTTGTGCTGTCCCAATATTTATATCAGATGCAGCCCATACCTCCACACGGGGAGGCACCACTGAAATTATAGTGATCGCCGTCGACAGCGCTACCGCTGCTAAACGACTATAATATCTTGCTTTACTCATTTTCAAGACCTCCCTCGGTCTCCGTTGCCGTACCACTTTTCAGTGTCAGATCCATGTCACCATTTATACGACCGACAAATTCACCCTCGATGTATCCGCAGAAGTATCCCTTTACCGTGCCATTTACTACCATAGTGCCACCCTTGCGGCTGAGCATATCTCCTGATGAGAGATGATGGTGGATAGCAAATGCCGTCTTGTCCAGGATCGGATCACACAGGAAAAGAAGCTGTGGAAGAACTGTCATTACCAACACAATAGATATAAGTGTTCCTCTTCCAAGCGCCATACCAAGCTGTGCTATTACAGCATTACTTGTGCAGTATCCAACCAAAAATCCGCAGGCCGTAAGGATAGTTCCTGAAGTAAGGATAGTCGCAAATGCCTCATTCAAACTCTGTACTATCGCCCGATGCTTATCAGGTACCTCTTTACGCAAGGTTACATATCTGTTTGTGATAACGATAGCGTAGTCGATCGTCGCACCCATCTGAATAGAGCTTACTATCAGATAGCAAAGGAAATAAATCGGTACTTTCGTGATATAAGGCACTGAGAAGTTGATCCAGATACTTCCCTGGATAGTCAGCAGAAGTATAAACGGCAAACTCGCTGACTGGAATGTAAACAAAAGTATAAGTCCTACAAAAAGTGCTGTAAGTATCGAAATAAGCGTATTATCCTGACTGAATGAAGCAGAAAGATCCTGGTTACTTGTAGGATCACCTACTACATATATCCTGTCTTTATAATAACTCTGTGCCATTTCTCTGACTTCATTTATGTGTGCAAATGTCTCCTCACCTTCACTTGGTCCGGAAAGTGTGAAGATCAATCTTGAATAGTTCTCTCCTTCAAGCTGCTCTCTGGCATCATTTACCTTATCATGGATATCTGTGATATCCTCAGACTGCTTTGCACTTAAGTTAAATGTACCTTTTTCCTTCTTATCATATATAAAGTCGATAAGATTAAGTACTGATACCTTATACTCATCTATGCCATCTACAAAAGCGCCATATGCTTCTGTATCTTTTGCATAAGCTGAGTAAAGAAGCTTTGATATACCTACATCAATATCCGCAACTTCTGCAAATTCACGCGGATTGAGCTCGTCGGTGAGCACATACTCGTGATTATCTCCTACATCTACATTGGCAAGTGCAGTCACAGAGTCAACATAGTCAAGCTTATCAAGCCTGTCTACTATCTCTTTCTCTGTCTCGTAATCTCCCTTTGGCAAGACTATCGCTACCTTGCTTCCTGTATCAAAAGTCTGATCTATACGATTCTTTGCCTTTACATACTCGGTCATCTTGGTGCTCTTAGCAGAGTATTTATAGAAGATATACGGACAATTGTTTGAAAATCTGATTCCAAAAAATAAAACTACTGCAAAAACTAATGGAAGTATGTAGCGTGTAGCATATATAAAGTTGCCCCAGTGATTTATAGTTGGAACAAAGTTCTTATGCCTTGTCTTTTCTATTAAATTACGGCTCATCATGATAAGACATGGCATAAAAAGGAATACTGTAAGCATTGAGAAAACTATGGACTTACAAAGTACCAGTCCCATATCACGACCGATCTGGAAGTGCATGAATACCAGTGCCAAAAGACCTGCCATTGTTGTCATCGAGCTTGAAGATATCTCCACAATAGCCTTTGAAAGCGCTGTATTCATTGCTTCCTGCGCTTCGAATCCCTTATCCTTTTCTTCCATATATCTATGGAAAAGAATGATAGCGTAGTCGATCGCAAGTCCAAGCTGGAGCACTACATCTACCGCATTTGAAATGAAAGATATCGTACCAAAGAGGTAGTTTGTTCCTTTGTTAAGTACAGCCGCCATAGCAAAAGTCGCTATAAATATAGGCACTTCTGCATATGTCTCTGATGTAAACAAAAGAACCATGATTATGACTACTGCCGTCAGCATGAGCACGAATTTTACATCGCTTTGAAGCTCTGCAGACTCATCAAGATCGACTGTTGTATATACATAGCTGTCATACTCGGATACATAATCTCTTATATCCTTGATAGCCTGCTGTGATACATCAGATTTTTCCTCATCATCAAGCATTATGGTATAAAGAGCTGCCGAGTCTTTATAATAGTCTTCAAGTTTTTCTTCTTTATAGTCTTCATCATCAGGATCGTAAAACTTTACTGTGTTGACACCATTGATATCACGAAGTCCATCAGCAACAATTTTTGCCCTGTCATAAGTGATGTTTGCGACTAATATCTGAGCCGTACCAAATGTAGTAAACTCATTGTCCATGATGTCGACACCCTGTCTTGTCTCAGTGTCCTGAGGCAGATACTTTGCCACATCATTTTCTACATTTACCTTTCCAATGGAACTTATACAGTAAAGAGCTGCTATGAAGAAAAGTACAAAGAAACCTTTTCTTTTATCTACTATAAATTCCGCAACCCTGTACATGAAGCTGTCGCTATTGCTGTTCATGCCTTTTTTCCTTTCTTCTTAAAATATATGGTAAATGCCGCTGCAAGTATAACCAGCAGAGCAATAATTATGTAAACCCACAGATCAACGACCTTTTTAAGACAATAGAACTCATCAATGTTTTTCATATTAAAAATGATATAATTACCATCAATGCTCGTATCTACTATCCTCAGCTGTCCATTTTCTTTGATCGCGATGGCATCCGCTTTTTCTGTATTTAAGTATCTCAGAGTGTAATCCTGCTCAGGGATACCATAGTCAGAAGATACTGTAAAGCCATGCTTTGAGATAACTTTATGCTTAGGCGGCGCCACTGCACCGTAAGTATCCTGATCCTCCATAGTAAGAACCGTTGAAGCATAAAAATGACCGTTCATCAAAAGCTTTGGAACCGCTTCTTCCGTAGCAACCGTGCTGATCCATGGAACATGCTTTGATACAACTATCATATTGTTCTCAATCGGCTCTCCCAGTTCCAGATTCCAGTAGGAAACCTCGTCATTTGTTTTGAGCAACGGAAGCGCTCCTGATGTAAGATGCGTTCCATATGGATACTCGCGTCTTTCGATCTTATCTCCATCGACATATGTGACCACAACTGTTTCAAATTCACTTGGTATACCCTCCATGTTGCAGAGCTCCTCATAGCTTACTGCTCTGCACTCCTTATCAGCTGCACTTCCATATATCGCGCCGGCCGCATTTTTCACATAGACGTTGCCATTTACATCAGCATCATCTTCCAGGGAACCCGCTACTGCTCCATGCCTTTCCATGCTGTTTGACACATTTGCATATACCGTATTTTCATACAGATTGTGGGCAAGCCCGGCTATGCCTCCGACATAATCTCCACCGGAAACTGAAACCATGGCATAGCATCCGCGGATCGTATATCCACTCCTTCCGGCTATGCCTCCTACATGTTCGCCGTCTTCAGAGTAGACGTTTGCGAAACTGTTGCATGATACGACCGCTCCGCTGTCAGCTCTTCCGACTATACCTCCGGCATAATTATTTTTTACCCAGATGTCGCCTTTATTCATACAGTCATATATAAGCGCCTTCTTTTCAGATCGATACTTCATGCTGACCTGACCGGATGATACTACTTCAAAATCAGACTCCGCACCTACAGCCACATCTATAGATCCGACGATTCCTCCGGAATTGACATTTGCCCCTATCTCTCCGTAATTTCTGCATTTAGAGATACTTCCCAGTGAAACAGTGCCTATTTCCCTATCCGAAATATCATCAAATATTTCTTCCACATCATCCGTCGCGACGATATCATTGACCACATCTTTTGCTTCACTAAAGCCTTGTTTTATCGTATCTCCGACCTCGTTAAGCGTCTTGTCGATACTGTCAACCTTATCTCTTATAGCCTTATCAGAACTTTTAAGTCCCGTATTCAGCGTATCCGTTTCTGCTGCAATATTGTTTATCCTCGCATTTAAATCATCACTGGTGTTTCTCAGATCCGCCTCGTAGCTGTCATAGGTAGTTCTCAAAAAGTCATCCAGCTCATTCATCCTGCCTCTGAGGCTGTCAAGTATCTTAAGCTGCTTGTCGAGTTTTTTATTTGCTCTCTTTGCGCTTCCCGTTACCTTGTTTATCGCATTATCAATAGCAGGATTGATGCCCGAAACTATCGTATAAACAGCCTTTAATGTGGTCCGCATATCCACCGGAACTCCTGCCGCTGCTGCCTCTTTTGTCTGCTTCAAAAGCTCCTCAAGCTTTTCTATAGTAGTATCGGCATTGCCGCTATTATCTACGAGAACATCTATTTTGTAATGCATATCGAGATCATCAAGATCCCCGCGTATTGCATCGAGTCTTTCGTATATCGAAGACTCTATAGCATCGTCTTTATTTCTATAATAAGTCTTGTATCCCTTGACCGTTTCTCTGAGCGCATCGACTTCATTTCTTATGACATCTATGTTGTGCTGCGTTTTGTCGTCCTCTGAGCCGACCTTTTTATGAAGCTCTGTGATCTCTTCTGTCAGCTCGTCAAACTCATCCGCTGCATCATCAAGTGAATCCTTTTCATAAACATGAGTCATGTACGGCTCAAAAAGCCCTGCTATGCCGCCGACATTTCTGACACCATAGGTATTTCCGGTATTTTTGCAGCCGCTCAGTATACCTCTTTCATAGCCTACTATGCCTCCGGTCATATACCCAACATTTCTTTGCCCAACTCTTCCTGAGTTCCACGAATTAACCAGAATCCCAGAGTTTACTCCGGCTATACCACCCGTAGCAAGCACTCTGATATCTGCCAGTTCAAGTTCAAACTCTTTGTCTTCCCTTTCAGCGATCATCTCGTGGGCAGTTTTATCGCCTGCATTTATCTCTCCGGAGCTCTGACAGTCATCAATAGTACCTTCGTTAAAACCTGTAACTCCACCGGCTCGTCTGCCGCCAAGGACTATTGCCTCATTTATGCAGTTTTTCATCAATGCTCCCGGCATGTTGTGACCGACGATACCACCAACTTTTTTCTCTGCTATTATCTGACCACTGACTGTACATCCAGAGATCGTTCCATAGTTTTTTCCTGCCAAAAGCCCGACATCTTCAGAGCCTCTCCCTTCATATATATCGGCCTGCAGCCTGATATTTTCAACCATTCCGCCAGATGTTATCACGCGAAAAGTACCTGTCGAAGAATTGTTGCCTGACAGCGAGATACCCTTTAGGAAATGACCGCCACCGTCGATATAACCAGCAAAAACAGAGACCGGAATATACTCCGCCCCTGTGAAATCAATATCCTCTGTAATCTTGAAAATCTTATCCTTTGTATAAGCCTCATCACTACTGTGCTTTGCGAGATCTAAAAAATCATCCCGGCTCGAAATAGTGATAACCTGCGGCTGCACAAGCTCTTGTTCAGAAGCAAGTACATTTGCAGGAAATGTCATAATGAACAGAATCAGGCTCATTAGCAAAGAAATTCTTTTGCATTGCCTTTGATACATAATCCAACACTCCATTGTCTATCTATTTAAAGGTCTTTTAATCAACCCTTAATATTTTTTACAACACATTGTTGATTTATTTGATGTAATGTATTATAATAACATTCGATAAATAAATCAAGAGATTATTAAAAAGATTCTTGTCTTTTTATACGTAATAAATAATAAGAATAGGAGAATGGAGTTTTATGGAAGAAGTACATGTTGACAGGAGGATACGTAAGACAAAGACTGCCCTTTGGACTGGGCTTGCGCGTCTTATGCAGGATAGGGATATAAACGAGATTTCTGTTAAGGATCTTACTGAGTCCGTTGACATCAATCGAAGCACGTTCTATACACATTACAAAGATATCTACGATCTGCTCGGTTCTATTGAAGATGAGCTTTTCGATGAGTTTGAGCGTATACTTACAACTGATATGGACCCTTCAAAAGATGTTGAGACTGATACTCACAACGTACTTGTAAAAATATATCAGAACTTAAATGATCGCCGCGAGATCTCAAGCGCATTTTTGGGTCCTCACAGCGACACATCATTTATCAATCGTCTGCAGGAGCTTCTCAGCAAGCACATCGACAGATGGTGGCAGGATAATACTGCACTTTCCGACTTTTATACTGCCTTCTGTTTTTCCGGCTGTATCGGTATCATAAGGGAATGGATAAAAGACGGTTATCAGAAAACGCCTGAGGAAATGGCAAAGATAACTACAAGACTGCTTATAAATGGTATAGAATAATAAAAAGTGGAGAACACGTATTAAATGTTCTCCACTTTTGTTTTACTTATTATCATTTTGCTGTGGCATATCTGCCGGCTTATCACCTGAAGGTTTTTCTCCTGATGGCTTATCACCTGAAGGTTTTTCTCCTGATGGCTTTCCGCCTCCCGGTCTGTTTCCTGAAGGAGCTCCTGCAGGTGGTTCACCATTCGGCTTCTCCCCGAAAGGCATATTTCCTGAAGGTGATCCTGCCGGTGCTTCTCCATCCGGTTTTTCCGGCTTCTCTCCTTCCGGTGCCTCTCCCGTTGGAGCTTCTCCAGTTGGCTCCTCATCTGTCGGCATATCTGTGTCAGGTGCCTCGCCCTCCGGCATTTCAGATGGCATCTCTGACGGCATCTCCGATGATACCTCCGGTGCCGGCTCCGCCTTCTCGGCCGACGCACTTGAAGCACATCCCATCATCGCACCTGCGATCATAATCGCTGTAATTCCAAGCTTCAAATTTCTCAAAAACCTGCTCTTCATGATAACCTCCTCTATCAGCTATCCAAAAACTTTTCTTTGTCATGGATTATAAGTGAAGATTATTATGAAAATTTGTTTTCGAAATGATAGTTCTTTGTCTATGCTGTGACGGATGTGTGAAATATGATTATACGTCTATCCTGGCTATTATCTCTTTAAATCTTGGAAGAGCCACCTCACAATATCCATAATCTCTTGTATCTATTATTCCATTCATGCTCAATGATTTTCGATATGTAGGATAAGACTGGTCTGTTAATCCCGTCATCTTTTTGATATCTTTTGCTTTCATTCTACCGGTTTTACTCTGAATGATCACACGCATTATTTCTTTTTCGCGCTCTGTAAGTTCCGACCAGATTTTTTCATAACAATAACGTTCCATCATCTCATCAAACTCAGGCAATATCTCTTCCAGCGGACTTCCATATTTACATTTCAAATATCCGAGTGTCTGAAATGCATATGAATAACCCTTTGTTAATGCAGCCATTTTATCTGCTTCTTCTTTAGTTATACCATCAATATTCTTTTTATAATTGTTTGACATTGCAATAATGCTAAGCGGTTTTAATTCATATTTAGGTGCCCGATACAAAAATGTTAGATTCTTTTCATTTTGGAGTGAATTGATATTTTTATATAGCCCCGTCATAATAAAGTAAACCGGCAGATCTTCAATCAACATCATTTGATATGAGCTTGCGAATATCTTGAAATTAGAATTATTTGTTGCCTCATCGATTGCTATCATGACACGTTTTTTATGCTTTTTTACCACAGACAACATTTTTTTAATCTGAACTTCTACATCTGCAGCCGGACCATTATTAGTCACAGAGATTCCCAGTGGTGCATTTATACCTATACCTGCCTCTATAAATAGCGGCTTCATTATTTGCTCTTCGTAAAGACTTGCAGCAAAAGATTGCAGCAGATCACGGTTAGCATTTAGTGTGATAATTATCCACTTTTTATCCTTCTTTAACTCTTCTATTATTGCAGACATCGTAACTGTTTTCCCTGATCCTCTTACACCCGTTATAATATATACTGATGTATTCGGAGTCTCTGAATTAAAATTTTCAACCATTTCAGAGATTTCATTTGTCCTTGATATTAATTCATAAGGGATTTTTCCAAATGTTAAGCTATACGGATTATCCATATCAGACCCCTTTCTCTTTAATTAGTTTTCATTAGTTTTTATTTTTTTAATTAGTTTTCATTAGTTGTGATAATTTTAATTAGTTTTAATTAGTTTGTCAAATTAAAGCAAAGAAAGCCCCAGAGATCCACATCTCTGAAGCTTTCGCAATGTCTGTTCTTTTCAGCTTATGCTGTTACCTTAAGCTTTGTCTTATACTTTTTCTTTGTACCCATCTTATTTTTAGCATCTGTTGCACCAAATACTGCAACAATCTGAGCACTACCCTTTTTATGAAGTGTAATCACACCTGTCTCAGCGTCTACAGATGCGACAGATGGCTTAGTAGATATCCATTTTGGCTGCTCTGTGTACTCATTACCTCTTGTAATAAGGCTAGCTGCATTTAAGCTTACACTAGCAAGACTCACATTCTGCTTCTTAACCATTGAAGGCTGCTCGATAGTCACCTTACAGCTACAAATAGTTTCCTTTGTTTCCTTATTTACTGCCTCAAGAGTAAAGTCAGCACCCTTCTTAAGCATTGCAATGCCATTAGTATTGACTTTTATAACTCCCTTTGGAGCCTTGTACTTAACTGTCCCCTCTGGTTTCTTTCCCAAAATGTCAGCTATAGCAACCTGCTGACCTGCTACAAATATATGTTTTTCAGCCTTATTTTCTGAAGCAGTGTCTGTTTTATTATCACTTGGTGTTTCAGATGGAGTGTCAATAGGTTTATCAGAAGGAGTGTCTTTTGGAGTATCTTCTGGTGTCTCTTCTGGTGTCTTCGATGCTTCATCCCACTTTGCATAGATTGATAAGTCATCGGTTATCTCTGTATCAAAGTCAAACTCTGTGGTAAAAGATGAATCTGTATACCATCCAGCAAATACATAGCCTTCCTTTGTAGGATCTACAGGCTTGGTTACTTTATTTCCCCTTATTACATTCTGGGAAACAACCTCAGAACCTCCATCTGTCACAAATGTCACCAAGTATTTCAGATGCTCTTCTCCATATATCCAATTTGCATTAATAAACTTATCGTTGTCGCCTTCAATATTTATATAATCCCTATCTTCCTTTGTTGCTGCATATTTAACTGTCTCAAGATGACTACATCCATCAAATGCATGCTGAATGACATTACGAATTGAAGAAGGAAGATTAACAACTTTCAATGAATTACAATTCCTAAATGAACAATAACCAATAGTACGAACTGTATCTGGAATTGTAATCTCTTTCAGTCCCGAACAATTCCAAAACAGATTATTTGGTATATGTGTGATGCCTGGCTCAAATGATACATTTTCAAGCTTTGTGCATCCTGCAAAAGCCGTAGTGTCACCATAATTAGTTTCGTAAGGAAGATTAACCAGACTTTCTGGTATATTATTAATGGTTGTCAATTTCAAACAATCCGCAAAGGCTGTGAACCCTATTGTCTGTAATGTAGATGGAAATGTTATTTCTGTAAATGAGCAATTTACAAAATTACGATTTCCTATTGTTAAAAGTCCCTCCGGAAATACTATTTTATCTATTAATTTATCACCATTGAATGCACAATCTTCTATTTCTTGTAATCTACTATCTTCCGGTATATTTACTTCTTTTAAACTTGTACAATCCTTAAATGCATTTTTTCCTATAGTTTTTACACTCTTTGGAATATCTACTTTCTTTAATCCAGGACAATTCCAAAACAAATTAGCCGCTATATTTTCTATTCCAGATTCAAATGATATGTTTTCAAGCTTTGTGCATCCTGCAAAAGCCGTAGTGTCACCATAATTAGTTTCATAAGGAAGATTAACCAGACTTTTAGGTATATTATTAATTGTTGTCAATTTTAAGCAATCAGCAAAGGCTGTGAACCCTATTGTCTGTAATGTAGATGGAAATGTTATTTCTGTAAATGAGCAATTTACAAAATTACGTTCTCCTATTGTTAAAAGGCCCTCTGGAAATACTATTTTATCTATTAATGTGTCACCATAAAAAGCACAATTCGCTATAGTATCTAAGTCACCGTCTGCAGGAATGTTTACTTCTTTTAGGTTAATGCAGTTTCTAAATGCATTAGTATCAATTTTCTGAACACTTTTCGGAATATCTATCTTTTTTAATCCCGGACATCCCCAAAACAAATTACCTGCTATATGAGTAATACCTGACTCAAAAGATACCTTTTCAAGTTTATTACATCCTGCAAAAGCCGTAGTGTCACCATAATTAGTTTCGTAAGGAAGATTAACCAGACTTTCTGGTATATTATTAATTGTTGTCAATTTTGCGCAATCATTAAAGGCTGAAAAGCCTATTGTCTGTATCGTAGACGGAAATGTTATTTCTGTAAATGAGCAATTTACAAAATTACGTTCTCCTATTGTTAAAAGGCCCTCTGGAAATACTATTTTATCTATCAATGTATCTCCATTAAACGCAAAGTCTTCTATTGTATCCAAGTCTCCATCAGCAGGGATATTTACATCCTTCAGATTAGTACAATTTCTGAATGCATTTGCTCCAATTATTCTAACACTTTTAGGAATATCTATCTTTTTTAATCCAGAACAATTCCAAAACAAATTAGCCGGTATACGTGTTACTCCTGGCTCAAATGAAACGTTCTCAAGTTTTATACATCCAACAAAAGCTGTACCTTTACCAAAATTAGTATCCCTAGGAAGATCTGTAAGATTCTCCGATATATTGTTAATTGTTGTAAGCCTTGTGCAATCATGGAATGCATCAAAACCTATTTTACGCAACGTAGATGGAAAAGTCACCTTAACAATGTCAGTATTTCCCCAAAAAGCTTCTTCGCCTATCTCCTGCACTCTTATACCAGCTATTTCTTCCGGTATAACAAGCTCATCAGGCAACTTTCCTGTATATCCTGTAATTGCTCCAGCTTCATTTATGGTTAAGCTGTATTCTTCATCCTTGATACTGATCTCAGTTTCTTCAATCTTATTAGATGTTGTTGTAAGTTTTTCGTTTTCCTCATTTACTACAACTTCTTCATCCGCAACTTCTGTTACTTCCTCAGTTGCAGCTTCTTCTCCTTTGCTAACTTCCACTGCAAATACTGGTGCTGCCTGACTAAAAGTCATGGAAGCTGCAAGAAGAACTGCCAAAATCCTTTTGCTTTTCATACTTTTCTCTCCTTTAATATATGTATACATAACATGTATGGCTGTCTAATCTCTAATAAATTATCCAACATCAAATCCATTTGATAAAATAACCATACTATGTGTATGCCAACTTTATTATTGTATACTATTTATGTATTTAAATCAATACAATTGTTTTAATTATGTTTTTGATGCCTTCTAAATACAGATAATCTTTCTATTTAATTGCATTATTTTACATCCTCTCAACAACAAGAATAGCTTTTATAAAAGCCTATGTAAAACACAATCTATGAGTATAATGGTCAATATAATCAGTGAGCATCCATAGCATAATGTAAAATATAGTTGACATACAGTAAAATATGATATATATTACGAAATATAAAGACTATACAAAAAAGAGATGGAGGATTTTACTATGGCAATTAGGTTACTTGGATTTCTTTCTATTTTTATCTTTTTTTCAGTTTTATGGTTTGCGTTTATGAAAATTCATAACGAAGAGTATGAGTATGACGAAAGGCAATTGAAAGTACAGGGAAATTCTTACAGAATTTCAAATTGGCTGTTTTTTATCTATTTCTTAGTTTTGTATTTATCTGACTCAGTATTTAATCTTACCAGCTTCATTGATTTTAAGGGATATATGATTATTGGTTTAGCTCTCTGCGGATGTATTTCCGATGGATATAATCAGATAAATGGTGCATATTTTTATCCTAAATTCAAAAATAAAAAGAAGATGGGAATTATTATTTGTTCTGGATTTTTAATAATAACATGGTTGATTAATTTGAAGCATTGGTCTGGAGATTACGGCCTGATGAAAAATGGAATGGTACCTAATGAAGTTGTGCTTGCTGCTTCTATGGTAATGCTGACAGTTACACATTTTGTATTCATGATAATTAACGAAATCCGTGAAAGGAAAGTGACAGAGTGAAAAATCTAAGAATGAAATCAGCGCGTGCGGCTAAGGATCTGTCTCAGCAGCAGCTGGCAGATCTTTGCGATGTCTCCCGCCAGACAATAAGCGCGATTGAAAAAGGCGATTACAATCCGACGATAAATCTATGCATAGCTATCTGTAAAGCTTTGGACAAAACATTGGATGATCTGTTTTGGGAATGAAAAACTCCCCGGAACCCATAAAATGAGGTTTCGAGGAGTTTTTGGTTTTGCCTTTTTAGTATTTTACAAATTAATATACCTACTACATGCTATCACCGCCGCTATCTGCGCTATGAAGATGACCGGCAGACCAAGGCGGAACTTGATATGCTTTGTCTTATGGTGGAAGAAAAACATGCCTGCAAGCGCGCCTATAGAGCCGCCTATCACTGCAACACCTATCAGCGTAGCCTCCGGTGTACGCCACGCATGCTTCTTTGCCTTTGATTTGTCAGCTCCATACATGATGAAAGCTATAACGTTTATCAGCAGTAAATATATCAGAATAACCTTTAACATCATATTTTCTTAAGCACCTCAAAAAACTTCTTCATCTCATCGTCTGTGCCGATCGAGATTCTCAGATACTCATTTATCCTTGGTTTATTAAAGTATCTGACATAAATATCATTCTCCTTGAGCTTTTCAAAGATTTCCTTTGCATTGCCCTTTGGAGGACGTGCAAAAATGAAATTGGTCTTGGAATCTCTGAAAGTAAATCCGAGCTCCTTAAGCTCTTTTTTGCACCATTCTCTTGTCGCAACTACCTTGTCACGTATCTCTGTAAAGTACTCGTCATCTTCGATGGCAGCTTTGCCTGCAAGAAGTGCCGGCATATTCATTGTATACGAATTTACGGAAAACTTTACATCATTCAGATATTTGATAAGCTTTGCCGGTCCAAAAGCGTATCCGATGCGCATGCCTGCAAGCGCACGTGACTTTGACATTGTTCTTGTAACTATCACGTTGTCATACTTGTTTATAAGTCCGACAGCACTTTCTCCGCCAAAATCAATGTATGCCTCATCCACGATCACTATAGAACTTTGATTCTTCTTTACGATTTCCTCAATATTTTCGAGTGACTCTGCAACTCCAGTAGGTGCATTTGGGTTAGCTATAACCACGCCGCCATTGTCGCAAATATAATCTGAAACATTTATATCGAAATTATCGTTAAGCGGTATAACTTTATAAGGAATTCTATAAACATCTGCCCACACTTCATAAAATGAATAAGTTATGTCAGGGAAGATGATCGGCTTCTGTCCTGCAAAGAAAGTCAGAAAACACATAGACAATACATCATCAGATCCAACTCCGACAAATACCTGATCATCACTGAGACCATAGTATTTTGCAAGACTGCTCACGAGACTTGCACATACAGGATCTGGATACTTGCGAAGTGCATCTATATCCATCTCTTTGATTGCCTGAGCTACGCGTGGCGATGGAGAATAAGGGCATTCATTCGTGTTGAGCTTGATCACTTTTTTCTGTGGCTGCTCACCCGGTGTATAGGGAACTACTTTTCTGATATTTTCCTCGAAGCTCATTTTGTAAGTCCATACCTTTCTGCAAGACGCTTAAAGCCTGCCAGTGAATTCTCGATAGTTTCATAAGCTACACAATATGCAATTCTCACATATCCTTTGCAGCCAAAAGATGTGCCCGGAACTACAAGGATATGCTCATTTTTTGCCTCATTTACAAACTCAATATCATCCTCGGTAGGAGTCTTTACAAACATATAGAAAGCTCCCTCCGGTTTGATGCATTCAAAACCGTATTCATCAAGAGACTTATACAAAAGCTCTCTGTTCTTTGCATAGAAATTGATATCCGCCTTTTCCTCAAGGCACTCGCCTATTACTTTCTGGAAAAGTGACGGAGCGTTCACGCACCCGATAACCCTGTTTGCAATAGTAACAGCTGTAAACAGATCCTCTGCGTCAGCTGCTTCACTTGGAACGACGAGGTATCCTATCCTCTCACCCGGAAGTGAAAGTGTCTTAGAATATGAGTAGCACACAATAGTGTTGGCATAGTACTTAGTCACATATGGCACTTCTGCACCGGTATATACAAGCTCTCTATATGGCTCATCAGCTATTATAAATATATCTGTACCATACTCCTTCTGCTTTTTCTCAAGTATCTCCGCAAGCTTTTTAATTGTCTCTTCAGTGTAAATGACACCGGTAGGATTGTTTGGGTTATTGATGATAACAGCCTTTGTGCGGTCATTTACAGCACTTTCAAACTTTGCAAAATCCGGTTGGAACGTAGTAGTGTCCGGATCTACAGCTGTAAGATGTCCGTCAAAATTTGCCACATAGTTTCTATATTCTACAAAATATGGAGCAAAGGTAAGAACTTCATCACCAGGATTTATAAGTGCTTTCAGCGCGCAGTTAAGTCCTTCTGCTGCACCGACTGTCATCATGATATTGTTTTCTGTAAAAAAAGTGCCGAAACGGCGATTGAGAGAATCAGCGACCTTACGCCTTACATCAGGAAATCCTGCATTATTCATATATCCATGCAGGACTGTTGGATCTTCTTTTTCAAGAAGCGAGATAATTGTTTCTTTAACCTTAGGCGGCGCAGGAATATTTGGGTTTCCAAGTGAAAAATCATAAACATTTTCGCTGCCGTACTTTGCTGCCATCTGCTGACCTTCCTCGAACATCTGCCTGATAACAGAATTGTTGGAGACCAGTGCTTTCATCTTTTCTGAAATCATAATTTTCCCTTCCGCCCCTAAGGCTTCACTTTATTAATTTTGGTGTTTTCCAGTATCTGAATATTGCCTTGCCTAATATATCCTCTCTTGCCAGATATGTATTTTTCCACATCCTGGAATCTCCGGAATGTGCTCTGTTATCGCCCATCATGAAGTAGTGTTCTTCCGGCACTTCATATGGGCCATAGCTTTCGCCGTCATTTGAGCCAAGATAATCTTCTATAAGCTCTTCTCCATTTATATAAACCACACCATCTTTTATATCCACAGTATCACCCGGCATGCCTATGATACGTTTGATAAGCTTGCGTCCCTCTATATCGGGATCATTAAAGATGATTATATCTCCGCGTTTTGGATCTTCAAAAAGATATGCAAGTCTAAATCCAAACAGCCTGTCGCCTGTCATGATAGTCTGCTCCATCGACTGCGAAGGTATTCTCGCATTTATTATAATGAAATTGTTGATAAACAACGCAAGGATAGCCGCTGCTAAAAAGGTTGTGATCCATCGAAATACTTCTAATAAAACTGCCTTCATAAATTCAGGTCCTTTATTTTTATAGTTTGGTGAACGAAGGCCAGTACTTAAACAATGCCTTTCCTACAATCTTATCTCTTGAAACATAAGTATGATTCCAGAATCTGGAATCCTTTGAATTTGCTCTGTTGTCTCCGAGCATCAGATAGCTGTCATCCGGAACCTTGTATGGACCATAACTGTTCATATCTATCGAGCCGAGATAATCTTCTGTGTACTCTTCTCCATTTATATAAAGAATACCATCTTTGAGCTCCACCGTATCTCCAGGCATGCCGATAACTCTCTTTATATATAGTACATTTTCATCGTCAGGATACTTAAATATAACGATATCCCCTCGCTCCGGATCATCAAAAAGATATGCAAGCCTAAAACCTATCGCTCTGTCTCCGGTCATGATAGTCTGCTCCATCGATGCTGACGGCACTACACAGTTTACTATCACAAAATTATTTATAACTATTGCAATAAATGCAGCTATCACCAGGACTAAAATCCAGTCCATGACCTCTTTTATAACGCTTTTTTTATTCATTTATAACTCCTCTAACATGGGCATATGAGCCGCACTATGGTTTACATCATACCGCAAAGTGAGGTTTTTCACAAGTTATTGACGTCACAAGTAAAAAAATACCCATGACAACGTCAGGTTCGCCATCATGGGTATTCTATGAAAATTCAAAAAGGGGGAATATCTGTATTTTAATTTGTAATTATTACTTCTTAACGTTAAATGCCTTCATGCCCGGATATCTTGCTGCATCGCCAAGCTCTTCCTCGATACGAAGGAGCTGGTTGTACTTTGCCACACGCTCAGATCTTAAAGGTGCGCCTGTCTTGATCTGTCTTGTGTTGAGAGCAACTGCGAGATCTGCGATGGTTGTATCGGCTGTTTCACCGGATCTGTGGGATGAGATAGCGGTGTAGCCGTTCTTGTGAGCAAGCTTGATAGCCTCAAGTGTCTCTGATACTGAGCCGATCTGGTTAAGCTTGATAAGGATAGAATTTGCAGCACCGTTTTCAATGCCCTTTGCAAGACGCTCGGTATTTGTAACAAAAAGATCATCACCGACAAGCTGAACCTTGTGACCGATCTTTTCTGTCATTCTCTTCCAGCCTTCCCAGTCCTCTTCATCAAGACCATCCTCGATAGAGATGATAGGATACTTGTCAACAAGTGACTCCCAGTGTGCGATAAGCTCATCGGATGTGAACTCTCTTCCGGACTTAGGCTGCTTGTAGAAGCCCTTGCCCTTTTCGCTCTTCCACTCAGAAGATGCAGCATCCATAGCGATCATGAAATCTTTTCCGCCTTCATAGCCTGCATCCTTGATAGCTGCAAGAATTGTCTCGATAGTCTCCTCATCACTTGAAAGGTTAGGAGCAAATCCGCCCTCGTCACCTACTGATGTAGCAAGGCCCTTACTCTTAAGGATTTTTGCAAGTGCGTGGAATACTTCTGCACACCATCTGAGAGCCTCTTTGAAAGAAGGTGCTCCTACAGGCATTATCATAAATTCCTGTGTATCTACTGTATTTGTAGCATGAGCGCCGCCATTCAGAATATTCATCATTGGCACCGGAAGATCTGTTGCCTGAATACCGCCAAGGAATCTGTAAAGCGGAATATCGAGTGCAACTGAAGCTGCTCTTGCTGCTGCGATCGATACAGCAAGGATAGCATTCGCGCCAAGCTTTGACTTGTCCTTAGTGCCATCAAGCTTTATCATAGCTGCATCTACTGCATATATATCTGAAGCATCCATTCCTATGATAGCTTCCGCGATCGGTCCATTGATATTTTCAACAGCCTTGGAAACACCCTTTCCAAGATATCTGGACTTGTCGCCATCTCTAAGCTCAAGAGCCTCAAACTCACCTGTTGATGCACCTGATGGAGCTGTTCCTCTTGCAACTGTACCGTCTGCAAGCATAACCTCTGCCTCAACAGTTGGATTTCCTCTGGAATCAAGGATCTCTCTTCCTATTACTTTCTCAATCTCAAGATAACTCATCATTTCACCTTTCTGCCACATAGGCTGTCAGATTATAAAATGTATCATGTTTATAGGTTAGCATGAGCTAACACTCTAGAGGATAGCATATTTACTTTTCAAGTTCAATAAGATAGGGCGTGTGGTAATGACAAGTTTTTTCATTAAATTACATTAATATTGCTCCCAGAAGCTTACATCAACCGACCACCCGCATTGTTATATTTGCAAACTTCACTATATCTCCATCATGTATCTCTGCGTTTTCATTTGCCTCTAGCTTTCTGGAATTTATACAGGTTCCATTTGTGGAATTAAGGTCTGAAAGGAAGTAGCGGTCTCCTGTTTTGCGGATACATGCATGGAGACGGCTTATGCGCCCATCATTTATATAGCCCTGCACTTTATCCTGCAGCTTGCCTACGGTAAATGGCTCCGATCCAATCTTGAACTCAAGCATCTGACCATTCACCTTCCCCTTTAAGACGATACCCTTTTCGCTATTGGCTGCAATATCAGTCAATAGCACTGTCTCCTCCTCATCACATTCGTCTCTTATTGGTGTTGGTATAGGTTCAGGTTTGGTTTTCTCTTCAAAATTTCCCATAACATCCTTCAGATAATCCGATTCATAATCTTCTTCATCCTCAAGCGATGCAAAAATGTCCGTTTCCTCATCGATATCCGCCGCAGTCTTTTTGTAAAAATGCACTGTTCCCATGATAGCTATTGCAAACACGATGGCGATTATAGCCCCGGCAAGTACATAATCATCCTCACTCATGTAAACAAGTGTCAACACACTCGGATCTGTAAGTATATATGCGTACAGTCCCGCTGCAATAAGTGTAAAACCTATACATATGCATATCCCTATACGCAGCGTTTTCTGCTTCTTTTCTTTTGCCTTCGTCTCCCTTTCTGCACGTCTGTCTCTTTTGACCACTCTGATAAGATCATCATTTTCAAAGCTTCTGTCCGGCTCCGGCCTTATGGACTCCGCTTCTTCCGTCTTTATAAATATCTCACCGCGAAGCAGCTCTTCAATATCAAATCTTCCATCACAGACCATATTGAAGTAATCACTAGAAAGCTTCACCGCCTGCATATCTCTCTGATCTGTCACGTCAATCAAAAACTGTGCCAGTTCTTCTCCCGCATTTCTATCTCCGCATTTTGGCAGATAAAGAAACAATGGAATACACTTTTCACCATTCCAAAAGATATATTCCGGCGCAACGATAAGATCTTCGGCACTCAGTAAAAACTCTTCCAGATGCCTGTGCGCGTCTGCAAGTCCGCTGAGCAAAGCTTTCACTTCAACATAGCCCATCTTTCTCCCATTGAAATAATCCTTCAATGAAACACAATTCTGCACATCAATATTGTAAAATGCCTCGTTGTTGAGATGATGAAGCTTGATCTTTGCCAAACCTTCAATGGTATTTTTCAATATCATTTTTTCTCTATAATTATCTCCCATATCAGCTTCTCGTTTTACCAGCAATATGTTATGAGAGTTTTCCCTACGCATGGAAATATCCAGTTTTCTCATTATGTTCTACTCCTTACTCATATCTGTTCAGTACCTTCACAGATATGATTCGCATGCCCATGCAGATTTGCCTTCGGCAAAGGGCATGCTCACACCCGTATCATATTCTTACGTCCTCAGCAGCAAGTGCTTCGGACTGTGCTTAACAGTTACACAACTTTTCTAATCACTCTCACATGTTCTGTTGGATTAAGCCTTGTTGCTTGCCTTTCTGCTGAAAGCCTAAAGCCCCGGCTCCTAAGTTCTTTTATCCATATCACACCATTAGGTATCACAAAATCTGCCTTGCAGCTTACCTTCACCTTGCTGACATTTACGCTTACTTTCACATTCAGATTTTTCGTCGAAATAAAACGTTTTTTAAGGATATCCTTACAGGCTTTTTCCGCTTCAGAAGCCACATCTACCGTTTCATCAGTTATCCTTGCAGCACGCATGGCAGACTGATATGCCGCAACGCTCATCACCGTCCTGTCATGTATAAAAAAAGCCATATATATGACAACTATTATCGACACCATTATCAATGGAAAAAGCATCGCCATCTCAACCGTATATGAGCCTTTCATGCTTCGCCTCATAACATCATCACCACCAGTGCAAGCGCCAAAAAAGGCGCCATTGCAAGCTCTGTATCCTTGTTAGCTTTTTTAAAGATCATCATGGCTATACCATAGATCCCACTAAAAAAAGCAGCGAGGCTCAGCAGGGCAAAATTTGGAAACAATCCCAAAAACAGGCCCGTCACCCCTACCATAACTCCATCTCCATATCCGATCCTTTCACCTGTAATTCTTGCAAGTCCCAGCAAACATGCACCTATCAGGATTCCTCCTATCGCATCAAAAGGTCTCAGTCCAATTCCTGCAATAGTTAAAGCAATTCCTGCCGCTGCAAACAAACCTGCAATACCTAAACTTATCTTTTTTGATCTTATATCCGTAATCGCGCATATAGCGAGAAAAAACAATGCTATACTTTTCATAACCATACTTTAACTTCCACAATCCGCACATGGCGGCATCGATCCTACTTCTGACATTTTCACTGCATGTATCCCTCTTTTTAGTCCGGGACAGTGCCCATCCACATGGTAGCTGTCTCCATAATCTGTGATATATACACTTCCGGCTTTACGTTTAGCGCACCTTTCGCATGGATAATATTTATGTCCACCGATATTTCTGGCGCTTTTGACCGAAGACATTGCAATACTGCGCACACTCAGATCCAGATGATGGCAGCTTCGTGTCTTGTGATATACACTTCCATAATCTGTAATAAAAACCGTAACATCTGCTGTCGACGAAGCCGTCCTATGCAAAGTATTGTCATATCCCGTAAATGCCCGAACCCGTGCTCTGTCTGTCAGCTTTACACCCCTCGCTCCCGTAGGTACAAATGGTATCTTTGCAGTCCACGTCTTTTTCAGATCAATTATCTGATCTCCCGGCAGTACCTTATCAAAGCTATATGCATAAGTACTCATTTTCATTGCACGCTGCATAAGTGCTGCCTGATCATCTGCCGACAGACGGATGATCTCACCCACGTAGATCAACGTAAAAAGCGCAAAGAGGAAAATTGGCAGTACGATAGCTGCTTCAACTGTCATACTGCCTTTCTGATCAAAGAAGGCAACAGCAGATGCCCCTTCAGAGATGTTTTTTGCATTGTTGGGGTTCTCCTGATTTTTTCTATACTTTATTTTGGTGTATGGGGATATACTTTCATAAAAAAATCTATTTGTTACTTTTCTCAAAAGGAACATCTGCTGCTGCCTCCTTTCACTTCAAAATATCACCGGCATATAGCTGTAATCACGCCTTATTGTAAAATTCCTGCCGCTGCTGTCCTTTATGACAGCGTTCGCCTCAAGATACTCTATACAGCCATCGAGACGGAAATTGCTATTTCCCGGCGTTGTCCTGATATTCATCTCTATCACATCCATCCCACGTTTTGCTATAGTCGTCTCATGAAGCTCGTTTTCTGCTTCAAGCATAATAGTCAGATAGTCTGTATAGCTGAGTCCTCTGCTCCCTCCGCCCTTCATAGTTCTAAAAAACGGAATCTTTGCAACATTTCCTATACTCCATTCCCCGGGCTTTTTTACCAAAGGTACCTTCCCGCCTCCAAGCAAAGTCCTGACATCTACGACCGCTTCAGCAAATCCCCACGCGATAAGTATCATATGAGTTATAGGCTCTGTCAGATCTGTACCTGTGACAAGCGCAATTATAGCTGCAGCTGCAGCTGCTACCGTTTTTGCCTGACTTTTCTTTCCGGCATCGCGATATATCGCCATAGTATCTGCCGCTTCTCTCATAAAAAACAGCTTCTTTACTGTCTCACGTATATTTGCCTTGTCAGTATTTTTGCCATTCAAAATATATTCAAGTTCGTAGCTGCAACTGTCATGCCCCAGGTCTTTAGTATAGTCAGAGCATTTCCATCTCAGATACTGTATAAAAAGCATGTTATTGATAAAACTGTCGGGGTCCTCGCATGCTCCGACCATTCCCACGCCCTTTTCATTTACGCGATAGGATGCTGTTTCATCAAGCGGAAGGCCTTTAGTTGATACACTAAAGCGGGCTCCCATTATAAGTTTTTCTATATTTCCGCTCCTTCTATCGTAAACTTTGCTTATCCGCCTGGCCTTATCCTTCATGTCTACACCGGCAAGTTTTTTGTTTACTTCACTTCTCCTGACATCAACTTTTTCGCGGTCTATATGACTTCCTTTATAGTCACGACATAGCTTTTTTATATGACGTGCGGCGCTCATTCCAAATTTATCTTTTGCAGCCTCTATCGCCTGCCTTTTAAATACCCTGCCTCCCGAATCGGTTGCAAAGCTTGGCATATCTATATCAACGTCCTTGAGCTTTATGCCCAAAAGGTCTCCCGGTGAAAGCACCATTCCCTTTGAAGGACGTAAGTTATATTCCATGTAATCTTTTAAGTGCTCCGCTGTCTCTACAGTAGAAGCATCTTTTCCACCATAGGAGGAATCGATGAAATACAGATCATACTGTGACAACAGCTCTCTATTGTACTCGGCAAATATTGAATGTAATCCCATATACATAACCATTTCTATCCGCGCCTTTTCAGCGCTATACCGGGCCGAATCGACAACTGTCAGCACAAGTGAAAGTATCACGCCCAAAACAAGGCTTAAAAATACTGTGATCGATCCTTTTTTCATGATTCCTCCTTTTTTATCAGATGGCTTTTGCATTCTTAGTAACCTTAGTCATAAGTGTCTTTACAAGGTTTACTATCTGTGTCTTAAAGATTGCTACAATAGCGATAAGAACAACCAAAATGAGGATCATCTCAACTGTTCCTACTGCATCTTCTTCCATGAAAAATCTCTTCAGCATCATTTGTTATCACCTCCTTTCAATATTTTTTAATGTGTCTATAAACCAAATGAAAGCACTGACGGTACGATGACGATTATCATTACCACCATGAGCATCATTCCCATTGGCAAAAGCAGCTTTGTACCTGCCTCTTCACCGCGCTTTCTAGCTTCGGCTTTTCTATCTTCAAATGCATCACGCGCTTCGTATTCCATAATGGAAAGAAGCGCAGAGCTTCCTTTTTTCAAATTTTGACTGAGAAGTGATCCTAGTTTATTGTATCTGGCAACTCCGCTGCGTGTTCCAAACTCCTGATACGCTGCGGCTTCACTTTTGCCGCTCCGCATCTGACGCACGGTTATCATCATCTCATCATATGCATAGCGGGATGCTGTCCTTCCCTGTTCTAAAGCATATTCATATTCGGAGCTTATCTTTTCAAAAGCACCTCTCAGAGTCATGCCCGCACTCAGTAAAAGTGTGAGCTTGCTGACGATCTCGGGATAGTCGCATATCATCTGCTTTTCCCTTTTTTCTATCTCCTGCTTCAGCTCTTTTTCTTTTGCAAAATATATGCCAATTGAAGCAAACAGAGACAATACAAATATAGTCAACGGCAGATCTGATTCCGGATAGCTATACTCTATCTTTCTTGATCCTATTTTTTCCGGAAGTTTCAATTTCTCAGAAGCGCCATTTCTCTCATTACTCTTTCTTGTCTCACGTCGTATCTCAGCGATAGTTTCATCTTCTCCAAGCATTTTTTTAGGATAAACAGTTATAGGAATTTCCATTTCATCATGCTTTTCGTAATAGTCGAGCAGCATGGTAAGTGTCATTTTCCGTCCGGACGGATCATCAAAATCTTCGCTTAATCGCCCTTCACTATCCATAAGTTCATAACTGTCTGAAAGCCACGATATTTCCACCGGATAATCACCTAGCGAGCTTACAAGATTCAGATTATTTTCAACTTTTTCAAAGGATCTGTTCTCTCCAAGTATTTCTTTAGGTATTCTCTTCTTTATGTCTGCAAATACCTTATCTGTCTCTTCCTCTGAGTAATGCCTTTCATCGACATCTATCACGAGCCTTTCTTTAAGCTTCTGCCCATCAACTCTTACTACCAGTTCTTCAGTTTTTTCTCCCTGCCCATAAACATTTCGCATCAATGAGCTGTCTTTAAGTATTTCTCCACTACCGCCTATCGCTGCAAAGCACAAAAGAGAGACCAGTATTCCTCCTGAGGCCAGCATTATTGAATGTGCTATCCTCTTTTCATAATATTTCCTTGCAAGACCTTCTGTATGCTCTGAAGGATTTAGCATTCTTAAAGACCTGACCATATCTTCAGTCCGTTCTGCCGGAAACTTATCCAATATGAATTTTGCAGCACGATAGAACGGCTTCTGAATTATGTCAACTATTTTCATAAGTTATTCAAACCTCAATACTTACTATCTTTTCGGAAATAACCAGCGCTATAGCATAGATACAAAGGCATACCGTCATCAGTATCACTCCCAGAACATTGTGATATATAACAGCAGCCACATTTGGGGATGTTAGTGTTATGTAAACTATTATTCCAAACGGTACTATCTCCATTATCCTGCTCTCATAGCGCTTCGCACTGATCTGCACGCTTATCTCACGCGCAACTTCCATACGGTCGCTTATCATTGACGCTGCACGCCGGATGATCCCTGACATATTTCCTCCGCTCCGCTTTGCCGCTGCAAATATCTGGGCAAACTCTACGATATCTGCAATACCGCTTCTGGTACCAAGCTCTAAAAGTATCTTTTCTATCCTTTCATTGGTGCGCAGCCGCCTCATCATTATCTTGAGTTCCTTTACTATCATTGCGTCATTTCCATACAAAAGCTCCATATCTTTCAAGCCTTCGGCAAAAGCATTTTCTACAGAATATCCCGCATTTAAGGCTGACTGAACCGAAAGAAGCGTCTCCTTAAACTCCAGTGCAAGCTCATCTTTGCGCGCTGCCTTCAGTGTTTCCTTCCTATAGCGAAGGTAAAACCACACCAGCGGCAAAAAGACTATAAAGGCTACGATACTTCTATAAAATGTCCATGCTATCATTGCGTCTATCATCACGCCTGCAGCTATGTTCTTTATCAGATCACTTTTTGAGAAGTGATACTCGCGATAATTCATAAAAGTCCGCTCCTTTCAAGCTTCATCGTATGTGTAAGAGCATTTTCGCGTCTAAGTCGCTCACCATCAAATCTAAACAGCGGACTTGTTACCACTTCTCCATCTGCAAAATCCGTGATCTCTACTATCTCAAGAACTTTACGGCTCTTATCCCTTAATCTTCCCAAATGTATGATTATGTCAACCGCAGATGCAATCTGCCTTCTTATAGCATTCAAGGGAAATTCCACTCCGCTCATGAGCACCATCATTTCCAGTCTGGATATCATATCCGCCGCACTGTTGGCATGACCTGTAGACATACTGCCGTCATGTCCTGTATTCGCATCTTGACAACACCCACAACAAGGTGTTTCTCACGTCTTTCACCTATCCTAAATCAATTCATTCTCGGAAAAATCCCAACCAAACAGTAGAGGTAATAGTCAACTGCTATCTCCGAACTGAGAAGGAGGGGCAGATATGATTGATGGAAATTTAGCATTAAAAGCAGAACACAATACAGCTCCAGTTCTCATACAGCACAATAGCTTTATAGATGTTGTTTGGACTCAAGACGACCATTCAAACATCGTTCAAGCACTTCAGCAACACGGATGTCAGTATTTAAAAGTTCGTGAAGAATACACTTTGCTAAAAGAAGTGGTGTCACCCAACCTGACGCAAGATTCAAACTTGCGTCAATTGACAAACACTCCAAACCCAGTAAAATCAACGGCTAACCTTAGTGGTGTCATTTCACCCTTATGCAATGCAATACAGTTAAATGACACCGACACCAGAACTTACAAAAAGCCTTTCCTTGCACCACTAGATATTCAAAAGGCTGGAAGTATTGCAGATGTAATTTCTTCATTTAAGGTTATTCAATCTAACAGCATGAGCTTAAATATTGGTTTTGATACTGAATTCCAAGATTACCATGATGGTTCTGGCCAAAACCGACGAGTTCTTTCTTTACAAATGACAATAGCTGTAGGAGAAACGCTTATAAGATACTTCTTCCTTGTTGACCCTCGTTTTCAGGAAGTAACCGCTGATGGAGGTCTTATCCCACTCAAATATTGTCTTGCTGATATTTTGGATGATCTGAAAAAATGTTACTTCAAAGACTTTCCTCTTATACGTAAAGAAAAGCTTATTTACAAAGAGAAGCAATGGAAAGACCATAATCAATTTAAAGTAATCGATTACGGAAAGATGTCAGACAGTGTAGTTCCAATAACAATAATCTGTCATACAGGTAAAGCAGATATTTCTGTCTTCAGACGTTCCAAATACGACATCGACCTTTTAAGAAAACTTGGTGAAATCCAAGGTGGCTGGATGACTACTGAATATGTACACTTTACCGCCACTAACGATAATAACCGAAATTATTATTGGCTTGTGAACCTATGTGTACGAGATACACTGGGCTTAACACCTGCTGAAAACAAATCACTCAAAGCTTTAGGTAGTGTAATACATCGACCTAAGATAGAGCTTCCAGACAGTGTCATTGAACATATGGCTGCTTTTGCTATCAGTAATCCAATTGAGTATTACAAATACGCCATGAATGATGCCGACATTGTTGTTTCCTTTTGTGCAGAGTTATTTCAATGTAATCATGCCGTACCTATGACACTATCAAGCGCAGCTGCCTGTTCGATGTACGGGAGCATCAAAAACTACTTTGGTGTAAGTAAAAAAGAAGACTACGACAGAATTTATAGGGGGTTAGAAAAGTTGAACGAAGGTGTTATCCCATCAAAGGATGAATGTATGAAGTTCTTAAAGGCTACTCGTTATGTACCTATTCGAGATAATCCTGATGCAAAGCTTGTATCAGAATACTTTGAAGAGGCATACACAGGCGGTTTTAATGCTTCATTCTACATCGGTTGGATAACCGAATACACAACCGATTTTGACCTTCAGAATGCTTATCCTACCGCTATGGCAAACATTATTGACATCGACTGGAATGCTCATGTAAGAGACTTTCGACCTCATGATTATCTTACCCTACAAGATTTATGTATGAATCCGCTTATTCCAGCAGTCGCTGTTGGTGATTTTGATTTTCCTGATGATGTCTACTGTCCGAACATTCCAGTTCCGGTTAAAGGTGGTATGAAGATTTATCCTCGTCACGGTAGAAACGTTTATATGTCGGGACCTGATATGTTCCTTGCCTTAAAGCTGGGAGCAAAAATCAAAATCTTTCGTGGATTTACCTGTCAAATGCTTGAAAAGGATGGCAAACCGTCTCAGTGCCTTGCGTATGCAGTTACAAATCTTGTACAAGACCGTATGTTAGCCAAAAAGATGTATAAAGACAATCCTCTCGTGGAAAAGAGTCTTAAAACAATGGTTAATAGCTGTTACGGAAAAACAGCACAGAATGTTAGCCCCAAAACACGTTATAACGCCAAGACGATGGGACGTGTAGATGCTGAGCCTTCTACGGTAACAAGTCCATACCACGCGACATACACCACTGCATTGGTCAGATGTATGTTAATTGCTTGTATTAATCAGCTTCATGACATGGGCTATCACGTATATTCCGTCACGACTGATGGTTTCATAACAGATGCTCCAACTGATGTTGTACGTGGTTTAGATGCTTACGGTTTTGCTCCTATCTTTCAGAATGGTCGTTACATTTTAAATCAAACAAATGAGAATTGTGACGCTAATCAAGTATGGGAGCCAAAACATTTTAATGACACTTTCCTCAATATTACAACTCGTGGAAATGTTGCTGTAAATGATAAGGGTGTACTTGCACACAACTCTTACACTACCGGAGAAATCAAAGACAGTCGTGCCGATAGAGATGCCTATATTATCGCTGTATTAGCTCGTGAAGGGCGTTTAAAATGCTCCACCAAAGTATGGACAGAGTTTTCAGAAATTGTTGAAAGAAAGCATGACTTTCATGTTACAGAAAGCGTTCGTCAGTTATCAATGAACTTCGATTATAAACGCTGTCCTATTGTTGAAACCTCTACTGATACCCCAGTTCAATACACCAGTGCTGATGGGCAATACTCTGTAGATACCATAATTGCTGAATTCGATACTAGACCTTTTAACGATGCTGAAGAATTTCTCAATTACCGTAACACAATGCAAAATGAGGATTGTGTAAAAACTACTGCTGATTTAGAACGAGTAAAGGTCAAATCTACTGTAAAAACCAAAGGATACATTGGAAAGGATCTTGACCGAAAAATCCTTCTATCAATCCTTATGGGCTATCTTTTACGCGAATATCAAATACCTGCGTTAGACGGTCTTAAGCAATCTGAAGTTGTTGAAACTGTAAATAGTTGGGGCATTTCTCGAATCACATTAGATGACTGGAAGAACTGCTCTCGTCCCAAAAGACAAAAAAATAGGCTCCCGCGTGAGCTGGTTGAAGAAACACTTCAAAAGATTCTAAACGCCAATATTTAAGGCATTTGCACGCTATGATAGTGTGAATATTCAAATCGGAATCCTGCAGGAATGTTTGAGTCAAGGTTCAAAGGAGGTTATAGAATTTTAGTGAGAAATATATCACATTTTTGTTGACAGTCTATATTCTTAGTGATATATTTATCACACAAGTGAGAAATATATCACACAAGGAGGTATAGTGATGAAGAAAAAACCTTTATATGTAAAATATTTGCTTACCGATGTAATTACCGGTATAGGATTTATAGGAATGGGTATCACTAAAATGAAGAATACTGTTCCTTTTGCTATTATGTCCATTGTTTTTGGGGTTATTACAATTGCCGCGATAATAGTAGGTACAATAATGGGTTTTGAAGACGATGATGAAATGTCCGAGTATCACAGAATGAAAGCAAAGGCATCTGCATATGATTCATTATACGGAATAGTAACTGGCTTCAGTTTAGTGGCTATAGTCAAGCATTTTTTAGGAAAGGATATCATTTCAGACGGGCTCATATGGGTTTACATCCTGATGGGTGTGATGAATTTTTACACGGGACTGTATTTTTTGAAGTATGAAAGGTCTGGTGATACTGATGAGTAAACTCAGGACCAGAATTCATGAATTCCGAAAGGATAATGGGATGAGCCAGGCAGAACTTGCATCGCTTGTTGATGTAAGAAGGGAAACAATAGTAAACCTTGAAAATGGAAAATACAACCCGTCCCTGAAACTTGCAATGGACATTGCAAAGGTTTTTGATAAAAAGGTTGAGGATATTTTTTTCTTTGAGCCCGATGAGGATGACGACGATGATGATGACGAGGACGAGGAGGAATAAGTCCTACCGGAAATATAATTAATATGACTCTCCGAGTGGTCCAGCAGGATAATATCTTCCAAATTGATCGATAAGACGGAAAAACAGTCCTTCCCTTCTTCTAGAGCGGTCTTTTGGATCCTTCTTTGGCTCCTCAAAGTCAACTATTGCAAGGACGACATCTAGAAGACTTGCAAAAACGAATAGCCTTCTATATCGTTCGTCCTGCAGGATGCTTGCAGAAAAGCCATCCACATGACGTGTGATCTTCCATTGGTTCTTAAACCTTTTGGATGTAACTTCACAGTGATTTTCATCTGCAGAAATAAAACTGAAATATGAAATTGACAGTAACTTCTTGTCGATAGATGTAAACATGATAATAAAACTCCTTATAACTTAATTCTATATTTTCAAAAGTCTAAAGTGTGGAAAACCTGCCGATACGGCATAAAGAATTTTTTCCTGTCGTCAATCAGTCGCGACAACAGAGAGAATATTACAACAAGTGTATACAAGAAGTCAACCCTTAATTTTGTGCTTAATTTTGTACATTAATCCATGATATGATAAGTGTACTAATCAAGTTGAAGGTAATGGAATTGGGAGGTAGACTATGGTAGAGGATCATTTCAAAGCATATGCGGAGCAGATAAACAGACTTGCAGCGAAAGCAAGAAAACAGGGAATGACCCTGCAGGAGTATCTTAAGGCAGGTGGAAAAGGATATATATATGATAATGAAGACGATAACATAATAGAGTTTCCAAATAAATAACTGATTAAAAGCATCTCCTATGAGGTGTTTTTTATACCTTTTTGAGATGAAAGGGCGATAATTATGGAATTTTTATAACTTGTAAACTCTCTAGAATGATTTAACCAAAGGCTTCTCAGTTAATTCTGGGGTGTTTTTTATTATGCAAATTTTTTTATAAGTTCACTTCGGTGAACTTATTGTTAAATATCTAACGAGCGGTTCACTCAAGTGAACCGCTAACAAAAAAGTAGAGCCCTTTTTGTAATAATCCAGAAATCTAAGGCCGTCAAAGCAATTGATACTTTTCAATCAACCATTCCTTAACCCTGTGCAAAGATACATCTTCTCCGCATTTTACCCACTTTTCCACCTGGGGAATACATTTTTCTATCATTATATCATCTGACATGGAGATGAGAAATTTCAGCATTTCTACCGGATGATCTAATACATTTTCATCATCCATAGCCTTATTATTCAAAAGATCTGATAAAGAATTCTTTTCGTCATCAGTTAGTATTTTGCTTTTATAAATATTTTCTTCAATCTGTCTTGGTGCTATAAATTCTGAGGCGGTTATATGGCTTAATCCAACAGCATCCTGCAAAAGCTCTATCCGCTTTTCCTTATCAAGATCGAGTGCAAATAGCACATTTAAAGCACCTTCTACTTTACCACTCACTTCGCCCTGCCATCTGGCTCGCTCTATCATATCATTAACTGCTTTTTCAAATTCTTCCTTAGATTTACTCTCACTCATACTCTTTCCTTTCTGAAATCTACTCTTATCCTACACTGCTCAATCCCACCATAATTGCCAGGTATGGGCGCTCACTATGCTCTCTGCAGTACTTTGGTAATCTGTATAAAGATCTCCGTCTGCAATCATTAGTATCTTAGATGCATACTCTATGTCAGATTTTGTCACTAAAGGTCTTTCCAAATAATATGTCATATTGTTTTTTCCTACATACATTATTTTTGCACCAAACTTCTGATAAAACTCCTTTGCCAGAGCAGTGTGATAACAAGGTTTTGGACATGCGTTAAATCTTCCAAATGGAAACCATCCCAAAATTTCCCATGGATTCTTTACCGGGAGTAAAACAAATTCAAGTTCTTCAAAATGGAAAAACTCTGGCGCATAGCTGTAGTTCATTTCATCAATGTTAAATACACCGTATTTTCCTTTATCAAAAGCATTAGCAAAGATGCTTTCATATTCTTCTGATACTGGCGGAACCAGCTTTTCCAAGTATTCTTCTACCTCTTTCTTATCCTTAAAGCAATCAAGGCGGTAATCATATAAAAATCTTCCAAGCCAAACCTCAAAGCAGCTAAATTCAGCCTGCTCAATAGTCCATTCTACATCTTTCTGATATTTTTCTTTGTTATCATTGACCTTAGTTTGTCCCATGCAGAGTCTAAACCATTCATTATCCATCTCTCTGTTAATAAGTACCGGATATAATCCCCTTCTCTCATATTCGTCCAATAGCTTCACATACAGTCTGGCGTTCGCAAGATTATCTTCATAAAGATTTCCGGTACTAATTGCAGGTACGCATTTTATCCCAAGCAGATCTGTAAGCTTCCTTCCCATAAAACCTCCAAAGTTCATTTCATTAGTAGCATAAATCATATCTAAAGATACCCCCAAAATATTGGCAAGTATTATTACATTATCTACCGAAGGAAGACTGTTTCTCTTCCCTTTTGCAGTGTCAAACCACTTATAAATGCTCTGTACTGAATTCAGATTTAGCAGTTCCTTAATATCCTTGGGAGTAAGCCTTCTTCCCTCTGTAAGCTTCTTGATATTGGCGCACGTAGCCTGACAATTTATGACTCTAATAGGCATAGTTTTCCCTCCTAATAAATTCCATATTCAGTTGTCAAAAAGGGAAAATTCTTGAAATAAAGTGAATCACCAATTATATAATGAACTACGAATTAAATGACAAATATCTTGCCAAACGTATATCATAATGGTAATGTTTAGATATGAAGTGAACTCGCCCAGGGTTCAAAAATACTTCATACCATCAGATGTTACCAGCATCTGACTTTATTTCAAGAGAGGCGTTTTCGCGAACGTCTCTTTTGTTATTTTCCCATAATCCTATCATTCATAGGGCATCAACCCTTTTAAAAGGCTTTTCTCATATTCATTTCAAGAAAAACTCAGCACTATGATCATTCTTGTAGTAGTTTGATAAATACTGCTCTGCAACTACTTTTTGTTTTTCTGTGTCTATTAATATTACAGAAAACTCTCCTCTATAAGACATACCTGTTGCCTTTCTGATCAAATATTTATATGCTTCTTCAATATTTACGACTATTGAAAGCTTTATATTCTCATTTGTTTTGTAAAAAAGCATGTCTCCTAATAGTATTTTCATGTTCGTGTTCATGGAAATACTATTATACTCATGAAAATACTTAATCTCGAACCACCATTCGTTAATTCTCCCATAAGCTACATTTAACGTTATGTCTGGATGATTTCCGTTTCTTACTTCACCCTCATAGTTTCTTTTGCTGGTGAAATACATATTTTTTTGAAACATTGTAGTGAAAATAGTTCCCGTTACTTTACGATAATACTCGGCATATACCGGTCTTCTGTGCATGGTAACTGGAGAAGAGTACGTCCTTGATAAACCTTCAACAATATTTCCTCCATTCTTACCATTTTCATATGCCTCTTCTATCATCTGCTGAGCCAATACACTAGCCGTTTCAGATACCGTCTCTTTATCTTGATATCCGGCAGCAACCATCATATCTTCGTATGTAACACCATTCTGTGGATTGGCTGAACCCGTAGACATTTTCTTAATTGTCTTGGAGCTCGGTAAATAATCGCCCCGCTCAGCCTTATATATGGTCATATAGCTAATACAAGAATCTTTAGCATACTCTCTTAGACTTCTATTGCCTCGCGCAGCTCTAACAATATCAGCAAACTCCTTATTACTAATCTGATCCTTATTAGCCATCGCAACACCTGTTATATTAAATTATATATTTTTATAAATTTTCTATTTGTTTAATATGGAATATAATTTGATTTGCTCATATTTTACCACTTTTTTTAAATTAATCAACCCTCAATATATAAACAGACGTTTGTTAAATAAAATTAACAAACGTCCTATAATTTACATGTAGAAAACCTATACAGATAACGAATTATCCTCTATATATGCTCCAGTACCTTAAGTCTTTCTTGTGATATATCTGTTCTGGCCATTCTGATCACAACATCCCAATCATATCCTGCCTCCAGGGCGCTAGTGCAGCGCTTAACAAACCATCTAATGTAATGTTCTAAAGCTTTTTTTAGCATTTCAGCTTTTCCCATCTCTTCGTCTATAGGATATTCAGGATATGTCTCTTTATATTGTTCATAATTCATTTTTGCAGCATGATTACAATAATCATCCAAAACTTCTTTATTTAACGCGATAATTGCCGTACTTCCTAATCTACTATATGTGCTAAGGTAGAACATATAAGCATTACTACCAGTTGTTTTATTCTGAGTACGTTCAAAATCACCAGCTGCTTCACATGACAATTTAAAATCATCCATGTATTCGCAGGTGTCAACAAGCTTTTTGACTTCGCTTTCCTCCATCCCAGACCATTTTTGTAAATTTTCAGTCGTAACAAACGAAAAACCTGTTTTATGTGCCTTATCATTCTCTATATGGATCAAATCCACAATCATTAGCTGTTTTCCGATAAGCCTCTGTTTTTCTATTTCTTCCCAATCCATTAGTATCCCCCTTTCCTATTTGTTTATCGCTCAATAACATCAATAAGCTTAACTTCATCCAATTTTTCCCATTCGGTTGCCTGTATAATTTTATCAAGAAGCTCCTTATCTTTAATTTTACAAAGAGATATTTCATCACGGGCAAAATGTCCGGCTATTGTGCTTCCACGATGTGAAGGATCTGCTTCTTCTACTACTGACAGATAGTCCTTTTCTAATAATCTATCGGTCAGAATTTCATATCCTCGTAGTTCAACAGCATAGCCTTCTCTCATTAGTGCAAGAAACGATCTTAGTATTTCTGTACAAATTTTCTCAGAATCGCCAATAATTACAAGTTTGCACTTATCTGAATTCCAGTCTGGATCAACAAACAGTCTAAGCTTAAAAGAATACTTATAAATGATATCCCAAGGATGGCCACCATATAATTCATAAGAAAAATATGGTTGCTTATGCCTTATCCACCCCGCAAAAAACTCTTCATCATCAAGCGGAATTCTGCAAAGCCCGTCATCTCTGCCATCAGCAACAGCATAGTACCATTCTTTTGGAGTCAATCCGCCATATCTGACTCTTTCCTCTTCGTCATCCTCCCATCCATGAATTCTCGATTTTTCCTTTTTCTCTATTCCAAGAGCTTTATATACAACAGCACACGCTTCATAGAACCTTCTAGCCGTCATCTTCTCTTCATAAAAATCGGTAGTTCCTTTACTATTAAGCAATTCTTCAATTTCACTTTTTTCTAAGAAGCTAGCATACTTTTCTCTCGCCTCTGGAACAATTGCATAGTAATCTTTTCTGCTTATTACTCCATTCCTCTTATAATATGGAACCTCGGAGGTATACGCTTCATACTCCCCTTTTTCAACAAGAGACAAAACCATTTTCACAGTATCAATAAGCCAATCAAGCATTTCCGTGGCATCTACTATTTCTTCTTCAATACGCTTGTTGTCATAATTAAACACGTCAGCACCATCTATCTGAACGTTGTACCAAATATCGTTTTCGGCATAATAATCTCCGCGGAAAACAATATTTATCCAAGCGCTTTCCTCATAGTCGTCGCTGGGAACATGAATCCATATGGATTTCATGCTGCTTTTTCCAGTTCTTGCAATCTTATTTGTCAGACTTATAAGTTCCAGCATCCTATTGTAGCTCGGCTCATCTAGCCTGTATTTCGACTCGCCAAAATCTTCTTTCCAGCTATTAATATTGCCCATATCTGTCAAACCTCCCAAAGCATTTCTTACTAAGATAATTTTATGGCATGACAAGAAAAAAAATCATTGACCATATGGTTGAAAAGCAACAAAAGACCTTGCATTTCTGCAAAGTCCTTCGCTATTTAGCTATTTAGCCTATCAGAGGCATATTTCATAATGAAATTATTGTATTGCCCACAACACAGCCATGAGGATAACTTCTGGTCAACCGATTTAACGCCTTAACCTTTACCATGGATTTCAACATATTTCTATGTCTAAAATACGTTGTCAGTTCCCAATTTATAATTCAAGAAAATACAATTAACCAGTAATAATTAATAATTGAATCAAAACAGAAAACGGTTAATCAGGTTGTTGGAGCCGTTTTCAAAGACGGCGTACTCTTATGCCCCGTTCAAATGGGGATTCAGAAGCAGGATTCGAACCCGCGACTTCGACTTATGAGGTCGACGTGCTACCAACTGCACTATTCCGAACTCTTCCAATATTTGCTGTATTGGTAATTGTAACTTAACCCTGTTACAGGGAAACCGGTTTCGAAGTTTTCGTGTTGCAGGCAAGTATATTAGGCCCACACTTATCAAGCTTCAATAAATGTTGTTGCATTTGAAACCTTGATCTGAGTATCCAGCTCCGCAAGAAGCGTATCTCTTTTTTCCTTGAGCATTGACATCTTCTTCTGAACATCGATAGGATCAACAAGTTCAGTTTTATTTTCCTTAATATAAGCTTCTACAACTTCCAGAGGTTTTTCATCCTTTATCTTAGTATCCTTACCCAGAATTGAAAGTCTCATATTCTCCGCTGTACTCTGTAGTTCCTTGTTCTTAAATTCTGCTGCAGAAAGTCTCTTCTGAAAGTCTTTCTCCATCTTGAGCTGAAGAGCTGCCTCGAAATCAGCCTTTCCATAATAGGAACCACTTCCTCGAAGCCTGTTTCTAAGAGAAATTGCACCTGCTACAGTGAAATCTCCATAAGAGGTATTGATCTTAGTATTTGCATTGGATGCCACAATAGCAGCGTCAATTCTCTGGAATCTATCGATCAGATCCAAAATCTGCTGATATGCACTATCTACCTCCTTTGCAAATTCTTCTCTCGATACTCTTCTATCAAGCACCTTCTCCTCGTTGGGCTTGATCGTATCTACAAAATTTGCCTTTTCAATTTTGTCATTAATTTTTTTAACCAATAAATCTCTTTCGTCAAGCGCCTGCGTTACAAGCATTTTATCGGCCATATCCAAACCTCCCACTTCTATACGTTCGTTTGCTTTAACTCAAGTATAAATTTCTGTAAAGTTTTTGTCATTCAACGCGTGGTTTAATAGCGGAAAAAATGCACTCCTTCGACTCGTTCTATGTTTCTATCTGCTTTGTCCTTTTAAAAGTAACCATTGGTGGATTTTATAGTAACCTTTACCCTTTATTTATCTCTATCAAGCAATTTGCATAAATAGTGACAGGCTACACCTGCCAAAACAGATACTAAGAACGATATAAATCATTCTGGCTACAAAAGTAGTCTTGTTTAATGACATGGTAGCTACCATGCAGACTGAAATCAAGCTATTAGTAGAAAATAAAGATACCAATAATGAGAACCTATAGAAATGTAGAAGAAGTTTACAGAAACATTGTCCAATGCTGTGAAAAAGTCAATAATAGCCGGATTCAATACGGTTATAGATAATAATGCTGCTGAAGATAATTTAATATAGAACAATAACCACTCCTAACACAGAAAGCTAAGAGTGGTTATTGTTTATTTGCCACAAACATGCATATCTGTACATGTGAAACAGACCAAAAACACGTTTAAATGGTAAAGAGGTATAAATTATCATTTAAGGATACAAAATGCGATTTAGGCTAAATTATCCCTACAATACAACTCTAGTTATGTATCTTCCCATAAAATCATCTCAACTACCAAAAGCTCTTTTGAATGCGGCCCAAAATCCGCCTGATGTTTTCTTTCCTTTTGGAGTTTCCACCTCGTTATAATCGTCACTCTTTAACATATTGCAGCTTTCAACAGCATTAGCAACAACTGCATCTATTTCTTCTTCTGAGATAAAGCAACCTTGTATCCTGACCGGTTCAAAAGCTCCATCTTTTAAGAACAGCATGTCTCCGTTTCCAAGTAGCTTTTCGCCGCCGGTACGGTCCATAATAACTTTAGAGTCCATCGAAGTATTTACTTTTAAGCAAACTTTAGTGGGGATATTCGCTTTAATAAGTGTATTGATAACTGCATTGACTGGCTTCTGTGTGGCTATAATAAGATGTATTCCACATGCTCTAGCTTTCTGTGCTAGGCGAATTATAGGATCTTGTATTGACTTCTTAGCGGTCAATACTAGGTCGGCATACTCGTCTATGATAAATACTATTCTAGTCATAGAGCCGCCTTTCCTTTTGTAACTTTCAATGTCTCTGCATCCGGCTTTTGCTAATGTCTGATATCTTTTATTCATGATATTAACTAGTCTGTTGGCCATATCAACCGCTTCTTGTACAGTGTCGATTGTTCTGCAATAAGGGATAGCAGCATACTTATTAAATTCAGTGCCTTTCATGTCTACCATAACAAGCTGCGTTAGTACCGGATCATGTACGATCATGGATATTATGAGTTCATGGAGAAACATGGATTTTCCTGAGCCGGTAACGCCGCCTACTAATATATGCTTACACTTTGCTAAATCTGCATAAAGACTCTGACCGCTCATGTCTTTACCTAACATAAGCTTAACGCCGTCACGCTGTCTTATATAGTCCTGAGTCCACATTTCAGCCAAGTCAACCCTATTATCGTTTGTATGAGACTCTATTATTAACTTATCGCCTTCAAAAAATGTACGAACCTCATTTGATCCCAAAGCTATACACATGTAGTCATTTATCTTTTTAAGCTTTGAGATATTAACTCCGGTATGGAGTTGTACGATAAATCGTGTAGCCCTGGGGCCATCTGTAAACGAGCTTACTCTCAAACCATGCTGCGCAAGTACCTGATTGATAGCAGCAATAGTGTTAGTGTGATTAGCATAACTCTTCTTACTATATGTCAATGTTACCGACATTTCTTAACTCCTTTATATATAGCTTTTTATAACCTTTGTGATAAATTCACCTGCATCAAGTTCGCCGCGGCGTATAGCGTCAAACTGAGCTTGTGTAGCCTTAGCTTCGCATACCTGGAAAAGCATAGCGTTTTGTTTTTCTTCTTTGCTGAGTATAGTCCAGGCCATGAGACTATCATCCATAGCAGCTTTCTCTGTCTCATATACGGAGACATGGCCAATTATATTATTATTGTACTTAACCCAAAGGTACTTCTTCACCTGAGTAGTATCCTCTTCAAGTATCTTGGCCTTTAGATCAAGTATATTAATATAGCTATTTACTCCAAGTCTGACTAAATCAGCAAATGACAAGTTGTGTTCAGCAGCTTTTTCTTTTGCTCTGTCTAACCACTCCTGATTAGCTCTAATACTGTATGCGACTGTATTGTTTTTCACTTTGTAGCCTCCATTATTCTGCAATTTTTCCACACTTGTCATAGTCAATATCATCTTTTGACATACCAAACACAAGTGTTTTAGTTCCATAATCTTTATGGTATATATACGCTTTAAATGTTTCTAGCGTGATAACTATATCAACCATATAACCATCAGGAAGCTTATACTCAAAAATAGCAGGAACGCTATATGTTTTAGTTGTGATATTTGCGTCAAAAAGATAAAGAAAGATTATTCACAAATTTCTCCTTAAAATCAATATTTATGTACTGTATTATACCACGAGCGCAAATAAAATAGCGGCATTTATAACAAAGTTAATAAATTGTTAAAACAACTTTCCACGACTAAAGCCACAAGAATGCATTTCTCAATTATTCAGCTTCCTTTTTCTTTCCAATGTATGTTTCACCTTGTTTTAAAAGTCCATCAATATAAGAAACCACATCTTCCCTTCCTATTGAATCGAAACATTCTCTGGCAGCTTTTATTCTTGAGCCTTGAAGCAATACGGATTCAAGTGTCCTGAAATCCGAATATCCAAATTTCTCAACAATAATTTCCCTGAGCTTAGCCATCCTTATCAGATCATTTCTTTCTTTACTTTCCTGTTCTTTTAACACTTCATACTTAGCCTGCAACTTTGTATAAGCATTATTTAGTTTCTGGTATTCTCTGTTTTCTATATTAGCTTTTTCATTCCTCAGAGCTGCTATAAAACTTTTAGCCCTTTTCGCATACTCTCCAATAGATTCTCCGGGTTCCGGGTCAGGAGAAGAATTTGGCCCAACATTCCTTAAATGTTTGGATTCGACACCTGATTTATGCATCATTGAAAAATAACTTCTATATATTTCATTGATGTAACTTCGACTTGCTCTACTATAATCTGTTAGGGACACTTTTCCCCTGGTATCTACTTTTGTAAAAACGAGAGTACAAGAATGATGAGTATCTGATACTTTTATGAGCTTGTAATACAACAGATAAATACCTTTATATTCACCACTTAATGCTTCCTGGATATTCTGAGGTAAATTTTTTATATCCATCCCAAGGAAGTAATCTAGCCAAGTCGTGATTTTATCTTTCCATGTTTCAGGTTCGATATCTTTTTTACTTAGCTCTTCCAAGTAAAGATTAAATTGAAAAGCTACAGCTACAACACCGTTTTTTCTTATATGGCGATTGAGATAGTATGGCTGGCTTTTTATATATTTGAGACATCTATAATACGCAAGCGAGCCTTCGTTTGTTTCCGTGATTATTTTCTTAAAGTCGTTTTCTGCTTTTAAACATGAAATTTTAATATCTGTATGTTGCATATAAATTACCTATATTTCTGTTAGTGGTTCACTCAAGTGAACTCATTGTTAAATTTATATCAAGCGGTTCACTTCAGTGAACCAATAACTTACTCTATTATTTCTGCTGCCAACTTAGACATTTCATTTATTCGTGCCTGACCAATCAGTATTGCGTCAGACTCATTATCATCTACAGATAGTCCAAATAGCTGCTGGCATTTCTTAATAGACCATTTTTTGCACTCATCTCGTTTAGTTGGGGCTTTTTCATTAGTCTCGCAGACAAGTTTTCTCCAGACACTAGGGCGATAAGTTACGAACTCTACCGGGATTTCATTTTCATAAGTATTAGCTGCCGCCCAACCTCTAACCGCTCCAACTATTTCAGACAATAATCTTTGCGTCGCCGTACCTCTGTCTACAACAGTAAGTTCAATTACAACTGTTCCTGGTTTAAGTTTATCCAAAAGCTCAATTAGCTTCCTGCACATAATATCAAGTCTGGTTTCAGTTTCTCCATCAGCTTTAATTACTCCGGAACTTTTTCTAATTCCTGCTTCAAAATATGCCCATCCCGAATTAAAAGAAGCTGTATCAAGAGACACCATTCGATAGTTTTTATAAGTTTTTTCTATTGTCTTCACCAACCTTTCATCGTTAATTTTCCGTTAAGCAAATTGTTTCATGCGGGCAATTTGCTCTTAAAAGTATTTTTCGTATATAATATGGGTAGATCTAGGAAAACTATAGTTTTTAAGGGTTTCTTATAGGTTTTTAGAGGTTCCTGACAAGTTTTTAGAGGTATTTTCAGTCCTTTTCTTCTCTTTTCAGATATTCTTTTATAAGCAAAAATTCCCGCACAAAACAATTTGACGGCAAAACTACTGCAGGTCATTTCGAGAAAAGTCTTATATTATCTGATTTTTTCTCTTTTGCCCTCTTTCGCTCGATATAGAATTTGCGACAATCTTCTACGGAGTATATGTATGCGCGCAAATTTTAAGTCTAAATTTATGTTTCAGACAGGCAGATAATGTCCTTTCTGAGAGTTACTTTTACCTTTTTAAAAAGATAAGAACAGAGCAGTAAAAGATACTACTTTAGTATTCTGTAGCTTTCCTGCCCCTTTCCTTTTCTTCTCCCTCTCTCTTAAAAACCAATTAACTTCCAGGTGAACAACATTAGCTCCTTTTCCTAATCATTTCCTACCTTCTTTCCCTTAAAACCTTATATTTCCACTACTTTTCTGAGTCTTTTTTCAATAAATACAAAGCTACTTTATCTTTTTTGAGAAAAGATCAAGAATCGGAGCAGGAAAATATGCTGTTTTCCAGCAATATTCCTGCCACGACATTAAAATTCACTCAAAGCTTACTGTGTTTTCCTGATATATAGCGAATATCTCCGACATAAAGGCCATAGAAAGGCTGATTTTCTGCGGAATCTATTATAAAGAAACTGCAAAGGTAACATTAAAATCCACCCCTAAAGGTGACACTGAAATCCAGCTGCAGCTAATCTTATAAAGTTCTGTAGATTTGAAGATTGATATCTTAGAAATATAGGTTTTATGCGGGTTTTCATCCATAGTAGTTCTAAAGGTAACACTAAAATCCACCCCCTAAAGGTGACACTGAAATCCAGCTGCAGCTAATCTTATAAAGTTCTGTAGATTTGAAGACTGATATCTTAGAAATATAGGTTTTATGCGGGTTTTCATCCATAGTAGTTCTAAAGGTAACACTAAAATCCACCCCCTAAAGGTGACACTGAAATCCAGCTGCAGCTAATCTTATAAAGTTCTGTAGATCTGAAGATTAATACCTCAGAAATATAGGTTTTATGCGGGTTTTCATCCATAGTAGTTCTAAAGGTAACACTAAAATCCACCCCCTAAAGGTGACACTGAAATCCAGCTGCAGCTAATCTTATAAAGTTCTGTAGATCTGAAGATTAATACCTCAGAAATATAGGTTTTATGCGGGTTTTCATCCATAGTAGTTCTAAAGGTAACACTAAAATCCACCTATCTTATATATCTAAAGGTAACATTAAAATCCACCCCCCAAAAGGGTAACACTAAAATACATCCAAAGGTGACTGTGTTTTCCTGATATATAGTGAATATCTCCAACATAAACCTTCTTTTTCTGATAAAGTCTTATTTTCCTACTTTTTAAGAAAAACAAAGAACCGGAGCAGGAAAAGATGCCGCTTTCCGGCAGCAGCCCAGCCTTCGCGCAAGCCTCCCACCCAGTCGGTGAATGTGGCGACGCCAAATAGTACCTATAAATGATTTAAAAAAGGGATTGAAAAGACATCGAAAACCACTTAAAAAAGGACTCAGAAAATAAGCAAAAAAGGGACTCGAAAAATAACAAGAATGTCCATTTTACAGGCTTTAAGGCTATTTTTAGTTGATTAAAACGGGGATTGAAAACATTAAGAAAATGACACGAAAAGGGTTTCTAAAATGATTAGATTCGGGGATTGAAAAACGCTCGAAAATGACATAAATGGGGATTGAAACTTTAAAATAATGATTAAAACGAGGACTATAAAAGCTACTTTTTTACTTCAAAAAAGGCTTCTAAAATGCACGAAACGGGGATTGGAAAAAATACTAAAATCGCATAAATAAAGGCTTTATTGGCATTTTTAGTTGACGATTTCGGGGATTGAAAATGTTTAAAAAATGAAGTGTTCGGGGATTGAAAAACGATAGTGAAAAGGGATTAGAAATAATGTTGTTATGGGAAGGTGTTGTTGATAGATAGCTGTTTCCTGCCAGGAAGCCTAATGTGTTATAATATCCTCACCAAGAAGGATTCCTTTTGTAAAACAGGTGGAGGATGATTTATGGATACTACGAAAGAATTTATTGCATATTGCAGAAAGCTCTTAAGGGTTTTAACAAAGATTGAAGATGCGCTTGAAAAGAATAATATCGAACTTGCAAAATTACTTGTAAAAAAGTTAAAAGATACAGAGAAAGATATAAATTAAAAATGTTTGGATTTAAAATGACTACAGATACAAAGAGGAGGATTAATACTATGTGTAATCTGAGCGAGAGTATACTTGAACAATACAGAAATAAAGTTTTTGCTGAAGCTATTGCTGAGGGTTTTGCTGAAAGTTTTGCTGAAAGTTTTGCTGAAAGTTTTGCTGAAGGTTTTGCTGAGGGTGAGGAGCGAATGTTAAAACTCTGCGATTATCTGATAGAAAAAGGACTTTTTGATGAAATACATAAAGTTAGCTCAGATTCTGCATATAGAGAAAATTTGCTTAAATCCCTTGGATTATAATAAGGATTTCTTGTTGATAGAAGAGGTGGACACTTTGTATCAAGAGTTTGAATTTACCGAATTATATAATTAACGATTCCATATATTAAATGACATATTGAGAACACTAAAGCCGGAATACCTGCTATCATATTTCTTTCAATAGCAAAGAACAAAAAAGCTAAGCATGGTGGAATCGTTAATCCCAATATGACAAATATATTTGTAAATCCGTTATAGTAAAATCCCCAGCTGATAAAATATAGCAGACAACAAATAATTACAGCAACTATCCATCGTGAACGCTTTTTCATTTCATGTTCTTTGTTAATAAATATGCATAAAAATATAATCATTAAGACCTGACATACTGAAGCCATTGTATCAAGTATCTCAGTAATGGACTCTGTCCTCAATATGTCATTGGGTGCGGAAACTAAAAACCAAATGAAATTGGGTATCATTATGATCAGAAACAGCACTGCTCCCCAAATATCAAACCCCATCTTATATTTCTTGAACATCTTTCAAACTCCGATTTTTCAATTTAATAATGTAAATAATCATACTACACGCGCTGTTATATCTCGAACACAGCTCTTCTCCAATAACTAGCATTATCTACAATATGAAGTGTCTATGCATTGATCTGCACAATAGATAGATTAACTTACGAGTGTAATTCAATTTTCAACTACATTCTTAACATTCTCCAATAATTCTTCTTCTGACTCTGCAAAAGAATATGGTGAATACTCTCCATAAGCCGATGGTCTGTTTATCAAAACGATCTCCGTATCCTCATCAACCATTTCTTCCAATTTTCTTTTCAATTCTACTAATTTTGCACCATGACGAGTCTTCATTGCGATACATCCTCGTCGATTTATGTTTTTAACTAATATATAACACACTTAAATGTCTCCTTACAAAAATCTCTCCGGAATAGATGAAGTAAACGAATTGTCAGTTGCAAAAAAATAAAGTATCCCATTGAAATATTAGATTTCATATATGTATGTATCTTACAACTATTCTTTACTCACAACAAGTTTAAATCTGGCAAATTTCGATTATGTAGGAATGGACTTCGATGCATTTTTTCACAAATTGCTGACAGCTGTTTCTGAAAAATATTTTTTTCAACCACGAGTAGAATGACAGAAAATAGCTCATGCTTTACCATTGATAGTAAATCTAAAGAAGAATTTGAAACCATAGGTAGAAAGTCTAGAGGTGCAGTTAAATGGCGAAGAATAAAGAAATGGATATAGATTATTATGAGCGTGCTATGCGAAAGATTGACGAAGCAAACTTTATCAATAAAGGAATTGCTGATTACGAATCTAGGAAAGTTGTTGAAGGAAGATCCGCATTTGAAAGGTTGAGGGAGAAACATGACATTTAAAGAAAAAGATTTTTTGAGGAGAAATGATTATGTGCAATGCATGTTTTAGAGATAACAAAATAAAAACACTCACTACTTTTACAGTAGAATACAAGGGTTGCATTATAGTTGTAAAAAATGTTCCTTGCCTCGAATGTCAGGTTTGCGGAGAAACTACTTTTAGTGATGAGGTATCTGAGCGATTAGAACAGCTAGTTAATGCAGCTAAATCTGTATTGCAAGAGATATCAGTCATCGACTATTCAAAAAATAGCTTAATATAGAAGAGAAAGAGTGATCTTATGAAAAAGAAAAGGCAAAACATAATTTTGCGAATCATACACAAAATAAAGCATGATTATGAATCTAGAAAAAATTGGGAAATGAAAATGGCAACACCAGTAAAGTTCACCATTATTGAAAGTCCCAAGAAAGACAAAAAATAGAAAGAGAGTCAATATATGACATAGTGTTTACAAAAACAAATGGTTTCATTGACACTTGAAATCCATCCATAACAGATAAGAAAAAGGCTGGTTTTTGTATAAGAAAGTCAGCTACCCTTTTCTTTAACAGAAAGGACTGTTTATATGATTTACGGATATGCTCGTTGCTCAACTAACGAAGAACGTCAGGATATCAACAGACAGAAACGAGAGCTGCATGCTCTCGGTGTTACTGACGACAAATACATATACTGGGAGTATGAGTCTGGAACAAAAGATGATCGTATCGAGCTTCAAAAGCTCTTGTATATTGTTTCAGAAGGCGATACAATTGCCACTACTGAAGTATCAAGACTTACGAGATCTACCAAGCATCTGTGTGAGATTCTTCAGACCATAAAACGCAAAAAACTAATCCTTGATATCGGTGGTTCCTTCCGTGTTGACTGTTCCAAAGGCGAAATGGATCCAATGACCGAAGGCATGGTTAAAATGTGGGGTGTATTTGCCGAAATGGAGCGCAACATAATATCCCAGCGAGTTAAATCAGGTATGAAAAATGCAGTTGCCAAGGGTAAGCAAATCGGACGACCTGCAACCGACAAGAATAATCTTCCAGATAAATTTTGGAAATACTACCAGATGAATAAATCCGGCAGCATTAACATTTCCGAAATGGCTCGTATCATGGACTGTTCCCGGGCATCTGTTTATAAATATATAAAAATAGCGGAGATGGATTGATTTCCATCTCCGTTTTACTCATTTTATGAGTTGGTTACAATACGGAAGTAATTGTTCAATTTTAATAACAATGCGCTTCTGCTCTTCCATTGGTGGAATTGGAACAATTAACTCCTTTAAGTTATCAGATCTAATGTTTAATACCACCCCACCAGCAGCTTTCGATATTATTTGCTGTTTTAACAGATCTGAACTAAGAATATAATATATGTAATCCTTAAACAATAAGTCTTGACCTTCTTTATCAGTAATAAAATGTATAATATTCCAACCATCGTGGACGTACCCTTCGATAGCCATGATATAAGGTCTTCCAAAACTCATAGAATTTGAAATTATAAAGTCCCCAACTTCAACCTTTCTGCTTTTTTCAGCTCCCTTCGGTGTAATCTTTTCAGAAGTATTTGTTATATATTTTGCACCGACTTCAGAATCACCAATTTTTATCCAATTTACACCGTCATCATCTTTTGTAAGGTAGTCCTTGATTGGACGTGGTGAGGACCCTCTTTCTATCGCAAATAGAGTTCCTAATTTAACCCACTTCCAACTCCCCGGTATATCAAACGGAATCTCATCTTCAGCAATCTCAGCAAGAGGTTTATCTTTCTTTATCTTTCCTCCCATAATCAGTTTCTGCTTTTCTTCCTGAATCCGCTGATACAAATCTTCTGCCGTTCCTTCTTCCGGTCTTTGCTCCACCAATTTGCCCTGTATAGCATATTGTAGGATTGACTTCTTCATATCTTCTGGGAACTTGGCATTGAGCTTTTCTAATTTCTCATAAGCCTCAGCGTAACGGTCAACATATGGAAGAAGTTCCTCTATCTTGGCGACTATACGATTCTGTTCTTCTAATGGTGGAAGTGGAATTGGTATAGTAGCAAGTTTGTCATTTGAAATGTGAACAATAATATTTCCGGAAGCCATTTTACTTTTGCAAAGTATTCCATAACGTGAATTTATTACATATGTTAAATAGATCGGATTCATGCAGTGGTTGAAGAACTTTGTCATATCTCCTCCCATTGCAATTTCTTCATCGCCCTCATATGTGACTGCTAACGCTATATCATACTCATTTTCGCCTGTTAGAGCCATTAAAATATCGTTTTTATGAGCTTTGTGACATTTATCAAAAATTTCCAACGGTACATGTGAAACGACTTCTTCAAATCTTGTTTTGTATGTCGTATATAATTGACCATATCTTACACAGGGAAAACCTTCTTGTATTACTTCATCTTTTTTTATACCACTTCCACGCTCAAAACAGCCACATTTCCCAAGTCTTACCCACATCCAACTTTCAGGAATATCAAAAGGAATCTCATCCTCCATTATCTCCGCAAGCGGCTTCTCTTTCTTTATCTTTCCTTCCTTTATCAGCTTTTGCTTTTCTTCCTGTATCTTCTGATAAAGTTCTTCTGCACTACCTTCTTCCGGTCTATGCTCCACCAACTTGCCCTGAATTGCGTATTGCAAAATACTTGCTTTTAATTGTTCTGGTCTCATTCTGCAACGCCTCCCGGAAGTAATGCTTCTAGTTGTTCCAGCACATGGTCAATCTCTGTATTCAGAGTTGCTCTCTTTTCCTGATAATTTCTAATTGTATCAAGGGGATCCAACACTTCTTCTTCCTCGTGTGGGTATCCACAAAGATCTATATTACATCCCTGATCGTTCAAGAGAAAATCAACTGAATATTTCTTAGCCTTCGGTCCATCTTCTAGTTCAATCTCTTTTCTATCATTCCACCATGCAATACATTCATCAAAGTGTTTCAATTCCATTGGTTTTGTTTTTGAAAAGTGTTTTCTGTCTGATGGAATATCCACTCTATAATACCAAGTATCTGTTGTAGACTTTGTGTTGTCGAAGAACAGTAAATTAGTTGAGATTGATGTATATGGGCTAAATACAGAGCCAGGTAGTCTCACTATTGTATGTAAATTAAACTCTGTAAGAAGCTTCTTCTTAATAGCCACCTTTGCATTATCTAAACCAAATAAGAATCCATCAGGTACAACAACAGCCGCTCTACCGTTCTTCTTCAAACGATACATGATAACTGACATAAATAGATCCGCTGTCTCTGACGATGCAAGATCATCAGGAAAAAAGCTCTGTATTGACTTATCCTCATGGCCACCATACGGAGGATTCATCAAGATAACATCGAACCTATCGCTATCTGTATAATCAAGAAGGTTATGTCTCAGAGAGTTCTCATGGTAAATCTTCGGGACTTCTATATCGTGAAGAAGCATATTGGTAACACACAGTAGATACGGGAATGGCTTCTTTTCAATACCATAGATACTATCATCCAGTGTCTTTTGGTCATTTACATCTGTGACCTGTTTTGAAAGCTGTCCTAACCATGATGTGATAAATCCTCCTGTACCACATGCAAAGTCCGCCATTTTCTCGCCAATTTTAGGCTGAATCATAAGTGCCATGAAGTCTGTCACTGCTCTCGGAGTGTAAAATTCACCAGATGATCCAGCAGACTGTAAGTCTCTCAATATTTCTTCGTATACGAATCCAAAATCATGACTTTCCTTAACATCATCGAATTCGATCTCATTTATAACATCAATAACCTGTCGAAGATGTACTCCATCCTTCATATAGTTGTTGGCATCTTCGAAGGTTGACTTTACAATAGCTTTTTTTACCGGTGTGTCCGGTGTTACGTTTATTCCTTTGTAAATAACAGTTTCACCGTCTTTAACGTCCTGACCTTTAAGAACCGGAAACAAGACATTGTTTACGAAGTCAAGCAGCTTATCACCCGTCATGGAATGACCGTTCTCATCTGCTTCTGCCCAATTTCTCCATCTGCATCCTTCTGGAATAATTGAAACATAGTTATCCTCATTCAGTTCCCAGTCATCTTCTTTTGCATCGTATACCTTCAAGAACAGCATCCATACCATCTGCTCTATTCTTTGTGCATCACCATTAATACCGGCATCCATACGCATTATGTCTCTAATTCGTTTGATAAAACCTGACTGCAGTGCCATTTTACATTTCCTCTACTTCATCATATATTATGTCTTCTAGCTCTCTAACAGCTGTCTCGTATTGAGATTTACCACCAAAGAGCTTTACAATCTTTGCTGGTTTTCCATAATTGGCAAAATCAGCAAGTGAGAGTACCTTGATATCCTCCACCTCTGTAATACCCTGATTCATATACTTGTCCAATAATATTTCAAGTACCGCCCGTGCATCTCCAGAATATTTTGAAAAGAAGTCTCTCTTCTTTACATTATTTGCTCTCTCTTTTCTTGTAAGAGGCTTCTGACCATACGCAACGTAACAAATAAAGTCGAAGTCATCGACATCCATCATATTCTGGTCTTTTTTCAAGGCTTCAAGGTCTATGCCCTTCTCCGCTAGTGCTTTTTGTATTTCTTCTTTCTTATCTGATGACTTCCATTTACGAATAAAGTCCGATAAAGAAGCGTACTCACCCTTGATATTTGTTCTCGTATAATCAATGATATCTTCCTGTCGAAGCAATTTACCATTTGCGTCATATACCGAAACAGTTTTATTTATTGCATATACTCTACATCCATCCTTGTCTACGATTGGCGTTCCCAACTTGTCCGGATCGATATCAATTGTATCCTTGGGGTCTTTTGAGTACGGCGGCTTTTCATGTGTATCTGTTCCCGCATGACTAAATTTATCATCCTGATCAATCGGACCATCCCAATCAGGATCGGCAAACAGTCTTGTGACGCCTCTAAAATCCATTACTGTAAAATGTGTCTTGCCTTCCTTTTCACGTATTCTGGTTCCACGTCCGATGATCTGTTTGAAAGTTGTCATACTATCAACTATCTTATCTAAAACAATAAGCTTAGTCATCTTACAATCTGCGCCGGTAGATAGCAATTCTGATGTTGTTGCGATTACTGGATATGGCGACGATACCGAAATAAAGTAATCAAGTTTACTCTTTCCATATGTATCAGAACCCGTAATACGAACAACATAATCAGGGTTTTCGGCTACCATATCATTGTTTAGATTTACCAGTGCAATACGCATTCTCTCTGCAGCATCTTCTGAAGCGCAAAATACAATTGTTTTTTGCATACGACCAGTTTGTTTCAGATACTCCGTGATTTCATTTGCAACCTCATTTATGCGATCTTCAAGGATAACTCCATTTGGATAATCATAATCTCTGTTATTATATATACGATCTTCAATCTCATTGCCAAAAATATCGCGTTGTCCTTTATATGGTCTCCAGCCATCACTAATATTTAATGTTATATTGATGACCTTGAACGGAGCCAGGAAACCATCCTCTATACCTTGTTTTAGGCTGTATGTATAAATCGGATCGCCAAAATAATCTATATTGGAGACTTTCTCACTCTCCTTTGGAGTTGCCGTCATTCCAATCTGTGTTGCCGAAGAGAAATACTCCAGAACCTTCCGCCAATTACTGTCTTCCTTAGCGCTTCCTCTGTGACACTCATCCACTATAACTAAATCAAAGTATCCTGCTGGTATTTGTCTGAAGTGCTCTTCATCGTTCTGTCCTACCATCTGATGATACAGAGTAAAGTTAACTTCATGTGACGCTATTTTACTCAGGCAGTCTTTTTCGGAAAAATCAACTTTATATATTGTCTTTTCCAGCGGAGCAAAATCCTGCAATATACTTTGGTCTACAAGTATATTTCTATCCGCGAGATATAGGATTCTCTTCTTAGTATCTGAACGAAGCAGTCTGTAAACAATCTGAAATGCTGTATAGGTTTTTCCTGTTCCCGTTGCCATAACAAGCAGCAATCTCTGCTGTCCTTTCGCTATCGCTTCAACTGTACGGTTTACAGCATTACGTTGATAATATCTTGGCGGATAGGTATTCTGTGATGAATAATAAGGCTGCTCAATTATCTTTTTCTCACGTTCATCAAGACGTATCGCCCTATAATAACTATCTATCTCCTTTTCTGTAAACCCAATATTCTTTAAGAAATTTAAGTCTGACTTAAAGACTATCATTGCATTATCTACAGCATCTTTGTCCTGCGATTCACCAAATGCCCTTGCCTTAAGTTCAGCAGGCGACGGAAATTGATCTAATGGAATCTGGCGCTCTTTTCCCGTTAAAAAATCATGTTCAAAAAATGCATCCCCATTAGACGAATATGCAAACGGTAAATCCATCATCACAGCATAGGTCATTGCTTGTTGAAGACCATAAGAGACTGTATGTTTATTATCTTTTGCTTCTACAACAGCAATAGGCTTTCCGTCATTTAGGTACAACATATAATCCGCATACTTAGGCTTGCTTCGAGAGACCATATTTCCCTTGATGTTTATTCGACCATCTGTTATTTTAGCCTCCATTGTAATATAATCTTTCCAACCTGGCAGTATAGCCGGTGTGATGAAATTGAGCTTGATGTCCTCTTCGGACATCTGTTTCTTGTTCAAAATGGTCACATAAAGCCCCCCTTCCCATTTTGTTTATATTTCCTCGTCCTTCCTTGCTTACATCAATGTCTCCTCTAGAGCGTGAGTAGCTCTTTCTTTTGCTGCTCTTTAGGTTTCTGATAATGGTTCTTTATCCATCGAATGTGGAAAATTCCACTCCCACATATCATACTCATGGATTATCCGCTTCTTTTCTTCTTCAGATGATGCTTCTAAAATATCAGCCTCCATCTTTTTTCTACGTTCGTACCACTTCTTAAGGTTCTTATTCATAGTGCTAACGTTGATATCATGCTGACTTTCTCCAAAGCAAATACACATCTGACCATCAACTTCTTTTAATCGCAGATCATAGAGCGTTTCCATTTCAAAGAACGCAAACATTGCGCCAATATAACTTGCAACCTGTGGATCAAGTAAAGCACTTACTTCTACACCCAATGCCTCTGCTATCTGTTTGCATAAATCAAACTTAGGATTTCTAGCCCCATTTTCATATTGTTGAATTCTATTTGCAATAAGACCAACCTTTTCTCCCAGTTCTCCCTGTGACATACCTTCTTCCTGTCTTATAGCTCGAATTCTTCTACCTATGAGGCTACCAGCTGTCTCTATATCAAAATCTTCCGGCGATTGTCCAAATGGATTATACCGATACATAACAATCTCTCCTTTTAATTCCATATTAACAATAAGGTAAAAAATTTTTTTATAATAAAAATTTTACCATAATAACAACATAAGAGATATAAAACGATACAAAAATGTTGTTAAAAATCACTCAAGTAACAAATTTGTTGTTGACATTAACTTCGTATATGTTATTGTTGTTATAGTAACAAATTTGTTGTTGTTATTAACATTTTATAAGGAGTTTTTTAAATGAATGAATTACTTAATCACTATCCAGCGGTATTAACAATCGCAGAAGTAGCTGAAATTTTAAATGTAACCCCAGCCACAATCAGAAGACACATCAAAAATAATGACCTTCCCCATATCAAGATTGGGAGACTTATAAGAATCCCTAAGGATTCACTCATCTCTTACCTATATGGTGAAGTAAATGGAAAGGAGGTAGCGATATGAACAAGACCAAAACCAATATCTCACTTGAACTTTTAATCTTAAATGATTTACTTCGAACAAACGTTATCGACAAATCAATTTATGATGAAGCAGCTCAAAAAATCATAACCGCTGATAAAGAAAAACAGGCGGCATAACAATAATGGTTCTACTGAGCCCAGTGTTCCCCGGCTTATCGGATGTCACTGCCAAAAACAATAGTTTATTTAAAGATGCAATAAGACGAAAAATCGAATTAAACAAAGATTAAACCGCAAAATCAAACAAGAGATGTTAGACATTAAAGATTCATGCGGAATAAATAATCCAACACCGTATAAGGCGGTCAAAGAAATTACAAAGGAGTTACAGACAAGTTATGAAACTAAAGTCAGCAATATATCACTTTACAAATGAAAGCAAACAGCGTCCCAAAATCTATAGAGACCAATTAAAAGCATTAGAAGAATATGCACTCTCCATGGGTTTTGAGGTTGTTGATGTTTATTGTGATCTGAGCCTTAAAAAGTCTGAACGAACAGAATATGACCGCTTCATTAAGTGTTGCGATAAATATGATGTCCTTATTACAAAGGATTTTTACCACATTGCCAAGAACACCGGCAGATTCATGACAGATCTGCTGATGTTGCGTGACAAAGGATTAAAAATATATTCGATTGAAAATGGTTGCTTTATTTGGGATGAAGCACCTTTTAATAAACCTCTTCATGTAGCCACCTACACTTGCCATTTTGGTACTCAAAATGAATTGAAAGAGGTTATCGCTGTAAAGAATGATATCTTTAAACTTTTCATAAATAAGAAAACAGAGTGGACTGTCATTGACCAGTATTATGATGAGAGCCTTCATCAAAATGATGGTGAGCAGAAACAGCTTATGGAACTGATTCAGAATTGTAACAAGTATGATTTACTTGTTGTCCATAACTTAAATGATGTTCATTGGCGCACTGCAAATTTTTGCAAAATTCGTGAACAGCTCCGCTTAGACATATATTCGTTACAAGAAGGATTTTTAAAATACAGAAAGGATAATTATAAATGACACTTGCAGAAGAAATTAGAGAGAAACTCAACACGGGCAGTACAGACATTGTTAGAGCCGTGATTTATGCAAGAGTATCAACTGATAATGAAGGTCAGAAGGAATCCTGTGCCAATCAGGTATCTCTGGCTGAAAAATATATAGCAGAACATCCAAATGTTCAGCTTATTGCTACATATATTGATGATGGTATCTCTGGCAAAAATGACTTCACAAGACCTCAATACAATGAAATGCTTCAGAGACTATCTGATGATGGTTTTGATCTTATTCTTACCAAAGCATTATCACGTCTTAACCGTGATGAGCTTAACTCTCTTATGTTAAACAGTATGCTTTTAGAACATAACGCAACTGTCCTTACTCTTGAGGACAGACACGTACATGATTTTGAAGATATGAACTCCGGACTCCTTCATAGCATCAAATATGCTATAGATGCACAGTATGTAAAACAACAGAGCCTTAACGGACGCAAAACTCAAGAATTACGTATAGAACGCAAGGAATTATCTGCCAAAGATTGCTCTTTTGGTTATGACTGGCACCGTGAAGATAAGAGTATCACAATAAACCTTGAGCAAGCTGAAATTGTTCGCAGAATATTTGAAGAGTATGTTTATCGTAACGGTACTCCGGCTTCAATTGAACGAGCATTAAATGACGAAGGCATTAATATATGCAGTCGCTCTGTATCAAATATTATCAAAGACGAGCGTTATATAGGCAAGTTTTATATTAACAAGCGCACCACTAAGCTAGGAACTGGTCGTACAAAATCAAAACGCATCGAGTTACCAAAAGAACAGTGGGTACTTTGCGAACGTCCAAATTTACAAATTGTTGATACAGAACTTTTCGAACTGGCACAGAGAATACATCATTCAAGAATTACAGTTTATGAAAAACCTGACAAAAAAACTATTCAGGCACACTTTCAGGGGATGCATCTCTTTGCAAGCAAAATATTTTGCCCTGTCTGTGGCAAACCATACCGCCATGACTTCTCGGATAGAAAGAAAACAATATCAGTTTATCGTATTTCAAATCATAGAGACTGCCCAAATAAAATCAGTCGCATTTATGAAGCTGATTTGGAAGAGATGACACGCATAACATTAAAACAGGTCGTGACAGAACAAAGCAATGTTTTATCTTCTGTAGAAAAAACTTTAATTGAGTGTGTGGAAGTTTCTCAAAATAATGGTGATGAAGTCAGCAATCTAAAAAAGCAAAGATCAGCCAAAGAAAAGAAAAAAGAGAGTTTATTTGGTGTACTAATGAATGGAGCCCTTTCAGATAAGGTCAAAGACGAAGCAGTTGCAAAATTAAATACTCTTTCTGATGAGATTGATAATCTTACAGCCATCATTGAGGACAAGGAATCCAACAAATTAAGTTTTTCCTATGTGACTGATAAGATTTCAGAAATCAAAACAGCGATTTCAGAGCTTAAGAATTTTAGCACCATGGATCGTGACCGTATTCTTAATTATATTGACCGAATAGACTTACCACCAAACGGTGATGTGGATATAACCCTTAAATCTGGGCAAATAATAACATTTAAGCAACAACAAAGGAATGATTTCTCCGATGAAGAAAGTGTAGGCAAGAAGGGAATCCAAGATGTCCTGTATTGGCTGCCTGCAGAAAGTCAAAAGCAGCTCCGTCACGGCACTCGCCAACAATAATTCGATCCGGTCTCATGCGCAGGCTCGATTTTATCAGGTCTCGTATCGTGATAGGCTCACAGCCTTCTACGTTTGCATTTCGTGTTTCAAGCTTTACAAGATTTGGGATTCCCCTTATCTGAAGCTCTGCCGAATCTTCTATTGTAATGATTCGTGTATCTTTTGGGATAAATTGCGACATCGCATTAAGAAATGTTGTTTTTCCGCTGCCGGTACCACCGGAAACGAAGATATTGTATCCTGCCCTTACGAGCTTTTTTACAAATTCACTGCCCTCTATAGTTATTGCTCCAAACTTTATCAGATCCTCCATCATGATAGGATTTTCCGGAAATCGTCTGATCGTAACTATCGGACCATTAAGCGCTACCGGCTCCATTACAATATTTACTCGTGAGCCATTTTCAAGTCTTGCATCGACTATCGGAGACGCCTCGTTTACTACCCTGTTTGAGTGTGCCGCTATCTGCTGTATCACATCTCCAAGCTCCTCGCGGGTTTCAAAGCAATTCTCCCACTGAAAGAGCTGCCCGGCACGCTCTACAAAAATCGCCTCAGTGCCGTTGACCATTATCTCCGTCACAGAAGGGTCGTCGATAAGCTGCTGTATTACACCTTTTTTTCTTATCGAATCAAAAATCGCACGCCTCAGCTCAAGCCTTAGTCCCAGCGGAATATACGCTTCCTGACTCTTTTTAGTGATCTCATCATCTATGAGCTCTTCTATTTCTTCATCCGGAACTTCTCTCGAAAGATCGATATGCATCAATATCTCGCCATGAAGCTGCTCTCTGAGTTTCTGAAAACTTTCCATTATTCTTCATTCCTCATGTATGTAGCTAAAGCATATCTGCCAAGCTCTCCATCACCTAAGTTTTCAAGTCTTCCATTCACGTCTTCAAATGAAGGTATCTCAAGCTTTCTAAGTTTTTTGAGGATTTCTTCTGAATCCATGATCCGCAAAAGCGCTTCAAACTGCTCTACTTTTGCCTGCGAAACCGAGTCATTTCTTGTCGGCACATAAACTCTTGAGCACTCCCGCATTATATCCATTATCGCATTCAGCGATTCACCAAAATCGATAATTATCTTGTCATAGTCACACGATAGAAGTTCATTAAAAAACTCGATCCATATATCTCTGTCCACGCTTTTGAGGTCTAATGGTGAAATAACCGGCGGTATGAAATCAAGTCCTCCGATGTTCTGTACTACACTTGCAAGTTTGCATGGGAAATTTCTCTTTTTCTGATTTACGTAAAATAAGAGATCTGACAGATCCATCATATAATTTTGACCTAGTATCTGGTGAAATCCCGAGTACTCCTCAAGGTTTACATAGAGTGTTTTGTTATTCTGCGAGAGCACCTCTCCCAGTGCCACCGCAAAGGACGTCTTAAAGCATCTGCTCACCGGCGAATATATGCCTATGAGCTCCGTCATCCGACCATCTATCGGTCTATGCAACGGAAGCGGCTGCTCTGAATAATAGTCCATCACTTCACGCATTATGTTTTCGCAGGACTGATACTTGCATATAGCTTTATGCCCATTTACTTCATAATGTCCTTCTTCCTCCGCAAGTATCATCATTTCTGCCCTGTTAGACTCTTCTATATCATTGTCAAGCTCCGGCTCAGATACCAATAATATATCCACGGGATTTTCTTTTATGTACCCGGTCAGACATTGCTTATCCGTAAACGCCTGCACTTCTATCGGCATTGACTTTGCATCTACAAGATAGCTCATCAGATTTGTCACATATTCTTCGTCTTTGTCATACAATGCCAACGTATTTTTATCCATAGAAACCTCCGAAACTTTTCTCTACAAGCATATATATAACGCCTAAACTTATTGGTATTATCATGGGAATTTTAAGATTCTTGAAAGACCTCTGATATGCTGCCATTGTCAGCATTGTTACCGTACTTGCGACCGCAATCGGTATAAGTGAATCGTACATGCCATCCCGCCCTAAGAAAAGAGCGATTGCCATAGTAAACTTGATATCTCCTGCTCCTATCAGACGCGCTGAGAAAAAAGGAAAAAGCGCCGTGAAAACATACAGTGCAGCAAGTATGCTGTCTGCAAGTCCCGCTGCACCTCCATGCGCAAAGCTTAGGACAAGTCCCGTTAAGAAGCATGGAAATACTATATAATTTTTTACCTTGCGATACCTTAGATCAGAAACTGAGGCTAACGCAATAAAAGACAATAAAACTGCATTACTCATAAATTATAACTAAAAACTCATTTCTGGAATATTTGCCGAACTGGCAGGAATGAGACGTTTGCTCTCACCAAGCTCTAAAAGACCTCGTCAAATGAACTTGTGTGGCTCAAACAAAAGGGAGTATACAACAAGTGTATACTCCCGTCAAGTACTATTTTTGATACATTCTATTTCATGACTCCGCTACGATAAACCTGTTCCAGACTTTTCAACATCCTTACTCCTGAATAATATGTCCAAAATCAGTCTATTCCCCGCTACTAACTAAATAGTAAAAAAGACTACGCCTGTAATCTACTCCGAACCATCATAAGCGCATAGCCCAGCAAATTTTGACCTCTCCATTTTGCCATGTCCATTCTGTCCGGATCAGTCATTGATAATCCTATTCCCCATATCTTATCCTTAACTGCACACTCTGCAAGAGTTGCATCACCAGTGTCAATTAGACTCTTTCTGAGCTCATCATTCTGTGAAAACTTTGCAATTAGTCCTTCATAAACAACGATCTGCCTAACGCCATTCCATACATTGTCATTATATCCAGAAACAAGTCTACCCAACTTCTTTATCTGTGACACGTCATTTATCTTCAGTATTTCTGCAGCAATGACGTCATTATGAAAGCAAATTGCTTTTTGATGCATCATATATTGTTCCATAGAAGAATACTCTATTCCCAAAACTGAAAAGTTTGATAGGTACCAATTACTAAGAAAGCCATATTCCTCATCAGGATTGTGAAATCCTATAATATTCACATTGAATCACCAACCTTCTTAACAGCAAGATCAAGCTCAAGATCATGTAAACCATGATAAGCTTTGACCAAAAAATCAACAGGGACTCTTTTTACTACTTCTGAGCTTGGCAAATTATAATACCACTGATAATATGCATAGAATTCTCCCATCCAGTCCGGCATGAAACCATCCATAGCTTCTCCGGCCTTAAGTGAGTAATCCTCTGTGCTAGTAAAATAATCCCATAATGACTTTGCATCCATAGTATTAACATAGGCCTTTCCCTGGTCTATACTCTTTCTGGTTTTACTAAGCATATATGCTTCAATAAAATCCTTAGTGTCCTTATCCGGAAAAGTCTGAGCGACAAAATCAAACAGCTTTCCCTGATTTTCCACAACTTCATTTAGATAATCTTCTGCATAAGCCTGCATCTTTTTTCCCTTCAAAATAATGTGCTGAATACTTTGGTTACCTTATTTGCATCTGAATCTACCAAATCCCGCATCTTATGTCTGGCATTTATATCTCTCTTGTTATACTTATCATTAAACTGCTGATAATCCACGATACTCATATCATCAGGAATCTCTCTCAAATGCGAATAAGCTTTTTCGGTTTTAATGCAATACTGAATTCCGAGGCTTCCCAACGACAGCAATTCTTCAAGGATATCTATATCAATATTATCTCTCACAAACTCTTTTGCTATATAAAAATATGATGCATTAGCTCTCCATCCCTTTATCACATCATATGCAGATGTATCTATGCCATATTTATCAATGAATTTCCGGGATAAAACCCGATACCTTTTTGAGTCTGCAGCATCTCTATGCTTCATCAACTCTGCCAGCCATGAAAGCACATCTTTTTCCTGAAAATCGAGGATGCTCAGTCCTTCTGTCTCAAGCTCATATTTATGAACCCATCCATTTTCTTCATTAGGCCGACAAACCGCCCATTCCTTGGCAAGTTCAATGTCCTCTGTTAAATAAAAGCCTCGTCCATAATCATGTTTATCATCACCTTTACCATATGTAGGTGTGACTATTTTATCAGGAGTTCCATGATATAAAGTTATTATTGCCATTCTCACACCTCTTTTTCAGATAGAAACTTATAGAAAATAAAGCCCAGTATGTAATCCTTGTATTCATTAGCTTCAATCTTGGATCTCATCTGATTAGCTGATTCCCAAATTTTAGCTGCAAGCTGTTGTTTATTCATATAAAAACGCTCCCTTCCTATACTCTTTATTATATATTATTCCATCGTTCGATATAAGCGTTTGTTGGCATAATCAAGAAGCAAATTGTCAACACCATCAATTTCTAAGAAAATTATATTTTCAATTTCGACGTTTTCATAATCTTCTTTAAATAATGCAGCACTCTACTTTCTTCTAGTATATCCGTTTACAGGCTACAACGTCGTAAACGCAAAAAGAGACGCTGTAAACTCTACATCTACAGCGTCTCTTTATATTTTATGTACAGTTATTCACAATCTCTAACTGCTTTTCTTACCTTAAGAACTGAAGGTGGTGCTACTGAAAGCTCATCAACACCCATTCTCATGAACTCTTCTGTAAGAGTTGTATCTGCTGCAAGCTCTCCACAGATACCAGCCCAAATGCCAGCCTTGTGAGCATTTGCAACTGTCATCTCGATAAGACGAAGAACTGCCTCATGGTGTACATCACAGAAATCCTCAAGTGCAGCATTCTGACGGTCAATTGCCAGAGTATACTGTGTAAGGTCGTTTGTACCGATACTGAAGAAGCTTACTTCCTTAGCAAGTCTGTCAGTAATGATAGCTGCTGCAGGAGTCTCGATCATGACACCAAGTGGTGCATTCTTGTAAGGAATTCCCTCGTTGTCAAGCTCTGACTTAACTTCTTCTACGATCTTCTTGATCTGACTCATCTCAGACATAGAAGTGATCATAGGGAACATGATATGGATATTTCCATAGCATGCTGCTCTGAAAAGTGCTCTGAGCTGTGCCTTGAATACCTCAGGTCTCTTAAGGCAGATTCTGATAGCTCTGAATCCCATTGCAGGGTTTTCCTCATGGTCAAGCTCGAAGTAATCACACTGCTTATCTGCACCGATATCAAGTGTACGGATGATCACTTTCTTACCGCCCATAAGCTCTGCAGCCTTACGGTATATTACAAACTGCTCCTCTTCTGTTGGATAAGTATCCTTCTCAAGATAGATAAACTCACTTCTGAAAAGTCCGATACCGCCTGCATCATACTGAAGTGCAGATGCGATATCCTGAAGATTACCTACATTTGCAAAGAGCATAACCTGCTTGCCGGACTTAGTCTCGGTTGGCTTACCCTTAAGCTCAAGGAGAAGCTTCTTTTTCTGATTCTGCTCCTCAAGAAGTCCCTCATAAACCTTCATTGTCTCTTCATCAGGATCGATTATGAATAATCCCTTGTCAGAGTCAAGGATAGCTCTCTTGCCATTCCATGCTTCCTGAACATCAACATTGATGACTGCAGGTATATTCATGGTACGGGCAAGGATTGCTGTATGAGAGTTTGATGAACCCTTACGAGTAACGAAAGCAAGGATCTTTGACTTATCAAGCTGTACAGTCTCACTTGGTGTAAGATCATCTGCAACAAGAATTGATGGCTCAGAAGCATCTACTGAAGCCTCTGACTGACCTGAAAGAATTCTTATTACACGCTCTGAGATATCCTTAACGTCAACGGCACGAGCCTTGAAGTACTCGTCTTCCATTGAAGCAAAAACTTCAGCCTGATTGTCGCCTGTTACAGCTACCGCATACTCTGCGTTCATCTTCTGAGTGTCGATGATGTTGTTGACCTGATCGTTATATCCATCATCTTCAAGCATCATAGCATGAACATCAAAAATCTCAGCGTCAGCTTCACCGATTTCTTTCTTTGTTTTCTCATAGAGAGCACGAAGCTGATCTATAGCGATATTTCTAGCTTCCTCATAGCGCTTCTTCTCTGCTTCACAGTCCTCTATATGCTTTCTTTCGACTACCTGCTCCTTCTTTCCAAGCCAGGCAATTCGTCCGATTGCTATTCCTTCGTAAATCTTTTTACCAGTATAGCGTTCCATTAGCTCCGCTCCTTCTTAGAGGTTTTCTTCCATGAACTTCTTAACGCCGTCGAAAGCTTCCTGCTCATCCTCACCATCAACACTAACAGTTACAACAGCATCCTTCATGATACCCATAGCCATGATAGCCATAAGTGCCTTTGCGCTAGCTGACTTACCATTGTACTCTACCTTGATGTCGCTCTTGTACTGCTTAGCGCACTTTACAAGAAGTCCTGCTGGGCGTGCGTGAAGTCCTACTTCGTCTGTGATTTTGTACTCAAATGTCTGCATAATTTTCTCCTTTACCTATAAAAAGATTACCAATGTCTATCTTGACACGGACATACTTAATAGCTATTGTAGCATTATATCAAAATAAAAACAATTCTTTATGCACATTTATGCCAATTCAAACATTTTTTTAATGATTTCAAAGTTGTTTTTGTGCTATTTGCATTAAAAACAGTCGTCTTTTCCGTCAAATAGGTCATATACAAAAATATTTTTAGTTAGTTTTCACTGTAGCAATCTTTAGGTTGACCTTGCTCTGTATAAACGTTACAATACTATAAATGTAATAATCGAAAGGACATAACAATGGAAGATTTCACAAACCTAAAAAACGTTGAAGTTCTCAATCACCCGCTTATTCAGCATAAAATCACAAGACTTCGTGACAAAACAACAGGTACTGCAGAGTTTAGAAAGCTCGTAAACGAGATTGCAATGCTCATGGGCTACGAGGCAATGCGTGACCTCGAGACAACCGAAGTAGAAGTAGAAACACCTATCGAAAAGACAATGTCTCCTGTACTTGCCGGCAAGAAGCAGGCTGTCGTGCCTATCCTCCGTGCAGGTCTCGGCATGACAGACGGTATCCTCTCACTCCTTCCTACTGCAAAGGTTGGTCACATCGGTCTTTACCGTGATGAGGAGACTCACAAGCCTCACTCATACTACTGTAAGCTTCCGGCTCCTATCAGCCTTCGTACTATCATCGTTACTGATCCTATGCTTGCAACAGGCGGATCTGCTATCGATGCTATCAATTTCATCAAAGAAAAGGGTGGCGTAAAGATCAAGTTTATGTGCATCATTGCAGCTCCGGAGGGACTTAAGGCTCTCAGCGAAGCTCATCCTGATATACAGATCTATGTAGGACACGTTGATCGCGAGCTCAACGAAAACGCATACATCTGCCCAGGTCTTGGCGATGCCGGCGACCGTATCTTCGGTACAAAGTAATTGACATAATTGACCGTTAAACACCATGAATTTATCCGGTTCATGGTGTTTTTTTATTTTTCCTCTTGAAACCGTGTGCCTTGTGAGTTACAATCGCATAATGCACATTGGAGGATTTTGCAATGAATAGCAGTAATGAAGTAAAAAACAACATCACGGAAGGAGTCATCTGGAAGCAGATACTGATCTTCTTCTTTCCTATATTAATTGGAACATTTTTCCAGCAATTATATAATACTGTCGATGCAGTCATTGTCGGAAGGTATGCCGGCAAGGAGGCACTGTCGAGCGTAAGCGGCTCCGCATCTCAGTTTATCAATTTCATAGTGGGATTTTTCACAGGACTGTCTGCCGGATCGTCGGTCTACATATCACAGTTCTATGGAGCTAAAGACCAAAAACGACTTGATCTGGCACTGCATACTTCCTACGCATTTGCTATTGTCGGAGGAATTGTTTTTGGAGCCTTTGGCTTTTTCGCATCTCCTCATATACTAAAGGCAATGAATACTCCTGCAACACTTATACCAAACTCTACACTCTACCTGCAGCTATATTTTCTTGGACTTGTCTTCGTATTTGTCTACAATATTGGCTCAGCAATACTCAGAGCCATCGGTGATGCCAAGAGACCTCTTTATATTCTGATGGTATGCTGCTTTGTAAATATCGTGCTTGATATGCTGCTCGTAAAGGTAATGCAGCTTGGAGTAAAGGGTGTCGCCATTGCAACGCTCATATCCCAGGGTATCAGCGCAATACTTGTTACATGGCTTTTAGTCAAAAAGACACCTTTGCTGCAGCTTGACCTTAAACGTATCCGTTTTGAGACACGTATACTTGACAACATGCTCCGCCTCGGCCTTCCAAGCGGCATACAGTCAAGTCTTTACAATATCTCAAATATACTTATACAGGTTTCTCTTAATGCACTTGGTGTTGATACAGTTGCCGCATGGGGAGCTACCGGAAAGATCGATGCGATAATCTGGCTCGTTTACAGCGCCTTTGGTATTGCGATCACTACGTTTGTCGGGCAGAATTATGGAGCGCACAAGTTTGACCGTATCCGCAAGGGAACAAATATTACCCTTGTGATGTGTATGTTCTCCGCGGTACTTATGACTGCTGCCATGGTGCTCGGAAGCCATCAGCTGCTTTCAATCTTCACTACTGACAGCGAAGTTACCTCTATCGGTACTACTATTATCAATCTCCTTGCAAAAGGATACTGGGCATTTGTATTTGTCGAAGTTTATGCCGCCGTACTTCAGGCGGAAGGAACTGTGCTTGTGCCGACAATCATCACACTCTGCGGCACCTGCCTTTTCAGAATTGTGTGGATCAAATGGATCGTACCAAACGGCACACTTACCCAAATACTCAGCTGCTATCCTATGACATGGATAACCTGCGGAATTTTATTTATAATCTACTTCCATTGGAAACAAAAACGAATACTCAAATTATAAATGATAATCGGCTGTGAATACTTGAAAAACCAGTATTCACAGCCGATCTGTATTTTATAAAATTTTATCTGACTTTGAAAAAATCCATCTTTTCCTGCAGATCATCGGACAACCTGCTAAGATTACCTGCTCCTTCTTTAAGATTGATGCTCTGTTGCTGAGCCTCCTCTACCATCTGCTCGATTTCAAGCGTGCTCGCAAGTATCGTCTCAGTTCCTTTTGCCTGTACTGCGGTAGCCTCAGCCATCCTGCCGGATATCTCGTCAACTTCCTTAGCATTTGCAAGCATCTTGTTGATCTGCTCACCGGTAGCCTTTACCTGTACTACTGTCTGACCATAAGCTCCTACTATCTTTTCAAGTATCTGCACGCCATTGGCGATATCATCTGCACTCTTCCTTGTGGCACTGCCTGTCTTTGACATCAGGTCTGAAATATTGCTTACAAGATTTTCAATCATTCCTGCATTTTCGTTACTTGTTTCAGCCAGCTGCTTGATCTCATCCGCAACTACTGCAAAGCCTCGTCCTGCCTCTCCGGCTCTAGCTGCCTCGATAGATGCATTTAATGAAAGCAGGTTTGTCTGAGATGCAATATCCTTGATAACAGATGTGATCGAAGATATCTTCTCAGCAGAATTTTCAACATTCGAAACGTGTGACACAAGCTCATCCATTGACTTCTGAGCAATATGCATTCTCTCCGTAACCTGATTGAGATTGTCCGCTGTCTCCTCAGAGTCGGTCTGCACAGTATCCATGTGAACCTTCGCCTCACTGCTGGAAGTTGCAGTTTCTTCAGCAATCTTGGAAAGCTTCTCTGACTCTTCAGACAACTTCTGTATTGACTCATTTATGTTATGCATCTCTGCAGAAAGATCTTCGAGCGAATTTTTCTCTGTAGTTGTCGACTCATTCATTCCTGTAGCAAGCTCGTCAAAATCCTGCGCATGACGCTGCAGGCTGTCAGAAGTGTCGTTTACTTCAGTAATTATCAAATTCATCGTCTCTATGTAATCATGCAGACTTGCATTGATATCTGTTATCTCGTTATCAGGTCCCTTATGCTCTTTACTAAAGTTTAGTGTCAGATCGCCCTTAGAGATCTTCACAATATCATTAGTTGTCCTGCGCAGCTGTTTCATTGGCTTGCTGACTGCACGTGAAACCAGTAGTGCAATTGCAAGGAATACTATCAGTGCTGTAAAATTGAGTAGCATTACAACACTTATCATAGGGCCATAAGCTGTTTCATAGTCTTCATAAAGGATAAGTATCCACTCAGTTCCGTTTACACTGCTTGTTGTGATTACATACTTTCCTCTTATAGTGTTAATTGTTTTATGTTTTACATTTTCTTCATAGCCATCATGAAGATTTTTGAGAAACGGATCTTTAATATCATCCTGCATTACTCCTTCATAGTCACCTTCACTTGCGGCTATGACCATTCCACCCTTAGTATCTATAAGCAGGAAGGACGCGTTAAGATCCTTGCTCATAGTATCAACCATATCTCTAATTGTAGAAAACCTTAGGTCTGTTGCAACTATACCAATTACATTTCCGTCTTTATCTTTAATATTTTTTGCACAAGTTGCTGTATACTCATTTATCCCATCCTGGGTATAATATGAGCTTTCATCAAAAGCCGCCTTATCACAGGTGCGTCCAAATTTATACCAGTCCTCTTCCGCATACTCAGGAAAACTTTCCTCCCCATCATAAGATATGGTGGTTCCATCATCATATACTACATATATTCCATTACTGCCGGATATGATAGTCTCCTTGACCTCTTTCATATACTCGACCATATTTTGACTATCGCCAAGATACCCGTGACCTATCTGTTCAGCTACTGCATTAAGTACAGCCATAGCCTCATTACTCCATACCTCGACCTTGTTGCAGACGCTTGACGCCTCTGTATTCATACGCTTAACTATCTGATTTGAATAACTCTTTTTAATATTTACATAAAGCATCGTAAAAACGAGAAATACTATGACTACTAAAACAGGTATGACTCTGATCAGTATAACTCCTGCGAGTCCCCGGTAATTCTTACGTTTTACATTTGTTTTCACATCCGAAGTATTATTTGCCATAGTAACCTCCTACAACCCCATCTATAGTTACTAAACCAACCCCAACTTTAATTTATGTAAACCTTTTCAAGCTTGTATCCACACTCCCACATTTTATTTATCGGCAAAAAATTGAGTGTAATTTACCTTAATCTTGTCTAAAAAGAAGGACAGAAAGTATTATTGATTTAAAATTATTGAATCGAAAAATATACATACTTTCATATAAATAATGAAATAATTCAGCCGATAATAAGTTTATAGAAGCTTTTTAGTGGTATTATGATGAAAGTTTGAGGGGTAACTATGTCAAATAGAACTAAGTCTAAAGCTAATGCCAAGCGCATCAGCACTCAGTTGTTGTCTGTAATTATTCCAACTATATTCATAGCGATTGCTATAGTTGCTTTATTTATTTCTCTTAGAGCTAAAGACGTTATTGTTGAAGAAGCAACTAACGGATTAAAGCAAGAGGCTAAGAAAAATGCCGCTGATATAGCCGGAGATATGGAAGGTATCATTGACTATTATGATGGATTTGCTGATACTTTTTCAGTTTCCTCTTACAGCACCGATGCTGACATACTGAAAGCTTTAGAGCCCGGCATGGCCAAAAATCCCGATGTTGTCAGTGACCTCTACATTGCGTTTGGAAAGGATTCTTTTTATGACGGAAGTGGATGGGTACCCGATGCCGACTATGATCCTACGACCAGAGCCTGGTACAAAAACGGATCAAATTCGACTTCCATTTTCCTTGGTCCTCCTTCTGTGGATCTGACAACCGGTCAGATGGTTGTATGTGGCTCGCGTAAAGTCGAACTATCAGATGGGCGAAGTGGTGTCATGTCCGCTGATATAAGTCTTAAAGGAATTTCTGCAAGAGCAAGTGCCTATAAACCTCTTGGAACCGGATCAACTATGATGTTTGATGGGACTATTATGATTGCATCTCCGGCACAGGATCAAATCGGCAAAGATGTATCAGAATATCCTAACGATAATTTTATACAGGAAATATCAAAAATAACCACTTCCGGTGGACGCGACGATGTATTTACACTTCGTGGAACCGATGGCTCAGATTATTATGTTTCTATAGATGTGGTTAACAACACAAACTGGTTTCTTGCATCGTTTGTCAAGGTAAATGATGTCCTGGCTCCATTGTATAAGTTTATTATAATCAGCATCATCATCGCATTAGTAATCCTGCTCGGTATTGCTATCGCTCTGTCACAGCTTATAGGGATAATGATAACAAGACCTGTAAGAAATCTCACTGATAATATCACACGCATTGCTCAGGGTGATTTTACTGTGGAAATACAAAAAGACAATGGAACTAATGAAATTGCTGTAATGAATAACAACATGCTTGATTATGTAGACAAAATGCGAAAAACTCTTTTGGAGATCAAGGATGTTTCTCTAAATCTGGCAGACGAGGCATCGAATTCTCAGAATGCATCAAGTGATTTGAATATGCAGGCTGGTGAACAGCTAAGGGCAATGCAGCAAATCAATGGTGCTATGGACGACATGGCAAATGCAGTTACAGATCTGGCAAATCAGGCAACTAATCTTGCACAGGAAGTAGCCAATCTGTCCTCAAACAGCCAGCAGACAAAGGATACCATGTCTGCACTTGTAACCAAGGCAAAAGAGGGACAACATGATATGAAAGTTGTACAGAACGGAATGACCGGTATTGCAAAATCAATTGATGATATGAATGAGGTTGTCATTACCGTCGGTGATTCTGCTCAGAAAATCAACTCTATCGTTGATATGATCAATGAAATCTCCGGGCAGACAAATCTTTTGTCCTTAAATGCTTCTATCGAAGCGGCAAGAGCCGGTGAAGCCGGCAGGGGCTTTGCCGTTGTCGCTCAGGAAATCGGACAGCTTGCTCAAAACAGTGCAAGCTCAACTCAACAGATATCAGAGATCATTAAAGATATAACACTTCAGATCGAGCAGCTTTCAAATAAATCTCAATCAAATATGAAAGAGATCGATACCAATATGAAAGCCGTTGATACTGCAGGAGATACTTTTGAAGATATCTTCAAAAACCTTGATGCAACCAGTGATATTGTAAGTGATATGATCAGCAAGATTGGAACAGTAGATGATATCGCGTCCTCAATGGCCGCTATATCCGAAGAACAGTCTGCAAATACTCAGCAGGTAAGCTCAACCGTTACTAACGTTACCGCCAGTGCTGAACAAGTTGCAGAGAGCTCAAAGGGAGTAGATGCAAGTGCTGCTACCGTATCTGATTCATCCAATAAGATTGAAGAGCTGATCAGCGTCTTTAAATTATAGCCACAAGAATTAATTCGGACACATTGATAATGGCAGCCCCCATTAAATGAGGACTGCCATTATTATTACCACATTCTATACTTTCCACTCAATGCAAGAAAAGCAAAGATGTAAAGACAATTGTCATAATATCTTCTCTCACCTTTTCTAAGTGGTGTATTCCAAAATTCTTCTACAAAAAGCTTTGAGTACTCACAGTCAGCGGCAAGTGATGCAGCTGCGTTTGTTGCTGTGATCGCTACCGGGTGAAGTGCTTTTCCCTCCACTCTTCTGCCATCTATCTCGTAGATACCTCTGTTGTCATCACTTGGCTGCTCACTGAAAAATCTCTGCAGCTTGTTTGCGGTCTCGCGACTCCATTTGCCAAACTCAGTATCCTTAGAAAACCACTCATAGTCGAGCGCGATATTTGCAATAGTCCTGTAAGCGTCACTATAATACCAGTCATGTCTGCCTCCAAAATGCTCTCTGTCAGGATATGGCTTACCATCATAGTAGCTGTACTCCGGAGAAAGACCGGTAGACGGATGGCAGGCTGTCTTCAGATACTCGCGGCTTGCCTTGGCCGCTTTCTTCCAAAAATCCCTGTCCTCTTCATAGCAATTCTCTGCAAAAAGCTCATAAAAATGCGGCAGGTGATATGATGGATCAGTGAACTCAAGTCCCGGAACAAATTTGATAAGTCCGTCCTCTGTCCACATATTGTGACCACCGTAGAGTTCCTCATGGTGAATGCAGTCTCTCAAAAGGTCCTTTGCCCTCTTTCCATAATCGTATATTCCTTCACCATTTCCCCATCTGTGTGATGCAAATATCAATGCCATTGCAAAAAACTCTTCGCCATCAGGCGCAGGACCATCAGCATTCTTACTTCCATCAGTAGCCACAGACCACGCGAAATAGTGCTTGTTCTCGCCATCTTCCATGTACATGCGCGTCATAGCCCATGTCCACAGCTGGTCAAATTCCTTCTTTTTATCCAGCTGCACACACATCATCATGCCATAGGAGATTCCTTCCGTGCGTGTATCATTGTTTCCTGTATCTATCAGAAATCCGGCTTTTCCATCTTCAGTAGTATCAAAAAAGCAGTCATCACCGTAGTATATTTCATTAAAAATCTCTTCAAGGCGCTGCTCTGTTTCAGCCTCACTTTTTCCTATCTCAAGGAAAACGTTTCTATATTGTCTCATGATTATGCCTCTTTCCTGCGAAGTGTCATCCAAGCAAAGTCGCAGTGATTTGTGCTTTCCTCTCCATTTGCTGAAGTGTACATTCCGACTGTGCAGCCTACAAAGCCGCCAGCCTCTTCTGTAGTGTAAGGAAGCAGATCAATGTCCTCTTCAAGAGTGGTACACTTGCCCTCCTGACGCATGCGCACTATTGCCTTCTGAGCTGCTGCTTCTATTTCTATAGTCACAAGTCCTTCGGTAAGTTTCTCAGATGCAGATACACTCTCACTTCCCTTGATGACTTTTCTGACTTCGATCATTCTCTCGCCGTTGCGTTTTACAATCTCAACGATCAGATGATTTTCGTGATTCTGATAAAGTACTAAACCACCGCACTCTTTCTCACTTGCAGGCTCAAAATCAACTCCGGTCTCTGCCACAAAAGAATAGTCCTTTTGTCTGAGTCCGAGATATGAAGGATATCCCATATCCTCAAGTCTTTCTTTTCTTGTCTTTAATTTTAAGAATCCTTCTCTTTCGCTGAGCGAGTAAATCTCATCGTTTATCTTTTCTATGCCGACAAATCTCTGGTCAAGCTCTTTGTCAAAGAAATGCAGGCTGTCTGACCACTCGTTTTCGTTTGCAAATTTGTGCTCTTCAAGCGGCACTTCTACTTCATCTGTAAGTTTGCCTATGCCTTCATTGATGACCGGCCATCCATCTTCCCATATGACTTTTGCAAGGAAAGTCTCACGACCGAGACTACAGTGTCTCTCACACTGTCTTGACGCAAGCATTACGATATACCAGTTGCCATCTTTATCATCAACAAGATCTCCGTGACCTGCATAGATCACAGGATAGTTTTTGCCTAAATTTCTATGTGTAAATATCGGATTGCGAGGGCAGCCCTCAAACCACTTAAAAATCTCCTTGGATCTTGCAACGGAAATACTGTGCTCAGGACCTGTGCCGCCTTCTGCATGAACGAGATAATAGTAGCCGTCCTTTTTATAAAGATGTGGTCCTTCCGGCCAGATAACTCCCTTGACTGCACCCTTCCAGATTGCCATAGACTCGCCCGTGAGTTTCATTGTCTCAAGGTCAAGCTCCTGCACCCAGATTTCCCAGTCGCCGTTGTATCTTACGCCTTCCGGATTTGGTCTTGTGCCTACATAGTAGCATCTGTCATCATCGTCAAAGAAAAGACTTGGATCGATACCGGGGCACTCCTCTTCTCCCAGATAATATGGCTCAGACCACGGACCTCTAGGATCTGTCGCAGTTACCACAAAATTCCCGCCGTGGCTTACATTAGTCGTAATCATATAATATGTGCCCTTGTGATATCTTATTGTCGGAGCAAATATTCCCCTTGATATCTCACCGCTGACAGGAAGCTGTGACTCGCGATCGAGCACATGTCCTATCTGCTCCCAGTGCGCGAGGTCTTTGCTATGAAAGATCGGCACTCCCGGCGCATAAACAAAACTTGAATTTACGATGTAAAAATCATCATCAACCCTGCATATTGACGGATCCGGATAAAACCCCTTTAATATCGGATTGTGTGCAATTGTCTTCTTCTCTTTCAGACTCACTGTTTTGTCCTCCCAAAATTTTGCTGAATTGTCTGTCAAATCCACGACTTATATAGTAAAGCGAAACTGTAGTGCATAAAATCCATATGCCAAGGCCCCACTCGATATACCATGCACAGATGATATAAGGGATAAATGTCACAAGGAATATCACTATCATATATGGCAGGTTCATAAGGCTCATTACGAGCGATCCCTTAAATAATTCCTTGTTGGAAATCTTGAATCTTGCCAAAAAGAAAAAAGTGCAGTAAGCCATTGACCAGACTAAAAAACTGATCACACCCAAGGCGACTTTACCGCCAAACGGCATGCTCTGTGACGAGCCCTTTATCACGTTATACCAGTCAATCGCAAGTACGATAAACGCTGCAAGAAATGCCATCCATACAGCTGTAGCCTGCTTGAAGTTTTCCTTAAATGACTTAAAATAACTCTTTGCAGCATCCGGCTCTTCACCGCGCACAATCTTCATAGATACATAGTACTTTGCCGTAAATGCCGCTCCTATCGTAAAAATCGGTATAGAGCAAAACAGGCACAAAAGATTTAATATAATAAAATCCGTGACTTTCCCAAGAAAATCCATAAACTCGCTATCCGGACTAAACACTCCCATATCAATTCCTCCTAACACAGTTCTTTATTGATATAATCATATAAAAAAACAGTGCTTCTTATAACCCGAAAAACTTTCGATTTTGCATGGGAAAACATAGAAGAGCCACGGGAACTTTTTTCCCGTGGCTCTGTTCATAATCATTCTTTTACGCCGCCAAGTGTAAGTCCGGTAACGAAGTATCTCTGAAGGAATGGGTAGATGCAAATGATGGGTAACATTGTTATGATTGTTGCCGCAGCCCTTACAGAGGTAGGTGTTACAGAACCACCTGCGTTTTTCATTGATTCTACTGATGCGCTCTGGTTTGTTACAGATGAAAGCAGTTTCATAAGCTCATACTGAAGTGTTGTGAGATTGTCGCTCATTCTGTTGTAGAGCATTGCATCAAACCATGAGTTCCACTGACCTACAGCTACGAAGAGAGCAACTGTAGCATAAACAGGCTTACAAAGTGGAGAAATGATCTTGAGGAAGATAGTTGTGTATCCGGCACCATCAAGCTGTGCTGACTCTTCAAGGCTGTCCGGGATACCTTTCATGTAAGTCCTAATTACAAGCATGTTAAAGGCTGACAACATTCCTGGTATTACGTAAACCATAAAGCTATTTGTAAGTCCAAGAGTTTTGTAAAGGAGAAATGTCGGAATGAGTCCGCCATTAACATACATAGTAATTACCCAGAAAAGTGAAATTGGCTTTGAAAAAGCGAAATTCTTTCTGCTGACGATGAAAGCAAGGATAGCATTTGTAACAAGTGCAAGTGCTGTACCGATGATAGTACGTGCAACTGTTACAACTGCACCTATCATGAGGTTATCCTTCTGAAGTACTGTTGAATAGTTCTTCCATGTGAATAATCTCGGAATAAGATAGATACCTCCGCGGAGAGCATCTGTACCGTCATTGAGTGACACTGCAAGTGTATTAAGTACCGGATAAAGTGTTACTACAACGAACACTATCATAAATATACTGTTAAAGATCCTAAAGGCGAGATCTGCGCCTGAAATTTTCTTCTTATTCATTTATCAGTCCCTCCTTTTTAGAAAAGTCTCTCTTCACCATGACGCTTAGCCATGTGGTTGAAGAATACGATGAGTACGATACTTACAACGCTCTTGAAGATACCGGCAGCAGTACCAAGTGAATAGTCACCCTGACTGATACCCCACTTCAGTACGTAGATATCGATTGTCTGTGAAACATTCTGTACAAGTCCGTTACCAAGCAGGTACTGGATCTCAAATCCTGCATTGAGTACGTTGCCGACATTCATGAGAAGAAGGATCATGATAGTTGGCTTAAGGCTAGGCAGTGTCACATGTCTGATCTTTGCCCATCTGCCGGCACCGTCAATAGCTGCTGCCTCATAAAGAGATGGATCGATAGATGTGATAGCTGCGAGATATATGATTGCATTCCAGCCTGTCTCTTTCCATACATTTGCGAAAGCTACTATTGGCCAGAAATATTGTTCGTGAGCAAAGAAATTGATAGGCTGACTTATAACGTGGAAGTTCATAAGCACCTGATTGATGATACCTGTTCCTGAAAGAGCATCGTGAAGAATACCGGTAACAATGATCCAGGAAAGGAAGTGTGGAAGGTATGAGATTGTCTGTACTACCTTCTTGCCGCCTTTTGAAGCAACTTCGTTTAAGAGAAGTGCAAAGACGATTGCCATTACAAATGTAACGATCAAATTTATGATTCCCATTGCAAGTGTATTTCTGATAACTCTAAGGAAAGTCACATCAGAAAACAGCATTGCAAACTTTTTCATTCCAACAAATTCTGAACCTAAAAGGCCCGTACGCGGCTTATAATTCTGGAAAGCCATGAGCCAACCGCCAAGCGGCAGGTAATAAAATATAACACCATAGATTGTCAATATAACTGACCAGATCAAAAGTACTTTTTGATGTTTAAGATCTGCTACGCTTATATTCTTCTTTTTCTTTTTTTCTGCTTTAGCTGCCGGCATAGGTATTGCTGTGCTTGATGTACTGCTCATTGCTTATCCTCCATCCTCAAATACTATCTTTTGGTGTAAATTCACCCTAAAAAAGGGTATAAGTATGGCGGGCGCCTGGGTCTCCTATGACGCCCGCCGTAAAAGTTTACATATTTATGTAGTTCTGATTAGTTATACTTAGCTGCCTCTGTGATTCTTCTCTCAAGCTCTGTCTGCATCTCAGAGATGAAGTCCTCAGGCTTGCAGGCATTATATGCATCCATGTACTCATTCCATCCAGCCTCAAAGTTGTCAGCCATTACAACCTTTGGAAGATACTGATGCTTTATCTCACCCATCTGTGTCCAAGCTGTACCACCTGGTGTAGCTGTTGTCATTGTGCTTGAGTATGTGTACATTGGATACCATGGTCCAGGTGCTGGTGAAGTACCGAGCATTTCAACGTATGTCTTTACTCCATAAGCATCGAAGCACTCTTTAACTGCATCTGAAAGTCCATCGTAGAACTCCTGCTCCTGTCCTTCAGGCTTCATAGCGTTCTTGCCATCGCGGCTTGTTCCGAGCCACTGTGGGAAGTATGAATATGAGCAGCTGTGTGATGCCTTGTAAGCTGTATCTGCAAGCTGTTTTCTCATCTCAGGTGTGCGGTAGTACATTCCGTCATCTCCAACCTTGTAGTCAACATCCTTTACGCCCCAGAATCTGAGATCATGTACTTCCTGTCCAAGAAGATCATTTACAAACTGAAGTGCGCCTTCAACATCCTGGCAGCTTGTTGTAATTGCAAGACCTGAGCTTACGTTTACAATTCCGCCGGAGTTGTGCCACTGATTATGCATACCCTTTTCGATAGTAAGTCCAAGAGGAATGTACTGGCATCCCTGCTCGTCAAGACCAGCTGTCTTGATAGCATCCTCAGCATTGTTTGAGAAATCCCACCACTGATCTACCATACCAAGTACACGACCTGTTGAAAGCTTAGCAATGTACTCGTCGTATGTCTGTGTGAATGACTCAGGATCTACAATGCCCTTCTTGTACTCTTCATTGAGCTTTTCAAAATACTTCTTTGTTGTTGGTGTTGTATTGTAGTCGATGATCTTCTTTGCTTCAGGATCAACGATTACAGAACCATCATTTGGATATCCGTCAAGGAACTCACCTGCGTTCTCAAGACAGAAGTATCTCCAGTCGTCACAGAGGATTGTGTAAGGAATATTTGCTGTTCCATCCTCAAGTGTAGGATTTGCCTCGTTGTATCTCTCGATGAGATCGAAGTATTCATCCATTGTCTCGATCTTTGGATAGCCTGCCCACTTCAAAACTCTTGCCTGGATCCAGAATGCTTCATCATTGTGAGTACATTCTCTCTCTTCACCATAGATGTTTGAGAACTGTGGGATCCAGTAAATGTGACCGTCGCTCTGACGAAGGCTGTCCCATTCCTGATCTGTGAAGAACTCTTTTATATTTGGATATTTGTCAAGATAATCATCAAGTGCAACAAGTGCGCCTGCTTCATACATCTGTACTGAGCCGCTTCCTGCTTCTACAAAGTCAGGATACTCGCCGCCTGCGATAAGTGTTCCGATAGCTTCCTCAGCTGTCTGACCTGTAAGCCATGTCTCTTTAACTTTAACGCCTGTCTTTTCAGCTATAAGCTGCTGAACTTCATTGTCATCATTGATCTCAGAGCCAGGTACAGCAAAGAATGCTGTAAACTCTTTGATACCATCCTTGCCTGCCTCACTGCCCTTTGCACTTGCCTTGCTTCCGCAGCCTGTGAGCATTGTACCAAGCATAGCCGCAACCAAAATTGCACTGACTATCTTCTTTTTCATGTACTACCCTCCATCAAATACCTTGTTTTAACTTTAGTTCAATATGTTTCGCTTTCGTTTTGTTTTGTTGATAATACTATCTTACATAAAATCACTTTACAAAACATCAGAGAAATTATATATAAAGGTAGGACAAATTATTGCAACGTGTTCTTTTTATATTTTGTCGGGGTACATCCTTTTGCGGCTATGAATTTATTGACAAAGTAGTCTACATCCTTGAATCCTACGGCATCTGCGACCTCATATATCTTCATGTCACTTTTCAAAAGAAGCTTTGCCGCCTCTTCCATTCTATGATTATTCAGGTAATCTTTAAAAGAACACCCATATTTTTTCCGGAAAAGTTGACCTAAGTACGCGCTATTTACATAGTATTTTTCACTTAACTCTTTAAGTGTCAGATTGCTTGCGTAGTTCTTCTTTATCTCGTCCTCCACCTGACCGAGCACACCTTTTGAAACGTTTTTGCGAAGCTGCGCGAGATATTCTCCATAAACAACCGCCATCTTGCAAAGGTGCTTCTTTCCGCCTCTCTTGATTCCTTCTTCCGTAGTACTTTCAAGGATTATACGGAAGATCTCCTCCTGGTTTACTTCACTGTCGAGCTCGCTTGCCAGATGTATAAGCTGAAATAAGAGATAGTTGATATTTAAGTCCATCGAGGATTCAGTGATACCCATCTTCTGCATTTCATCATAAAATTCATCAACTTTTTTGCGGATATTTATACTTTCTCCAAGCTCTATGGCATCGATGAGCTCATCAAGCTCTTTTTTGCATATCATGATACCTGTATCGCTTATCTTATATTCTTCCTCATAAAAGTATATATCCTTCTGGTCCCTGAAGCCCTTGAGAGAACGCAGGATATTTACAGATCCATAGGATTTTGAGATATTTTTGATCCCGGATACCATTTTTCCCACCAGCATTGTCACCGGCAGATTTGTGTTATCTTTTATATATCCTACAAATTCTTTAAGATATTTTTCAAATGTCAGCTGCTTTTTCTCAGCCATTGACTCGCAGTAAATGACACCTATGTCATACACTTTCTCGCTGTCAGAAACGTCCATGATACATAGGTCAGAATTCTCTTTAAGAAATGAAACCGCTGCCGCATAGAGCTTTTTAAGCTGCGCTTTCTTTTCCTCATCAGAATAGTCATCTGCCATTGTCTCCACATCAAGCTGGATACCTATATAGCTCATAGACTCGTCTATATTTATCTTTTCAGACAGATACTCAAGGTTGTCGCTATCATACTTACCTCCGAGCAGCGCCATAAGGTTTCTGTCAAGATATGCCTTTTCCTGCTTTTCCTGCCTCTCTGACTGTGAAGATTTCTTTTCAGAAAGAGCCGCAACATTCTTAAGTATTGCAAGAAGCTGATCCTTCTCTACAGGCTTGAGGATATAGTCAGTACAGTCATATCTCATCGCCTCCTGAGCATAGCCAAACTCTGCAAATCCACTGAGTATTACAAAATAGGTCTCTCTTTTATAAGTAGTGCGAATAGCCTTTAATAATTCAAGTCCTGTCATCACAGGCATCTTGATATCAGATATTATCAGGTCTACTTCATTTTCAAGTGCATACTCAAGTGCCTCACGGCCATTGACTGCTGTTGCTATTTCATAGCCTTCTTTTTCCCAATCAATAAGTACCTGAAGTCCCTGAAGTATAAATGGTTCATCATCAACTAACAAAACTTTTAGCATTTCTATCCCCTTACAACATATACTTTGTCGGCATTTTCATCTGGATAAGTGTGCCGGCTCCCTGCTCTGAGTCAACTTCAAACTCTACATTGTTCTCAGTCATCATCTTTAAGCGCAGGCAGGCATTTATTATACCCACTCTGCCCTTGGTTTTAAGCATATCGATACTTGCACCACGCATCTTTGCTGCAAGCTCTATTGCTTCAAGCCCCAACATACCGTTGCCTGTATCTTCGATTTCGAGCAGCATGTTCTCGCCCTCTCTATAGGCCCTTACAAATATCCAGCCCGGGCTAGTCTTGCTCTCAATCCCATGTATGCAGGCATTCTCAACAAATGTGACCAACGTAAGCTTCGGAATTTTGTACTTCCTGCATTCATCAGAAACATCGATGTCAAAAGAAAGTCTATCGCCAAATCTGTATTTCTGCAACTCAAGATATGCCCCTACAAACTCCAGCTCTTTCTCAATAGATATTATATCATCCTGCCACTCAGTGTATTGCCTCTGAAGCTTTGCCAGCTTTTCAACCATTTCCGCAGTCTCTCTCTCCTGCTTCAAGAGCGAATGCATGCGGATACTTTCCAGTGCATTAAATAGAAAGTGTGGATTGATCTGGCTGTGAAGTGCCAGCAGCTCGGCGTTTTTCTGCGCAACGACCATCTCCTGCTCACGCAATTTGTTTGCGTAGATCACCCTCATTATCTGTACCATCATGTACATCGGGAAAAGGATGTTTATGAGAAGCAATGGTCCCAAAATATACCACTTCTTATATATAAGATGTATCGGAATATTGCCTCCATCCTCAACAACTATATATAGCTCCAGTCCGTATACCTGCATCGGTACCCTGAATGAAGCATCAGATAATACGTTGGCACTGGTATACCTTTTGTTTACATTGCTGTAAGTACTGTTTGTCATCAGCACACGCCTGTCATCACAGATATATGCCTTTGACTCACAGTTTAAGTTTTGAATCTTCTGCGCTAATTTCGTATAGTCAAACTCTATTAAAAAAATATCCTTAGATGAATTGTCGAAATAATTCAGTCTTTGGAAATAATACATCTTTCTCTGCACAGAGCCATCAAAAATCTTCTTACCGCCAAAGAAAAGACCTTTGGGTCTGCCGGAATTTATCATATACTCATACCAGTCAAGACCCTCTGCCTTATCTATCTGCTGTATCTGGTCTCCGCTCGTTATGGTATCGTTATCGATGTAAAACTTATACTCTATTCCGGACTGCTTATTAACCTGATTTACCAGTGGATTGCTAAAAAATTCGTTATAAGCGTCATAGTATTCCATCTCTGAGGCGAATTCCCTATGCATGAAGCGATACACATACATGCTCGTATATACAGTGTTTCCAAATCTTGCCGCCTCATCCACACTGTTAAAAAAAGTGTAGTGTATGGCATTTGCCTCATTTTCAAGCCTGTGCTCCCGTGAACTCTGCTCGGCACGGTACAGCGCCGAAAGTACATATATATCTGTAATAATGATAGGAATAATTACACACGCAAAATAAAGAACCAGCATTTTCCTCCGGTTCTTTATCCTGTAAATCCTATTCTTTATCATTGCAAAAAATCCAGCCATAAATTATATAACCTTATCTGACTACGCCAAATCCAAGAATAGTAAATTTATTTCTTACTTCGTCTTCGTCAACTCGTACTTCTACTCTGTGCTCAGCTGACTCCTTTTCATCGATGATGATGAGTGGATTGCAGTGACACCATCTGTTTACATACGGATCGAGGTCGCGCACAAATTTGCCGTCAACATATACCTTTGCAGTCGCAGCATCTACTTCGCCTGAATCCTTCATCACAATGACAAGTGCCTTACAATTGATAGTCATGTTAAAGCTCTTGTGATCACATACTGCTCCATCATACATCCAGTTGTATGGGAACTCCGGTGTCATATCAAGATCCATATCCATCTCAACTGACTGCAGCACTGTATCTGTAAGTGTGAAGCCGCCTTCTTCGACTTTGGCAAGTCCTGTATTATCCTTTTTGTCCAAGAGGATTATATCATCAAATGTATTTCCAATAATAGGGGCTTCATCAAGTTTTGGTAGATATGTATACTCAGCTTTATGATTTTTCAGCGATTTTTCCATAACTCTGATGAGACAGTCTGCCATGATCGTATGACCTAAATTTGTCGGGTGGAACATGTCATAGAAGTACTGATGCTTTGTCAGTATTCTCTTGTCGCGGTCATAAAACTGCGGAACCACAGCGTCCTTTACACTTGCCATAGGCAGGTCATATCTCATGCCAACCGGCGCAAGTCTCTCCTGCAGATTGAAGTCATCTGAAAATACTGAGAACATGATCATTACAGCAGGCTCCCACTCAAGAGCAAGTATCTTTCTCACAAGACTCTCAAAGCAATTTCCCTTTGTTTCATCACCTTCATCATTTACGGCAAACTCTACTATAACAAGATCAGGCTTTACCTTGCCATCCTTAAGCACATCCCTGTCAAATCTTATCATACCAAGCTCGGATGGAGTACCGCCGACACCAGCCTTGAGGTAGTGGATATTTTCACCGCCGCCGAGAAGCTTCTTAAATCCAAGGAATGACTTATAAGCATAGCACTCCGTATTAATAGGAGTCGCACCAGCACCCTGAGTGATAGAGCCTCCGATATAAGCTATGGTAACATCCTCGCCTCTCTCAGCCTTTTCTTTAAGCTTAGTGAGTCTCTCGCCATTTCCAACGTTTACGACAGATCTTTCAATCATCTCAGAATACTCAGGCGAATTTATGTCAACCTCTTTTTCTTCTATCTGAGGCGGTGCTTCAAAACCGTCATTGAGGTAAAGTCTGACACTTAAGAATGCTTTTTCTTCAGGTGATGGTGTATATACCCTTATCTGTCCCGGTACATCGTCATCTGCCTTCCAGTCAATATCGCTCAAGTATATCCTTTTTTCAGAAGAGTCTGCCTTAAAATCTGCTACCAGATTAGCTCCGCCGCCATAAAGATCCTTTTTACCATACATCTGGAAAACAAACTCTACATCCTCTGACTTATTCTCCATTTCAACAGTTACACCTACACTGTGAACAAGCTCCTTAAAGCCTGACACTGTCTCAAGCAGCTTAATGATCCTGTCGTCGGTTACATTTCCTACAAAGCCCGCGCTACTTGTAAGTCTGCCATCACTCTGATATAAGAATGATACTCCTCTGCCGTCTTTTTCTTCATCCGGTGCTGTAAATATCTCATGATCCTTCATGATGTAAAAAAATGGTCTGTTCTTTTCCGGATCTGTTGGTGCTTTTACGATTTCCATTTCAATACCTCCTCGCATCTCATCAATACTCAGCTTCTACTGTTTCCCCATTTATGTTTATGTCAAAGAAATGACAGCTCTCTCCTGTAAGCTCTCTACTTCTTTCATCCGGCTGCTGTCCACCCAGTGCGATCTTAAAGCTTCCCGGCTCCACGATGCATCTGCCTTTTTCATCTATTATAGCAAAGTCTCTCTTTGTCAGAACAAAGCTTATATGCCTCTCTTCTCCCGGCTTAAGCTCTACATTTGCGATCTTTCTCAAAGTCCAGTTTGCAACTCTTGTGCTTGCCTCCACATCTTTTACATAGAGCTGCACTGCCTCATGCTGAAGATATTCACCATCATTTTTTACTGTGAAATCAACTGTGAAGGTATCCTCAGCTGTGCCTTCTGTCCTGTCGATAGAAGCGTCGCTGTAACTTATCTTTGAATAGCTCTTTCCATATCCAAATGGATAAAGTGGACTTCCCTTGAAATATCTGTAAGTACGGCCTTCCATACTGTAATCTTTGAAATCCGGAAGGTCATCATCAGACCTGTAAAATGTTATCGGAAGCTTTGCGCTAGGGCTGAACTCACCATAGAGAAGCTCGGCTATTGCCTTACCTCCTCTTGCGCCCGGATAGAAACACTGCACTATAGCATTTACATTTTCATCAGCCCATGAAAGGTCAAGTGCTGAGCCTGCAAGGACTAAAAGTACGACCGGCTTTCCTATTGCTGTGATCTTTTCAAGAAGTTCCTGCTGAAGTCCCGGAAGCTTAAGGCTCTTTTTATCTCCGCTTCCAAACTCATTTCCTGCATCTCCCTCTTCACCTTCTATAGTCGCATCAAGTCCAAGGCACATGATCACTACATCTGAATGCTCTGCCACTGTCATTGCCTCAGCAAAGCCATCTCTTGCCTCTCCGAGTCCATGCATCCTGTCTTTCCAAAGATGTGTGCCGTCTGCATGGAAAACCCTTGTCTCATCGCCAAGGTATGCCTTTATCCCTTCAAGCGGTGTTATATATTCAGAAGATATTCCTTCGTAATTACCAACAAGCGCAATTCGTGAGTTTGAATTTGGTCCTATCACGCCGACAGTTTTATACTCTCCCTTCTTAAGTGGAAGTATCCCGTCGTTCTTCAAAAGTACCATACTTCTCCTTGCTGCTTCTACTGCAAGGTCTATATGCTCTTTGCACTCAAGCACTTCATATGGTATATCATCATACTTGCTCTTGTGCTCCGGAAGTGTGCCAAGACGGAGACGGATCTCCATAAGTCGCTCTACTGCTGCATCTATAGTCTCTTCCTTTACAAGTCCTGCCTTGTAAGCATATATCATCTTTTCATAAACACAGCCACAGTTGAGATCACAACCATTGTTTACAGCCATAGCTGCTGACTCTACTTCGCAGCCTGTCACTTTGTGGTTTTCATGGAAGTCCTTGATAGCCCAGCAGTCAGAAACCACATGGCCTTCAAAGCCCCAGTCACGTCTAAGTATGTTTTTAAGCAGTGTCTTGCTTCCGCATGCCGGCTCACCGTTTACTCTGTTGTACGCGCCCATGACAGCCTCGACCTTGGCGTCCTTTACAAGCCTCTTAAATGCATAAAGGTAAGTATCATAAAGATCCTGCTTTGACACCTTTGCATCAAAGTGATGGCGGTCTGCCTCAGGTCCTGAATGTACCGCAAAATGCTTTGCGCAAGCCGCTGCCTTTGGATTGTCGAGGTCTTCGCCCTGAAGTCCTCTTACAAATGCCATGCCGAGCTGACCTGTGAGATATGGATCTTCTCCATAAGTCTCATGACCGCGTCCCCATCGTGGATCACGGAATATATTTACATTTGGTGCCCAAAATGTCAGGCCTTTATAAATGTCTCTGTCCTCATGCTTTGAAAACTCATTGAACTTTGCGCGTCCTTCTGTAGAAGTCACGTCTGCAATCTTCTCTACAAGCTCTTCATCAAAAGTCGCGCCAAGTCCTATCGCCTGTGGAAATACTGTAGCATCTCCTGCTCTCGCCACGCCATGAAGTGCCTCGCTCCACCAGCAGTATGCAGGTATGCCGAGTCTCTCGATAGCCGGAGAATGATGCAGCATCTGACTCATCTTTTCCTCAAGCGTCATCTGAGACACCAGTTCTTTAGCTCTTTTCATCATGTCTTTATTCAAAGAAGTACCCTCGCATTCATAATTATGTATAATTTTATAATAGTAAATGAAATGCAATATATATACCCGATAAACTATTCACTTTTACACGAAAAAGCATAGTTGTCCTTAAGAATTAAATATTTATGCCGATATAAATAATAGCGATACCAAATTTTGTCTTTTATTAAGGGGGAATACATGAAAGAATCTGCTGATACTTTTTATAAAGAAGCAATAAGTTTTTTGTCAGGACTGTCTGACAGCGCTACTATTAAACTCTTGATATTCATAATAGTGATACTCGTCGTTGCACTGGCGCTGTATCTTGGTGTTTTTTTACTTGTTTTGAAAATTAAAAACAAAGCAATAAAACACTTCGAGAAAAAAAATGGAAAAAGTTTAACCCTTCAGTTTATTGAAAGAGTAATAACTGTAGCGATAGTTGTTTGTTTTATCGTGCTGCCTTTGGGTGGTGATCAGATAGCGCGCTCACTCCTTGGCAGTACTGCGGTAGTGGCAGCCATCGTCGGATTTGCAGCCCAGGATACCATAAAAGATATGTTTGCAGGTCTTCAGATAAGTCTTTACAAGCCGTTTGATGTAGGCTCCAGGATAGAATTTGAAGATGGTACTACGGGTGTCGTGGAGTCGATGACTTTGCGTCACGTGGTTATAATCCTTCTTGATACTACAAGGGCGATCATACCAAACAGCAGGGCAAATGCAATGAAAGTCATAAACTATAGCTATGGAGATGTCCCAAGATCGGTAGTTTTTAAGTTTCCGATAAGCTATGACTCCGATGTAGAGCATGCCAAAAAAATTATCCGTAAAACAATATGCGACAATCCGCTCACATTAAATACTGATGAGTATGATAAGACTAATCCTAATACCAGATCTGTATATTTTTTGGAGCTGAAGGATAGCGCGCTTATCATGGGCGCAACAGTACGTTTTCCATCAAACATAAAGAGCGAAGTCCTTAAAGACGAGATCAACACCTCAGTTTTTAACGCATTGAAGGAAAATGGCATAGAAATACCATACAACCATGTAGATGTGATAATGAAAAAGTAGTGTTACAAAAACCCCCAGGTCGCAGAGTCCACGACCTGGGGTTTTAACATTAATTTACTCTATACGTCTTTATTATTTCTTCCAGGCTCTTAAAATCACAACATATCTTTTTTCACAACTTAAAGACATGCTCGCCCAACTTCATTATTATTTTATATAGACTTATCAACTTCAGCGCCTTTGATGTCGTCCACGACAAGCCTGAGTTTTGCCGCTATTGTTTTTATTTCGTTGTTAATCTTGTCCTTTGTACCCTTGGTCTCGGAAAGATCAGGTGCAGAAAGTGCTTCATGTCGGGCAAGCAGAGCATCTACAGAAAGTTCGTCATCCGATTTATCATCTTCCGTTCTTTCCTTATTTTCCTCACTACTTTCTCTTATGCGCTCGATCATCTCCTGAATACGTGCTTCACGTTCCTTTGCCTCAAGTTCCTTCTCTTCTTCCTCTGCACGCTTCTCCTTGATCTCTTCAGCCTTCTCGATCGTCTCTTCAAGGTCATCTTCGATATTATCCTTGGCTTCGGCAATAAGTGCTACTGCTTCATTTTTAGCTGCCTGAATCTCCATCTCATCCGCCGCTTTCGTTGCCTTTACCATCGACTGATCCTTTAGCATGGCTTTCTTCATCTCTTTTATAGACTGATTGAGCGAATTGATATTTGCATTATTAGTATCAATTTCTCTCTCCCAATGCTTGATATCCTCTTTCTCAGAGAGATATTTTTGCTGATACTCAGTAAGCCCGCGCTCTTTGATATCGGCTACCTTTGCCCTCTCCTCTTCACTTAATTCAAAGGGCTTTTCAACAGCACGCGCAAGCAGCTCCGCCTCCTTCTGTTCTTCAGACTCATCACTTATTCCATACTGTTTCTGCAGGTCATCAATCTTTTTATAGCCTTCATTGATCGTATCCCGATACTCACTATTTTGCTGTTTCATCTGACCTATAAGATCTTCATATCCTTTCATACGGTCAACAGTCCCCTGCTGTCCCTTGAAAGCATCCTTCACTACCTTAATTGCCTGCTTATGAGCCAACGCCCGCCTATAAGCAATAGGATCAGCGCCCAGTATACTTCCACTAACCGAGGTTCCTCTTTTTTCTGTCTTATTCGTGTTTCCCGATACCTTAAATATGGCTTCCATGCCATTCTGACCTGCTCTATTAACTTTCATGACAAGTCCTCCTCTAACAGATAAGCACATAAAATGACCTACACCTCTATATTGTTTATCGGCAATTACTTCTGAAAAAATAAGGCTTATCCATATTTATCTTCCGAAAAAATTTACTATAATCTTGTATACCCGATCATTTTAAAACTTCCTGGCTTTCCAAATATCTTTTCCTGCCTGAAATGCAGATAATCTTGCCAATTTTTGCTCATACTTTGCCTTAAGCTTAGGTATTCTGATCTGTCGTTCGTATATGTCATTAGTATAGATATCAAAACTCACCTGCGCCTTATTTAAGTCAACCGCATTTCTGTTCTTTACATATGACAATAGTTTACATTCCCTTTCGACAAATGAATGTGTCTTTATGTCGTCCAGCTTTACACTATCCAGTTTTTCATATGGAACATTGTAAAACATCGAATTACCCGAATCATATATAGGTGCAAAGCCAAGTAATTCCAGTGTATCAGGATTGCGCATGATTGCAATATTGTTCATATGTCTGTCGGTATTGGAAATCAAATAGTCCGTCATAATCTGATAATCCATAAATTCATGAAAAGCCTGTTCCGTCATTCCTATATCCATACATACTTTTTTTAAAGGATAGAAATATGATTCATTTTGTTTTAGCTTTGTCGTCTGCAACAGCTCCCATGCACTTATACATTCTATATTTTCACTGCAAAAATCATAGGATAGACATCCTATTCCTTCCATATCACCTTCTACACTGAGCTTTGTAAGTGTGTATTTAGTGTAATTTGAATAGCCCTGCTGCATGTGAAGCTCTGTAGCAAATAATTCATTTAAGCTCTGCTGGTAAGATTCACCATAATTTCCCTTTACCATATACCTGCGACCAGTATCATCTATACACCATTTTTTTTGCAATTCGCCTTGTGACGTAGCACAATTAAACCTTGTTTTTTTTCGTATATCTATCAGATGGTCCTGATTAATAGTTATCTCACCAAATGTATCTACAAAATCATTTGTAAATAAATTGACATCGTTCCATGTCAAGTCTGCTCCTCTGGGCTTTATCCAATAGCAATCGGAAAGGCTTAGTGCAAGGTTATCAACCAATGCACAATTTGTGGAAGCGTAACCAAGTCTTTGAAGTGCTGTCTTAGCGCCATGTCTTGTTTTTGGTATGGCTCGATCCTTCCACCAGTCGTGAAATTTCATATCATTCATCTGACCACCTAGTGGAAAATGCTCGATTGCAGAATTATTCTTTCTATATTTCCCAAGTGTTCCGTCGTTGGAAATTTCCATCAGACATACCGGAATGTCTTTGTGCATCAGATAATATTCATTTACTGATTTTTTTGCCATATATTAACTCCATATAATATCTTCTTCCCTGTCAAATCTAAGATCTCTGTTAAATCTCTCTTGAATTTCATAAAAAGCTTCAAATAAATCCTCAACATATATTGGCAGATTTTCTTCTTTAACCCCCTCTATGCTTTCCTCAATGTTTATAGAATTTCCCTTCGAATCCATCAATATTTTTTTCGCATTGTCATAATAATACTTATGCCCTTTTTTGCTATTTATCTCTTTCAAATCTACTCTCTCAAATGGCAAAAGACGAGCCATCATCCTGACAACATACGGAGGTGGAGATGCCTCCCCCTGCTCCCACTTTCTCAACGTACTTAGCGGAATATCAAACAACTCAGCAAACGCTTTCTGTGTCATTCCGGTTGATTCTCTCAATTCACGCACCAATAAATTCATACTTTACACCTATACCCTATTTGGTTATCAAATTATAATTTGTATCCAATATGGTTACTTTATATTATAATTATAATTCTTTCAGATAAAAAAGCAATATATAGAAAAACCCTAGGTCACGGAAATCCATGACCTAGGATTTTTCACATTAATTTACTTTAAGCTTAGGTATTCTTCCAATCGATATTTTTCTCCCGAAAAAATATAATTCCCCTAAAAAAAATATAATAATATATAAAAAAATATAATTCAGTATAATCTTATATATTAACATCTCCTGAATCCGCCACTATTTATGATACTGTCTCTCATTTCGTCAGATTTCTCATTTATGTGTACCTCTCTCGTTCAGCTCAATATCAAATCCCAATGAATTAGCAAGCTTAAATGCTCTTCCGATTTCAATTGTTTCTTTGCCATTCTCCAGGTCAGAAATAAAGCTTACACTAAAACCTGTAAAATCCGATAAATATTTCTGAGTATATCCCAGCTGCTTTCGCCTTTTTCTTAGCATTTTTCCGAAATCTTGAGAATTATTAATCTTCACAGCAATCCCCCTTAGGCGTACGGCTTTATTTTTAGTTTTAAGCATAAATTTAGCCGTACGAAGAAATTTTCTACAATTATTATAGATTTCTCCGTACGGCTAAGTCAAGAAAATAATATCTGAACACCTTCACTCCTGATTTTCAACATACTCTTTAAATCTTGGAAGTTTTATGGCTATCACTCCGCGTTTTGAACCGTCAATTATCCCCTTTTCTATCAAGCGCTTTCTAGGCTCACTCCATTCATTATGCTTTGTTTTAGTTATTTCCAGCAATTCTGATGCTGTCATTTTGTCTTTCTGAATTATGAAACTCAGATACCATTTGTCTTTCGGTCTCAGTTCACTCCAGATTTTATTATATACTTTTTCCGATAGTGCTTCGTCAACCTGTGCTATAACAAAATCTGAAATATCCTTATCTCCTGACTGCCACATATATTTTCCAAATGCCTGATATGCAAAAGCATAGCCTTTTGTCATCTCTGCCAGGTCCGCTGCAACCTCATCTGACAACCCTAATGTTTTCTTATAGTCTTCTTTGATTATCCTTATACTTAGCGGTTTCATTTCATATTTTGATGCACGCAAAAAGAACGTTAATCCGTCAGAATTTTCAATGCTTTCGATATCTTCATACAATCCCGCAATTATCATATAAAGCGGAAGTTCTTCTCTTATAAGAATCTGGAATTCCTGAATAAAATCAAGCATAGCATCAGTTTTTCTAGCTTCATCTATTACGACTAATACTTTTTTCTTTTGCTTCCTAACTTCTTGCATCAATTTTTTTAACGCCACATCAATACTTGCAACAGGACTCTTATTTGAGATATTTATTCCTATTCCAAACGCAGATAAATTCAGATCTGCATCTACAAACTTTGTCAGAAAAGGCACGTCACTATATAGATTTGCAACCAGATCCGATGTAATATCCGAATTAGATTTTAAATCTATAACAATCCAGTTTCTGTCTTCTCTTATTTCATTTTCTATTGCAGTAAGTGTAACTGTCTTCCCGGTTCCTCTTATTCCTGTCAATTTAAATGCCTGCTCGCCTGCTTCATCATTATCAAGAGCCTCTATTATCTCATCTATCAATATATCTCTGCTTATATATTGCCTCGGTATTCTTCCAAATGTTATAACATACGGATTCTTTACTGCCATATTTTCCTCCAGAAAATATAATTATTCTTATAAAAATATAATATCATATAAAAAAATATAATTCACTATAATCTTATATATTAAAGGCAGGCGACAAACACCTTGATATAGTAAGTGGCTGCCGCACTTTTTTTGCGACAGCCACACTTTTCGTATTTATCAGTTTACTTTAACCGAGCCTGTAAGCTGGGAGCCGTCAAATGAAAGGACTTTTGAGGATGCATCATAGCTCCATCCTTTTACTTTCACGACTTTGGATGCAGTATCCGAAGAATACTTACCCTTCTTTGAAACAAGAACTTTTACGTTCTTGATGCTGCCATCCTTCTTTGTCTTTATAAGAACCTGACCTTCTTTTGTGTAGTTTCCTTTGGCATTCACAATTTCACTTGCCTGGATCGCACGAATAGTTGCGTCACCGATTACGGTTCCTTTAACTTCTTTATTGGTCGTGCTGTCAAGTCCCTTGATCTTTTTTATTGAAACTGTAATCTTGTCTCCGACATTCTTTCCACCCGTAACTTTTACCTTAATGTCAGCCGCACTGTAAGTTTTACCATCAAGCGTAAAGTCCTGTATAAAGTCAGCCGCCGTAAGCTTTCTTCCGGCAAATGCAGGAGTTTCATTGAAACTTACCTTTATAGCATGTGTTCCTGCAGTAACTTCCTTTGGAACTACTTTGTCATTTGATGACTGGGAATTATCGCTTACGGATTTGTCTGGATTTTCTGGGGTTACAGGTTTTTCCGGTTTTTCTGGGTTTACAGGGTTTTCCGGATTCTCTGGATTTTCTGGATTTTCCGGGTTTGTTGGATCCGACGGTTCTTCTTTAGCTTCTCCCGAATATAAAGTCTTTCCTGTAAGTGGAAGATCTGTATACTTATTGCCTTCGGCATCATGAAATTCCTTGCCCAGATATACACCGGCAATTGCCTTTACAGGGCTCTTAAGTGTTGTGAGCTCTTTGGTGTCCCTAAACATTTCCTCCGTATTTTTAACAGATGACATATCAAAATTGCTTATATCAAGATTCTTTAATGACTCGCAACTGTTAAACATATAGTGCATATCAGTCACTTTTAATGTATCAAATTTACTCAAATCAAGCTCGGTCAATGACTCACACCCATTAAACATAGTACTCATATCCGTAACATTTGATGTGTCAAAGCTACTTATATCTATGCTTTTTAATGCCTCACATTTTTGAAACATAGCATCCATACCAGTAACATTTGATGTATCAAATTTACTTAAATCAAGAGCAGGCAATGATTCGCATTGGCTAAACATAAACCCCATATCCGTAACATTTGAGGTATTGAACTTGCTCACATCAACATCAGTCAATGATCTGCACTCATAAAACATAGTTCTCATATTAGTAACATTTGATGTGTCAAAGCTACTTATATCTATGCTTTTTAATGCATCGCAATAATGAAACATATTGTGCATATCAGTAACATTTGATGTGTCAAAATTGCTCAGATCAAGAGTAATCAAAGATGGACAATTCCAAAACATTTCACTCATATCAGTAACATTTGATGTATTGAGCTTGCTCACATCAAGCCTGGTCAATGACTTGCACCCACCAAACATAAGGCTCATATCAGTAACATTTGATGTGTCAAAATTACTCAGATTAAGCGCTGTCAATGAAGGACAGTTAAACATGCTTTCCATATTAGTAACATTTGATGTATTGAACTTGCTCAAATCAAGCTCCGTCAATGAAAGACAGTTATGAAACATAATGCTCATATCAGTAACATTTGATGTATCAAAATTACTCAGATCAAGAGCTGTCAATGATTCGCAGCCAGCAAACATACATGTCATATCTGTAACTTTTGATGTATTAAAACTACTTAAATCGATATTCTTCAAAGATTTACATCCCAAGAACATTCGCCCCATTGATTCCACATTAGATGTGTCTAGACCACTGAGATTCACGTTTTCCAAAGAATTGCAGCCGCCAAACATATCATACATTGATTTCACCTCAGAGGTATCAAGACCACTGAGATCTGCACTTACCATGTTCCTGAATTCTGAAAACCCTGAGTTAAAATCTTCTGAGGCCTTGACCTTCACACCATTCTTTTGCCTAACCACAACTTCCTTTATGTCATCCGCTGATACACTTTTAAACCTTAAAAATAAATGACAACTGCCATTGTACCCAAGCCCACCCATCACATGACTTCCGGTTCCACTGGGATATATTGTGAGCTTACCTGTTTTTGCATCAAAATCACCAAGTACAGATTTGTCACCATCATTTGACAAATCAGCTTCCTTCTGTGAAACTGCATTAGTAGTTACTTCCTCTGATGCGCTTTCGTACACTTCATCCGCATAGACAGTAGTCGCTACTGACAAATTGCTCATTGCAATTGCTGCCGCAAGTACGACTGCAGCCTTCCGCATCTTCTTTTCCCTCTTCAACTCTCCGTTCATTAAATAAATCCCTTCCCTTCACAAAATAAACACCGTGTCAAAAGTAACAATACCCAAACTTCGCACTTAATTAAGCACTCTAGGTTCACAATAAGTATTTGTGTACGAAATTCAAGTACAATTATAAATCTTTCAAAAAAAAAAAACAATACGCAGCAAAACATCAAGCCATGCAGCCCGTAATCCACGATTTTTCTGAATATAGGCAATTTTAAGCTTAGTTGAATACCCCATTATTTTCACAGCAATCCCCCTTAGTCGTACGGCTATATTTTCAGTTTTAAGCATAAATTTAGCCGTACGAAGAAATTTTCTACAATTATTATAAATTTCTCCGTACGGCTAAGTCAAGAAAATGTTGCAAAAACCCCCAGTCGGTCATATACCAACTGGGGGTCATGTCTTATCATCTCACACAGATATATCCTAAATATACAAAATAGCATACGAGCATTGCTGCACCTTCGCGCTTTCTGATGGACTCATTTGTCTTACAGAAGAGCCATGTCAGAAGTGAAAAGCCAAGCAGTACCGCTATATCTATCATGTTTTCACTGATGAAAGGTATCGGGCTGATGGCTGAGGCAACGCCGAGTATCATAAGTACATTGAAGACGTTTGATCCTACAACATTTCCGATAGCCATATCAAGCTCGTTCTTTCTTGCGGCCATGATTGATGTGACGAGCTCCGGAAGTGATGTTCCGCACGCTACTATTGTAAGTCCGATGAGGTTTTCTGAAAGTCCAAAAGCCTTGGCGATAGTAACCGCACCGTTTACAACCCAGTCACCACCAAACTTAACTGCAGTCGCACCACCAACTATGTAGATAATGCTAAGCCAAACCGGAAGAACCTTTGCATCTTCAACTTCTTCAGAAGATGCAGCATTCCTTGCTTTCACTGCACTTCTGACTTCGTAGGTCAAAAATCCGACAAATGCACCCAAGAAAATCAAGCCGTCTATACGTCCAAGCTCCATCCCAATGAAGCCAAGTATCAAGAGTAGCACTGAGCAGATGACCGAAAACGGATAGTCGCGTCTGAGAGTTTCCTTGCCGACCTTCAGCGGCGCAATCAAAGCTGCTGCTCCAAGCACTACCATCAGGTTAAACATATTTGAGCCAATGACATTACTTATAGCCAGCGCATTGCTATTGTTGAGTGACGCAGTCACACTGACTGACAGCTCCGGAAGTGACGTCCCCATCGCTACTATTGTCATTCCAATGATAAGCGACGGAACTCTCAGCATCTTTGCAACAGATGAGGCGCCATCAACAAAAAAATCTGCTCCCTTTATCAGAAAAATAAATCCAAGTACAAGTAAACCAACCGCAATTATTATTTCCATAGTGTATCTCCTTCGTTTGATTTACTTTAATACAAAATCAGCCCAGATGTCAATAAAAATAACACATAACAAAGTGGTGTGTACTATCGCACACACCACTCTACAGCATATAAAATCAGATAGTAAATTTACTAAGCTCATCATTGATAGATATAGCAGAGTCTGAAACAGAATTTGCTGCGCCCTCGACACCCTTGGACTCACCTGCTATCTCACGCGCGCTGTCTGCAAGATTTGCAATAGTGGATGTAACCTCCTGCGAGCTTGCGGACTGTTCCTCTGAAATAGCTGCAACAGATGCCGCGATATTATTTACTTCGCCCATCATGCCTATCATATTTCGCATAGTCTTTGCTGTAGCATTAAGCTCTTCAAAGATCTTATTGAAACTTACACCTGCCTGGATAACAGCCTCATTATTTTGGTTTATAGCATCCATGTTTTCCTGCGACTTATCCGCAAGATTTTTAATGAGCTGTGTGATCTCCATAATGATATCACTAATCTCTTTAGCCGACTCCTGACTGTTCTGAGCTAGCTTGCCTATCTCGTCAGCTACAACTGCAAAGCCGCGCCCAGCCTCTCCGGCTCTTGCTGCCTCTATGCTGGCATTGAGAGAGAGCAGATTAGTCTGCTGTGATATGGAGTCTATCATTTCTACAATCTCTGTAATCTTCTCTGCTGACTCTCCTACAGTTGTTACTACATCATTCATCTCATGCATGGATGATGTGATACTCTCCATATTTTTCTGTACAGCGTTCATATCACGATGTCCCACATCAGCCTGATCTACAAGCTCAAGCATAATGTCATTTGTCTTATTTCCGCTATTGGTCAGATCTGATACTGCACCTGCCAGCTGAGTAGCATTATTTGCCAGCTCATTTACCGCATTTGAGATATCATCCATAGTCATCTGGATCTGTCTCATTGACTCAGACTGCTCATTAGCCTCTCCTGTCATCTTGCCGGATGCTTCCCGTGACAGATCAGAGTCAGCTTTAAGCTGCTCAGCCTTTTCCCGTATAGAGTGTATTGTCTTGTTCATGGTCTTGACATAAGTATCCATCTCGCGGCAAATAAGACCTATCTCATCTCCGTTGTCCTTTGGCATCTCAGTTGTAAAGTCGCCTCCCGATACCTTGAGGATACCTTCTGACAAGACATTTACAGGTTTTGTTATTACCTGCTTTATAGTAATTATGATCACCGTAACTATTATAAGTATAAGAATGATCATTGCGATAATTGCTATCATCATGAAATGATTAGCATTTGCCTCTACATCTTTTACCGGAACTGACGAAACAAGCATCCATGAAGTTCCCTGTATTGGAGAAGCAGCTACATAGACATTTCCTGCAGTGCCGCCCTTTGAAAGCTCCACAACCTCTTCAGGATCAGAGTCTATATGCGCCTTTATCTGATTTAAGTATTCATTTCCAACTTCAGATACAAGCTTTCCGTTTAAGGAACTATCTGAATATGCGATTATATAGTCTCCTCCTATGATCATGGACGCTCCTGTCTTCATAGGCTTAAACTCGCTTACTGCTTCCTGTATATCTGTGAGATAAACATTGGCCCCGCAGACACCTATCCTTCCATCATTAAAATCATTCTGTCTGACAAATGAAATACAGAGTTCATTATTGGCAGGATCTACTGCTGGATCAAGCTCTACAAAAGTCTCATGCCCGATACCGGACTGATACCATTTCTGTTCCGTCGGTTTCCACGAGTCAGCCTCTACCGTGTGGTTTGCAAATATATAAGTATCGTCTTCAAATCCCACAAAGATACCTGTATTTTTAATCGCACTATAGCTTGCAGAAGGCTCTATATACTTAAGAAGGCCTTCATTACCTTCCATCGGGATCTGTTCCATAGTATCGCAATACTGACCAAACTTCGCCGTGAGCATTCTGAAGGGAGTGCCTATTTCAAGGGCATTGGCATTTGTTTCCGCCTGCAGGTCCATACAGGCAACTTCTGTCAAGGATTTTTTTGCATTCAACGTAAGGAAAACTATAATAATAACTATGCCTATTACTATAATAGGCATTAAACACATAAGAAGTGTCTGACTTATGCTTTTTTTAAGCCTCCTTGATTTACTATTTTTTGCATTTGAGTTTACTTTGTCTGCCATATCAAATCCCCCCTTAAAGTAGCCACATTTAATCAGAACATCCCCAACTCAACAGCTCTGATAATATGGAAAGACAACAACCGTTTCACTTATTTATCGTCATTATTTAAGTAAATAATAAGCAGTTAAGGTAAGAATTGATGTATTTTTTGATGAACGCTGAAAATTGGCAGCAAAAAGGAGACGGAATGATCCGCCTCCCTTTTTAATCCTCTATTTCATCCTTTATATCATCATACATTACAACTCTGTTTCTGCCATGATTTTTTGCGTAATACAGAGCCTTATCAGCTTTTTTGACTGATTCGTGAAAGTCTCCGCCATCATAGCGGCACACACCTATCGATGTAGTGATCGGACAGACTTCATTACTGCTATTTTCAACAGTAGTTCTTATCTTTTCGGCAATCTTGCATCCGGCATCCAAATCAGCGCCAAGGAGCAATACTACAAACTCCTCACCGCCCCATCTGACTACTATATCAAGCGAGCGCACACAATTTTTGATCTGCTCTGCAAAAAAGACAAGTATCTTATCTCCAGAGTCATGACCATAAGTGTCGTTTACATTCTTAAACCAGTCTATATCCATCATGAGAACAGTTGCATAATCGACATGTGGAATATCCAGCTTTCCACTATCCGGCACCAATATTTCCTCAATCTTGTTTCTATTATAGACAGCGGTAAGACTATCCGTCATTAGACTATTTTGCAGCTCTTTACGGACAAGATAATGATCTGCATATGAGCTCTCCTGTATCATCATCAGTACGACAGCCCCAATATATATCGGCACAGACATAGATATCATCATTTCAAACTGCTCATAATGATTCCATTGGTTTGATATAATAATATTCAGGAGCATAGCACCATGCATTGGTATATGATACTTTACCGGCATGCCAAATCCTACTGCAAGAAAGGCAAAATGCATGATTATAAAGCCTTCCCGCGCAAAATCCCTGTCCGGGAGATACCATATAGCCCATATCGTTGCCCACATCGCAGCATGCGCCAGTAAGTAATTCATAACCGTAGCTACCTTGTAACTTTTGATACGTGGTTCAAAAATCACAAGAAAAGCTACCGGAATGAGTATAGAAAACCTCGGAATTAAGGTCTCCCATGCAAACCTTCCAAAAATCTGACAATCTGTACCAAAATATGTGATCTCAGCAAAAGCTGTGATTATCGCCGCCATAAAGCTCAAGCGTCTGAAGTATTCATATTTTGACTGATAGAAAGTTTCAAGTTCTTCCTTTGCTATCTTCTTTTCAAACATATCTAAATATTTACTGCACCATCGGCGCAGGTGATCCCTTCAATGTGTAATTACTGTGATCAAGAGAGAAATTCGGGTTATAATATGGATCTCCCGCCTTTATCTCATTCTTCCACTTTTTACGGAAGTGTGATGCTTCCTCGTCATATCTTGCTGCCCTCTCAGCACTTGAGCCATCCGTATCATCCCCTCTGGACTTTGACTCATAGTGGAACATCTCTGCAAATGGTGTAAAGATGTTCAAATACCCCTTCTTTCTGAGTTCAAGGCAAAAATCTACGTCATTGAGCGCTACTGCAAAGTCTTCAGAAAATCCGCAGACTTCATTAAACTTCTCACGACTCACCATCATGCATGCACCCGTAACGGCTGTAACATCCTGTGCATAGCAAAGTCTTCCCATATATCCAAGATTGTCCTTGGCAAGACGGTAGTGAGTATGCCCTGCTGTCCTGTGTGCACCAAGACCGATAACGATACCTGCATGCTGGATAGACCAGTCACCATAGTAAAGCTTACATCCTACTGCACCGACGTCTTCTCTCTGTGCATACATAAGAAGATTCTCAATCCAGTCACGGCTTATAACCTCGGTATCATTGTTGAGGAGCAAAATGTAATCTCCTGTAGAGTTCTTTACTCCATAGTTTACAAGCTTAGAGAAATTAAAGCCGCTCTCAGTGCTTATGTACTGCACGATCTTAACCTTCGGACACTCTTCAAGTGCCTTGTAATAGTTAAGAGTTGCTTCCTCTGTACTTCCATTCTCAACGACTACGATCTCATAATTATCGTATGATGTCTTTTCAAGTATAGACTCAACGCATCTTCTGAGATCCTTTTCGTGATCGTGGCTTGGTATTACAATGCTTATTTTTGGATTACCCTTTATCTCATATCTTATCCTGAATATGGTCGGGAATGCCCTTGTGCTCTCTATCTCAAAATTCTTGAATCCGCACGCTGTAAGATGCGCTGCTACCGCACCCTTTGCCGCATTGATGGCATAAGTCTTTGAATTAATATCTGCCGCAGTTGATGCTGCGTGGCTTCTCCAGTAGTAAAGGATGTGCGGTACATGGCGTATGCACTTAGCCGCTGCTGTCAGCCTCAGTATCATGTCATGATCCTGGCTTCCGTCAAACTCAGAGCGGAAAAGACCAACCTTATCAGACAACTCCTTTTTAAATACTGAGAAATGACAGATATAATTGTTTGCTCTCAGATTATCAATAGAGAAATCCGGCTTAAAGTGAAGAGTGATCATGTTGTTGATACTGTCACCCTCAAAAGTTGCCTCATCACAGTAAAGGAAATCCGCGTCTGTCTTCTCGATCTCTCTCATGTACTGATAGAGTACTGAAGGATGAAGAAGATCATCATGGTCAAAAAGTCCTATGTAATCACCTGTTGCAAGCTCAAAGCAGACATTTGTATTTCCGGAAATTCCGAGATTCTTCTCGATCTTCTTATACTTGATCCTGCCCTTATGTCCTGCAGCCTCATCCTTGCTGATATACTCATCAACGATTTTTTTTACGTATGCATGCTCGCTGTCAGATCCGTCAGCAAGACAAAGCTCAAATCCTGGATAGGTCTGATTTGTCACGCTTTCGATCATCTCGCGAAGGAATTTCTCCGGAGTGTTGTAGAGCGGTACAAGTATACTAAAAATGTGCTGCTTCTCAAAGCGGTAATTTTCCTCCGCCTCACGTCTTTCAGCATCCGGAAGGCTTGCTGTTCCATGAAGCTTATATGCCATCATTTCGATACGCTTTGACTTAAGCTTATCAACAACACCTTTCACATTTCCATATCTCTTAACGCGAGTTATCGCATTTTTAGTATGTGACCAAGCAAGACGGAATGGCATGATAGATTTGTAGATCATACTGTCCTTCAAGAGATTGATCTTACGCTTCATTTCTGCATTTTCAGTCTCAGCAGTCACAAGCTCGCGTGTAAGCTTTTCATTCTTTCTTTTTTCTTCTTCGTAGAGTTTCTTATAGTACTCGTTCATATCATTATCTGACATCATAATCCTCTTTATCGCTCAAAAAGCCTTATCTGTTTCCACTATAAAGCCTTTATAAATTCTTTTATTAAACAGCCCCGTCTTAACAAGCCCTACTGAGATACGGCAGTCTCTGTCTTTTCGGATAAGATCTTTATGGACTCTTGCCACAAATCCTGCAAGCTCGATATCCTTTTCCTTAGGAAAGACCTTAGCTACGTCCTCGCGCATGCATCTTGCTGTATCAAAAATAAGTCGTTCATCACTATAGTCAAGCACCAGCACCACATCGTAGCTATAGCCTTTAGTCCCACTTACAAATGCCCATCCGCTAAATTCATAAAAGTCGCGTCTGCAGCAGGCATCTGACAAATGAAAAGCTATATTGTCGATACTAGCCATAGCTTTTTTGTTGCCGCTTTTCAGGCTATAAAACGATGTATCATTGGAAGCTGTCCCAACAGCCAGCCGCTCATCCGGCATAAGTATATCCGGTGAGTAATCCAGCCTTGTCTTTGTGAGGTTTGGACTATAGTATGGGTCTCCTCTTTTTAATATATCGGCATACTTTTCTTCAAAAACAGCCCTTTCGCGATTTAATCTCTCAAACGCACGGCTGTCATTTATATCATCATCGCGTGACAGACTCTCATGATGCAAGAGATAAAAGTCTGAAATGCAGACATTTCTATATCCCTTCTCAAGCAGGGCAAAGCAAAGATCCATATCAGTATATGCGATCTTTAATCTCTCATCAAAGCCGCCTATCTTCCTAAACTTTGATGCTTTGACCATCAATGCCGCACCTGTTACTGCCATAACGTTTCTGGTGCTGCGGTTTACTCCACAATAATATTCCTGTCTGTCAGAGAAAGTGCAAAGCTTATGCGAAGGCCCACTCTTAAGCATAGTTATACCATTGTGCTGTATAGTCTCTCTGTCAGGATAGAGCAGCTTACATCCTACTGCGCCTACCTCAGCTTTCGAAGCATAATAGAGCATTTCTCTCAAAAACTCAGTTCCCACCGGAACTTCTATATCATCATTTAAGAATAATAAGAACTTCCCTCCGGCCTCAGCTGCACCTATATTGCAAAGTGTAGAGTACTCAAATGCCATTGGATGCGGCATATATCTAAAGCCGTACTTTTCCGCGCACTCGCGGTAGCTTTTAGCATTTTCCTCATTGCTGCCGTTGTCTACCACTATTATCTCAAGGCTCTGACTCTCAAGCTCGCCTGCAGCACAAAGACTTGAAACGCACTTTTCAAGCACTTCCGGGTTGTCCTTCGAAAGTATGACAACGGACACAAGAGCATTGCCGTCATACTTCTTTGGGGCTGCGTCCGCATAAGTATATACCGCCCGCTCACTGCGATGCACAAGCACTTCCCCAATGTGGCAGTAATTCCTTGATTCCTTTGCACACTCACGCAAAAACTCAATACTTCCACGAGAAGCATCACTTTCAACTTTTTCTGCGATATCCCGGCGGACCAATACTGCCGCACCGATATAGAAAAAATTCTCAAGTGTCTCCGGTGACTTTTCCGGCTTAAAGAATGGCTCTCTTACTCCGCCTATGTCCTCATCAGCGTATATGATGCCCGGACTTTTAGCCAGCTCATCACTAGCTCTCTGCCAGAATCTGTCATCGATCTTTACATCTCCGACAGTAAACAGTTCATACTGAGAAAGGACCTCATCCTTTAAGGCCGAAAGCCCTATGACCGGCTCATCTATTGTCTTTTCCCTACGCCATACCGCGTATGGATCTTCATAGCACTCTTTTGAATAAAGATACTCTTCGTGTGTCATCAGATACCCTTCACTTCGACATAGCTTGACGGAACTTCCACAACTTGCTGCTCATGCTTGAGGAAATCCTTAACCTTCTTCTTGGTACTTCTCTCTGCCACCTTAAGTCTTGCCCTTTGATTTCTGATCTCGTCTGCAAGCGGCAGATAAAAGTCATTAGAAATCTTGGAAAGGGTGTAGGAAAGATGAAGCTCAGCCCCACCCGGAGCATACTCAAGAATTATCTGAGGATCAGCAGTATCGTAGAGCACAACATGATCTCTGATCGATATTCCATTTACAAGGTACTTCTCTACTTCATTATTGTTAAGCTTGCAGCTTACAAGCTTCAATATGCATGAAAAATCGCCCGGATCTATCCTAAGTGCAACACATCCCTCCGGAAGCTTAGTGTCAAATGAAATAGTATTATTCTCGTCTCTTTCTGCATTTACGAAAATAGTATTTTCTTCGCTAAAGCCCTTGCCGTAATCAAAGTAAAGTCTTACTCTCTCAGGACGGACCAGAAGCCTTGCGTTACCGATCGCCTCTTCAAAATGAATGTTATTTCCGCCAAAGATAGAGTACATGCCGATAAGTGAAAGCTTATCTCCCGCAATCCATCTCTGGAAGGAATTTTCCATTCTCTCGTAGATCTTGAGCTCTTCCTCACTCATTCCGAGCACGCCGTAAATGTCTCTCTTTTTGAGCTCGTCATCTGCAGAATCCTCAAGATAATAGCGGATAGAGCGGTAAAGGACATAGTCAACCGGTATAGGGAAGTCAAATGTCCACTCATAGTCAAGTACATTCCAGCCCTCAGAGTACGCAAGATTTGTAAATATCATATCTACGTTTGTAGTACCCATGCTGGCATGCGAACCCGGAATCTTTGTCTCACCAAAGATCTGAGTAAATTCGTCTGTGATATAAAAATCTCTGCGGGCGATAGTCTCAAGGGTTTCCTTAAACTTCACCATGACACTGATAAGATCGTCGATCCTGCCTCGTTTACGAAGCCTGTCGAGCTCATCAGCCATAGTGATGCCATCAAGATATTCAAACTCAAGACACTCAAGCTTGCCGTTTGCATCAACTTTTCTCACACAATTATTTGGACGGAAATTAGTTCCGACATATTCTTCCTTCATCTTCTCAAATGCAGCATACATCTTCTCAAGATGTGCTACTGCCTCGGAAGCTGCAGGGAATTTCATAACATATCTCTTATGATAGCCATCTTCTGCAATGTCAGTTCTTATACGGAATCTAACATCTCTCTCATTTGAATGCTTAGAGTAGATAGGATGACGTACACTAAATCCCTCTACCTTATTTTCCTTATAGAGCTCAAGCAAAAATGAGTTTGAGAAAAATGGGAAACTGCCGTCGCGTACTGACTCATCAAAAGCAAGTCCCTCATCAAACGCTGTAAATCTTTCACCGTCAAAGTTTCTTTCGTTCATGGTGAAATCTCCGACAGCCGGAAGACGATCATCAGAGTAGATCATTATAGGGAGCTTGTAGTCCGGATATGGATAGTAAAACTTATACATAAATCCATTATCAACAGCAAGACGGGCAAGCTGATCTCGTGAAAATGTCCTTACACCAGAGCCATGAGGGTATCCCATGATGCTGTCAAAGTATCTTCCTGTGTGATCTTCTCTTGCTCCGGCAAAATACTTCATGCCATACTTGTTCTCGATGGCAATGATTATCCTGCCGCCCGTATTTAAATGCTCTGCGAGTATCTCAAGGAATCTTTCATAAGGTTTAGGATCGTTAATATATGAAAGCGCATACTCAAGTACTCCGATGAGCATGATATAGTCGTATTTCTCATTGAGGTGGCTCTCCACATCCTGGAAATTGCCAACCTTGATCTCGATATTGTCCTTATCCCTGTTTTTATAGGCGTTGATAAGGCTTCTCTTGCGGCTGAGCTCGATGCATGTAACTTTCTTTGCCTTCTTTGCAAGTACACCTGTGATAGCACCGCATCCGGCTCCTACCTCAAGAACCTTTTCATGTGGCTGTATCGGCAGGAAATCCACGATGTTTCCCCTTAAGTGTGACAGATGATACAGGGTACTCCATCGCCTTTCTTCGGCGATTATGCGATTAAACTCTTTGTCTGTATGCTCCTTGACTATCTCAAGGAGCCTGTCCTCGTCGCTTCCCTCAGAGTAAAAATCCTCTCCCGGGTAATCAGTGTAATCTAATATTACATTTCCTATTTTTTCCTGCTTCACGTCCATTTATTCATCGCCCTCCAGCATCTCTACAGTAGTTTCCATCCCCATATCATAATAGCCTACTGTGTCCTTTGATGAAATGACATTTAAGCTAAATATGTCATATAGCCTATGATATACAGTGAACTCGCCTTCCCTATAGCCAACACAGCCAAATGAGATCAGGTACTCTCCACCCTGCAGACTCATCTCCTGTGTAAAGTTCACGACCATAACTTCCCCAGCTTCGGGATTACCTGTATCCAGTTTTTCAAACATGGTATTGGTTCCCGTTATCTCAACGCCCATCCTGTTCTTAAATGAACATGCGAGTATCGGCTGTTGTATCCTTGCATTAAATCTGACTTTCATGCGTATGGTAAAGCTGTCACCCTTGATAACTGTATTTGTTATCTGACCGCTGTTATCCACGCAGCAAAAATCTACTATCTCAGCAAGACCATTTCCATAAGTATCCTGCGAAGGATTGAGCACCATCTTGTCCATCCAGCGCTTTGGCACGGCATTATTATCATTGCCGTCAGCGTCCTTCATGCCGCCGCGATTGAGCGACTGTGCATTGTCTCCCGGCTTGGAATCGAGCTGATTGACAAGTACCTTTTTGTACATGTCTATCATGGTCTTTGGTGTACCCTCGCCAAGCTTCTTTCCTCTGTCGAGAAGTATGACTCTGTCACAATACTTCGATATGCTTGAAAGGTCATGGCTTACGAAGACAATGGTCTTTCCTGCCTTCTTAAACTCCTCAAACTTGTGATAGCACTTATTCTGGAAGAAAATATCTCCAACCGAAAGAGCCTCATCTACTATAAGTATCTCTGGCTCAATGTTGATAGCTACCGCAAAAGCAAGCCTGACAAACATACCGCTTGAGTAGGTCTTGACCTTTTGATATACAAAATCTCCGATGTCTGCAAAATCCAAAATATCATTGAGCTTAGCATCGATCTCCGCCTTAGAAAAACCGATCATTGTACCGTTCAGGTAAACATTTTCAATACCGGTAAACTCCATATTGAATCCGGCACCAAGCTCAAGAAGTGCAGATATCCTGCCCTGGATATCAACATTTCCGGCAGATGGATTGAGCACGCCTGTAATTATCTTAAGGATGGTTGACTTACCGGAACCGTTAGTTCCGATAATTCCAACCGTTTCACCTTTCTTTACTTCCATTGAAACATCGTGAAGTGCATAATGCTCGTGATATAATTTTTTCTTTGTAAGTCCCAGAGCATCCCTCAGACGGTCGCGTCTATGATCATAGAGCTTATAGACCTTGTCGAGATGCTCGACTTTTATCGCTATATCTGACATAAATTATTCCTTTTATATAGTAAACGTAATTTTTTATCTGTTTACTACAAGACATCTGCAAAATGCACCTTCAGCTTCTTGAAAACTACTGCGCCAAAGATGAACATAACTACAGTGAAGATCCAAAAATATGCTGTCGAATAGAAGTGTTCAAAAAACCACATCTTATCGAGGAAAGCCATCCTGAATCCGTCTACAACATAGTAGACCGGATTGAGCTTAAACAATATCTGGAATGGACGAGGCAGTGCTTCTATGTGCCACATGATAGGTGTGATCCAGATACCCACCTGCATCAAAATATTGATAAACTGGCCGATATCTCTGAAAAATACCACAAGTGAAGAAGTCACATAGCTCATGCCAAGCACCAGCACGAAGGTACAGAATGTAAAATACGGTATCTCAAGCCAGTAAATCGTCGGTGTATATCCGCACACGATCATAAGTATCGCAACCAGCAATATAAAGAAAAAGTGTATGAAAAGCGCTGATATTACCTTGATTATCGGAAGTATGCTTATCTTAAACACGACCTTTTTAACGAGGTACTCGTATGAAAGAAATGCACTTGTTCCGCTGTTCCATGCCTCTGAGAAGAAAAACCACGGACATATGCCTGCAACTAAGAAAAGCACAAACGGATAGTCCGTACTTCCCGTAGCATCTGATCTCACGCCGACAGAAAATACAAAGCAGTACACGAGCACTGTCACTATCTGCGGTACAAACGCCCAAAATATGCCGAGATAAGAGCCGGCATACCTCGATTTGAAATCATTTTTGGCAAGTTTCCATATGAGCTCCCGGTTTTGCCAGAGCTCTACCGGGAGTGAGACTATCCTATCATAGCCAAGCACAAAGCCTATATATGCAGCATTTAGCATGCAGCATGATATTATCTTTTTAAGGATCTCCTGCACCGGATCCGCAAGGACATTGTGATGCAGGATGATATAGGCATTCCAGACCAGAACTATCACAAGTGAGGTCAGGACGACTTTCTTTTTCTTTTCCATAGCTTAAAGATTACGTTCCTTCTTATATTCGCTGAACAATGGCCAGTTTCTGTCTCTGTCGTTGATGTTAAGCTCTGACTCTTTTACGCTGTCAGGCCATACGATACCGATCTCAGGATCATCGAAACGAAGTCCGCCGTCATCACCCGGATGATAGAGATCATCGCACTTGTAAGCAAACTCAGCAACGTCAGAAAGTACAAGGAAACCATGTGCAAATCCACGTGGGATGAAGAACATCTTCTTGTTTTCTTCTGAAAGGGTTACACCAAACCACTTACCAAATGTAGCAGAATCCGGACGAAGGTCTACTGCAACATCGTATACTTCTCCCTTTAAGCATCTTACAAGCTTAGCCTGTGGGAAGTTGTTCTGGAAGTGCATACCTCTCAAAACTCCCTTTGTTGATGATGACTGGTTGTCCTGCACAAAAGTATTTGTGATACCTGCATTTACAAAATCATCATGGTTGTATGTCTCCATGAAATAGCCTCTCTCATCACCAAATACCTTAGGTGTGATAACCTTCAATCCTTCAATTTCACAGGTTTCTACTGTAATCTGTCCCATTGTTTAACTCCTTAATATAATTAATTTAATGATAGATTAAGATCGAGATCAACGTAACCGCTGATACCATCTACATGTCCCTTTGAAGAGTACTGCCATGCATCATAGTGGCCTTTCCATGTAGGCGACTTGACTTTATACTGTGCAAGCCATATCTTCCATCCATCAAGCGCATCCGTGTTTATATATTTATTAAACCATGTCTTATTTGCATAGACACCGGCTTTGTATCCTTTTTCCTCAAGAGCTTTGCAAAAAGCATTTATATTGGCTGTCCGTTGATCCGCACTTATAAGGTCGCCGCGACCATGTGCTGTCTCAACATCCAAAAATACCGGAGTTGAGAGCTCTGACGGCTCGACAAAGGCAGCAACCATCTCAGCTTCCTCTATCGCCTCCTGCTCATTTAGTGCCTGTGTAAAGAAATAGACACCCCTTTTTACTCCTGCAGCCTTAGCTCCTGCAAAGTTTTTCTCAAAATAAGGGTCCTCAACAAGCACACCTGTCGATGATCCTCTGTAGCCAAGCCTTATTATCGCAAACTCTATACCGGAAGCTTTTACCTTTTCCCAGTCGATATCCTTATTGTACTTTGATACGTCGATTCCGATAGTTCCCGATGAGAGATCTATCTCTCCCGACTCAAGCAGGCTTCCATCATCGCTTTCACCGATATCCGCTGTATCTTCCTTTGAAGCATCGATATCCGCCTCAGATCTGATAAGCGCAGTGATGTCTGCAATGGTATTATAGGTGATGTGATTTCTCACCTTCACCGTCTGTGACTTCGGCACATTGAATCCTTCCAGAGCTTCTAATCGCACCGAATATTTTCCACTTGGCAGATTACCGGCATATATCACTCCATCCATATCTGAATCCTGATACTCTCCGGTATCATTATCCCCGGTGATAAAAACATGGAAATCCTGGTTTTTAACAAGATTTCCATTTTCATCAACTACCATCATCCTGATATCATGATCCAGTGATGAAAGCAACAATGTCAGTTTTTGTTTTTTATGAGCCGATGACTGAGCTCCCATGACTCCCGAGCTGATACTCTGAAAATCAGCTTCTCCGAGTCCAATATACTGCTCAGTCTCATAAGCCTCTGTGGAAGCAGCCGCTAAAGCTTTCGCCTGCTTTGACTGCACCTCACGGCTATAGCCTGTCAGGGCCAGCGCCACAGCAGCAGTAGCTGTAGTCAGTACTGCCGCTATAATGGCAAGGCTCTTATAATCCTTCCGAAACATCTACAAGATACTGACCGTAAGCGGTCTTCATAAGCGGCTCAGCAAGCTTGAGCAGCTGATCTTTAGTAATAAAGCCTTTCTTGTAAGCAATTTCTTCTATACATGAGATATATAATCCCTGTCTCTTCTGGAAAGCAGCAACGAAATCTGCTGCATCCAAAAGAGCATCATGGTTTCCTGTATCAAGCCATGCAAAACCTCTGCCGAGAGTCTCTACATAGAGATCTCCTCTCTCAAGATATGCATTGTTTACGCTGGTTATCTCAAGCTCACCACGAGCTGATGGCTTAACATTCCTTGCAATATCCACTACATCATTGTCGTAGAAGTAAAGTCCAGGTACCGCATACTTTGACTTTGGATGCTCCGGCTTTTCCTCGATGGAAACAGCTCTTCCGTCATCATCAAACTCAACTACGCCATATGCTCTTGGATCCTTTACATAGTATCCAAAGATAGTTGCACCGCTCTGCCTTGCGGCTGCACGGGCAAGCACTGCTGTAAGATCATGTCCATAGAAGATATTATCTCCAAGAACCATTGCAACGCTGTCATTTCCGATGAAATCAGCTCCAAGGATAAATGCCTCAGCAAGTCCGTTTGGATGCTCCTGAACCTTATATGTAAAGTTAAGACCAAGCTGTGATCCATCACCAAAGAGCTCCTCAAATACAGGAAGATCTCTTGGTGTAGAAATGATCAAAATATCCTGAATGCCTGCAAGCATAAGTGTTGAAAGCGGATAATAGATCATCGGCTTATCATAAACCGGCATTATCTGCTTTGAAACTGCCTTTGTAAGTGGATAAAGTCTTGTACCGGAACCTCCGGCAAGGATTATACCTTTCATCTTTATTTATCTCCCTATATTATTATCTATCCTTATACATCTTCTCGTAGTACTGCTGATAGTCTCCGCTTGTGATGTTTGTCATCCAGTCAAGGTTCTCAAGGTACCACTTGATAGTCTTCTTAATGCCCTCTGCAAAGCATGTCTCTGGCTCCCAGCCAAGCTCAGCCTTGATCTTGTCAGGTGCGATAGCATATCTTCTGTCGTGTCCCTTACGGTCTGTTACGTAAGTAATGAGATCCTCGCTTACGTTTGCCTTACGTGGATCTGAGTCAGGGAGATACTCCTTAAGTGTATCAAGAATGATATGGATTATCTCGATATTCTGCTTCTCATTGTGTCCGCCGATATTGTACTTCTCACCAAGTCTTCCGTTCTCAAGTACCATATCGATACCCTTGCAGTGATCATCTACATAGAGCCAGTCACGAACATTCTTACCGTCTCCGTATACAGGAAGCTTCTTGCCGCTGAGTGCATTGTTGATGATGAGCGGGATAAGCTTCTCAGGGAACTGGTAAGGGCCATAGTTGTTTGAGCAGTTTGTGATAAACGCCGGGAAGTGGTATGTATCAACATATGCCTTTACGATGAAGTCTGATGATGCCTTACTTGCTGAGTATGGGCTGTGTGGATCATAAGGTGTTGTCTCATAGAAGTAATCCTCTGGATTCTCAAGTGATCCATAAACCTCATCAGTTGAAACATGAAGGAATCTCTTACCTTCCTTAAATGAGCCGTCCTCATTCTCCCATGCCTGCTTTGCAGCATTGAGCATTACAAGTGTGCCAAGTACGTTAGTCTCAACGAAAACCTCAGGGTTCGCAATACTTCTGTCAACATGGCTCTCTGCGGCAAAGTTTACAACTCTGTCTATATCATTCTCTTCAAAAATCTTTGTGATGGCAGCCTTATCACGGATGTCAGCCTTCACAAATGTGTAGTTTTCTTTTCCTTCAAAATCCTTAAGGTTTGCAAGGTTTCCTGCATAGGTGAGCGCATCAACGTTGATGATACGGATCTCATCTCCATACTTCCTAAACATGTAATGAACAAAGTTCGAACCGATGAAACCAGCCCCACCAGTAACAAGATAAGTACGCATAATATCCTCCATATGTCTATACGTTTATTTTCTTCATAGTCCATGCCGCTATCCGGCAACTGAACATAATTATGTTGAATTATAACACAAATACATTTTAAATTCCACAATATATGCAAAAGAGCCATATTACCGTCTTTCAATTGACTAACCCCCTTTATTGATATAAAATAAAATCACTTTAGTATGTGTATGTGGAGGGGAAAAAATTGTTTACAGATACTATCGAAGAAATACGCAATGCCGAGCTCTCTGCAGCATCAGCTGAGGAGCAGGCATACCTTGAAGCCGGCAGGATGCAGGCAGACGCAGAGGTCGAAGCCGAAGAGCTTAGAAAGTCTATACTGATAGATGCTCACGCTGCGTCAAGTGCAGCTGTTGCTTCAGCCAATGAAGAAGCCAAAAAGCTCGTCGAAGCATATATTTCTTCTGCCGAGGAAGAAATAGAGAGTTTGAGAGCGCTTGCTTCATCCAAAGAAGATGAGATAATCCAATCAATAATAAATAGCCTTGCATAGGTGAGAAGGGGGAAATGCTATGGCTGTTTTGTCAATGAAGCGCCTTGCGCTTTTCGGTCTTATCAAAGACCTCGATCCTATACTTGAGTCTTTGCAGCGTCTGCACTCAGTTGAAATTATAGATGACCGTTCCACTTTTAAAAATGATAGTGTTTTTTCATATGAGGATACCGGTAGGCAGGTTGACACTTTCGAAACTAACGCTGCCCACGCTTCCGATTCGCTTAAGGTTCTTGAGAAATATTCACCGCAAAAATACAGTTTCGTCCAGCGTCAGTTTAAGCGCGAAAATGTATTAGATAAGTCACAATTCCAGCAATGGGTCAAAGAATATGACAATACACTTGCTGTCATAGATAATATACTCTCACTTGAGAAGGAATTGAAGGAGATCGAGGCTGCTATTCCCTCTGCTGAAGCATCACTTGAGGAAATGCGCCCATGGATCAAACTGGATGTCCCATTTAATTATGAAGGAACACAGGATACACGCTTTTTCGTTGGATCAATGTTTAAATCTTCGAATGACGCCTTAGATGACAAGTCACTTATCGAAACTATCGAAGAAAACACTCCCGGTATCGTAGGTGTCGGCATTAAAAATCTCGCATCTACCGAAAACCGTGTGTACATAGTAGTTATCTGCCATAGACGTGATGCGCAAAACATTAAAGTCACTCTTGAGCATTTAAGCTTTGACTTTGCTCCCGACTCTGAAATGATCCCTTCCAAAGAGTTTCATCTCCGCGAAAACCATTTGAAAGAATTAAAGGGACGTATCAATACCATAAAAGCCCAGCTTAAGAGTCTGAGTGAGGAAAGAGACCGTATCAAGTTTTTCATAGATTATAGCCATATATGCAAAGACCGGACAGGTGTAACATCACGCCTTGCCATTTCTAAGCATACTTTCATACTGAATGGATGGATCGCAGAAAAAGATATCGATGATCTTAATGAAGCTCTTTCTGATCATAAGGCATTACATATAGAATTATCTGACCCTGCACCCGGTGAAAAGCCGCCTATCCGTTTTGAGATAAGCGGTCGCTCTGTTCCGATCGGCGGAGTCATCAGCTTTTCTGAAAAGATCCATTCCGGCGGAAGGCGCGAGTTTACGCCGTTTGGTATTCACACTAAATACTACGAGTTTGAGGAGGTCTTCTGATCATGAGTGGACTGGAAAAAATCCTTGAGCAGATAAAAACCGACTCTGATGCAAGGATAGCTGCAATAAAGGGCAAGGCTACCTTAGAAGCCAGCGAGCTCTTTACAAAGACACGCCTCGAAGCGGATAATGAGGCACAAACAATAATCAAAAACGGTGAAAATGAAGCAGACAGCATACTCAGGAAAGCTCATTACGAGGCTTCTTTTCAAAAGAAGCAGATGATACTTTCCGAAAAGCAGCTGCTTATAAACAATATGTTTGAAAGAGCTGGCAACTATATAAAGCACGTGCCGAGTGAAGTATATTTTCCCATGATGAAAAAAATCATCAAGAAGCACGCACTTTCTAATAAGAAAGGAGAGCTTCTTTTCTCTGCGGAGGATCTTGATCGTTTGCCTCCTGCATATGAAATACTTGTAAATATGGAGCTTGAGTTAAAGCATGGAAGTCTTACCATATCTAAAGAGCCGGCAGACATAGATGGCGGCTTCATACTTTCATACGATGGCATAGAAGAGGATTGCTCAATAGACACCCTTCTAAAAGATGCATGTGAAAAAATGAAAGACGACGTTAATTCAAAATTATTTAGTACATAAATTAAAAGGGGAGTACGGTAACATGAGTAAGGGTACTATTACAAAAGTCTCCGGACAGTTCCTTGCAGCCGAAGGGCTCAATGATTCCGGACTATATGATGTAGTACGTTTTCCGCATCGCGATATATCAGGCGAGATAATAGGATTTGAAAATGGAGAAGCATTGATCCACCTCTTTGACAGGGCAACCGATATCGAACTTGGACACAGCGTTGTATCAGATAAAGGTCCTGTCACTATAGAATTAGGCCCGGGACTATTAGGAAAAATCTACGACGGCATCGGTCGTCCTCTTGACGATCCAGATGCTCCCCAGCTCGATCACGAAAAACTCTGGGATTTCAAAGCACGCGTGAACGTAGGTGACGAGGTTTTTGGTGGAGATGTTCTTGGAACTGTCGCCGAAGACGACAAGATAATACACAAGATACTTGTTCCGCATAACGTGTCTGGCACAATCAGGGCGATCAACGAAAATCCCTGCAAGCTGACCGATATCGTTGTGTCTATAAACGGTCACGATAATACGCTTCATGAGATCAGCATCATGCATAAATGGCCGATCCGCGCCCCTCGCCCATTTGCTGAAAAGCTTCTTCCGGGCGAGCCTATCGTTACGCTGCAGCGCGCCATTGACGCTATATATCCTATCGCAAAGGGCAGCATCACAGCTATCTGCGGCGGATACAGTACAGGTAAGACTACTCTCGAGTATCAGATAGCCGCTTCTGTAGACGTAGATGTACTCGTTTACGTTGGCTGCGGCGAGCGTGGAAATGAAATGCTCCACATACTCGACATCTTATCTTCAAAGGCAATGACCAGGAAGTCTGTCATAATCGCAACAACTGCTGATATGAATCCCGCAATGCGTGAAGCTTCCTTGTATACAGGCGTTACCATTGCTGAATACTATAGAGAAATGGGCTGTAATGTAGTACTTATCGCTGATTCACTTTCAGTCTGGCAGGAAAGTCTCCTCTCCGCATATCCGGATGAACATGAGGTAAGTCCATATCTTGCCCGTATTTATGAGAGAGTTGGAAGAGTTGCAGCTATCGGTCGTGAAGCTCGCGAGGGTACCATCACTTTCATCGCTTCATCGGACAGACATCCGGATCCAGCTACCGAAAGAAGTGCCAAAGTTATGTTAACTTTAGATTCCGCACTTGCAGAAAAGAAGCATTTTCCTGCAATCGATGCCATACGCAGCTATTCTCTCTACGCAGAAAATACCCGCGAGTGGTTTAATAAAAATGTAAATGATAACTGGGCAAAATTCAGCTCAAAGTTTACCGAGCTGCTGGGTCTTGCACCCGATGCAGACATTGATAAAGATACACTCTCCGATGCCGAAAAGCTTATCGACAGGACTGTATCTGTGATCTGCGACGATTTTATAACTCAGGATGCACATGAGGAAATATATGGCTGTTCTCTCGATAAACAGTACAAATATATGCGCCTCATTTACGACTATTATAGATTGGCAAAGAAAACACTCGATGACGGGGCACCTGTAGAGGCGCTTACATCCATCTCTTCTCTTGATGAGATCGCTGCATTTAAGCATACCGAAGACAAGGATCTCGGAAGTGCTTATCGAAATATCATCGAGCACCTTAATTCTGATGTCCAGAAAGCTGCAACCAGAGAGGAGGGCAGATAATGGCTAAATGTTATAAAACAATTTCCAAAATCTCCGGCTCCTTCATCACTGTTGACGGCGTTGAAGATGTCAGATATGGCGAATTTGGACATATAGAGCTTGAAGATAAAAGCATCGCCAGATTTCAGGTGATAGAAGTTGATAAAAAACATGCCGTACTTCAGGTTTATGATGATAACTTCGGTATAAATCCATCGTCCTCAAAGGTGTTTTTTTCCGGAAAAAAGCCAACTTTAGGTGTGTCAGATGACCTTTTCTCACGTATATTCGACGGGCTAGGCCGTCCGATAGATGGTGCTCCGGAGCTTCTGGCAGACATGTATGTCAATGTAGAAGGCTTACCGGTAAATCCGCTTTCAAGAGAAATGCCTGCCGACAGGCTCGTTACCGGCATTTCCGGCATTGACGATGTCTGCCCTATCGCAAAGGGACAAAAAATGGCTATCATATCTGAACCTGGCGTACCTCACCTCAGCCTCGCCGCCCAGATTGCCGAAAGCACAAATATGTCTGTCGTTTTTGCCGCTCTTGGGTCTGCCTCAGAAGAAATAGACCTGTTCGTTGAAAATATGAAAAAATCCGGCGCGATCGACCGAAGTGTTTCCTTTATAAGCTTTGCAGGTCACTCTCCGCTTGAGTGCCTCGAAGCTCCCAAGTTTGCAATGACCGCAGCTGAATATATTGCATTCGAAAAAAATATGGATGTCCTTGTGATAATGACCGACCTCGCAAGCTACGCTGATGCTTTCCGTGAGTCTGAGCCCCTGCAGCATGAGAGCCTCTACTCAAATCTGGCTTCCATCTTTGAGCGCTCCGGCAAACGCAAAGACCGGGTAGGAACGATCACCGTCCTTCCTATGCTCACAGCATCTTCTGATGAAGCTTCAAAGGAGGCTGCACTTACTCTCAGCCGTATCACAGAAGGTCGTATAATATTGTCAAGAGACTTGTATCGCAGAGGTGTCATCCCGCCTATAGATCCGGTATTATCTTTTTCACAGTTCGCTGACCCTGAGCTCAAATGAGGAGGTATCGTTATGGCTGACCCAAAACTCTATCGCAAAAGGATAATTCCTTCCGAATGTATTTTGCTTAAAGATGATATCATTCTTTACAAAGATGAAGACAAGATAATCACACAGTGGAAAACACTGCGCCCTAAAAAAGAATTTACTCATGGTTATTCATGTTATTTTTTAAATAAGGGATACAAAGTAAGTAAATTTTTAAAAGCAGACGGGAATCTCCTGTACTGGTACTGCGACATAATAGATCACGAATATAAAGAAGGCGAAAACACTTATGTATTCCGTGATCTCCTCGCAGATGTGATCGTTTATCCCGATGATTTTGTAAAGGTTGATGATCTTGATGAGTTTGAAGAAGCCATAACTAGCGGAGCCCTCTCAATAGACGACGTCACAAAGGCACTGAAGTCACTTTCAGCACTGTTGAACGTCATCTATGACGGAAAATTTCCGCTTCTGACACGAGAGATAGATAATAGGATTGAATAAAAAAATGTCATCCTGAATAGAGTGAATAAGATTCTTCACTTCGTTCAGAATGACATTTCTTTTTTTTATCTTATCGCCGGCAAGTCCGGATTATGCGTGTCAAAGCATACCTTATCTACCAGTTTTTTGCTGTCATTGTCATATACTGCTACATTAAGTCCGTTATTCATCATCGAACATTCTTCTCCGTCAATAATGATAGAGCTCTGCATCTCTGTGTAGTCGCCATTTTTACTCAGCAGCTCAAACATTGTGGCTTTATCTGCCATTATTCCTTTGTAAGATACCGCTCCTTCAAGTCCTGCACTGACATTTTCATACACTTCACCCTTATTCACGACACCAATATAGCTGGCGTAGCTGACATTCTTGAGGATACATGAAAGCCCAAGCTTTTGAAACTCTGCAACGACATTTTCATCAATTGCCTCTGTCGCTTCGCCCAAAGCCGAGATAAGGATAGTAAACCTGTCTCTTTCGAGCATATCAAAATATGCATAAAAATCATTTTCATGGTGAATGGCATAATCTTCAAGGCAGTTTCTGAAAAACTGTGAGCTGCTGCTCCACTGCTCATCTTCAACACTCTCCAAAAGTCCCGTCTCAAACAGTCTTTCTCCGATATAGTCAGTGATCTTTACCGATCCTGCTATATTTGCATGCTCGATATCTGCCATGTCATCGCCAAAAACAAGCCCTGCCTCGTCATATACTGCAGTATCATTAAAGTCATAAAAAGGAAGGGCATGCTTAGCTGCAAATGCTCTCATTGCTGTATTCTTTTTGAGTGAATAGTCGATAGCCGGTGTCATGGTAAGTATCAGCTCGATCTTCTTCTCCTTGCAGAGAGAATTGATCTTTTCTAAGTATTCCACCATCACCGGTGCCATTTCAGCCATCTCAGTATCAGATTCAGAAGTTGTAAATGTTCCGTATCTGTCATTTCCGCAGCTTCCAAGCAAAACTCCCGTACCCTTGAGCTCAGGAGAGTGATCAAAAGCAAACTGGAAATCCTCATTTTCAAGTCCTGTCCATCTCGCATGATACCTGATATTCGGAAGATAATAGCTAAGGAGCGACTGGCTGTCATCATAGTCTGTGATAGCCTTCACCGCATCTCTTTTGACCTTTCCCCATCTCATGTAGTCAAAAGCCTTTCTAGTGGTCGCTTCTACAGCATTTAAGTTTTCCTCCTTAACATGCGGAAATGCCATGAAAGCATCGAGTACTACCACCTTGGGGCTCTGATACTGAAGTGCTTCCTCAAGCCAGTAAAATGATGTGAGAAGATTCTGCTGCTCACTCGCAAGATTATAGCTTCTGTATCCGTAAGTATCGTAAAGCTCCTGCGTATTAAACCCGTTTACAGCGTGACTGCTTCCAAGGAATATCACATCCACGCTGTCCTTTTTCATATCATAAAATCTTGTAAATGTCGTTGTCGTCGGATACATATTGTTGCTGAGATACTTTGGCACAAGCCAGGTAGTTGTCACCCGGAGCGCCATAATGAGCAACGCTAAAAATATCGCACACCTGCCGGCATAATTCATGAGAAACCGGCTGAGTCTGCTTATCCCTATATATTTAGAAAGCTGCATATATAAAGTCCTTTGCATTAAAGCCAAATCCGTAAGTTCCAAATACCCATATGATCACAATCGCTGCTATGTAGAGCGTCCATCTCACAACAAGCGGCTGCTCCAGCACTCTGTCACGAACGACGCATTTTTCCTGCATGATGCTCACCTTCATAAGCACATAGATCGAAAGTGCGAGCACTACCCACTCTTTCCATTCAAGTCCAAGCGTAAAAAGCGAATCATCAAAAAAGATCCATGGATTTCTCACTGTAAATACTGAGAGCATCATATAAGCGGCCTGCTTCACACTGTCAGCCCTAAATATGATCCAGTTTGGGATAAGCCAGATAAATACTCCTGCGCGTCTTCCCCACATCTCAAGCCTTGAATCCTTTTCAAAACCTAAGATCCTGTAAATCTTAGACTGAAGATCTGCACTCATATCTCCTGCAACCTGGTAGATGCCATGCATGATACCCCATACCGCATACTTGATGCCTGCGCCATGCCAGATACCACTTACAAGGAAAGTGATCAAAATATTGATATGCTTTCTCACCTTGCCCTTGCGGCTTCCGCCCAGCGGGAAATAAATATAGTCTCTCAGCCAGCTGCCAAGCGACATGTGCCAGCGTCTCCAGAAGTCCTTTATGGATATTGAGAAAAACGGGTGATTGAAGTTATCTGCAAGCTCAACTCCCAGCATCTCAGATACACCCTTTGCGATACTTACACAAGAAGCGAAATCAGTGTAGACCTGAAAACCGCTTAAGATCCCGGCAACGAGTACATAGCCTCCCATGTATGTCCTGTAATTACTAAATACACTGTCTACTACTATACCTGCCTTGTCAGCTATCATAAGCTTGAGGAAAAATCCCCAAATTACAAGCTGCGCTCCTCTTACCAATCCGCGAGCATCCCATCTGTGCTCCTTCATAAGAGAAGTGTGGAGCTGCTCATATCTTGGTATAGGACCCTGGATTATCTGTGGGAAGAACGAAATAAACAGCGCATACTTAAAGAAATTCTTCTCGGGCTCGATCTTGCCCCTCCATATATCCACATAATATGCGATCATCTGAAGCATAAAAAACGACATACCCGTCGCCATTATCCAGTGATGAGACTCATGATTTAAGATGCTTGTCCAGATATACTCAAGATCCTTTGTGACAAGTGTCGGCATTATTGTGACCAGGATCGCCGCTGCAAGCATGCCCTTCTGCACTGAGCTGGCGGCACCTTTAAGCTTTAAGTTGTAGATGGATCGTGACAATAGGTAAGATGCCACGATCATACTGAGAAAATATATAAACGCTGCGCGATCTGAGAGCAGGTAAAAAGCCATACTCGCCGCCAGAAGCGCGCACCATCTCCACTTAGGCGGGATAAGCGCATAGTAAATGCCTATCAGCGCCGTTATAAAAACCAAAAACTCCAACGAAACAAAACTCATTTAAGCCACCTTATTTAAGATACTTTTTATATATCGAAACATGGTCATATATACATCTCCATGCACTGGAAGATCCGGCTGTAACGCAGATATATCCGTTTCCGTAGTTATCCTCGCCATAGCTTACTGCACAGTTCTTAGACTGGATCACAAATCCCGTCTTAGCCGCGATCACCTTGCCTCCACTGTCCTTATCCTCTATCCTGCGGAGAAACCAGTTTGATATCTCGATACCCTCCGGATGCTCAGCAGTAGCAGAGGTCGTATATATATGGGTTGAAAGAACCTCACGGCAGAGCTCATTTTGCATAGCAGCATTCATGATCTCAGCCATATCATAAGTCGTACAGTGATGCGCCTCATCATAAAGACCTATGCTGTTTGTAAAATGCGCCGTCGAAGAGCATCCCAGCTCAGCAAGCTTTTGATTCATGAGGTCTGCAAAGCCCTCCATAGAGCCACCCGCATATCTTGCAAGCGCATATGCAGCATCACCGCCTGATGGCAATATCGTGCCGTAAAACAGATCCTTCAGCGTCACTTCCTCGCCTACAGAAAAGCCGACGTTGCTGCACTCATTTACATAACTAAAATTCTCAATCTCGTAGTCGATCGTAAATTTGGTGTCAAGGTCATCACCCTTGAGCTGCATCTGCTCAGCTGCCACAAGTACTGTAAGTACCTTTGTCATAGATGCAGGGTTTATCGTACTTCTGTAGTCTCTTCCTGCTACTATCTTGTTCTCAGAAAGCGAGATAAGCACCGCATGCTCACTGACAACATCTCCGGGTATCGCTCCTGCTGTCGAGTCATCAGTTATCCCGAGTATCTTTACCGGCTCGATCACATTCTCAGAAACACTGTCCTCCGACACTGTCTCATTTTCAGATACCGTATCCTCTGAAACCGTATTTTCTGACACAGCCTCCGTTGCCATATCCACTGAGACACTCTTTGGCCCACCGGCAGCCTTAACTACTGCTTTAATTCCTACTGCAAAAAGTGAAACAAATAAGATACACGCTATACCAAACGGAATCCATCTGGTAACGATAATCCTTATCGCTCTCTTCCGCCTGCGAGCCATCCTTCTCTCATATCTCTTGCGCTTCCTGCGCCGTTCTCTATATCCATCATCCATTTCATCGTACATTGCTAAAAGTCTCCCCTATATAAAGCACTTTCTTTTGGCAAATTCATTCCTTGAAAATTGCCAAAATTACCTACGTTGTATATTGTATAGTTTTAGCAACATAAGTGCAAGAAAAAAGTCATAATAACGCGCAGTAAAGGGCAACTGCGATATTTCACAGCTGCCCTTGTATCATACCCTATTGTCATCCTGAACTAACAAGGATCTTACTTTACTTTCAGTTTAACCTTGTACTTTGCTGCTCCGATACCATTATCATAAGATATCGTGATCGTTGTACTGCCTTTCTTGAGTACTTTTATCTTGCCTGTGTTAAAATCTACCTCTGCCACTTCAGGTTTTGATGACAGGAAGTAGGTCGGCTTCACTGACATCTTGCTTGTCACGAAGCTCATAGCATCTATATTATCGCCCACTTTAAGTGTATCGACCTTCTTTGTTACTTCAGGCTTCTCTACTATAAACTCAACCTCTTCAACCTTTTCCCATGTACCTTTCTTCTCCTTGCGGTACAGTGAAACCTTTGCAGTACCTTCCTTCTTTGCCTTTATCATGTCCTTGGCAGCTTTGATCATCTTCTTCTGAGATTTATCCTCTACCTTGAGCTTATACTTATACTTTGACGTATCCTGTCCAAACTTCGAGAAGTAGTTTCTTGCAAAGACCTTCTGCTTAACAACGAGATAATTGTTTTCCTTGTCAGAATATCCTATTGCAAATAATGAGAAGCCGCCAATATTAGCCTTAAGCACTTTAGTTATTGATGTAGCCACGATCCTTGCCACATTATTGTGTATCTGTGACAGGAAGAATTTTCTGTATACTCCTGCCGGTGCATGTAATTCTTCCGGAACATCCACAGTTATCGTGATACTGTTGGAACCAAGCTCAGTTATCTTTGTCGGGTCATCATTACCTATCTTCTTATAGAGACTAATCTCTAAGTAAGCTCCGATCTTTCCGTCAGAAGCGATAGTCTTTGCTATGTCATCCATCGACTTCTTATCTGCGTCTGTTATGTTGGTTTCTGCAGCCTTGACATCAAGGTACATCCACAGATGCTCACCATTTTTAACTCGCTCAAGCTCTTCATCTGTCAATAGAGTCTTTGCAAGCTCAACAGTGAAATTGTCAACATTAATCTTTGGAAGATCTTTATCTATATTCGTCTCAGTGGTAATCTTTCCTTTGCCATAGTCGTCATCATCAATGAGAGTCGTATCAGTCGTAATATCATTCACATTTGTCGTAACCGTCAGCGGATCCGATGGGTCACTTGCCAGTTTATCATCGGTTGCAGCACGCCTTGCGATGATCTTGTACTCCGTACCTGGCTCAAGTCCATCAAATGTTCCGCTGCTCTGCCATGTCTTACCGCCATCGATACTGTATTCCAGTCCGTCTTCTTCCACTACTGTAATAGATGTTTTAGTCGTCCTCTTCAGCCTAGGGATATCAGGCTTTGCCTGCTTTTCCTTCTCCGGTACTACCGGCTCAGGCTCTGGTGTTGGCTCCGGAGTCGGTGTTGGTGTTGGCGTAGGTGTAGGAGTTGGTGTCGGTGTTGGAGTTGGTGTCGGTGTAGGTGTTGGTGTCGGTGTAGGTGTTGGCTCCGGCTCTGGCTCCGGCTCTGGCTCTTCCGGCTCTGGCTCTGGCGGATTTTCGTATCCTATCGCATATGTAGAGAAACCATTTGCGTAGATTGCAATGTATCCGCCTCTGCTGTTCTCAGTATCCGCTCCTTCTACATAAAATTTTCCATCTTTCAGTCCATCTTTCAGATTTGCCGTAGGCCTTTCATCTACCTCCGTAAGCTTTGTTACCTCACCGCCATGATAGCGATAGACTGTAAGTCCTTCTACCTCATCTGTGTCATAAGGAACTATGATTTCCAAAACTTCATTAGTTGCAGTACCTGTTGCTGCGCCCGTAGCTTTTGCATTATCTTTCAATACTGCCTGAGAAATATCCAAGCCTATAAACTCAATGATCTCATCCTTGTTATCTTCCGCCGCTTTAACAATGGCTGTCTGCTCATCCCATAATGCCTTTTCTGAAGCTGACAGATGCTCTGCGCCATCTGCATCAACTCTTGTCCAGTCATACTGGCTTTCAGCATCCAGAGATATTTCTACCCTGTTTTTATTTTGTGTATATGACTTATTCCAATATGCATCTTTGTGTGTCGCTTCGACATCGAGATTTCCAACTACGATATCCGGTGTTTCATCTGCTACATTAACGATTGAGCTAATGTTTTCGTCTACTGCCTCTACATCAAGATTCTGGATATCACTGTCCTTAAGTTTTACAAGCTTCGTTATGGTCCTGTTATCATCCATTGAAACAACAAGATCATACTCGCCATCAGGTATTTTGTCGAATGTAAAGCTCTTTTCACTTTCAAGCTTAATCTCTTTGCTCACTGCCTTATTTCCCTGGAAGAGTTGTACCGATATGGCCTTATCCACTGTACCGCTTATACCAAAGAGCTTCTGTACCCAGCGTGCATAGAGTGTCAGATTTTCTGTTACCGGTGTATTAGCATCAAAGCGAGTTGAGAAATTCTTGCTTGTGTACCAACCGGCAAAGTAACGGGTACCTGAGCTATATGTCGGCTCTGCAAAATACTCTTCAGGTATAAAATCCCCATATTTTAAATAGAAAGCATCCTTCTTTGTTGCCTCATTAAGTGTTCCGCCGTTGGCATCAAACTTAACCTGTGGTCTGATTTCTGCATTAAAGCAGCCATAGCGTGGTACGCTGTTGTCTGCAGTTACGCGATAGAATATCGTATATAGACCGCCCTCTGTAAATGAAGGTACTGTTTCACTATATTCCTCTGCATAATCTGTGCTATAGGCAACCTTTGTATTTGTACCACCTGAGGTAGTTACTGTAAATTTTTGAGCCTCTCCGTTATAATCCACAGTTTTTTTGTCAGGCTCGGTCACAGTGATAGCTGCTGCTGTTTTTACTTTTGTTATTGCTTCATCTGACCTAGGAGCTATATTAGTTGCAGGAATCTTCGCCCTCACTTCATAAGCTGTATTTTCAGTCAAACCGTCGAATACAACCATTCCGTTCGTACCTAAAACCCATCCGCCTACAAGTGTGTCACCATTAAAGATTGCATACTGCTGATTGAGCATTGCATTATCAAAAAACCTAAGCGTAACACTGTTTTCTGTAACTGCCGTCTCCTGATCTTTTACGTAGACCGGTGACTTTGCGATTTCCGCCTGGTCTGCTATTACTGCTGCCTGTGCTATAGGACGCGGTGCAAGAGTGATCTCCTGTGGCTCATAGCCTTCCTTCTGAAGTTCGATGGTCTTGCCTAAGTAGTCACTAATAGTGATTGTTCCGGTAGTAGATGATGTAACCTCGATGCCTTCAGTATTGCCCTCATAGGTAATAGTGTACTTTTGCTCTGAATCAAGTCCTTCAAGTGTCTCGTCTGTATAATTTACAGTACTGCTGATGGCTCCTGCGCTCGCAGCGTCACCTACAGCAAACTGGAATTCTACTGTATCCCTTGCGTCTATATTCAGCCAGCTTATAGCAGTTCCGCTGTCGATTCCTTCTGCCTTTACTGCAGCTTCTGTCTTCTCTCTTCCCTTTGCATACACTTCATTCAAAGTGCAGCCATAATCCCCATCCGTATTAAAAGCATAAACGTTAAGCCAGTATGGACCTACCCAAAATACTGGATCATTCTTGATACCTTGAATAGTAAATGCTGGATTATCATCCTTTGCATCAGCCTCTGATGCGGCTCCTACCATTGTAAGCTGCTGCAAGCCCTTTTTACTGTTAAGCTTGGTGACAAGTGCTGCACTGTCACTGTAATCGCTTGTATCATCATTTCCAAGCTGTGTATCACAGTAGACCGCGAATGAACCGCCATCATCAAGAGTCGCCTCGACATTGACTTTGGATTCATTGCTTTCATCAAATGTCATCTTCAGACTGTCAGGAGCCTTTTGTTTGACAGACCATTTATCCTGTACTCCCGGATCCTTCTCAGTACTGCTGGTCATACCCCAGCCGTCACCTGCATAGGTTGTCTGGAGCATGTAAGTAGTTTCGATGTCATTATTATCTTTTTTTACATATTTACCTACTACATCAAATTTAGCCGTATAATAGCCGTATGTATTATCTTCGTAAATATCAACTGCGTATGCCGCAGTTCCGTTGCTCACATACCATGAGGTTTGGTAATTCTCAGAGTACTTATGTGGATATGTCCATATTCTGCCAAATGTGTCAGTAGTTTCACCCCAACCACTACCATTATTGGCATCAGGATATATAAGCTGCACAGCCTTGCTATAGGAACTGCCAACTTTGCAGCGATACCATGCACCGTCCACAAGGTTACTCTCTTCAAATGTATATTTTTGCGTTGTTGCACCATCTATATCAGTAAAAGTATTAGGCTCTGTTTCAGAGCTTTCACTCTTCTGCCATTTACAGGGAGCTATATCACCGTCAACTTTAAGCGTTACGCTGCTGTCGGTTGTTGATGTAGCATGAGGATAGTCGACATCAACGATTTGTGCCTCATCTTTTCCTGCCATGTAGAGCTCGCCAAGCTGGAAACCAGCGGCTTCAAAATCATCTACTTCAAGTCTGAAATATCTATATAACTTGCTAACATTACTATTGAAACTAAACTCATATACTGTATTGTTTTTGTCAGCCATCATATTATCATTGGTATCTTCTGCTATTGTAGTCCAGTTGTCACCAGGATCTTGTTTGGCAAAAATTTTCCACTTTGTTGGATTTCTATGATATGAGGCGGTATCCTCTCCTGTCAGAAAATAATACTTTTTAGGAACAAATGAAGTTTCCGCGTTAAATTCTACCCATAAAGGCTTTGTAGTTGTATAATACTTATAAGCTCCGCCATAACTACCATCAAACAGAAAGCCTGGTCCCTGAGAAGTTTTATTTATATCAGTTCCTGTAATATTAGTAAAAGCATCATTTCCAACATAATATTTCAAACCATCCCCAGCATCATCACCATTTTTTGGCAAGACTAGTCCTGCCATGTAAAGTTCTCCAAGCTGGAAACACTCATCAGAACCCTGAACAGCTGAAACTTCGAATTTAAAATATCGATATTTATTATTTTCAATGTTAGCAAAATCAAAATTATATACTGTATTATCTAGGGCTCCCATACTTGTATAATCGGAAACATCTGCTATTACAGTATAACTGTCGGATTTTTTTTCTTTTGCGAAAATCTTCCAGCTTTGTGGATTTCTTCCGGAATGACGCGAAGTATCTTCAGCCGTCATCAAATAATACTTTTTAGGCACAAAAGCTGTATCGTAATGAAACTCCGTAGTTAATGTTCCAGGACTCCCTACGCAATACTTATACTGTTCAGCACCTGCATTACCATCAACTAATTTGTCTGCATCACAACTAGCAATTCCATCAGTTCCACTGTCTGATTCAAATCCAACATAATATCTCATGCCATTACCGGCATCGTCTCCAGCTGAAGGCACACCTCCATATCCGGATGTCTCCATCAGCCCCTCAAGCTTCTTCCCATTAGAGCTCTGATTTGCATCTTGCGATACAGAACTACCGTTCGCCCCCCCTAGTGACGTATCAGTACTCTGCGCATCTGCCCAGGCTGTGCTTGGCAGCATTCCAGCAACCAGCGTTGATGCAAGCAAAATACTCAGCAATTTTCTCTTTAATTTCCGCGTTCCTTTCATAAAAACTTACCCCCTGCTTTATCATCGCGCATCTGCAGCATATACATCCCCTGTCACTGCAAATCCCTTACGCCCTTTGATGAACATGAAACCTCAAGTTATAAGATATATCGGAAAATTAATTGAATATCTTTAGATTTTATATGTACTTTATGAAGTGCTGTCATATTGTTGTCAAAAAGATACGCCGCTCAGCACACAGCACATCATTTTCCAGTCAAAGCTTGTAGAAAGAGAGTCCACGTAAAGCAAAAAGCCCCGAAGATCATACATTCTCCGGGGCATTTTTCATTCTTCCAAAGTTTCTTTAAGCCTTTCTCTTTCCAGTCTTTCCTCGCGCTCCTCAAGCTCGTCTTTAATTGCATCCTGCGCCTTATCTATCGTATGCATCAACTTATCCCATTCCTTGATGGTAAACTCCGAGCCACCGATAGGTATCTTCTCTTCTGTATCGCCATTCTCTATCTTATTTTTTAGCTCTTCTTTCTTGCTTTTAAGTATCGCAGAGTAGTCAAGCTCTCCACGTTTTCCTGCTTCAAAAATATCCGCAACCGAGCTGCTCTTTACACCATAAACAGAGTCTATCCTCATACACCACCTCGCCTGTATGTAACACAACTTCTTACAAGATGTATATCGGCTGTTTTTGAGATTTCTTTACCGTACTCATTTTTTGTTACACTAATTATAAACTTTTAATAAAATCGCAACAAAATGTATTGACCTCAATTAGATATGGTGTTATTTTATAGTTGTATTTTTTCTCATACATTTTTGTTCGTCCCGCCATTGTGGGCGCGGGACAAAATCAATCCTTATAACCCAACAGAACGAAAACGGTACTCCTAAATCTAGGAGTACCGTTTTCGCGTTAATATTTATGTAATTATTCTCCAAATTTTTCTTTAAGTACCTGATATACTCCTTTTTCCTTCCATGAGCCACATATATGTGCAGCATGCGCTTTTACAACATCTGGCGCAGTCTCTACCGCATAGCTCTCAGCCGCAATATCCAGCATGCCGATATCATTATTGTTATCTCCAAATACCATTGTCTCCTCTGGTGTGATATGGAAAAAGTCCTGAATAGTCTTAAGAGCGTTTCCCTTGTCCACCGACTTATCCATGAAGTCTACCCAGTCTTCACCTGCCATAGTTGCCTTAAGTCTGTCTTTCCACTTAGGTATCAGCACTTCCTCTCCAAGCTTACGGATAGAAGGGCGGTGGAAAGCTGAGATCTTCACGATATTCTGATTTGCCTCAAGTGCGTCATCTACAAGGATAGTATCATTCCTATAAAGATTCTTTAAGATGTGGATAAACTCCTCATCCTTTGACTCTACATAAGTAAGCCCCGGAGCCTCAAAGATAAGCTCACATTCATCCTTATGCGCTCTCAGGTCACGTGTAAGCTCTTCAGCATAGCCTCTGTCCATCTTTACCACGCTCATATCTACACCGCGGCACTTGATGTGAGAGCCGTTGCCTGCGATAAATATCAGATCATGAGCTACTTCCTCAAACATCCTCGCTATACTGCTGTACTGCCTGCCACTCGCTATGCATACGATAATATCCATAGCACGCAGCTTTTTTATCATCTCTATCATCTCAGGATATACTTCCGGATATGAATCCTTTACAAGTGTTCCATCTACATCTGTTGCCACAAGTTTTATCATAAAATTACTCCATTTATCTGTCAAAACCATTACAAGCTACATTTGCCATTTTAACACTTTTCGAAAATTCAGTCACTAAAAAATCCCTCTACCGGTCAAAGGTAGAGGGATTCTCTTAAGCATTATGCTTATTAAATTCTACTTATTTCTCAAATGCTGCTGTATCAATGCCGGCACTCTCAAGTGCGTTCTTTACAGCTTCCTTGATAGCTTCAGATGTAACTGTTGCGCCTGAAACAGCGTCAACGTTGAGTGACTGCTTCTCTACGATAGCGCCTGGAAGCTCGTCAACAGCCTTTGTGCCAACGCCTTCTGTCTCATTCTGCTCTGTAACTGTTACTGAGTAGATCTTGTTTGCATCAGCCTTAACCTCAACCTTAACAGCTCCGTCCATGCCCTGAGCCTCGCCTGTGCATGTCTTAGCCTCTGCAGATGCATCAGCGCCCTTGTCTGCTGACTTTCCGCATGCTGTCATTGAAAATACACCGATTGCTGCAATAAGTAATAAATATTTTGCTTTTCTCATTTCCTTGTTTCCTTCTTAATTTTTTATATAGTAAACACTAAGTGTATTACCATCTGCTATTTTACTTGTAAGCTGCTGCTTTCTGTCCGGCCTGACGACCAAATACAACGATATCGCAGACAGCGTTACCACCAAGACGGTTTCCGCCGTGAACTCCACCTGTTACTTCGCCTGCTGCAAAGAGACCAGGGATAACGTTTCCGTCCTTATCAAGTACCTCTGTCTCAGGATTGATGTGGATACCACCCATTGTGTGGTGGATACCAGGAGCAACCTTGATAGCATAGAATGGAGCTGTATCAAGAGGAGACTCGAAACTTGTTCTTCCGAAGTCAGGATCTTCCTTCTTCTCAACATACTCATTCCACTTGTTCATTGTCTCTTCGAAGTTCTCAGCGTTGATCTCGATCTTCTCAGCGAGCTCTTTGTAGTCCTTGCCTTCTGTTGTGTAACCCTTCTGGATGTAGCCCTGGATTACCTTAGAAGCGTCAACCATCTTCTGGTCGATGATGAGCCATGAGAACTCACCTGGCTGCTCAAACTCTGCTGCTGAAACCTTATCTCTTGTTGAAACTTCATCATAGAAACGCTTACCATCTGTATTAACAAGGATAGCACCGTCACCACGAAGTCCCTCTGTGATAAGTGATGAAGAATTCTTCTCAACTGTTGGGTGAAGCTGGATCTGATCCATATCAACGAAGTCTGCTCCAGCCTTCTCAGCCATCTCGATACCCTGTCCCATAGCACTTGGTGCATTTGTTGACATGAATCCCTTGAGGTCTGGTCTGTACTTAGCAACCATCTCGTTGTTGTATCCGAATCCACCTGTTGCGATAACAACAGCCGGAGCGTTTACTGTAACTTCATTTCCTGCTGCGCCTGTAGCGTGAACACCAGTTACCTTGCCGTCAGCCATAAGGATCTCATCAGCAGTTGTCTCATAAACGATCTCGATATTTCTCTTCTCAACGTTCTCCTGGAAGATAGGTACAAGATAAGCACCAACTTCCTTTGCCTTACCCTCATCATCTACAGGTCTGTGGATACGCTTAACTGCTGCACCACCTGCTGCACCTACAGACTCAAGAGGAGCACCGATAGAATCAAGCCAGTCGATAGCGTCTGCACTATGCTCTGTCATGAACTTTACAAGCTCAGGATCGTTCTTTCCGTGTCCGCCAATGATTGTATCAAGCTGGAAGAGCTCAGGAGAATCGAAGTATCCTTCCGGATTAGCCTGATAGTCTTCCCACTGCTTCTTAACTGTCTCAGCGAGCTTCTGTACTGCCTCGTTATCCTTAACTTCATCACCTGCTGCATTCTTGAGAGTCTTCTCAACACCAGCTTCCTCAGTGAATTCGTTCTCATCCTGTCTCTTTGTCTTTGCTGCGTTAAGTCCGCCGCCTGCACGAGTTGAGTTACCACCTGCCATAGCCTGACTCTCAAGGATAACTACCTTCTTGCCTGCGTCATAAGCTTCGATAGCTGCACTCATACCAGCTCCGCCTGCTCCGACTACACAAACGTCAACATCGATAGTTCTGTCTTCAGCAGTAGCTGCAGTAGCCTTACCAGCTCCCTCAAATGCTGCTGTTGCAATGCCTGCGCTCTCAAGAGCTGACTTAACAGCGTTCTTTACAGCGTCAGATGTAATAGTTGCACCACTCATTGCATCTACGTTGATTGTCTGCTGAGCAACGATAGCTGCCGGGATCTTCTCTGCTGCAACAGTACCGATACCCTCAGTCTCCTGCTGCTCTGTAACCTTTACAGAGTAGATCTGGTTCTCGTCAGCGATAACTTCAACCTTTACAGGACCGTCAAGTCCCTGTGCCTCGCCTGTTGCTGTCTTAGCTGTATCAGGGATATCAGCTGGATCAACTGCAGGTGCTGCCTCAGAAGCTGCCTCTTCAGAGCCGGCTGCAGCTGTAGCTGCTCCGCCATACTTTGATGAGTCAAGACCTGCTCCGTCAAGAGCTGCCTTAACTGCATTCTTAATAGCATCAGATGTGATAGTTGCACCTGCAACAGCATCAACATCAAGTGACTGTGCGTCTACGATAGCACCTGGTATAGCATCAACTGCCTTTGTACCAATGCCATCTGTCTCATTGTGCTCGGTAACTGTTACAGAATAAATCTTGTCTGCATCAGCCTTTACCTCAACCTTCACTGCTCCGCCGATTCCGTTTGCTTCACCGGTGCATGTAGTCGCGTCAGCAGGTGCATTTCCAGATTTCTGATTTGAAACATTCTTTGCACATGCTGCAAGTGTTACTAATCCCACTAGTGTAACGATCAGTGACCATTTTTTCACATTTCTCATACTTATTTCTCCAAAAACAATTCCAAATTACTTGTAAGCTGCTGCCTTTATACCAGCCTGACGACCGAATACGATTATGTCAGCTACAGCGTTACCGCCAAGACGGTTTCCTCCGTGAACACCACCTGTAACTTCGCCTGCTGCAAAGAGACCTGGGATTGCATTTCCGCTCTCATCAAGTACTTCTGTATCTGTATTGATCTTTAATCCACCCATTGTATGATGGATACCAGGTGCAACCTGAATAGCGTAGTATGGAGCTGTGCTGAGAGGATTTGCAAAGCTTGTTCTGCCAAACTCCTTATCTTCCTTAGCTTCTACGCACTTATTCCAATCTTCGAGAGTCTGCTCAAATGCAGCTGCATCAACTTTGATATTTGCTGCAAGATCTGCTGCATCCTTACCCTCGATAGTAAGTCCCTTATTGATATAGCCCTGGATAACGCTTGATGCATCAACCATTGCCTGGTCAACAACGAGCCATGCAAACTCACCCGGCTGCTTAAACTCAGCTGCTGAAACCTTGTCTCTTGTTGAAACTTCATCAAAGAAACGCTTTCCTTCTGAGTTTACAAGGATAGCACCGTCACCACGAAGTCCTTCTGTAATAAGAGAAGCTGTGTTCTTCTCAACAGTAGGATGAAGCTGGATCTGATCCATATCAACAACAGCTGCGCCAACAGCTGTAGCCATATCGATACCCTGGCCCATAGCGCCCGGAGCATTTGTTGACATATAGCCCTTAAAGTCAGGCTGATACTTTGCAACCATGTCGTTATTGTATCCAAATCCGCCTGTTGCAAGTACTACTGCAGGAGCATTTACAACAACTTCGTTGCCGCCATTGCCCTTAGCGTGAATACCGCTAACCTTGCCATCTGTCATCATGATCTCATCAGCAGTTGTATCGTAGATGACCTCGATACCTCTATCCTCAAGGTTCTTTGTAAGGATAGGTACAAGATAAGCACCTACTGACTTTGTCTTGCCCTCGTCATCGATAGGTCTGTGGATACGCTTAACAGAAGCGCCGCCAAAGCTGCCTACAGACTTAAGAGGTGCACCGATCTTGTCGAGCCAATCGATAGCATCAGCGCTGTTCTCGCAAAGGAACTTAACGAGATTAATATCATTGATACCATGTCCACCGATCATAGTATCAAGCTCAAAGAGCTCTACAGAGTCGAAATAGCCTTCAGGCTTTTCCTGATAAGCATCCCACTGCTCTTTAACTGTTGCAGCAAGATCTGTGATCTCTTTATTATCTGCCCATTCATCAGCTGCAGTCTTGAGGGTTTTCTCAACACCTGCTGACTCGTCAAACTCATTCTCATCCTGAAGAGTTGTCTTTGATGCGTTAAGACCACCTGTTGAACGTGTTGTATTACCGCCTGCCATAGCCTGGCTCTCGATAATAACAACCTTCTTACCTGCGTCTGCTGCCTCGATAGCTGCTGTGATACCAGCACCGCCTGCGCCAACTACGCAAACATCAACATCAACTGTCTTATCCTCAGCAGCACTGCCTGCCTTAGCAGTCTCAAATGCTGTCGTTGCAATGCCTGCGCTCTCAAGAGCTGACTTAACAGCGTTCTTTACAGCGTCAGATGTGATAGTTGCACCACTCATTGCATCTACGTTGATTGTCTGCTGCTCAACCATTGCTGCCGGGATCTTCTCTGCTGCAACAGATCCGATACCCTCAGTCTCATTCTGCTCAGTAACCTTTACAGAATAAAGCTTCTGGTCATCAGCGATAACTTCAACCTTTACAGGGCCGTCAAGTCCCTGAGCCTCACCAGTTGCTGTCTTGGCTGTATCCGGAATATCAGCCGGATCAACTGCAGGTGCTGCTTCTGAAGCTGCCTCAGAACCTGCTGCTTCAGCACCGGCTGCTCCGCCAAACTTTGAAGCATCGATTCCACCGCTCTCCAAAGCTGCCTTTACAGCCTCCTTGATAGCGTTTGATGTGATAGTAGCACCGGAAACCGCGTCAACATCAAGTGACTGCGCATCTACTATCGCACCAGGTATAGCATCAACTGCGTTTGTGCCGATACCGTCTGTCTCAGAGTGCTCTGTAACCTTCACTGAGTAAATTTTGTCAGCATCGGCCTGAACCTCAACCTTTACTGCACCGTTTATACCGTTAGCCTCGCCGGCCAAAGTCTCAGCTCCGGCAGGCGCAGCACTCTCAGATTTAAGCTTTGCATCATGTGCACAGCCTGCTGCAATAAGCAGAACTGCCATAACTATCGCTATAGCCCATTTTTTTGATTTGTGCATATTGCCATCCTCCCATGTAATTTAATAAATTAATCGTCTTGAGCCAAAGGCTCTCTTACCATACTATTTAAATATAAATGTGAAAAAATTACCATAGCAAATCGTCTGATTATTGCTTTTTTTCACAAACACGCGCATAAAATTATTATAAAGAAAATTTGCTTGTGCATATTTCACTTTATTTTAATAATATTGTTGCTATTTATATACAATATTGCTATAATTACTATTGTGTTGTTAATTAAATAACGAAAATTGTAGGCATCTTAGTACAAATGTCGAGAATATACCAAATCACAGAAGTATATACATATTCTTGCCATATTGCCAGGATGTAAAGACAAAATACCACTATAGGAGGAATTTGAGTATGGCACGTTTTACATTACCTAGAGACGTTTATCATGGAAAGGGTGCTCTCGAAGCACTTAAGACACTTACCGGTAAGAAGGCTATCATTTGTGTTGGCGGCGGCTCTATGAAGAAGTTCGGTTTCCTTGATAAGGCTAAGTCATATCTTGAAGAAGCCGGCATGGAAGTTAAGATATTCGAAGGTATCGAGCCTGATCCTTCCGTTGATACAGTTATGAAGGGCGCTGCTGTAATGCAGGAGTTTGAGCCTGACTGGATCGTAGCTATCGGCGGCGGCTCACCTATCGATGCTGCAAAGGCTATGTGGATCAAATACGAGTATCCTGATACAACATTTGAAGATATGTGTAAGGTATTTGGACTTCCAAAACTCCGCACAAAGGCTCATTTCTGTGCTATATCATCTACATCCGGTACAGCTACAGAAGTTACAGCTTTCTCTATCATCACAGATTACAACAAGGGTATCAAATATCCTATCGCTGATTTTGAAATCACACCCGACGTTGCCATCGTTGATCCTGAGCTCGCTCAGACAATGCCAAAGAAACTCGTTGCTCATACAGGAATGGACGCTATGACACATGCCATCGAGGCTTATGTTTCAACAGCTAACTGCGAGTACACAGATGCACTTGCACTCCATGCTATCGAAATGATCAAGGAGCACCTTGTAAAGTCATACAATGGCGATACAGAGTCAAGAAACAAGATGCACGACGCTCAGTGTCTCGCCGGTATGGCATTCTCAAATGCTCTTCTCGGCATCGTTCACTCAATGGCTCATAAGACAGGTGCAGTTTTTGCAGATAAGGGATCACACATCATCCACGGCGCAGCTAATGCTATGTACCTTCCAAAGGTAATCGCATTCAACGCTAAGGATGCTACAGCAGCCAAGAGATATGCAAAGATCGCTGACTTCATCAACCTCGGCGGAAGCTCAGACGAAGAGAAGATCGCTAAGCTCATCGAAATGCTCCGCAAGATGAATGATGACCTCAACATTCCACACTGCATCCAGCACTACGGCGCAGACGGACTTCCTGCAGAGACAGGCTTTGTTGATGAAGCTACTTTCAAAGAGAGACTTCACGACATCGCAGCAAACGCTATCCTCGATGCATGTACAGGATCAAATCCTCGTCAGCCAAGCCAGGAAGAGATGGAGAAGCTTCTCACATGCTGCTACTACGATACAGAAGTTGATTTTTGATAAAGGTTTAGTACCATTGCAAACACGATTTTAATATATCGAAAGTCACATCAAAAGAACTGCCCCCAAAGGTTTCCCTAAGGAGGCAGTTCTTCTCTTATTCTTGTTCTTTTTTATAATCTGCAAAAATCTCTCCGTCATAGCTCTCATATCCATTTATCTTTGAGAGCGGCAGGTTGTTCAGCGTATGTCTGATGATCTCCACCGCATCCATCTCTTCCATTGGAACTCCTGTATCCGGCAGAGGGATGCCTTCATCGTCAAACGGCTCAATAAATCTTGCCACGCGAAGAATCCTGTTTTCACTGACTATAGCTTCATTGTAGTATTCTTCGTCAAGGTCATCCTCTTCATATTCATCTGCATCTTCATTAACATCACTGACTTCGCCTTCATCAGCCGTATCCTCTTTTTGCGGAGCTTTTTTGCCTATATAGTATGTTGCATAGAAGCCTTCAGCGCGTTCCAGCACTTGCCTATGATCTATCTCATCATCAGAGGGGATATCAAGATCTGACATGTTTCCTGCAAAGTCACGCGGCATAAATACATGCCTTACCTTAAAGCCATCTATTTTTTCATCCGCACTATGTCCCGCCTTGCCATCGGCAACATCAGAAAGACGGACATAATACCTGCCATAGAAGCCTTCCTCTTTTTCCTCTATCTCGGAAAACTCATATTCACCTTCGTTCGGAGCGCCAAGATCCTGTGCAGTTCCTTGGTATCCCCTTGGCATATACACATAGACAAGCTTATATGCAGCACCGTCTCTCAGTGTATCATATGCCTGTGAGTATCCGCCTTCTTCACCGAGAGCCCCTGCTTCCGCTGTAAGCATGACTTTTGCACGAGAAGCTTCATCACTCTGATAAGTCATATCTGCAACTGCGACACTATTAACGGACACGTTATTAGCAGATACCGGTGAGCCTACCGTATTTATACAGTAAACATGAGGTCGTTCGTACTTTGGATCAAGTCCGCCTATAAGTGAGTTTGCCTCAGCAGCTATCCTCTTTCCGTAATTCACATCACTCTGATCAGCATCTATATAATATGCCACGCCAAAGCGCAATACATTTGGAGTCTCCTCAAGTGTGACATAGGCTTTACTTCCATCTTTTATCCGTCCTACTATCACTACTATGTGAGTTTCCCATGCAAAAATATCGCCCGGAAGGAGATCATCGCCTATATTCAGTGCATTAAAACAATCCTGTTGTATAAAATATCTCGCCGCTGTATTTACCTTATAATTCTCCTGGACCTGATTAAAAAGCCAGGACACATATCCGCTGCAGTCAAGACCATCTATTACGTGTGCGTTTACACCATGTGAATAATTTACGGTAGAAAGCATCTCACGATATTTTTCATTAGTCAGATCTATCTTGTCAAAAAGACTGGCACGTTGATCGATATACTGATCTATAGAGTATACATTCCCGCCATGAAATGCCGTATGCACATATCCATGTATAGGACACCATGATCCCGAAGGCTTTATGCATGTACCAAAGCCTTCATTCATTTCCACATCCGCCTGCGATGAGCCATTCTTTGTGACCGGCTCCGACGGATAAAGCTCGTCAAACTGCTTCCATACGGGATTTATCCCCTTGATATAGGCTGCTCCGCTATGGCCGCCTCCCCAGACATATCGGACATCACCTACCAGCGACATTGCCGCCGTCATCATATTGTCACGCGTAAAAAGACCTATTTCATACGGAATAGCGTAGACACCAGAATCATCCACATGATGCTCGTTATTCTCGTTATTTGACTGACTTTCAACGTTTTCGACTACAGTATGCGCTACACTTTTCACCTTAGAAAAACTTACGCTCTCAGAAACCGTTTTTTCCTCAAAATAATTCTCCCTTGCGGCTTCAGATCTATTTGCGTCCGAAATCTTGTATGATGTAATACCCATAAACAAAAGAGCGACCAGCAAAAACGTCGTCTCCGTAATGCGTATTTTCAATCCTTTTATCCTCCAACCCTTCATCTACCCTGCACCCTTGTCATTTACCCCAACAGTATCTTCATCTCATCAAGCACTCTCGCAGAAATGCTTATAAAACTTTCTTTCTCATCCCTGCCGCGTTTATATATAAATATCGGCTTACCGGCAGCCTTAAACCTCAGAGCTCCGTCAAATTTATCAAGAAGCGGCTCGATCGCAGTCGGATTTAGCTCCGCCTTGCCAAAGATATCAAATATTATGGTGTTTTCTTTAGCCGACAGCCGCTCGATAAATACCGTATGCGCCTTCTCCCTTATAAGCGAGATATCTATCAGATTCTCAACACTCTTCGGAAGCTTGCCAAACCTGTCTTTCAGCTCATCGCGCATATCCTGCGCTTCTTCCTCGTTGGCAATAGTCGCGATCCTTCTGTAAAGATCAAGCTTCTGATTCTCATTTTTTACATAGCTGTTTGGAAGGAAAGCATCTTCATCAATATCGATTGTAGTCGTAAAGTCCGGAGCCACCTTCTCTCCCTTTTCCTGCTTGACCGCCATATCGAGCATCTTGCAGTAAAGGTCATATCCTACAGCCTCCATGTGTCCATGCTGCTCTGCTCCAAGCACATTTCCGGCACCCCTTATCTCAAGATCTTTCATAGCTATCCTAAAACCGCTTCCAAGGTCACTAAACTCCCTTATGGCCGCCAGACGCTTCTCTGCTGTCTCCTTAAGCATCTTATCACGCTTATAGAGGAGAAATGCGTATGCTGCTCTGTTTGACCGTCCTACGCGCCCTCGAAGCTGATAGAGCTGCGACAGTCCCATTCTGTCTGCATCAGAGATGATCATGGTGTTGACGTTCGGGATATCGATACCGGTCTCTATTATGGTTGTCGATATAAGTACATCGATCTCACCATTGATAAAATCACCCATGATATCCTCAAGCTCACGCTCCTTCATCTGCCCATGCGCATACGCAACATTTGCATCCGGCACAAGCTTCTCTATTCTCGCCGCGACATCTGCTATATCATTCACTCTGTTATATACATAATATACCTGACCACCACGGGATAATTCACGTCTGATACCCTCACGCACCATCTCGTCGCTGTACTCCATGATAAAAGTCTGTATCGGCATCCTCTCCTGCGGTGCTTCCTCAAGTACACTCATATCGCGGATACCCACAAGGCTCATGTGAAGCGTCCTCGGGATAGGCGTTGCTGAAAGCGCCAGCACATCCACATTCCTACGCATCTCCTTGATACGCTCCTTATGCGTCACGCCAAATCTCTGCTCCTCGTCAATTATGAGAAGTCCAAGATCCTTAAACTCAACGTCCTTAGACAAGAGCCTGTGCGTACCGATAACGATATCTACAAGCCCTTTCTTAACATCCGCCAGCGTCTTTTTGTTCTGTGCGGCACTTCTGAAACGGCTCAGCATTGCGACTTTAACCGGATACTCCTTCATCCTCTCTTTGAAAGTGTGGTAATGCTGCTCTGCAAGGATAGTCGTCGGAACTAAGAAAGCCACCTGCTTATTTTCCTGCACAGCCTTAAATGCCGCTCTTATTGCAACTTCAGTCTTGCCAAATCCGACATCACCACATATGAGCCTGTCCATGATCTTGCTGCTTTCCATATCATGCTTTACAGCCTCTATGGCCATGTTCTGGTCATCGGTCTCCTCATATGGGAACATCTCCTCAAATTCCCTTTGCCATACTGTATCCGGCCCATAGACAAAGCCCTCTGCCTTTTGCCTTTCGGCATACAGCTGCACAAGCTTCTTCGCCACGCCCTCGACTGCTCCCTTGACTTTCTCGCGTGTACGGCTCCACTCCTGCGTGCCAAGTTTATTTAGCTTCGGCTTTTTCTCAGCGTCTTTTGACGCATATTTCTGAAGTACATCAAGGTTAGAAGCTATCACATACACACTGGCATCATCACGATAGCCTATCTTTACATAGTCTCGCGTCACTCCGTCTATCTCGATATGCTCAATACCTTCGTAAACTCCGAGTCCGTAATTTTCGTGAATTACATAGTCACCCACTACGAGATCGGTGAAACTTGAGATATGTTCACCTTCGTAAGTATGATGCTTCTTTTTCTTTCGTTTCTTTCTTCCTCCGAAAATATCAGTTTCGGTAATTACCGCAAGATGCAGATCCGGATATTCATATCCCCTTGAGCAGTTTCCGTTGGCTGTCATTATTTCGCCGCTTTTCAAAACCCGTTCGAAAGTATCCGAAAAGAAAGCGTTTATACCATTTTCATCAAGATCGTCCACCAGTCGCTTTGCTCTTGTTGTAGAAGCCGATAAAAGTATGACCGTATACTTGTTTTTCTTGAGCTTTTCAAGGTCAGATACAAGCGAAGAAAAATTGCCGTTATAAGAGTTTACAGACCTTGTATGTACTGTAAAAACCTCTCTCGCTTTGTACTTATCCTGCGCCTGAAGTATAGTAGACATGGCTGCTGTGCTGAATCTTTCAATGCGTGCAAATATCTCATCCACACTATAGAGGATATCGCTCTGCCTCGGAAGTATATATCCCTGCTCGATCCTCGCACTCATGCTGTCTGCAAACTCAGCGCGCACCGTCTCTCCCCTCTCGATGAGATGTACAGGCTCATCAAGGAAAAGCTGCGTTTCTGCAGGATCAAAGAAATCAATGATTGAATACATCTTTTCATAGAAGTAATTTGCATAGCTTACCGTATTGGCTGCCGTTGCAAAGTCCGTCATTTCATCGATGAAGCCCTCTGTTGCTGTCTTGAGCCTGAATGCTGCCTCAGTTTTCATTTCCTTTCGAAACTTCTGATATTGCGAATCAAGTTCCTTTCGGATTGCATCGAAGCCTTTCTGCTTATCTGCCTCAGACAGTACCATATCCGTTGCCGGATAAATCTCTACTTTTTCAAGATTCTCTATAGATCTCTGACTTCCTACGTCAAATGACCTGAGTGACTCAACTTCATCTCCCCAGAGCTCAAGCCTGACGGGATTTTCCTCTGTAAGTGGAAAGATATCTATGATTCCACCCCTTACAGCAAACTGGCCTGCTGCCTCGACCTCTGCAGCCCTCTCATAACCATTCTTTACAAGCTGGTTTGTGAGTTTCTTTTCATCGACTGTATCTGATGCATTTATGGTGATTACATTTTCCTTAAGCAGTCTGATACCGCTTTCATGCTCCATCAGGGCATCAAAAGTCGTGATCATAGTCACTTTCTCATTTTCGATAAGCGCCTTTACACACGCCATCCTGTCCTTTATAAGCTGATTGCCGTTGAGGTCAGACTGATAAAATATCAGATCTCTGGGCGGATAATATACAACACCAGGATCATAGAGCCTGTAGTCTGCATAGATTGCACGCGCACGGGTATCATCCACCGTCACGATGATCTTGTAGTGAGCATCGCACCTGAGTGCTGATATCATATGAGGTTTTGCTGCATCTACGCATCCTTCAATCTCGACAACTCCACGCTTCATAAGCGCTTCATCTATTTTTTTATATGTCGATGATTTTTTAAGTGGCTCTAAAAACGTCTTCATATCTACCTCAATTAAATTTATTCATCGCAGAGTCTACTCCCTCGTTCATCATGGTGACTACTGCCTCTGCAGCTCTCTGTTTAGATTCTTTTACCGCTGCGGCATCTTCACCGTCAAAATGTCCGAGTACCCAGTCTGCAAGGTCCCATCCCTTAGGCTTGCTTCCGACACCAATCTTGACTCTGGCAAACTTATCCGTTCCCAATAGCGCAATGATATTTTTGAGTCCGTTATGACCACCGGCACTTCCCTTTGGTCTTATCCTTATCCTGCCGGGATCCAGATCTATATCGTCAGAAATGACTATAAGCTCTTCCTCCGGATCTATCTTATAGTATGCTGCGATCTGCTGCAGAGCCTCACCACTGAGGTTCATAAAGGTCAGTGGCTTCACCAAAAGCACCTTATTTCCCTCGATCACGCCCTTGCCGCACATTGCCTTATGCTTCTCAAAATCTATCGCTATGCCGTATTTATCGGCAAGTATATCTATAGTGTCAAATCCTACATTGTGGCGGGTTCCGCTATATTTCGGCCCCGGATTTCCAAGTCCAGCTATTACGAACATATGTACTCCTTAAAGCTAATTATGGTAAACGGCAAATTTTTGACGTTCACTATAAAACATTTTCCGTTTTATTATATCACAGATTTTACTTTCGTTTTTATTTTTTCTTTTGTTCTATTTGCACATATAATCTTTTCGCTACCACATTTATTTGCTGTTGCTATAGTTTTGAATTCTTGCTGTTTATTTTTGTATTTTATTCAAAGTGCTTTGGTGTTGTTTTCATTTATTATACAATATACTTTCGTTTACGTTGTTTTTTCCTAAATCTGTGCTATAATGTGTGTGGAAGAGGTGAAAAATATGGCAAATGGTGCAGTAGCATTAAAAATTACCCAGGATAGGCGTAAAGCCATTTTGGAGGAGATTGAGAAGAATGGCTCAGTAAAAAATTCAGAGTTGAGTATTCTTTTTGATTGTTCTGAAGTTACTATAAGAAATGATATACGAGATCTATGTGCAGAGGGACTTTTGGTGAGGACAAGAGGTGGAGCAGTTGCCGCTGAAGATGTTACGAAGAAGCCATCTGAGCAAAAGATTTTTGCAAAATATGTTGAAGAGAAAAAACGTATAGCAGAAAAAGCTTTCAGCTACATCGAAGAGGGTGAAGCTATTTTGATCGATGATTCATCCACCGGTTATTTCCTCGCTTCACACATCGCGAAGCATCCCGAAAAGGAGCTCATCGTTGTCACTAACGGTATCCGCAGCGCCTTCGAGCTATCAGAGTCATCACACGTTGAGCTTCACGTTATCGGAGGCTACGTAGGCGGTCAGTCCGGCGGTCATCTCGCAGCGACCTTAGGCGATGATGCCATCTCAGCCATTGAGAAGCTTCACGTCGACAAGGGCTTTATCGGCGTACACAGCGTAAATCTCGATGTCGGCATCACATCAAGCGCCACACCAAAGATGCAGGTTAAGCGTGCTATTATCAAGTCTTCCAAGCAGCTTTTTGTCTTAGCAGACCACTCAAAATTTGAAAACGGATATATCTCCATCGTATGTCCTTTATCCAAGGACTTCACGTTTATCACAGATACCGATATCAATCCGGACATCCTCCAGCGTGCAGAGGAAGCAAATCTTAACATCATCACCGCATAAGCATACAGCTAAGGCAGAGCCACTAAAATAGCAGCTCTGCCTTTTATCTTACCTATTTTTCAGTTTTTCTATTTCTTTCTCTGTCAAACGGCGGTATTCACCCTCTTCAAGCTTTTCATCAAGGCTTATCGGGCCCATTGTAAGACGCTTTAGGTATACTACTTCTTTTCCTACAGCAAGAAACATTCTCTTTATCTGATGAAACTTCCCTTCCTGTATAGTTATCAACGCCTCAGAAGTCTCTCCGGCACTTATTATTTCAAGCTTCGACGGCAATGCAGTAAAGCTGTCATCTACCTTAAATCCCTTAGAAAATTTCTCTACATCATCCTCTGACAGCTCTCCCGTGACCTTTACCCTGTACGTCTTATCTACGTGCTTTTTAGGCGACAGAAGCTCATGTGCAAGCTGTCCGTCATTTGTGATAAGCAAAAGTCCTACAGTGTCCTTATCGAGCCTTCCTACAGGGAAGAGATCCTTGCGCCTACGGTCATCCATGAGGTCCAGCACAGTCTCCTGCCTCTTGTCATCACTTGCAGATATCACTCCCGCAGGCTTATTCATCATGTAGTATTCATACTCTTCGTAGCCTACTTTTTCGCCCGCGTAGATTATCTCTTCCTCGCCCGTAACCGATATAGACGCGTCCTTTACGACTTCGCCATTCACAGTCACCTGACCTTTTCGTATTACTTTTTTAATTTCACTTCTCGTGCCGACATTCATATCTGCCAGCAGTTTATCCAATCTCAAGTTTTCCTAGCTCCATTCAATTATTATAATAAACTAACGCTTTGCTACAGCTATTTTCCGTATGGCCAGCCCTATAAGAAAATCAAAAGTTACAAGCACTATCAGCCACATGATCGATGTCCATACCGGCTGCTCATATATATGGAAAAAGAAATACGGCCCTTCTATGATTCTGGCGGCATTCATGATCAGGAGTACTACCGCATATATACAAGTCGGAACTATCACTATAAAATTGTCCTTCATTGTCAGCTTCTCATGCTTCTCCAAAAAGCAAAATGATATAAATGACAGTATAGGACAAAGAGTATGAAAGCAAAATGATGACCATTTAGAAAACATCATGATGTAGTGACCATTTGCCCCCTTTGCAGGTGCAAGTATCAGTAAAACAACCAGAAATGTCAATGACAATGCCGTTGCCCCCATATATCTCAGCATCCTTAAAATCATTGGAACTTTTGCTTTCGTTTTCAAATTTTTCAATAGCCATACTGCAAATGCTGTGCTGGCTATCAACGAAAAAAGATTACTGTCCTGTGTATAATATCTAAAAGTCTCCTTTTCATGCAAAAAATGCCATATAAAGCCTGATATCTCCGTTAATACTATTATAATATTCGCGATCAACGCTTTAGCTCTGTTATCCAAACTATAACCTCAATTATTCATTTACTATGTTTCTGCTTTTGCCATTTTGGTATGCTATCACGTTCTGCTTCACTTCATCAAGACACTTACTTCTTGCCTCATTGCTTCCCCATGCCATATGCGGTGTTACTATAAGCTTTCCGCTGTCCTGGATCTTCAAAAGCATGGAATCCTTCTTCATCGGCTCCGGATTAAGTACATCAAGTCCTGCACCTTTTATCTCACCGTTTGCAAGTGCCTCATACAGGTCTTCCTCGACAACTACCGCACCGCGGGCAACATTTATAAGATAAGCGGTATTCTTCATCTTCTTAAATGCCTCTTTGTTGAAAAGGTTCCTTGTCTTGTCGCTAAGAGGGCAGTGGAGCGAGATCACATCTGACCTCTCAAGCAGCTCATCAAAGGAAACCTGAGGATACTCTTTATATCCGCTGTGTCCGCTTGATGGATAAAAGATTACATTTGCACCAAACGCAGTTGCTATCCTTGCTACCTGCTTACCTATGTTTCCCATGCCGACTATTCCATAAGTTTTACCGTTGAGCTCAGCAAAAGGAATGTCGAGACAACAGAAATGCGGCTGATTTGCATAGCTGCCGTCCTTTACAAACTCATCATAATGCCTCATGTTTTCCATCAGATAGAGCAGCAAAGAAAATGTATGCTGAGCTACAGATGCTGTCGAATAATTTACTACATTTGCAACCTTGATACCTGCCTCTTTACATGCAGCAGTATCTACGTTGTCATAGCCTGTTGCAAACACACATACGAGCCCGAGGTCCGGTGCCTGCGCTATGACCTCTTTTGAGATCTTACTCTTATTTACAAGGAGTACTTCAGCACCTTTAAGTCTCTCTTTTGCGTTTGCATCATTGATGCTGTCGCCATAATAAACGGTTTCACCAAGATCATCATAAATGCGAAAATCAAGGTCTGATCCAACGCTGTCTACATCCGCAACTACTATTTTCATACGTGCTCCTTTCACTTTAGCCAACCAAATTTATGAATAATTATATAATCTTATTCTTAATATGTCACTTGGTATTCCACCCCTTTTTTCTGACAATTACCATATAGCAGATGATGTGCACGCATGCCGTTATCGCCCATGTCACCGGATACGAAATGTAGAGCACTGTCAGATTGTGAAATACCCTAAATACCGTATATATCCACACGATTCTTAACCCACATGCACCGATAAGTGAAACTACCATAGGAAGTACTGAGTAGCCAAGGCCTCTCAGTGAACCGCAGGCTGTATCCATAAGTCCGCAAAGGAAGTACGGAACGCAGATTATAGCCATTCTGTTAAGACCATACTGTATCGTCTCCGGGTTCTTTGTAAATATACCTAACATCTCTGTACCAAAGAAATAAAATGCATTTCCCATGATAAGTCCTACCGCTGTCACTATGACAAGACATGCTCCAAGCACCTTATGAATACGCTCATATTTGCCGGCTCCCAGGTTCTGACTTGTAAAGGTAACACATGCCTGATAGACCGAGTTCATCGACATATAGACAAAACCTTCAAGGTTCTGAGCTGCTGCATTTCCTGCCATGACCATCGATCCAAAGTAGTTTACGGATGACTGTATCAACACATTTGAAAACGAAAAAATCATGCCCTGAAGTCCAGCGGGGATTCCAAGCGCAAGGATCTTTGTGAATTTATCCGGATAAAATCTCATTTTCTTCACTTCAAACTTATAGCTCTGGTCAGATTTCGCAAGGCATATAAGTACAAGCGCTGCCGAAAGTGTTTCTGATACTATAGTCGCTATCGCAACTCCTGCAACATCAAGGTGCAGACCTACTACAAGAAAAATATTCAATATGATATTCAAAACTCCGCTTATTGCAAGGAAATAGAGCGGCCGTCTGGTATCTCCTACTGCTCTGAGTGTGGCGCTTCCAAGGTTGTATAAAAACAGCGACGGCATACCACAGCAATAGATGCGCATATAAGTCGTTGCCAGATCGATTACATCATCAGGTGTCCCCATAGCAAGCAGAACGGGTTTTGACACCATTACTCCGATCACGGCAAGTATGATACCTCCGACAATACTCAGCATCAGCGAAGTATGGACAGTCTCGCTTACTGCCTTATCATTTTTTACAGCATAAAACTTCGCGACAAGCACATTTACACCGACAGCTACACCTACAAACAGACTCACAAGCATATTTATAAGTGCTGCAGTCGCTCCAACCGCGGCTATGGACTGCGGACCGTTTTTTGCAAACTGACCTACAATGATAATATCTGCGGCGTTAAACAGCAGCTGAAGTATGCTTGAAAACATTAATGGGATGGCAAAAAGAAGGATCTTACCAAACAAAGGTCCTTTTGTCATTTCTATCTCATATTTAGATGATCTGGAACTCAAAACTACTTACTCCTTCGTATTTTTTTATATTTTAATCATAGCACCCGTCTATGAATTTGTATATTTCGATTTCATATTGAAAGTTCTATTTTTCATTCGATAATTCATGTATAATTAGCTCATGAATTATATATCTTTATCTGACTATTTAAAACAAAAATATAATACAAAGGTCTATAAGCTCTCCCTCACAAGCGGATGCACCTGCCCAAACCGCGACGGCACTATTTCACGTGGCGGCTGTATCTTCTGCTCAGAGGGCGGCTCAGGTGATTTTGCTTCCACTGCATCTTCCCTTGATGAGCAGCTTATTGAGGCAAAGGCGCTTGTTGACCGCAAGATTTCATCAAAAATCCCTGTATCTGAAAGGAAATATATCGCTTACTTTCAGTCATATACCAACACTTACGGCAATCAGGAGTACTTAAAAAATATATTTGCAGAAGTGCTTTCCCATCCGGAAATAGTTGGTCTTTCCATCGGAACACGTCCAGATTGCCTAGAAGATGAGATGATACATTTTTTAGGGAAATTAAATCAGAATAAAGAAGTGTGGGTAGAACTTGGTCTCCAGACAATACATGAATCCACCGCGACTCTTATCAATCGAGGCTACACACTCGAAGTGTTTGCAGATGCTTACAGACGCCTGACCGCTGCCGGACTCAAAGTTGTCGTACATGTGATACTCGGGCTTCCGGGCGAAACTGACGAAGACATACTCTCAACCGTCAGGTATCTTTCTGAGCTCAGCCCTACACTATTTGGCATCAAGCTGCAGCTCCTGCATATACTCCGCGGCACCGCCTTAGCTGAGCTCTACGAGGCAAAGCCATTTCATGTCTACACACTTGAGGAATACTGCGAGATAGTAGGCAAATGCTTAAAGCTACTTTCTCCAAATACAATAGTCCACCGCCTCACCGGCGATGGACCAAAAAAGCTGCTCATAGCTCCACTCTGGAGCGGAAACAAAAAAGTGGTGATGAATACTATGAGGAAATATATCGCTGAATTGCAATAAAACTGTTTGCTATTATTAAATTCTATCGATATTTCCGCCAGTTATAATCATTTAACTAATATAGTTGCAAAATACCCTTCTGCATCTTTTATATCTTCGAGAGACGTATATATCTGCTCGCTGCTCATGCCACAATTGATCACCATTCCCGATCTGTCCGCACGGCCGTCCTGCTCAAGTTTTGCTATCACTTCATTGAGGTGTTTTCCGGCTTTCATTATGACCTTTCCACCTTTTAATTTTAGTAGTTCTTCCAGTTCTGAGTCCGAGACAGATGCCGGTATGACCACAAGAGGCTCGTCCCTGTCGGTCAGATTTCTCTCAAGTTTCGCCGCCACTGCACTCATTGCTGTTATCCCTGCGACAGACTCCACTTCAAATCCTCTTTCCCTTATCCTGTCTCTCAGGTATCCCCATGTACTGTAAAGGCTCACATCTCCGAGGCTTAAAAAAGCGATATTTTTGCCCTCATTTAAGGTCTTCTCTACCCAGTCCGTAATGCTTTCCCATGATCTTTCAAGCTCTTCTTTATCCCTCGTCATAGGAAAATTCATGCCAAGAACTTCTTTATCGTTTATATTTACTGCCTTTTGAGCTATATCGTAAGCTACGCTTTTTCCACTATTATCCATAGGAAAAGCGATCACATCTGCCTCTTCAATTATCCTCACGGCTTTCAAAGTCAAGAGCTCCGGATCTCCCGGGCCTACCCCTACTCCATAGATTTTGCCTTTAGTAACGTTTGCCAATATTCTATGCTCCTTTTAATTAACTCCACAAGATCATACTTATTCTTATTTACCTTGAAAATAAATCGATCGGCTGATACTTCCTATAGTCCATAATAGTATTTTCCTTTCCAGAAAGTAATACTCGAATTATAGCATAACAACCCTATTGTTTGAACATTATTCCGGCAATCACACTTCCTGCGCCAGGATTACTGTATATCAACACCGCCAACTTATTGAAAAATGCCTTAGTTTGGCTTTTATCTGTAGCTGATTGACTTATTTTTTTCCGTGTTATATCATCGAAAACAAGCAGTATTTTCTTTTATCCAATTGTTTTTATAACTAATTAAACAAACGCAATTATAATGTGAGGTTTTTTATGAACTATAAAATTTTAATGGTGGAAGACGAAGAGAATATTTTTGAATCTGTAAAAGAAAAAGCTGTTGTATGGAATCTTGAATTTTATAGACCTTCTGATTTTCAAAAAGTAATGGACGACTACTATAAAATTCAGCCGCATCTCGTTATCATGGATATCAATCTGCCTTTTTTCAACGGCTATCACTGGTGTCAGGAGATCAGAAAAATCTCCAATGTTCCGATACTTTTTCTCTCCTCAGCAAACGATGATATGAATATGATAATGGGTATTACCATCGGTGGTGATGATTATATTGCCAAGCCTTTCAACAGTGATTATCTGATCACAAAAATACAGGCTTTGCTCCGCCGCACTTATGACCTTTCCATATCTCTGCCTATGCTTGAATGCAGGGGCGCTGTTCTCGACATCGGAAAAAATTCCATCATATACGACTGCAACACTATCGATCTGACTAAAAATGAATTTAAGATCCTGTCTTTACTTATGGAAAACAAAAACTCTATAGTCAGCAGGGAACGTATCATGGACATGCTTTGGGAATCCGAAGCTTTTATCGATGACAACACACTGACCGTCAATATCAACCGTATCCGTAAAAAACTATCAAAATACGGTCTTGATGACTTTATTTCTACCCAGTTTGGAGTGGGATATATCATAAAGGATTAAAAAGATGAGAGCTTTCTTTTTCGATTATATTAAACAACATATTTCCATACTTTATATCACTATCATCAACTACGCTATATTCTTCCTTGTATTCTATCTGTATCAGTTGCCTTTTGAGGCGGTATTATATCCTGTTATTTTGAGCAGTGTGATAAATATAGCTTTTTTCCTCTACTTGTTTTGCAGATCTTTATGGTCCCATCAGCGCATTTCCTCATTTTTGTGTATCGATCAGATTCGAAATTTTACCAAGCCACATGCGTTGTATCCTCCGATAAAAAAAGATTTTTATCATATCATGGATATAGCCTGCACCGACTATGCCGATCTTGAAAGCAGATATGACTCGTCTTTTTCTCAGATGCTCAACTACTTTACTCTCTGGATACATCAGATCAAAACACCTATTGCGTCGATGCATCTCATGCTCGAGCATACTGACTCACCCATCTCGCGCAAGCTGAATTCTGAGCTTATACATATCGAGCATTATGTTGATATGGTGCTTACATATATCCGTTCCGAGTCCGATCAGACTGACTATGTCTTTGAGTCTATCGATCTAAACAAGCTTATCTCGTCCTGTATAAAAGACTTACGAGGCGACTTTATCCTTAAAAAACTGCAGCTTAATTATGAACCGCTCGAAAAAACTATCATAACCGACGGTAAGTGGTTTTCTTTCGTAATTACACAGATACTTTCAAATGCTCTAAAATACACACCAAATGGATCCATATCCATCTACCTCGAAAACGACAATGTCCTTTGCATCAAAGATACCGGTATCGGTATTGCTCCAAGTGACCTCCCTCGCATATTTGACAAAGGTTACAGCGGTTTTAACGGTCATTCAAATCCGTCATCAAGCGGACTTGGGCTGTTCTTATGTAAAAAGATATGTTCCAATCTTCATCTTGATATTTCGGCTGAGTCTGAAGTCAATGTCGGGACAACGATCCGTATTTCACTTGATCAGTTTTCAAATCTTACAAAAATGTAAGTTTAACGCTCTTACTGTAAGACTATTCGATGGAATAGATTGACTAGACGGGGATATACTATGACCATAAGATAACTTATCAAATCACTTGGAGGTACAAATATGAGCTTACTTGAAGTTAATTCTTTGAAAAAAATCTATTCATCTGCATTTAAGTCAAATGCCGTAACTGCACTTAACAATATCAGCTTTTCCGTAGAGGAGGGCGAATATATCGCGATCATGGGAGAGTCAGGCTCAGGTAAGTCTACTCTCCTTAATGCCATAGCCGCTCTTGATACTCCAACCAGTGGAAATATCCTTCTGAAGGGAACAGACTTTACCAAAATTCCGGATCACAAGATGGCAGCTTTCAGACGCTCACACCTCGGATTTGTTTTCCAGGATTTCCATCTTCTAGATACTTTGACACTCGAGGAAAACATCTATCTACCTCTGGTTCTTAACAACACACCTCTCCACGAGATGAAACGTCGACTCAATGCTTTAATTCCATCTCTCGGCATCGGGCGCATCCTTAAAAACTATCCTTACGAGGTTTCCGGTGGACAGAAACAGCGTGCTGCTGTAGCCCGCGCCCTCATCACTTATCCTGACCTCATCTTGGCAGATGAGCCTACCGGTGCGCTTGACTCCCGCTCAGCTGATGAGCTCTTAAATCTTTTCAATGAGATCAACGAGAACGGGCAGACTATCATCATGGTTACCCACTCCATCTCAGCTGCAAGTCATGCCAACCGTATTCTTTTCATAAAGGATGGCGCTATATTCCATCAGATCTATCGCGGCACGGCAAGTAATGACGAGCTATACAACACTATATCAAAAACACTTACTGTATTGATGTCTAAGGCACCTTCACCAATAAGGAGGATTGCAAATTGAAATTAAAGCTTTATTCAAAACTTGCAGTCAGTAGCATCATTAAAAATAAACCTTTATTCATCCCCCACATCCTATCCGGTGTTATCATGACTGCAGTTTTCTTCATACTTTATGCACTATCCGGTTCGTCTGCCATCGAGCAGCTGCCGGCAGGCGGTGTTGCACTGGTCGTTCTCTTAAAATACAGTGCAATACTAATTGGCTTTTTCTCCATTCCATTTTTAATATATACCAATACCACCTTATTTAAAAACAGAGCCCCCGAATTTGGTCTCTATAATGTCCTGGGGATTGGACGCATTGCCATGATCCCACTCTTGTTCCTTGAAAATCTCCTGACATACGGAATTGTGATATTCAGCGGACTGTTTATCGGCTCCTTACTGTTTAAACTTGCCGAAACAAGTCTCATTCGTATCATGAAAGGTAATATCAGCTACTCTCTTCACCTTGATCTTGCTGCCGCTTTTGTTACCGTCATATGGTATGCATTCACATTCCTGATATTGTTTTTATGTGATTCAGTGAAACTTTTAAAAAACAGTACTGTCGATCTGCTGCAGACTTCACATTATGGAGACACCCCACTCAGGCACCCAAAACTCTCAACAGTCATTGGCTTGTTTATACTCACCTGCTCTTATCTTGCATCATTTTGGGTAGGCTCAAGAGGTGAGTCTCCAACTAACCATTCACTTACCTGCTTTAACCTTACTTGCGGAATTATTATCAGTACTTATCTGCTGTTTGTAGCCGGTTCAATTTACTTTTGCCAAAAGCTACAGCAGAATTCAGAATTTTATTTTACACCTAAACACTTTATTACCATTTCATCACTAAAACATAGAATGCATCGCAACGGCTCCGGTCTTGCATCCATCTGTATCCTGGCAACATTTGTATTGCTTACACTTACCTTTTCATTTGCTTTTTACCGTGGATGCAGCACCATGCTCAGCTCACATTATCCTAACGACCTGAGTATTGTTATGCAGGCAAAAGAAGATACCTCGATAGACAATTCTAACGCAGAGACGATTGAAAAAACTCTCGAAAGTCATGGACTTACATCGCAAGCCTCATCTCTTCTGTCGGCGACAGCAACTTCCGCCTATTCGGCCGGCATAATTGACATGAGTGCAAATGTCTACTCGCAGGAATTTCAAAATTCCAGACCTAAAAAGTTCTTCCCGAACAATGATGATCTGGTAGATATCAGAGTGATCTCACTTGATGACTACAACAAGCTTTGCAAAACAGATATCACTCTTGATGACAATACCGTTCTCATAATGTCAAAGACAGCAGGCTATACGGATAAAGTACTTTCACTTGTAGGATGCGACGGACACACTTATGCAATTAAAACAACAGATACCATCCCGCCTCTTACAGAGCTGAAGTATAACAACACTTATCCCGAAGGCTCAGGTATCAAGGAATGTTATGTTGTAGTTCCGGATATTTCTTCCTTTCTTGGCACGGATGTTACCGGTAAGACCTCTTACGGCTATGTCACTTATTATAAAGAATATGATGTTTCGCTTTCAGTCAGCAAGGAAGATCAGCTTAGTATCGGCAATGCGATACTGTCAGACCTCGAATCGTCGATCGACCATATATCATCAGAGCTTTCCTGCGCTACACGAGTTGAAAAGTCCGATAAACTTTCCGGTCTGAGCGGTGGTCTTTTGTTTTTGGCATTCATCGTCAGCTTGATATTTATACTCATGGCATCATTGATAATATACTACAAGCAGATTTCCGAAGGATACGAGGACAGTAGTCAGTTTGACATCATGCGTAAGGTAGGCTTAAGCCTTAACGGCATTCATTCTACAGTAAATTTCCAGCTTTTATTGACCTTTTTCTCTCCGATAATTATATCCGGACTGCATTTACTGTTTTTGACTCCTATCCTTTACCGCCTGCTTGCATTTTCGATAGTATGTAACAAAAGCATAATCATAATGACAACCATCTTAAGCTTTTGTACTTACTCAATAATATATTTCAGTGTTTACAAGTTCACCTCCAACTCATATCTAAAGAGGATCGCTAATAAAAGTAATCCTTAAACAGCAAAAACCCCGGAGCAAATGCTCCGGGGCTTTTGTTTATATTTTGTTTGAATTACTTATTGTCTGCTGTAATTGCCTTTGCAGCTGTTCTACCTGAAACGATGATTTCAGTAATAGCGTTACCACCAAGACGGTTACCAGCGTGGATACCACCTGTAACCTCACCTGCAGCGTAAAGACCTTCAATAGCCTTGCCGTCCTTATCAAGAACGTGACGCTCTGTATCAACTACAAGACCACCCATTGTGTGGTGAGTTGAAGGAGCAAGAAGTCTTACTCTAAGCTTAACGCCGTCAAGCTTGTATGTTGATGCATCGTATGAGCCATCTTCCTTCTTTTCAGCTGATCCGATAAGTGCTGAGAACTGCTTCTTCTCAACGCCTTCTGGCTGCTCACCGTTCATGATAGCATTATCATAATTCTCGATAGTAGCCTTAACTGTCTCAGCATCTGTAGGAAGTCCAAGCTCCTTGAAGAGATCAGCGAGCTGATCTACAGTTCTTACATACTGTCTCCACTCAACATCCTCATCCTTGTATGGATATGGGCCAGGAATAGGTACTTCTGCATTTGCGATCTCTACAAATACACCCTTAACTCCGTTGTGCTCAATACCATTCTTAAACTCGTTAAGTGAAAGAACATCACGCTCTGATGTCTCATCTACAAATCTCTTACCTGTCTCAGGATTGAGGTAGATAGCATAGTCACCACCACCAAATGCAAGGTTACCATTGTCTACCCAAGAGATAGGCATAAGCTGTGTCCAGCCTGTACCTGTAACGTCAGCACCTGCTGCCTCAGCCATTGTGATACCATCACCCTGAAGTGATGAACGGTTTGTTGTAGTTGTCTTCTCTGACAGATAATCTGTTGACCAGTACTTATTTGTCTCAAGAACCTTGCTGATATTTGCAGCATATCCACCTGTTGCAAGAACAACACCCTTAGATGCGTGTGCAACAACTTCTGAACCATCAGCACGCTCAGCCTTAACGCCTGTTACCTTACCGTTTTCAACGATAAGCTCCTTAGCTGTTGTACGTGTCATGATCTCATTCTTCTCGTTTGCCTTAAGAAGAGCTGTCTTTGGAGCCATGAAGTATGTTCCCCAACGTCCTTCGTACTCTTCTGTCTTGCCGTCGCCATCAGCGTCTACATTAGCTCCGATGAACTGGTTCTCACGATACCAGAGTGCTCCGATAAGTGTAGGCTGTGTATCCTCTACAAATGTAGCACCGAGATCCTCAAGCCATGGCTTGATATCCTGTCCATCTTCGATGAACTGCTTTACAAGATCAACATTTCCGTAGATCCACTCTGACTTGTCAGCACTCTGTCTGAGTCCGCCATAGTATGTCTGGAAGATGTGAAGGTTTACAGTTGAGAAAAGTGTAAGCTTGCTCTCAGGTGTTCCCTTCTTGATCTGTGGCTCTGCCCAATCAAGATACTCCTTGATCTCTTTCTTAAGATCCTGGAGAACTGGGAGATAGTCCTTGTGTACGCCGTGCTTAGAAAGCTCTTTGATATCACCTGCTACATACTCATTGTCCTTGTAGTAGCTGTCATCAAACTCATCCTCAGACCAGTTGTAGATAGTCTTAAGCTCGTCGATACAACCCTGTACAGACTTAACCTTGTCATAAGTCTTTCCATCATAACCTGTACCTGTTGTAGCATCAGGATCATCCTTATCCCATACGAGATACTTCATAACACTCTGATACTGACCACCAGAAACAAGTGTGTTACCACCAATTTCAACGTTCTTCTCGATAACGAGAACAGTATTTCCGTCCTGAGCTGCCTGAGCTGCTGCTGAGATTCCGGCTCCGCCGGCACCTACTACTACAACGTCCCAAGTATCTTCAACATTGTCCTCAGCCTTTGTCTCAACATTAGCCTTCTGGAATGCGCTTGCATCAGAAACCTTTGCTTCTTCAGCTGCTGCATTTACAGCTGTCTTGAGAGCTCTGCTTGAGAATGTTGCTCCAGAGATAGCGTCAACGCCTGTACCATTAGCCTCGATCATCTGAGGGATCATAATGTCAAATACAGGAGAGCCAACGTGCTCTGTCTCATGGCTGGATGTTACTTCGATATTCTCGATCTTGTCATCGCCAAATGTAACACTTACTTCAACCGGTCCATTATAACCATCACCAGTACCAGTATAGGTTCCTGCTGTGTAAGTAACTGCTGCAGGGCCTGCTGATGCTGTGCTGTCAGCTGCCTCACCACTCTTAGCCTGCTCGAGTGCTGCGCTTACTGCCTTCTTTACTGCGTCTGATGTGATTGTTGCTCCTGTTACGGCATCAACTTCTGCTGACTGAGCCTCAAGGATCTTTGGCTGCAGCTCTTCAATAGCAGCGCCACCCTTATCAGGTGTCTCATCCTTGCCTTCAATCTTAACATCTGTGATCTTACCGCCTGCTACAGTGATTGTTGCTGATACTTCACCAGCAAATCCCTGCTCTGATGCTGTATAAGTTCCATCCTTATACTCGCCTGCAGCTGCTGTCTCGCCAGCTGCTTCACTTCCTGCTGCTTCACTTGCTGCAGCTTCGCTGCCAGCGCTCTCTGATGCAGCTGGTGTTGCTGGTGCACTCTGGTTGCTCTGGCAAGCTGACATTGTCAAAGCTGCAAGAAGAACTGCACAAACAACAGAATTAACTGCTTTTCTTTTCCACATATAGGTTACCCCCTGAATTTATTTTTTATTCACTATGTATTCACACATAGGACACATTTAATTTAATTATACATTGAAACTTAATAATAATCTATATATTTTTGTCATTTTTTTGTCAATTTAAAAAATTTCGTTATTTTCGAAACAAATTGTTTACGCGCTAAAACAATTTGTTTATTGACCAGACACATTTTATCTGACTTTTTTGTATTCAGTATTTAAAAAGAGTGTAGAATAGACGTGTATTGTTATTTCTGTATAGGGAAAATGTTATTTTCTTCACATAATGCTCATTTTTTTCGTATATTATAATATGATATTAAAGTCAAAAGGATGCCAACGGATTGTTTCGTGCTATGCACTCCCACAATCCTATCAAATATTCGTGTTTTCGTGTTGCTTTGCACCACTGCGCTGCATACACTCTCACTAAGCTCACTTGATGTTCGCTAAGTGTTCGTAGCATCCACACTCATATTTGGGCGGGTCATAAAGTCTGTTACCCACTGGCAAGCCAGCTTGCCATGGGAAAAGACTTTTGACCCTGGCATCATAATATATAAATTTAATAAAAAGGAATATAACATTGAAAATATATTATCACCTTCCCGGATTATTTGAGTTTTTCGAATTGTATAATGCATTTCTCCCGATCTATCGCGATCACAGAGAATACTTCTATGACTGGTGTGAAATTGGCTCGATCTATGGAGCGCCTTGTGACTGTATATGGGGTGGAGGACGTGTAGGTTTCGGTGAAGAAAATCCCGAAGATGTGGCTGAATTGATGAAAAAATATACAATATCAGCACGCCTTACCTTCAGCAATTCCATGCTTACCCGAGAGCATCTTGCAGATAAGAGATGCAATACGCTCTGTGCTTTATTTGAAAATAGCTGTAATGTCACAAATGGAGTTATAGTTCATTCTGATCTATTGCTCGATTATCTGAAGGAAAAGTATCCGAAATTTTACTTTGTTTCTTCAACGACCAAAGTCATTACTGATTTTTCTGAGTTTGAGACAGAATTGAACCGTAAAGATTTCAGTTATGTCGTACCTGATTTCAGACTCAATAAGGAATTCGAGAGACTTAATTCTCTGTCTGCTGAACAAAAGAATAAAGTAGAATTTTTATGCAATGAATGTTGCTGGTTTGGATGCTATGACAGGAAAAAATGCTACGAAAATGTAAGCAGGAAAAGCCTCGGAGAAGACTGTGCCGATCATATCTGTGTTTCTCCGACAGCCAGTAGAGGTTATAGATTTTCAGACGCTATGAAAAATCCCGGATTTATTGGAATAGGCGACATTCAAAATGTTTACGTCCCAAATGGATTTAGCAATTTCAAAATAGAGGGACGTGGCTTAGGCAGCGCACTTATCCTGGAATTTTTGCTCTATTATATGACTAAGCCTGAATATCAGCTTATCGTAAGGGAAGAAATATATTTGGATAGCATGTTGGATCTGTTTTAATAACAGATCCTATGCTACCCAATATTTTACAACATTATATTTACCTGTGCATACCTTCGTTCCATTCATATTCTGAATTCTCTTTTATGCAATCGGGGATTTCATTTACACTTTTCTCTCTATATATCATTCCGATATTATGACCATTTAAAGTGTCTCCGTTCTCTCCATAGCAATCGATGATCCATTTATCCTGGTCAGCACCCTTGTATGAAAGAACATAGTATTTTAACCCCTGATCGTCACTGAAATACCCGATCAATTTATCACATTGATCAACTGATGCCGGCGCATAAGGTAAATAGACCTTTCCATCTAATTCGATCTGCATGCAGCCAAGCTCATCATTTTCCGTAAATTTGTATTCCGTCATATCATCATTTTGTTTTAATTCGATTTTATTTCCATGGCCACAACCATATAGCCCACAAACAATTAATACCATCAAAATTAACTTAATAGTTTTATTCATCTTTTTCATGACACCATCCTCTAGCTATAATAATAAATTTGCCCTTCGAAAATGCTTATTTCCACGACTTTAATATCTGCCAGTGTCCTTTTTTAGGAGAACCTATTCTCTCTAATAGTCCTGTCTCCTTTAATTTCTTTATGTTTCTTTCCACATTTCTGCTTGAAATTCCAAGTTCTTCCGCTATGTTATTTGCGGACATACTATTGTCAGCCTCTATTAGCTTCAATATATTTTTTTGCGTTTCACTTAAACAAAAATCACTATTATTGACTGTTTTCGGAACTGTCTCTGATGTATCTCCGGTGCTATCTCCGACATTATCTCCGACGCTATCTCCGACATTATCTCCGACGTTATCTCCGACGCTGATATCTGTATTCCTATATAAGTTAATCCGGAACATATCATCTATAAGAATAAACTCAGGTTTCTTAAGTCCATTCTCCGCTGCAGCAGATACGATTTTTCCAATACCTGTTCCCCAAGACTCTACGATACCCATCTGAGCAAACAGATTTGCTATTGTTCTGTTCCTGAGCTTGGAATGACCTGTTAATATCTGCTCCATTGTCAGTCCGAAATATAAACCACCCGGAGATGTCACTTCAAGTCTGTCATCATAGATAGCAACCTGAACGCAGGATTCATCATTGAAATTTCTATGACATACTGCATTTACAATCATCTCTCTGATAGCCTCTATCGGAAGTTCGTATGTTTCCTGTCGGATTATTCCGTTAATCTTCGCACCAAGATGAATATTACGAAGGACGAAGTTCACCGCTTCTTCTATCTGCTCATACAAGGGTCCTGTATATTCTCTTTTATCAACGAAAACATTCCTTGTAGTTCCCTTGAACACCGCACACTGAATTTTAGAAAACTGAAAATAATCCGATGTAAGCAAGACAAACGCATTACTTGCGAGGAGATTATCGTCCTCTTCTTTTAGCAGCTTCCAGTTCACAAGCTGTGTAGCAGTCATTTCCCTATGAGGCAGCTTCATTTCTTTACGGTACTTTTCGATATCCCTGCACAGTTTCTGAATAGCATCGTCAGTAACTTTATATCCTATGCAGACAAGCTCATCCCAGTAAATTCTCTTACCTTCCATTTCAAGTTCAGTGATCTTATAGGGATGCGCAGGTCTTGATGTTCCTGCAGTCCGGATATAAGTTCCGTTTTCTTTTCCCTTTGATTTCAGATAATAAGGTCTGTTTTTACCGGCTTCTACTGTTATGACAATAACATTTTTTCCATCTATAGTCTGCGGCTCAATATCCGGAACAATCTGTGGTTCACACAGATCTGCAACAGAGTTAGCAATGCTGTCCATCATTTTGAAAATAACTTCATTATCGACTCCGACAATTTCATGCGTCTTGTCATCAACGCCAATAATAATCTTACCGCCCTGTGAATTTGCAAATGCGATTACAGACTTCATATACTTCTCCGATTTGTCCGGAAGAGTAACTTTGAACTCTACATTCTTGGATTCACCGAGCATTATATCTTCTATATTCATGAACTGAAATCACCACACTTTCGATAATTATCTTGTTTATTTCCTTGAAATCACGCATTATTCCTTAAACAGATGGAATTCTCACGATGCTCCCGACATTAATGTCGGGAGCATCGACGCAGCATGAATTTTGCCAACACTGTCGGAAAAATCTCATTTTCCAAACTTAAAGCATCATATGATACATCATGCTATCCAATATGTTCCATCATCAGCCTGGTATATTGATCCTACTTCTTCAGAAATAATATTTCCTGCAAAATCTTTTATAATAACCTTATCGTAGTACTTATAGTCATCGGACGCGCAGTCCTTAGCATCATCCCAGCCTTCTTCAACCCATGATTCAATATAAATCCTGTCCTCTGAAATCAATGTGACAGAATCATGAGTTCCAAGCGGCAATGTTATCTTCTCAGGATAATAACACTTAAACTCGTTACCATCCTGGCTGATAACATGTATCTTCTCTCCAATAATCATGAGATTATACAGATTCACTTCTTTTATATTGAATTCCGTGACCGCTTCAAGGATTTTTTCCGGAAGATATTTATACAATGTAACACTCTTCATAGCATAATCCGCCTGAAGGAAATAATAGAAACCTTCGGAAAATACCGGTCTTCCATACATAACATCCCTTTTCTTCTCAAAGGGTGTATAAACCGCTCCGCTCTTAAGATCATAGAACTTTATGATGGAACCCTGGTATCCTCCGCGCTCTGCAAACTCTATAAGATCATATAGATCACTTGAATCTGACATGGCATAAGCGAGTCGTTCCTGACCGTATATTTTCTCAATATATAATCCATTTAATTCGTTGAAACGTTTAATCATAACTATTTATCCAATATATCATGTAACATCATAGTCCATATTAAATAACATGACTCGAATCTTAACAAACTGCCCAGGATTTGATTTAGACAAATACGTACACGCAAATTCATTTTTATCCATTTCTGTTACTTTTTTTATGTTTTCACTTAATTGCAGTGCATCTTTTGCCTTCTCGGTTATTTTTATAAATCCTTTTTTCCGTACAAAATAGATCAATGCTGTTTTACAATCTCTCCATGTCAGATAACTGTCCAATTGTTCAATTGCTTTATTAACAGAATTAGGACCAGTCCACATTTTACACTCAGCCACAAATGCCGCTCTGTTTTCCCGTTCAATACAAATGTCCGTTTTTCCTTTACCTCGAAAAGTTTCCCCACTTGCCCCACCTTTATATATAGCATTCAATGCAGCCAACAAAGTATTTCTTAAATCTTCTTCCTGCATATTTCTATATGAAAATGGCGTACATTCATACGTTGAACCTGTATGTTTTATAGTCTCCAATATATTCTTGTAATCGTCTTCAGATATACAATAATAATCTTCACGACTATAGTTGTGAGCTATCGGAATTATTCTACGTTCTATTTTAACGTGTTTTTGGGAATATTCTTTTTTTTCGATCGGAACCTCTAACGCTTTAGCAATATCAAAGAAACACTGTATTTTTTCCTTTTTCTGCAATAACATATTTTTTATGTTTATTCTAAGATCTTTATTATATGCGTTGATACTTGCATTAATATTGTCGATACCTGCCCTAATCTCTTTTATCTCACTTTCAGCTTGCGCGAAGATTCTATCACTCGCACCTTCGTGTTTGGTTTCGCTTATAGTTAATTCAACCTTTATTTCAACACAGCTATCTTTTATCTCTATTTCAGGATACCCGCCTAAATAAAAAATAGATGCATGACAATAAAATAATTTTACATCACCATAAAATGGATAATAGAAATAAGCCTGTATCCCATCGATATCAATGTATTCAGAGCGAGAGGATCCCACAATAATTCGCTCGACATATCTTTGTATTTTAGTCTGTTCAATCTTCCTCTTTGAAAAATCTTCAGTTCCGATTACTACCTGTTCAATGAAAAACTCTTGATATAAATTTTCTGCCAGTAAATCTATATCGTTAGCCATTATTTCTTCATTTGTAAATTCTTCTATTTTTTTATTAATATTTGAATACTGATTTGATAGAACATTCTGTAAATCATATTCTTGAAAAGGTTTCATTTATCACATTCACTCTCCAATGTACAATATTACGACGTATCTAATTCTGTTTTTGCATTTTACATAGAATTAATTCAGTCATTTTTCCTTGTTGCACACGCCGCTTAACAGGTTGACATGATTCTACTCGTTTTAATAGAATTTCCCTCTGCTTCTCATCTGAAATGTTTCCTTCTTTTACTGCTTTTTTCATTCTTGTGAGTATGCCTTCAATCAATAAATCCGCTGGATCATCATAGTCAATATAAACATCAGCTCCATTAACATCATAAAAACAAACTTCACCATACATTGCAAAAGCGTCTAAATATTTTGCCTCGTCAAACAAAAATTCAGCCATTGAAAAACGAACATTCCTATATAATCCCCATTGACCTTTTGATGCATATTCAATAGAACACTTATTAAATCTTCCCCAGATATAATCTCTCCAATGTTTCAAATTTGAATTTTTATTCACATCCCATATTGATATTTCTGGATATTTATGCGAATGAAGATAGGAAATATATTCATTTTCTTCAAGTTCTTTTTCTCCAAATTCAGTTAGTATATATTTGTCAGAATTAACATAATGCTTAAGAAATTCATCATCAGCATTACCTTTAATTCTTTCCACAAGCTCAGCCTTCTTTCCATTTGCCGGTAAATTTAGCCTGTGCAATATTTCTTTAAGCTGATCTACTTTTATTGTTGATAGTATCTCTTTAGGTGATGAAAATCTAATAAATCCTTCTTCGGCAAGTTTCTTTAGTTCTTCTCCAACATTTTTTAAGCCATAATCATAATACCAAAAGCGTGGATATCCTCCTTCTGGATTAGGATACTTGCCTTTTTTACAGTATTCTAAAAGCAATATTTGAGATACTGACAATCCATGTTCACTCTTCCTACACGCAGCATTCATTCTTGCTATTTTTTCAGCGTCTATACTTGCCTGTTGTTCTATATCTTTTGAAGATGGCATTGAAAAGCTGATGCTCACATTTTTGTCATTCTGCTTTAATGACGTACCTTTACGAAATAAATCAAATAATCCCATAGCTATTCCCCTCATCAATTCTTATATAGCAAAGTTTTTAAACTGCTCCAAGCTAACCCTGATTCCACTAATAGCGAGACGATCCGCTCTTTGATAATAAAGTTTATTCAGCACATTTTCTTTAGCATCAACTTGTCCATAATGCAGCAGCCTATGACATATAGGACATAAACATATTACGTTTGCGTATATATCAAGACTATTCTGAAACTCGCCCTGTCTGCTTATGGGAATTGCATGATGTCCTTCCATATAAGGGAAACCATTCGATTTTGCAATAAAAGTTTGATGTCTTTCATCGTACTCGCATTTGTATTCCGCTGCTCTCAAAACTTGTTGTTTTACTATAGAAGACCGCCTCCAAGATTCCTGAACATTTTCTTGTTTAGCTGGTCTTTTTACAGCTACATCGAGTTTTATTATATCGGCTTGATTATGTAACTCGTCTCCACACGCAAAACGATAATAATTATTGAAGCCAGAGGAATACATCTGATGACCTCTTTTATCCAAAGATTTGAATTCAACGTCATTCCGCAAAATTTGCTTTAGATCATCCAACGTAGAAATATCAAAAACTTCATATAATGAATCCGTCAGGCATCCCATATTTTTAAGATATTTCGAAATATACTGAATTGCATCCAAGTAATGTTTTACAGAAGATTCCTTGAGTTTTCTTACATCTCTAAGATATTTACAATAACTTTCTTTCAAAAAATATTCCTGCATATTCGATATCCCCCGATACAAATTGCTATTTTACTATTTAGATAACACCATATAATGTAAATATCATTCGAAAGAAATCATCTCTTCTTGAATCTTATCTGAAGATTCAAGTTAATAAACAGTTTGGATCCTTCTTTATAAATCGATGCATAATCATGTCTTGAAGTTGATCCTCTTTCAAGTTTTGTATTATCAAGAAGATACTGTTCAAACTGATTCCTGTTGTAAAGATGGAATGCTACAACCTCTCCATCAGACTTAACAACTATATAGCCTCCGTTAGCCTCATCAATACCGTTCCATTCTTTGGACGGATCCATTCCTAACGCCTTCGCACATAAGAACTGTTTGACCTTATGTTCATAGAATCCACTTCTCGGATAGCCGAGCGGATTTTCCTGCTCTAAGTATTCAATAATTTTCAGAAAATCCATTTCATTTGTCTTAAAAAAATTCAAAAGCAAATCTGAGATGATTTCCTCCATACGACTGTCGATCATCATCATATTTCCTGAAAACACAGTATTAATTGTTTTTGCAAACTTTAATTCGCCACCATTATCATAAATAGCCTTTATTCGATCGCGAATTTTCTCTCTGGTCGATATCGAATTTATGGTATCTACTAGAGATTCATCCAATCCCGTAACCTCAAACTGAAAATTGGTTGCAGGCGATGCATTCAACAGAGTCGGCGGTTCACCTGAATATGACTTAATACTGAATCCCATCTCCTGATTTATGCCCATATTTGTATCATAATATTTTAATCTTTTTTCGTTAAAGTTTGATGATGGCACTGCAAATCTAGTTAAATAAATTCCATCCAAAAATGACTCCTCATTCAGTATATTAAAGGATAATTTATCAATAATTCTGTTCATAACACCACCACCTTCACACATTAAATTTATCAATTCCGACATAAAAATGTCAATAAAAAAGATTGCTCTATCTTAAGTTTCCTGTAAGATTTATAAACGTTGTTCCCTGTTACATTGTTTCTTCCACTGTTCTAAGAGCTTAATTATAGTATCTTCCATTTGCCTTGGCGTATAACTCTTTGGAAAATATTTCCTTAGCATATCATTTTTTAAAGTAATTCGTTCAATATTCGACTTCTTTTCTTCGTTCATGATGGCACACAAAGCTTCAAGCGTACATTTACCTTCCTGAGATAGTTTCTTTATTCTTTGTGATTGCGAAAGCGAAGGAGAAGCCTGACCATAATCCATAGCTTCAATAAATGCTTTTTGCTCTTCCGGTTTCAGGTAAGAAAGCTCAACTGCTGGATTAAATGAAATGACATTGTTATCAACCATATCTAATAATTCTCGAGAAAGATTTGTAAGGCGTATATAGCGCTGAATTTGACGTCCACTTTCACCCATATCATGTCCTATAATTTCAGCCACTTCCAACTTTCCGACAATTTGTCGGGAGGTCTTATATCGTTTTTTTCCTTGGCTTTTCATTGCTTCCATCTTCATTTTAAGTGCAAAAGCTTTTTCACTTGGCAGAATATTCTCTCTTTGCAAATTTGAATCGACCATCAAAATTACTGATGCATCATTATCAAGTTCTCTTATAATTGCAGGAATTTTTTCCTTTTCTGCAAGATTTGATGCATATACCCTTCGATGACCTGAAATCAATTCATATCCACCTTCTTCTCTTGGGCGCAGTATTATCGGAGTTATAACACCATATCGTTTTATACTTTCAATCATATTTTTCATAGATTCATCATTAATAACTTTGAATGGATGATTCTTAAAAGGATGAATTTTTGACAATGAAACTTCTACTATCTTCGTATTTCATCACACCTTTCTTCAATAATATAAAAATCTTTGCCGTTACTTTTGATGAAACTACTCTCAAATTTTATTTTTGTCAAATTTTAAATACGCACAAAAAAAGAGAACCACAAACGTGATCCTCTTCTATACTGTTCGCGACGCGATTCGAACGCGCGACCTTCCGCTTAGGAGGCGGACGCTCTATCCAGCTGAGCTACGCAAACATATTTTAACTGCTGACACTTGATCAGCAGTTATTATCAATTGAAATTTACATATCCCTGCATCCAGATGATTCCTCTGAATCTTCTATGCGGTGCAGGCTCTCCGACCAGGTCCTCTGAATTAATGCATATATCGAAGACTAAATCGTTGCACTTTATAGTTATAATATAAATCTGCTCTTTTGTCAAATAGTTTATTCTTTTATCAACTTCTACTATTTCACCAAGCACAGAATAGTGATCACACTCTATACCATATGGCATGAAGTATGTGTCTACTAAAGAAAAGATATCTTCACTCTGTATTTTTCTTGATAAAGCTGAATAAGTATCAATATCATCAAGTGTCAGATTCTCTATTGCTAATTCATCACCATTTCTGGCAGCTTCCATAAGCTGACTTCTATTTTTCTCGGCCTTTTCATTTTTCTTCTGCTGAATAGGATTCTTCTTAAGAGGCAGCATTATCGATCCACCTACTGAAAGTGCAGACAGATTTACTGATGTCTTACTCTCCATCAGTTCATTTGCATTTTTGCGCTTAATATACTCAAGTCTGTTCTGCAAATGAAAAATTGTCGTGACTCCCATCTTCAGGTCATCACATACTCCAACATAAGCGCTCTTATCAAACCTTTCTTCAAAAGAGATTTCTTCATTTGAGCTTATATTACCTCCAGTAAAATAAGGATAATAATATTCAAACTCAAATTCAACATCATCTGAATACTCACCGCATACAACTATTCCTAGAGAATCTGTAAATTCCTTCTTATATTCAACAGCAATACTTTCATCATTTAAAGATACATATTCTTTTGTAGTCGGCTCCTTAAGAACCTTATTCAGTATTTTCTTTAGCTCACTCTTCTTCCGTATTTTACTGAATCCTACTGCTCTTAAATACTTATGCATTATTTATTCTACCCTTTGATCTTCATTATTTTTCAGGGTCTTTTCGATTTCCTCTATTGCCGGGCTTATTCCCTGTGTTCCTTTTATTGCCTTATCCAATGCTACTTCTTCTTCATCTCCAAGGCTTATTGCAGATTTACCTTCTACTATTTCCTTAGTATATACGTAACAGCCTGCATTTGAATGCACTGAATTGATAATAAATCCATTATCGTCTTCATCCAACATACAAAGAGAAAAACTAAGCTGTCCACCCATTTCATGAAATGCATCATATTTTACAAGTCCGAATTTCTGGTAACTTCTCTTTGCCTTACCATACAGGATCTTTATATCATCACTATCCTGCTTCTGTGCTTCTTTAAGATATTTAATATCTGCAAAGAGCTCTTCTATTTCCTTTTCAAGACTCTTTGCATCTTTTCCTGTCATAAATTTTTGGAAAGATTTCTTCAGTTTGCTGATTCTTACCGCCTGAACTATTATTACAATTAAGAGTATAACTATTAAAGCAAGTACTCCTATAAACAGCCATGCTATATCTAGCTGACCGATCCCAATATAATTAAAAATTGCGCTTTGCATTTTACCCTCGGTTCAATAATTATCTTACTTCATTATCTCATTAAAAATATTCTCAAGTTCGTCCTGTGAGTAATACTCTATTTCGATTTTACCCTTCTTTTCATCTTTTGGTGAGATTTTAACCTTAGTACCAAGTCTTGAGCGGAAATCATCTTCCATCTTATCATATATAAGCTTTATTGCCTCACTGATTTCCTTCTTTTCTTTCTTAGGTTTATTATACTCTTTAACAAGCTTCTCTGTTTCTCTTACAGATAACTTATTATCAAAAACATAGCAGGCCAGCTCATACTGTGTTTTCTCATCCTCTATTACAAGAAGTGCTCTTGCATGACCAGGAGTGATCTTCTCTTCCACTATCATAGTCTGAACTTCCTGAGCCAGATTTAATAGTCTTAACGTATTTGTGATCGTAGTTCTATTCTTACCGATGCTCTCAGCAAGCTCATCCTGTTTAAGCTTAAACTCGTCGATAAGTTTCTTAAAAGCCATTGCTTCTTCAATTGGATTCAGCTTCTCTCTTTGGATATTCTCTATAAGCTGAATCTCCATTTTTTCCTGGTCACTATATTCACCAACAATTACAGGTATTTTTGTAAGACCGGCAATCTTCGCTGCTCTCCATCTTCTTTCACCTGCAACTATAGTATATCTATCACCATTTTTTTCAACAAGAAGCGGCTGTATTACACCATGCTTCTTAATTGATTCAGCGAGTTCATGAAGCTCATCTTCGCTGAAATTCTTTCTCGGCTGGTTTCTATCCGGCTCGATTCTTCCCAAAATTACTTCCAGAGTTGAGTTTCCTTCCTCATTAACTACTGGACTTTTATCAACTGTATTAATTGATACTTTCTGAGGCAAAAGTGCATCTATTCCTTTGCCTAATCCTCTTTTTGCCATTTAAATCCTCTCTATAAATATCATGCTGAAACAGTCTGTCTCTTAATGAGTGACTCAGCTAATAACTCGTATGCTTCTGCTCCTGCTGACTTTGCATCATATTCATTGATTGGCAATCCATAACTAGGTGCTTCAGCCAGTCTTACATTTCTTGGGATAAGTGCATAATAAACTTCCTTGCCCAAATTATCTTTTACATTTTCTACTACCTGAGCAGAAAGATTTGTACGAGCATCATACATTGTAAATACTATCCCCTCGATCTGAAGCTTCGGATTTAATCTTTCGCTTACAAGATTTACAGTATTGATGAGCTGTGCAAGTCCTTCAAGTGCATAATACTCACACTGAATTGGTACAAGTACCCTGTCTGCTGTAGTCAGTGCATTAATTGTTAACAGATTAAGTGATGGAGGACAGTCGATAATTATGTAATCGTATTTATCTTTTACTTTTTCTATCTCTCTGTTCAAAATATATTCCTTGCCCTCAGTACCTATCATTTCTATTTCGGCTGCAGCAAGATTTACATTTGATGGAAGTATTGACAAATTTTCAAATACATTGTCAATAATACTATCCTGTATTGTTGCTTCTCCTATCATTACTTCATAAATAGTCTTGTCGATATTGTTTTTATCAACTCCAAGACCGCTCGTTGTATTTCCCTGTGGATCTGCATCAACAGTAAGTACCTTATTCCCCTTTTTTGCCAGAGCGGCAGATAAATTGATGGCTGTAGTAGATTTTCCTACTCCACCCTTCTGATTTGCTATTGCGATTGTTCTATTCATTTTATCCTCCAAAAAACAACTCATTTTTATGAGCCTTTGAAGATTATAGCACTTATTTTTCTTTCTATCTATAATTATTCAATTAAAAAACAAAAAAGGACAATGTTTCACGTGAAACATTGTCCTTTTGGTATATTTTCTGATAATAATGTTTCACGTGAAACATTATTATTTTTCTGTTCATTTACTTTAATGTTTCACGTGAAACATCAAAGTGGTTTTTTCGCAGGAAGCCCTGCTTTTCTAGGATAAGTTGATGGTGTGTTTACTCCTTTTCTAATGAAAACAAAATTTCTCTCATCACTATATCCAGGAAGCGTAAATTTTTGAACCTTCTCATACTTACCACCGGTTACCCTTATAGCATGAGTTGCTTTTAATATTTCTTCATCTACAAGTGCAGATTTATAAGGAATAAAATATCCATTCTTCTTTACAAAAGGTAATGATAATTCTGTCAATGTAGCAAGATTTGCAACGGCACGTGAAACTACAAAATCGAATTTCTCACGATACTCTTTTATATGAGCAAGATCCTCTGCTCTGGCATGAATTACATCAATTCTTTCAAGGCCAAGTTCTTCTATAACTTCTTTTATAAAACGCAGTTTTTTATTTACAGCATCAAGAAGTACAAAATCCACATTAGGAAGAAGGATCTTTAACGGAATTCCCGGGAAACCTGCACCGGTTCCTATATCTAAAACCTTTGCATTATCTTCTATATTAATATATTTCAATATAGCGAGACTGTCTACAAAGTGTTTCATCATTACGCCTTCAAAATCTGTTATTGCTGTCAGATTCATAACAGCATTTTTTTCAATAAGCATTTCATAATATTTATATAGCTTATCTATCTGATCTTTATTATATGAAATACCAAACCTATCCAAAGAATTTGTCAGAATACTAATATCATTCATCGTCTTCCTCCTTATTTCCATTCATAGATTGAGCCCTGGTCTTAAGATAAATGAGCAAAACCTGAATATCTGCAGGAGAAATTCCCTGAATACGGGCAGCCTGTCCTACTGAAACCGGCTTAAAGTCAGTAAGTTTCTGTTGCGCCTCTATCCTTATACCATGTATTGATTTAAAATCAATTCCATCGGGTATAAGACGATTTTCCAGTTTCTTGAATTGAGAAACCTGCCTTTCTTCTCTGTCTATATATCCCCTATACTTAATCTCAATATTGATCTGCTCAATAATATCATCATTAAGCACAGGTCTGTCCGGATCAATCTGAGAAATCTTCTCATAAGATAATTCAGGTCTTCTGATCAACTCTTCTAAAGAAGCACCTGTTGAAAGAGGAGTACTGCCAACAGAAATCAAAAATTCTGATGTTTTCTTTGATGCACCTACTTTAATTGACTTTAATCTTTCAATTTCTGAATTGATCATCTCCTCTTTATAATTGAGATAATCAATCTGTTCCTTAGAAATAAGACCAACTTCAAAACCTTTGTGTCTAAGTCTTATATCGGCATTATCCTGCCTGAGCAATAGTCTATATTCTGCTCTACTTGTCATCATTCTATAAGGCTCGAAACTGTCCTTTGTTACAAGGTCATCGATCAAAACACCAATATATCCCTCTGACCTGTCAATTATCATAGGCTCTCTGTTTAAAACATACATTGCAGCATTTATACCTGCAACAAGTCCCTGCGCTGCAGCTTCTTCATATCCGGAACTTCCATTAAACTGTCCGCCTGAAAACAGACCATTGATTTTCTTAAACTCAAGTGATGGCTTAAGCTGTTTAGCCTTTATACAATCATACTCTATTGCATAAGCATTTCTTACTATGTGAGCATTTTCCAATCCCGGTACAGACCGGTACATCTTTACCTGTACATCTTCCGGAAGTGAACTGCTCATTCCATCTACATACCATTCATTAGTATTAAGACCTTCAGGCTCAAGGAAAACCTGATGCCTCGGCTTATCAGAAAACTTTACAACTTTATCTTCTATAGATGGACAATATCTTGGACCTGTTCCCTCTATCACGCCTGCATAAATTGGAGATCTGTCAAGATTACTCTTGATAATATTATGTGTTTCTTCATTAGTATATGTAAGAAAACATGGAACCTGCTCTTTCTGAACACTTTCAGGATCTGTAGAAAATGAAAACGGTACTACTCTCCTATCACCATACTGTGGTTCCATCTTTGAGAAATCAATACTTCTCTTATCAATACGTGCAGGTGTACCAGTTTTAAATCTCTGAAGGACAATTCCGGCTTTCTTTAATGACTCTGACAGATAATTTGCACTTTGCAAACCATTAGGACCCGTATAAGTTATAGCTTCTCCACAAAGACATCTGGCTTTAAGATAAACCCCTGTACAGAGAACAACAGCTTTTGTTAAGTATTCAATTCCGGTATTAACCTTTACTCCACCAACAACTCCATCATTTATTATCAGTTCTGTAACTTCAGCCTGCTTAATCGTAAGATTATCCTGATTTTCCAAAACTTTTCTCATCTCACGAGAATAATCTTCTTTATCAGCCTGTGCTCTTAGAGAATGTACAGCTGGACCTTTTGAAGAATTGAGCATCTTTGATTGGATAAATGTCTTATCAATATTCTTACCCATTTCTCCGCCAAGCGCATCTATCTCTCTTACAAGATGTCCCTTAGAACTTCCACCAATATTTGGATTACATGGCATCATTGCTATGCTGTTTACACTTACAGTAAATACTATTGTCTTTAATCCTAACCTGGCACAAGCAAGAGCAGCCTCACATCCGGCATGACCAGCTCCTACTATTGCAACTTCGTAATCTTCTATAACCATCTAATCTCCTACTTACTTACCCATACAAAAATCACTAAAAATCTTATCTGCGAGGTCATCATTTGTATCCTCACCGATTATGCTGCCTAAACTATCATACGCATCCATCAGATCTATTGAAAACAGATCTTCACTCATGCCTAAATCTATACTATTCATAACAAGATCAAGACTTGATGAAACTTTCCTCAGTGCTTCAACCTGTCTTTGAGATGTTATGTAAACCTCATCATTATGTGATATCGATCCATCAAAGAACATATCAATAATAACATTTTGAAGTTCTTCCACACCTGTTTCATCTAATGCTGAAGTCAATATTACCGGACATTCAAGCATATTTCTGATCGCATTTTCATCTACAAGCGGCTTTAGATCACTTTTATTTAATATTACTATTGTATTACGCCCATGAATCATATCGATGATCTCATCATCATTTTCATCAAGCGGAACTGATGAATCAATTACATATAATAAAAGCTCAGCATCATTTGCTATTTGCTTTGCTCTGTCTACACCTATGCTCTCTACTACATCATCAGTATCTCTGATTCCGGCAGTATCCACAACATTTAATATGATATCTCCTATTTTCAATGAAGCTTCTACTGCATCACGTGTCGTTCCTGCTATATCAGTTACAATTGCTTTTTCTTCACCAAGCAGCATATTTAATATAGAGGATTTACCTGCATTAGGCTTTCCAACAATAGCCGTTGTTATTCCTTCTGCCATAAGTTTTCCACTTATAGAATTATCTATAAGTGCATCAACTTTTTCTTTTAATACAGCAACTTTTTCCTTTAATACTTCTGGATACTCATTTAATGAATAATGTTCCGGATCATCCAAAGCAGCTTCTATAAAAGCAGTTTCATGCAAAATAGACTCTCTCATCTCATGGATAATTTTATAAACTGAGCCTCGTAATGTTTTTAATGAATTTTTTCTTGCAAAATCATTTTGCGAAGCGATCAGATCCATTACAGATTCTGCTTCCGTCAGATCTAGTCTTCCGTTCATAAAAGCACGTTTTGTAAATTCTCCCGGCTCAGCAAGTCTTGCACCATTCTTAATTACTGCATCTAATACTTTCTTTAATACGAAAGGTCCACCATGACAGTTTATTTCTATCGTATCTTCAGCAGTATAAGATCTTGGCCCCAACATGATCATCAACAACACTTCATCGATCACATCTGAACCATCATAAATAAAACCATAGTGTATAGTGTGACTATCAAAGTTATCCACTCCTACCCTATCGCCATTTTTATTTCTAAAAATTTTATCTGCAATATCTACTGCCTCAGATCCACTTATCCTTACTATACCAATTCCAGAAGGAGAAAGTGCTGTTGCAATTGCTGCAATTGTATCCGTATCCATAATTTCCTCATTAACGAAAAAAATGCGCGGCCACAGGCGCATAATAACGCCCGCCTGCCGCGCGGATTATCATGATATCATTATCTCTTTAATGTTATTACCACTCTTCTAAAAGGCTCTTCTCCTTCAGAATGTGTTGTAACATATCTATCACTCTGCAAAGCAGAATGGATTATCCTTCTCTCGTAAGGATTCATAGGCTCCAAAGAAACTGGTCTCTTTGTCCTCTTTACCTTAAATGAAAGATTCTTTGCAAGATTCTCAAGTGTCTTCTGTCTTCTTGAACGGTAATTTTCTGTATCAACCTTAACTCTGATATAGTTGCCATTACCTTTATTAACAATAAGACTGATAAGATACTGAAGTGAATCAAGAGTCTGACCCCTCTTACCGATGAGAAGTCCCATCTCTGCACCTTCAAGATCTATATTAATGCATGACTGAGCAGCATCAAATTCAACCTTCTTATCTACAGATATCTTCATAGCTGCGAAAACATCATCAAGGAAAGTCTCAACTTTAGCTATCATCTCTGAAGAACTTTCTGTTGGAACATCTGACTTCTTAGCCTTAGTCTCAACTTTAACTTCTTCTACAACCTTAACAGGCTCTTCTGCCTTTACAGTTTCTGATGACTTTTTTGCTCTTGCCTTTATAATTGTTGGCTTACTGTTAAATCCAAGAAAACCGGATGTACCAAGATCTACAATCTCATATTCAAGATGATCTGTTGTTACCGAAAGCTGCTTACATGCCTCACTGATTGCATTCTCAAGAGACTTACCCGAAACCTCGATATAATCCATCTTAAAATAACACCCCCTTATTTCTTATTCTTCTCGTTAAACTGCTTTACCATATTAGCCTTTGATGCAATACTTCCCGGTTTTGCATGGCTCTTGTAATACTCTTCTGCTTTAGCAACAGCCTCTTCCTTACTTGATTCAGTACTAGAACCAGACTGTTTTCTCATAGCAGAGTTTGTAGCAGAAATCTTTCCTGCAGCAGCCTCCTTACCTTCTAACTTCTTATTATACTTATCAATATTTTTTTCGATAAGAGCATCCATATCGATACTATCGATACGACGATTGATGATTACCTGCTGTATACTTCTTACTACCGCACCGGCAATCCAGTATATACCCATACCACAAGGAAGACTCAGACAGAAAAATGCTGACATCAATGGCATAGTAACATTCATTGACTTCATCATACTTGCTGCAGAATCATTTCCATTAGATGAGGCCTGTGGCATGAATAAAGTATTTATCCACTGAGTAAGAGCTGCAAGTACCGGAATTGCAAGCGCTCCGATAAATAAGCCCCATGCACCTGTTGCAAGAGCATCCTTTATGATATACATAGGAGTATTTGAAATATTCAATCCAAGAAAAGTATTGAATTTTTCAAAACTTGCTCTTGTAGTATCAAAAGTAGCAGCATCTATACCTGAAATAGCACCGATCGCATCCCACTCTTTTGAAGAAGCTCTGTTCAATACATCAATTATAGAACTAACCTGATCAGCAGCAATAAATTTTACGCTGTTACCACTAACTTCAGTATACTTCTTAAATACTGATAATGCTGAACCCTTTTCATTGATGAGCTTAGTAATTTCTTCAACTCCTCCAGGAGTATCGATTATATTACGTGCGAGCTGCTCAAGTACAGAATAAATTTTTTCTACATAAGCCGGAACACTGTTTATTACTCTATAAAGAGCAAAAAGTATCGGCATCTGAATAAGAAGCTGAACACAGCTTCCTGTAGGAGAAACACCATACTTTTGATAAATAGCCTGTATCTCCTCATTTTGTTTCTGCATAGAAACCTGGTCTTGCTTTCCCTTATACTTAGCCTGTACAGCCTGTATTTCAGGATTCATCTTTGCTGACAACTTAGAAAACTTCTGCTGCTTATATGTCAAAGGAAGCAGGCAAAGATATATGATTACAGTAAAGATTATGATTGCAACACCAACATTAGGAACAATATTAAAAACTGCATTTAATATAAGACCAAGTATTTTCGCAATTGGTCCTAATATTGCTCCGGAATATTGTGTAAGCAGTATTCCTGACAAGTTATTTTCCTCCTGAATTTGCTAAGGGACAGGATCATATCCTCCCTTTGAAAAAGGATTACATCTTAAAATTCTCCACAAAGCAAGTGCACCGCCTTTTAATGCACCATATTTCTGCACTGCCTCAAGTCCATACTCAGAACATGAGGGAATATACGGGCACTTGGTATGCTTTAATGGAGACAAAAATCTTCTATAAAATTTAATCACAGCGATTAAGATTGTTTTCATTCTGCTCAACCGATAAAATTTTATGTAGCTTTGCAAGATGTAATAATGCGCTTTCTATATCTGCGCATTTAAGTGACTTCTTTTCTTCATTTTGAGGATTAGCCGAAGTCCTTGCTACGACTACGATGTCCAAACCACTATTGAACTCCTCCTCATGTAGTCTGTATGCTTCTCTTATCAACCGCGTCAGCCGATGCCTGACAACACTATTGCCTACCTTCTTGCTGACGGAAATTCCAAGTCGGTTCATATCCAGATGATTTTCCAGTACGTACATTACTAAATACTTATTTGCCCTTGATCTATGGGCGTTATAAACCTTCTTGAAATCAATATTGCTTTTAATTGAAGTAAAACTTCCCATTAAAGTATCTCTTTTTCTAAATTAGATATAATTATTGAAAAAAAGACCACATTACTGCGGTCTTAAACTGTAAGCTTTGCTCTGCCTTTTCTACGTCTAGCTGCTAATACCTTACGTCCGCCTGGTGTGCTCATTCTTGCACGGAAACCATGCACCTTTGATCTATGTCTCTTCTTTGGCTGATATGTCATCCACATAATATATTACCTCCTAAATAAAACATGGTCGCTGGCAGCTCTGCCAGAAACTCTAAATTTCAATAATACTGGAAAACATCATTCCAATTATACGAATTATCCACATACTAGTCAAGAAATAAATGCGATAAAGTCAGATTTTTAAAGGATTTTTGAGATATTCACAATCGTTATTAACATGTGGATAACTTATACTGTGTACAGACTTATTAACACTTTGAGTTCAATAATTGATTTACATAACTTTATCCACATAATGTTAATAAGTCGTGGATAAGTGTCTAACTTTATGCGGATAATTATCCACAATGTTCACTTATCCCCGATAAATACGGTGTTGATTAGTGGATAAAAGTTATCCACACTTATCCACAAACAGGTTGCTATCATACTTGTTATAGGTTTACATAAAACATTGTTAATAACATATACTTATCAACATTTGTTGAAAACTTTGTGGATAACTATATTTGATTGTGCACAGACTTAACCACAAATGTTGATAAATTATTTTTTTTAATGTAATATATATAAGTGGCATATTGGCCATTCTTATATATTTTTATTTTTTCGGAGAATTCTATAATGGATGAAAAGCAGGAACTTATTGATAAATGGGAACATATAAAAGATGTTGTCAGAACTGATCTCGACTTATTTGACCTACACTTTAATACATGGATCAAGCCTTTAGAGGTATTTTCTGTATCTGATGGTGTTTTAAAGATACTTATGCCAGGAGAGGCTACACGTGGTGTAGAGATCATCAGCAAAAAGTATAAAGTTGCTTTTGAGATTGCTGTATCTGAAACTATGAACAGGGTTTATGAGGTACAGTTTATTTCTGATGAAGAAGCTGAAAAGTTAAGAACAGTTTCTACTAATAATAAGGAAACTGTATCTGTTCAGTCCCCTTCTCTGACTCCGGACAGCTTAGCCCGTACTAACCTTAATCCAAAATATACATTTGATACATTCGTAGTTGGGCCAAATAACAGACTCGCACACTCTGCTGCTCTTGCAGTTGCAGATGAGCCTGGAAATGTTTATAATCCACTTTTCCTCTATGGAGGACCTGGACTCGGAAAAACTCACCTTATGCATTCAATAGGTCATTACATCATTCAGAAAAATCCTAATATGAATGTTCGTTATGTTACTTCTGAAACATTTACTAATGAAGTTATCGAGTCTATTAAAACCGGTGGAACTAAGAACTTCCGTGAAAAATACCGTACTGTCGATGTCCTTCTTATCGATGACGTACAGTTTATAATAGGTAAAGAAAGTACTCAGAATGAATTTTTCAATACCTTTAATGAGCTTCATTCTCAGAACAAGGCTATTATCCTTTCATCAGATAAGCCTCCTAAAGATATGAAGACTCTTGAAGAGAGACTGAGATCTCGTTTTGACTGGGGACTGACGGTTGACATAAATCCACCAGATTACGAAACACGTATGGCCATCCTTCGTCGATATGCGGAAACACAGGGTGTTTCTGTTGATGATGAAGTTGTACAGTTTGTAGCATCAAATATCAAGTCAAACATTCGTGAGCTTGAAGGTGCTCTTAATAAGGTACTTGCTTTACATAAGTTGGATAATAGAGAAATAACTGTTCATACAGCAGAAGTTGCCATTAAAGATATGATCACTCCTGATGCACCTAGAAAGGTAACTCCTGAGTTGATCATTCAGGAAGTTGCAAAATTTTATGGTGTTGATGTTGAATCTATCAATTCTAATTCACGTAAAAAAGAAATTGTCGGACCTAGACAGGTTGCAATGTATCTTTGCCGTGAAAAAACAGACACTGCACTTGCTGAAATTGGCAAGATCATGGGAGATAGAGACCATACAACAGTTATCCACGGTCATGACAAAATAGTTACTGACATATCCACAAATTCTAAGCTTAAAGGTGAGATTGATGCTATTTTAAAAATCATTTATCCCGAATGATTAACACTTGCTTAACTATGTATCAACTGTGTTTTTAATTGCCAGTTTTTTAGGTTTTATGGGGCTTTGAGGACTTTTTAACATATTAACGCCCCCTACTACTACTACTGCTAATTTTAAACATATATTTATATATCAAAAAAACGACGGAGATATACACACAATGAAGATCACATGTTTAAAAGATAATCTTGTTAATGGTGTTTCGATTGTCTCTAAAGCTGTTCCTGGCAAGACTACTATGCCTATACTTGAGTGTATCCTTATAGAAGCCTCAAATGGAATTATTAAATTTATTTCCAATGACATGGAAATGGGAATAGAGACCATCATTGATGGTGAGATCGAAGAAAATGGTATTATTGCATTAAACGCAAAATTTTTCGGAGATATGGTTCGCAGACTTCCTGATGGGTTTGTAACTATCCAGACCGATTCTTCAATGCAGACTACAATTACATGTTCTCATACAAAATTTAATCTGCCAGGAAAATCAGGAGATGATTTCCCTTATCTTCCTGCTTTTGACAGAACAGATTCTATTTCGATATCTCAATATGCACTTAAAGAGCTTGTTCGTCAGACGATTTTTTCAATTTCTGACAATGACAATAACAAAATAATGACAGGCGAATATTTTGAGATAAATGAAGACCACCTTAGAGCAGTTGCACTTGATGGTCACAGAATCTCTATTAGAAATATCGATCTTGATCAGAGCTACGATCCAAAGAAAGTGATCGTACCGGGAAAAACACTTAGTGAAGTAAGCAAGATTTTGCCTGGAGATACTGACAAAAAAGTCAATATTTTCTTTATGGATAATAATATTATCTTTGAATTTGATAATACTACAGTTATTTCAAGGCTTATTGAAGGTAAATTCTTTGATATAGATCAGATGATAACTGACAATTATGCAAGTAAGGTTAAGATTAAAAAATCAGATTTCCTTAATTCTATCGAAAGAGCAACTCTTTTGATAAAAGAAGGTGATAAAAAGCCTGTAGTTTTCAATATCACAGAAGGAAATATCGAATTAAAAATTAATTCTTCTCTTGGATCACTTGATGAGAATCTTGAAATCGAAAAGAGCGGAAATGATGTGATGATAGGATTTAATCCTAAATTCCTTATAGATGTACTTCGTGTAATTGAAGAAGACGAAATTTCAGTATATCTGTTGGATTCTAAAGCACCATGCTTTATTCGCGATGATGCTCATAAATACATTTATATTGTTTTGCCGGTTAATTTTAATGTGGCATAAGGTGGTAAAATGAAAGAATTTAAACTCAGAGAAAATGATGAATTCATAAAACTTGGTCAGCTTCTTAAAGCTGTAAACCTTGTTTCTTCAGGAGTTGAAGCTAAAATAGAGATTTTGAACGGAAATGTCTATGTAAATAGTGAAGTTTGTCTCATGAGAGGAAAAAAAATCCATCCCGGAGATATCGTAAAGTTCAGGGATGAAGAAGTTAAAGTAATTCAATGATAATTAAAGCTCTTGAATTAAAAGATTACAGGAATTATGAGTCTCTTGATTTAAAATTTGACGAAAAAACCAATATTTTTTACGGTAATAACGCTCAGGGAAAGACAAATATTCTTGAAGCTGTTTATATTGCATGCACAACCAAGTCTCACAGAAGAAGTAAAGACAGAGAAATAGTGAAATTTGGTACAGATGAAGCACATATTAGGCTTTTTCTCAAAAAAAGAGACATTGATTATCGCATAGATATGCATCTGAGAAAAAATAAAAAGAAAGCTGTTGCGATCAATGGGATACCAATAAAAAAAGCTTCAGAGCTTTTAGGTATTGCAAATGTTGTTTTTTTCTCACCGGAGGACTTAAATATCATAAAAAATGGACCTTCTGAGCGTAGAAGGTTTATTGATATGGAATTATGTCAACTGGATAAGATTTATCTTTCTGACCTTGTGAATTATAATAAATGTCTTGAACAGAGAAATAAATTACTAAAAGATATTTCATCAAAATTTTACAAAGGTGGAAGTATAAAGGATACGCTTGAAATCTGGGATGAACAATTGATTAATTATGGCAAGAGAATAATCAACCACAGAAAAAATTTCATATCAAAGCTCGATTCGATAATGAAAGATATTCATTCATCATTAACAGGTAGTGATGAAAAGATTGAATTGATATATGAATCAGATGTTGATATAGATAATTACCATGAAAAATTCGCAGATTCCAGAAATCAGGATTTAAAATATTGCTCTACTTCTGTAGGACCACATAGAGACGATATTAAATTTGTTTTATCCGGTATCGATCTTAGAAAATTTGGTTCGCAGGGACAGCAGCGTACAGTGGCATTAGCATTAAAACTATCTGAGATTGAGATGGTCAGAAATGCAACAAATGATGATCCTGTCTTACTTTTAGATGATGTTTTATCTGAGCTTGACAGCAACAGACAGAATTTTCTGTTAAAAAGTATCGGTGGTATCCAGACAATGGTTACTTGCACAGGATTGGATGAATTTATAAAAAACAGGTTTGAAATTGATAGAGTATTTAATGTCTGTCAGGGAAAAGCCTGTATGGATTAATAAACTCGTGTTACCAGAGGAGGAATAAATGAGTCAGGAATACGGAGCAGACCAGATACAGATACTTGAAGGTTTGGAAGCTGTAAGAAAAAGACCGGGAATGTATATTGGAAGTACATCTTCCAGGGGATTGCACCATCTTGTATACGAAATCGTAGATAACTCAGTTGATGAAGCTTTGGCTGGTGTTTGCGATACTATACATGTTACAGTTAACCCGGATAATTCAGTATCTGTAGAAGACAATGGACGAGGAATTCCTGTAGGAATTAACCACAAATCCGGACTTCCAGGAGTGGAAGTAGTTTTCACGATACTTCATGCCGGTGGAAAGTTTGGCGGTGGCGGATACAAAGTATCCGGAGGACTTCATGGAGTTGGAGCCTCTGTTGTTAATGCTCTTTCTGAATGGCTTACCGTTAATGTATATACAGATGGCAAGATTTATGAGGAAAAGTTTTCACGTGGAAAAACTACAAGTCCTCTTACTGTGATTGGCGAATGTGATAAAGAAAAGCATGGTACAAAAGTAACTTTTCTCCCTGATGCTGAGATTTTTAAGGAAACTCAGGAATATGATTACTCTGTATTGCGTAAAAGACTCAGAGAAATGGCTTTCCTTACAAAAAATTTAAGAATCGAGCTGCATGACACAAGAGAAGGACAGGAAAGAAACGAAGTTTACCACTACGAAGGCGGTATAAAAGAGTTTGTTGCATACCTTAACAAGAGCACTTCACCACTTTATGAAGACATAATTTACTGTGAGGGAAACAGAAATAATGTCTATGTTGAAGTTGCAATGCAGCACAACGACTCATATAACGAGAGTTCATATAGTTTTGTTAATAACATTAATACTCCGGAAGGCGGTACACATCTTACAGGTTTTAGAAATGCGATAACTAAGACCTTTAATGAGTATGCGCGAACTAACAAAATGCTTAAAGACAGTGATGAAAATCTTTCTGGTGAAGATATCAGAGAAGGATTGACATCAATTGTATCAATAAAGATTGAAGAGCCTCAGTTTGAGGGACAGACAAAGCAGAAACTTGGTAATACTGAAGCAAGAAATGCAGTTGAATATCTCCTTTCCGAGCAGCTTACATATTATCTTGAGCAGAATCCTGATGTGGCTAGAAAGATTTGTGAAAAATCAATTCAGTCGCAGAGAGCAAGAGAGGCAGCAAGAAAAGCTAGGGATATTACCCGTAGAAAATCTGCACTTGATGGATTTTCTTTACCGGGTAAGCTTGCTGACTGCTCTGATAAAAACCCTAAAAATTGTGAAATTTTCATAGTTGAGGGAGATTCTGCGGGTGGATCTGCTAAATCTGCAAGAAATCGTGCAACTCAGGCGATTTTGCCACTTAGAGGTAAAATTCTTAACGTTGAAAAGGCAAGACTTGACAGGGTTTACGGAAATGAAGAAATAAAGGCGATGATTACTGCCTTTGGTACAGGAATTCATGATGATTTTGATATCAGTAAGCTTAGATATGACAAGATCATTATCATGACTGATGCCGACGTTGATGGTGCACATATAGCAACACTTATGTTAACCTTTATTTACAGATTTATGCCTGATCTTATCAGAGAAGGACATGTTTATCTTGCACAGCCACCTCTTTATAAGCTCGAGAAAAATAAAAAGGTTTGGTATGCATATTCTGATGATGAGCTTGCAAAGATTATTGATGAGGTCGGAAGAGATCAGAATAATAAGATCCAGCGATATAAGGGACTTGGTGAAATGGATGCTGAGCAGCTTTGGGATACTACCATGGACCCTGAAAAGAGAATTTTATTAAGAGTTTCTATGGATGAAGAGGATGCATCTGATGTAAACCTCACTTTCATGACTCTTATGGGTGATAAGGTTGAGCCACGACGTGACTTCATTCTTGAGAACGCAAAATATGTAAAAAATCTTGATATTTAACGAAAGGAAAGTATATACATGGATGATCAGATTTTTGACCGAATTAATGAAGTCGATCTGAAAAAAACAATGGAAACTTCCTACATCGACTATGCCATGAGTGTAATCGCTTCAAGAGCATTGCCTGATGTAAGAGATGGATTAAAGCCAGTTCAGAGAAGAATTCTTTTCTCAATGATAGAGCTCAACAATGGTCCTGACAAGCCGCATCGTAAATGTGCTCGTATCGTCGGTGACACAATGGGTAAATATCACCCTCATGGTGATTCATCAATATACGGTGCATTAGTAAATATGGCACAGGATTGGTCTATGCGCTATTGTCTGGTTGACGGACATGGAAATTTTGGTTCTGTCGATGGAGACGGCGCAGCTGCTATGCGATATACAGAAGCAAGACTTTCTAAGATTTCGATGGAAATGATTGCTGATATTAACAAAAATACAGTAGATTTTGCTCCTAACTTTGATGAAACAGAGCAGGAGCCTACTGTACTTCCGGCACGTTTTCCAAACCTGCTGGTTAATGGTACTACAGGAATAGCTGTAGGTATGGCAACAAATATTCCGCCTCACAATCTTCGTGAGGTTATTAATGCTGTTGTTAAGATCATAGACAACCGTATTGAGGAAGATCGCGATACAGAAGTAGAAGAAATATTAAAAATAATCAAGGGACCGGATTTCCCTACAGGTGGAAGTATTCTTGGTACAAGAGGTATTGAGGAAGCTTATAGAACAGGTAGAGGAAAGGTATCAGTACGTGCGGTTACAGATATTGAGACTCTTTCAAATGGTAAATCACAGATTATCGTTACAGAGCTTCCATATCTCGTAAATAAAGCAAAATTGATCAAGAATATTGCTGATCTTGTAAAGCTTAAAAAGATTGATGGTATTACAGATCTTCGTGATGAATCTGACCGTGAAGGTATGAGAATTGTCATTGAGCTTAGAAGAGATGCAAATGCAAACATTATTTTGAATCAGCTCTATAAACATACTCAGATGCAGGATTCTTTTGGAATTATAATGCTTGCACTTGTTAATAATGAGCCTCATATTCTCAATATTCTTGAGATTTTAAAGTGTTACCTGCAGCATCAGGAAGATGTTGTAACAAGAAGAACACAGTATGACTTAAATAAAGCTGAAGAAAGAGCCCACATTTTAGAAGGACTCTTAAAAGCTATAGATGAAATTGACGAAGTTATCAGACTTATTAGAGCAAGTAAGACTGTAGCTGAAGCTAAAGAAAAGATTATTGATTTTCTTAAAATCGATGATGCGCAGGCTCAGGCAATTGTTGATATGCGTCTTAGAGCTCTTGCCGCATTGGAAAGAGAAAGACTTCAGGGCGAATATGATGAACTTCAGAAAAAAATTCAGGAGTTTAGAGCAATTCTTTCAGACAGAAAGTTACTTCTTGGTGTAATTAAAACAGAGATCAGTCTTATTGCTGATAAATTTGGTGATGAGAGAAGAACAAGCATTGGATTTGATGAATTTGATATCTCGATGGAAGATATGATCACCAAGGAAAATGTTGTTCTTGCCATGACTTCTCTTGGATATATCAAGAGAATGAGTGTTGACAACTTCTCTGCTCAGAATCGTGGCGGTAAGGGAATAAAAGGCATTACGACTATAGAAAATGACTACATTGAGGACTTGCTCATGACGACTACACATAATCATGTGCTTTTCTTCACAAATATGGGCAGAGTATATCGTCTTAAGGCTTACGAAATTCCGGAAGGATCAAGAAATGCCCGTGGTGTAGCAATTGTAAATCTTCTTCAGCTCAATCCTGGAGAAAAGATAACTGCTACTATCCCAATGCGCAGCTTTGATGATGAGAGATGTCTCTTCATGGTTACTAAGCAGGGAATAGTTAAAAAGACAAAAGTTACAGAGTTTTCAAATATCAGAAAAAATGGACTTATAGCTGTTAATCTTCGTGAAGGAGATGAACTTATCGAAGTTAAGCAGACCGTAGTTAATGAGGAGCTTTTCCTTGTAACAAAATATGGAATGTGCATAAGATTCAATGAATCAGATGTACGTGCTACTGGCAGAAGCACAATGGGCGTTATCGGTATGAATCTCGATGATGGTGATGAAATTGTTGGAATGCAGATGGCATCACAGGGAGAGTCACTCCTTATAGTTACTGAAAATGGTCTTGGTAAGCGTACTGCAATCGAGGAATTCAGAATCCAGACTCGTGGTGGTAAAGGACTTAAGTGCTATAAGATTACTGAAAAGACGGGATATGTTGTAGGTGTCAAAGCTGTTAATGAAGATCATGAAGTAATGCTCATTACTGATGCGGGAATCATTATTCAGATTCGTGCAAATGATGTATCAAAGCTTGGAAGAATAACAATGGGAGTCAAGGTTATGAATCTTGATGAAGGTGTTAAGGTTGCTACGATCGCTAAAGTACGAGCAAAAGTATCTGACGGCGATAAAGAAATCGATGATACAGAAGAAAATGGTGAAGAATCTGAATCTGGTGACAGTTCAGAAGAATAATAAAAACAGGAGAGGATATTTAGTCCTCTCCTATTTTTTCATAGTTCACAATATTCTTTTATAGCTGTTTCGTAAAGATTATTTCCCTCTGAATCAATTACAACTATGCATGGAAAGTTTTCCACTGTCAGTTTTCGTATTGCTTCAGTGCCTAAATCATCATAAGCAATCACTTCAGCAGATTTTATAGACTTTGAAAGAAGTGCTCCTGCACCGCCAATTGCTGCAAAATATACAGCTTTATTTCTTACGATAGCCTCCTGAACTTCTTTTGTTCGCTTGCCTTTTCCTATCATTCCGACAAGTCCAAGATCAAGAAGTTCCGGAGCATAAAAATCCATTCGGCTTGCGGTAGTAGGTCCTGCAGAACCAATGGGACGTCCTGGACGTGCAGGTGAAGGCCCCATATAATAGATCAAGTTGTTATGAATATCGAAGGGAAGATCTTTATGTGAATCAAGAGTTTCTTTCATTCTTTTGTGCGCTGCATCACGTGCGGTGTATATGATTCCTGATATGTAAACCATATCTCCGCAATGAAGGTCGGTGGTGATCTCAGTGCCAAATGGAGCTGTGATATAGTGTTCCATATTGCCTCCTAAAAAAAGAATTATCCACTAAATGTTGATAGATTGTTGATAACTCTATGCTATCGATAGTGGTTTTTGATCAATTTAGTATTTATTTTAAAACAATATTTTTTTAGAGAATTACACTTTCATGACGGTTAACATGACAGCATATATTTACTGCTACAGGCAGTCCGGCAATATGTGTTGCAAAAGTTTCAACATTTACTGCAAGAGCTGTTGTGGAGCCTCCTAAGCCGGCTGGCCCGATACCTAATTTATTGATCTTTTTTAATAATTCTACTTCCAGATCTTTAACATAATCTATTTCAGAATGTGAGCCAACTTCGCGAGTGAGAGCCTTTTTTGCAAGTATCGCACACTTTTCAAAATCTCCGCCAATACCAACACCAACAACCATTGGAGGGCATGCATTTGGACCGGCATCTTTTACTGCAGTAAGAACAGCATCTTTTACACCATCTATTCCCTGTGCAGGTTTTAACATAAACACACGGCTCATGTTTTCACTGCCAAAACCCTTTGGAGCAAGTGTGATTTTTACTTTATCACCTGGGACTATGCTTTGATGTATAATTGCAGGAGTATTATCATTTGTATTTTTTCGGATGAGAGGATCACTTACGACAGATTTTCTAAGATAGCCTTCAGTGTAGCCTTTTCTTACACCTTCGTTTATGGCATCATTCAAGTTTCCGCCTACAAAATGTATATCTTGACCAATTTCCATGAAAATTACAGCCATACCGGTATCCTGACAGATAGGGATATTATCCGATTTTGCAATATCAAGATTTTCTTTTAGTTGACATAAAATCTTTCTGCCTAATTCAGATTTCTCATATTCAGAAGCATCATGAATGGCAGATATCATATCAGCGGAAAGTTCATGGGTTACTTTGATACATAGGTCTCTAATGGTGCTTGTAATCAGTGAAACATCAAGTTCTCTAAGCATATCGTACCTCCTATTCAATTTATAGTTTAATTATAAGCAAATTTAATTAGCTTGCAAAGTGATTTATATTGATATACAATCGATATGATTTAGTTTTTTAGAAACGTAAACAAGGAGAGAACAAGATGCTGGATATTAAATTTGTCCGTGAAAATCCGGATATTGTCAAAGAAAATATCAAGAAGAAGTTTCAGGATTCTAAGCTTCCTCTTGTTGATGAGGTAATCGAGCTTGATGCTAAGAATCGTGCTGCCCAGCAGGAGGCAGATGACTTAAGGGCAAGCCGTAATAAGTTATCAAAGCAGATCGGTGCACTTATGGCTCAGGGTAAAAAGGATGAAGCTGAGTCAGTAAAGGCTGAGGTTACTAAGAATGCTGAAAGACTTGCAGAGCTTGAAAAAATCAATGCAGATTTAAAGGACAAAATCCTTAAAATTATGTACACAATTCCGCAGATTATCGATGATACTGTTCCTGTTGGAAAAGATGACAGTGAAAACGTTGAGATTGAAAAGTTCGGTGAGCCTGTAGTTCCAGATTTTGAAATCCCATATCATACAGAAATTATGGAGAGTTTTTGCGGTATAGATCTTGATGCTGCGCGCAGAGTCGCCGGAAACGGATTTTATTACCTTCTCGGTGATATTGCAAGGCTTCATTCTGCAGTTATTTCATATGCTCGTGACTTTATGATAGATAGAGGTTTCACTTATGTTGTTCCTCCTTTCATGATTCATGGAAATGTAGTTGAGGGTGTAATGAGCTTTCCTGAGATGGATGCAATGATGTATAAGATCGAGGGCGAGGATCTTTATCTTATTGGTACTTCAGAGCATTCAATGATCGGTAGATTCATTGATCAGCAGATACCGGAGGAGCAGCTTCCACTTAATCTTACAAGCTATTCACCATGCTTCCGTAAGGAGAAGGGTGCTCACGGTATTGAGGAACGTGGTGTATACAGAATTCATCAGTTTGAAAAGCAGGAAATGATCGTAGTATGTAAGCCTGAAGAGTCAAAGAAGTGGTATGATGTTCTTTGGAAGAATACTGTAGATCTTTTCCGTTCACTTGATATCCCTGTTCGTACACTTGAGTGCTGCTCTGGAGATCTTGCAGATCTTAAGTGCAAGTCATGCGATGTAGAGGCATGGAGCCCACGTCAGAAGAAGTATTTTGAGGTTGGTAGTTGTTCAAATCTTGGAGATGCTCAGGCAAGAAGACTTCACATACGTATAAAGGGTGAAAACGGCAATTATCTTGCACATACACTCAATAATACAGTAGTTGCACCACCTAGAATGCTCATCGCATTCCTTGAAAATAACCTTCAGGCTGATGGAAGTGTTCTCATTCCAGAGGTACTTCAGCCTTATATGGGTGGAAAAAAGGCTCTTATTCCAAATAAAAAATAAATAAGAGTTGACAAATCAAGATTAAATTCGTATAATCAATATTGCGTCTGAGTTATAGACAACTTGGACGCAATAATTTAACAAAGCGCATAACTTGGTTATGCGGTGTTTTTTCAGGCATATGGAGAAGTACTCAAGAGGCTGAAGAGGCGCCCCTGCTAAGGGTGTAGGTCGGGCGACCGGCGCGAGGGTTCAAATCCCTCCTTCTCCGCTTTTTTAGTTAAGCGGTTCCTGAAATCGGAGGTGTTAGATGATAAACAGAGTAAACAAAAAGATTCTGTATATATCATCTTTTTTTATACCCATTTTTCTTTATCTTTGCATATTCTATAAGCATGGTATATGGCCGTTTGGCGATATAACTATAATGACTGGTGATATGCATTATCAGTTTATAGATTATCTTTCATACCTAAAATCCATTGTTTTTGGAAATAACGATTTAAATTATTCGTTTAGTCAAAATTTAGGCGGTAATATTACGGGATTTGTAGCATATTATTATTTGAGTCCGCTCAATTTGATAACGTTGCTTTTTCCTTCTTCAATGCTGCCTGTAGCTGAAGGCATTATTTTGATGTTATATTCAGGCTTAAGTTCATTGAGCTTTACGTATATGCTGTCAAAATTACATGGATACAGATATGCAAATATAATATTTGCATTGTCATATTCTATGATGGGATTTGTTGCAACGTATTTTCAGCTTACAATGTATTTCAGTAATCTGATACTGCTGCCGTTAGTAATATTGGGTTTACATAATCTTATGCATAATCCAAATAATCATAAGTTGTATATGATTTCACTTTTCATGTCAGTTCTTTTCAATTATTACATTGGATATATGACATGTATATTTGTTACGGTTTATTTTATATATTGTCTGATAATAAATTGCAAAAGTATCAGTGAAATAAAGAACAAATTTGATGTTATTAAGAGTTTTGCTGTAAGTTCTGTGCTTGGAGCAACGCTTTCAATGTTTAATCTTCTTCCAGCAGTATTTTCGCTTTCTGGAGAAAAAGATAATATTTCAATTGGTCTGTCGCGGATGTTTCCAATGCACAAGGTATTTTCACAGTTTTTCACAGGAGCTTTTGATGGAAATGTAAGTACTGGACTGCCTAATATTTTTGCCGGAATTTCTATGGTGTCTTTTGCTGGAATATATTTCTTTGCAAAAAAATATGATATCCGAGAGAGATTTGCCTCATTTGTATTGATAGCATTTTTATTTATAAACCTTTATATCAATCCACTAAATGTAGCATGGCACGGATTTAATCAGCCGATAGGTTTCCCGTACAGATACTCATTTTTTATATCTTTTTTGGTGATCTTATTTGCATATAAAGGATTCATGGCATTAAATGAATCGGTTTACATAAAAATCCTCGGGCTGATAGCAGCGCTTGTAGCAATATATGCAGTAATAGCTGTGCGTGATGCAGGTAACGGAGTAGGATTGGTTGACATAATCTTAGACTGCTCTATTACTTTAATTGTTATTTTAATGATATTGCTTAAATCAAAAGGTATCTTGAAATTAGAGATACTTGCGCTTGCCTTATTTATACTCAATACTTTTGATCTGACATATAATGCATACGATGCAATGAATTATTACAATCTTGCATCATTAAGCGAATATCAGACGTATCTTTCTGATGTAAACAAAAAACTTGCATGGCTCAATGAAAATGATACAGGTTTTTATCGTATAGAAAAGTACTTCAGACGAACGAATAATGATGCTATGCAGTTTAATTATCCTGGACTTTCACATTTCAGTTCAAGTGAGAAAAAAGATAAAATAAACTTTCTTGGTAAGCTTGGATTTAGAAATAATGGGAATTGGGCTTTTTATAATGAGAGTACAACGAGATTTTTGGATAGTTTTCTTGGAGTAAAATATATAATATCTCAGCATAGCTCTACTCCAAATCATTATACGAAGCTTACACCTAAGGATATATATAGGGTATTTGGAAATGAAAGTGCTTTTCCATTATTGTTTACAGCAAGTGATTCGATAAATGATATTAATTATAATGCATATAGTAATAATCCGTTTGAATTACAGCAGGCAATAGCCGATACTTTGAAATCTGATAACAGGATATTCACTAAGGCAGAGCCAGAATCAATTAATCTTGTAAATCTAAATTCTGAGAAACAAGATGGTGTTACTCATTATAAAAAGATTGATAAAACAAAAGATGCTAAAATTGAATACGAATTTAAGATAGACGAAAAATATGATATGTTTGTTTATTTTGATGCACCGGAAACTCAGAAAGCACATCTTTATTGCGATGGACTAGATAGGGATAAGTATTTTGATACATATAGATGGAATATAGTAAATTTATATGATTATGAGATTGGGAAAAAAGTAAAAGTTGAGCTTGAACTTTTGGAAGATAGCCTGGATATTACTAATGCCTATTTTTACTATGAGAACAGCGATAATGTTGATGTACTTGGAAGAAAGATGGCAGATAATGATGTAAAACTTGAAAAAATAACCAGTTCTCATCTGAAAGGATCTATTGATGTAAACGAAGAATCGGGAAATACTGCAGTCTTATCGATACCATATGATACAGGATGGAATGTTTATGTTGACGGAGCAAAAGTAAAAACAGATAAAGCTGTGGGTATGTTGCTTTCATTTAAAATAGACGAAGGTTTACATAATATAGAATTAAAATATTTTCCGAGGGGAAGGATGGAAGGAATTATTATTTCATTGATCTCCTTAATAATCATAATAGCAATAGAAATTAAAATACGTAGGGATGGTGCTTAAAGTGCCATCTCTATTTTTGTACACAAAAAAATACTTGATGTTTTCATTAGGTCTATTATATAATCACATCCGTTGTCGCGAGTATTTCAAATACTTGCTTTATTCTAGATTTTCTTCAAAAAATCCAGAGTATTAAAATCGAAAGGAATATGAGATGAAACACAACAAAAGGTTATTTGTTGGTTTTTTATCTGCGTCTATTGCATTCAATTCATGCATTCCGGCGATGGCTGCAGATATGACCAACCACAGTGCAGCACAGGTAATTGAAATGAATAGAGATATGGGATATCTATCGAATTCTGTGAATGAAATGGCAGAGCAGCGATACGATAGCGATATCTTTGAGAATGCAGAAGAAAGGACATTTTCTTCGAATGAAAAAGTAGGGTACGCAAGATCGGGAATGCTATATTATGATGATATATCTGATTCGATATCGCTTACAGGTAAAAAAATCACTTTGGAAGTTGGTGAGGTAAAGAAATTAGATATTAGCGGAAAAGGTTCCAGAATATCATGGGTATCAAGTAATCCAAACGCAGCATATGTTGATGTCAATGGAGTATTGATAGCTTCTTCTAAGGGAAGGTCAAGGATAACAGCCTGGTATAATGGCAAAAAATATTCATTTTCTGTAAAGGTAATCCAGAAAAAAGAAGCAGGTTCTTTTAGTAAGGCTGAGATTACTATTCCGATCAACAGATCACGTTCTTTCCCGTCAATCAAGGGAATACCCAAAAAGGCAATTAAGATTTCATCAAACAATCCTGAAGTGGTAAGTATAGATGATTCAAGAAAAAAGATAAAAGGTATTACAGAAGGAAGCGCAGACCTGTTCTATGAGTATGATTATCAGGATAAGAAAGGTAATCATAGTGGAAAGGGACGGATCAGATGTTTTGTAGTCAATCCGAGCGCTGAAGAAAATAATGTAAGTATCAGGATTGGTGAAACTCAGAAACTCAAACTTTCCGGTAATTACAATTCTAAGACAATCTGGAAATCTTCAAACAAGAAAGTTGCATTTGTTGACGAGCTCGGAGTTATCACGGGACTTTCAGAAGGTAATGTGACAATTACTTGTAAGTGTGCGGGAAAGAAAATTAAGTATAAAGTAAGCGTTGCTGGAGAAGCAGGTGCGCATGATCATTCTAAAGAAAGTGATGATTATCTTATCTGGCAGCAGAACAGTTTTACTACTTTACATTTCTATAAGTGTGGTAATTTCAACATTCAACAGGTTGAGCCATATAATAATCTATTAGACAATTCAGAAAAACAGGATTCCCAAAATAAAGAATCAAATTCAGATAATTCAGTTTCTGATGATACAGCCCAGGATGACAAAAGCAATCATGATGGATCACCATCTGAAAATAACACTCCAGACAGTGATGAAGACTCAAAGGATGTGACACCATCAGAAAATGGGTATGACAAAGAAACGTCAGATAGCAATCAGGATTCTAATCCTTCAGAAAATAGTGCAGACGATAAAAAAGATGATCCATCAAAGGACAGCATATCAGAAAATACTCCGGATATTAACCATAGTGATGATCCGGGTATTGATAAGCCTGATGTAGGTCCTGATGGAAATAGACATGACGGATCTGAAAAAGAGAGTTCGGATATGCCTCCTAAAGAAGATAATGGTGAAAATAAGAATAAACCAGAATCATCAGAGGAATCGGAAGAAAAAGAGGTAATCGATCTTAACAGAATTTATGAGAATGACTATTTTAAATACAGATATGTGGAATCGGTTGAGCATGAATACTGTATTGAGATCATTGAATTAACGGAGAAAGGTAAAAAAGAATCAGTTATTGTTATTCCAAAAGAAATTGGAGGATATCCGGTCAAGTTCTTAAAGAAAGATTTTTTATCAGGAAATACAGCAGAAAATGTAATAGTTGATGCAGAGATAGATAAGTCAGATCTTCCGGAAGAACTAAGTGGAATAGGCAAAGGTAATGTTTTTTCTGTATTGCACAGCTATTCTGTGATTCACGAAAAAGAAAACATAGATGGAACCTATGAAGTTGTTGAGACAGAACAGTTTGAAGCGGAGTCCGGTAAAAGTGTCATACCTGAGGTAAAAGAGTATTTTGGTTTTGAAAGTCCAAAGTATATCGCACTTAAAGTTACTGCTGATGACAAGGCATCTGTAACATATAAGTATTCAAGAAAGAAATTTACTGTTTCAGTAAATGCAGGAAGGGGAATAGCTGCTGTAAGCGGATCTGGAATATACAAGTATGAGCAGGAAGCAAGAGTATCAGCAGAAACAAAGGCGGGATATAATTTTGATGGTTGGACAGGTGATGCAAGCAATTGGTTAAATGACAAGCTTGAGTCATATTTTAAGATGCCTGCCTCAAATATAACACTTACAGCAAAGGCCACTCCGATCAATTATAAGATAACTTATGACCTCAGAGGAGGATCATTTAAGGAAAAGGCGGTTGAGTCTTATAATACAGAATCTGAAAATTTTGTATTAAAAAACCCAGAAAAGAAAGGATATACTTTTGCAGGATGGATCGGAAGTGATACAGAGGATCCAAAAACTGAAGTAAGTATTGAAAGAGGGTCTATAGGGGACAAAGATTATATTGCAACCTGGGCAGCCAGAAACGATACACCGTACTCTGTTTATCATGAAAAGGAAAAAATTGGAGGTGGATATGAAACAGCTGAGATAGAAAATTTGAAAGGAACTACAGATAAGTCTGTTACTCCAAAAATAAAAAATTACGTTGGCTTTTCAAAGCCTTTAGAACAGGCAATAATCATAAGTCCGGAAGGAACAAGTCAAATAACATATAGATACCAGAGACTGTCTTATGATTTGAACGTAAAGTACAGTAAAGGATTTAATGTATCAAATAGAAATGAAAAGCATAAATTCGAAGAAGATATAAATATTTCTACTGCACTTAAAAATGGATATAAGTTTTTAAGTTTAAAAGATGGCAGCGGTAAAGTAATATCAAATAGATTTAAAATGCCAGCTGGAAATATGAACATAATTGCTGAGGCTGCACCACAAGTATATACAATTCAATATAATCTTAATGGTGGAACGAATAATCCTAAGAATCCGGGCAATTATACCATTGAAACAAACAGTTTTAATCTTCAGGCTCCTACCAGAACAGGATACACATTTGCAGGATGGACTGGAAGCAATGGAAATACAAAAGAATATAATGTCGGATTTGTCAAAGACAGAAGTTTTGGTAATAAAAATTATATTGCAAACTGGACAGTAAATTCATATACGGTCACATTTAATACGGATGGTGGAAATTCTATAGCTCCTTCAAGAGCAATTTACGGAAACAAAATTGGCTCATTACCAACCCCGTCAAAAACAAATTATACTTTTGTAGGATGGTATAACAAAAATGGAGCTAAAGTTGATAGTAATATGCTGATGCCTGCTGAAAATATAACTCTGACAGCAAGATGGCAGCTTCAGACCAGAAAAATTGCAGTAGATGCAGCGGGGGGAGTCCTGCAGAACGGTAAGACCTCGGAAGTATACTCAGGAAGATATGGTGAAAAGGTAAATCTTGGAACACCTCGCAAGGATGGATATACTTTTGCTGGATGGCAGGTAAATGGTGCAGGTTCAGTAAATGGAACAACATTCACATATGGACATGGTGACTGCAAAATAACAGCAAAGTGGCAGGCAATCAATAGAACAATTGTAATAAACGCAAATGGCGGTAAATTTGGAAATAATCCTGAAATAAGAAAAAATGGTAAGATCGGTGATAGGATCAATATAGAAGTACCATCAAGAGATGGATACAGATTTACCGGATGGCAGTTTACAGGAGCAGGATCAATAGCAGGAAATACGGTTACGATAGGTAACGGAGACTGTAAGTTGATCGCTAAATGGGAAATAATAACAAGAAATGTAATCATTAATGCTAATGGTGGTAAGTTTGGAAATAATCCTGAAATAAGAAAAAATGGTAAGATCGGTGATAGGATCAATATAGAAGTACCATCAAGAGATGGATACAGATTTACCGGATGGCAGTTTACAGGAGCAGGATCAATAGCAGGAAATACAGTTACGATAGGTAACGGAGACTGTAAGTTGATCGCTAAATGGGAAATAGTAACAAGAAATGTAATCATTAATGCTGACGGTGGTTTATTTGGAAATAGTGCTGAAATGAAAAAGACCGGTAAACCGGGAGACAAGATCAATCTTACTGCTCCAATAAGAAATGGCTACAGATTTATGGGGTGGAATCTGACAGGAGCAGGTACATTAAATGGAAATACATTCACTTTTGGAAATGGAGACTCCAGAATTAACTGTAAATGGGAAAAAATATACGAAATTACAATAAATGTAGAAGAAATCGGATATCCTAAACGTACGATCGTGAAGAAGGGAATAACTGGAGAACAAATAAAGATAGATAAACCTACGCTGCAGAGTAAAAAAAGTGTCTTTAAAAAATGGCTACATGCTGGTAATGGTAAATTTGAAAATGACATTTTGACAATCGGAACTCAGAATGATGTATTTAATGCAGATATAGCTACTACGTTTTATGTAGATATAGATGCTGACGGTGGATTAGTAAACTATGTAGGTAAGAATTCCGCGACAAATAAATATCGGTATTATGTATATTACTCCAGTGACGGTAAGTGGGATTATTTTCATCTAGATGATCCTTGGAAGAATGGGTATAAATTTATTAGGTGGAAAATAGAAGGAAATGCCAATGTAACAAAGAGTCATAAGGAAATTATAGTAAAAGACATTAGGAGTGATATGACGCTAAAAGCAATGTGGGTGAAAATCTAATAATGGTAGCTGCAAACATCGTATTTATGCGGTGTTTGCAGTGAAATAAAAATAAATAAAAAAAAATTTTAAAAAAGTGTTGACAGATGAGTTGCAGGGTGATATTATAACACATGTCGCCGCGACAAAGCGGTCGACACGAAAGCCTGAAAGCTTGATAAACAGAGAGTTTGAAGGTGATTGAACATTGACAAACAAACAGCAATGCAACCCTGAAAATCCATTTGAGATTTAATATAAATCACAAAGGTTTCAGAGAATGAAAACCAACAGTAAACGGTTTTAAGAAACGCAAGCGAATTTAATTAGCTAGCTAATCTTGAAACAGGACAAACTTTAATCGAGAGTTCGATCCTGGCTCAGGATGAACGCTGGCGGCGTGCCTAACACATGCAAGTCGAGCGGAGAGCCGTAACGGAAGCCTTCGGGTGGAAGATACGGTTACTTAGCGGCGGACGGGTGAGTAACGCGTGGATAACCTGGCTCATACAGGGGGATAACAGAGAGAAATTTCTGCTAATACCGCATAAGCGCACGTA
>JQKK01000004.1 GCA_000746015.1 Lachnospiraceae bacterium MA2020 | reverse complement strand
CTCGTTCACATATAGTCGCTACACTATATGCAGTTCTCTGATGAACTTCCCTGCTTTTCAACAAGGCACAGACTATATCTTATCCATGGCGAAGTATTCATCTTCGCTTTAGGCGAAACCACTTCCACACGCTTGTGTGTACTCCCCTCACGAGGGATAGTCGTTGAACCTTCTCCTGTTCAGAGCTTGGCTGCTGATTACCTATTTTATAAGCATTTAGGATTTAACCATATGCCATACAATTACTTTTTTCTGCTTTCGCCACTGTCACGCTTACGCCTGTTTCATCGTTACGTTGTAGTGTAATTGTCTTTAAGGTATTCCAGCATTTCAGTTTCTTTGTTGGTGGATTTTAACCACTCTACATGCAGGTTTCCCTACATGCTAACTATTTTGTAAACGTTCGCTTACTCATGACTAAAGTCACGAGTGTGCGCTCACAATTTAATCAAAACAGTCATAGCTAAAAATCCTGCAAAACTCTTTTGCTACACGATCATCTTTATTCCAGCTTGAATAAAGGCCGTCAACCTCGCCGCCCCACGCATTAAAACTCCAGTTGACTCCGGCAACATTGCCGTCTCTGTCTATAACCATAGTCGCGCCTGTGTCACGAGCCCATGCATCATCTGCTTCAACTGCTACAGCAAAACACTCACCCTTGCGTCTACGACCCAGGTTACTCTCGATCTTACTGATAAAAGCAGTCATCTCACTCTGCTTTTGCTCATCACTCGTTCCTGCGAAAAGGTACAAATTTTCATGTTTCAAAATTTCTGAAAAAATCTTCCCAAACGCCTCAAGCGCTTCACTTCTGTCTTTCCCCCAGCTTCCCGCTCTCCATGGGAAAATCATGAAAGTACCATCATGTTCTTCAAACTCAGCCGGCATTCTGAAGCCATCCGCCTTGGGTGTTAAATTTCTAATAATCAGTTTTTTCATAGTCTCATCTTAAAATCTTCATAGCCAAAGTGTTTAATAACTTCTGTATCACCATTTTCATGCAGCAAAGCAATATCCGGCAAAGCCATTCCATTAAAGGTATTGTTCTTAACCATGCTGTAGATTGCCATATCTTCAAAGACAAGCCTGTCACCGATAGATATCTCATGATCAAAGCTATAGTCTCCTATCACATCTCCGGCAAGACATGTTCTCGAAGAAAGCCTGTATGTAAACGCTTTCTCTCCAGCTTCACCCGAATCTCTGAGAGGTGGCCTATATGGCATCTCAAGCACATCAGGCATATGGCAGGCCGCAGATGTATCAAGGATAAGTACCGGATACTTCTCAGTTTCCACTATATCCATCACAGTAGTCACAAGATAGCCTGCATCAAGAGCAATCGCCTCGCCCGGCTCAAGATAGACTTCTATGTCGTACTTTTCACGTATCTTCTTTACAAGCTCTATAAGGGCCTTTCTGTCATAGCCTTCTTTAGTGATATGGTGTCCGCCGCCCATATTCAGCCACTTGATATCGTGAAGGTACTTTCCAAACTTCTGCTCAAAAGCCTTAAATGTAGCCTCAAGCGGCTCATAAAGCTGCTCACAGAGCGTATGAAAATGAAGTCCCTCCACTCCTGACGGGAGTTTTTCCGGCATATCGCATGCCCTTATACCAAGCCTAGAGCCGGATGCGCAAGGATCATATATCTCATGTCCATCCTGCGTGCTGAGCTCAGGATTTACGCGTAATCCAACTGAAACGCCGGATTTCTCCCAAATACTTCTATGATGCTCAAGCTGAGAGAGTGAATTAAATACCACATGATCCGCAATACGGCACACTTCTGCCATCTCATCATCCTTAAATGCAGGCTCAAACACATGATTTTCTTTATCGCCCGTTCTTACACCCGGCAGTTCTTCATAGGCAAGCTTTGCCTCATATAGTCCCGATGCTGTCGCACCTGATATATACTCTGCAACCAGCGGATAAGTCTGATATACCGAATAAGCTTTCTGAGCCAGGAGCACTTTTGCCCCTGACTCAGCCTCTACTTCATGCAGTATCCGAAGATTCTCACAAAGCCGCTTTTCATCTATCACATAAGCAGGTGTCGACAGCTTGCTAAGTTTCTCCTGCATATCAGTCTACCAATACAGGGTTTTCATCAACAACCCATGGAAGACCAAACTTATTTAACATATCCATGTATGGATCCGGATCAAATTCATCTGTTGTGTAAACGCCCGGCTTCTTCCACTGTCCACTGAGCACAAGTGCTGTACCGATCATAGCAGGTACACCTGTTGTATAGCTGATAGCCTGGCTGCCAAGCTCCTTGTAGCACTCCTGGTGGTCACACACATTATAGATATAAATAGTGCGCTCCTTGCCATCCTTTACGCCCTTGAAGATACATCCGATGTTTGTCTTGCCTACTGTACGTGGTCCAAGGCTTGCAGGATCAGGAAGAAGTGCCTTAAGGAACTGTATCGGCACGATCTCCTTGCCTTCAAAGTTGATAGGGCTTGTTGAAAGCATGCCTACATCCTCAAGACAGCGCATGTGATCAAGGTAACTCTGACCAAATGTCATGAAGAAGCGGATTCTCTTGATTTCAGGGAAATTGCGGCCAAGAGCCTCGATCTCCTCGTGGTGAAGAAGATACATATCCTTCATACCAACTTCAGGGAAATTGTACTCTCTCTTGATCTCCATTGGCTTAGTCTCGATCCAGTGACCGTCTTCCCAGTAGCTTCCGTTAGCGCTTACTTCACGAAGATTGATCTCAGGGTTGAAGTTTGTGGCAAAAGCATAGCCGTGGTCTCCGCCATTGCAGTCAAGGATATCTACTGAATGGATCTCATCAAAATAGTGCTTCTTTGCATAAGCTACAAAAACACTTGTTACACCAGGATCAAAACCTGTTCCGAGAAGACCTGTAATACCAGCTTCCTTGAATCTGTCCTGGTATGCCCACTGCCAGCTATAGTCAAAGTATGCTGTAAAGCCCTTTTCCTCACAGCGCTTTTCATATATTGCACGCCATGCTGGATCATCCGTATCCTCCGGCTCATAGTTTGCTGTGTCGATATAGTCAACCTTGCACTCAAGGCAGGCATCCATGATAGCAAGATCCTGATAAGGCAAAGCTACATTAAGCACTGCGTCAGGCTTGTACTCCTTTATAAGCTTAGCAACATCATCCTTATCATCAGCGTTTACTGTAGCTGTTGTGATCTTTACAGGTGATCCGCTCTTCTCGATCTTTTCCTTAAGTGCATCACACTTGCTCACTGTACGGCTTGCAAGGCAAAGCTCTGTGAAAACCTCGCTGTTCTGACAGCACTTCTGTATAGCAACCTGTGCGACTCCGCCGCATCCAATAACCAATAATCTACTCATCTTGCCATTTCCTCCTCTTCTTCAAGCAAATCTTCAACGTACTTTGGAAGCATAAAAGCTCCCTTATGCAAATTTGTAGTATAATACCAAGTCTTGATCTCACGCTCATTCCATCTGTCCGGATTAAAATCCTTCAAAGGATGATATTTCTTGCTGGCAAAGCCAAAGAGCCAGTAACCAGCCGGGCATGTCGGGATATGCGCCTGATATACCCTGTTTATCGGGAATACTCTGAAAGCCTTGCGGTGCATGGCTCTGCAGCTCTCCTCATCCTCATCATAGAATGGGCTTCCATGCTGATACACCATTATCCCATCATCATGAAGTGCCTTGTAGCAGCTTCCGTAGAACTCTTTTGTGAAAAGCCCTGCCTCATGTCCGAGAGGCTGTGTTGCATCGTTAATTATGAGATCGTACATATCCTCACATTTTCTCAGATATTTAAGTCCGTCCTGATAAAAAATGTGTACCCTGTCGTCCTCAAGACCAACTGCATTATCCGGGAAATACTGCTTGCAGACATCCACAAACATGCTGTCAGGCTCAACGACGTCTATTACCTTGATCTCGTCATAGTGTGTAAGCTCTCTTGCCACGCCGCCGTCTCCACCACCGAGTACAAGCACTCTCTGCACCTTTGGATGGACCGCCATAGGCACATGTACGATCATTTCATCATAGGTAAACTCGTCTTTTTCTGAAAAAATGATATTTCCGTCTGATGTAAGAAACTTGCCAAATTCCGGCGAATCAAAGACATCTATCCTCTGAAACTCACTTGTGCCGGAATACAGCTGCTTACTTATCCTTATACTAATCTTGACATTGCCGGTGTGCATGTCACTGAACCAGTAATCCATCTCAGCCATAGAGAACCTCCTAACATCATTTTAATACAAAAAGCTCAGATATATCTTCGCTCTCAGGTCCCTGCATTGAGCAGCCTTTTTCCATTGCAGTCTTTATATAATCAAGTATTTCTTTTGTAATTACTTCTCCCGGTGAAAGTATCGGTATTCCCGGCGGATAACACATGACTGACTCAGCACTTATCCTTCCTATAGTACTTTCGATCGGCAGTGACTCCTTCTCTGCATAAAATGCCTCCTGCGGAGTTGCCTTTACTATAGGAGAGATATACTCTGCCGAGAAAAAGCTGTACTCCGGCTTTGCGTATATACGCTTAATATCTGCAAGTGCTCCCGCAAGTCTCTCTATATCCTGCAGCCTGTCACCGATGGAGATATATGCCATAACATTTGAAAGATCTCCAAACTCCATCTGTATGTCATACTCATCACGTAAAAGGTCATATACCTCGATACCGGTAAGACCGACACTGCGGGTATTTACAACGAGCTTTGTCTCATCAAAGTCATAGATACTTCCGCCGTTTATCAGCTCGTTGCCATATGCGTAATAACCGCCAATCTCATTTATCTCACTTCTGGCATACTGTGCCATAGCTGTTACTTTTTCAAAGCTGTCATGCCCGTTTAATGCAAGATTTCTCCTTGAGATATCAAGGCTTGCCAAAAGCAGATAGCTTGCGCTCGTTGTCTGTGTCAGATTGACGATGCGGCTGATATAGCCGACATTAGCGCCGGGTCCGCACAAGAGAATCGAGCTCTGTGTCAGGCTTCCTCCCGATTTATGCATGCTGATGGCAGCCATATCTGCTCCGGCTGTCATAGCATTTACCGGAAGGTTTGGACCAAAGTACAGATGTGTACCATGAGCCTCGTCTACAAGAGCCTTCATTCCATTTTCGTGAGCCAGCTTTACTATCGCCCTTAAGTCAGAGCATATACCGTAGTAAGACGGATTGTTTATCAGTATTGCCTTTGCATCAGGGTTTTCCTCTACTGCCCTTTTTACATCAGCAATTTCCATGCCAAGCGGTATCCCAAGCTTCGTATCAACCTTAGGATCAATATACACAGGAACTGCCCCGCACAGGATAAGCGCATTAATTGCACTTTTATGCACGTTTCGGGGCATGATTATCTTCTCTCCCGCCTTGACATTTGACAGAACCATTGCCTGCACAGCACTTGTAGTGCCATTTACCATCAAGAATGCGTGTGATGCGCCAAATGCATCTGCCGTAAGTTCTTCCGCTTCTTTAATTACAGATACCGGATGGCATAGATTATCCAACGGTTTCATGGAATTAACATCTATCCCTACACATCTTTCGCCCAAAAAACTAACCAGCTCGGCATTGCCTCTGCCTCGTTTATGCCCAGGTACATCAAAAGGTACGACTCGCTGTCTGCGAAATTTCTCTAAAGCCTCATACACTGGAGCCCTTTTCTGCCTTATTACGTCCAACTACCATAATCCTCCTATATACAATCACATAAAAAATCAGCTGCATATATTTCTTAATCGATTTCAATTTTATACAATTTATTATATATAAAGAAAGGAGCGGCACGCGCACCGGCGTACTGCTCCCTCGTTAATCATGATTATGCAGCAATAGTATGATACTACATATCGTTAATTAATTAAAGTATAAATTTTCACTAAATATTTGGTATATTTAGACAACGGATGATCACAAGTTGATATTCGTAACCATGGTATGCATCTTCCATCCTGTGATCTCAGTACCATCACAGTCAAACTTAACCTTGAGATCGTGTTTATCACCCTTATATGAAGGATAGAATCTGCTTGTCATTACATACTCACCATCGTTAAGATATATCTCAAGGATTGAGGTATCTACAAGGATACGCATATTCCTGACTTCTGCCACCTTTGCTCTGCGGATCTTTCTTCCTCCGCCTTCTTCGTCGCTGAGCTCAAGTGAAACCACTCCGTCAGCATAGCTGAGGTATGTGCCCTCTGCAAAGCTTACACGCCATGCAGAACTATTTTTGAAATTAATCTCAAAATCACCCATTCCATCAGGAAGGATAACCTGCTCATCTGATGCAAGCCTTACCTCATCATATCTGAGATCGTTAAGCTCTTCTACAGGATTCTGAAGGACAACTCCATCTCTGTATGTAAGTACCCTCGGCACTGTCAGACAGTTCTCCCAATATGAATCAGCATAGAAATTCTTATATGGCTTATCCGGAAGTCCTGCCCAGCCAAACATAATACGTCTGCCCTGCTCATCAACAAATGTCTGTGGAGCATAGAAATCAAATCCCATATCCCACTCAACAAAATCTCCGATGTGCTGCTTCTCATCCTCAAGCTCTCCTATCTCCGGCGCATAGCCTGACTGATAGATATTCTGGTAGCGATATGGCTCGTGCTCAAGCCCCTGCGGACAAAGTGACATTATCGCGTGTCCATCAACCTCTAAGTATTCCGGACACTCCCACATATATCCAAAAGCTTCATCTGTTGTCTGGATCTTTACAAGCTCCCAGTTTTTCTTATCGTGACTCTTGTAGAAAAGTGCTGAACCATAGTCCCCATCAGCACCACCCTTCATTCTTGCGCCCTGAACCATGTAGTATGTATCGTTTTCTTTCCATACCTTAGGATCACGTACGTGAAGTGTGCATTCTGCCGGATAATCCTTTGTTCCAAAAAGGAACTGCTTATCCCCAAAGTGCTCTCCATCTGTCTCTATGAGAATAGTATTGCTCTCACGGCCCTCTGTGATATAGTCGTAATCGCCAGGATGTTTGATATTTCCTGTATAATAAAGATATGCCTTGCCATCCTCAACAAGTGCTGAACCTGAATAGCAGCCATTGTAATCAAGCTCGCCAGGCCAAAATGGAACACCCTTAAACTCAAGGTGCATAAGATCAGGACCTGCATAGTGTCCCCAGCTCTTGACTATCCTTCCATCAGGACCAGGTGTATTTGGCATATACTGGATAAATACGTGATAATTACCGTTGAACTGACAGAGTCCATTAGGATCATTAAGCCATCCATCAGGCGGCATGATATGAAATCCAAGTCTCCATCCATCTTTTCCGTTTACAATTCCTCGATTCGTAATAACAATTCCTCCTAAATTCTGTCATAAGGTCTTTATCCCACTGATAAGCAAGCTTGTTATGGGATAAGACTTTTGACCCTGATATCATATAAAGCGGTTAATTGTTACTCCCCTTGTAACGTCTTTTCACAGATACGCACCATATTAACACAGATAACCGTAATAAAGCAAACAATTTTTGCTCAAAATCATGCACATCTCGTCAAATTCATTAAATTTCAATAAAGTTTGTAATTGTATCCCAAAAAATCCCCTTAGCACTGCGTTTTTTTATTATATTTAACATAGGTGGTTTACGCTTAATGCTTTAAAAGGGGGACTTTTCACATGAAAGAAAAAGAAAACCAGGCTCATTTTGGAATTTATTCTATACAGTCAAAGATTATTATCCTGGTCTCTGTCTGTATCATGCTCATGCTTTTGCTGAATGTTCTTTTCATATTGCCTAAATCCCGCAAAACAATCCAGAAAACTACAGAAAACAATATGCTTGATATAGCCATATTCAGTTCCCAGCTCATTGATAAACTATTCGATAAATATGACATTGAAAATATAACTACGGAGCTGCTTACCGAAAATCTCAGTGACAAAAAGCTCTCAGAAATATCGTCGAGCTATGTATATGTTGTTGATGAAAATGGAGTTTTCCACTATCACAAAAAGCCTGATAAGATAGGGACCGTTGTCTTTAATGAGTATGTCCTTGGTCTGCTTAAGCAAATTCCAACAGGAAACTATGTAAAGAGCAACGTGTTCCACTACACTGATGAAAATGGAGTTGTTAAATATGCGGCTTATTCCGTTTCAGAAAAAAACGGCTGGGTATCAGTCATAGTTGCAAATGAATCTGAGATCATGTCTGAGATAAACGAAGTCAGAAATATAAGTCTCTTAGTTACATGCATACTGACTATCATCCTGGTCATCGGAAGTATCATTGTCGCACGTTCAATCGGAGGTGCGATCAAAACGATCACTGCTGTCATACTTGCCAACGGAAGACTTGATTTCTCTGTAGGAGAAGACCTCTCAAAGCTGGAAGGCAGAAGGGATGAGACCTCTGCCATGGCAAAAGCCGTTGGCGATATGGAAAGTGCTCTTAAGAGCATGGTAACCCGTATCAAAAACACATCAGAGCAGTTAACAGAGCATGAAGATAAGCTAAAACAGATAACAACTAGTATCAACTCTGCAAACGCTGATAACTCTGCAACATCTGAGCAGCTTGCTGCAAATATGCAGGAAACAGCTGCAACAAGTACCGTTATAAGCGGTCACACAGAAGATATACGAAATAATGCAATCGGCATAGTGGATAGATCCAAAGAAGGTGTTACTCTCGCAAATGAGATCACCGAAAAAGCCGAAGGATTGTATAGCGATACCTTAAAGGCAAGCCAGCGTACTGAAAAAATGTACTCTGAGATAAGTCTGGAAGGAAAAGACGCCCTCGAAAAGTCAAAGTCAGTTGAAAAGATCAATTCACTGGCGACTGCTATACAGAATGTTGCAAATCAGACTAATCTCCTTGCGCTCAATGCTGCAATAGAAGCTGCCAGAGCCGGAGAAGCAGGAAAAGGTTTTGCAGTTGTTGCAACCGAAATAAGCGAGCTTGCATCACAGTCATCAGAGACCGTTAAAAATATCATGATAATAGTAGATGAAGTAAAGCAGGCTGTAACAAGCATGAGCGGATGTCTTGAAACTACTCTTGAATATCTTGAAAAAAATGTCATATCAGATTACAAGACCTTCCTCGAAATGAGTGAACAGTACAAATCCGATGCAGAGGGCTTCTCTGACTCAATGAGCTATATCAACAACATGATCACAAACCTTAGCAGCTCTACTGACAAGATAGCTGAGCAGATATCAAATATCTCACATACTGTAGAAGAAGCTGCAAATGCTGTCACTGCCCTGGCAGAAAAGACTACAGATGTAGCAAGCCTGTCATCAGACGTTTTGGATGTTGTATCCGAGACCGGTGTTTGTGCAGATGAGCTGAAGGAAATAAAAAATTCGTTTACTATTTAAAAGTATAATTCCCCGCCAGTATCATAAAAACCGGCGGGGAATTCTTTTGTTATCCTAATTATAATCTTATACTGAAGGTTCAATTCTTTCCTCAGAATCTCTCTTCTCTGCAAAAATCTTCATACGCTTTGCCATATATACCGCACCTGCGCCTGAGGCAAGCATTAAAATAAGAAGAAATACTATACTATTATTTGATATCAGTGAGCCCGGAAGTGTCCAGCCTAAAAGATTATTAAATGCATGGCAGAACATTGAAGGTAACACTGATTTATACTTATATGCCACATATCCCCAAAGAAGACCCATTGGGATAACGTATAAGCCCTGAATAGGATTAAGGTGGAACAAAGCAAACATTACTGCGCTAATCACCATACATCCTGCAACGCCATACGCTTTTGCGGACTTTTTGGCGATAACACCTCTTACGATCAATTCTTCACCTATTGGTGCCATGATAACTACTATTATAAATGACAAAATCCTGTTTCCGTCAATGATCGAGCCAAGCGCTCCATTCAAAAAGTCTGCAATATTAGGCATCAGTGCCGCTGCCAAAAGCTCAAGAAGTGCTCCAAATGCGAAGCATGAAATTGATGATACGATAAGAAAAGGAAATGTAAGTGGATTTTCTTCGAATTTTGCACTTACAGGCTCATATGTACCTTCTTCTTTCTCTTTCTTGATATATCCAAAATAATACCAAAGCACTCCCAAGACCAGATTACCTAAAAGTGCCATAAACTCAGCCCTTTGAAGCACATTAGTATCTTTAAGAAATGCAGTATATGACTCCATATAATTCGTAACATCAAACGTACCGACAGCGATTGCTTTAGTCATCTCTACCATTGACACACAAGCAGATAATACAACCTGAAGGATCAAAGAAATAATGATCACTAGCAGACAAAGAAAAAATACGCCTACTTTACCGGTTTTCTTTTTTTCCATACTCTAAACCTTTCTTATAAAAGAATTCTTAAATTAATCACACAACCTACAGTTTAACACATTCGTAATAATTGGACAACATTTAAATGTATAATGCTTTTCATTTTTTCCATTGATGTATCCTGAAATGTACTAAAAACATGGTATTTTAATGTTATACTATAAGGGGTTATAATGGTACATTTTTTATGAAACTACGTTCACAAGCAGATATATAAAGAGGGGTATATATGCAAAAGAAGAAAGGTATTTCAAGTGTAAAGACAAGGCTCATTATCTCAATGGTAGCAATAGCTGCTATCCCGCTAATGATAGCTACAATAAATACTTATCTAAGCTTCTCCGAAAGTGCTAAGAAAAAAGCAAAAGAAACACTAAGCTGGTCGGCTTGGTATATTGAATGCGAAATAAATGATTTATTCGCGCGAACAGAGTATTCCCTTAATACACTTGCTTCCTCGCCAAGTACTGTCAATTTTCTTAAAACCGGTGATTCCAAAAATGAAGTAAAGCATCAAATGGACGTTATAAATCAGATGTTTGATGATGGAAATACGATCGTACTTTCTAATTCCGAGGGTATGATGGCGCTGCGTAGTGACGATAATGCCCTGGCAGATATATCTGCCAGATCATATTGGCAGGGAGCTATGAAAGGCGCCACTACAACATCTCCTGTACTTGTAAGTGCTTCAACCGGTGTCAGGAGCATATGCATTGCCGTTCCGGTTTTTGATTTGGATACAAATGAAGTTATAGGTGTATTGCACAGAAATTATGATTTGAGTTCTTTCAGAAACATCCTTGGCGAAGATGGTGAAGAGGCATTCTTAGTTGACTATGAAGGGACACTTGCTTCTCATGCTTTTTTTGATATTTCTGCTGACGATGAAGCGGTAGTCTTTTCTGATTCTGAATTTATGAAAAATGATAATGAAGACGGTCTGTATACTAAACAAAGTGATACTACCGGAAAGAATTCTTATATAGCGTATGTCAGAGAACCTATAACCGGTTATATAATTTGTGACGCACTATCGATAGATTCAGTGACCGCAGCAGCGAGATCTTCGGCAATTATGACAAGTATCGTCGGAATTATTCTGCTTGCCATAGCAGGTATCCTTGCGTATTTGCAGGCAATTAGTTTTACAAAGCCGATTATTGAAGTAAATAATGCACTTGCTACTCTTGCAGGTGGCATGTTCCGCAAAATTGAAAAGTATACGAATCGCAGAGATGAGTTTGGAACAATGGTAAATAGTACCAATACTCTTGTAGAGCAGTTGCTGTCAATTGTTGGTCACATTAAAGAATCTTCCGCAACAGTCGGAATGGCATCGGATGAGCTTTCCTCTATGGCTGACCAGATTGCTCATACTACAGAAGCAGTATCCACATCAGTTCATCATATAGCACAAGGTGCCGTACAGCAGGCTGAAGATATTCATATGGCAGCCGATGAGACTGTGAAAATCACAGATTCGGTTGAGAGTGTTCAAAGTTCAACAAAAGAGATGTCCGAACTCGCAAGAAGGATGAAAGAGGCATCCGAGGAATCTACTTCGTCATTAGACAGCCTCCGCAACGCCAGCAATGAAATGACAGCTAAAATAGATGAAATATCGACCAGAATTTCATCCACACAAAATGCAGTTACTAATATTAATGACAGAGTAGAAGGAATATCCGGTATTGCATCACAGACAAATCTGCTTTCACTTAACGCTTCAATAGAAGCTGCTAGAGCTGGAGAAATGGGAAAAGGATTTGCCGTTGTAGCTGAGGAGATACGAAAGCTTGCTGACGACTCAAATAATATGGCCTCCGAAATCAGAGCCGAGATGGATGCTCTCCTAAACGAGGCTGAGCAAGCCGTTCATGCTGCTGCCCAAGTTATGGAAGGCAATGTCGAGCAGAACAAGGCTTTGAATGCCACTTTCGAATCAGTACAGGGTATGCTTTCTGATATAGAAGATACTGTTAAGAGCGTTGAAAAAATTGCTGAGGAGGCAGATACCTGTGTCTCTGCAAATGCAAATGTTTCAAATGCAATGACATCACTTTCCGCAGTATCAGAGGAAAATGCAGCGTCATCAGAAACGACCGGAAGATCTGTCCAAGAACTTTCTGCCACAGTCACCACACTCGCAGATTCAGCTTCGCATCTAAAGAAAGTTGCAGAGCAGCTTAATGAAGAGGTTAAGTTCTTTAAGTAATGTCTGATCGTAGCAATTTAATTTATTGGCAAGACCAAGAAGGGGCTGTGAAAAAAGATAGTCCATAAAAAAAGAAGAACCGAGGGTTCGATAAGAGCCCACGGTTCTTCTTTTTGTGTTAAAATTTAACTTGCGATGAAAAATCCAACACAAGTTTATTCTAACCCAAAACAGGCAGTTTTGCCAATGCTAATTCAATATAAACTTTTATATGACTAATCATGCTGCGCAATATCGCATATAATATCAATGCACCTGTCTATTCCCAGCGACGAAGTCCTGAGAGAAATATCATAAAAGTCTGCATTACCAAATTCTGTCCCGGTATAGTGCATGCAATACTTTTTCCTTGCTTTATCTACAGAATGAAGTCTTTCAAGCATCTTCGCCTCAGTAATACCTGGCGTCTTTTCCATCATACGATTTAATCTGAAGCGCTCACTGGCTGACAAAAACACGTGCAGACCATTATCAAATTCTTTCAAAATAATATTTGCGTTTCTGCCAATGATAACACACTTTCCTTTTTCAGCAACTTTGCGGATGGCATCACGCTGTGCATTAAAAAGCCTTTCATCAAGAGGTTTATTGTAAAAATCAAAAAGACTCTGACCAATCCCAAACTCTGTAGGAACCTTTTCATCAAAATACCTTATCTCATCTGCTGTAAGGTTGCCATTTTCCATAGCAGCACGCATGATCATGTCTTTATCGCAAAAATAATATCCCAATCTTTCAGCAACCCCAAGACCTATAGTGCTGCCACCTGCACCATATTGCCGGCTGATAGTAATTATTTTCTTCATAAAATCACCACTTTACAAAACCTTATTTAAGAAATCAATAGTTCTCTCTTCCTTTGGATTAAGCAATACTTCCTGCGGAGTACCCTCTTCTACGACATATCCGCCATCCATAAAGATGACTCTGTCCGCAACCTCGCGCGCAAATCCCATTTCGTGTGTGACGATCACCATAGTCATACCATCTGCCGCAAGATTTTTCATAACCTGCAATACTTCTCCGACCATTTCAGGGTCAAGAGCTGATGTAGGCTCATCAAAAAGCATTATATCCGGCTGCATGCAAAGTGCTCTTGCAATAGCAACTCTCTGCTTCTGACCTCCGGAAAGCTGACTTGGATAGCTGTCTACCTTATCTGCAAGTCCTACTTTTTTGAGCATATCCCGAGCTCTGCTCTCTGCCTCACTCTTGCTGCACTTCTTTAACTCTAGCGGTGCAAGTGTAAGGTTATCCATGATATTTAAGTTATTAAAAAGATTAAAATGCTGGAACACCATTCCGATATTCTCTCGGACTTTATTGATATTTATTCCCTTGGAAGTTATATCATTCCCGTCAACGATCACCGTTCCAGCCGTCACTTCCTCAAGCTTGTTTAAGCATCGTAAAAATGTTGATTTACCCGAGCCTGACGGGCCTATTATACATACCACTTCGCCTTTATAAACTTCTGTAGATATATCCTTTAATACATCAAGGTCGCCAAAGCTTTTCTTTAAGTTTGTCACCTTTATCTTTACTTCACTTTTATCTACCAACGTTAAGCCTCCTCTCGACAACCTTAGCACTTCTTGAAAGGATAGTGATCACTATCAGATACATAAGTCCCACTATTGCCCATGTCTGGAACGACATAAATGTATTTGCCTGCACGTTTTTAGCTGTATTTACAAGCTCCGGAAATCCGATTACGGACAAAATAGATGTATCTTTCAGAGTAATTATAAACTGGTTGATAAATGTCGGTATCATAGTCCTGATAGCCTGTGGGAGAACGACCTTTCTCATAGCCATACCATATGTAAGACCAAGTGAACGTGCAGCCTCCATCTGACCTTTGTCAACCGACTGGATACCTGCTCTGACGATCTCAGCCATATACGCACCGCAATTAAGTGCAAGACAGATAGTACCTGCCTGCAGTGCAGAAAGGCTTACCGTAAACCCACCTATCATAGTATTAAAGAAATACGGCACGCCAAAATACACAAAAAATGCCAAAACTATCATAGGAACGCCACGGATAACGTCAACAAATATCTGAGAAATGATATTGCTGAGCCTGTTCTTTAAAACACCCATGATTCCAAAGATCATGCCAATGATACAAGCAAAGAAAAGTCCCAAAAGTGCAAGCAGCAATGTGCGTCCAAGCGCTGTGAGGAGTAACCCTCCATAAACGGTGATAATCCTTATCATCTTCAAACCTCGCTATAAAGTATAACTTTTCGCTGATTATTTCGGTAAACATCAGCGAAAATCTATGAAAGCGGGAGGCAGATCATATCCTCCCGCTTCGTTAAATTCAAAAAAGTTATTCGCCAAGGTACTTATTAAGTATCTCGTCATACTTGCCGTTTTCTTTAATATTGGCAAGTCCCTTATTGAACATATCTACAAGCTCCTGCTTACTGCTGTCAAATATAGCAAAACCATAAGCTGCAGGATCGTTTCCAGTACCGTCTACTATCTTCATTGCAATGCCTGTATCTTTGATATTTGATGCCATTATAGGGGTATCATCAAAACATGCTGCAACCTGTCCGCCGACAACTGCCTGATACATTGTAGGAGAATCTTCAAAATATGTAACTGTAAATCCATACTCACCGGCAAGGCTCTCAGCATAAGCAGCACTCATTGTTCCTGTCTTTACGGCAGCTGACTTGCCCTTTAAATCCTCAAAGCCTTTTATATCAGATGAAGCCTCAACAGCCATGCTCTGGTTTGCGTCATAATATCCGTCTGAGAATACCCAGCCGGAAGATTTTCTCTCTTCTGTAATAGATGCACCTGCGATCATACCATCTGCCTGTCCTGCCTGACATGCTGCGATCGATGCATCCCATCCAAGGACCTGTACATCATATTTGAAGCCCTGATCCTCTGCAACAGCTGCAAGTATATCCATATCGATTCCAACAAACTGTCCCTTATCATCAGTATACTCAAATGGCTTAAATGAAGTATCTGTAGCGATTATCCACACCTTATCACCTGCTGACGCATCTGCTCCCGTATCTGCTGCCGCCTCACTAGCCGCCGGTGCTGCTTCACTTGCAGGTGCTGCGCTCTCTGCGCTCTTGCTGCCTCCACAGCCAGTCATCACAGCAACAGTCGCAATAGTCATAAGTATTGCCCAAACTTTTCTCTTCATACCTAAACTCTCCTTGATCATTATTATTTTCCCTAAAATGCAAAAATGGAGTCCACTAATAAACTAGTAGACTCCTTTGCCTGTGTATATACTATACCATTTTTGCTATTTTCCCGCAACGATTATGGCTGTATACATATATTTTCAAATATTTTTATTTAATTACCTGCAGTGACTGTCTGTCAGCAAATACTGCTACGAAGATAAGGAAGATAACGCCCTGGATAAGCTGCATCATCTGAGTTGTAAAGCCCATCATTGTAAGTCCGCTGTTGAGGACTATGTAAAGAAGTGAGCCCACGATAACATTCTCAAATCTTACCTTTGCACCACCTGAGATAGGCATACCGCCAAGCACAAGCGCGATAAGGATCTGTGTCTCAAGCTGATTTCCGCCTGAAGATGTAACAGAGCCAACCTTAATGCAGTTGATAAATGCAGCAAAACCAGTGATGGCACCTGCTAATACATAGATGAAAAACTTCATCTTATCTGTTCTGATACCAGAAAACTTTGCAGCCTTCTCTCCTGCTCCTATAGCCTTTAAGTAAATTCCAAATTTTGTAAACTTAAAAATGAAGAATCCAACTGCAAGTACTGCGATAGTGCAGGCTGCCTTGATAACATTTGTATCATAGTTGATAAGATATGCACTTCCGGCAACCGGAGCGTTTGTTGTAAGATACTTTATGAATCCTCTGAAGAGGAACATTGTACAAATTGTAACAATGAAGGACTTGATCTTTCTGTTTACATAGAAGTATGCATTAAATGCCCCGATTGCAGCACCTGTAGCGATACCTGCAAGTATTGCAAGCGGAATGCTCGTCTTTGAGACTATGCACACTACAATTGAAGAAATACCAAGTATTGAGCCCTGTGAAAAATCAAGTCCACCCATGGTCATGATGAAAAATACACCCATGGCAGCTATCATAGTAACGTAAACCTGTGACATTACAAGTGAAAGGTTATTGATCATCCTTCCCTTTGTAAGAATATTAAAAAGTACGAATATAATGATAAGTCCTGCGATCGGTAAAAGGGATCTTATCATGGAAACCCGCGAAAGTCTTTTAAGCTCCTCGTCTTTAGAAACAGTAATAGTATTTGAAGCCATCTTGTCTATCCTCCCCTTAAACCATCTTTGCAATAAGCTTATTTTCATCCATCTCAGGATTTCTTGCCAGCTCGCCGCTTATCATACCATCTTTCATGATGATGATACGGTCACACATACCGATGAGCTCAGCCATTTCCTCAGAGATCATGATTATCGACTTACCATTCTTTCTCATCTTGTCCATGAGCTGATAGATATCCTGCTTAACCTTGATATCGATGCCTCGTGTCGGGCTGTCAAGCACAAGGATATCTGAATCCTTGCCTATCCAGCGTGCCAATACAACCTTCTGCTTATTACCACCAGAAAGATTTGACACAAACTGATCTGTGTTGACCATCTTTACAGACATCTCTTTAGCAAATTTATTTGAGAATTCTTTCATTTTCTTGCCACTTAAGATGCCCGCCTTGTTGGAAAGGCTGTCAAGTGAAGGAATACATATATTTTCACCAATGCTCTGATTCATTACAACAGACTCATTATCTCTGTCTTTTGAAGTGTAGGCTATGCTGTGAGAAATCGCTGTAGGGATATCATTTATCTCAGTGCCATCAGCCAAAGTAACTTTTCCTTCTCTGTCAAACGATGCACCAAAGCATGCCTTGCCCACTTCATGCATTCCCGACTCAGAAAGTCCGCCAAAGCCAAGTATCTCACCCTTATGCAGCTCGAAATTCACATCTTTGATAAGCCCTGGAACTGTTACATTTTTTACAGAAAGGACAACTTCATCAGAAACCTTTTCGCCATAGTCCGCACGGTAGTAATCACCTGTAACTTCACGGCCTACCATCAGCTTTTTAAGGTCATCCTCAGTGACATCTGCGCTCTTTACAGTATCGATATATACACCATCTCTGAGGATAGTGATAGTATCTGATAGTTCCAGTACTTCCGGAAGGTCATGTGAAATAAAGATAACTGTGTTGCCCTCGGCACGGATACGCTTCATGTGCTTATAGAGTTCTTCTCTTCCTTCCTGTGAAAGTGCTGTAGTCGTCTCATCAATTACGACAATCTTTGGTCCAAAATATGTTGCCTTAACGATCTCCACAAGCTTTCTGTCCTCAAAGTTATAGTCATCAACCATATCAGAAGCCTTGATTCTTTCAAAGCCATACTTCTTCAAAAGCTCATTAGCCTGCTTGTTCATGGCGTTAGTATTCTTAATTCCACACTTAACGAACTTGTCCTCATGTCCTAAAAAGATATTTTCGGCAACTGTAAGTCCGTCCAGAGTACCAAGCTCCTGCACTATGATGGAAACGCCTTCATTATTTGCCTCTACCTGGTTTTTAGGATGGATCTCCTTACCATCAAGTATGAATTCACCACTGTCTTTTGTGTAAATACCTGTGAGCATATTTGTAAGCGTTGACTTACCTGAACCATTCTCGCCTATAAGTGCATGTACTTCACCCTTATTGATATCAAAAGAAACATTCTGCACTGCCTTGGTAATTCCGAAGGATTTGCAGAGATTCTTAACTTGTAATCTGATTTCGCTCATCTCTCATTCTCCTTCCTTATTTAACTATCTCGCCCTTATCAACCCTTGTTGTAAGAGTGATGATTATAAGCAACGCAAGTCCTGTGATAACATCCTGAATAGCTGTAGGTGCGCCCAGTGCTATAAATCCAAAGAAAATGATATTTATTACAAACTCTCCGATGATGATAGCTGGAAGCGGCATACCATACTTCTTAAATGCCATACCAAAGAAACATCCCATTGTAGGAACGAAGTTACGGCTCATAGAAGCCATACCTGTAACAGCTACCATTGAAGATCCATAGCTGATAGTAAGGATTGCCATTGTTCCGAGGAAGGCACCTGAGATGATAAATGCGAGAACCTTGTACTTATTGACATTTATACCCATGTTTTTTGCAACAAACTCGTTGCTGCCGATAGCATAGGTGTATGTTCCAATCTTTGTATAATTGAGGATAAGATATGCCACAATAAATGCGACAACTGCCAAAATGATGTCGCCCGGCATCTGACCAAAAGCACGTAAATTTGATGGAAGCGTCTGCTCTACTCCGCCTGCGATGTAGTTAGCAATAGCTTCATATATGAGAGCAAGTCCTGTTGTTACGATCATTGATGGTATCCTGAGCTTTACGTAAAAAAGTCCATTGAAAAGACCTACCAAAGCGCCCATTACGATACATCCAACCACAAGACCAAAATATCCGAGGTTAAATCTTGTTGCAAACACGCATCCGACTATAGCCGAAAGCATAATATTTGCACCAATTGAGAAATCAAACATTCCCATGACCATTACAAAATAAAAACCGATAGCGCCTGTAGCTGCGATCAAGCTTGCCTGGAAATAGCTGAGCATAGCCTTTGGAGAACCAAAGTTACCTGGTGTGATAATTTTAAATATTGCCCATGAGGCTACAACAAGACCTATAAGTATCAAATAACCCTTTGCTGTACCGGACAGTTTCTTCTTTTCGAGAGCATTAGCCCCTGTAGTCATATCCATAACACCTTCCTTACTTCAAAAACGATTAGTCTGTTTCTATTAACGTTCTATTAATGAAGCCGGCATCAAATGATACCGGCTTCTAATTAACTTATATTACTTTCCTGCACGTGATGCTGCATCTTCGATAGAAAGTGAAGCTGCCTTTGCCTTGAGGTCGTCCATGCTAAGCTTAGACATCTCAACAAGCTCATCATCTGTGTATGGAAGCTGATTTACGAAGTACTGCTCATAAGCCTTGTAATCATCTGCTGATGAAACATAAAGGTATGGGAAGTTTACATTTTCAAACTTACCGCCAAATCCGCTGTAGTTGCCCTTGATAGCGTTGTAAACCATCATGAATGCAAAGAGAGGATCGCAGTAATGTCCGCCTGACTCACCTGCCATAGAACCATTTGCAAGTCTGTCGCCAAGGTCTGGAAGGAAGTCTGTTGAAACGATAGAGATCTTGTCTGTCTTGCCTGCACGCTCTACTGCTGCGATAGCACCCTGAAGAGGATCTCCGCCGCCGCCTGCTGGGATAAGTGCATCAAGATCTGGATCTGCTGACATAAGAGCTTCTGCTGCCTTTGAACCACCTTCACTTGTTGTACCTGCGTACTGTGGTTCAGAAAGCTTTGCCTGATCATCTGGATGAGCTGCATTCCAAGTTTCTACACCCTTCTTGTAGCCTTCCCATCTGCCAAGCCATGTAGCATCGCCCTGCTCCCATCCGATAAGACCGATATCACGGCATCCCTTATCGAGAAGGATGTTTACGAGTTTCTCACCGTTTTCAGGCTCGTTCTCGTGAACTGCACCTACAAAGTACTCTGAATCTGTTGCCATCTTATAGATATCTGCGCTGTTCTCTTCGCTTATAATACGGAAGAACTGTGCAAGATAAACTTTGTTATCATTACATGTCTTGATTGCTGATGTCATCTCTGTATCTGCTGAGTTACAGATAACGATACCCTGACATCCTGCAGCACAAAGCTGCTCAACTGATGCTGTAACCTTCTCTGAAACGTGTCCCTGGTCAACATACTGTACCTGCACACCTAAAGACTTTGCTGCCTCATCGAGTATCAGCTTACACTGTGAACCAAGCACGTCAGTAGAGCTCCAGATAGAAACACCGATCTTGATATCACTGTCTGCTACTGCTGCTCCTGATTCTCCTGATGAAGAATCCGCTGCAGGTGATTCGCCTTCAGGTTTCTCAGTAGTTCCGCCTGCCTTGCCGCCTGATGCTCCACAGGCTGTAAGAGATGCTGTCATTGCCACACTCAATGAAACTGCCATCATCTTTCTGATAAATTTGTTCATATGTTACCCTCCCATCAATAATTGTGCACATTCCCAAACTCACACAGTCAATATGCACTTAATATGATACAACTATAACGCTTTGGGTGGTTTAAAACAAGATTTATGCAGCATTTTTACAGATAAGTTGTCTTTAAAATCAATTTTAATTTGGTATATATGTATTTTATAATAACTCAAATCGCTTTTTCTTTGTGTATAATGTACATCATCATTCAGTAAAGAAGCTTTTTATATCCAGCAACTTGTCTACTTTTGCATAAAGCATACTTTTGAGCTCATCATCCGGCTCTGTGAGATCAGGAACCATTATGACCTTGCAGCCTGCTTTATATGCACTGGTAACTCCGTTTGGTGAGTCTTCAACTGCAAATGTCCTCTCCGGACTAAGTCCAAGCTGCTCACATGCGTAGCTATAGATATCCGGTGCCGGTTTGCCATACTTTACCATATCAGAGCATATGATCCTGTCAAATCCATCAAACATATCGATCTTCTTAAGATATCTCTCAGCCCGACTGTATTCATTTGCAGTAGCAAGGGCTGTCAGGATGCCATTTTCTCTCATCCAGTGAAGTATCTCCTTTGCGCCGGGCTTCAGAGGAATGCCGTTTTCCGCGATAAGAGCCTCAACCAGTGACTTCCTGTACTCTCTCACCTCATGATAATCAAAATCTTCGCCAAACCATTCCTTAAACTTCTCCGGAGCAAACGGACGTCCAAGCGAACGGAGCTCCAAGGCCATTTCCTTTGTCAGCTCATAGCCAAACTTTCCCAAAGCCTTTGGCCATGCCTCCTGATAATACTTCTCAGTGTCTGTAAGAGTACCATCCAGATCAAAAATAACTGCATCTACGATTCTATTCATATATTTTTACCTCAACGATCAATAATGAGATAGTATATCATTTATATCTCTATAAAACCAGTAATAGGATACCGCCAAACGACGGTATCCTATTACTTAGGTATATCTTATTCTATTTTTAATAACCCATCAGATCATGGTCAACTTCTGCAGCACACTCTCTGCCTTCGCATATAGCCCATACAACAAGTGACTGTCCGCGATGCATATCACCTGCTGTATATACCTTATCAACCTTTGTCTTGTACTTATCAGGAGTAGTAAGTACTGTATTTCTTTCAGACAATGGTGCGGCAAATGCATCAGGGGTATACTTCTCTGCACCTATGAATCCAGCTGCGATCAAAAGAAGGTCGCACTTGATGGTCTTCTCCGAACCTTCAACCTCAACCATCTTTCTTCCTTCAAACTTTACCTTGACTGTCTTGATGGCTGTAAGGGCCCCCTTCTTTGTGACAAGTTCCTTAACTGTTGTCTCATAAATTCTTGGATCGCTGCCAAATCTGTCGATAGCCTCTTCCTGGCCGTAGTCAGTCTTGAGGACCTTTGGCCACTCAGGCCATGGATTTGATGGAAGCCTTGTCTCAGGTGGCTTTGGCATCATCTCAAGCTGTGTAACGCTCTTCGCGCCATGACGGATGCATGTACCTACACAGTCATTACCTGTATCACCGCCACCGATGATAACAACATTCTTATCCTTTGCGCTGATGAAAGCACCCTCAGTCGGCTGTCCGTTTACAAGGCTCTTTGTGGTTGATGTAAGGAAATCAACCGCAAAGTAAATTCCCTTTGTCTTATCAGCATCCGGTACTGCAAGCGCACGTGCCTGCTTAGCACCGCAAGCAAGTATTACCGCATCGTAGCTGTCAAGGATTTCCTTAGCCTTTACATCTACTCCGACATTTACGCCTGTCCTGAATTCAACGCCCTCTTTCTCCATGAGAGCCCTGCGACGCTTTACTACAGACTTATCAAGCTTCATGTTAGGTATGCCATACATTAAAAGTCCGCCAACCTCATCATCACGCTCAAATACAGTAACGCTGTGACCTCTGTGGTTAAGCTGATCAGCCGCTGCAAGTCCTGCAGGGCCTGCCCCAACTACAGCAACCTTCTTGCCGCTTCTCACCTTAGGGATGCGTGGCTGCATAAGTCCCTGCTCAAAAGCTGAGTCAATGATGTATCTCTCGTTATCATGAGTAGTAACACTCTCGCCATCCATACCGCAGATGCAAGCTTTCTCGCAGAGTGCCGGGCAAACCCTGCCCGTAAACTCCGGAAAATTGTTTGTCTTTAAGAGACGTGAAAGTGCATGCTGTACATGATTATGATAAACCTGGTCATTCCACTCAGGGATAAGATTGTGAAGCGGGCATCCTGTAACCATGCCGGAAAGCTTCATAGCTGACTGACACATAGGTACGCCGCAGTTCATACATCTTGCGCCCTGCTCGATTCTCTCACTCTCTGTAAGCGGCTTTCTAAACTCATTAAAATTCTTTATTCTCTCAGCCGGAGCTATCTCACGATTCTCCTGCCTGTTATACTCTAAAAATCCTGTTGCCTTTCCCATAACTATTCCAGACCTTTCCTTTCTCAACCCGCTGCTATCTCATTGAACGCTTCAAGTTCTGCGTTTTCATGTGAAATTCCCTGCTCCTCATATCTTCCGATAGCGGCCATCATCTTCTGATAGTCGTTAGGAACAATCTTCTTGAAGTTAGGAACATACTCATCGAAATTATTAAGGATTTCTGTTGCAAGTACTGACTTTGTCTCCTTAACATAATCCTTCAAAATTCCCTTGAGCTCAGCAATATCATATTTATCTGAAAGCTCCGAAATACTTACCATATCCTTATTTACACGTCTGTAAAGGCTGTGCTCTCTGTCGAGAACATAAGCAATACCGCCGCTCATGCCGGCAGCAAAATTCTTACCGGTACTACCAAGGATTACAGCTCTTCCGCCTGTCATATACTCAAGGCCGTGATCGCCGCATCCTTCTGCAACTGCTACAGCACCAGAGTTTCTTACACAGAATCTCTCACCTGCAACACCGCATACATAAGCCTTACCGGATGTTGCACCATAAAGTGCCACATTTCCGATGATGATATTTTCGTTTGCCTTGAATGGACTCTTTGGTGATGGTACAACGATCAGATGACCGCCTGAAAGTCCCTTACCAAATCCGTCATTTGCATCACCTGTAAGTCTCAGTGTAAGACCTGATGGGATAAATGCGCCAAATGACTGACCGCCGCCGCCTTCACAATTAACGACAAACGTATCGTCAGCCAGACTTTCACCAAAGTTTCTTGTGATATCAGATCCAAGGATAGTACCAAATGATCGGTCTGTACTGCTTACCTTGATGCTTGTCTCATGTACAGCGTCCTTCTTACCAGCAAGTGCATCAGCAAATGTCTTTAAGAGAACTCCCTCATCAAGAGTCTTCTCAAGATGGAAGTCATATACATGGTTGATATCAAAATGATTGTCCTTAGCAAGCGCATACTTAGGATTAAGTATTGTGCTGAGGTCGACTTTCTCTGCCCTGTCTGTGATAAGGCTTTCCTTAACCTTAAGGCAGTCTGTACGTCCAACCATCTCATCAACAGTTCTGAAACCAAGCTTAGCCATGATTTCTCTGAGCTCAGTTGCAATGTAGAGCATGAAGTTCATTACATACTCAGCCTTACCTGCAAAGCGCTTTCTAAGCTTCTCATTCTGAGTAGCGATACCTACAGGACATGTATCCTTTGAGCATACTCTCATCATCATACAGCCCATACATACAAGTGGAGCTGTAGCGAAACCAAACTCTTCAGCGCCGAGAAGTGCTGCAATAGCTACATCTCTTCCGCTCATGAGCTTACCATCTGTCTCAAGCTTAACTCTGTTTCTAAGACCATTCTCGATAAGTGCCTGATGAGTCTCAGAAATACCAAGCTCCCATGGAAGTCCTGCATTGTGGATACTGCTTCCCGGAGCCGCACCTGTACCTCCGTCATAGCCAGAAACAAGGATAACCTGTGCGCCAGCCTTTGCAACACCTGATGCGATAGTACCTACACCAGCCTCAGACACAAGCTTTACAGAGATGCGCGCACGTCTGTTGGCATTCTTAAGGTCGTAGATAAGCTGCGCAAGATCCTCGATAGAGTAAATATCGTGATGAGGTGGTGGTGATATCAAAGATACACCCGGTGTTGAGTATCTTGTATGAGCAACCCAAGGGTATACCTTCTTTCCCGGAAGGTGTCCGCCCTCTCCCGGCTTTGCGCCCTGTGCCATCTTGATCTGGATCTCTACTGCACTATTAAGGTAAGCACTTGTAACACCAAATCTGCCTGATGCTACCTGCTTTATAGCACTGTTTCTCTCTGTTCCATATCTGTCGACATGCTCTCCGCCTTCACCGGTATTTGACTTACCTCCAAGCCTGTTCATAGCGATAGCAAGAGTCTCATGAGCCTCCTGTGAAATAGAACCATAGGACATAGCTCCGGTCTTAAAACGCTTTACGATAGACTCAACCGGCTCAACCTCTTCGATCGGGATAGGCTGATTCTTTGCATTGAAGTCCATAAGTCCGCGAAGTGTGTGAGGACGCTTCTCATCATCAACCATCGCAGTGTATTCCTTGAACTTCTCATAGCTTCCCATTCTTACTGCCTGCTGCAGAGCTATGATAGTCTCAGGGCTGTAAAGATGATCCTCTGTGTTCTTGCCGCTTCTAAGATAATGGAAACCTGTGCTGTCAAGTGTAGTATCTACACCAAGTCCCATAGGATCAAATGCACGATCGTGTCTCAGTGTAACAGCCTCAGAAAGCTCCTCGATACCAATACCGCCTACACGGCTTACAGTACCGGTGAAGTACTTATCTATAAGTGACTTGCTAAGTCCGATTGCTTCAAAAATTCTTGCAGACTGATAAGACTGGATAGTTGAGATACCCATCTTAGCTGCGATCTTAACAACACCACCAAGAAGAGCCTTGTTGTAATCATCGATTGCTGTATGATAATCCTTATCGAGGATACCTATATCGATAAGCTCTGCGATACACTCATGTGCAAGGTATGGATTGACAGCACGCGCACCAAAACCAAGAAGCGTAGCGATCTGGTGTACATCTCTTGGCTCACCACTTTCAAGTATCAAAGATACAGCTGTACGCTGCTTTGTGCGTACAAGATGCTGCTCAACAGAAGATACTGCAAGTAGTGATGGTATTGGCAAATGGTTTTCATCAATTCCACGGTCTGAAAGGATGATGATATTGGCACCACTTGCTGCAAGTCGGTCGATAGTGATATTGAGCTGCTCAAGTGCTCTCTCAAGTGAAGTATTCTTATAATAAAGAAGAGATACAACTTCTGCCCTAAATCCAGGCTGGTTAAGTGACTTGATCTTCATGAGATCAACACCTGTAAGGATTGGGTGATTAACCTCAAGCACACGACAGTTTACGCCCTTTTCATTGAGCAGATCTCCGTCAGATCCGATATAAACAGTAGTATCTGTAACGATCTTTTCTCTAAGTGAATCGATAGGCGGATTTGTAACCTGTGCAAAAAGCTGCTTGAAGTAGTTGAAAAGAAGCTGATGCTCTTTTGACAGTACTGCAAGCGGTGCATCATGTCCCATGGAAAGTGTCGGCTCAACCGCATTCATTGCCATTGGAAGGATTCCGTCCTTCACATCTTCATAAGTATAGCCAAATACCTTGTAAAGTCTGTCTCTCATTTCCTGAGAATGAACCGGTATCTTCTTATTAGGAATGTGAAGCTTTGAAAGATGAAGAAGATGACTGTCGAGCCATTCACCATATGGCTTGCTGTCAGCATAGTGGTTCTTACACTCTTCGTCAGAGATTATCCTCTTTGCCTCTGTATCAACGAGGAGCATCTTACCAGGCTCAAGCCTTGACTTCTTTACGATGTGCTCAGGAGCAATATCAAGTACACCTACCTCAGATGCAAGGATAAGGCGATTGTCATCTGTGATGTAGTATCTTGAAGGTCTGAGACCATTTCTGTCAAGAGTAGCACCCACAAGACTTCCATCTGTAAAGATGATAGCTGCAGGACCATCCCATGGCTCCATCATTGTTGCATAGTAATGATAGAAATCCTTTTTATTCTGCTCCATGAAGCCATTGTGCTTCCAAGGCTCAGGAATGATTGCCATCATAGCAAGTGGAAGCGGCATTCCGTTCATATAAAGGAATTCAAGAGTATTATCGAGCATTGCAGAGTCAGAGCCAGTCTTATTGACAACAGGGAAAATCTTGTCAATCTCATCTTCCATTACAGAAGAATTCATGGTCTCCTCACGGGCAAGCATTCTGTCGATATTACCGCGGATAGTATTGATCTCTCCATTGTGGGCGATCATTCTGTATGGATGAGCTCTCTCCCAGCTTGGAGTAGTATTTGTAGAAAATCTTGAATGAACTATTGCAATAGCTGTCTCATACTCAGCTGTCTGCAGATCCTCATAGAAGGCTCTGAGCTGAGTAACTAAGAACATACCCTTGTATACGATAGTTCTTGAAGAAAGTGAACAGATATATGTATCTTCTGAGCTCTGCTCAAACTCACGTCTTACGACAAAAAGGCGTCTGTCAAAGTCTATGCCTCTCTTGATCTCTTCCGGTCTTTCAATGAAACACTGCATGATGCATGGCATACAGTCACGTGCAGGCTTTCCAAGGATTCCTTCCTTAAGTGGTACTTCTCTCCAGCCAAGGAATTTCAAGCCTTCTTTATTACAAATGACTTCAAACATGCGCATTGCAAACATACGCTTAAGCTTATCAGCAGGCAGGAACAACATGCCAACGCCATAGTCTCCTGCTTCTCCAAGACTGATACCGCTTTTATTTGCGGCTTTTTTGAAAAAGTTATGGCATATCTGCACTAAAATACCTACGCCATCTCCGACTTTGCCGGTCGCATCTTTTCCTGCCCTGTGCTCAAGCTTTTCTACGATATGTAAAGCATCATCGAGTACCTTGTAATCCGCATGACCATCGATGTTGACTACTGCACCGATACCACACGCATCATGTTCTTTCATCCAGTTATTATCGAGATTTTGCATATTCCTCTTCACCTTTCTGCCCACCTTTGAGTATAGGCATAGACAGCTTTTCCCGGGAGCTGCCTATGCCTTAAAAGGTTTATTAAACTTTGTATCAATTACCTTAATGAGAACAATAAGTCGCCGTATGTAGGATATGGAAGATATCCGTTAGGAATAATAGCTTCAGCTGCATCAACTGCTGCTCTGAGCTCATCCATATCTGAAAGGATCGTTGCCTGATAGTACTTAGCACTCTCAAGCATATCCTCGATACCCTCTGCCTTCTTTGTATCTTCGGCAAGCTTTTCAAGCTGGCTGCTAATCTTCTCTGATGTATCATCAAGAGTCTTAAGGATCTTCTCCTCGTATGTGCACTTCATAGCGTCGGAGAACTTCTTCTTGCTGAGGGCCTCACATGTAACATCCTTCATGTACTTAACAAGACCTGCTGTGAAGTCCTTTCTTACCATCTCCTGAAGTGTAAGTGACTCGATGTGTATAGCCTTTACATAGTTCTCAAGATTGATCTCATATCTTGATCTGATCTCTGTCTCAGTAAAGATCTTGTGTTTCTCAAAGAGCTCGATGTTCTTCTTCTCAATAAATCTTGGCATTGCATCAGGAAGTGACTTGAGATTGAAAAGGCCACGTCTTTCAGCTTCCTCTACCCACTCATCTGTGTAGCCGTTGCCGTTAAAGAGAACCTTCTTATGCTCAGCTAAGAGCTCCTTAAGAAGCTTGTTTACTTCGTCCTTAAGATTTTCCTCACTTACGCCTGAAAGTCTGTCATAAATCTTGCTGAGTGCCTCTGCAACAGCTGTGTTAAGAACGATGTTAGGATTTGCTACAGAAACTGCACTACCCGGCATACGGAACTCAAACTTGTTTCCAGTGAATGCGAAAGGTGATGTACGGTTACGATCTGTAGTATCCTGTGTGAAGTGTGGAAGAACGTGAGCACCGATCTCCATCTGCTTCTTCTCGCTCTGTACAAAATCAGTACCTTCCTCGATAGACTTAAGTACTGCTGCAAGCTCGTCACCAACGAATACTGAGATAATTGCTGGCGGTGCCTCGTTTGCTCCAAGTCTGTGATCGTTTCCTGCTGTAGCAACAGAGATTCTCATGAGGTCTGCGTACTCATCAACTGCAGCGATAGTTGCAATGAGGAATACAAGGAACTGCATGTTCTCAGCTGGTGTTGAGCCCGGATCAAGAAGGTTTTCACCTGTATCTGTAATCATTGACCAGTTGTTGTGCTTACCACTTCCGTTGATACCCTCAAATGGCTTCTCGTGGAGGAGACATGCATAATTGTGCTTATCAGCAACTTTCTTCATGATCTCCATTGTAAGCTGGTTGTGATCAACTGCTACGTTAGCTGTCTCAAATACCGGTGCAAGCTCATGCTGTGCAGGAGCAACTTCATTGTGCTTTGTCTTTGCAGGTACACCAAGCTTCCAGAGCTCTTCATCAAGATCATGCATGAAGCTTGATACCTTTGGCTTAAGTACTCCAAAGTAGTGATCCTCCATCTCCTGTCCCTTTGGTGCAGGTGCTCCGAGAAGAGTTCTGCCGCAAAGCATGAGGTCCTTTCTCTTTTTGTAAAGATCCTTATCAATAAGGAAATACTCCTGCTCAGATCCGATAGTTGTATCAACCTTTGTTACTGCAGCATTTCCAAGTAAGTGAAGAACCTTTACTGCCTCTCTGTTAAGAGCTTCCATTGAACGAAGAAGAGGTGTCTTCTTATCAAGTGCTTCACCGCCGTATGAGCAAAATGCTGTAGGGATGTAAAGTGATCCGTCCTTTATGAATGCTGGTGAGCTAGGATCCCATGCTGTATATCCTCTTGCCTCAAATGTTGCTCTAAGTCCGCCTGATGGAAAACTTGATGCATCCGGCTCTCCCTTTACAAGCTCCTTACCTGAGAACTCCATAATCACCTGTCCGTTGCTTGTTGGTGAAATGAAGCTGTCATGCTTTTCAGCTGTAAGACCTGTCATTGGCTGGAACCAGTGTGTGAAGTGTGTAGCACCATTTTCAATAGCCCACTCCTTCATAACAGCTGCAACAGTGTTAGCGACATCAAGCTCAAGGTGTGTGCCCTTCTTGATAGTCTTGTGAACTGCCTTGTAAATGTCCTTTGGAAGGCGCTGTCTCATCACTGAATCATTAAATACCATACAACCAAAATAATCAGGGATATACTTAGTTTCCTCGCTCATACTCATCCTCCTTATGATCGAATATTTATTGAGTATTATTTTTGAGTATAAAAAAAGGAGCCCTTGAAAGGCAGTATTACTGCCTCTCAAAAGCTCCCTTGCTTTCGTTGGGATTTATGATACCCTTAAATCTTAAGCTTGTCAACACATTTTTATTGAAATGCCTTTTTTATTGTGTTACCATTTTCGTATACATAGATTTTTGAGGATTATTTTATGAAAACTTTAATGCTTATTGATGATGATTATGAAGTTCTTACCATCAATCAAAAGTACTTTCAAAACGAAGGTTATGATGTACTTATTTTTGAAAATGCTATTGAAGCAATTGAAGCGCTCGACACTAAAAACGTTGACTGTATAATACTAGATATAATGATGCCGAAGCTCGATGGTATGAGCGCTCTGCCGCTTATCCGCAAAAAAAGCTCCGCTCCTGTGATATTCCTTACAGGCAAAGACAGTGAGGACGACAAGATTAACGGCTTATTGTCCGGTGCTGACGACTATATGATCAAGCCATATAGTTTAAAAGAGCTGTCCGCGCGCATAAAGGTTCAGCTTCGTAAAACTGCGCCTGTATCCAGGTCAAATATATTATCGTTTCCACCTCTCTCTATAGACAAGATGCAGCATAAGGCTTTTTATGATCAGTCAGAAGAGATAAACATTTCAAACAGAGAATATGATCTCCTGCTGCTCTTTGCATCGCATCCCAGAGAAACCATCACTTTTCAGGAAATTGGTCACTCAATGTGGAATACCTACCAGGAAGATGAGCGCAAGACCATAATGGTCACTACGAGCCGACTCAGAAAAAAGCTCGAAAGATATAAAGGACTTGAAAACTGCATCGAAACCGTATATGGAAAGGGATACAAATTCACGCTATGATAAAAACAAAAAAGAACTTTGAAGCGCCAAATCTCATGGTAGAGAATCTTTCCCGTGCGCTCTACGATGCTAATCAAAAGCAGTCCGAGATCATCCGCGAGCGCGATGAGATCTATGCAAATATTTCTCACGATCTCCGCTCTCCTATCACTGCTATACACAATGCGATCGAATATCTGCAGTCTCTCGACCACATTACAGAGGCGGATATAAAAGCGACTCTTCCGCTACTTGCTGCACGCACGGAGATGCTTGAATACATGATCGAAGAGATCTTTCTTTTGACCAAGCTCGATACTTCATCAGATATGTTTCATTTTGAAATTGTACCTGCCGGAGCTTTTCTGGAAGATTTCTTCTATATGTGTGAGGCAGACGACCGCTTTTCCGACCGTAATATGAAGCTAAATATCGCCGAAGACTGCAATGTCGATATCAATATAGATGTCATCTATATGAAACGTCTGCTCGACAATATCTTAAGGAACGCTCTTGCACATACTTCATCAGGGGACAGCATCATCCTCAGTGCAAAATGCACCGGTGACACGCTAAAGATATCCATAGAAAATAATGGGGAGCCGATACTTGCTAAAGACCTGCCCAATATTTTTAAACGTACTTACATGGCATCCAACAGCCGTACTCCCAGCAGCACAAGTGGAGCAGGGCTAGGTCTTTCCATATGTAAAAGTATCATCGAAAAGCACAACGGTCAGATTTCTGCGTACTCCGACGGAATAAAGGGCAGCTGTTTTTATGTAGAGTTGCTATTATAATAGCAATTCATTGCCGATTTCAGCCAAATATGCTATTATAGTAGCAATTGGAGGCAATCGATATGGACGAGCTGAATTACTTATGGGATACTCCTTCTGATGTTGCAAAAAGACTGGCATCAAGGATAAAAGCTATAAGAAAAAGAAAAAAGATAACGCAGCAACGATTAGCAGGAAGAAGCAATGTAAGCTACGCTACTCTCCGTAAATTTGAAAAAACCGGACAGATATCCTTAGAATCATTCATAAAGCTTACAATGGAGCTGGGCGTAGTCAATGAAATAAATAATCTGTTTACAGAGCCGGTATACACCAGTATCGAGGAAGTCATAAATGAGCAAAAAATGAAAAAATAGGGTCATACATCAAAATCGTTTACTTTTCCATAAAACACAAATGCCGTAGGTGATACTTGTCTCCTCGGCATTGTTCTGTTGGTGCTATTGTAACTGCAAATTTACAAAATATAGCGTAAGGCATCATTTTTTTCCTACACATTTCAAAATAACTGCATAAAATTTTTCATATATAATCGCAAGAACGAATGAAATCACAAAAACAATAATTACAAAAATAGGTATTGCTGCAATATTTGAATCATGAAATAGATATGAATCATCTTTCAGCTTACCAACTATCATCCTAACCATGCCCCAAACACCACCATGAATAATATAAATAACAAATGACATTTTAGCTATTACTGCAATTAATTTATTTTCATTTAATTCTATACGACTAACGCCCGCAAAGATCAATACTGATGCCAATGCGACCTGTGGAGATAACGGACTAACTATTTGAAAGTTCAATTTAGCTTCAGCTATACCATTAACTATCTGAAAATGATATTCCACAAAAGCTATAATTATCTCAACCAGTATACCTATGGCAATTAAACATATTCCACGCAAAGTATCCTTCTTAGCCTCTTTTCGCAGAACATATCCTATCATAAAATACCCAAAGTAATATACTGAATTGCCTATATCCCAACTTACACTTCCTCCATGATTAGTCCAGGCAGATACTATCGAATAAACCAAAAATACTATTGCAGCGATTCGAAAATGTTTATAAGTGATTGCATTTTTGATAATAATCACAAACGGTGCTAACATATAAACACCGATAAGCATATACAAATACCACATATGATAATATGGAACTCCACTAATTGCATCTATAACTATTGCCCAGATTGCTTTAGCCCCAAGATATCCACCTATACAAGCTTCTGTAACCTTTTTTAAGCAATACAAGATACTGAAAATTATAGTTGTGATTCCTATTTTCATAAACGACTTTTTATAAAATGTAACATAGTCCGCATTTTTATCATTATCAATAATAAAAGCTCCAGAAATCATCAAAAAGCAAGGAACGGCAAATCTGCATATCGAATTATAGATACAAGCGGATAACGGATTTATCAATTCACCAGCTTTTGCTCCATCACGGACTGCTGCTGAAAAACCTGATACCCAATGTGCACTTACATGAATCATGATAACGGCAAGCATAGCACATACCCTAAGCCATTCATAATTATATTCTCGTTTTTTCATCAATGTCTCCTTTTCGAATCCTAAAATAATCTTAGTTTAAAACGATATCGGGCTCCTACCGCGATCATTTTTTCAACAATCATTAAATGTTATCAAAAAATACAATAAATATCAATGCTATACCAGATTTCAATACAATCTAACAATTATGTTAGATTTCTTTACTGCTGATTTTGCATCTGATATCATACAATCCGTAGGCTGTAAAAGCTTAACACTAGAATGTATGGAGGAAAATACTATGAAGTCATGGAATACACCAGCTATCGAAGAGCTTAACATCAACGAGACTGCAGGCGGCGGACAGAAGACCATGAATTGGGATGGTGAGTGGATTACACCAGATGAAGGAAAATCATGGTGGGCAGGTACAGTTATAGTTAGTGGTTAATTATTATTCACTTATTTTAGAAAGAGAGCTGGCAAATCTACCAGCTCTCTTTTTTTACGCTATTATATATCTAAACAAGGTCGTCTTTTCCAAATTCCTTCAAAAAATAATTACAAGACATAATTTTAGCCTTATTTATCAAGTTTGCAGCATCTGTTTTAGATTTTAATAACTCTATTGACTTATCAATATTGAAATAGGATTTCATCCTGCCTATTAGAACATCCCATGTTTTTTCTCCATTAGGAAGACCATACATATCATACCTAATTACAGCATCTCCACTTTGTCTACCTCTATTTCTATTTATAAGCCTTATCTCATCAGGAACAACATCATCCAGATAATCTCTTACAAGTCTCCTTTCCACTCCATTCCAGGCAAAACATTTAAAAGGGAGTCTAAGACACAATTCGATCATCCTTTTATCCTTAGATGGATCTCTTATCAATATACCATTATAAAGTCCATCCTTAGTCTCATATAATCCGACAAGCTGAAATAATAAACCTGAAACAAGAGCATTTCTTCTTTGAGATAATGTCATTTTTTCAATACCTTCTCTTTTTAATCTATTTTCCCACTCTTTTCTAATATTATACTTTTCAACAAGCTTAGATTTAAAAAGCTCGTCATCAATATGTGAATCATCTGTATAATCCACATTGTTAAACAGCTTTTTAACAAACATTTTAAGAAGATTCTTTTTGCTCAAGTGTTCTTTTTCAGCCAGTCTAAATATCTGTTTAACAGCCCCAATGATATCACCACATTTGATCATCAGCCATGTATTTTCAAATAATGATCCATATGAGATTGACATATTTCCATAACTGCCATACATTACGATTCTACAGCCATCTTCTCTCGCCATTTCATATGCATCTTTCATCCAAACATGATTTACCAATGCTTTTCCTGGAAATTCAAGATACTTCACAAACTCTTCCACATACGAAAGCACACTTTTTCCTCTGCATTCCAAAAACTTGGGTTTGATATTTTTATAATGATTACAAATGCATTTAACACCTTCAGACTCATCATCTATCCAAAACTTCTGCTTGTTATCACTATTACCATCAAACTCTTTCAAAGGGATAGATGTATAACTGTATAGGTCCTTCTTTTTAAGATTAAGCATCCTTGCAGCCGTACATCCAATAGCCGATGAATCTAATCCGCTGCTAAGCAAGATTCCAATATTGCCATCAGTGCGAATCGCATCCTGTACACATTTATTGTGTACTTCCCGAAACATTTTCCTGCAATTATTATCATCAAATTTTTTGATCTGCGTAACAGTATTTAATGGATCCCAATAGCGCTTTTTTTCTACAACTATGCTATTATCAATATATTCAATCTTTACTCCACAGCCATATGGAAGTATAAATACATTTTCAAATGGTGAAAGTCCTTCATATAATAGCATTGATGGAAAATTCGTCGACATGCATGCAGTAAGCCATTTTTCACTAATGTCTATCCCACCTGCTGCATCTGTAATACACTTTGTAAGTGTTGCAAAATAAACCTTACTACCCTTAACAAAGTAATGAATACATCTTGAAGAAGTATGGTCAGTATATAAATAAAACTGACTTTTCTTCCTGTCATATACAGCAAAAGAAAACAGACCAATAACATAGTTGCCAAAGTCTTCTCCCCACTTCTGCCAAGCCGAAAAAAGCACCTCTCCGTCTGCTGCATCTGTATCTATCCCTAAACTATCAATAAGTTCCTGTCTATTATCAATGATACAATCTGCTGAGAAGTATAAACCATCTTTTATACAAGGTAATTTTTCATATCTTGACTCTTTAGTTATATATTGTAAGCCGCACGCCATATATACATTATTTTCAATTAAATGTTCTGTACGATCTATTTTATATAACTTAGTACATTCCGTCATAATGTCCGGAAGGCCGCTATCCAATATAGATCCTGAAAAATCTATACAACCCCAAATTGCTGACATCTTCTAATTCCTCACTCATACATTGTTCATAATATAATCCAGTATTTCATTAATTGTATTTTTTTCTTTATTACGACATATCTTATGAATTTTAATTTGATTTGCTAAACCAATACAACGCATCAGATCATTAGGTTCAAGCTTAAAATCTCCCACAAAAAGCCACTTGATGAAAATCGAATCCGTTATCATCTTTATCTTTTCTGCTCCAATAACTTCTTCTGTCGTCAGACTCTCTACATCAGACACTTCGATTCTAAATAGTATATCTGCTTTTTCCGGTTTATCCCAGAAAGAATCCACTCTTGGTATCTCGAATTTATTCAGATCATACCTTATCTGCCTTAATCCTGTTGTATCAATACAATTTTTCTCAACCTGATCTGTGCAAAGCTTCTGAAATGGAAATGCAGGATATGATATATAAGTACCATTATCCACTCCTATGCCTGTCACATCATCAGCCATAAGTAAAGCGCCCTTCTTTATGAGCTCTGTTGTGATAGTAGACTTACCAGACCCACTATTGCCAGCTACTATAATTGTTTTTCCATTAAGCCTTAAACAAGCACCATGCAGCATGATCATCTGCCTATACCATAATAGAATAGCAAAACACATTCCTGGCAAATACTGTGCTGCATCATCGATAGAAGCTCCACTTTCTATAAAATTAATCTTTTTTGAATCATGTATCCAAAATACTCCAACATGATTATCAAACCAAATTTCATTCTTCTTTAAGCCACCATATACTCCTTTTGAAATCTGGCTATTGATCTCTTCGCTTATCCCCCCATACTCGATTTCAATATCAGCATCCTCCACTGCATCAATTGAAACAAACTGAGGAAACTCGTAGTCTGAAGCAAGTGTAAGACCATATATTTTATAATAATATTTTCCCATTTCATCATTACCTTTCAATTCAAAATTCAACACCTTATACATAAATAATGCTGCATACAATAATAAATTGTTGCAGCATTTAATTTCTTAATCATCTATATTTGTTTTTGATACTATATATATAGGTCTCTTCTTTGTCTCAAGATAGGTCTTGGAAAGATACATACCCAGAATTCCAATACAAAGAAGCTGTATACTTCCAATCATCAAAACAATTGTCACTGTAGAAGCCCATCCCGCAACAGGATCTCCAAGTATAAGTCTCTTAATAACAATATATGTCATAAACAACACAGATAAAATGAAACCTATTATTCCAAAGAAAGATGAAATGGTCAATGGAAATGTTGAAAATGCAACAATTCCTTCAAGACTGTATCTGAAAAGTCCCCAAAAAGACCATTTGGTCTCTCCCGCAATCCTTTCAACATTTTCAAATTCAAGCCATTTGGTCTTAAATCCTACCCAACCAAATAGTCCCTTTGAAAATCTATTGTATTCAGACATATCAAGAAGCGCATCTACAAATTTTCTGCTCATAAGACGATAATCACGAGCGCCGTCAACCATATCTGTCTGGGATATATTGTTCATTATCTTATAAAACATCCTTGCAAAGAATGATCTTATAGGAGGCTCTCCTTTTCTTGTAACACGTCTTGTAGCTACAGAATCATATTCTCCGTTTTTAACATAACTATACATCTCCGGAAGAAGCGCTGGCGGATCCTGAAGGTCGGCATCCATCAAAGCCACATAGTCACCTGTAGCGCTTTTAAGACCTGCATAGATAGCTGCCTCTTTTCCAAAATTTCTGGAAAAAGAAACATAAAAAACTCGACTATCCAGATTTTTAAGCTTATATACTTCTTCCATAGTCGCATCCTTAGAACCGTCGTCAACGAAAATAAGCTCAAACTCCACTTCATCCTTCATGGATGCTGTAGCCCTGTTAAACTCCTCATAAAACAGAGGTAAACTCTCCTGCTCATTATAGCAAGGCACAATAATAGAAATCTTATCCATCACCAAAAAACTCCTTGATCAGCGCTTAAACTCATAGTGCACGACATGCAGCATTGTCGTAGCCATAAACAAAAGACCAAACCAACCTTTTTTCAAGAAAACAAATGGTATCCTCTTTACAATCGAGCCACCGCCTATTTCAAAATCAGATATCATATTCTTGACTCTTTTATCTTCCGCAAAATTCTTATAGCCATCATATCTTTTACGCAAAGACACATCTTTGTTAGATTTAGAAAGAAGGAACGCCATCTCTACAACAGACATGACAATCGTTCCATTAAAGGTATCAGTAACGTCGAAACCGGTTCTCTTTTTGATCCTGTCTACAAGCCTTTCTCTTGCATCATTTAGACGGATCTTACCATCAAGCTTTGAAAGCGGCTCTCTTTCATACCTGAATATTGCAGAAGTAGAACGAGTAACCAGATAATAATAACATTTTTGCTGAACAAACACATTCTTACAGCAGCTAAGATACTCAGAAATGAAACAGGTATCCTCACCGACCTTCAAAGTTGTATCAAACTTAAGATTATTATCAACAATCACACTTCTCTTACAAAGTATACGCCAAAGAGCAGGATTTTCAACATAAAGTGAATCTGGCTTTCCTGCTATCCAATTGTTAACATCTTCGTTCGAAAGACCAATGAACGCAGGAACAACTTCTTTTATTATAGAATCTCCCGTATAAACAGTCTTATCAAATCTTGGAAGGGTTGTCTCATACACATTACCGTTTTCTACTCTGTGATAACCGTAGATTACAGCATCATAACCACCTTTATCTGCAATCTCAGTAAGCTCTCTGCACGTTTCTTTCTCCTGATAGTCATCACCATCAAAGAAGAATATGTATTCGCCGCTAGCCGATGCTATACCATAATTTCTCGCCGCAGATACTCCACCGTTAGGCTTGTGCAATGGCTTAATGATATCATACTTTGACGCATAATCGTCAATGATTGCTCCGGTTTTGTCAGTTGAGCCATCATCAACGATTATCACCTCAATCTGAGACTTATCAACATCCTGCGCCAGAATACTATCAATACACTTACCAATATAATTTTCAATATTATAAGCCGGAATAATTATACTAATCTTCTTTTTTAAACCCACTATTTTATAGCCCTCTAACTTTAATTATTTGTACAACGTACAACATCGTATCACAATAACACATTTATATCAATGCACTGTTACACATCCGTTGTCTATGATAAGCTCTTTATTACAGTATTTAAGTATACTTGATCGATGCGTAATCAAAAGACAGGTAGGACGCGGACTGATTTCATCAAATTTTTTCAAGAACTCTGCCTCTGTCTTTTCATCGAGTGCTGATGTAGCCTCATCAAGGATAAGAAATGGTGATTTTCTTATAAGAGCTCTGGCAATAGCAATTCTTTGTGCCTGACCTTCTGATATACCGACACCCTTTTCTCCGATAACAGTGTCTATACCATCAGGAAGCTTTTCCAGAAAATCTCGGCAAACCGCCATATCAAGTGCCTCCCATATTTCCGCTTCCGTTGCATCAGGCTTACCCATAAGTACATTATCTCTTATAGTTCCTGAAAACAATGTATTACCCTGTGGCACATAAGATATAAACTCTCTTACGGAAGCACTTGCATGTGCCTTATGACCATGTTTGTCATAATATTCTATATTTCCGCTCTGAGAACTGATAAAATTCAAAAGCCCTCTTATAAGTGTTGTTTTACCTATACCTGATTGTCCGATTATAGCTGCGAAGTCACCAGGCTCAATATTAAATGACACATTTTCAAGAACATTCTTCTTTCCATAAGCAAAAGAAACATCAGATACACGTACACCTACTGAGCCTTCCATATTGACAGGCAGCTCGCGTTTTTCATCAGAAATATCCTGTATATCCATAATCCTGCTTGCAGCAGAAAACACAGAAACCACTCCTGGAAGCTGATTTGCAAGGCTTGCTATCGGAGCCTGAATCCTACTAAACAATGTAAGAAAGAGAGTCATCGTACCAAATGTTATCTCGCCATTTGCAATCTGACCTGCCGCATATACAAACGCAAAAACATATCCAACCTGAAATGTTCCATTTAATACCAGATTTGAAAGTGATGATAATTTACTTTTCTTCCACACCCAAAAAAATCTATTCTCTCGAAGATCTGCAAGTTGCTCAGAAAACCTGTCTTCATTTGAAAAAGCCTTTACTATAAGAATATTAGCAAGACTCTCCTGTATAAAAGAGCGATATGCTGTTTCTGTCTCCTGTACCTTGATCTGCAACTTTTTAAGCTTTCGGCCTATCAAAAAGGCAATTACCATTCCAAAAGGTGTAAGAAAAAGAGCAAATATTGCCAAAAAAGGTGAATTGATATATAAGGTTATAAACACCATTACAAGCTGTATCAGAAGCACTATTATTTCCGGAATGACATTAACCATACCATTCGCTACATTACCGGCATCGCTTGTCATTCTGGTCATCATATCACCTGTATGAAATTGCTGCGTGCCAAGCCATTCCGACCTTAAAAGCTTGTCATATACCTGCTTACGAATACCGAAAGTATATTTTTCGTTTACCATCACATTAGCAAGCTCAATTGCTGTATTGATGATAAGCATCGAAACCATCAGTCCCATAAAGAGAGCAATTGCTGTTTTTGTGATATGACCTTTCCCCGCCATATCGATCAATTTCTGTGATGCTACAGCATAACCAATTGAAACATAAGTCATTGCTATACTAATGATCATCAGAAGTATGATTTTCCACATATACGGTTTCGTATAATGCATCAACCAGTTAAAATAATTTCTTCCTCTAGCCTTATCTTCCCTGTATTTATTCAAGTATCTTTTAAATCTCATCTTCTTCCTCACATCCCAACTTCTTACTTGAAATTTTACAAGTCATATATTACCCTAAATCATACTTTTATTTTTCTTTAATTCATGGTAAAATCATTTATTGTATTAAATCACAAACATTATTTATAATAAATGATTACTGTTAAAAATACAACTGTAATTTGTATTACCAATGATAGGGAGATAAATTTTGAGTTTAAATGAATCTAGTAATGTAAAAGTAAGTGTCATCGTTCCAATCTATAATACGGAAAAGTATCTTTCTAAATGTTTAGAATCTCTAATAGGGCAGACTCTCAAAGAAATTGAGATTTTTGCGGTTAATGATGGTTCTACAGATGGTTCACTTTCTATTGCTAAACAGTTTGCAGCTAAGGACAGTCGAGTTATTGTTCTGGATAAGCCCAATGGTGGAATGTCAGATGCAAGAAATTTTGCCTTTCCTCATGTAAGAGGAGAATTTGTCGGTTTTGTAGATTCTGACGATTTCGTTGACGCTGATATGTTTGAAACAATGTATAACAAAGCTCTCGAAACTGTAGCTGATGTTGTTGAATGTAATCTACACCACACTTTTGATGACTTTGAAGATACAGAAATCGTTGACCAAATTACCGACAAAAATGATCTCATAATGAATGGACGAAATGTAGTTTGGAACAAAATATATAACTATTCATGGTTAAAATCAACTGGAGTTATGTTTCCAAGTGGACTTATCTATGAAGATGTTAGCTTTTGTGTAAAAATCATACCATTTATCAACAAATTATCGTATGTTGAACAGCCATTTTATCATTACGTACAGCGTTCAATTTCCACGAATAATTATCAGACACTAAAGACCTTACAGATATTAGATATTCTTGATGATGTCTATTCTTTTTATGAGACAAACGGATTTCTAAATGATTATCGTGATGCGCTTGAATTCCTTTATACGAGAATTCTTCTTTGCAGCTCCTTTAGTCGCATGACAAGAATTCCTGATGCGCATGATCGCTCCGTTGCTCTTCCGAAAAACTGGGAAAAGCTGATAAGTACATTCCCAGAATGGAAGAAAGGAAAATACCTCAGAGAATATACTGGAAAACATTCTATGTTTATGAAATCAATGAACAGCTTCACATATAAACTTGCTGGATTCCTTCTCCCAATATACTATAAAATAAAATGAACAATGAACAAAAAAAGATGAACACCACACCTAGTGTTCATCTTTTTCTATATCAACAGCTAATCCCATCTCCTCGATAAGATTCATCCTACGCTCTGCAACATCAATCTTTTCTCTGACACCATAAAATTCTTCTTTATGAAACTGTCGTTTTATCAAGAACTTACAGCCTCTATGGATCCATGCTACAGGCAAAAGAACCGGATATTTAATCGCATAATCATACACTTTGGGCAATGCATCAACAGGTGGGAATATCATGCTTATCTGCCTTTTTATCTTTGAATCAGGAACAGCAGCATCCCCGGTAAAATATGCTTCCATAGCTCCCATAATCTGCCATCCCGCTTCTTTATCTGCAGTGTTTCCTACGTTTAAAAGATCAATTTTAAGATTCTCTGTACTATCTCTTAACGTATACTCATGTCCATAGAAAACCTTATTGGTCATATTCAATTCATCAATACATATCTTAAAGAAAGCCTCAACAAATTTTGTATACCCTAGTATATCAACATGCTTCCAAAACAAATCAAAATCTATATCCTGATAATATCTGTTTACAAACAATGTAATATCTATCAAATATCTGATTCCGATTCCATCCAGGCTAAAGTGTTTTATAATGTGAAAAAACTGATATAAAAGATGCTCCTCTACACCTAGTGTTTTTACCTCAATGCCACAGGCCTTAACAATTATATTAGACTCTTCGGAGGACAAATTTAAACTCTTTAATATATCAATCTTAGGACCCTCATAGTCCTCCCAAAGTCTCGTGTGAAGCTCGATAACATGTGCATACGCTTTATTATCATAAACCTGTACATGAGTCTTACACGAAGCTGTCACCTTTTCGTAGCCACAATCACAAAGGAGTTTCTCAGCTGCATCCTTCTGCTCATCGCTTACCAATATATCACTGTCAGAACTAACTCTCTCTGCAAACTGAGGATATAAATCAGCAAGTATCAGGCCTTTAAAAAATATCAGATCAATACCTCTTTTTTTAGCCTCCGCATTGACTATTCTTATTGCCTGATACTTTCCCATTTCAGTAATAACTCTATGTCTTACAAATGCATTAAAACCACTTGTGGTTTTTTCATCGTGACAATTATTTCTCTCATATATTTCTTTCAACGGCTCATATAAAAATTCTGTCAGATTATTTTTAGCTATTGCTTCCTCAAGCGCGTCAAGTTCAATCTCATCACTGCATTTTCTTTGTTCTTCAAGTCCTGGATACATATGACTTCTACATAAGAAGAACAGATCATCCATACATTTAGTAGTCATTATTTTATTCCCTCTAGCCTCATAGTGTAGCAAATTTTGCTACTGTAACAAACCCTGCACCGTTTCCTCCGCTAAGGTATACCTTGCCGCTGCGAAGCCATGCATGAGCTTTCATTTTCCCATCTTCTTTCTGTACCCCCATGTATATCGTACAGGATATCTTTTTCTCCATAAGAATCTTTCTAAGTGTCAATGCTCTCACAAAACACTTTTGTTCCCATGGAAGCCTTTCTGTAATCCTATTCACATGAAAAGCATAGATTTTTGAAATTGCTATCTTATCATCAGGCTCATCAAAGGTAGATTCTTCATCTCTTCTACCCATCCTGTATTGCAGCTTCTTTGTTGAAGTATGCTTTACAATAAACCTATAATAAAAAGAATAAATATAGGCCTTAAGTGTTATAAACTTTTCATTATTCTCAAACAAAAAAGATCTAATATTCATATAAAATCTACTAATTAAATATTCTTATCAAAAAATGTTTTTACAATATTTCCAATAAAGATTTCTATTTTTCTTTTATACAAATTATGGATTTCATAACTATTTTTGTTATATATCTCAAAACTAATACACTTAAAATTATAGAAACTATAACAAACATATTAATTATCCAATATGGAAATAATTTTAGACTACCGTTATTTTCTAATCTAAAAAATAAATCTATAATCAAAATATGTGTCAAATAGATTTCAAAAGTACTATTTCCAACTGTACCCATAATAAAATTAATTATTACATTCATACTCTTGAATTCGAAAATCATCGCCGAAATTCTCGAAATAGCCATACATACAAATGGCGTAATCAATAAAAAAGGATACCATGCAAACCCATTATCCCATATTACATTATTAAAATGCTTTAGCGAATATAAGAATACTATGCCTCCCAACGCAGCAGCAAATGCATAAACGCAATATGTCATCCAATTAAAGCAACTATCATTTTTATTATAGTAATTTGCAAACCACATTCCAAAGTAAAAGATTGGAATACGTGTAACCATTATTAAAAGCTGATCATCATTCCAAAATGGAATTGTACATATTAACAATGGAACAATTAAAAAAACTGAAGCTATTTTATTTTTTGCTGAAGCTATTATTTTATAAAATAATGGTGTAAGCAAATACATAATCCATATAGCACTTATATACCAATTAAAAGCTATATATCCTTCATTTGAACTCCTATTTGAAAAAGCTTGGATTGCAAAAATATTGCCTATTATAGCTTCAAATTTTAAGGATTTATTATAAATAAGCCATACAATAATATATACCCAATATGTTGGCATTAACTTAATAAAACGTCTTTTTAGAAACTGAAGAGTATCATTATTAGCATTATACGAAAAATAACATCCAATGCCTGATGCGAACAAAAATATATCCACTCCACAGTAACCACTTTTACGAATTATATCAATAATTGAAATATTAGAATCATACCATGTATGATAGAACACAATTAATATAATCGCTATTGCCATCCACATTCTTCTAAACTGGAGCATCTTATTAAAATTCATTATTTATCACCCTTTATCCAACAATATACTTAAATATCAAAGCTGCTCCAAACAGCATATGAATTCCCCATGTAATAATTGGCAAACAAAACGTGGAATTTGTCTTAATCCAGGTTAAAAATGTAGTTTCATTTCCATCATTTAAACTTATATTTGACATTGTAGCTTTCATTAGTTCAATAAGATACATGAAAGCAAGTATATAAACCATGTTAAAAGTAACAACCCAGGAATTTCTGAAATTCATATCAATCTCACGTCCTTCCTGATATAGAAAAGCCATATATATAAATGAAATAACACCATATGCTATAGTCATTTTTATAAAAGGGCTAAAAATACGTTTTTGGCTATCCAATACCATAATTTTTTTGATATTACGATAAAATAGCACTACAAACAAAACAACTAACGGAAACAGATATGTTAAGAGTAAACTGACATATACATTTTTTACAGCCAGACGCCAAGAACGCATATACCCAATACGAATATGAGACTCCTTATCAGAACTCAATTTGACCCCATCAGGAATGACATCAACAGGTACATCATAATTGGCAGTAAATATAAACTGTGCAATAAGTATTATTCCAGTTAAAAATAGCGGAATAACGCGAATTATAAAACTTACCGCTTCATTTCCAATGCTAACTTTACTATTTATAACGTTTTCAATTGATTCAATAAATAATAAAATACCCACAGCCGGTATAAATGCCATCGTAAACATAGGTTTGATAAAACATGTAAATAACAAACTGACTAAGAAAACTGTCTGATTCTTAAATGTATACTCTTTATCTCTATACATCTTATAAAAAAGCAAAATTGATAATAAAGCAAATGGTTTAACCATTGTAAGAGTTGGCGAAAATAATCCATTGCCTGAAGATGCACCAGGCTTATATCCATAAGAAAAGATAGGTTGTACTACATTAAGCATAAATGAAGCTATCAGAAGCTCTATATTATTCTTCCATTTATCTGACAATGCTTTTAAAATTTCTACCACTACAATAACTGATAGAATCTGCGCAAAAGTTAACACAAAAACACTGGCCTGTGTTTCTGACATTCCAGTAAGCTTTGCTAATACTCCAACAAGAATATGGTAAACAGGATAAACTAAAACAAGTTTGCCCTCAACAACAAGCTTTGCAAATACATTATGACAAAAAAAGTCGTTAAGATTATCTATAACACACTGCCTCCAATAAAGTGCAATCCAAATGGCTGTAGTTATAATCCAAAATAAGATTTCATATTTTTTCTCATAAATCTTTTTCACGATACTCTCCTTCAAAATTACTACCTGACACAAACAATACGTTAATCCTTTCACGTCAATCATGTCTTTTCACTGCAGTATTGATTCCCATCACTCTTTTTTTCATGAGATACCCATAAATATCTTGCAATCATGATCAACGGAAAAGCATAGAACATAGATGTAACATATAATTCCATTAATGTATAAAGTGAATATGCAATTATCAGTACCTTTTCTTCGAATTTTATATATTTAGAATATTCCCACATAATATACGCTATAGCAAAAACATAAACTACACCATAGCAAACTGAAAACCACATATATGCATTGTCACAAGGAATAACATCTATCCACATTCCTTGCCAATAGTCTTTCTTATTTGGAATCAACCTTCCCAATAAAGTAAATCCATGCTTATCATATGCATACGCACCATACAGTAATCTTCCTGTGAAAAAAATATTAATTGTCGACCATATCTGCTTAAAAATGCCAGTACATTTTGTATATATGACCATCAATATATTAGAGATTACAGCCAGAAAAATAAAGGTATACTTAGATAAAAATGTTATAAAATTATCTATAGAATCTCCTATAGTTTTCTTAATTAATAAAATAGTCGATGTAACTGTCAAAATTATCAATCCTGAGTTTGAATCCGTAAAAATATGAACCAAAACATATATTCCCCATGCACAAATAATTTTTTTCCTAGTCAGGTTTTCATACTCAGCATATAAATACCCTAGTATTGTCCACAAAACAAGCATCGACGCAGAGTTTGCATGTGCCAGTAGAAACTGATGCCTATATGTATAACTTCCATCTGCTTCAATACGAACAGAAAAATTTATAATATTTCTACAAAATACCCAGCAAAATGCATAGACAAAAACATGAAATAATAATATAACAGCTTCAACCCTATAAGTCTTCCTAATAATTTTCTTAAAATCAACATCCTGAGTTGCTATTATAAATAAAAAGTCAGGCAAAAAAACAAACGTACTGGTTACTCTATCTGTATAGAAGGTCATCAAACCAAACATTGAAACCACTATGCATTGCTTTATTGTATATTTTTGTAAAAAAACAATCTTCAACATTAAAAAGAATAAAAATGCTAAATTGCCAACAAGTACTAATGGTTTCTTTATGCTATATGGTATTAATTCAGAGTATGCAATAAGCCCCTTCAAGACCATTGTTATTAATGCAAGATAGAATACATTATTCTTATATTCAATATCTTTTTTTCGTATGCATTCAATTATATTATTAGACATATATAATAATCACTTTCCCACAATAGCATTAGATACATCAGGATAATTACTCTCTAATGTTTTACGATTATAAAGTTCCTTTCCCGAATTACCGCCATCATCCCAGATAATTTGAGGAATACCAATTTCCTTCACATATGATAAAAACTTTTCTACAAGTGATTTATCATACGGTGCATCGTTTCCAAATCTCCACTCACCAATAACAAGAGGATATTTTTTTGAATATTTTTTTACTATACTGAAATTATTATCCATGTTATCGGCATTAAAATAACAATGTATTCCCACAAGTATCCTATTATCAGTATTATCTGAAGGCATCTTAAATGCGGACATACATTCTTTACTTGGAAGTGCAGCATATGTATTTACTAACAAATATCTATTAGTATTATTACCACCTGTGCTTCTTACCGCATCAACAAAAAGCTGATTCCACTGATTCATCACTTTCATATCAGCTAATGGTATATTGTACCATTTAGTTTTTTCATTTACAGCTTCATTCAATCCTTCCAGTATTAACTTATCATTCTTATTTTTAAACTTATTTGCTATTTGAACAAAAATACTATAAACAGTATCTTTGTTTTTTTCATAATTCACAGCAGAAGACTTAATCCACCCCTGATTACCTGTATCATGATGAACATCAATAATACAATACATATCATTTTCAATAACCCAATCTACTACCTGCTCTACTCTATCTAAAAACTCAGCTTCTATTGTGCCGTCCGATGAAATATGATTAAAATAAGTAACCGGGACACGTATGGTATCAAATCCTTCTTTCTTTAGTGCCTTTATCATATTTTCAGATATTTGAGGATTCCCCCATGATTCTTCGAGTTTAGCATTATTTTCAGATATATTAACATAATAATCAGAAAGCTTGAGTTTTACGCTCAAAACTTTATCTTTCAGATCAGATGTCTTTAATCCTGATGAAGTCATATCAACACAAATAAATTCACTTACAGAATTTTCTATTGTAAGTTTTCTCATTGTATTTTTTGCGTTAACAATATTCTTTAATTTACTATCATCCCCCTTTATAGTAATGTCCTTAACATCGCAAGTAACATTGGTTCCTTCATAGGAAGAATCATGGTTAACAATCTGAATATAGAAACTTTTTGCATTTAAGTCTAAATTAGATTTCAACGAATTCAAATCCCATGTAATCATAGCATTCCCATCATTATCAAAAGAAATATAATCCGAGGCATCCCATGTTGACCATGGATACGTACTATATACTAAAGCAGCCTGAAATCCTAATGTATTCTTAGACCCAAAATAAGTCCAGTCACATGAATCTAAAGTATTACCTATGTTATAGCCACTACCAAGATCAATATCAACATTAGCAAAACTAATATCCTCAGCTGATTTGGAATCATTATTTTTATCATTTGATTTTTGTCCAAATGCAATACTAATGAAAACAATCAAACTTAAAGCTAAACCTATAACTATAAATGATATTTTTTTTATATGTTTATTCATGCTTCTCCTTTCTTTATATAGTACAGACGCAAATTTTTCATTTACTATAATCAGATATTATTTCTTTAAAATAATAATATACAGCTGAAACACTTAAAAATTTGTATTTCATTAATACGTATTCAGGTTTTTTGTAGTTTGGAATCGACTTCAACGAAAGCTTTGATAGTATTTCAGCTGTCATATATGAATGATAAACTATCCTAATTGCTTCCTTATTAACTCTTTTTCTCGAATATTCTCTGCACAAATTAGTCAATATCTTGAAATTATAATAGTGTATCTGAGATGACATTGTGGAAGGAACATATTTTTTTGCGTATTCAAATAATCCTTCAGTATAAGCAATCCTATCAGAGATATTATATTTCCGCATTGTACTCTCGCCATGCTGTCTATATAACACAAGAGGAATATTATAAATATGTACGTTATCACAATGAGAGTAATATTCCATTACAAACATTACATCTTCACCGATAGGAATATCTACCTTAAACCTTATATTATGAATGTTAATAATGTCTTTTTTATATAATTTGCCCCAACATTCATTTAGTAATGAATCAGCAAACATAAATCCATCAACTAGTTTTTTTTCAGTTACATCTATTCCGTTTTTATTAAATAACTGGTTCCATCTACGACCATCTTCCTCTAGAATAGTTCTTGAAAACGCCGTAAAATCATATTTTCTACTATTTATATTTTCTCTGATCAGATTGAATGCTTCTTCCAATAGACAATCATCAGCATCCAGAAACATTAAATATTCGCCACATGAATACTCAATACCTGTGTTTCGAGCTTTAGATACCCCTCCATTTTGAACATTAATAAGCCGAATTCTATCATCTTTTGATATAAAACTATTTACAATTTCAGCTGTATTGTCCTTACTTCCATCATTTATTACCAATACTTCAATATCATCTGACATCAAAGGTATGATAGAATTTAAGCAATCGCCAATATATTTTTCAACATTATAGGAAGGAATAATAATGGATAATAATTTATTTTTCATTGATTTCATCTATTTCCGGTATTATACCTAATACCTTATCATCATCAGTTACCATACATTGCTCTACTATTCTAATCTTATCTGAAAAAAGTTCCATTGCAAAAACAAATGCAGCCATTAAAATACAGCCCACCATGAAAAATGCAATTCTCTTTTTCCATACATTCACAAGACCATTTCTTGACAGATTAGACTTTTCAGCTAAATTCAAAACCTGAATATTATCAGTCTGAGTTAAATTCCGCATCTCTTCAATAAAGGCATCCGTCACCGCATTGGCTACAGCAACAGCTTCTTCTCCATTTGAAGATGATGCACTTATAGTAAGATTAACACCTGATGGAGATGTATAATAGGAAACCATATTCTGAATACTTCTATATGTAAGTGAAGTATTTCCCAACTCAGAAACAGCCCGTTCCGCCACCTTCTGACTCTTTACCAAAGAAGAATATGATGAAATCAACTTGGCTGTATCTACAGATTCTGCAGAATCATTTACTGAACAATATAATGTAGTTGCAGCAGAATAAAAATTATCTATTCCACTATTAAGAGTCAAGAGGATACCAATTACAAAAAACACAACACCCGAGATGATACATTCAAAAATTTTATTTTTTACTGCAATCAAGCTAATTACTATATCTTCTATTCCTATTATTTTTGTATATCTCATTTATTATCACCCTTTTTCTTAGACCTATTTACCCGCCAAGCACGATTCTTATTCAGATAATACATAAATAAAACTAAGAAACTTATCAGCAACATACCATATGTAACATACCTATTAATCAAAGTCCTATGCATTTCTTTTTTTGTTATATCTGAGCTTACAGAATCATCACTATTTAATGCTTCTACGCTATATGTTTGCTGCTCTGTTTCATAGTTTTTTCCGGTATTATCGAAATAAGTAAAATTAACTAAAATATTATGACTGCCTTCATTTAAGATTTCAAAATAAGCATCTGATGTAATACTTGTACCACTACCAACGCTTCCAAACGCAATATCCTTATTTTTTATACCCTCACCTTTAATATGTAAAACAACATCATTTATTGTTGAAAGTCCATTATTTCTATACGTCAAGCTTAGCCTATTATTTGTTCCAACACGCATTGCAGTAGGAAAATCAACCTTCTCAACATGAAGTTTTCCTTCCTTTAGTACAGGAAGTAGCACCAACAGCTGATGTAAATTCTCAGTACGATAATTATCTGTGTAAGACAACACTACGTTTACTTTCAAATCCTTATCTGTAATATTCTGTGAAGCAACAAGGCTAATCTCTCCATCTCTATAGGAAAGTGGCTCAAGATAACCAATATATAAAGAATTAGTATTACCATAGTCAGGATATATAAGATTTTGTGAATCATTAACTGTTATCATGATATTGCCTACCTTAGATACTACGGCAGGATTGTAAACTGTGAATTTAAGCTTAAACGACTCACCCGGAACAATCTTTCCATCACCTTCCACTTCATAATGATAAATGATAGGTACTGCATTATCTAAAGGTTCATTTAAATCTGACTGACCAAGATTAGTACTTGTATTCTGTTCAGAAGCTGTGGTTGAAGTATCAGGTTGTACATTTTCGGAAATTAAACTATTATCCTCTGGTTCATCATCCTCGTCATCTTCGTCGTCCACGTCAATCTCATCCTCATCATCTTCGTCGTCATCCTCATCGTCTTCGGCTTCTTCATCGTCTGCAGAATTCCCATTATCTAAAGAAGTACCATTATCTGTATTACTAACAGCTTCCGAGGTTTCTGAATCATTTACTCCTTCTGTTGCATATGCTACCAAATTAACATTTGCAAAAACAATAGTAAGACTTACTAAAGCCAGTAATATCTTTTTCATAATCCGATTCATAAATAGTTATCTGCCTTTCTTCCTATATATTGCCTTATGCTGCTTATCAAGAAGTTTTTGACTTGAAAAATAATTATAATCACCAACATCAAATCTATATTGCATAAGCCCCATCTTATTTGCAATCACGCCTATGAATTTATCCTCATAATCAGAAAGCTGTAATCTGGATTTTACAAGCTGCTTCTTGGTTGTGGACTGCATACCTACTACTAACATGTAGTTATCAACATAAGGCATCATCAGCTCCGCATCATTAGCAATGCTTACAGATGGTGTATCTATGATCACATAATCATATTTATCCTTAAGTCTGGCAATAAGCTGCCCCATCTTGGCATTTCCAAGAAGGCGAACCGGATTATTGTTTTCCTTACCTGCAGCGATGTAATCAAGATTATCCTTATTAGTTGAACAAATAGCTTTATCTATCTCAGATATTTCTCCGGAAAGAAAACTTGCCAAAGAAGATTTTCCTGTTACTTCTATTCTTTTATACTGCTGATCTTTTCTAAAATCACAATCTACAAAAGCTGTTTTCCATCCTGCTGCAGCAAGCGAAATAGCCATATTCATAGCAACAGTTGTTATTCCAACATTTACACTGGCACCAGACAATAAAAAAATCTTGGATCCTGATCTTTTTTTTAATCCATGCAGTTTAACTACTACTCTATCAATAGCATCATTCAAAATACTGTTATCAACAGAATATAGTTCAATTATTTCCTCCATACTCATGCTCCTTATCTTTTAAGCTTATTCAAAAATTCGCGCAATTCGCACAAATCAAAAGTTACATCAACTTTGTCAGCTTTCTCTAATCGAGGCTTACATGAAGTCCTATCCATCGGCAATCTGCCTTATCTCCAATGCCCGCAAACCCAAACATTCCTTTCATAAGGCTGCTTCACTTAATATATTTATCTTTTTGAAGTTACCTCAAATTTTTGTCTGATCTTCTTGTATGTGTAAGAAGTTATTTTATTATAGAAAAATGCTGATATTATGGTTAAACATATTACAATTACATTTATGACTATATTATATGGGTCAAGAGTTATTCCTATCTTATTCAATAAGAGATATGATATTTTTAATATCTTTTCCTGTATAAGATATATTTCAAGTGTCATTGCTCCAAATATAGATAAAACTGTACCGGATTCTTTTACTTTAACCACTTTACATATATATGAGATTAGCATCAATGCAGGAAACGTCAGAACTATATACAACTTATATTTCCAAATATAATTCCTTGAATCAAATCCTATAAGAGCAAATCCTATAATGCCCAATATAAGAAAGATCCATGTATAAAAAATATGTATATTCTTATCATCTTTCTGATTAATCACATGTTTACCAAGATACAATCCAATAAAATAAGTTGGAACTCTCTGAACAAAAATTTTTATATAATTTAAAAAATGGAATGGCTGTATAAGGCAAAAAGTACAAATAATTACGGTTAAAATAAAACAAATCTTTGGATAATAACAATATAACTTCATCCAAAAAGGTGTAATAAAGTAAAAAACAAGTATGCCACTAACAAACCATTGTAGGAGATTGCCATCGATCCAAAACTGTATAGTAAGGATTTTGCAAACAGCTTCAATTGTGGTAATTTCATGTGTGATATAGCTCAGCAAATTCCATACTATAGAAATAGGAAGAAGTGTTATAGCAATCCTTAGGAACCTATTTCTTAAAAATATTAGCGTATTTGGATCTTTCTTCCAAGCAAAACACATTGAAAAACCTGATATAGCATAAAATAAATTCACACCAAAATCATTATAATTTTTAATTACATCAATAATTACTGGGTAACGAATATCCGTATGAAAAAACATAATCATTAAGATTGCTAACCCCATAATTACTGATCTATATTTACTAATATACTTCGCAGACATCCTTTCCTCCATGAACGATAAACAGTTGGTTGCGAATTTTACCATCCTGCTGCAGCAAATGATATTGCAATGTTTATCGCGACAGCTGCTGTTCCGGCATTTACACTTGCACCGGACAGCAAAAATATCTTTGATCCTGATTTCTTGTTTAATCCATGCAGTTTAACTACTACTCTATCAATAGCATCATTCAAAATGCTGTTGTCAACGGAATATAGTTCAATTTTTTCCTCCATACTCATGCTCTCCTTATCTTTTAAGCTTATTCATAAATACAACATCAATCTCCAATCAAAAACTTAAGCAGAGTCTTATGAATGAAACAATTCATCACAAAAGCATTCTCCGAAAAAAAATTAAAAATAAGAAATACTGTCTTTACCGGGCTTGCATTCGGTATTAGAGAAAATCACCTTTATTTTTCGACCGAAGTTATCTTTCAAATATTTTTAAGCAATCTTTTTTAAATAAGCAATATAATACTGCTTGATTATCTTGCTAATAGAGTATGTATCCGTTGGTTTCAAATATATCAGAAGTTTTTTAATCTCATTCCTATGTGTATTAATAACATCGCTATCATTGATGTTATTTTCTTTCATTTGATTAATATTTTCCCAAAAAAAGTGCATAATAGAATCATACGATATTTCCACAAGACGCTGTTTATTTTTCTCTCTAAAATATTTCAACTGATCAATTTTCGAATCTACCATATACCATTGTTCCAACGAATACGGCTGATGAGTGATTGAACCTTCATTCAATCTTCTGATGTACAATACATCATCTATGAACGCAACATCATTCGCTTTATCTAATAGCTTATACCAAACATACATGTCTTCATATATCTTACCCTCAGGAAAATCAATATTTTCCCATATAGATTTATGATATATTTTGTTCCATACGCAAACATATTTTTCCGTATTTTCTAGGTCAGATATATATTCATCAATTCCATCATGCTTAACATATACTTTGCCATTATTATCTTTGAAATCAGAAGAGTTCGGCTCTCTTTCTCCATCCTGAAAATTAATATGTCTGCACATTGCAATTTTAGCATTTGTCTGTGTTACTGCATTATAAAGACATTTTAAGTAGTCTTTTAAGATATAATCATCAGAATCAACAAAGCATACATAATCTGTATTAACCTGACTTATACCAAAACTTCTTACCTTTGCTATACCCTGATTTTTCCGATGAAAAACTTTGATTCTAGCATCATTATTAGCATACCTATCACATATTTCACCGCTTGAGTCCGGTGAACCATCATCAATAAGCAATAATTCAAAATCAGTAAATGACTGGTTTTGAATACTTTGAATGCATTTATCCAAATACTTTTCAACTTTATATACAGGAACAATAATTGTAATTTTGGCTGACATCTTAATAACCCTTTACCTTCATTTTTAGCTTAATATAATACTCCTGGACTCCTGGACATATTCTATATATAAGATACTTCATTCTTTGTGAAATCGGTAAAGAAGTATTCTTTACGCAACGCATATAATTTGCCTTATACTTATAAAAGAATTCTCTATATAAAGAATCATTATTTAGATTTTTCTTTACCTCTCTGCAACACTTCAATAGTGTATTAAGATATGCTACATACGCCATCTCAAGCAACTCTGCTTCATTCTTACTTGTATAAAATCTTATTTTATCTAATTCTGTCTCGATTCCATCCCTAAGCTTTGTCTCATTAACTGAACTCCTTGTTGCAGAATCGACTGAATAAAAATAGTTGTATAGCGGTCTTTGTGAAATTGCTACTAAACTAGCATTATATATAACCTTAAAAGTCGTTCCTCCATCTTCGTAATATGAATACTTCGTATCAAAGCGAATATCTTTCCATAACTTACTCCTGAAAAGTTTGCCCCAGACCATACTATACATTATTCGAAGATCCTCTCTTGTCAAAAGGTCTTTGCCAGAGATCGTATATTCATTATCTGTTGATGATAAATCTGCAAATTCCATTTTTTCAGTTTCGAATGTATTATGTACTCCACACCAGGAAAAATCAGCATCATTTTTCTTCAACAAATCATATAAATATGTAAAATACGATGGATGAAGATAATCATCAGCATCAACAAAAGCTATATATCCTTCATCAAAACTAGCATTATCAAGACCCATATTTCTGGCATTTGCCGCACCGCCATTCTTATCCAATGCAATAAGCTCAAATCTGGAATCTTTTTCAACCCATTTTTTACATATTTCACGTGAATTATCTTTTGAGCAATCCTCAACCAATAATACTCTTAAGTTCCTATATTCCTGATTAACTATACTTTTCAGACATCTATCCAAAAAACTCTCAGCTTGATATACCGGAATAATAACTGTAATTTGTTCACTCATATCACACCTTTTATACTTCATACCTATACGAAACGGAGCATTCCGCTGTGAATACAACCTATACTAATATCCTACACTATATGTCATCTAGCTATATTTTTATATAAAATGACCCTTTTTAATGCATTTTTAATTCTTCTTTTGCTAATCATCCTACCCGTTTTTGTTGATTTAAGTGCTCTATAAACTCCTTTGTTCAAGTTTTTCAAAAAAGCACACCTATCACTATGAACTGCCATAGGATGATTAAGCTGTTCATTATACCGTAACGCTTCATCCAACAAACGTTCCTCTGTATATAGCATATCCTCAGACATATCTAAGAGTTTTCTTCCTGCCTCAGAATTTACAAGAATTACAGACACTTTGCCATCATATGCTTTTTTTAGTTTTTTTCTATTTATTCCCCAAAAATCACCAATTGTAAGATCAGATATTCTCTCTTTTCCAGCATACCTACAATTATAACAATTATCTCTAAAAGTTATTCCTTTCAAAAAAGAATTCAGATAATAGTCATCTTCAGAAGCCCGAACCCAAAAAAGATCGTTTTTCTCATACAGGCTTAAACAATAATCATTTTTTCCTCTAAATGTAGCATATGTAACATTCTTCTTTAATCCAAGAGATAATATATAATCTTGTAGATATCTATAAGGCGACACTCCATGACATATAATATCTACAGTAAATAAGTTTTCATATTTCTTATTCAAAAAATGATTCAACCCATCAATTTGACAAGGTGTACCGACATATAAAACTGTACATCCACTAGTTAAATCCTTTTTCACTTCAATATATGTTCTTTCTGTAGAACTTTGCACATATTTTGAAGTCTTAAATTTTTCCAGGTCGTTAACATTTTCCGAACGTCTTATTATAGGCTTAAGTTCATTATCATAGTCGCAGCCATAGACTACCCCTCCATGTTTCAAAACGCTGCGATACAGAGCTGTTGCAATACCACCTGATGCACAAGTCTCTTTATCATGACTATCTAACGTCCAGGCAGCCAAGCATGAAATTGGTTCAACAAATTTTGATTCATTCAGTACAGGACATGATTTTTTGCATAATCCACATTCTGCACATTTGCTCGAATCAATATGCGGAACTGTTTTCAGTTCATCTGTAAAAACCATCTTTATCGCATCTTTTGGACACGAATTTTCACACGCTCTACACCCTGTACATTTTTCTTTCTCACATAATTTCATATATTAACCCATATACTTTTTCAAATAATCTATTGATTTCTGACGTTCCTCCATAATTCTTGTATTAACTCTATCATAATCAATAGAACCGGTCAGCTTCTTTTCCATATCATCCAAATTAGTCAATTCTCTATCTTTAAGTCCAAATGTTTCGAGTAGATCAACCAATTTTGCGCTATTTCCATAGGCTCCTTCAGTTCCTCCTCGTACAAGTGAAACGAACTGTCTATTATATTTAATTGAGAAGACCGAACCATGGAAAGTATCAGTAATTATATAATCAGCCTTCTTGAAATAAGCCAAAACCTCAAAAGGATTAAGTTCAACATAGTTTTTAAGATAACATTGAAATCCCTCTATGCATATTATTTTTTTATTATGCTTTTTGGCAAATCTGATTATAGCAGCAGATTCCTCCCTGGTTATCCTACAGCTATATGCATAAACAACAATATAATCTGATATCGGTACCTCAATATTACTCTCTTCCTCATAATCATATAAGAAAACCGGATCAACATTTTTATTAATATCATTGCAATCCATATCTTCTACAAGTCTCAACGAATTCTTATCACGTACAGACACACCATCAAATTTATTGAGCATTTCTTTCACTTCATCATATATACCATGCTTAATCAGACCTTCTTTCATAGTATTTCCAAATGATGCCGCATAAGAAATCAATTTTTTTGAATTATTACCATCCCCAAATAATTCTTTCGAGTATCCTACTGCAGGATTAGGCTGAAGACAATTAAATACTTCATCGCTGCCAATTACCAATAAATCAAGTTCCGGTGAATAGTTCATTTTGTCAGTTATTCCCAGCATCGGCATGATATTGTTTTCAAAATCTTTTTTTATACCATACTCCGCTTGAAAATACCTATCCATTGTTTTCTTACTGATTTTTCTCGGAAAAAAAAGCCTATTTTCAATCTTGTTTTTCAATTTTGCAAATAAACTCGCTTTTTTAGGTATTTTTTGATCATTATTAAAGACTAAAGGCTTGCCAACACGATAATCAACCATGCAAACATCTGCACCCATTTTTTCTAAATTTTTCTTCAAACTATAAGATTGCAAAAAAGAACCATAATTGATTATCCTTTGCATTGACATAATTCCAACCTTCAAATCTATCTCCTTATCTTTCAAGCTTTTTTTATTTTTTTCATCAACATCTGCTTAACCATGGTTCTTTCTTCTGAATCAAGCACAATGATATAATTAATTAAATATCCTATTATGCCACATATTACAGCAACCACAGCTAACATAACCCATGAATTAATATCTACAATATAAGAAATACCATAAAATACAATTAATACAACTACTGAAGATGCAGTTCCTCTTAATAGCGGAGCATAAAAAACCCACCACTTCTGCCCCAATATATAAGCTGCGTACATTGGCGCAAAAAAGAACACTCTCGCTGTCAACAGAATTGAGCTTACTATCTGAATAGCATAAATGCCCAAATCAGAATGTGTGCAAAACCATATTGAACCTACGATATTCAAAACACCTATACCTAACGATACAAAAACAGGTATCTTCAATCTAGCCGTAATTTGATTGACCGTATAAAGAGGATAAATATAAACATCAAATACTGTCTGCGCCAATATCATTACAGAAAGGATTTGTATAGTACGTATCTCTCCACCATTAAAAGCTGATAACCACAGCGAAAAGAAATCCGTTCCAAATACTATAAAACCTATAATAGGTATAGAACATATAAATCCACATACCTTAATAGCACTCTTAACATATTTGACAAATTTGTTCATATCTCCTTCTGCATATATTAATGTCATTTGCGGACCGAAAGAGTTACATACAATACCAATTATACTCAACAAATAATTAGGAATTGTCTTTGCAAAACTCATAAGAGTCATTGAAGCCGCATCAATATAAAGGTTTGTAATAAGTGTATCACACCCATTTATCAAAATAGCTGACAGCTGCTGAACAGAATTCCAAATGCCAGTCTTAACAAGGGATACAATTGCAGATATACGAACAAGTTTCTTCTGAAAATATAGTTCAGGTGTTAACTTCTTAGTAAAATTAATATTGGTTATAACAACATATAACCCTGTCAACGCCTTAGTAAAACCTACATACCAAACTTTTGAAGGACAACATGCAAACAAACCAAAAAGAATAAGTGCTCTTGCTATAACAGATACCATACCTCTTTTAGCTGGCAAATCCAATCTATTTGCTGCGTAAGTCGAAACCGCATAACCATTCGTAATTAATCCGATAAAAAAGTCAACAAACACAAAAGCCCACAACAATTGGATATCTATAAGATTTCCCGCTGGTACATTTAGCCAATTATTCAGATATAATATCGCAAGAGTTACAGGAAAGAAGCATACTGCTGACATAAACATATTAGCTACCATAGCAGATGAAAAATACGATCTTGCAGTTTCATAATCCTTTTTTCCAATATTGATAGTAATAAATCTGCCTAGCATCGCATTCAATGCGCTAGTTACGATAGTAATATAACCTGTCATTTGAAAGGCAAGATTTACAAATCCGTATACTTCTTTACCCACACTCTTAGTAATAAATGGAGCAAGCACGAAATTCACCGCCAAATTGACAACAAATGACACAAACTGTGCTACCATATTTATTGCTATTTTCTTTTTACTTCCCATTGTCTATCCTATCTTCAAGTTATTCTATATGTTAAATATGAGTACTAATATATAATTTTTGAAAGAGTGCCATACTTATGTATCCCAATTTTTTCTTAAATGAAATAGGAAAATTGAAAACATTTTTAAATGTCAGTTCCCTATATATTCTAAAATATGGTCTTAAAATACTATAATCATATTCTTTATCCTTTATTATCTGACCTGCGTACTGCACATACATAAGTCTATACAAAAAATGAACTTTCTCAGCCCAATCATAATCACCACGAGCAGCATAAATACGGATTCTCTCATCCATTGCTTCCAACCTGTATAAAGATTTTTCATTAAATCCCTCGCCCATGATACTACTTCCGCGCTGCACATAGTAATACAATGGTTCATCAATATATGCAACTTTCTCAGCTTTATCGAGAAGCTTATATGTAGTAAACTCGTCCTCGTGAATCTTTCCTTTCGGATATCTAATATCGTCAAAGAATTTTCTTGGATAAGCTTTATTCCACGCAACTGTAAAACGAACAAAGCGTTCACAAAGATAGTACTCCGTTTTATCCTCATGACTACTTAAAATCTTTATTGCAGGATTCGTAATTTCTGAAAACTCTATAGCATCTTTATCATCAACATCTATAAAATTACAAACGCTCACATCAGCCCGATTTTCCTCTATAGGCTTCATAAGCAACTCTATCATTTGCGGATGTATATAATCATCTGAATCAATAAATACAAAATAATCACCCTTAGCAATTTCTATTCCCGCATTTCTCGCATCAGATAATCCACCATTTTGTTTATGAATAACTACAACTCTAGAATCTTCTTCTGATATCCGATCACAAATTTTTCCGCAAGCATCTTTTGAGCCATCATCAACAAGTATTATCTCTAAATTACTATAAGTTTGATTTCTGATACTTTGCACACATTTTTCAAGATAATCCTGAACCATATATATTGGTACAATTACACTAACAAGGTGATTCTTTTTCATCAACATATCCTCACTTACGATATCCACATCTTATAAATAATTCCTAAAAGAGTATACTTAATTCCTCTCATCATTCCCATGCTTTTCAACGAAACAAAAAAACTCTTGACGCCAAATCTCATTATCTTTCTAAAGTATTCTCTGTTATTTATTCTACATATATACTCTTTCGATTCACCTAATCCACAATTCATAATTTCATGATAAATAAGTAAAACATGAATATAAACGTAATAATCTTTTATGTAGTCCAAGCCCATTGATTTTTCAACATGGTCGTATACTTTTTTGCTTACTTCATTATACCTATCCAACTGTATGCCCTTATTCTGATCCATTGTTGATCCTTCATTATGAACATAATAATAAAATCGCTCATTTGAAACTGCTATTTTATTAGAGTACATAATATAATAAAGGTTAAAGCAAGCATCTTCTGCAACAACAGGCTTAAAGATTGGAAATCTAATATTATTTTTTCTAATTATTTCTGCATTATATAATCTATTCCATACTTCAAATCCACATTTATATGGTAAAAAAACATTTACAATAAAGTTATATTTATCTTCAGATGATGATAGATCATATATTCCAGCAGAAAATTCACGCTCCTCACGCACTTCACTTCCAGAATACACATGATAATAATTACAAATTGACAAGTCAGCAATATTAGTATTCATCTGATTCAAAGAATACTCTATGTAACCAGAATCAATATAATCATCGCTGTCCATAAAAAAAAGGTACTTGCCCTTTGATAAATCTATTCCATAATTACGCGTATCAGATTGTCCGGAATTCTCTTTGTTGATATATATTATTCGGCTATCATTATTTGCATAACTGCAACAAATTTTGTCAGTACCATCAGTTGAACCATCATTTATTAATATGATTTCAAGATTTGTATAAGTTTGTGATAGCAAACTTTCAATACATTTACACAAGTATTTTTCTGCATTGTATATTGGAACAATTACGCTTACCAAATCATTCATTAAATATCAACCTTTTCTCATTTTCCAAACCTTATAATACATTTTTGGAAAAAGCACAAATAAAATAATTTCAAACTTTAATGCAATCGAAAGATCAGATATACTCTCGTATCTTTTTATTTCTTTCAATAATATCTTTCCCTGAGCTTCTCGTATGATATCTATACTCATTTTCTCATCATCAAACAACTTCTGCTGATAACAAACCATGTGCATAGAATGAGAAACCTCCATTTTCCAAAGCTTGTTTTCTTTCTTTTCCCTATAAAACTTTAATTTATCCGCATACGCTTCAAGTAACTGTAAGTTTTTCTTAGAAATTCTCATCCCTACTATACTATCTTTTCTTTGAAAGTAATAATAATAAGGATATTTGAGATATACAATTTTTGAAGCATTATACATAAGTTGGTGTGTTCTTGCCTCATCTTCATGAATACGTCCTTCCGGATATGATATATTCTGAAATAGCTCTTTTCTATATAACTTATTCCATGCAACATTAAAAACTATTCTGCTAATATCATCTCGAAAAGCCATATACTGGGCCTTTTTACCATCTAGAACACTGACTTCTAATGAATCGGGCTTTTCGTTGACCTTGACTAAGGTATCTTTCTCATATACGTACTCACAATCACACATTGCAATATCTGCTTTGTGAACTATAATCTGCTCGATCAAATCAGCGTACATATTACTATTAATGTAATCATCCGAATCCACAAGTGAAATAAAATCACCTGTCGCAATTCTTAAGCCTGAATTTCTTGCACACGAAAGACCACCATTTTTCTGATGTATTACCTTAATTCTAGAATCCAACTTGGCATATCTGTCACAAATCTCTGAGCAATTATCTGGCGAACCATCATCAACCAAAATAATTTCAAGATTCTTATAAGATTGGTTAATTATTGAGTCTACGCATCTTTCAAGATAATCTTCGACTTTGTAAATTGGAACAATGACCGAAATCTTATAATTATGTGTTTTTTCTTTTATTGAATCAATCATAACCTACCTATTTTATCTGCTCCTATGTTCAAGCGTTCGTTTGATTTTTCGCATTATTCTTTCATAAAAAGAAATATCACCAATTCTGTTTGGTTCAATTTTGTAAAACCATTTAAGATTCTTTTCTACGCTATCTAATGTATAATTATTTCTAAGCGACTCTTGTATTGGAACATATCTCGATTCTCTATGATATCTCAGAAGCTCACGACTTCTATATATTCGCTTTAATACATCATTGAAATCTTTATAATTAAAACCAAATTTCTTAGGATCATATCCCTCTGAATATATAGCCAAAATAGTTCTCCAACATTTTTCACAATTACAACAATTTGAACCGCCTGTTGATTCTCAACATACACGTAAAGAAATATTCTTTCCTGTTTTATTTACAAACTGAGTAAGATTATGAACCTTATCCTGACGAGTAAATTCATATCCATCATGTATTACATTAGAGCCACAAAAATGAATATAATTGTCTATCGTTGGATCTGAAGCACACGTTACTTTTCCCTTATCTGCAGCAGTAAAGCTTGATGCGAAATATATAGTTTTCTTTTTTAGCATATACATAATTGGAGCTGCATGCGAAATTATACCCAATCCATGTTGGAAACCATGCCACCAACCATCTCCGCTATTCAAAACCTGCTCTGTCATCTTCCATTCATCCAAAAACTCTCTGAATGAAGATTTGACAGTCACATAATCTATATCAAACTCACAGCACGTATCAGAAATATGCTTTTCAACTTTATTCCAACCATCTAAATCATCAATTTTAACATCTGCTCCCCATACAGTTATAAGTGTTGGCTTTTCATCCAAATGACATGTCATCGTATTAAAAGCATCCACTCCACCTGAGAAGAATGCAACTGACCCATTCTGATCAACTATATTATTAGCAACAATTTCTGATACATTAAGCTTGCCACCAAACTCAACCATTGGATACATATTCTGATATCCTTTTTTGAAATCAGCTATGCTTTCATAAAAATCTTTATCTATTGCCGAAACTATTATTTCTGCATCAAAAACCCATGCCATCGGAAGCAAATTAGCAATAAATGGTATGACCGCAATGCTTTGCGGAACACGAGATACATCTATGCTATATTCGGCAAAAAACTCCTTCCCACGCTTAAATACCTTACTCCACTCACCTTCGACCTTATAACTACAAGTAATTCTATTCCCACTAACCTCTGGTAGTTCAATTATAATCTTATTCTTCATACTTCCTCTCAAAAAATAGATAAGAATTCATCTTCATGATTTCACTAAAGCTTCAACAAGCGGCTTATACTTATCCTTAAGATTAACCGGCTTTACAGATTCATGGCCATCATAAAGCCTATCAATAAGAGACAATGCCTCATCTGTTGACTTCACCAAACGTATATGCTTTAGAGAACTAATCCATTCATAGCATCCGCTAACTTTATGATGATTATTAGCAAACACAATACAGGGAGTACCTGTTAAAGCACTAAATACCATGGCATGAAGTCTATCCGTAATGATAAGACGATAACTTGAAATTTGCTTAAACTTGTTTTCAATTAATTCATCTCTATTTTCTATAGTAATAGAAACAGGCTCTACCATATCAAACTTATCGTAAACATAACCTTTTATATTAAGATAATCCAAAATTTCACTAGTAGAATCAGCACTGAGATTACGCTCAAGATCATCCCGTAAGCAAAGTCCAATATTACTTCTATGATTTCCTGCATAAATCTCAAATAAATTGTCTCTAGAAAGAACAATATCCGGAGTAAACAAAACATTGCACTCATTAAAGGCAGATTTCATATTCTCATAGGTAATCTTATCTCTTGCTACAATAGTCAAATGCTTGTGATTATTATAAACACTACGCGCTTTCTTTAATTTATCCTCAGAGTGAAACATCATGGATTGTGGGAATACTATGATACGATTATTCGGAAAACGACTAATTATTTCCTCCCTAAAAATCTCTTCCTCATACCAAATGTCTCCAAGATTACCACCGCCCGGCAAACATATTATATCCTTATCTTGAATAAGTTTATCCCACATATCATAATCATATTTATAATCATCCATAAATACATCAGAAATCTTACAAAAGCCGCCAAATGCATTGTAAATAAACTTTTTTTGCGCATCTACAATTGCACTATCTCCAATATTTCCATGTCTAGGCTCCCCAATTATAAAAATATGATTTTTATGTAGCGAATAATATTTTTTATATAAACTCAAACAATGTCTTAATCTTTTATAAGCATTAATAACATTCAACGGCATTCTATTCTTTCCTCAATATCTATATTTAATTTGCACCTTTATCCAACATCTCCAGCAGCTTATCAGACTCTCCTGTCCTTACCTTTCGACAAAACAAATCCGGCTGCTCGATCAGATTGTCATAGTCTTTTTCTGTCATGACCGTTACTTCTTTCGGAAACTCAAAATAAGTAAGATTCCTCCAGTTCACAAGCCAGCGAGCCTCCGGCTCATCATATCTTATACAGCGTGTTTTAAACTTTGAATTATGAATGGCTGTATGAAAATACTCTTCATCAGGAAACTGCATAATCTTCATTCTTTTATTAAACTTTGGATGTGTTTTCTCAAACTCAACTAAAAACTCTGCACACTCACGTGTCACAGCCCACTGAGCACACCCATAATAAATATTATAGTCTCCATCATACTCTTTGATAGTACCTTCAAATCCAATAGTTGAAATGCTTAACAAACCTGTTAAAGCAGTAATCATCAGCTTTATCGGATTTTTATTAGATGCCTTACCATAATTATTATCTTTCATGTAAAAGAGTTTATATTTTCTCGAAAACTCCCAATCCTTTGTCCCTGCTATAGGACAGCCACGAACAAATTCTTTACCATTATTATTCTCAAAAAAGGCTTTAATTTCAGAATTTGTCTTTATAGGATAATCAAGATTTTGCATCATTACAAAATAGTCATAATGCCTGTCACTTTTCAAAGCTTCCTTAATCAACTCATAACATGCATGTATTGCATTATATCCGCCCCAGTAAACTTTATGCCTATTTGTCGTATAATAGACCCTTTCAATCCCATTTGTTGCCGCAATAAAAGGCTCTATATCCTGCTTGGCATCAACATGTATATACATGTCGAAGTCAGCATCTGCACAGAGCCTCTTTGCACATCTGGCAACTACCTTAGGATCAGTATGACACAAATTCAAAAATGCTATTCTCATGTGATCCTTCCATTATTTATCAGTATAATCCCGTATATACTTCTCTCTTTTTCAAACCTCTCTTTAGGCTATAAACTCCCTTTCTTTAAGCTTTGAAAGAAAATCGATTACAGATGCAGTACATACTTCTCTTGTAACATCATATTCTTCAAGAAGCTTCTCAACAATATCTCCTACAGATATCTCGGTCTGAATCATATCCCAGATATCGTTACCTACACCTTTAAGCATATAATACTTACCGGTCTCAAAATCTATCATGACCTTTTCACCTGAAAGGTCTGTAACACTAATATCCCTTTTTAATTTAATAACTGAATTCAAATCCATTTTTACAATCCTCCAAACCCCAAACAAAAACTCATATATCAATATGCGCCACTGTTTTTACTGAATATGACCAGTACAGTTCGCAAAAGTATTTGAATATCATACATTAAAGACCAGTTATCAATATATTTAACATCAAGCTCTACTACATCTTCAAAATCAGTGATATCACTTCTTCCGCTTACCTGCCAAAGACCTGTGATACCAGGCTTGATGCTGATACGTCTCCACTGGTTTCGCTCATATTTTTCGACCTCATCGATCGTCGGTGGTCTTGTACCAACAAGACTCATGCTTCCGATAAGAACATTGAAAAGCTGTGGGAGCTCGTCAATACTTACCTTTCTGATGAACTTTCCAACCCTTGTAACTCTTGGATCGTCTTTCATCTTAAACATGACTGTATCTTCCATACCGTTTACAGCCATCAAGTATTCTTTCTGTGACTCAGCTTCAACACACATACTGCGGAATTTGTACATGTTAAATACACGACCATTCATTCCAACCCTCTTCTGCACAAAGAAAACCGGGCCGGGTGAATCGATCTTGATAGCTAAAGCTGTGATAAGCATTATTGGAGACGTAATGATAATTCCAATAAAGCTTGCCACTATGTCAATGATCCTCTTGATAAGCTGCTCATATCCATTAAGTGCTATGGTATGGTATGTTATCATAGGATAAATTCCTATAGAGCTAACAAATGTGCTTATCTTTTTACTACTATGAGACTCAAGTATAACTCTTACGGTAATACCCATTTCAAGACATATATCAATATATTTTTGAATTGAATTCTCCGTTTCGTTTTTATACTTAAAGAAGTAGATCTGGTCTATCTCATGCTCTCTGATAATATTTTCAATATCATCGACATTTCCCAAAACATTTGATATACCTTTTGAGGTTCTTCCCGGAAAGTTGATATAACCTACTTCTTCCATCCTCATACTAGTCTTATTCAAAAAATAATGGAATTTTTCAAAATCTTCAAATACACCTACGAAAGCGACCCTTGGCGAATTATATCCGGAAACTACCACCTGTAAAAGTCTGCTTACAATAACATTGATAATCATAACAATGTATGAGACCACAAGAAAAAGAATGAAAAAATCCCTCAATCTATCATTTGGATTAATTAAAAACAGAATGCTGACCGCTGAAGCCATAAGCGCAATTCCAAAAGATCTTGTTAAAAGTTTTAGATGTCTGTCAAAATAAAAGAAAAATGTATAGTCATATAATCTTGCTTCCTTGCTCGCAACGACGAAGGTAATAGCAAAAATGACTAAAGCAGCAATTGTCCTTTCAAAAAAATAACCTGATATAGGTCCTTTGAAAAGAGCAATGCTTATTGCATATGCGATAAATAGAAATACTATGTCTATTAAAATCTGAAAAACATTAGTATTCGCCCCAAAATTTTTTCTGTTCATACTGCCTCCACGTATGACGTAATTATTTAATCAAAAATATCTATGAAATCTAATATGATCTCTTCAATATTTCCACCCTTAACCTCATATGGTTCAAATTTAAAACTTGCTGCCTTCTTTAGATAATTTCCCAGGTTATCTAAATCCTCGCAGTTCAGAACACACTTTTTATTTCCAAATGCCTCTGCTATCTGTTTCTGGTGATCGTCTACATGCTCTTTCATAGCAGCCAGACGAGGCACAACTATTACAGGCTTACCTGCGGTGATACCCTCTATGATAGTACCCACCCCAGCATGTGTAATAAGCATTCTGCAACTCTCTATCTTATCCCTATACTCTTCTTTTGACAGAAACGACTGGCACACACAGTGTTCTGGTTTATAGGTCGAATGACCTGACTGAATAAAAAAATCTTCCTCTGTTTCAGAAGCAAGCTTATCTACCGCCCTAATAAGCCTGTTCATCTGAAATTTTTGAGTACCCAAAGTAACAAAAATCAAAAGATGCCACCTCCTAACACTGACTTAGGATACAGCTTAAGCATATCTTCCCACTGCACTATAAACAAATCTGAAAAATTGTAAAGCAATCTTCCCGTAAGGGATGGTCTTTTAACTCGAGCAAAAGACTCCACATATACAATTTTAATACCCATCAGCTTTGCCCATATACAGAATGGATAAACTATAAGCGCACCTGTCGTAACAATAAAATCAGGCTTTTCCCTCAATAGAATTGCAAATGATCTGATAAAAAGAGCAAAAAACTTCGGTAAAAACGCAAGTTGCCTTCTATTCATCTGCGATAAATAGTATTTCTTCTTACAGAAATTAGTCTTTGAAAACTCTCCTGCTTCTGTAACTAAAAAAGAGTCATACTTTTTTTCCACACGCTTAAGTCTTTCAATTTCTTCCAGATGTCCCCCAGATGAAGCAATGAATGCTATTTTAATCTTCTTAGAAATTTTAATCACCCCTTATTTCTGTAAGCATTTAGATTTTTGTATACAAAATACCGTTTTTGTATTGATTTTAATACATAAAAACATGTATACTATATCACCTATCATTTCCAAATTCAATAACGAAATGTTTACAATTTTATTTAGAAATAATTGCATTTTCGAAGGTAAAAAAACAGAGGGCTTATAAAAAGCCCCCTTTGACCATAAGAAATATAATTATTTTTCAGTTTTTTCTTCCTCAAAAAAATTTTCCGGAAACTTCACATATATCCTTCCGACACGTTTCTTTGATGCTGAAAGAACTTCAAACTTAATACCTTGCTCCGTCTCCGCGCTGTCACCAACTTCCGGTACATGATCCAAAAGCTCGATCATATATCCGCCCACAGTATCATAGTCCTCGGAATCAAGCTTCGTACCAAGTGCGTCGTTAAAATCATCAAGCTTGACACTTCCGTCAACATCATACTCTGTCTTACTTATATTGTGGATAAGATCCATCTCATCCTCATCATATTCATCACGTATCTCACCAACAATTTCTTCTATCAAGTCTTCGATGGTTACGATACCGACCGCTGCCCCATATTCGTTAAGCACGATAGCCATTGTCACAGAGCTCTTCCTCATGTCCATAAGCAGGTCTGATGTCTTGCGAAGCTCATATGTGTAAAAGCCCTCTCTCATGTGCTCTCGAACCTTAAAGCCATCCTTCTGTGCCAAAAATACATCCTTCATATTGAGTACCCCGACAATATTGTCTGTATCCTCGGCATATACCGGAAGTCTTGTAAAACGGTCACGTGCAAATATCTCAGCAATCTCCTCAAACGTAGAATTGATTTCTATCTCAGTAACATCAATTCTTGGCGTCATGATATCTCGTACACGGCTGTCACCAAAGTCAAACACGTTATTTATCATAGTACGCTCATCTGACTCTATAACGCCGTCCTCATGGCTCACATCAACAATGGTTCTGAGCTCTTCTTCAGACATGGAATTATCTGCTTTAGAAAGATCTATCCTTAAAATCTTAACAAGCAATGCCGAAACATTATTGATAACCCAGACAATAGGTGTGAAAACAAACATCATAGCCCATATAAAACCTGCAACTCCAAGTGAAATGGGTTCAGAAAAAGCTGTAGCTATATTTTTGGGTGTTATTTCACCAAAGATCAGAACTGTGATGGTCATTATTCCCGTCATAATTCCGACAGCCAGATTTATCTTCATCGCCAATATTGTAGCAAGTGACGAAGCTGCAATATTGACGATATTGTTTCCAACAAGGATAGTCGAAAGCATTTTGGGCCATTGCTCATGCACCTTCATAAGCGTCTGGGCACGTTTATTTCCATTCTCAGCCAAAGAACGGATTTTTATCTTATTTACAGTAGTCAATGCTGTCTCCGTTGCAGAAAAAAACGATGACAGTAATATTAACACAGCTAACGCGATCCAACCGGTCACATCATCCAACTCTTAAATCTCCCCTTTCAACCTTACCTGATCTGAAGCTTAGCCTCTTTACTCAGTACATCTGCTGTGATCTCACTTATTTCATCTATTATACCATAAGCGAAGGATGCTGAGCCAACACTTGCATATTTTTGCTCTGATCTCTGACCTGCTACATCAAATGCCGCTACGGCTGTAACAACCGCATCAAACGGATCTGTAATATCACCAACAGCCAAAAATGCTGCAATTACTGCACAAAGAGCTGCGCCATTGCCTGCCATCCTGCGCATAAACGGAATATCATTCATGATACGTGCCTGACTTGCTCTATGCACGATCAGATCTTCTCTGCCGGTCATTACTACTGTAGTCTGATACTTATCAGCTATAACCTGCAGATCATCAAATGAAAGAACAGTATTAGGCTCAAGCTGCCAGTCCATAAGCGCAGCAAGATCCTCAGCTGTTCCTCTGATACATGTTACAGAAATATTATTAAGTATCTCGTTTACTATCTCACGTCTAAAATATGATGAACCCGCACCATCCGGATCAAATACTACAGGCATACCAAGCTCATTAGCCTTTCTTCCTGCTACTATCATAGAATTTGCCATAGAATCATTTGGCATACCGATATTAAGCATGAGCGCCTTTGACTTTGAAGCTATATCAGCTGCCTCTTCAGGTGCATCACTTCCTACAAAAGCTGCGCCAAGTCCCATTGTCATATTTGCGACGTAATTTATTGTCACCGGATTTGTAATGCAATGTACCTGCGGTCTTGTTGTCCTTATGCTATCAAGTAATTCTACTCTCACTTTAAGTCCTCCAAAATATCTACTAAAAATATAGAATTTGACTATTCTTAAATAATCTTTATCAATTATAGACACAAATTGTTATTTTGTCTATTAAAACTTCTTTTGAATCTGATTCGTTATTGCATCTATCACTATTCCGATAAGTATTGCTGATATATATATTGCTACGACCGCAAGTGCTTTTGGACTGATCACTTTCAAAAGTGAAAATGCTCCTTTTATAAAAACAAAATGCACAAGATAAACACTGTATGAAACCCTGTCTGTGGTATCTAGAAAAGACTTTACATCATTATTTTTTATCTCCGCAAAAATACGTCTGATAAGCTCTACAAGAACAATTCCGAGCAGCATATGAGCATAATCACATATTCTGTCAAACAAAAATAACTTATAGCTTTCAAATTCCAGGCCAAGGACGTAAGTCATAACGATCTGCGCTGCATTCATTACTATGCAGCCAAACAATATCACATAGCCTATGTAGTCTTTTATTTTCCTGTCACCGTCTGCGATCCTTCGAAGCACAACTCCAAGAACAAAGCAATTTATCCAAGGGGACTTCATCATCTCATTACGGATAAGAAGCTGAAAAATGAACTCTACTCCAAGCATTAGCGCAATAGATGCAGCAATATAACCTGCATCTGATCTAATAGCATCCATTTTATTTAGTATGCTTATAAGCAAAGTAAGCATCATGTAGCAAACGATTATACACGGCACAAACCAAAGATGTCCTATACCATCTGCAAAGTTGAAATTTGAAAACGTAAGGAAGTGTACAATATCTACCCATCCTATAGGATAAACCTTCGTGATCAAAAGTATTGCGCTAAACGGTATTGAGAATACATAAAAACCAATCAACAGCCTCTTTAATCTTGCATACATGAAACTTGCCGCATCGATCTCGCGATATCTGCCATAGAGATATCCCGACATATAAAGAAACATCTGCACTCCTACGTTGAACCAAAGTGCGAGCGTCATCTTCTCAACCTGCATGATATGACATGTAATAATAAACAATGTTGCTACAAGCCTGGCTACGCTAAGCCCATAGTCTTTGTCTTTTCTTACACTCATGAGTCTTTCCTCTTGAGCACCATGTGGATCTCTGATGCAAATTCACTCTTGTCTACAAGCAGCTGCATATCGTTGAGCAATGGAAGGAATTTATCATGAAGAACTCCGTTTAATCCTTTATTTCCATTCTTCTCAAGCTCTACTGAAAGCATTCTGTAAAGATCCATCATATCTGAGCCAAACTTCCAGCTTGCACACTTTTCAAAGCCCATCATATCAGCCATATATGCAAGCGAACTGTCCGTATAAAGATGCGTATGACCTCCGCCCAGCTGACGATTAAAGCAGCCTCTGAAGACATCCTCAAATATCACGCTGAACGAAAACATAGGTACTGAACAATATACATATTTGATATTCTCATTTTCTCTTACAGCATCTATCACATCTTTAAGATTAGTAATATGCTCAAGCACTCCAATAAATGATATAACATTGCACTTTGTGTCTTTAACAAACTGGGTTGCCTCTGCACCGCTTACAGCTGTAAGATTTTCTTTACCAGACATCTCGTTGCCAAATCTAACCTGAGTTGATGAAACTTCTATTCCCTTCGCATCACATCCAAGTCTGGAAGCTGCCTCCACAAAATATCCTGATCCCGCACCATCATCAAGAAGGTGAATATCCTCACACTCAAGCCCTTCTTTCTTAAGCGTTTCCACCATGAACTCTGCTTTTGGAGTATAGATATTTTTGAGTCGTGTCTCATATGTTTCACGACTTGCCTCATGATATGTACTTCCATAAGGTTGCTCTATGTAAAGCTTTGCAGCAAAATCCTCAGTATCGTCATAGCCACTGTTTATATGACCACATTTGCTGCACTCAAAATATGGTATATCTCTTGTAAAGAAAAGATGCTCTGATGGCAAAACGCTGCCACAGATCTTACATGTTTCACGCTTTTTCTGAGACTTAAGTATATCTGCCTGCATCTCCCTTTCTTTTACAAGCTCATCATTTGATGAAATAAATGAGCTTTTAATACTCAAAATATCATCAAGACTTTTTCCATATTTACTATCACAATTGTTACCCATTGTACACATAATCCCTTTCTGCCTTCTATAGGTTAATCCTAGAAGCTTAACTTATATATGATATCATAAAAAGTCAAAAAAAAATACCTTGAATATCACTAGCGAATATTCAAGGTATCTCATTTATAATTATATAGTATCTGTAAATCTCTTTAGTGCTTCCTGACTTCCCGGTGTCTGCTTATAAACCCCGGCATCCTCAAGCACTCGGCAAAATACCATTCCGATTTCTTTCTGAAGGATATCATCAATATTTCCTTCTGTCACTTCCTGATACTTCGGCAAAAATTCATCAACCCAGTCAGCATGCTTGGCAATATCCTCAATAGATCTGATATCTTTGCCGCCAAGTATCGCATCTTTAAGCTTACCCATCTCACCTTTAAGCCTTGAAGGAAGTACTGCAAGTCCCATTACCTCTATAAGGCCGATATTTTCCTTCTTGATGTGGTGAAGCTCATTATGCGGATGATAAAGACCAAGCGGGCACTCCGGTGTAGTGATATTGTTTCTAAGTGTCAGATCTATCTCATACTTATCACCTCTCATACGAGCTATAGGAGTGATAGTATTGTGTGGCTCGCCGTCTGTTTCAGCATATATAAACGCGCTTTCATCAGTATATGCTCTCCACTTGCCGAGTATCCTTGTAGAAAGCTCTATAAGCCTTGTTGCATCAGTGCTTCTTAATCTTATGACGCTCAGAGGCCACTTGATGACTCCGCATTCAACATCTTCAAAGCCTTCAACTTCAAACTTCCTCGTATATGCAGACCTTGCCATTGGGAATTCATAATTACCGCCCTGGAAATGGTCATGTGAAAGGATGGAACCTCCAACTATAGGCAGGTCTGCATTTGAACCAATTGTATAGTGAGGAAACAGTCTGATAAAATCAAACAGCTTCTCAAATACCGCTCTGTCGATCTTCATTGGCGTATGCTCTTTGTTGAACACTATGCAGTGCTCATTGTAATAAACATACGGTGAATACTGAAAATAAAATGCCTGATTTGCAATAGTTATAGGAATTATCCTATGGTTTTCTCTTGCAGGATGATTAAGTCTGCCTGCATATCCCTCATTTTCGCAGCAAAGCTGACATTTAGGATAAGCTGTCTGCGGAGCATTTTTAGCTGCTGCTATTGCCTTAGGATCTTTTTCCGGCTTACTCAGATTAATCGTAATATCAAGTGGGCCATAATCAGTATCAGTGTTCCATTTCATATCCTTTTTAATTCTGTATCTGCGGATATAGTCTGTATCTTCACTGAATTTATAAAACCAGTCAGTTGCTTTCTTTGGGCTTTCGCTATAAAGCTCTCTAAACTTCGCCCTCACCTCAGAAGGTCTCGCAACAAGACAATTCATGATCTTTGTATCAAAAAGATCTCTGCTTACAGGACCATTATCCTCAATCAGTCCCTTACTATAAGCATAATCCAAAATATCCTTCAATATACTTTCAAGGTCACTTGTAGTAAGCTCTTCCGGCTCTTCATAGCTGTCTAGCGCCAGCCTCTCAAGTATAAGATTTGTTGTATATATCTCATCATCTGATGTGATAAGGCCTGTGTTCAAGCCATATCCTACTAAATTTTTAACAGCCTGTTCTATCTTTGACATTTAATGATCACACCTGCCTTACGCGTCCAATCTTCTTGCGCCATCACTTGCATCTGCGATATAAAACTCACAGTCAAGTCCTGTACGCTCTTTATAAACTTTCTTGATCGTCTCCTGGAACTTATCGACAACTTCATTTTTAACGATGCTTACTGTGCATCCGCCAAAGCCGCCACCAGTCATACGTGAGCCGACCACTCCGTCAATCTTCCATGCTTCCTCAGCAAGTACATCAAGCTCAGGACACGATACTTCATAATCATCTCTCAACGATACGTGTGAAGCATTCATGAGCTTTCCAAACTCTGTAAGATCACCTTTCTTAAGCGCATCAACAGCATGAATAGTTCTCTGATTTTCATATACAGCATGCTTTGCACGTTTGAGGCAGATTGGATCTTTGATTGCATCCTTATGCTTCTCAAATCCTTCTTCATCAAGGTCTCCAAGAGTCTTGATATCAACAACCTTCTGAAGATCTGCAAGGGCTGTCTCACTCTCACGCCTTCTGTCATTGTAAGCACTGCCTGCAAGCTGATGCTTCACTTTGCTGTTTGTAATTACGATCTTCTCATCCTTTAAGTTAAGTGGAACATAATCGAAATCAAGTGTTGCTGTATCAAGGAAAATAGCGCAGTCTTTCTTGCCCATTGATGAAGCAAACTGATCCATGATACCACAATTCATGCCATTGTACTTGTTTTCTGAATACTGTCCAAGCTTTGCACAGTCAACCATTGTAATTGGCAGATCAAAAAGATCTTTACAGATAACAGCCGGTATCTCCTCGATAGATGCAGAAGCTGAAAGTCCGCTTCCTGCAGGCATATCCGAAAGCATTACCATGTCATATCCTGTTGGTATCTCATGTCCGTTCTCTTTTAATGCCCATATAACACCGGCCTGATAGTCGTACCATACACCATTATCATTTGGCGCAAATGTATCAATATCCATCTCACGAACTCCGTCAGCAGGATATGTCATATTATACCAACGAACCTTACGATCTTCTCTTTTTCTTGCAACCGCATAGTTGCCCATTGACAATGCACATGGAAAAACGTGTCCACCATTGTAATCTGTATGCTCACCGATCAGATTTACTCTTCCGGGTGCAAAATAGCATCTTATATCTCCATCTGCTCCAAACTTTTCCTTAAATGTCTCTAAAACCTTCTCTATCATATCTCTATCCTTTCGTCAAAACATCGAAATATTTTTCCGATGTGTCATAATCTCTGATAGATATGTTATTCTAAAAACGGCATACTTTCAATATTCTTTAGTTCCGAGTATATGTAATTTTGTTGCATAAGGATTTATTATCGACTATAATAAGACTATGGCTATTAAATCATTTAAGACAAACTTCATAACGAAAGAGACCGATATGGTCTCGCTTTCAGTGTACAATGTAGGATTCCAGAAGTGTGAACCGCTTCACACGTGGGGACCAGGTGTCAGAGACCATTTTCTGATCCACCACGTCGAAAAGGGCAAAGGACATTATATAGTCGGCGGGCATGAATATACTATTTTTGCAGGCGACACTTTCATCGTATATCCATATGACCAGATAACCTATTATGCCGACGAGGATGATCCATGGGAATATTACTGGGTAGGCTTTTCCGGCTCTGATGCTCCATCTCTCATTCTCGCAACTGACTTTACCCGTGAATCACCTATCCTGCACCACGACGAACAAAACAGTATGAAGGTTCGCAGGATAATCCTCGATATATACGAAGCTCGCGGCAACTCACTTGCAAACCAGCTAGAAATGACAGGTAAACTATACACTGCCTTGGCATTTTTCATAAAGAGCTCTTCTCATAAGCAGAATCGCGAGGACAGCTATCTCACATACGTCAAAGCTGCAAAAAGCTATATTTCATCCAACTACTCATACGAAATATCCGTTGACCAGATTGCTGACTACATAGGCATAAGCCGTAGTCACCTTTTCAGAGCTTTTAGAATGCATGTAGGAGTATCGCCCAAGGAGTACCTGACAAATTATCGCATAAATACAGCCTGCGCCCTCCTGCGAGAAAGCAGCCTGTCTGTAACTGCTATTTCAAAATCCGTTGGATTTGAAAATAATCTATATTTCTCTAAAGCATTTCATAAAGTAAAAGGGGTTTCTCCTTCTGAATATGCACGCACACATAAAATAGATGGTTAAAACTGAAAAAGGACAGATTGTAAATTCTTGATTTACAATCTGCCCAACTTTTTTCTTATTTTGCGTAATCAGAAACTCTGCTCTCACGAATAATATTGACTTTGATCTGTCCTGGATACTCCATTTCAGCCTCAATCTTCTTCGCGATATCATGTGCCATAAGAACCATCTCAGCATCATTTACCTGATCAGGTACTACCATGACGCGGACCTCACGACCAGCCTGAATTGCAAAGGATTTATCAACTCCCTTGAAGGAATTGGTGATATCTTCTAATTGTTTAAGTCTGTTTGTATAAGCATCTAATGTCTCTCTTCTTGCGCCAGGACGTGAAGCAGAAATTGTATCTGCTGCCTGTACTACGCAAGCAATAAGTGAAGTAGGCTCTACATCACCATGATGAGACTCAACTGCGTTGATAACAATAGGTGACTCTTTGAACTTACGACAAAGGTCTGCGCCAAGCTGTATGTGAGTACCCTCCATCTCATGGTCAACTGCTTTACCAATATCATGGAGAAGTCCTGCTCTCTTAGCCATTCTTACATCAAGTCCAATCTCTGATGCAAGAAGTCCTGAAAGCTCAGCAACCTCAATTGAATGCTTAAGGGCATTCTGTCCATAACTCGTACGGAATTTCATCCTACCCAAAAGCTTGATAAGCTCTGGATGAATGTTTGGCACGCCAACCTCAAGGGCTGCAGCCTCACCTTCCTCGCGAATCATTGTTTCAACTTCTTTCTTTGCCTTCTCAACCATCTCTTCAATCTTAGCCGGATGGATACGTCCATCAACAATAAGCTTTTCGAGAGCGATACGGGCTACTTCTCTCCTTATCGGATCAAAGCCTGACAAGATGACAGCTTCAGGTGTATCGTCGATTATGAGATCAACACCTGTCATTGTCTCGAGTGTACGGATATTTCTACCCTCTCTACCAATGATTCTTCCCTTCATCTCATCATTAGGAAGCTGTACTACAGAGATAGTAGTTTCTGCAACGTGATCAGCGGCACAACGCTGTATTGCATTTACTACAAGGTCTCTTGCCTTTTTGTCCGCTTCTTCTTTTGCACGTGACTCATATTCCTTAATCATCAGTGCGGACTCGTGCTTTACATCGTCTTCAACAATTTTTAAAAGATATTCCTTTGCCTGTTCAGAGGTTAATCCAGAGATCCTCTCCAGTTCCTGTACTCGTTCCTCGTTAAGCCTAGCAATCTTTTCTCTTTGCTTGTTTAACTCGTTCTCCTTGGCATTGCAGCTCGCCTCACGCCTCTCAAGAGCCTCAGACTTCTTATCTACTGCTTCTTCTTTCTGCAGTACACGTCTTTCCTGACGCTGCAACTCAGATCTTCTCTCCTTAGTCTCTTTCTCAAGTTCGTTCTTCTGCTTGATAGATTCTTCCTTTACCTCAAGCAGTTTCTCCCTTTTCAGATCTTCTGCAGCCTTCGCGGCCTTGTCGGTGATTTCCTTAGCTTTCTCATTTGCATCTCCAATAGTCTTTCTAACCTTCTGCTCATGAAGGCTTGTTCCTACCGCAAATGACACTACTGCAACGACAAGCGCTATGATAACTGTAATAATAACGCCGCCCATTGTACAGGAGCACCTCCTTATGAAATTTTCATTGTACTATGAAAACTTTAGTGATACAGACATACACCAAAGCTGAAAAAACTCACATTACAACGAGATAATTTTATCCCATTTGACTATTTATGTCAAGCGCTCCAACGCTTTGCGTATGTCAGAACTAACAAAACCTTTGCCTGCCAAATATCTAAAAAGTTTCTGTTTTTCCGTAATATCGATCAAAGAAATATCAGGACATTTTTTACGGATCAGCTTTTCTATAAGAACGAGATCCGAGTTTTCTTCTTCCTCTTCTTCAAACTCAGCAAATGCCTTTGCTATCAGCTCTTTCGATATACCTCTTCCGGCAAGCTCCATCTCTATCACTTTCTTGGACTTTGTCCTAGACTTGTCCCGGACATACTGGCACGCATACCTCTCATCATTTAGGAAATTGCCGCGGGTTGCAGCTTCAACAGCCGCATCTATTGCATCATCCGGGTACTTATTCTCCTTAAGCTTTGCTTTGAGCTGCTTCTCTGTCCTATCCTGCCTATCCAATAAATGAAGAGTCCTGGACTTGGCTCTTTTAATAAGAACTTCATCCAGGATCTTTGTATATACTCCATCATCAAGTACCATATCCTCTGCAAGGTGATACTGCTTAACCTCATAGCTATATAATACAAATGATGGCTCATCATTCAGATAGACTAAAACTTTGCCTTTTTTATATGGCTCAATCTTAGTGATCGTCATATTTATTTATCTTCACCCTTTGCTGCATCATCAGATTTTGATGCCTTCTTTGAAGCAGGCTTCTCTGCGCTGTCTTCAGCCTTTGCTTCTTCCTCGATAAGACCATAGTGTACACGCACCTGATGATCAACTTCTGCAAGGAGATCCGGGTGCTCTGTAAGATACTGCTTAGTATTCTCACGTCCCTGTCCGATCTTTTCGCCATTATATGAGTACCATGCACCGGCCTTATTGATGATGTTAAGATTTGATGCAAGGTCAAGGATATCACCTACAGTGGAGATGCCCTTACCAAACATGATATCAAACTCAGCCTCTTTGAATGGAGGTGCGATCTTATTCTTAACGACCTTTACACGAGTCCTGTTACCTACAACTTCACCACCCTGTGTGATCTTGTCGATACGTCTTACATCCATTCTAACTGATGAGTAGAACTTAAGAGCACGACCACCCGTAGTCGTCTCAGGGTTACCAAACATTACGCCAACCTTCTCACGGAGCTGGTTGATAAAGATAACGATACAGTTTGACTTGCTTATAACAGCTGTAAGCTTTCTCAATGCCTGTGACATAAGTCTTGCCTGAAGTCCAACATGAGAATCACCCATGTCGCCGTCGATCTCGGCCTTTGGAACAAGAGCTGCAACAGAGTCAACTACTACGATATCAACAGCACCTGAGCGAACCATTGTCTCTGTTATCTCAAGAGCCTGCTCACCTGAGTCCGGCTGTGAAATATAAAGCTCATCTATATTAACACCAATATTCTTTGCATATACTGGATCAAGAGCGTGCTCAGCATCGATAAATCCGGCAACTCCGCCTCTCTTCTGCACTTCAGCGATCATATGGAGAGTAACAGTTGTCTTACCTGATGACTCAGGTCCATATATCTCTACAACTCTTCCCTTTGGTATACCGCCAAGCCCAAGGGCTATATCAAGGCTGAGTGAACCTGTAGGAACAGTCTCTACATTCATATTTTTCTGGCTGTCGCCAAGCTTCATAACAGCACCCTTACCAAACTGCTTCTCGATCTGGGCAAGTGCAACGTCTAAGGCTTTCTTCTTATCGTCTTCCATTTTTATTATCCTTTCAACAGTTAAATTTATCGTATAGTGCTCACGCACAAGTGTTCCGAACGATAGTTCGTAATTATATTATCTCAAAAACATTCGTTTGTCAACCTCCTTTTTTGGATACATTAAAATCCCAATTTAAAAGCTACAAAATTTGAATGGAAACACTGTACAGAACTGTACAATTATCGACTGTCGTACGAGCGACTATGTTAGTATACAAAAATTGCGCCGGGATTTCAATATCCTGACGCAATTTTTTACTAAACTAATGAACTACTATGTGACTTTTCACATATCTCATCAAGCTCGTCTACTGAGCAATTTAAGAATTCATCCGGGCGGACTGTCCTGTCATCTACATAAAAGCCCTTGTGTCCCGGCCATGGCTTTCCATAGACTATCTCATCGTAAGGGATATCCCACTTTTCAAGCCACTCAAGAAGTATTTTTGCAGTATTAGCATTGATCATACCGATATTTCCGTGGTATGAATTCATATTTCTGGATGTAAAGAGGACTATTTTTGCACCTTTTTCGTGGTAATAACGAATCTTATCCACTACATTTGAATATGGCACTAAATCCTCATATTTTTCTTCTTTTTTCTTAATCGGACATATAGTCCCATCTATATCAAAAACGAAGCTGTACTCTTCAAATTCTTTCATTACCGGCTCCTATATTTTTCACTTTATCATTACCGGACTAAATTCGATATCACCCGTCTCAAAGGTAACATTTCCGGCTAATGTATTTACCAATGTATCCCTTAGCTCATCCTCTTTTTCCGGAGGTGTGCTTATAAAGAACTTTACCTTATCAGTATACTCAGTATCAGCAAGTACGTATTCTCCATCAGAAATTATACGCCTTACCTTCGGCTCACCTGCATAGTCAAAGACAGCCTCGCACTTGAGCATAGGTCTCATTTCGACAATAGCTGCATTGGCCACAGCATCGGCCGCAGCACCGCTATAAGCTCTTACAAGCCCTCCTGTGCCTAGCAGCGTGCCTCCAAAATACCTTGTAACAACAAGCACAACATTTTTAAGTCCTGCACCCGATATGACATCAAGTATAGGTCTTCCCGCAGTGCCGGAAGGCTCACCATCGTCTGACGAATGCACGATATCAGGCGCGCCATCCTCACCCCTGATAATATATGCACTGCAATGGTGCTTGGCATCGTAGTATTTCTTTTTCTCAGATGCAAGAAAAGCCGCCGCTTTATCTGCCGTATCAACATAAGTCAATGCTGCGATAAAGCGCGACTTCTTCTCCACCAATTCGCCACTATAGACTTCATCTTCTAACAGTGTCTTATATGGTATCATTCATTCCTCACTATTTTGCTGAGACTCATTAACAAGTCTCCAATACTCTTCAATATCTTTCTCTGTAGCATAACGTATTGCATCATTTGGACATACACTGCCGCATGATGCACAAAGGAGGCATGGCTTAGGCCACACCGGCCTTCCCTCTACCATTTTGATATGCCCTGTCGGGCAGCGACGCTCACATTCTCCGCAGCCGTCACAATCAACAGTTGCAAAGAACCTGGCATCGAGTCCCGGCAGAGATCTTGATTTCTTAAATAGATTATTAAAAAAACTGCTCATCAGTTTATTTCAATGTTGCCCCACTCTTTATCAGAAATGAGTCCAACATAAGTCTTACCAACATTGATCTTGATCTCGTTACCATTTTCATCATAGTAACGTGTAGCTGTGATATCGCTGAGCTTTGACCATGTAACCTTGATTGCCTTACCGTCAGTGATGTAGTAACCCTCTCTTCCTGACTCTGTAGGATAGTACATCATATATCCGTGGCTATCAAGCTGCTCAAGTCTGGCATTCTGAAGAAGTACGTTCTTGAAAGCAACCTGCTTGTTTCCGTTGCCTGCATCAACTTCCTTCTGACCATACTGGAAGTACTTGTAAACGCCCTCAGCCTCATCATACTCCATATATGGATTGTTGTGATGGAAAGGAAGTACAAGCTTCTTGCAGTCTACAGCACTTGAATACTGTGAAAGGTCATTATCCTTTGTGTGTGAAGCAAACTGATAATGAGGTGTGCCTTCCCAATACTCATTATATGTTGTTGAATATCCTGTATTCTTGAAGTTCTTCTCAAGATCGCCCTTGCAGACATACTCTGTAAACTCTCTTGGCTTACCATTGTTTACACGAGAGAATGTACCACTGAAACGCTCTACGAACTTATTCTTGTAGAAGTTGTCATTCCAGAAAGGACCACCATCATGACAGAGTACTGCATTCCACTCAGGGAAGATCTGAAGGTTTGTAGGTCTTGTACTTCTGATAGAGCCAAGCTGTGTGATCTTGCCCCAATCCTTGATGATAGCCATGAAGCGCGTAACGCCTTCGTTCTGTGTGCTGTTTACCATCTCGTAGAGTACGTCTACGTCTGAAACACCATAGTGAGGAAGAGCCTTCTTCTCATCATCGATCATAACAGCGATAGGTCTCTGATCCTTAAGTGAAATATCGATCCACTCACCGGTTGTCTCTGATGCATACATTCCTTCCGGAGCCTCTTCAACTTCCTCTTCTACTGCCTCTTCAGTTGACTCAACAGCTTCAGATGAAGTATCATCTCCACCGATAACTATAGATGAATCATCAGCCTCAGTAGCTACAGGAGCCTCAGGCTTCTTTTTTTCTTTACCACAGGCAGTAAGCATGAACATACCTGTCATTGCTAAAAGCAATAATACGCTAAGTCTTTTCATTATAAAACCTCTCTTTATAAACTTATTTCTTGAGCGGACTCTCGCGATAGATAATGTCTTCACGAGCAGGTCCATTCGATATCATAGTGATAGGATATCCAAGATTCTTCTCAATAAACTCGATATAATCTTTACACTTCTCAGGAAGCTCCTCGTAATTTCTTATTCCTCTGATGTCGCACTTCCACCCCGGCATATTTACATATACAGGCTTGCATCCAGCGAGCTCATGGTATACCGGGAACTCTTTTGTCTGCTCTCCGTCTTTTTCATAAGCTACGCAAACAGGTATCTCGTCAAGATATCCAAGGTCATCAACTACAGTAAACGCAACATCAGTTGCACCCTGCATACGGATACCATACTTAGAAGCTACGCAGTCATACCAGCCAACTCTTCTTGGTCTTCCTGTTGTAGCACCGTACTCACCGCCGTCTCCGCCGTGATTTCTAAGGATCTCAGCTGTCTCGCCAAATACTTCCGAAACAAAGTCTCCGCCTCCAACTGCTGATGAATAAGCCTTTGTTACAGCGATGATCTGCTTGATCTCATAAGGTGGGATACCTGCACCAATCGCACCATAAGCTGCAAGTGGTGAAGATGAAGTAACCATTGGATAGATACCAAAATCAGGATCCTTCATTGTACCAAGCTGTCCCTCAAGAAGAATTGTCTTATTCTCCTCGATGGCCTTCTTAAGGTAAAGAGAAACATTGCCAATAAATGGCTTGATCTCTTCTCTCCACTTAACGATATACTCAAATATCTCATTTACATCAAGCGGATCAACATGATAAAGATCCTTAAGGAGACAGTTCTTGATCTCACATACTCTCTCGATCTTTTCCTTGATCACATCATCGCTCTGGTAGAACTCATTGATCTGCCAGCCGATCTTAGCATACTTATCTGAATAGAATGGCGCAATACCTGACTTTGTTGAACCAAAAGCCTTACCTGCAAGTCTAGCCTCTTCAAGTCCATCAAAAAGCTTGTGATATGGCATAAGCACCTGAACTCTGTCCGATACCATGATCTGTGGCTGTGGAACACCCTTATCTGTAAGAGACTTAAGCTCTAAAATGAACTTCTCGATATCAAATGCCATACCATTTCCACAAATATTCATGATATCTTTGTGGAATACACCTGATGGCAATGTATGAAGCGCAAACTTGCCATAGTTGTTTACGATCGTGTGACCGGCATTCGAACCGCCCTGATATCTGATAACAACATCAGCGCCTCCTGCAAGAGTATCAACTATCTTACCCTTACCTTCGTCACCCCAGTTTGCACCAACTACTGCCTTGACCATATTAAATAATCCTCCTTAACGATAATTCGTTGATCAAACATTTATCTCAGCCTTTAAGCCAAGCAGATCTTCATGCTTGCTCAATATTGGCTTTACGACATTTTCAAGGAACGCATTTACTTGTACTTCTGAACGTCCTGTGTACTTAGATGGATCGAGATTAGCTTTAAGCTCATCAAGTGTAACTCCAAACATCTCATCTCCGGCAATAAGCTCTAGGAGGTCGTTATCCTTACCCTCTTTCTTTACATGCTCTCCTGCCTGCATTGAAAGAGTCCTAATCTCCTCATGAAGCTCCTGACGGTTTCCACCCTTCTTTACACAATCCATCATGATATTCTCAGTAGCCATGAATGGAAGCTCTGCCATCATATGCTTCTCGATAACCTTAGGATATACTACAAGACCATCTACAACATTGAGGTCGAGATCAAGTATACCATCGATAGCAAGAAAGCCCTCCGGAATAGAAAGTCTCTTGTTGGCAGAGTCGTCAAGTGTCCTCTCAAACCACTGTGTAGCAGCTGTTACAGCAGGGTTAAGTGCATCTATCATTACATATCTGGAAAGAGATGCAATTCTCTCAGAACGCATAGGATTTCTCTTGTAAGCCATAGCTGAAGATCCGATCTGAGTTTTCTCAAATGGCTCCTCAACTTCCTTAAGGTGCTGCAAAAGTCTGATATCATTAGACATCTTGTGTGATGTAGCAGCGATACCTGCAAGTACATTAAGCACTCTTGCATCAACCTTTCTTGAATAGGTCTGGCCGGAAACAGCATAGCATGCCTTGAATCCCATCTTCTCAGCGATCATTGGATCGATCTTGTCGATTGTCTCATGATCACCGTTGAAAAGCTCAAGGAAGCTTGCCTGAGTGCCTGTTGTGCCCTTTGAACCAAGAAGCTTAAGTGTTGACTGAACATACTCAAGATCCTCAAGATCCATTGTAAACTCCTGAAGCCAAAGAGTAGCTCTCTTACCTACTGTAGTAGGCTGTGCCGGCTGAAAATGTGTGAAAGCAAGTGTAGGCTGTGCCTTATACTTATCAGCAAACTTTGCGAGCTCTGCAATGACATTCACAAGCTTTTTCTTTACAAGTGAAAGAGCCTCATTCATGATGATGATATCAGTGTTGTCACCAACGTAGCAGCTTGTTGCTCCAAGATGAATAATACCTGCTGCCTTTGGACACTGCTGGCCATAAGCATATACATGGCTCATTACGTCATGGCGGACAACCTTTTCTCTTGCTCTTGCCACATCATAATTAATGTCATCTTTATGAGCCTTAAGCTCTTCTATCTGCTCATCAGTAATATCGAGTCCAAGCTCTTTTTCAGTCTCAGCGAGAGCGATCCAAAGCCTTCTCCATGTTCTGAACTTCTTGTCCTCAGAAAAGATGTACTGCATCTCTTCACTTGCGTAGCGCTCTGATAATGGGCTAATGTAACGATTAGTCTCCTGCATTTATTTCCTCCAGATAATCATAATCTATAAATATTAATTTAACCTTAATCCTAAAAAGATCACGGTTCAAATGAACCTCTGATATCTTCTACAGGCGGCTTTACAGGATATCTTCCGGTAAAGCATCCGTCACAGATGTCTGTGCCTCCTGCGATTTCTTTAAGTCTCTCTATCCTTAAGTAATTAAGAGAATCTGCTCCGATTATCTCCCTTATCTCCTCGACACTTCTGCCGTTTGCGATAAGCTGACTGCTTGCCGGAACATCAGTACCAAAGAAGCATGGACACAGGAATGGAGGAGAACTTACCATCATGTGAACTTCTTTAGCGCCTGCTTCTCTAAGCATCGTGACTATCTGATCGCTGGTCGTACCTCTAACAATAGAGTCATCGACCATTATTACTCTTTTACCCTCAACTGCCTCTTTTATAGGGTTGAGCTTTATTTCAACTGCGTTTTCTCTGGACTTCTGCTTTGGCTTAATGAAAGTCCTTCCAACGTAGCTGTTTTTATAAAATCCAATGCCATATGGAATACCCGACTCAAGGGAATATCCCATAGCTGCGCAGTTTCCAGACTCCGGCACACCTATTACAAGATCTGCATCAACAAATGAGTCTTTTGCAAGGAATCTGCCCGCCTTGATCCTGGCATCGTAAACGCTGATACCATCAATGACCGAATCCGGTCTTGCAAAATAGATATACTCAAAGACGCATCGTCCACGTCTTTCCTTCTCGATCATAAGGGATTTGTCTGAAGTAATCCCATCCGGTGAGATAGAAACGATCTCTCCCGGCTCCACATCTCTGACAAACTCTGCACCTATCGTATCAAGTGCACATGACTCTGATGCAAGCACATATGCATTGCCCCTCTTGCCTATACAAAGAGGCCTGAATCCCCAAGGGTCTCTGGCTCCCATAAGCTTACGCGGGCTCATGACTACAAGTGAAAATGCACCTCTCAGCTTTGCACATGCTCTGCGCAGCGCCTCTTCAACAGTGGCTGAAAGAAGCCTCTCTCTTGCTATGTGATAAGCAATAACCTCAGAATCGATAGTCGTCTGGAAAATAGCACCTGTGTACTCAAGCTCCCGTCTAAGCTCCGGGAAATTGACCAGATTACCATTGTGTGCCATGGCTAATGTACCCTTAACATAGTTAAGTACAAGCGGCTGAGCATTCTCACGAACAGAGCCTCCCGCCGTTGAATAACGCACATGACCTACACCAATGTTTCCATGAAGCGACTCAAGTTCCTCTGCCTTAAAGTTCTCACTAACGAGACCCATTTCCTTGATGCTTGAAACAGCACCCTTTGGACCGTCAGTATCACTTACGGCAATACCGCAACTCTCCTGTCCTCGATGCTGCAGTGCATACAGACCATAGTAAATAGTGGATGCGACATCTGCATGATCAAAATCGTAGATACCGAAAACGCCGCACTCTTCTCCAAGCTTGTCCATATCTTGTGGCATTAATTTCTCCTATAATAATGCTGGTTTGTAATGTGACTAAATCCGTTCGGGGCCGATCCCGTAATCTCGCTGCTTCGCAACTTCGAACGGTATCTGGCTCCTATTATAAAGTTGTTATCAGCTGCCTGTGCGACTTTTTATAATTTTTAAGATTATATAAATAAAAGCCACACGATATCGATTATATATCATGTGGCTTTCTTTATCAAGTTTTCATGAGACTAAATATGAAGAAACTATATCAAGTATTTCCTGTCCATATTCCGGATACTTCTTCGCAATATCATTTATCTCATCTTTAGAATTATCACGATTTACCGTATTGTACTCAATCCTCTTTCTCAGCGACTGCCTGCGTTGATTGAGATCATGCCTTACTTCAACCATTTCCTTAGGATTGATAAGTGCCTCGCATTGCTTTGTCCAGATAGAACAATCCCTCAGATGTATATCCTGCATGAGCTTTATGAGGCGCTGCTTTTCTAAAGCCGATTCAGAATTTGCTCTCTGAAGAAAATCTCTCGCCCTCTTTTCTTCCAAAAATCCCTCGTAAGATTCCTTAAGCTCCTCAGAAGAATTTGTCTTATACTTTCTATACTCATATTCCAAAAGATTCGAAATATTCACATATCTTATCTTTACAGTATTCTGGCTGCTTATGACAAGATTTATATAGGACTCGACTCTTTTTAGCTTAATACTCGCCTTGGAATAGCTCATATATTCAAGTGTAAAAGCAATAGCAATAATTGCAGCAAGCAGGATAAAGCCGGCTGTAACATCCAACTTAGCTGCTGCATATAATACCGCCAGGATCACCGCTGCCGCAAAAGATGCCGTGACAGTGATCAGAAACAGATTCTTAAGTCCCTTCATCGATGAGATGAGCTCATTTCTATGATACACATTGATCGCTTTCTCACTGTCAAGCTTTTGCATATCAGATCTTACAAGCTCCTTATAATCTTCATTTTTGACAATCTTCTCAATATCTTCTTTAATCTCTGACTCATATCTGAGTATTGTCTGGTACTCTTCTTCCGGAATCTTGCCAAGATTTTCACGATTTGCTACGCTATCCCTTTCAATCTTAACTATCCTGTCAGCACACTTATTGATCCTGCCCCGTACATCTGCCGGCAACGCCTCGATGATCTCAATGTCCTTTAAGTAGTCAGTGACAAGCCTGTATTCCATAGAAGCCTTGTCGATCTCATCTCCTGCCTCCTGCATCTGCTCGCAGCAGTTTTTAATATAGCGCATCCTCTGTGCATCATCACGTATATTGAGTGATGACCTTTTAATAGGCTGCTCGATCTCCCTTATCTCGCCATCTTCAATATACTCAGCCTCAAAATCTTCTACCTTAGCCTTGTTAAACTTCCCCTTAAGCCATTTTATCAGTCCCATAAGTACCCCCTCATTAATCACTCAGGATGTCAGAATGAAGAAAATGATTTCCTATAGGAATTTTCAAGTTCTTCGATCAGCTCATCCAAAGACTCCCTGCATGATGCTATATCCTCATTTTCCCGTCTCTTTTTGTACTTATAATACTTTCTGTATGCTGCGCCTTCCAGATTATCCTGTACACCCTCAATATATCCGTTCATGATCTGCACAGCACTGTCATACTGCTCTTTTGAGCTCTGCGATGTAGGATTAAGCTCGTATGCTCTCTTAAAGCACTCCGCAGCATCAGAAAAATAAAACATCCTCGCAAACGCTACCCCCTTATTGTGCAGGATCCTCGCAGCCTCCTTAGGTCTCTGCTCCTCATCCACACAATCGTATGCCATATTGTACTCATTGACAGCTGCTGTATACTTGCCGCCTTTTATAAGGAAATCGCCCTTCATCCTGTACTTCTCCGACTTACTGAGTGTACCTCTTGAAGCAAGCTGCCTTTTCATGTTTTCTATCTCTGCAACAGAAGCAAAATGTGTATAGAAGAAAAATGCCTCAACAAAATCCGTAAGACTTCCACCACTATTTATAATATGCGAAAGCTTATCTGCAAGATCCGTCAAGCCAAGCTCTCTATCCATGAAGTTACAGAGTCTGTCATCCATGATAGTCGTATCGAGCATTAAAAGATTCTCTCGTATGTAATATGCAAGCTCCTCAAAGGAATATATACCTATCCCCGAGCCCTCTATGTAATATGGTGTGGCAGAACGCCGCCCTATACAAAGATAAACCATTTCTTATCCTCATTAAAAAATTTCTATTAATTCTTCTTTTGTCATGCCTGCAGACTGGAATATCTCTCCAAATCCCATGTCTGTCACTCTGATCGAAAGCTGCCCCTCATTAGGACAGTAAAGAGAAATATAAACTCTTGTGGTCCTTTCAGGCCGCTCCGGTATCCAGTCACATCTTATGACCACATTTCTCTCTTCTCCGTCATCACAACTCTTTATCACAAGATCTATCTTTCTGTCAGTTCCAAGCATGCACTCAAAAGAAGCATTTACGTCATACCAGCTCACTCCGGCACTGACCAGATCCACAAGCATCTCCTTGCCTTCACTCTCTGCCCTCAGAGCAATGTTGGCATGAAGCCTTGTCTCATCCATAAATATGTATCTGCTTCCAAGTCGTGTCCAACCGGCAAGATCTGCCGCCGCATAACATGCACCCTTTGTATAAAGATTCTGCCCGGCAAAAACTCTTGACCTCGAACACAAAAATCTGAATGTCTTTTCAGCCCATCTGCCCTTGAAAACGCTTCCTGTCAGATAAACTGCTGACACACGTCCTTTCATTATCTCAGTCTCTGTGATCTCGCGGAACATATTGTCATATACTTCAGAATTATCCTCAGAGAAAGGTATCATATCTTCAAAAAGCTGCTCTGCAGTCTGCACTACAGCAGGTTTAAGCGAAGTATCGATCAAAAGTCGCGACATTCTGAAGTGTTCATCCGTATAATCATACAAAAGCACGCCATCTCTCCATAGCTCTATCGGATGACTCAGCGCGTAGTAGAAAAAGCTCTCCGCATGGCTTACATATCTCATATAAGGGACATCTTTTTTATAACTTTCCAATGCCCTGTCAAGAATAAAGGGAATCTCAGCTGCAACCTTGTCTACCGTGACCACTATTGATGCTATATCATATTTCGAAACCTCTTTCGGAAGCTCCATAAGATATGATATGTACATTCCCAAAAGCCTTACCGGATCTATTGTTTCGCTATCATTGGCAAAAATCCTCTTGCCAATGATAGCCTTGTTTATCAATCCTGTTACTAATGAAAGTCCGTATTCATCTGCAGTTGCTATAGCTTCAAGTCCAAAGAACCACTCCCCGTCACCCGGCAGCTTGCATGCAACTGTAGGGATCTCAAAATTTTCCTCTTCTTCCCCAGCCTTATATGTGACTACATTTGACTCTTCTTTAATGCAATATGAAATTTCTGAATAATCATCTCTTAGGTCTATACCTATTGCTGTTGTTCTCTCTGTCATATCTAATCTCTAAATTAATGAAAATTTCTGCTCTGAAAGCATCATTTTATTCATGTATAGATCTATAAGGCTTTCCATACTTTTTGTATCGCCGACATCACGGCTCAAAAGTATCTCATTCAAAAGCTCATAGCGTGTCTCACTGTTACTTACACCTGCTTCTTCAGCCTCCAGTGTACGACTGGTGGTCAACTGTGAACTATCCCTTACCTCCTCAGTAATATAGTACTGAAGCCTCTCTCCATAGAACAAAACAAAGTTCTTAGCATATACGCCTTCAACAACATTCTTCATAGCCTCGTTGTAGAAGCCCGAATCACTGCTGTTTTCCTTCGATACAATATAGTGAAGGACAACCTTCTTGAAAGGTGAAGTCCTGTACTCTATAAACGTCCTGTCATCATACAGCCCCACTTCCGGCACAAACTCTCTGAATTTTCTAAAGAATTCAAGCATAATGCCCTTATGAAGATAGCTGCAGACTATCGCTCTTATACCATTTCTAAAGTCTTGTGGAACACTGCCTTTCTGAGAGAAATAGTATAAAAGAGAAATCTTGGCAACTTCAGCAAACTCTTCATTTTCCTGTAGAAGCCTGTATATTCTTTCAAATACATAATCTCCCGTTATCCGGTTCTTTACAAAATAATCATACGCGCTGTACGTGAGCCATGCCTTCGCAAGATCATCATTGCCATCTTTGCCCGCATAGTCTTTAAATATCTCATCAGCTTCTCCGACATATGAGTGTGCAAAGAGCATCTGTGACATCATCCTGCGCTCCAGTTTTCCAACCGGAACGTGAAAATCAGAAGCAGCCTTCCATATATCTCTAAGATCCTGTATGCATCCATAATAATTTTCCGAAAGAAACGCAAGCAGGTTTTCATCATACTTTCCATGCTTAAAAGCTCTAAAGCCAAGTATGCGAAGAAAACGATCCTCACATTCATGCCCTTCGCTTACAAGTCGGCTCACAAGACGTACTATTACTTTAGGATCAACCCTGTCTGCCCCATACCTTTTGATAACTGCATAAGCACGATCAGGCATACCACGGATAACCATGTAGCGAATGATCTCTGGCCTTACAGATGCTCCGACCTTTGACATATCCGTCCTTATAAGGAGCTCATCAAGTTCCTCGGTCAGATTTTTATCGTAGTAATAGTGCATGAGATTTTTACGCATCTCATCCTTTTCACTGTTACTGATCTCATCTGACATAACAAGACTCTTTACAGCACCAGCATTTCCCTCATCGACTTCGATAAATTTCCTGCCATATCGGCAAATGTAAACTGCACTTCCTATATCATCCGCCAGGTACTCCCTGATGCTACTGTCAAGCCTCAGTGGCTGCAGAAGTCTCTTATCCTCTACATCATGTCTGTCAACTGTACGATTGCCATATTCATCTTCAAATATAAGCACATAATCGTTACTATATACGCTTACATAAGCTTCGCCCTTTGACAGGATATATCTGTGCTCTTTGATAAGGCCATTTTCAACTACACTTACGGTCTTCATCGACTTATCTTTAACCGTCACTTTATGCACAAAAGCAAGCTTGCAAAGAGCCCTTAAGAACTCTTGGCGTTTATCCATATTTGAAAATGAAAGAACATACTCATATATTATCGACAGATTCTCATTTATCTTGCCTAGCTCCGCCATCCTCAGCGCAAACTCGCAGATCTGCGGATTATATATAGCCAGATAATCACCTGCTGTGCCTGCGTGTTTTATAAGATTCACATAAAGAAGCGTAGTTCTGTCGTCAGTGAGGTCTGCTCCCATCTTGAAGTACATAAGTACAGATCTGTCGATCAGCTCCACTGTATCCTCCGGAAAGGAATACATATAGTATTCGTAAAGCCTAGTGATCTTGATCTGTGAAAGAGCCGCAAGCTTAAACCACTTAAAATGACTGTCAAGTGCGACATGATTCTGTATAAGGTGGCTGCAGATAGCACCAAGAATTTCCTCCAGTTTAAACTTCTTGTAATACTCACCCATCAGCCTTACATATACAGGGCTATATTCCTTCAAACGGCTTCCGTGAAAGATCATCCTCTGTACAAGATTATCAGCAAATCTTCCTCTCTTTACACCCCACCAAAGGACATTTGTCTCAAACTCTGACATGCTTGTAAGGAGCTTCGGATCCTTTGTAAACATATCAAATGCCTCGACATATATAAGAGGACTGTTGCCACCACGTAAAAAGAGACTGGACATCATATTTATCTTTTCTTCACTATCTGCTTCGTACTTCTCATCCATATACAAAAGAAGCCACAAAAGCCTTGAAGAAAGAGTATTATTAACATACATATCTCTGACAAGCTGAGCATTCTTTTTTACTCTGACCTCATCTCTGTCAAGCATCGCTTCGAGATAAAGCACATATGCCTCGTATTCTTCACCTTCACTTCTCATGTCAAACTGGCCTTTGACATGTCTCAGTACCGACTGAGCTTCAGCGATCCTGTTTCCGGTTATCAAAACATGAACCATATATAACCTTGCGGATATATCATTAGGGTTGTGCGATGTGATCTTTTCAATATAAACAAGCGAAGCCTTGCACCACACATCTGTCTTGATATCATGGAGACGGAATCTTATAAATTCATTCATAAGTGCATACTCTATTTTTTGTCTTTCAAGTATGTCACTGTTATTTCTAACAGAGCGATGCGCAACAACTGAGATCGAATCAGCAAAATGTGTGCCCGAGATCGTAACCTCTCCATAATTGTTTCCTGCGTGCATCGCCTCGCCGATCATCAAAAGCTTGATAACGCATGTGTCATTTTTGAAATCATCATTTGCTAAATACTGCTTTTCACATACAATGAAATCAGATCTGGAAACAACTCTGAGACTCACATCGCCCCAACCATTTTTTGAAATAACTATCTCACAACACTTATCCTCACCATTTGTACTTACCTCTATCTCATTGCGATTAAGAGAGTATGATACAGGTGTCTTTTTATGTACGGCTATAAGAAACTCTTCAACATTTTCTCTTGAATCTTTTCTTATGCTGAAAGGCTTATAAAGTCCAAGATATCTTTCATCCACACCGGTAAAGATATCTTCAAAATCTTTTCCATAAAAAACCTCTACTGCCTCATCAAAATTTGATCTTGCTAAATTTGTAAAGTGGAATAAGTTTTTTATCTTACCCTCTGAAGACTGGGTGAAATGACGATGTATATTAAAAACAAACGGCAGATGATACTCGCCCGCATCGGAGATAATATTTATCTCTCCTTTAACTATATCTCCTATTTCAAGACCTGTTGTATCAAATGTATAGTGGACCTCCACACTGCTTGCAGAGAAACTCCTCCTATCACAGACCAGCCTTGGCTCATTAGAATAAATGGCTCCCGTACACTTTCTCATTGACGGCGAGACAAGATGAAAAACCCCGGCTGTCTTTTCTCCAAGCACAGCATCACACTCGATCCTGCGCTCCGGAATAGTAAGAGTCCCCACATCGTATTCAAATTTTCCGTTTAGTATATCAGCGATATGGCTGTCCATACTGTTTAAAACCTCCTCTGCGACATAAAGTCCAATATTATTATACATATAATAAAGAGGCGATGCAACTTTTTAGCACCGCCTCTGGTTAGATCATTTTTTTATTTATTACTCACTTGCTTCTGCGGAATTATCAGAAACCTCACCGGCTAAAACATCTCCGGATATATCCGATATATCCATAACAATATCATCAGATACGGTTTCCGGTGCTTCAGCAGCCTTTATAGCGTCATCACTGACAGAACCAGCATTGCTGCTAACTGTGCCGCTTGCGGAATTATCACTGACTGCACCGCTGTTGGCCTGCTCATTTTCCTCAGGCTCTGACAAACCTTCTGTAATATCAGATACATTATCGACTGTATCATCAACTGTAGAATCTGCAACATCTGCTCCCATATCAAGGGCTTCCACGCCATTTACAGGTTTTATAAGAAGCTTCTTGGCTACAATGCCATAAAGTGATGTATCTTCTTCATCAACCTTACCCGAAAGAGTAAAGCTGAACTTCTGAGCTTCCCACTCACCTTTATCATTTATCTTGCCATAGACAAATGTACCCTTCATCTTGATCTTTTTGCCATCAGTCTCAACAAGGCCGACATTACTCATATCAATGTATGCTTCATTTTTAGAAATCGTTGTATAGTTAGATGTTGAAGCAACGATATTCTGACCAAACTGATAAGCAGCATTCAAAGTATCATTATCTATGCTGCTGTCGTACTTCTTCTTTCCTGTATAGAAAAGTACTGAGGCAGCTGAATTGGCAATCCTCTCTCTGGCATTATTAGAAACTGTAAATACCTTCTTTTCTTCAATACCATCCTTTTCAGGAATAACATCCTTCTTCTTTTTCTTGGAAGTATTGTCGCTGTGTGAGGATTCTTCTGCTTTCTTTGCCTCCTCACTTTTATTATTATTGCCGCTCTGAGATACGTCATTGGCCTTATCCAAAGATACAGAGTTATCAGATATTATCTCATTTGCTGAGATCACAATATTTCCTGAAATATCCTCGTCACCCACAGGATAATTGTTAAGTGAAACAACGTGGTCTGCACTTACCATTACATCCTTTGTCTCAGAATTGTTAGTAACAACTGCTGTACCAACTCCTGTACCTGCCACTGCTACTGCCACTGCTACCGCTACTGACTTTGCAGTACCAACTGTTGCTGCTGTCGTTGCCGCTGTAGCCGCTGTTGTTGCAGCCCCCGCTGCTGTTCCTCCTGCTGCAGCCGCACTTGCCGAAGCGCCTACTGCTGCCGAAGCTGCCGCATTACCTGCTGAAACCGTTGCCGCTGTAGTTGCTGAACCAGTAGCTGAAGCACCTGCTGCAGCGCCTGCTGCCGAAACTCCTGCGCCAGCAACCCCGCCTGCTATAGCAAGTGTTCCTGCTGCAATGCCAACTCCCTGACAGATACTGTTGTACATATTCTGTGCAACAGGTGCTGCCATTACAGTCTGCTCTGACATAGCCTGTATAGCACCGTAAATGGCTATACCTGTTATAGCCATGGCACCAACCTTGCTCTGCTTTGCAGAACTGCTGCCCTCCAGATGTTTTCTCAAAAAGTTTCTTGCATAATTAAGACGGCTTTTTACTGTACCGGATGAACACTCCATGGTGTCTGCGATCTCATCAACGGTCAGTCCGTCGTAATAAAACGCAACCAAAGTAGTCCTCTGAGCCTCAGGAAGCTGATCAATAAGCTCCTGAATTGCCTTCTGCTGCTCCTTTTGTTCAGCAGACAGCTCTGGCTGAGTACTGGTGTCTTCACTCACTATGTTTCCAAAAACCTCTTCTTTAAGCTCTTCATCAAGGAGTATTTCGTTTTTCTTACGGAATATTTTCATACCCTGTCTATAGGTAATCGCTCCGAGCCACGCAAATATATTTTCTGGCTTATCTAACGTGTCAATCGATTTATACGCTTCAATATATACAATCTGTACCAGATCAAGTGCGTCCTCATCATCTTTCATGATCTGCCGCGCTCTGAAATATACATAATTATATGTCTTCTGATAAACGAGGTTAAACCCTTCTTCCTCGCCTTTCTTCATGCGTCCAACTGCCACGATTAAATCATTGTCAGCTGCCATTCACATGCTCCTTCAAAATTTTCTTTAGTTATCGAAAATTACGATTTCGCTATTACCCATTACCCTCCTTTCGGGCTTAAAACTACTATAAATGGATATACAATTACTAATCTTCACAATTATTAGTACCCAAAATCCAGAGAATGGTTTTAAATTCTTTACGAAATCTTAATTTTTTATGTCTCTTTATAAATACAATCCCATTATAATCCATATAAGTAAAAAGGTCAAAAAATTATCTCTTCACATACTTACGGAAATAATAAATAAGGTCAAAATATGTCTGCTCTTCGCTTTCGCCGACAAGCTCCCAATTTTCATCACTATCAAGATCTGGAAAATAGGTATCAGCCTCATATGCTTTATCTATCTTTGTGACAAGTGCTGTGTCACACTTATCAATAAGCTGCTTGTAGATAGACGCTCCACCAATAAGATAAACATCATCTTTATTATAATTTTTAAGCTTCTCATCAAGCTCCTCTATAGAATGCACAACCACTACGCCTTCCGGAGCGTAGTCCTTATTCTTTGTAAGAACTATATTTATCCTGTCTGCAAGCGGCTTTTTTCCTGGGAAACTTTCAAGAGTCTTTCTTCCCATGACGACCACCTTTCCGATAGTTGTCTCTCTGAAAAACTTCTGATCGGATGGAATCCTCACAAGAAGCTCATTTTTTAAACCGATTCCCCAGTTTGAGTCTGCTGCTACTATTGCTATCATCCTATTCCTACCTTTCCCATTTATCACAAAGTGAATTTATCTGATCTGCAAACTTTGCTATATCCTTATTTGCGCAGTGTTCGTATTTTCTGGCAAGAGCCATTATCCTCTGGCATGCTGCTATCAGCCTGTCAAATACACTCATTGCTCCGACAGGCTTCTTCTTACGAGCTACCGGTATAGGCTTTGCCTCATATTCAAACCGGCCCCTCATAAGGTCAAATCGAGTACCACTATACGGCGCATAGGCCTTTAATCCGAGCTCACTTTCAAGCTTCTCGGCAAAAGACTCTGTCACTTTATCATTACCATGTACAACAAAGGTCATTTCCGGCTTTACCTTAAACCCTCTTGCCCAATCCAAAAGACCTTCCATATCTGCATGTCCCGAAAGACCGCTCATCGTTTTTATCTTGGCACGGACGCCAATCTCTTCACCAAATAGCCTTACTTCATCTGCACCCTCTACCAGTGCACGTCCAAGAGTACCGATCGCCTGATATCCAACAAACAGTATAGTGCATTCTTCACGCCAGAGATTGTGCTTTAAGTGGTGACGTATACGACCGGCATCACACATTCCGGCTGCAGAAATGATCACTTTTGGTGAATCGTCAAAATTGATCGCCTTTGACTCAGCAGGTGTTACCGCAAGATTAAGTCCTCTAAAATTCAAAGGATTTACACCTTTTTTGATAAGTTTCATCGCATCTTCATCAAAACATTCTATCGAATTTTTTTGAAAAATCTGTGTAGCCTCTACTGCAAGCGGTGAATCCACATAGACCTGAAATTCACCATGACCATTCACAAGCCCCTTTTCCTTTATCTCTCTTATAAAGTACAGAAGCTCCTGTGTCCTGCCAACTGCAAATGAAGGGATCACAAGATTGCCGCCCTTGTCAAAGGTCTCCTGTATAAGTGCTGCAAGCTCAGAAGCATGATCTGTTTTTTCCTTTGGATGCAGCCTGTCTCCATAAGTGGACTCAATTACGCAGTAATCTGCCTCATCGATAGTCGATGGATCCTTGATAATAGGCTGATTAGTATTGCCGACATCTCCTGAAAATACTATCTTTCTCATGCATCCATCTTCTTCAAGCCATATTTCAATCGCTGAAGATCCCAAAAGATGCCCTACATCGGTAAAACGTATCTTTATGCCTTCGCACACATCAATAGTCTCACCATAGCTCACTCCATGAAGCAGGCGTATTGCACTTACGGCATCTTCAAGAGTATATAAAGGTATATAAGCAGGTGTCGCGGATGACCTCTTAGCCTTACGATTGCGCCATTCTGCTTCAAACATCTGAATATGCGCACTGTCTCGGAGCATTATGTCACAGAGCTCAACAGTAGCCTCGGTCGCATATATCTTACCCCTGAACCCCTTTGCTGCAAGAAGCGGCAAAAGTCCGGAATGGTCGATATGTGCATGCGTCAGAAATACATAATCTATTTCTGCTGCCGATACAGGAAGCTGTGCATTCTCATACAGACTCTGCCCCTGCTCCATTCCATAATCGACAAGTATATTCTTGCCGCACGCTTCGATAAAATGACAACTGCCCGTAACTTCGTGGTCTGCTCCAATAAAGGTTATCTTCATAGCACACCTCCCATTATCCTGAGTCCTTTAGGGTAGTGATTTTTGATAATACGACCATCACTCTTGCCCCATCCGACTGCATATCCGTCAACAGTTATTAATGTCCATCCCTTAGGTGATGCAATATTCAGTGTCTGCCCTGTGAGAAACTGCTTTATCTCAGCAGAGTCAATGCCAAGATCCACGCATCGTTTTACCTTGTCCTTTGTCAGAGTAAGCGCAAGTGCGTGTGATGGCTCAAAACGTTTTTTCTTAATTGTACCAAGATGCAGCCCCGGTCTCAACACTTTCATATGATCAATCCCAGGCATTGCCTTCGGTATTTTATAAAGCTGCTCACCAAACTTAAAAAATCCACTCAAAATTTCAAAATTCAAAGTATCTTTTTCAAATTCTTTGTAAACAGCAGTATCATTTTTCCCGGCAGATGGCGCAAGACCGTTCCTGCTCACTCTGATCTTACTGGCAGAAAGGTCCCCGTCTCTATCAAGCACCGCAAGATAATGTCCCTCGCCTTTCAAGTGATGAGGCCAGAGTCTGATCGTTTTTTCAAGCCCTTCTGCCGGATTGTCCACCCATTCCGGACGTCCTGCATCCATACCCTCAAATTTTGCGATATCTGCTATGTGAAAATCAGGATACTTTTCGATAAAACGGCTCACACTGCCTTCATCCTCCGAAGGAGCAAAAGTACAGGTAGAGAAAACTATACGTCCACCTGAAGCAAGCATTCTTGCCGCACATTCCAAGATCTCATCCTGCCTGTCTGCGCACATCTGTACATTCTCAAGGCTCCATTCGCCGGTTGCTGTATCATTTTTAATGAACATGCCCTCTCCGGAGCATGGCGCATCTACTAATATCCTGTCAAAGTATCCCTCAAAAACTTCTGCCAGTTTCTGTGGTGTTTCCGATGTAACAAGGCAATTAGTCACACCCATTCTCTCGATATTTAATGAAAGGATCTTTGCTCTTGAAGGATTTATCTCATTTGCAACAAGCAATCCTTCTCCCCCCATAGCTGCTGCGATCTGAGTTGTCTTACCACCTGGTGCCGCACAAAGATCAAGTATCCTCTCTCCCTTATTTACACCAAGATACTCGACCGGAGCCATAGCACTTGGCTCCTGTATGTAGTATACCCCCGCTTCATGATATGGACTTTTGCCCGGCTGCTCCTGCGCATCATAATAATATCCGTTTGGACACCATGTGACAGGCGAAAGATTGAATACATTCTTACTTAAAAAGTCTTCTCCTTCTTTTAATGGATTAACTCTGAGAGCATGAAATCTCTCTCTCTCGTAACTTTTAACAAAATCATCGTACTCTCCACCGAGCATTTTTTCCATTCTTGCACAAAAATCTATAGGAAGCATGTATACCTCACTTTATCTTACATTTGTTCTAAAATTTATGCTATAATACTAAAGGTAGTGCACAACTATTGATACGTAAGGCTATATTTGAACTATGGCGCATAATAGTTGTAATTGTTTCAAAATTGGTGTCTGCTATCCCCAGCATTGGCACTAAGCCTCAAAAGGGCAGAAAGGATAAAATGTACAAAACAGGTGATTATGTAGTCCATACTGCAGATGGTTTATGTCTGATCACAAACATTTCTACACTAGACATACCTGATTGCGACAAAGAAAAGAAGTATTACTTTCTGACTCCTACAGACTCGCCAAATAGTCGTGTTTATGTTGCTGTAGGAAGCGGTGACAAGTCGCTTAGAGAGCCTATATCCGAGCGTGAAGCTCTTGAGCTCATTGATTCGATCCCCACGATCGATGAGATAACTGTAGAGAACGAGAAACAGCGTTCCAGCGAATACTGTAAAGCACTTGTCACAAATGATTGTCATGAACTGATCCGTCTTTTAAAAACTACTTATGAAAGGAAAGCCCAGCGTGTACGCCGTGGCCGCAGTGCTACATCAGTTGATGAGCACTACCTCAAATCAGCAACTCATGCTCTTTACGGCGAGCTTTCATATGCTTTAGGCGTACAGGAGGATACCATTCCTGAGCTCATTCAATCTCGCATTGATGTATAATTATTATACCAAAGATAAATATAAAAGAGTAGGCTTTCTAACGAGCCTACTCTTTTTTCTTTAATCATTATGTCTCATTGATATAATAGGAATATTTGCATAAAGAGCTGGTGCAGAATTCTCACCGCCCTCGCCATCCTGATCTATCTGTGTGATCTTGATGTCAAGTCCGGACTGATCAATCTCCACATACTTTGACAAAACATGTATAATATCAATCTTTATACGCTCCAATATCTCAGGAGAACAGCTTGCTCGATCTGAAACCAACACGAGTTTCAGCCTGTCCTTAGCTATATCGCTTGATGTTTTTTTTCTAAAAAAATCCGCTAATCTCATGTTTGACCCCTTAAATTATTTTCTAAAAAGACCACGTAATTTGGAAAAGAATCCACTCTCTGCATCAAGGTCCATAAAATCAACCTTTTCGCCCATGATCCTGTGGCAGATATTCATGTAAGCATTGCCTACCATTGAGCCATCTCCTGCAAGAGGTGTACCTGTATTTGTTGCTACTACGATCTTTTCATCGTAAGGAACTACGCCAATCAGATCGATCGAAAGCACCTCAACAACGTCATCAGCTGACATCATGTTGCCGTGTTTCATCATGTCTATGTTAAGTCTGTTTACAATAAGATGGTTGTTTCTAACATCGTTAGCCTCAAGGAGACCGATGATCCTGTCAGCATCACGAACTGCTGAAACTTCCGGTGTTGTAACGATAAGTGCCCTGTCTGCTGCAGCGATTGCATTCTGGAATCCCTGCTCAATACCTGCAGGACAGTCAAGAATCACGTAATCAAAATCTTTTCTAAGCTCATCTACAAGTGTCTTCATCTGATCAGGTGTTACGGCCGACTTATCACGTGTCTGAGCTGCCGGAAGAAGATAAAGGCCATCACACTTCTTATCCTTGATCATTGCCTGTGCAGCACGGCAATTACCCTCAATAACATCAACAAGATTGTAAACTATACGATTCTCTAGTCCCAATACTACATCGAGGTTACGCAGTCCTATATCAGTGTCAACCAAAACAACCTTCTTGTTAAGCTTGGCAAGTCCAGTACCAAGGTTGGCAGTAGTAGTGGTCTTTCCTACACCACCCTTACCAGATGTAACTACGATAACTTCACTCATTTTCCCTTATCCTCCGTTCCTATAGCCTTCAGGAATTCTGTACTCCCCAGAAAAGCCCTGTCAAATTTTTTAATAACGATATGACCGTTAGAGATCACTGCTACCTCAGGACCATTAGACTGTCCCTGAGGACCTCTGAAAATAGAAAGTCTTTTACCTTTGCCTGACTCCTTGTCCTCTGATATGGCAAGCGAGTCTGCAATCCTTACCTGCAATGGATCGAGATTAAGCGCCATGACAAATGCCCTGTCATCTCCCATCGCACCGGCGCTTGCATTACCCAAGAGGCTGCCAAGTACGAAGATGCATCCTCCAGCAACAACTTCCGCACCCGGCTTTACATCGCCAAGGATGAGCAGTGATCCTTTAGCTCCATAGCTGGATCCACTTCTCAGATTGCCTACAAATATCTCTGCTGTATTACTGTTAAAGGAACCCGAATTTCTCAATGCCTCCACAAGAGCTTCGTTTTCCTGCGTCAGCTTACCTATCTGACGGGCAACATCAGCAGATTCTGTTCTATTTTTCATGCCATTCGCATGCAGTGCATCAGAAAATTTTTTCTCGAGAAGCTCATCGTTGATAAATACAGCTCCTATCTTAAGCTCGGTATTCTTCTCTATGATCTCGATGATCTTGGAAGTTTCAGCTTCACTCACCTCTCTGCCTTCAACCGACAATGCCATCCCGGCATTGCCAAAAAAAGATGCGGAAGCGCTGAACTTTTCTTTTATAAGTGGTAAAAGCTCATTAAAATCCATGCTCGGATCGAGCTTAAGCACGATACCTGACTTTACACCTTTAATTGCAACAGGCTGGCTCATACTATAAATGTATCCCCCTTATTTCGAAATCTTTGAACATATGATTTATACAGTATTTAAATACATACATTCATATATTACAACAAATTGCGCAATATTAAAAGATAAAAGTGAAAAAAATATCAGAGACCACGAAAGTCTCTGATATCATTAAGTATTTTAACCAAGAAGTGCCTTATCACTTGCAAATTCTTCACCTGATGTCACACTAAACTGATGGAGCAGATCTTCTACTGTAAGATTTTTCTTTTCTTCACCCTTGATATCAAGGATAACTCTGCCTTCATTCATCATGATAAGTCTGTTTCCGTGAGTGATAGCATCCTTCATGTTATGTGTAATCATCAATGTAGTAAGATTATCCTTCTGCACTACCTTTTCTGTTGCTGTGAGCACTTTTTCTGCTGTCTTTGGATCAAGTGCCGCAGTGTGCTCATCAAGCAAAAGAATCTTTGGTTTTACAAGAGTAGCCATCAGAAGTGTAAGCGCCTGTCTCTGTCCACCTGACAAAAGCCCGACCTTTGCAGTCATTCGGTCTTCAAGACCAAGCTGCAGTATCTCAAGCTTCTCCCTAAAGAGCTGCTTCTCTTTATGTGTTATTCCCCATCTGAGAGTACGCTTTTTACCACGTCTGTAAGCAAGTGCAAGATTTTCCTCAATTTCCATTGTAGCCGCCGTACCGGTCATCGGATCCTGGAAAACTCTTCCGATCAGATTGGCTCTTTTGTAATCTGGAAGGCCCGTAACATCATTTCCATCTATCTCTATAGAACCTTCATCAACCGGCCACACACCTGCAACCGCATTAAGCATAGTCGACTTACCAGCTCCATTTCCGCCTATCACAGTGATGAAATCACCCTCTTCTACCTTAAGGTCAACACCGTTAAGAGCCACTTTCTCGTTGATAGTCCCAGGATTAAAAGTCTTATGAATATTCTTTAATTCCAGCATTTGACCTTCCTGCCTTTCCTGCTTTTCTAAATGAACTCTTTGACTGTGCCTGAAGATAAGGTACAGCAAGGAAAATTGCAACTATGATAGCCGTAAACAGCTTCAGATAATTTGAATTAAGCTTGAGCCAGAGCACAACGACTACAACCATATAATAGACAACTCCGCCCAGCACTACACAAGTAAGCCTTGCGGCGAAATTAAGCTTCTTTCCAGCGATAGCATCGCCTATTACTTCACCAATGATAACAGCTGCAAGTCCAATGACTATTGCACCACGTCCCATGTTAATATCAGAGAATCCCTGAAACTGAGCCATGAGACCACCTGCAAGCGCTACTACACCATTTGAAAGCGCAAGACCGATTATCTTCATATTGTTGATGTTGATGCCCTGTGCCTTACTCATTTCACTGTTGCAGCCGGTTGCTCTTATCGCAGATCCCTGCTCTGTTCCAAAGTACCAGTAAAGAGCTCCGATTATCACAGCAGCAATTATAGCGCCAATGACTATTGACTGTGTGACACTTCTTGATGAAAGTACAAGATAAAACTTGTCAACGCTGACAGCCTTATTTGCCATCATTCCCATGATAGCAAGGTTGATAGAATACAGTGCAAACTGTGTCAATATGCCTGCCAGAATTGCCGGTATGCCAAGCTTCGTATGAAGAACTCCCGTAACAGTGCCGCATACCACACCCGCGATCAGGGCTATAGCCATAGCTGCCCAAGGGTTCCATCCGGCAAGTACGAGCATAACTGTCACAGCTCCGCCTGTTGTAAATGTACCATCAACAGACAGATCTGCTACATCAAGAAGTCTAAATGTAATATAAACGCCAAGGGCCACAATGCCCCAGATAAGTCCCTGTGCTACTCCGGCAGGAAAGCTCTTTAAGAGTGCCGCAGGATTTAATGATGCAAAATAAGCCATAATTATAATCTTCCTAAATAAATAATATAGTCAATCTTACTCTTCGATAGCTTCGTAACCATCAGGAACAGTGATACCAAGTGTTTCGCAATTGCTCTTATTGAACTTCTTTACAGGATTGCCATAGTACTCTACTGGCATTTCTGCTACGTTTGCTTCACCCTTAAGGATCTTTACTGCCATCTCACCTGTTGTACGACCAAGCTCATAATAAGAAATTGAAAGTGTTGCGATACCACATCCTTTTGCAAGACCTTCCTCACCACAGATGATAGGTGTCTTTGCAGGAAGTGCTACGTTGTTGATAGCTTCTGTACATGAAGCAGCTGTGTTATCTGTAGGGATGTAAAGTGCATCATTCTCATCACATGCTGTCTGTACTACCTGTGCTACATCGTTTGAGTCTGCAAAAGTATAAACAGAAACTGTACGTCCGCTCTTCTCAAGCTCAGCCTTTACTGTGTCTGCCTGATAAACAGAATTCTGCTCTGCTGAACAGTAAACGATACCAACCTTCTTTGCATCAGGTAAAAGCTCATCAAACATTGCAGCCTGCTGATCAAGTGGAGCAAGGTCTGAAGTACCGGATACGTTTGTTCCAACTGTTCCATTGAAATCCTCAATACCGAGAGCCACACCATATTCTGTGATAGATGTTCCAAGGATCGGAATATCTGCTGTAGCTGATGATGCTGCCTGAAGTGCAGGTGTAGCATTAGCCAAGATGAGATCAACTCCGTTTGATGCAAATGTATTTGTTATAGTAGCACACGTTGCAGAATCGCCCGATGCATTCTGCTCATCAAATGTTACATTGCTGCCAAATGTTTCCTCCAAAACATCCTTAAATCCCTTTGTTGCTGCGTCAAGAGCTTCGTGCTGTACAAGCTGACATATACCTACTGTATACTGCTTGCCATCAGAAGTATCTGCTGCAGTAGTAGCGGACGCTTCTGATGCTGCTGCGCTACCCTGTGCATCCGCTGCCTGTGTACCTCCGGTTGCCTGAGCTGATGAGCCACAGGCTGTAAGGCTCATTGCCATAATTGCTGCCATCGCTAATGACAAAGTCTTCTTCATAACCCTTCCTCCTTAAATATACTTATACGATAAAGTATCAACTTTTATACCTTAACACCTTAACGTCTTAACGCTTTATGGTGTTAAAGTATACAAGCATGATATAACTTATATAAAAAAAAGTCAAGGATTTAAAAAAGTACGAAGGACCCACTGCGAGGTCCTTCGCCAACTTCTAAATCACTTGACTTTAAGCACTTTTCTAAGCTTTCTCATTCCAAACATTAGCGTGACCTTTGTCTTGCCTTTTTTCAGCGCAAACAAGTCACCGGTATCCGTATCCACCCTTGCCACACTCAGATCATCTATGATTATTTCCGACGGATATGCTTCATAATAATCATCAACCATATCCATAATATCACTTATACTTCCGTTTAATACTGTTTTTTGCCGCATTTTGGGCTTTTCAACCTTGACGAAGTATGACACAGACTCTCCCTCATCACCTACAGCAACTACCATCGCAGTGCCCTCTTTTTTGGGTCTTACCTCACCATCTCGGCTGATCCTGACTACCTTTTTGTCTGAAACCATGTATTTCTGAGGTATAAAATTCGCAGAAATCGCATATTTGTTGCCACAGACAAGCACTGCATTAGTCGTGATGATCCCACTGTAGTCAGTCATTTTGATAAGCGGGATATCCTCGTCATCATCGTCTTCCCAGTCATCATCTTCCTCAGAATCATCTTCTTCTGAGTCATTTTCTTTAGAGTCATCCTTTTTAGATTCATCTTTTTCATGTTCATCTTTATCAGAGTCACTATCACTGTCCTGCTCAGAATCATCACCCTTTTCTGATTCCTCAGATTCCTCAGGTTCCTCCGGATCATACTGATCGTCATCTTTATCATACATCTTGTTGTCCGACATAGCAGACGGCAGGTCAGTAGACGCAGATGTATCATGATTTTCCGGCACATTAAATCCCGTGATCAGTAACGCCAACACTATCAGCAGCACACTTACAATCTTTTTACCCCTCATATATGATCCCCCCTCATATAAAATAAAAGAGTAAGTCTACTATGTCAGTTACGCATTATCCTGTTTTTCAAAGAACTCTCTGATATTACCCAAAAGCTGACTTTTGGGCATCGACTTAAGCAGGTATTTCTCCGGCTTATAATTAGCTACCTCTACAACATTTTCTTTATTGTCTTTAGCAGTGAGCATCATTACCGGTATATCTTTTGTTTCCTTATCAGCCCGCATCTGCTTCAGCACTTCCGGTCCGCTGACCATAGGCATAGCATAGTCCAAAAGCACGAGATCAACTTTGTTTTCCTTAAGGAATGAAAGAGCGATCTTTCCGGAATTAGCCATATATACGCGATATCTGACTGACAGCCACGTCCTTATCATCCTGAGCATCGTGCCATCATCATCAACGATCAGTATTTTCTTACGCTGACTGTCATCTATGGATATTCCTTCGGCAGCACTCTTAAGATCCTCTGCAAGCATACCTACATCAATAGGTCTCAGGTACTCTTCCTGTATCTTTTCTTTAGGAATGTACTCTGCAGCAAGATCAAGCTCTTCATGGTTACCTACAATATACAGATGAAACCTCTCCGTATCTATCTTTTCATTAATGTATTTTAACAGATCGGAATCTTCATCTGTAACATCACCCAGATACATGATGTAGATACCCGGCCTGTTATCAATCTCTTCAACGGCCTGCTTTGATAGTCCTGCCCTGATGATCGTGAAATCTTCTTTTTCAAGTCCGGTTGCAATTGCATTTGTCATGAAACTCTTTTCATTACCTATCAAAAGTAATCTCTTATCAACCATTTTGATCCCCTCAGATTATTATAATTGTATTGAATATAAAACACTATTCCACCCAAACGAATACAAATGTATACATTTTATTTTATAATATATTCAATAATCCATCTCTGTCAACAGCTGACATCATCTTCTTTATCTGTTCTACTTTTTGAACATGTTCTTCCGGTATTTTATAGTTCTCAAGCATCTTCATGATGTCATCTGCACTATCAAAAAATGAAGCTTCAACCAGCTCCTTTATACTGGCAAATGCATTTTCAAGCTCCTCAGAAGTTATCAAAGGCTTATCTGAATCCTCTTCCTTCAACAAAGGACTAAGATAGTCTTTATATTCCTTGTAAAGAGCAAGTAACTCTGGCGTACCTTTTTCTATCTTATCAATGCGTTCCTCATCTCCACACTTCTCTAAGAACGCTGCAAAATCAGATAACTCAGCAGCTCCTATCGCTCTCGATGAACTCTTAAGTCCATGGACTTCAATAGTATATGCTTTGTAATCCTTTTCATTAAAGTACTTTTCAATCTTCGCAGACTTATCATCGATAGCTCTGAAAAAGTCTATACATACATTCTTTGCAAATACAGAACTGCCACAGTTTTCGACTGCAAGATCGGCATTTATCCCCTGGATATTGATAAGCTCCGAATACGCTAAAGCTTCCTCAAGATCAACTTCGTCTGCGCCGGCCTCCGCAACAAAATCACGATCACCACTGCGACTTACGAGATTTGCAGGCAGATATTTCAATATCATATTTTCGAGTTTCATGCTGTCTACCGGCTTTGTAAGGTAATCTGCAAAGCCCTCTGCAATATACATCTCTCTTGAACCTGCAATAGCATTCGCCGTAAGCGATATTACCGGTGTCTTGAAATTTGGATTGTCCGGCATTTCGTCTAGAGCATGCTTTGTCTCAACGCCATCCATATTTGGCATTCTGTGATCCATAAAGATAATATTGTATTTTTTCTTGGCGCACTTCTCAAGTGCTTCCTTGCCGCTGCTTGCAAGATCTATCTGTATCTGTGTCTGCTTCAAAAGTCCCTGTATAACCAACAGATTTGTGTGTGTATCATCCACGACCAATATCTTTGCATCAGGTGCATGGAATTCTTCGCGGTAACTGCTTGTATTTTCAAGAGTTTCCTCATAAGCCTCCGTGATACTTCCCATTGCATCCCAGCTTACTACCGGCTGTAAAAGCTTAAATGAAAAAGTAGAGCCAACGCCATACTGACTTTCCACCTCTAGATATGTTCCCATCATGGAAAGCAGCTGCTTAACGATATTCATTCCAAGGCCTGTACCCTCTATCGTACGATTCTTCTCTTCTTCCAATCGTTCAAACTGTGCAAAGAGTTTTTCAAGGTCTTCTTCCTTTATACCAATACCTGTATCCGAAATCTTAAAGAACAATTCTATATTCTTATTATCAACATTTTTATATGAAATCTCAAGAGATATATTGCCTTTTTCTGTGTACTTTACAGAATTTGTCAAAAGATTTATAAGGCACTGCTTGATCCTTATCTCATCGCCCACCAGCATATGAGGTATTTTCTCGTCCACTACTACGCCAAATTTAAGCCTTTTAGCTTCCGCACGGAATTTTATCATATTTATGACATCAACTATCATCGAGCTGATCTCATACTCAACCGGAATGATCTCCATCTTTCCGGCTTCGATCTTAGAAAAATCTAGGATCTCATTGATCAGCGAAAGCAGTGTTTTTCCGGAATTCTGTATGTTTTTGGCATAAGTGATGGTATCGCGTTCTCTGCTCTCTCGCAGGATCATTTCATCAAATCCAAGGATTGCATTAATTGGTGTACGTATCTCGTGAGACATATTTGAAAGAAAGCGGGTCTTTGCCTGATTAGCCTCATTCGCTATTGCCAGCTCATTCTCCATCTGTCTCTGATTTCTGATAAGCGCAATGTAGTCTGACAGCTTATACGCAGCCTCGTCTATAGCTTCATACAGATCCTCTATCTCATCCCCGGTATTTATACCGAGCTCGTGCAAAGTATTTATTCTGTCGTATCTGACAATATCTCCCTTGCCAAAAATCGATCTTACTGCTTCCGACAGCTCGATGATCGGCTTACCCAGTCGAAGCTGTGCGTAAAAATTGATAATTACAGCCAATGGAAATATAATTATCAAAATAAGCATAAACAGCTTGATCTCGAAGACCAGATTGTCATTTTCATCCCGAAACTTTATCTGACTGTCAACTTTAACAAGCTGCCCGACCTTCTTTTCAAGCATTATGGTATTGCTTATTTCCCGCCAGCTCATTTCAGGATCTTCTGCCTGCGGCAGTACAGAATCTGTAATTTCCGCCTTTTCTTCCCTTATAGCAGGAACTATTGTCATTGAAGCAACTTCAGCACACACTCCAAGTATAAGTGCTTCTATCAGAATAATATTCGTGACAATGCTTCCGATCTTTGATTTTGCTTTCCTGTTAAAATCCCTTCTGCCTTCTCTAAGATAAAATGGTCCATTAGACAGGCATCTTAGCACCTTGTCGGGGACAAGCCGCATCAGTATATAAACACCAAACATGTTTACAATTGCTGCCGGAAGCTCACTCACAAAGTAAGTTACTGCTTTTTCAGGTGGAACATCAGTCAGCGTCCTGCCAACCATAAGCCCAAGTATCATGCACCAGAATACACCTATAACTATCTGGAAATACAAAGTAGCAATACATGTTTTCCAAAGGGTTCTGAAAAAACCTGCTTTTGAAAGCTGATGTGTAATCATCGCTACAAGCATATATATAAAAGTCATATAGGCAAAACTGCTAAATGTGATAGTCTTATACCAAAAGACTATCATCACACTAAACAGAGCCGGGATACTGCCGCATAGCGCTGATGTGACGACAACCGGAGTATACTTAAACAGACTGAGCAAAAAAAACTGTCCGCTCGTCAACTCTTCATCGCTGATAAGAAGTGTATCGAAATGGTTTATTGCTATACAACAAAATACTATGAAGCATGTATAGTATAAAGCCTTCCTTTTCTTATCTTCACTCCACTTTTTGCCATCAAACAATACGCCCATAAGCAGCTCACCTCTATACTAAAAAGCCATATACCTGACTAACCATGTCGGATGTCCGTTTTTGTACCGTCTCTGCTTCGCAATCGACGACAAAAAAGGCCCTCTTGCTGAAGTATCACAATGATCAAGTAAAAACCCTCATGTCTTTTATCGGCTTAATAATTATAAAAAATAAGTCATAGCTTGTTCAAAATCACGTGGATAAGGCGCTTTTATAGAAATTTTATTATTTGTAAACGGCTGGAGGCACTCAAGAGAGGCTGCGTGAAGCAATGCCCTTTCAAATCCGCCTGCTTTATCGCGATCACCATACAGAGTATCTCCAATAAGCGGATGTCCTAATGACTGCATATGCACACGTATCTGGTGGGTTCTGCCCGTGTCGATTTTTGCTTCAACAAGTGATACCGGTATATCACCAAGCTTTGACCGGCCAAGCACCCGGTAGTGAGTGACTGCATTCTGTCCTGCAGGACTTTCACAGGTTCGCCTTAAAAGCTTAACCCCCGGAACCTGTTCTATAGGTTTGTCTATGGTATCTGAATCGTTTTCGAGCCATCCTTCTGCTATTGCATGATAAGTCCTGCCGCTTGTCCCTATCTCTCTCATATTTGAGAGTCGGCCTGCAGCAACCTTATTCTTTGCAAAAAGCAATGCCCCTGATGTCTCTCTGTCAAGCCTGCCGATTGAGCGGCATATGATATCAAGTCCCTGCTGCTCATAATAATATGCAATTATATTTGCCACAGTATCATAGTAATGCCCATGACAAGGATGTACCACGAGACCTGATGGCTTATTCACTATTATCAGGTCTTCATCTTCGTATAGGATATCAAGATCACCCGCTACCGGCTCGACCTTTTTATCTACAAATGCATCGCGTGGATCTGATATCACAACTCTCAGAGTCTCTCCCGGTACAAGCCTTTCATTTACATATATCTCTCTTACAGTACCATCTGATGCTGTGATCGTAATACCCTTGTCTATGTATTTTGCGTGACAATATTCATGGCCTTTGAGCTTCATGCAGTGCTTTATTATCTGTCCAGCTACTCCACCCGCTGTCAAAGCCATGTCTTCTTCTCTAAATGTATATTTAAAAATTCTTTCCATAAAGGGTATTCTATCACAGTGGTGTTTTGTGGTACAATATAAACTTGTTTCGAAAAATTACTCGAAAACGTATTACTAATGAAAGGACTAATTTAGAAGTGAACACAACTGAAAACACAAACAAATTTGCATTTATGGACTTTTCTGTCCGTCGTTTTATAGGAGCCGTTTTAGGCATCTTTATCATAGGTATAGGATGTGCGATCTTTAAGCAGTCAATGCTCGGTAATGACCCCATCACTGCTATGAACCTTAGATTATCAGAGATCACACGTATCCCTTTTGCTATCTGGAATCTTATCCCAAACCTGTTTTTCCTTATTTTTCAATTTATGTGGGGAAGAAAGTACATTGGACTTGGCACAATTATCAATGGTGGATTTATCGGATATGTTATTTCGTTCTTCAGTAACTATCTCTTAGCTACTTTTGGTGCCCCTGAGAATTTTGCCATCAAGATAGTATGGGTACTCGTCGGAGTAGTTGTTACAAGCCTCGGCGTATCATTCTATCAGGTTTCAAACATGGGTATCGGTCCTTACGACTCCATATCACTCATGATGCACGATCACTTAAAGCTCCCATACTTCGGATGCAGACTTTTCACTGATGCGATATGCACTGCTATTGCTTTCTTTACAGGCGGCCTTATCGGACTTGGAACACTTGCAAGTACTTTTGGCTTTGGACCGGTAATAGCATTTTTCAATAAACACGTTTCTGAAAAGTGGATATATTAAAAAAATAAGCGAATCGCATTTGCGATTCGCTTATTTTTTTATTTCAACATTCCTTCAAGCACCTTTGGAGCCTCAGCAATTGCTGCTGCGATTCCCTCAGGATTCTTACCGCCTGCCTGTGCCATGCCTGGACGACCACCGCCGCCACCGCCTACAAGACCTGCGATTCCCTTGATAAGATTTCCTGCGTGTGCACCCTGTGCCTGAGCACCATCAGTTGCAGCTACAACGATAGAAACCTTTCCATCAGCCTTGCTGAGAAGTACTACAACACCCTCACCAAGCTGTGCCTTAAGCTTATCAGAAAGATCACGAAGACCATTCATATCAACACCTTCTACGGCTGTTGCTATAAGCTTAACACCCTTTACTTCCTGAACCTGGCTTGCAACATCACCAAGCTGCTCAGAAGCTGCCTTGCTCTTAAGTGACTCATTTTCACTTCTAAGGCTCTTAAGTTCTTCCTGAAGCTTCTTGATGTGCTCAGCTACCTCTGAAGAGTTTGTCTTGAGAAGCTTAGCTGCCTCGTCAAGCTTTGTCTCAACATCGATATAGTAGTTTCTTGCATTGCTGCCTGTAAGAGCCTCGATACGACGAACTCCTGCAGCTACACCGCTTTCAGAAACGATCTTGAACATTCCAACGTGGCTTGTGTTGGCAACGTGAGTACCACCACAAAGCTCTACTGAGAAGTCACCCATCTTTACGACACGAACGGTATCGCCGTACTTCTCACCAAAAAGAGCCATAGCACCTGTCTTTTTAGCATCTTCCATTGACATCTCTTCTGTAACAACAGGAAGTGCTGCAGCTATCTGCTCATTTACAAGATCTTCAACCTTCTTGATCTCCTCAGCTGTCATAGCCTGGTGATGGCTGAAGTCAAATCTTGTCTTGTCTGTATCCTGATATGAACCAGCCTGCTCAACGTGATCTCCAAGAACCTCACGAAGTGCCTTCTGAAGAAGGTGAGTTGCAGAGTGGTTGCGGCATGTCTTTGCTCTTTCTTCTGCATTTACGTGAAGGGAAACTTCACTGCCATTCTTGAATGAACCAGAAACAACCTTACCTACGTGTGCTGTCCTGCCACCTGCTACATGGATAGTCTCAAGTACTTCAAACTTTGCTCCGTCCTTGCTCTCGATGATACCGGTATCGCCTACCTGTCCACCCATTGTGCCATAGAATGGAGTCTTATCTGTGATAATAGTACCCTGCTCGCCTGCCTTAAGCTCATCTGTAAGATCAGCTTCACCAGCCATAGCAACGATCTTTGCATCAGCATCAAGTGCTGTATATCCTACAAACTCAGACGCTATAGAAGCATCAAGTGAATCAAATACGCCTGCTCCTGTTGTAAGGTTTGCAGAGAAGTTCTGGTTATCTCTAGCCTTCTGCTTCTGCTCCTCCATAGCCTCTGCGAAGCCCTTCTCATCAACAGTAAGTCCTTCTTCGCCAGCAAGCTCTACTGTGAGCTCGATAGGGAAGCCGTATGTATCATAAAGGAAGAATGCATTCTTACCGTCAATTTCCTTCTTGCCTTCTGCATTAGCCTTATCAAGAATCTTCTTGAACTCCTTCATGCCGTTCTCAAGAGTACTCTCGAAACGAGCGATCTCTCTCTGAAGCTCATTAAGAACAAACTCACGATTCTTTACAAGGAGAGGATAGCTCTCAGAGTAAATCTTGTCGATGTAGATCTGAGCGATATCGATGATATTCTCCTTTGTAAGACCAAGAGCTCTTGCGTGTCTTACTGCACGACGGATAAGACGTCTGAGGATATAGCCGGCACCTGTATTTGATGGTACAAGCTTAGCCTCATCACCGATAAGCATTACAGAAGTACGGATATGGTCAGCAAGGATTCTCATTGACTTAGTTGTCTTTTCATCCTCGTTGTACTTAACATTTGCATGCTTCTCGATATACTCGATAGCCGGAACAAATACATCAACCTGATAAACATCCCTGCTGCCGTTGAGGAATGCAAGGATACGCTCAAGTCCCCATCCTGTATCAACGTTCTTCTGTGAAAGTGGTGTAAGGTGGCCGTCATGATGCTTCTCATACTGCATGAAAACGTCATTACCGAGCTCTGTGTACTTACCGCAGTCACATCCAGGACCGCAGTTAGGGCCGCAGTCAGGACGATCAGCAATGTAGAACATCTCGCTGTCAGGACCGCATGGACCATACTCAAGTCCCCACCAGTTGTCGTCAGCTGGAAGGTAGTAAATATTTTCAGGCTTAAAACCTGACTTAATACGGAACTGTGCTCCCTCTTCATCTCTTGGAGCGTTCTCATCACCTTCAAAAACTGTAGCAGCAAGATGATCTCTGTCAAAACCAAAAACTTCTGTGAGAAGCTCGTAGCTCCACTTGCAGCGATCCTCCTTGAAGTAGTCTCCAAGGCTCCAGCTACCCATCATCTCGAAGAAAGTAACGTGGCTCTTGTCGCCTACAGAGTCAATATCGTTTGTACGAACGCATCCCTGCACATTGCAAAGACGTGTGCCCATTGGATGCTTCTTGCCCAGGAGATAAGGCATAAGCGGCTGCATACCTGCAACGTTGAACATAACTCCTGTTGAACCGTCAGAAACAAGTGATACTGCGCCGCAGTCAACATGTCCTCTGTCTATATAGAACTGCTTCCAAGCCTTACGCAGTTCATTAGCTGTAAATTGTCTCATAATACCTACTACTCCCGTTTAGAATGTAAATTTATCTGCGAAGAAGCTGTCAAGCTCAGCGATCGGAACTCTCTGCTGCTCCATTGTATCTCTGTCACGAACAGTTACTGCATTGTCTGTCTCAGAGTCAAAGTCATAAGTGATGCAGAATGGTGTACCGATCTCATCCTGTCTTCTGTATCTCTTACCGATGTTACCGCGGTCATCAAACTCACAGTTGTACTTCTTTGAAAGGATATCGTAAACCTTCTCAGCACCCTCGTTAAGCTTCTTTGAAAGTGGAAGGATACCGATCTTTACTGGAGCAAGTGCCGGATGGAAACGAAGAACTGTTCTTACGTCGCCGCCATCAAGCTCTTCCTCATCATAAGCTTCACAGAGGAATGCAAGAACTACACGGTCTGCACCAAGTGATGGCTCGATAACATATGGAAGGTACTTCTCATTTGTTGTATCATCAAAGTAAGTAAGATCCTCACCTGAAGTATTCTGATGCTGTGAAAGATCGTAATCTGTTCTGTCAGCGATACCCCAAAGCTCGCCCCATCCGAATGGGAACTTGAACTCAAGGTCTGTAGTAGCCTTTGAGTAGAATGAAAGCTCCTCTTTATCGTGGTCACGGCTTCTCATATCCTCAGGCTTGATGCCAAGATCCTGAAGGAAGTCTATGCAGTACTGCTTCCAATAAGCAAACCACTCAAGGTCTGTACCAGGCTTGCAGAAGAACTCAAGCTCCATCTGCTCAAACTCTCGTGTACGGAAAGTAAAGTTACCCGGTGTGATCTCGTTTCTGAAAGACTTACCGATCTGACCGATACCAAATGGAACCTTCTTTCTTGAAGTTCTCTGAACATTCTTGAAGTTTACAAAGATACCCTGTGCTGTCTCAGGACGAAGGTATACTGTATTTTTTGCATCCTCAGTTACACCCTGGAATGTCTTGAACATAAGGTTGAACTGACGGATATCTGTGAAATTGTGCTTACCGCATGTAGGACATGCAATATTGTGCTCGTGGATGAAATCCATCATAGCCTCATTTGTCCATCCGTCTACACTTGACTCAAGTGTAAAATCATTCTCACCTGCCCAGTCCTCAATGATCTTGTCTGCACGGAAACGCTCATGACACTCCTTACAGTCAATAAGAGGATCAGAGAAGCTCTTGATATGACCTGAAGCTACATATGTCTGTGTATTCATAAGGATAGCACAGTCAACCCCGACATTATACTTGTTGCCGGTAACGAATCTCTGCCACCATGCCTTCTTTACGTTGTTCTTAAGCTCTACTCCGAGATTACCATAATCCCAGGTATTGGCAAGACCGCCATAGATCTCAGAGCCAGGGTAGATAAAGCCACGTCCCTTTGCCAATGCGACTATTTTGTCCATCGATTTTTCCATAGTGAATTCTCCTTAATTGTATTATATAAAGTAAACGAAATGATAAATTTCGTTTACTTTGCGCCAATCGAAGGCCGCTTGCGGCTATTTTCCTAATTCGATTGGACGCATAAATTTAATATATGATGACTGCGTCGGTCTCGCCGGCTGTCACTTTAGCTGTTTTACTATCTATCATGACGATATTGTCGCCATAATACTTTATCTTTTTCGGTGCCACGATAGTTATATCGGATTTTGTAAGCACCGCTGTACCCTGTACTTCACTCTTTGCATCCTCTGCCGCAATGATCTTTCCGTCATCTACCTCTGTGAGCTGTGACGGAATCGCAGTTTCCGATGCATCCTCCAGTTTTATTTCTATACCGCTGAAAGAAGTATAGTCCTCTACTGTTGCATAATCGATGATCAACTTTGCAACATCATTTTTTATCGTAAGCTTTGAAAGCTTGACTGCATCTTTTTCTCCGACCTTATCATTATATGCTGATATCTCGGTATCGATCATTTCTTTAAGACCTGTCTCATCATAAACTGATGGATCAAAATCCTCTACTGCTGTCTCCTGCACGCTTCCATTTTTGGAAATACGTATATAATTGCCGGAAATAGCTGTTTTATCCTCAGTAAAGGATCTTACAAATCTGTATGCACCTTTGCCAGCCTTCAAAAGAATCAGCACGGCCAAAACAATAATTACCACAAAAACCGCTCTTGCAGCGTAGGCCTGCATGCGTCTTACCCGCTGTCTTTTAGTCTTTTTCCTGTTACGTGTACTTTGGTTCATCTTAAACCACCTCGATAAAATGCTTTTTGACACACTTTTGTATTATAGCCAACATAAGTTTATGTTGCAAGTCCTTATAAACTTATTTCCTTTATTACCTCTATACTCTTAAACTTATAAGGCATAAAATTTTTCACATAAAAAGCTGCAAGCTCAGTGATTTCCCTTAGGATATCTTCCCTCAGGCTAAATGAGTACAGCTTTTCTATAGGTGTCTCTATAATAAATGATAATGCTCTTTCTGTTCCCGACAAAAATTTTCTATAATTAGGAATACCGGGAAACTCGCCATTTATCACTATCGAGCGTATCTCGTAAACAGATCTGACAAGCTTAAAATCATATTTATCAGATATAAGAGCTCTGAGCGACTGATACAATAGCTTGAGCATCTCTATATCATCATTGTTTTCACGGGTATAATACTCGGCGATTTCCAAAAAATATGAGCCAAGATAATATGCCTTTAGATCAAACCTCAGCTCCTCAAAATAGCTGGTGATCCTGACATCTCTGAGATTGTAAGCACTTTTTCCTTCACCAAGGGCAAATTCGCCAAAGGCAAATGGCGCGCACGCTGCCATAAAACGATTATTTGCCCGTCTGACACCATGCGCAAAGACAGTTATCTTGCCTCGCTCTGTAGTAAGGAGCACAAGTCTTTTGTCATATTCTCCATAATCAACTGCCCGTAAAACCATCCCCGTAAGATGGACTGCTTCACTCATTACTGATTGTCCTTTTTATTATATCCAAAGACTCTCATCTGCTTCTCATCATTTCTCCAGTCCTTGCGTACCTTTACCCAAAGCTGAAGATTGACCTTTCTGTCAAGAAGCTTCTCTGCCTCAAGACGGGCACCTGTACCGATCTTTTTGAGCATTGCACCGCCCTTACCGATCACGATGCCTTTATGAGAATTTCGCTCACAGTAGATAGTAGCCTCGATGTGGCAGGTATTACCCTTATCCTTCATACTCTCTATTTCTACCGCGATGCCATGAGGCACTTCCTCTGACAGATTACGCAAAGCCTGCTCACGAATAAGCTCAGATACGATATTTCTCTCAGTCTCATCCGTCACTGTATCCTCGTCATAGAAAGGCTCACCATAAGGAAGACGCTGGAATATCGCATGCAAAAGCTCATCTTTATTGGTGCTGTGCTTTGCAGATACCGGAATGATCTCCTCAAAAGGAAGAAGTCCCTTGTAAGCTTCGATCACATCCGGGATCATGTGCTTCTTTACTGTATCGATCTTATTTATGACAAGTATTACCGGTACATTTGCCTTTTCAAGTGTCTCAGCAATGTACTTCTCGCCTGCACCGATAAAGGTGGTCGGCTCTACGAGCCAGAGCACACAATCTACTTCCTCGATCGTCTTGATGGCAGCCTTATCCATGTACTCACCGAGCGCATTTGCAGCCTTGTGAATGCCCGGAGTATCCAAAAATACTATCTGACCTTCATCTGAAGTGTAGACTGTCTGCATCCTTTTACGTGTTGTCTGTGGTTTTCTTGATGTTATCGCAAGCTTCATACCTATGAAATGATTCATAAGTGTTGACTTTCCAACATTTGGTCTGCCAATAATGGTTACAAAACCTGCTCTTTTCTGTTCGTTCAAATCAATTCCTCGCTTATGCCAATGTGCGTGTTGTCTTAAATACATCAGAAGCGTTCTTGATCTTCTCTTCACTTCCGACTGCACATACATATTCACTATCTTTTATTACTTCTGCATACTTAGAAAGGCCTCTTATCACCTCTACATTGCAGGAGAGGACCTCATCTCTCTCCTTCTGTACCATCTCATATGTATAATTTCCAAGATAAGCTGCAAGGCTTCTAAGTCCCTTTGCCTTTGGATTGAGAGGAGTATCCATATCGCTGATTGCTCCAATGACATATTTTGTCATGTCGCGCTCGCTCGCATCAAAATTCTTTAAGTACTCTGCAGCGCCATTATAAACTTCAATAGTCTCCTTTAAGTGTGGATCTCTGTAGGAAACCATATAACATTCGCCTGATCTTGTAAATGCGCTCATGCAGCCATATGCGCCGCCCTTAACTCTGATATTCATCCAAAGATAATCATAGCCCATCATGACCTTGAGCACTTTAAGCGCTCCGTTATACTCAAGTCCCTTATCCTTATAGTTTGCAGCCTTTGCCACATACTGTACCTGTGAAGCAGTCTTGAAGCCCTCATTTTTGCACTCAAGCTCAGCTTTCCATTCATTTCTCTTAGGCTCAGAGCTGTCAAGCTTTTTGATAAACTCAGCTGTTCTTGACTTAACCTCATCAAACGCGCTCTTTGAGCCGGTGAAGTCAACCATAAGATTAGCCCTGTTAAGTACGATATCCTTTACCTCATTTATCTTGGAAATGAGCTCATCTGCCTTTGCATCATAGTTCTCTACATAATCGCACACAAGGTCATAAAGAGTGATGCCATTTACCTCATCAATATACTTAGATGTAGGTGAAAGGTATGACATTGCGCGGCCTACCGCTGTTGAGTGTCCTGCTGCGATCATAGAAGAAGCCATGCGGCTCTTGAGCATCAAAAGCACTTCCTTAAGTCTCTTCTTGTCATCGAACTTACTTGTAAACAATATCTCCGGCAGGATCCTATATGCAAACTCAAGCTTATCTTCAAGGAACTTTCCTCTTGACTCAAACACTGAAATAAACTTCTTATCATCCTCAGCATCAGTATAAGTTACGATTGAAAAGTCAATTCCGCCGCTCTCAAGATTGATCTCATTATTTAAGTCAACGTAGCTGTAATTCTCTGTAGCCATCTGAGCGAGGAAATTCTTAAATATGCCAAGATATGGAGTAAGCTCATTGCTAACGCCATCAGTCTTAAATATAAGCCCAAGATAGGCGATACCGTTTGTGAAAATGTCGTGGTGAATGTACTTTATACCGTCAGTCTCACTTACAGCATTTATATACGGCTCAGCTTTCTTCTCGATATCAGAGATCTCAAGCATTGGAATACTGAGGAGCTCTTCCGGTGTACTTGGCTCATCCTGATAAGCCTTAAGAGCTTTTGTATCCTCGACGATCTTCTCTATTTCTTCTGCAGAAAGACTCGCTTTATAAGCTGCCAGTTTCTCTGCTACTGCTCTGTCTCTCTTCTCTGTAAGCCCTTTGACAGGCTTAAGTATAACCATTGATGTGAAACTTGACTCAAGCAGGTACTTGCGGATCATATCCTCAAACCAGCCCTCATCAATAGCCTCTTTGAGCTTTGCGAAAGTCTCATTTTCTGCGATATGCATAAATGGCTCGTTTTCATCGTAAAGCCAGCTGTCAAATGACTGAAGTCCATACATGAGTCCCTTTGGATACTGTCCAAAGTCAGCTTCTCTGTATCTAAACTCAAGATAATTGATGCCTGCCTTTAACGCCTTCTTATCAACGCCCTTCTCAGCCTGCTCTGTGAGCACCCTTCTGATGATATCCAAAAACTCATCCTTTTTAGAATACTCTGACTTCTTGGCAACGATAGAAAGATAAGGCTGGAAAATGCCATTATCATAGCTTGCATCAATATCCTCACCAATACCGGCATCAAGAAGCGCCTGCATGAGTGGAGCACCCGGAACATCAAGGAGTGCATACTCAAGCACCTGGAAGCCAAGATACTGCATTCTGTCAAGATTCGTTCCTATAGAAACATTCCATGAAAGGAAAGTATTATTATCTTCTGACTCGTCCTCAGCAATTGAGTACTCTTTCTCAATGACATTCATCTTGTCAAACGGCTGCTGATACTTAATCTCACTGTCAATATCAAGGTGATCATACTCAGAAAGGTACTCCTCATCGATCCAGTTAAGCTTTTCAGCCATATCACAGTCACCATAAAGGTAAATGTAAGAATTAGAAGGATGATAATATTTCTGATGCATCTCAAGGAACTTCTCATAGGTAAGAGAAGGTATCTCTGCCGGATCTCCGCCAGACTCAACCGCATAGGATGTATCCGGATAAAGAGATGACAGGATATATCTTGCAAGCACATCATCCGGTGAAGAATATGCGCCCTTCATCTCATTGTACACAACACCATTGTATGTAAGAGGTGCATCTGCGCTCTCCATCTCATAGTGCCATCCCTCCTGCTTAAATATCTGCTCCCTTGCATAGATATTTGGGTGGAACACAGCGTCCATATAGACATCCATGAGATTCTGGAAATCTTTATCATTTACTGATGCAACCGGATAAACTGTCTTATCAGGATAAGTCATTGCGTTAAGAAATGTATTGAGTGATCCCTTTACAAGCTCAAGAAACGGATCCTTTGCAGGAAACTTCTTTGAGCCACAGAGCACAGAGTGCTCAAGAATGTGCGGAGTACCCGTAGAGTCAAATGGTGGTGTCCTGAAACCAATGGTGAAAACCTTATTGTTATCATCATTTTCCAAAATAAGTACTCTTGCGCCTGTTTTTTTATGCTTTAAGAGATATCCTACGGAGTTAAGGTCCTTAATATCCTCTTTTTTTATAAGCTCATAGGCTTTTACATCTTCTATCTTCATAATTGTTTCCAGTCTCCTATCAAAAATTTAAACACGTGGCTTTACAAGACCTTCGATCGCATTTCCCGTAAGTCTCATAGCCTCGTCTATTTCCTCTATTGTGAAATCTGTCTCTTTTGCAAGATCTTCAGGCGTGATATCGTGCCTAAGCTCCTCTGACAGCTCTTTTGCAGCCTCACCTATACCTGTGATGCGCTCAAGTATGGCATCAATGCCGTTTTTGTCCACGCCATCTCTTTCGATTGCCGCATCCATTGCATCCATGACAGTCTTGCCTATGAATCCATCAAGCTCATCAACGCTGTCAAGTGTACCGAGCAGGTCAACTGCCATCATAAGGCCAATATTGCCCTCTCCCACAAGGTCTTCCAGACTCATGCCGTGATATACATAGAGCTTTGCCATGTCCACGACATCCTTAAGATGCATATTTATAAGCTTTTTCTTAGCCTCAGCGTCATCATCCTCTACCGCAGCCTTTGCTATCTTCTGCTTTTCTTCGTCACTGTACTGAGGAAGCTCGTCAAGCTCCTCAAGGTAAAACTTCAGATAGCTTCCATCCTCTTCATCAAAAGGAAGATCATCAGACTCAGTGCCGTCCCACTCACCAAAATTAATCTTAAGCTCAGTAAAATAATTACGTGTAAGCTTATCCTGATCATCATCAAGCTCAAGAGGTGCAAAAAACTCCTGATACTTTTCCTCAGTGATATAATTATGGTGCTCGTGAGCGTGTCTGACTGCTGCATTTAATACTTCTTTGTACTGCTTAATATCCATTAAAAATATAACCTTTCAATATTATTCTACATGTTTATGTGTAAATAAGTGATCCTGGCAATACTCATAGTTGCCGTTGCACTTAGAGCAGAATCTGAACTCAAGTGTAGGATCATCAAGCTCTGTGCGTCCGCAGACAGCACATTTATGCTTGGAGATCACTCCCTTACTGTCTGAGTATGTGTTATTGAACCTTCCGGAAAATACCGATTTCCTATTGTTACTCTTACGTTTGGTTTCGTGAAAATTAAATCCCGAACTATTTTTTGTTGAAAGATAGAATAAAAGGAAATTCAAAAGTGATACCAATATAACTATCTTTGCATACCATGGAGCAACTACAAGCCTATATGCGATAAATACTGCATCAAGATACGCAATCCACTTGATCTTAAGCGGAATGATGAAATACAGCATGATCTGCATATCCGGATAGCTTGCTGCAAACGCGAAAAAGATCGACATATTTATATAATAGGTCGAAACTGACGCTGATATAAGATAACCGTATGTCCTTGCATCAAGTACCATACCATTAAACGAAGCAAGCCCCGTCGCCTGTCCCACAAAATACACTAAAAATGATCCTATTATGGTAAATATCAAGCCGGACAGGATATAGACATTATATCTGAAGTCTCCCCACGTCCTTTCAAGTGCCGTTCCCAGTGAATAGTAGAAAAACAGCATGATGACCGTAAACAGATCAAGGCTTGACGGCGGCATGAGCACCCATGTGATGACTCTCCATATCTGGCCATGCATAATAAGATATGGATTAAAAGAAATGAAACCTGACAAGCCCACAAAGTTCAAAATATAGCCTATTATATAGGTAATTATCATTATCTTTGTAAGCTCTGGTATCGCATAATTATGATATTTTCTCTCTAATTTATTTATCCAATTACTCAAAAACATAACCTCCAAAACGTAAAAAATGATATACGCGTTAAAGTATAGCACAAAATCAAATTAACTAAAAGTAGTATTAAATAGGTAATAACCATGGGCTTGATAAATTTACAAACTAGTCGTATACTATATAAACATGTGTTTTTTAACAGTACGTTAATAGCAATTGACTAAAGTTTTAGATTTAGAGGTAAGCATGAAATATTCACTTGGTATTGACATTGGCTCTACTACAGTAAAAGTCGCTCTTTTAGATGAAAATAAAAAGCTTATATATTCAGACTACAGACGACACTTTGCCAATATTAAAGAAACCCTGCGCAATCTTTTGGAAGATGCGTTCAAAGAAACGGGAGATGCCGATGTATCTCCTGTCATCACAGGCTCAGGCGGACTCACTCTTGCTCAGTGTCTAAATATACCTTTTGTACAGGAGGTAGTTGCAGTATCCACAGCACTTGAGGAGCAGGCTCCGCAGACAGACGTAGCCATCGAGCTCGGCGGTGAAGACGCAAAGATCATCTACTTCGAAGATGGAAATATAGAGCAGCGAATGAATGGTATCTGTGCCGGTGGTACAGGTTCTTTCATTGACCAGATGGCATCTCTTCTTCATACTGATGCGCCTGGTCTTAATGAATACGCAAAGGGCTATCAGTCTCTTTATACTATTGCTGCAAGATGCGGTGTATTTGCAAAGACCGATATTCAGCCGCTCATCAATGACGGAGCTGCAAAAGAGGACCTTGCTGCTTCTATCTTCCAGGCTGTAGTAAACCAGACAATATCAGGACTTGCATGTGGTAAGCCTATCCGCGGTCACGTAGCGTTCCTCGGCGGCCCGCTTCACTTCCTTACAGAGCTTAAGGCTGCATTTATCCGTACTCTTGAGCTTGATGACGAGCATGCCATCACTCCGGAGAATTCACACCTCTTCGCAGCAATGGGCTCTGCTCTCAATCATGAAGAAGGCACAGTCCTTCTTAGCTCTATCATCGATCAGCTCAGAAGCGATATCAAGATTGCCTTTGAAGTTGCCCGTATGGAGCCATTATTTAAGGATAAGGCTGATTTCGATAAGTTTATAGATCGTCACAACAGCCACAAAGTAGCAACAGCCGATCTTTCATCATACAGAGGTGAAGCTTTCCTCGGAATCGATGCAGGATCTACCACTACCAAGTGTGCCCTTATATCTACAGAAGGTAAGCTCCTTTACTCCTTCTACTCAAGCAACAATGGTTCTCCTCTTAAGACAACTATTCGTTCTATTAAAGAGATATATGAGCTCATGCCTAAGGATGTGCGCATCGTAGGCGCATGTTCTACCGGATATGGTGAGGCTCTGCTCAAGTCAGCACTTATGCTCGATGAGGGCGAAGTAGAGACTGTTGCACACTATTATGCTGCTTCATTCTTTAACCCGGATGTTGACTGTATCCTTGACATCGGTGGTCAGGATATGAAGTGCATCAAGATCAAGAACCACTCCGTTGACTCTGTGCAGCTTAACGAAGCATGTTCTTCAGGATGCGGCTCTTTCATTGAGACTTTCGCTAAGTCACTTAATTACAGTGTTGAGGATTTTGCAAAAGAGGCTCTCTTTGCAGAAAACCCTATCGACCTTGGTACAAGATGTACAGTATTTATGAATTCCAAGGTAAAGCAGGCACAAAAGGAAGGCGCAGCTGTAGCTGATATCTCTGCAGGTCTTGCATACTCTGTTATCAAGAATGCTCTTTTCAAGGTTATCAAGGTTTCAGATGCTTCAGAGCTCGGTAAAAATATCGTAGTACAGGGCGGTACTTTCTATAATAATGCCGTACTCCGTTCATTCGAAAAGATTGCAGGATGTGAAGCTATCAGACCTGATATCGCGGGTATCATGGGTGCTTTCGGTGCTGCTCTTATCGCCCGCGAGCGTCATGAAAAGGGTAAAGACTCATCAATGCTCTCTATCAAGCAGATAAATGAGCTTGAGTACACAACATCAATGGCTAAGTGTCAGGGTTGTACAAACCACTGCCGTCTTACCATCAACCGCTTCACAGGCGGACGTACCTTTATCTCAGGAAACCGCTGTGAAAAGGGTATCGGTAAGTCAAAGGCACACAAAGATATACCAAACCTTTTTGAATATAAATATCACAGGATATTTGACTACGAGCCGCTTCCATCAGATGAGGCGCCTCTCGGCAAGATCGGTATCCCAAGAGTTCTGAATATGTACGAGAATTATCCATTCTGGTTCACATTCCTTACAGACCTTGGATACGAAGTAGTGCTCTCACCACAGTCAACTCATGACATTTATTCGCTCGGTATCGAGTCGATTCCAAGTGAGTCTGAGTGCTACCCGGCAAAGCTTACACACGGACATGTAACATGGCTTATTAAAAATGGTATCAAGACTATCTTCTACCCCTCTGTCTTCTATGAGAGAAAAGAGTTTGAAGATGCAGGAAACCATTACAACTGCCCTATTGTTACATCATATCCTGAAAACATAAAAAATAACGTAGATGAGATCACAAGCGGCCAGATCAATTTCATCAAGCCAATGCTCTCATTTGAGTCAAAAGATACTATCTATCCAAGACTTATAGAGACATTCCCTGATATTGATCCTGCAAAGATCGTAGCTGCTGTCGATAAGGCATGGAAAGAGCTTGCTGCAGCAAGACGTGACGTACAGCGCCGCGGTGAGGAGACTCTCCGCTACATGGAGCAGAATGGCAAGCGTGGTATCGTACTTGCAGGCAGACCATATCACATAGACCCCGAGATCAACCACGGTATACCTGAGCTCATTACTCAGTATGATGTATGTGTGCTTACAGAGGATTCTGTTTCACACCTTCAGTCTATAGATCGTGACCTCAGAGTAATGGATCAGTGGATGTATCACACAAGACTTTACGCTGCCGCTCAGTTTGTAAAGACTCGTGATGACCTTGACCTTATCCAGCTTAACTCATTTGGATGCGGTCTTGATGCCGTTACTACTGACCAGGTTTATGAGATCCTTGAGGCATCCGGCAAGATTTATACATGCCTCAAGATTGACGAAGTAAACAACCTCGGCGCCGCCCGTATCCGTATCCGTTCACTCCTTGCAGCCCTTAGGGTTAAAGAAGGCAAGAACGAAAAGCGTGAGATCAGGTCAAGTGCTTACGAAAGAGTTGTCTACACAGAAGAAATGCAGGCTCAGAAGTACACAATTCTCTGCCCGCAGATGTCTCCTTGGCACTTTGACATTATCGAAGCAGCATTCCAGAGCGCAGGCTACAACCTCGTAGTCCTTGACAATGATGGACGTGAGGCTGTTGATGTCGGACTTAAGTATGTAAACAATGATGCATGCTATCCGTCTCTCATGGTTATCGGACAGATAATGGATTCACTGCTCTCCGGCAAGTATGATCTTGACCATACAGCAGTCATCATGTCCCAGACAGGCGGCGGATGTCGTGCTACAAACTATATCGGTTTCATAAGACGTGCTCTTGAAAAAGCAGGAATGAGCCAGGTACCTGTTATTTCGCTCAACCTTGCAGGACTTGAGAGTAACCCTGGATTTAAGCTTACTCCTGATCTCATCATGAAGTCATTTTATGGTCTTGTATTTGGTGATATCTTCCTCAGATGTATCCTCAGGATGCGTCCTTATGAGAAGCGCAAGGGATCTGTTGATGAGCTTCATGCACAGTGGCTTGAAAAGTGCCGCGCCTTCGTATCAGAGAAGCGCCCTTCATTCTTCAAGTTCCGCTCAATGTGCCGTCAGATGGTAAGAGATTTTGACAACATCGAGATCGATGAAGATATGAAAAAGCCTAGAGTTGGTGTTGTCGGTGAGATCCTCGTCAAGTTCATGCCAGCTGCCAACAATCACCTCACTGACTTGCTTGAGTCAGAAGGTGCTGAGCCGGTAGTTCCTGACCTTATGGACTTCCTGCTCTACTGCTTCTACAATCAGATTTACAAAGCAGAGAAGCTTGGAACATCCAAGAAAACTGCAAGAAACGCAAAACTTGGCATCAAAGCCATGGAGTTTTTACGTGGTGCTGCAGCTAAAGAATTTAAGAAATCAAGGCACTTTGAGGCACCTGCCCATATCGAAACACTTGTTGACTATGCAAAAGATATTGTCGATATAGGAAACCAGACAGGTGAAGGATGGTTCCTTACAGGTGAGATGCTTGAGCTTATTCATAGCGATGTAAGAAACGTTGTTTGTACTCAGCCATTCGGATGTCTGCCAAACCATGTAGTAGGTAAAGGTGTCATCAAGGCTATAAGAAAACGCCATCCGGGAGCAAATATAGTTGCTATTGACTATGATCCCGGAGCTTCAGAGGTAAACCAGCTCAACCGTATCAAACTTATGCTTTCTACAGCCAAAAAGAATTTAGCATAATTCAATTTTGTGTTGATTTTTCAGTGCAATATTGATATAATTATCAATGTTGCACATGCCACTATGGCTCAGTTGGTAGAGCGGCGCATTCGTAATGCGTAGGTCGCCGGTTCGAGTCCGGCTAGTGGCTGTATACTCATTAAATACATACTTTCTTTGTACTCCGGTAGTCCTTCCTTACTACCGGAGTATTTTTTTATGAACACAATTCTTTTATAATTCATGCTATTATAAAAGTGTATGATGCAACATTAAGTATAGGAGGATACCTATGACAAAAGAAGAATTAATTAAACAGATGAGCACTGAAGAACTCGCAAACTTTCTGCGCGAGATGAGTGAAAATAGAATTGTTCAATATGCAGACCTTGAAGAATGGCTTTTAGACGATGAAGGAGCTCCTATCACCTCCTACTGCGGCAAGCCCGGAAAATACTCAACACAGTCTGAGTTTCTTAAGTCCAGCGGCGGTATACCAGAGGTAAGACCTTGCAGGCTGCTTGGTCCTCGCTCAATGTTCGGCAAGCCTTATTACAGTATCATAGATCTGACAAACGGTAATGTAATGAGTGTTCCGGTAGCAAATATCATTCGTGAATAAAACCATGAAAAAACTTAGAAAACGTCTTTTCACCATGGTATCAGTCGGGGTCATCGATGACCCCCTTAACCGCAGCTACGATATAATCAGTATTACAGCCCTTGTCATAAATATCGCCGGTACCGTTGCTTCAACTTTCGATCCGATCTCGCGGCGTTACGGGTCTATTTTGTCTGCAATCGAGTCGATCACTGTATTATTCTTCCTAATTGATTACATACTTCGTATCCTCACAGCCCAAGAAGAATATCCTAATAAAAAACCTGCCAGAGCAGTACTGGCATATATTCTTTCTTTCACTGGTATCATTGACCTGATATCTTTTCTGCCCTATTTCCTTCCTGTATTTTTTCCGACAGGTGCAGTGGCCTTTAAGATGTTCAGAGTTGCCCGTATCATGAGACTTTTCAGGATCAATGCCTACTATGACTCAATGAACGCTATTACAGAAGTCATCATAAGCAAAAAACAGCAGCTTCTGTCGTCTATTTTTATCATTTCAGTCATGATACTTGGCTCAAGCCTTTGCATGTACAGTCTTGAGCATGAGGCACAACCGGAAGTCTTCTCAAATGCTTTTTCCGGCATATGGTGGTCTGTCTCAACGCTTCTTACGGTTGGATACGGCGATATCTATCCCGTCACCCCTATAGGAAAGTTTTGCGGTATAATTATTTCTTTTTTGGGAGTCGGACTTGTTGCTATCCCTACAGGTATCATCAGTGCAGGATTTGTCGAGCAGTATCAAAGACTAAAGAAGCTGGGCGACTACGCATCAGAGATTGAGCTGCATTTTATCAAATTTCGTCTGAAAAAAGGTGATAAATGGGTTGGAATGCATATCAAAGAGCTTGGACTCCCGGCCGAAACTATCTTTGCTGTACTGCAAAGAGGCGGAAGGACAATTATCCCGCGCGGCAACGTCATGCTTCATGAAAATGATGTAGTTATCATGGGTGCTCACTCATTAAAAGGTGAACGACATATTGACTTAAAGGAATTTACGCTGAATTCTGCTCACCCCTGGGTTGGCGAACGCATGAGAGATCTCGATATCTCAAGGCAGACTTTCATTGTCATGATAAAAAGACAAAACAAATCTATAATCCCAAATGGAGACATCGTACTTAGAAGCGGCGACACCGTTTTAACGTACACTCAATCCAATAAAGATGAAAACGATATCTGATACTGCCTTTGTTTTGCGAAAAATGCACAATTTCTACCTTGTTTCATAGTAGAATATACTTGGAATCGAATTTTTAATGAGAACTTAAATTTATATAGAAGTTTCATTACTCATAAGGAGGAATCGGAATGAATATTCAAAGTTTCTGTAGTCTTAAGGCTGAAGAAATAGCCAAAATGCCTGACAAGATCATTGAAATCTCGCTTAGTCAAAAGGAACCTTATACCATCTTTCAGTATAATCTCCCTTCGTTGGATTTTGACTGCTATTCTGTCCATTCTCCGTTTTATGATGCACATGGTTTTTCACTTATAGATATAGCCAAAGAAGACGGGCATACTACTCTTGAAATACTCATGGAGTTTACAGAAGAGATCGCGCAGCATGTAAAGCATAAGGTTTCACTTATCATACACTGTGCATGCGGTCTCAGAGCGTTTGAAGACTTCTATAACGAAAAAATAATAGATGCATGTATAGAGCTTTTCCCTCAATTTCCGGATGTAGATATTTCTATCGAAAACGGACTTTTGGATGCTCATAACAGCTGCTGGCTTGACGAGCCTGTTATAATTGTCGAAGAGCTCAACAGAGCTATCCCCGGTAATCGTTTCCACACAACTCTTGATATTTGGCGTGCACAGATGATAGAAAAAGGTCTTAAGGTCTTTGATTCCTACGTAAACCTCGACTGGTTCATGGAAAGATATGCTGCAACCTGCAATATCATCCATCTTGCAAAAAATACCAAGCTTACAAAAGATCCTCTTGAGTGGAGAGAATCATTCAAGGAAGGTGATCCGGAGCTTGAAAGAGTAATGAATCTCTATAAGAAATATAACATGAATGCTACTCTCACCATCGGACTTGACGGAAATGCCATGGAAGAATACAAGGCATGTGTGCCTTACCTATAAAAACAGATATATGCATTATTAAAGGGGCTGCTGAGGCAACCCCTTTTTTGTATCACAGCTTACGTTTTAGCTGCTCGATCACAATCTTGAGAGCCTTTATTCTGGCATATTTCTTGTCAACTGACTCTAATACATACCACGGAGCAAACTTCGTACTCGTCTTTGAAATCATTTCATCAATGGCAGTTTCATACAGATCCCATTTGTCACGATTTCGCCAATCCTCATCGGTGATCTTCCATTGCTTTTCAGGAGTGTTCTGCCTGTCGGTAAACCGCTCAAGCTGGGTATCCTTGTCAATCTGTACCCAGAATTTGATTATAACAGCGCCCCAATCTACAAGCTCCTTTTCAAATTCATTGATCTCGTTATATGCACGCTGCCAGTCATTTTCAGAGCAGAAGCCCTCCAGTCTTTCGACCATTACCCTGCCATACCAGGTACGATCAAATATAGTGATATGACCGGTCTTTGGCAGACGCGTCCAAAATCTCCATAAGTAATGACGTGCCTTCTCGTGCGGCTCAGGACTTGCAATAGGCTCTACTACATAGTCACGCGGATCAAGAGCCTCAGTTATCCTCTTGATGTTTCCACCCTTTCCTGCTGCGTCCCATCCCTCGTAGGCAATGATAACAGGAATTTTCTTACGATAGACCTTGTTGCCAAGCTCCCGTAATTCTTTCTGAAGTCTGCGAAGCTCCTCATCATATTCGTCCTCAGATATTGATTTATCTTCAAGGGAAATCTCTGACAGCTTTTGTGGTTTATCCATAGGGAATGTGTTCTGAAGAATCGGAACATTCATCTTCTGGTTTGCAAGTGCAACATCAATTCCCTGATTTAAGAATTGAAGAACCTGCAGTTCTGCCATCTTTTTATCAGAAGCATCGATTATATACCATGGAGTTCTGGACTCATTGGTATCTTCAAGATATCTTTCAAAAATATTCAGGCAGCTTTCATAGTTTTTATTCTGCAAAAGGTCTTCTTCATCAACACGCCATTTGGTATCCTTATCTGATTGCAATACTTCTAAACGCTTTTTCTGCTCTTTTTTGGATATGTGGAAAAAGAATTTTATGACAAGATATCCGTTATCACAAAGCTGCCGCTCTATGATGTTTATGGAGTGTACCCGCTTTTTGTAGGCATCCTCATCAAGCTTGCCCGCCAAGACTTCGTCTACGACCTCCTCCATCCAGCATGTATCAAAGAAGCGGAACTTGCCTGCCTCAGGTATCTCTTTGATAAATCTGTAAAGGAAAGGATATCTTTTTTCCTCTTCACTTGGCTCTCTGTCCATAGTAGCAACCTTAAAAAATCTCGGGTCAATATTTCGTATGACCTTTCCAATGATTACCCCTTTTCCTGCAGCATTCCAGCCCTCAAAGATTACCATCACAGGAAGTGCAGCATCCTTCAGCTTCATCTGCAGTGCAGCCAGATGGTCCCTCTCCTCTTTGAGCTTTGTTTTTAGTTCCTTATCATCCGGTACATCAATCTTAACAAAATCCTTGAGCATGGCATTACCTCTCATAATCTTAGTATATTGACTTTACCACTAAAAACTAAATCTTTGGCATATAGCTATAACATACCTGTTTCAAGTATAGCATAGTCATAACTTCGCCTTTGTATTTATTGTCAGACATTGCCTAAACATCCACGAAATCCCGGCAGCGATGAGCTGTCGGGATTCCTGTATTTTCAGAGCTGAATGTCTATTTCATTCAGTTAAACATTTTTTTCTTTCGGCAGATCCTAAGTACTCGTTTATCGTTTGCTTTGATGTCATGATACCGTTCTAAATCATCACGAATCCTACGGTAACCTTTATCAGGACTCTCCATATGAATCTTTTCAATTTCATCAGCAATCCGTTTGTTTTCTATTTCATATGCCGGCATATCTCTAAAAGCGAGCCTTTCCCAGAAAGGTAATCCTTTACAGCTTGTTCTTTGAGTTCTTTAGAATAATGCTTATTTCCTCAAGAGGTTTCGTTTTTAGCCTTTTGTTTTATCAAAGATGTATCCGGGCTTTATCGCACATATCAGATATAGAGGATATAAGACAACCAGAGGAAAAATATATCGGAAGTTACTTACAGGACCAGCCATGAATGTGAGCCAAAGTAATGCGGAAGGTAAAAAATATAATAGTGATTTTGTGTAACCTTTTGAATCCAATATAAATCCGCAGAAAAAGATAAGCCATATTGGTAAGGATAATGAAAAAATAAAAGCTAGTGGCGGAAATGCTTTAAATGCATCAAAGCTCGCAACTTTCTGATACATGGAATTTATTGTTGGAAGATATCCTTTTCGCTCAACATGATAATAATCTAAATCATAATTCCATGTTTCTATATAAGTTCTTTTGGAGTAGCTGTCGACTGCTGATGCAAATGGATACCAATAAGGTATGTTTAATTCGAGTGCGGCGTCTATATAATCTTTTGGATGTTTTGTAAACAGTGAAAAGTACAATTGCAAAAATTCATTTGAATTTTGTTTCATGTTCGAGGTAATAAATATATTCTTAATAGGGTCTGCAAATCTGGGGTTATAGTTTTCTATTATTTGGTCGTATGGAATAAAAGTATTAATTTTTTCTTTTACTGTTTCATCAAGAGTATTTTGATTTTTAACAACAACTCTGGATATTTGCTGCATTGGGATACTTAGCATTTCTCTAGAATTGCCTTCTTTGATATGGAGCGATGTAAAAACTATACCGTTTATAAAAATATATATTGCTAATGATGTAATGAAAAGAGTTTCAAAATTTGTCTTTTTCTTTCTGAATATGATAAATAACGGAATAATAGATAATACAAGTACATATATTGCATTGTTTCTGAATAAGCACATCAATATTGCTGAGGCTATAAAGCATATACATTGTTTGTTATTATTTATTTTACCATCGGAATTTAATAATTCAGCATAATTTATAGAATACCACATGAAAGTTATTGCAAAGTAAACATCTTTAGTAGGAATTAGTGACATAATTGCAATAACAGGATTAAAGGAGAGAAAAATAAGGGTTCCTAAAATCCATTTCCAATTGATGTTTTTTGAAAGCAACCAATTTATAAACAGAGCAAATGACAATGATAAAATTAGCATTTGCACCAATCCATAGGATGCCGTTGCTTTTATTCCTGTAAATTGTTCTAACGAGTAGAAGATACCCCATATCATTGTATGGAGAGGCGGATGATGGCGGGTATAGGAATGCAGGCCGTTAATCACATACCATGTCTGAGTATTAATATCATAAGAAAAAATACCAGGAAAATATGAAATATAGCAGGGAATCCAGGATAAAAATATGAAACACCAAAATATAAGGAGATGTCCTTTACAGTGGAGTATTTTGTCGATAGTTGAATTGGGAACAGCAGGTATTTGTCGATACTGATAGTTCTTTTTATGTGATGAGATTATAGAAAGCAATGCTCCCAGTACAAGTGTGATCGTAGCAAAACTGAATAGTGTAACCATCATATGGCTTATAGAATTGTATAAAATCGCGATAGTGTCTGAGTTATATATAGCTCGTCCAATTACTATAGCGGCAGCATATATTGCTGAAAAAATATATGCCTTTTTGTTTGTGAGTATCATGTATAGAAACCTCTCTATTGTAAAAATTTGTATATAAAATTATACAACAAAAAAGAACATTATGGATAGTTAAAAGAATAAAGAATAAAAAATAACAAATGAAAATTGAAAATTAAAGACCGGACTATATTTCAAGGACGCATATATAAGGATTTTCAAGAACTTGTAATACAACATTTTGCCGAGATGGATACAGTACATTCTTCTCTCATGATCCAAAGAAGTCATACTGACATTTTTTGTTTCCTCACCAAAGAGAAACTCTTTTTGACTTTCATAATGAATATATATACAAAAGGTGCTGTAAAGCTCATTTTCGACAAGTTAGAACGTCAGCTTGGAACTTACTATTTTCAGACCCTTTTCAATATAGTACTGACAGATTGTGGCATAGAATTTGGTGATCCAGACTCTCTTGAGAGTAGTATAAACAGTTATGTACATTCTAACATATATTATAAAAGCGCTTCAGCTTAGGCCGATTTCTCCTGACAAGGTGAATCTTACACCTATGCTGATACGCTTTACCCGTTAACTTTTCATAAAAATCTGCTGTCGGACCGGAATCTAACAATTCACATTTTTGAATTCGCACCATACACGCAAAAAGAGCTGCACAAGGCAGCTCTTTAAATCAGTCTCTTCTAAATAAATCTCTTGTATAAACCTTTTCTTTTACATCATCAAGCTTATTGCTGTAGCGATTTGCTATGATAGAATTACTCTCTTTCTTAAACTTCTCTAAGTCATTTACGACCAGACTCCCAAAGAATGTCGAACCATCCTCAAGCGTTGGCTCATATACGATCACATTTGCACCCTTCGCCTTGATACGCTTCATGATACCCTGTATGGAGCTCTGGCGGAAGTTGTCAGAGTTTGACTTCATTGTAAGTCTGTAAACTCCGACAGTTATCTGATGCTCTGACTCTTTGCTGTAAGTATTGCCAAACGCACCTGATCCTGTATAAGAATAATATCCTGCGATATCAAGCACTCTGTCTGCAATAAAATCTTTTCTTGTACGATTTGACTCAACAATCGCCTCGATAAGATTTTCCGGTACATCCCTGTAATTTGCGAGGAGCTGCTTGGTGTCCTTTGGAAGACAATATCCACCGTAACCAAATGACGGGTTATTGTAGTGTGTGCCGATACGAGGATCAAGGCATACTCCGTCAATTATCTGCTTTGTATCAAGTCCCTTTGTCTCAGCATAAGTATCAAGCTCGTTGAAATATGAAACTCTGAGCGCAAGGTATGTATTTGCAAAAAGCTTTACTGCCTCAGCCTCTGTAAATCCCATGAAAAGAGTATCTATATCTTCTTTGATAGCCCCCTCCTGCAGAAGTGACGCAAAGCGGTGAGCCGCCTCTACAAGTCTTGGATTCTCAAGATCTGTGCCGACAATTATCCTTGATGGATAAAGGTTATCATAGAGAGCCTTTGACTCGCGAAGGAACTCAGGGCTGAATATGATGTTTTCTGTCTTATACTTTTCTCTTACAGATGCAGTATATCCAACCGGAATTGTTGACTTGATGACCATTATCGCATTTGGATTTACGCTCATTACAAGCTCGATAACTGACTCAACCGCTGTTGTATCAAAATAGTTTTTCTTTGAATCGTAATTTGTCGGAGCTGCAATAACGACAAAATCTGCGTCCTTGTATGCCGCTGCACCATCTGTTGTAGCGGTCAGATCAAGCTTCTTTTCCCTTAAGTACATCTCGATATAGTCATCCTGAATAGGTGACTTGCGATTATTTATAAGCTCTACCTTCTCAGGGATGATATCTACCGCAGTTACGTGATTGTGCTGTGCAAGAAGTGTGGCAACAGAAAGGCCTACATATCCAGTACCGGCAATCGCAATATTGAGAGGAGAGACCTTCTCAAGGCTCTCACTGTTTCCACCATCATGAAGAACATCCGTCACATCAAAATCAAGTACCTCTGAAAGTGTCTCAAGCTGTGGTATAGATGGCACATAATCCTGTGTCTCGAGCCTTGAGAGCATGGCTCTATTTATACCTGTCTTATCTGCAAGCTGCTGCTGTGTGAGCGAGAGCTCCTTACGCTTCCTGGTGACTATGTCAGCAAGACTTTTTTTTGATAATTTTATCATAATATTTACCCCTTTTGTTTTTCAAAATAACAAGCCACATTAAAAATGCCTCTTGAATTCTATCACATATAGATTCAAAAGGCAAATTAAATTTATTATGTTATTTTTACTAACATTACCATTTTTTCTTAGGGCATTTCGACGCTTTTGATGCAGCTCTAAGCTCTACATAGCATCCGCACGCCTGACACGTCCCCGCGAGTAGTAGTGAGCAAGACTCACACGTTGTGAGTCTTGCATCATATATTCTGTCACTGGCTCTCTCGTTTTTCGGGATGCCGTTTATAAGCATCTCAAAACTTGAGCGAGTCTTTTCGTCTGCCTGCGCATATACCAGACAGCGCTTACAGCTCCTAAGCAAATCTTCCATAAGCTATGATCCATCACTTGATCTTGAGGTTGATAACGCTCATTGCAGGTACCTGCATTACTACTCCGTCAGACTCTACCTTGAAATCTGTGTAGTCAGCAAGCTTTACCTTTTCCTTATCTGTAAAGGTATTGTGGTCATGCATTTCTCCTGTAAGGATCTTTCCACTTACCTCACCTGTAGTCTTTTCAACTGTGATGACCTTTACCTCTTCAGCCTTGTCATCAGACATATTTACAAGTGTTATATTGATAGTGCCATCCTCTAATACTGATACAGACTGTGAAAGCATAGGGATCTTGTCAGTCTCTGTACCGATTGTCTCATTCTCGATATAGCTTGCAAGAAGTGTTGCATTCTGATGATCCTTATAAAGGTCAAATACATGGTAGGTAGGTGTAAGGATCATATTTTCACCGTCTGTCAATATTACAGACTGAAGAACATTTACAAGCTGAGCGATATTAGCCATCTTCACTCTGTCTGAGTGCTGGTTAAATACATTGAGTGATACACCTGCGATGATCGCATCTCTCATAGTATTCTGCTGATAAAGGAATCCAGGATTTGTGCCTGGCTCTACATCATACCATGCGCCCCACTCGTCTACGATAAGACCGATCTCCTTCTCAGGATCATACTGATTAAGGATATCACTGTGGCGTGTAATGTACTCGTCGATCTTGTATGCCTTGCGGATAGTTGTGTAGTACTCTTCTCTTGTGAAGTCTGTTGCTGAGCCCTTGTGCTCCCATACGCCCGGTACAGTATAATAGTGCAATGAGATACCACTGATGAGGTCTGATGTGTATGTGCCTCTCTTGCCGATAGTCTTCATTGTTGTCTCTGTCCAGTTGTAGTCGTCATTGTTAGGACCACACATGATCTTATAGAGCTTCTTGTCAGTATAATTTCTGCAGTATGTAGAGTATCTTCTATACTCATTTGCATAGTGCTCAGGGCGCATATTTCCGCCGCATCCCCAGTTTTCATTACCTACGCCAACATACTTTACATCCCAAGGCTCTTTTCTGCCATTCTCTTCACGCATCTTTGCCATAGGTGAAAGTCCGTTGAATGTAAGGTACTCTACCCACTCACTCATCTCCTGTACAGAGCCTGAGCCTACATTCATATTTATATAAGTATCGCATCCAAGCTGATCACAGAGCTCCATAAACTCATGTGTACCAAAGCTGTTGTCCTCTGTAACACCGCCCCAGTGAGTATTGATCATCTTCTTTCTTGTCTCTTTTGGACCGATACCATCTTTCCAATGATACTCATCTGCAAAGCATCCGCCCGGCCATCTGAGTACAGGGATCTTGATGTTTTTAAGAGCCTCTACAACATCCTTACGCATACCCTTTACATTAGGTATGTCAGAATTTTCTCCAACATAAAGTCCCTCATATATGCATCTGCCGAGATGCTCGGAAAAGTGTCCGTAGATGTCTTTGCTGATTTTTGACTTCTTTTCAATAGTATTGATAACCAGACGTTTCATTGTAATTCTCCTCGGTTTTTTACTGTAAGTTTACAGCAAAATAAAATATTTTATACCTTAATAATCATTGCATTTTATACGACAGATTATTGATTATCATCCCTTTACAGCACCGGCTGTCATTCCATCCACAATATACTTCTGGAATAAAAGGAACAATATAAGTATAGGAATTATTGCCATCATGGATCCGGCGATAAGCATATCGTAATTGTTGCCGTAAGGTGTCAGCAATGTATTTAATCCTATAGTGAGAGTAAATTTATTTGCACTTCTAAATATGAGCATAGGCCAAAGCATGTTGTTCCAGGCACCCATCGCACAAAGTATAGCCATAGCTGAAAATGCCGGCTTTGCTATAGGCATCATGATGCTTACCGCTATCCTGTACTCATTTGCTCCATCTATTCTTCCTGAGTCGAGAAGTTCTTTTGGCAGAGATTTCATATACTGGTGGAAGAAAAATATGGTAGACGAAGCGCAAAGTCCCGGAAGCATGACACCAGCCATAGTATCAATAAGCTTAAAGGCGATTATCTCCTTATAGAGAGGCAGCATGAGGATCTCGAAAGGGACCATCATTGTTGCTATCACGAGAAGGAAGAAAAGCCTCTTAAACCTAAACTCATACATAGTTATGCTGTATGCTACAAAATAGCATATGATCAAGGTAAGTGCGACAGTTACTACCGTGAGCACCATGCTGTTCTTAAACCACATCCAATACTTCTTTGAGTCAGCATTTCCGCAAAAAAGATAGTTGTAGTTATTAAGGTTCATAGATGAAGGATCTAAGCTTATGCTCAGTCCCTTTCTTATAAGCTCTCTGCCCGGTCTGAAGGAAGCTATAAGTCCTGCCAAAAGCGGAAAACATATGATAGCACTTACGATTGCAAACAGACCTGTAGCAAAAACGCTGCCAATTGTTGCTCCGATCTTTGAGCTGCTTTTCTTTACTGTATCTGTAGCTGGCATTATCAGTCTTCCTCCTTTTTAAGTGTTCCATTCAGTCCAAGCTGTACAAAGTTGATTATAAGTCCGAGTACCATAAGGACTACACCTACCGCACAGGCATATCCCATGTCGTCTTTCTCGATTCCTCTCTTATAGAGGTAACCAACTATTGTAAGGCCGATATTGTTTGGTGAGCTGTTGCCTGCCCAGAGCATAAAGCTCTCAAGGAACATTGACAAGCCGGCATAAATACTGATGGTAAGTACATATATTGTTGTAGGCTTCATCAATGGGATCGTTATAAACTTAAACTTCTGCCATGATGTCGCTCCATCAATGTCAGCTGACTCATAGAGGGATTTGTCGATTGACTTAAGTCCTGACAGGAAATAAAGCATATTTACGCCTGTCCAGCGCCAGCAGCAAAGCAAAAGCAATGCAATTTCCGAAGTAAATTTTACCTTGAGCCATTTCATGGCAGGTAACCCAAGCATAGTCATTAAAACATTGAGCTGGCCGGTCTTATATTCTGAGAACATGAGACGGAAAAGTGTACCGGATATTACTACTGATGTCAGAGCCGGAACATAAAGTAATGCTTTCCATAATCCTTTTGCCTTTACAAGATTGCTGTCCATCAATACAGCATAAAGAAGGGGGAACGGTATGAGCAAAAGACATGTAAACAGCATATACTCAAAGCTGTTTGCCATTGCTATGTGGAATACGGAATCTTTCAATAGTTTGGTATAATTCTTGATTCCGATGAATTTTGTAGTAACTGCTCCAATGTCCTGGAAACTCATTATGATAGCGCTAAAGAGTGGATAGATCCAAAAGATTGTGAAGCTTAGTATAAAAGGAAGCGCAAATACATATGGTGCTGTCTTTTGTGAATATAAGAACTTCTTAAAACTCAAAGTATTTCCCTCCTTTTTTGAAGAATGGGATGCCTTAGCTTCTATAGCACCGGCACCCCCTGTGATATTACTGTTCAAGATCCACCGCATTCTGAGCCTCGGCAAGTGCGCTATCAACATCCATGCCGTCCTCAAGGACTTCATTGAGGGTTGTTGTGCAGATCTGCTCATTGATGGTCGGGCTGATCTCTACTGTCATGATCGTTCCGATGTTGTCCTTGATGCTGTTAAGTACATCATATGGATAATTACGGAAGAATGTATTGTAGTAATTTGATTCGTCATGTGCGAATGAATCATCTGACCAAAGTGATGTATTGCAGACATCAAATCCGAGGTCTTCCCAGATCTTTGTCTCGCCTTCAGGTGACATCTTTGCAAAGCAGAGGAAATCCGCTGCAAGTGCCGGATCAGATGACTGCTGTGTAACTACTGTGCCTGTTCCGCCGATACCAACTGAACAATTCTGACCTGCCTCAAATACAGGACACTTTGTAATGTACCAGTTGCCTTTTTCTTCAGGCATATAGTTCTTGAATCTGCTCATATACCACATAGCTTTGGGGAATGAAACTATGTTTTTGTCAAGGATGTTCTGGTATCCTGCCTCAAGGTCCACATGTCCGTCCGGTGAAACCTCGGCAACCTTATCGTTGAGCCATCCCTGCTGCATTGTGAGCATCTTCTTTACTGAATCGAGCTGAACATTTGCCTTACCTTCAAATCCGCCTGTCCAGTCCTCACCATACTCAGCCATTGCGATCCAGAGCCAGTCAGCTCCGCCTGTATCTACACTTGTGAAGTACTTTCCTTCCTCGCCTCTGGCCTCGATGTACTTCTTACCAAGAGCTGTGTAATCATCCCATGTCTCAACTGCATCTACATCAGCCTGAGTAATGTTATATTTTTCAAGCTCAGCGAGATTCCAGTACATTACTGTCGCACCTACATGGAAAGGAGCGCCATACTGATTGCCGTCTGAACCTTTATATGCATCAAGTCTTGACTTAAGCATATCAGCTTCATAAGGCTTCATGGCATCATTAAGGGGATAGAGCCACTGATCAACACCTTCATATACATTAGGAACCTGTCCCATCTCAACATCACAAAGATCAGGAGCTCCTGTAGCAGTCTGAAGTGACATTATAAGTTTCTGATGCATATCACCATAAGGATAAGTTGTAAATGTTATCTGGATCTGACGGTCAGGATTCTGCTCATTCCACTTATCAAGCATCTGTGCATAGAAGGTGTTGTGAGCCTCAACGAATGACCACATCTCCATGTGAGTTCCGCTGTCAGGGCCAACAGTTGTAACAGCCTCCGGAACTGCCTCAGTTCCTTCCGCCTCTGTCTCAGCTGCCTCACTCTCAACCTGTCCGCTCTCTCCTGATGCTCCCTCAGGAGCGTTTGTTGTACCACATCCCACAAGCAGAGAAGCTACCATAGCTGCACTAAGGATAGCACTCACTATTTTCTTCTTCATAAAAGAAATTCCTCCTTTGAACTTTGCAAAAACTATAAATACACTCTTGAATTTCAATATATTTGTAAATTCTTTTAGCAATTTTCAAAATAAATCATTCAAGTCATTTCTCTTCTTTTGTGCATCTTGATTAGTTTTCGCGTACTCTTGGTTGTTTATATAGTCAATATACACTTTTCGAAATCACATGTCAATATAAAATTTAGATTTTTCTAAAATATATTTGTATTATCTAAAATTTAGTTGACCATATATCTCATAGGCTGTATAATCTTTACTGAACTACCATAATAAAGTATTGGGAGGGAACCCATGATCCATTTTAAATCGATTGAAGAAGGACGGGAGTTTTTCAAAGCTCTGGGCTCTGACATTCGTATAGAAATCGTTAAAACACTTATTGCCAATGACCACATGAATATGAATGAGCTTGCAAGCAGCCTCAAAATCACCAACGGTGCACTGACAAGCCATATCAAAAAGCTTGAAGAATGTGGTATAGTTTCTGTATCACAGGAAGCAAGCGGTCACGGCAATCAAAAGATATGCTCCGTTCATTTAGACTCTGTTCTTATTGACTTTAAAGGCAATGAAGTAGATGACAAAAACGTCTATCGCTCTCATATCCGCGTTGGACAATATGGTGAATACGAAGTATATCCAACATGCGGTATAGCCAACTCTGAGTCACTCATAGGTGAGGTTGACGACGCAAGATACTTTGCGCATCCAGACCGCATGAACGCTGATATTCTCTGGTTTACACGCGGCTACGTAGAGTATATAGTCCCAAATTTTATTCCTATAAATCAAAAGATCGACCAGATCTCATTTTCCATGGAGCTTTCTTCCGAGGCCCCCGGCTGCAATGACAACTGGCCTTCCGATATTCATTTCAGCTTAAACAATACCGATATCGGCGTATGGACGTCTCCCGGCGATTTCGGAGGCGTCAAAGGTCTCTTTACACCGGACTGGTGGTATCCAAACTGGAATCAGTACGGACTTTTGAAAAATCTTGTAATAAACCACAATGGCACTTATATAGACGGTCTCAGGATATCCGATGTCACCATAGATCAGTTTAACTTAAACTATAAAAGTCAGATACGTTTCCGTCTTGGTGTACCTGATGATGCAGTACATGTAGGCGGTCTTACTATATTTGGAAAGACTTTTGGAAACTACAGGCAGGATATCGAAGTAAGCATCACTTACTCTCCTATCTTGTAAATTTAAAAATCCCCCGACGCTTTAGCATATTAACCGAAGCGTCGGGGGATTAATTTTATACGAATTCAAATCTCGGAAAACCATCTTTGTCCCATTTAACAGGCAATACCATGGTATGCCTGTTTGGATCATACAGCGGATCTTCACATATCAGTTTATCGGTAGTCCTTGCATGGAACACCATTACATCATTTCCATTTTCATCAACTGTAAAGCTATTGTGCCCAGGGCCATAGATACTCCTTGAAATATCTGTACCAAGCACAGGATCATGCATCTTGCGCCAGTTCGCCGGATCTAAAAGATCACTATCTTCATCGGCTGTCAACATTCCTACACAATATGCCGGGCTTGTATCGCTTGCACTATAAGTAAGGAATATGCGCCCATCATGATGTATTACGCCCGGGCCTTCATTTACCCAAAAACCATGTCTCTCCCATGCATAGTCAGGCGATGCCAAAAGTACCTGCGCTGTTGCAAGCTCATTAGCACTCTTCATCTTTGCGATATAAAGATTAGAGATCTGCTTACCAACGCTCACTTTTTCAGCCCAGACAGCATACCACTCGCCTTTATTCTCAAATACTGTCATATCTAAAGAAAAAGCTCTAAATGAAAACTCATCATCTTCCGCTGCCTTCATCATGCCGAGCTCTGCCCACTCGTCAGTCATGGGATCATCGCCGCAGCACTTCAAAACATAGGGTCTGAGAGCCCATATATCATCCTTATCGCTAGCTGCAAAATATATATACCATCCACCAAACAGATAATGTATCTCCGGTGCCCACACATTAAAGCTCATTATTCCGCTTTCGTGCTTTGTCCAGATAGTATTTTCTTCAGCTTTTTCTAAATCTTCAAGACTATCAGCGCATCTAAGCACTATCCTGTCATACTCCGGAACTGACGCTGTAAAATAATACTTGCCCTTATAATCTTTGTATATATAAGGATCTGCCCTCTGTGTTATCCATTCTTCATTGTACTGTAACATGACTATACCTGCTCCCTTTATAAAAAATATATTATAGTTATATCTAAACTACTTTTGTTATATCTAAATATATATCATATTTGTGTTTTATGCAATACCTTAAGCTTTATTTAATAGAAATAAATGCTTTATTGTGCTAAAATCATTTTATAATTATTCTTTTAGGAGGCTCCCTATGCGATTCAAAGTAGATAGAAAGTATATTAATATGGGAATTACTGCTTTCTTTGTAATTATCGCAAGTATAGCAGTATGCTTTGTTATGTTTAATTTTTCCAGTTTTTCTAAGGGATTTCGCGGATTCTTTAAGATCATGCTGCCGATTTTTAATGGCTTTTTGATCACTTATCTTTTTTCTCCGCTTTTAGATTATTTTGATGTCAACATACCAAAACTTCTAGAAAAGATTAAAATCCGCCTAAGTAAAAAATCAGTCAGAAACATATCTATTTTCTGTACGATGCTCTGTATCATACTGGCGGTTTACCTGTTCATAAGCATCCTTGTTCCTCAGCTTGTCTCCAGTATCAACAGTATCGCAGGATCATTTCCTACCTACTACAACAATCTCATGGCGACTGCTGACAAGGTATTTAGTGATTATCCGGAAATTGAAAGTTATTTGAATCAAAACTCATATGACATTGGAGTATGGATTTCCGACAATCTTCTGCCGCAGTTAAAATCTATAGTTACAAATGTTTCCACTGGCATAGCAAGCGGTATTTCTTCCGGTTTTTCTTTCCTTTGGAATCTTCTGCTTGGTATGATACTCTCCTGCTACATCATGGGCATGAGGGAGCACTTTTACGGACAGGTTAACAAGATATTCAATGCACTTTTCACAACCGAAAAAGTTGAAGCGCTTGGAGAGTTTTTCCACTATACAAACAAAACCTTCCAGGACTATATCAAGAGCAGCCTCATAGATTCTCTCCTTATCGGAGGTATCTGCTTCGTGCTTTGCATCTTTATCAATATTCCTTATCCGGTCCTGATAAGTGTTATCGTTGGTGTTACAAACATTATTCCGTTTTTTGGTCCTTACCTCGGCGCTATACCAAGTGCCATTATCATATTGCTCATCAGTCCTATCAAGGCACTGTACTTTTTGATAATGATACTTATCCTGCAGCAGTGTGACGGAAATATCATCAAGCCAAAGCTTTTTGGAGATTCGACCGGGCTCAGCGGCTTCTGGGTAATCTTCTCAATCCTTGTAGGCGGTGGATTCTTCGGAGCCCTCGGCATGTACCTTGGAGTTCCTACCTTCGCAGTGATCTATACTCTTCTCAAGCGAAAGGTAAATAGAAAGCTGGAGTCAAAAGGACTGCCAACTGCAGTTGAGCACTATATGAATCAAGATAGGGAGAAATAAAGATTCACTCTTAATTTCACTGATTTGATAACATGACGGCGTAAGCCGGGACACATATCCAACGCAACACAGGAAACCGACTTTCCACCGAACTTTCTTTTAACTCCGACATAGCACCGCAGACGATTCGCTCAAGATCAAGAACTCTTCGTCTGTGGTGCTAGTCTACATAAAAAGCAGTAGACTTATTGTCCACTGCTTTCCATACTTTATATTCGTTATTTAGTTTCACTTTTGAAGCTGCTTAGTAATAAGCGTTCTTTCTTTACCACTGATTTCTAACGCATTAAGAGCGTCTTCCAATGAGCATTTCATATTTTTCATCATTAAGCTTACATTATTGATAAGTGTATCCATTCTACTTTTTTCAGATTTTTTATCTGCATATTTTTCAACAGACTCACACATTTCTTCCCTACCTTTCTCCGTTTCCTTAAAGTGTCTAACGCCATCAGCAAACGGCTTATAATACATATTTTTGGATTTCTTGCAATTAAAATCATGTGCAAGCTTTCCAAACGCATCATCTCCTCGATATTTGCCATTCACATAAATTATATGTGCTCCATCAGCAAATATCTCGCCTGTTTCTCTTACAATCTTATCTACATGATACACTGGCTTATTCTTTTTAAACTTATCATGCTGACAAATAAAAATAATATAGCTATCCTTTAACTCCTTAAAGTCCTGCTTTTCTTTCAGCATTCTCGCATCCATCATGCTTCCATTGAATCTTGCCCGGCGGATGTGCGAGCCTCTTACATTACGCTGAACTTCAACGTCAAACTCTACACCATTTCCATCAACTGCATGAATATCAAGCCTTATGTTACGTCCTTTTGGATAAGGACTTTTCATTTCTACCTGACCTTTTACTTTGATAACCTTAATATCATCACGCTCCAATATAATCCTCAGAAGAAGCTCTGTTGCCTCGATGTTCTTATCAAACACCTTGCTCATCAGCTCATCGTCAAAGAGCGTCATATCATCTACAATCTTGATTACTTCAGAATCTCTTTGCGTATTATTATTTGTATCCTTATATGTTTCTTTAGCCATAATTGCTCCTCAAGTTAATAGTATCATCTTACCACATGACTTACAATTAGAAAATAGCTGAATCAGCTCAGGCAGCGTAAATTTGTACTCGGAAATTTGAAAATAGAAGATCCTTTGATTATGGACTTGATATTAGATAATCACATCATACTATCTTTTTCATAGTTTTAAAAGTGGTTGCGTTAATTTTTTCTTTAACATGACGGTGTAAGTCAGGGACATATCCAACGCAACACAGGAAACCGACTTTCCAACGAACTTTCTTTTAACTCCGACATAGCATCACAGACGATTCGCTCAAGATTAAGAGCTCTTCGTCTGTGATACAAGTCTACGTAAAAATCCGATTTCGTTGGGCGGTTTCCAAATGATGTTGCTCTTTGGATATGTTCCCACCTTACGCCTGATTTTTATCTGCTTTATGTTGATTAATAATCCCCGCTAAATACTAGAACTTAAAGTTTACTGTTCATTTGCTGCTCCTTTAGCTTATAACTATATCCATCAAATATTCATCTAAAGATTCTTACTGTGAGCCTAAAATATCTCCTAGAATTGCTCCCTTAATCGCCATAAATATCCTTTCCGAAATTTCTAATGCATAGCCCTAGACTTTTACATCATCACAAAGCGAATGATACATATTAGAAGGTATTTCTACTACCTTCCACCACTCCAATCTTGAAATAATGTTGTCCGAAAAATCTTTTTCCCTATATTTTTTAGGTGAGCGATTACCAGTTATGATAATCTGTTTTCCACTCTCGTACAGATTATTAAATATGGTAAGAAACTCTATTTTTCCACTTTCTTTTCCCGCTAAGAAATCTATATTATCAAACATAAGAATATCAGATTTCAAATAAAAGTCCCCGAATAATTCAATACTCTTTCCTCCAGATTTAAGCGCTGAAATTAAGTCTTTTTCAAAAGCCTCAGATGTAACATGAGCAATATTCATTTTTGGATTTCGTTCTTTTATGAACTCTTCAACATCGTACAGAATATGCGTTTTGCCAGTTCCTGAATCACCATAAATATAGAGAGGATTGACGTATCAACCTGGATTTTCAGCCACTTTTCTTGCAGCAAAAAATGCCTGTTTATTATTCATATTTAAATAGAAATTCTCAAAACTATACTTTGACATTTTCTGCTCCTTTATCCGATAAAAAATATATTTAGAGATGTATTAATCATTTACTTTGCACTTCACAAAACTTATTTACCCCAGAGAAATACGCAAATCTATGATTATGATATAAATCATTATATGGTTCAATTATCATAAAATCTGCTATCCCTGTCTTCTCAGTATTAGAATGAAATATATCTTCCCTGTGCATTAGTATTATTCGATCTGCGAAGGCATTTATGTATTGACAATCCTGAACATCTGATATCAGTGGTCTCTTATCCTTGCGACCATATATATAGTCATCATCTACTCCGCATGTAATTATTACCGGAACATCATATACTTCTGCCAATGTCTTAAACCTTGTTAACAGATACAAAATCTTTTCACTCTTTGTAAGATCAATTTCATGAAAAGATTCTGTTCTAAGCAAGAATCGATAATCATCAACAATCACAGCAGATAACCCATGGTCCTCTTTTGCCCACTTAGATTCCAAATAGATATGTCCTGTCTGCATAGGTAGCTCCAATAGTTCAAGAATCTTTATCCTGTCCGATTTTTCCGGTAATTTGAATGCATTAGCACTGCTATAACAATATAGGCAAAATTTGTCACTACATAGTTCTGACAGTTCACTCGTCAAATTGATCAATAACGAAGTTTTTCCAACCCCTTTAACACCTGCAATCACATATAATCATGGACCTTCAAATAATTGTTCAAACACACTATCTCTCCGATACATATGTATGATAATCTTTAATACGACATTTTATTTATCATCAGCCATATCATAGATTGTCAGCCAATAAACGCATTTCTTCTTTCCATTGATCAACTTTTTTACCACCGGTAAACCATGCTGTATCATAATTAGGATTTAAGATTTTAATCCATTCATCAGTACATGCTTCCGCCATGTTTTTAGTGCCGTTTTTCTTGATATACATAAAGCATTCCCTAACCCAAACGATAGCTGCCTCCTTGATCAAAAATGCAATTCTGACTATAATCTGTTTTCTGCTTTCGCTCCTTTCCTTTTTTCCATCCTCCAACACCTCAACCTGCATGATTTTTTCTCTGGAAATTTTGTCTGCCTTCAAATAAATATAGTTCGAATCAATCTCATATATACCATGACATTCCAAATCTAATTCGCAATCATCTTGCGAGCACTTAACAGTTAATATGTACAATATCTTTGTCTCCATTTTTACCTGTGCTTTCATATAAGACAATGTTTTACTTCTCATATCCAATATAACAAACACAAGGTACAAAATAATGTACAAATAAAAAGTGAAATATAAATTAAAACAGATTGATGTCAAACGTTATTCCATGCATCATCTATGTTTAAAAGCCCTGCATCAATAAGTAGTTTAGCAAATTCTTTTCCATTGATAAGCCTAACGCCTCTGTCCTCTGCCTCTTTAACAGCTAATTGCGAAAATGAATCAGCAGAAGAAATAACCCATGAAGCATATTTATAACCGGGATCACCTTTATCTTCACATTTTTGCAATTTATAATTAGCAATCTGCAATACAGCCCACTCCTCTGTTGTTCCAACATGCCATTTTGCCTGGACATAAACAATAAACTTAAGGTTATCAAATGCTGCAATTATATCTGCATCAGCTCCGTCTTTTTTGCCCGGCTCATTTTTTGCAGGTATAAATGAACTGGCTCCGCATTTTTTCATATACCACTTAATCAAGTTTTCAAATTTATCTGGATCAAGTTTTTCATTAATTTCTTTTTGAAGCTTTGTGATCATGTCATCAATTACATTATCATAAAGGCTAATTGGCCTTTTTTCTTCCCAAGCTTTTTGTGATTCACAAATATTGTCTGCCAGATCTGAAATATTCGCCGTTGTATTCCTGATTTTCATTCTAGATGTCAACTTGCCATCACAATACTTTCTCAAGGCATTTTCTATAACAGGCTTAACCTTAATACAAAAACCTAAATCAATCTCTCTTTGGCTATCATTATCATACAACATATGATTTTGCCAAATAATCTCATGCTTATCCCACATTCCTTTTAAGCTATCCAATTCTTTTTCTAGCTCAGAAATTGACTTTGCTGGTTCCTCTATTTCATATACAGAAAACTTTCCATCATACAATGGAACTACTATACAATCATCTACCTTCATCTGTGCAAAATACCACATTGCCCACCTTGAACGAATCTTATCACATCCCTTTTCCTGTGTTATTTTTTCAAATTCTATAGTTGTACTTTCTCTCGCTGCCTCAAGGATTCTTGTCCCTGCAAATATGCCCCACCCTAGCGTAAGATAGCCATTTTCCAAAAGGCTATATGAAACATTTCCTTCATAAGAAATCCTGTGTAAATAATACTGTTTATCCATCATTTTCCTCCAACACACAATAACAATGCTAAACGTGATTCAGTTCTCAATATATTTCTGATACATTTCTTCTATATCCCCTATCACCTTCTTTCTCAGGCACTCAGGTTCAATTACTTCCACATACGGCCCGTACTGCAATGCCCAATACCTCATTGCTTCTACATTACAAACTACCCTAATGTCAATATAATTGTCTGACCTCTCTACTATCTTGAAGTCTGTTCCAAACCAATCCACAAGCTCTGACATCATATCTTCTGTAGTCCTCAGCTTAATCGAGTCACTCTTGCCACTAAACATATAAATATGCTCTGTCATATGTTTTGGTAAATTAAGTCCATGCTCAATCTCAGGCACCTTATTCATTGGTTTTATTTTTTCTTCCAACACCCTTACTTCAGTCATCCTATCAATTCTGAAATGAGCAATATTATCGTACTTATCATAGTTGCCAATAAGATAGAATCTTCCATTGTTAGCAACAATTTGGTAAGGATTAACCTTATACTTCTCCTCTCTTTTAGGGTGTAACTTGAAATCTATACCCATCTGATTGTAAACAAAACTTATTTTCTTTCTGTATGCTATAGCATCATTTATTGTATCCAATGAATACATTGACTGTTTGTTTATTGTACGATTAAGTTCTGGAAGGTTGCTGACATGAGATACTTTTGCATTGAAATAGTTACTCGCGAGATTTCTTATTTTACTGATCAGGTCCTTAGCCTGTCTTTTAGAAATAGATTTGGAAAAGAGAATACTATCTATCAAGATACGCAGTTCGGAATCATCAAACTCTCTTGAAAGTAATCTATAACCTTTATCCATCGAAATATCATATCCCATTTCTTTTAACGAAAGGACATTGCTTTTCACAGAACGTCGATCACATTCCATACCATAATTCTTGTCAAGAAGCTTTATTATCTCCTGTTGAGTCAACGCATGTTCCTCGTCTGTATATTTCTTAAGTATTTCAAGTATCAGCATATTTAACATTTTCTTATTTCCTGTTGCATACATAGCTTGTCTCCGTTCCAAAATTCTATAAAAAACCGTTTCTCTCCGGCTCCCATCTTAATGCATAATTCCAATTCAGTTCTTTGGGTGGATTCATTACCTGCATGTATGCTTCATACATAAGCTTAGCAATACTTTGTCCCGGAACTTTTCCGCACCCGCCACCAAATGCAGGTATCACTATTTTCTTAACACCTTGCCTAAGTGCCTCTATCAAGCATGTTCTCATACAGAAATAAACTACCATAGGATCCAAAATATTAGACGGAACTCTCATTGAAGGCGTATGAATCAACTTTATATTATTTATTCCTGTATCCACCACAATGCTTGTTCCTACCGGCTGCTCGCCATAACACTTTTCTATTATGTATTTTTGCACACGCTCCATAAGCTGGGTACCAAAGTATTCAGTTATAGCCAAATCATATCCACCATCCATCAAACCATAGGAATTTGCCGGCGATACTACACAATCAACAGAATAAACACCCATGAAGTGCTTAAAATCATTACATACTATATGCACATCCTCTATAGCATCAAAATAAATCTTCCATAATGCCGTCATACGATTATCTATGTCTAACAAATATATCTGCATACTTAGTCCTCTCAAGCAATTTCAATACTTATCTTTAACTATTATAGCTCTTTTGTTGTATCGATCGTATCAGATTGAATGTGCATTATTATGTACATATGTAAAGATAATTGTTCCTTATGAATCTCCTAGAATCTAGTTATTTAGCAATTTAAATTTTAGTTATTTAAAATACTAAGGTGCGAAATAAAAATATATCCAGCGAGCAACAACATGTGGAAAACTCTTTTCCCTTGTTGCGTTAGATATTTTCTATCTCGCACCATCATGAAAATTCATAAAAATCATCCGCGTTCACTTACATAATTTCACTTTTTCGCAAATTTGATCAATATTTAGTTCCCTTATTCATGCATACTTCGTAAACTGGCACTGTTCTTCAACTTTCTTGCCCAAAAGTGTTATAGCCATCTGTGGGCATCGACTTATGCAGCGATAGCACATGGTGCATTTACCACCGGCAACAGCCTTACCATTTTCGATTTTTATATTATTCATAGGGCAAATGCTGCTGCACAAGCCACATCCCATGCAGGCATCACTTATTTTCAGCTGATCCGAATAATGTGCTGTCTTTCCGTAAAACCACAATCGCTGGCCAAATAATCCTGCAATATGCGATATGAACGTTACACCTTCCTGCGGATATTTCCCATGCATTATCTCATCAGCAACACGCTCTATCTTTTTATCAGCCTCTAATATGATTTTTCTATTCACCTCTAAAGACTTCTTTAGTAACTTAACATCACATACAGAATCCGGCATTTTTATCTGTAATCCACCTAAGATAACAGCACCTTTTTTCTTAAGAAGCCTTGCCGTACATCCTGCACCATCTCCACTGAAAGCTCCCATTGTTGTAACACATAAGACTTTTTTATTATGCCATATATCATAATTCTTTATAAAATCCCTGACCATTACAGGAGCGTTTGAAAACTGCGTCGGATAACCGATTATAATTGTGTCAGATTCCTTTACTGCATCAATTACATTCCTATCTTCCAAAGGAAGTACCGCTGCATTTTTATCCAGCAGATTTGTCAGTTTCTCTATGCAGTGTTTAGTATTACCTGTTCCACTCAAATACAATCCCAGTATCATTTAGCAACCTCTCTCCAATTCACATGAATTGATACACTATAATTTCCACTCAAAAAATACACTTAGTATGATCACGAAATCCATCATCATGCACAGATTTCATATAAATTCCGGTAAGGGAATCTTTCTGTCTAATCTCTTCTTAAATACTTTCATCCCAATTTATCAGATCTGTCCTGCCGGAAAAATACGCGCCATTTAAATCTGCAAAATAATTGCATGTTTCTATCGACGGATTATCTATATTCTTTCTGATAAGTCTGAACGAAGTCTCTCTCATAAAGAGCTCTGCTTCATTCGCATGATGAAACTTTAATGGCTCAGTATGATAATCAGCTCCGTTTTCACTTATATCGATCACGCCATATTGGCATGGAGATACCACAAGTGATGATGTTGCAATATCCTTAACTCCACCGTTGCTTTCAGCTATATGTTGAATATGCATGTGACCGCTAAGATTACACATAACTCCATACTTCTCGTAAAGAGTGCACAAACGGCCGCTGTCGCCCATTATAAAGCCGTCAACGAACAAACTATTATGTGCAAGCAGGTTCTGATGGCTTACCGCTATAACATGTTTTCCGGATTTTGAAGCTTCTTCAAGCTGCTTACTTATCCATTGATATGTAGAATCTTTTAAAACTCCTTGGGAATCTTCCGTATTTACATCTACCATAAGCATGATAAGCCCCGGTACAGCCTCGTATGTATAGCTCAGCGAAGAATTGTCACGAGATAAAGCTCCGGCATATCCAAAATCAGAATAAATTGATGCAAATTCGTCCGAATTTATACTTTCGACCAGTTCGTAACTATCCCCTTTGAATGAAGCAGCCATATTACAGTTAATATCATGATTTCCCGGAATCACAAGGACTTTGGTTCCTGCTTCTTGTATTTTCCTGATTTTAGCTGAAAAAGCTTGATGACTTGCCTTTGCTCCGTTAAATGTCAGATCGCCCGATATAACAAGTACATCGGGCTTTTGCTCAATTATCTCAGCAACAAAAGTATCTGTTATTTCTTCGCAATACTGCATAGCCTTGCCATCACTATTCTCAATAAGCTGAATGAAATACATACCTTTATCTGTAAGCTCTGGAGAAATATAATGAATATCTGAGGCAACACATATTTTCATATAAGTCAGTTCGGAAGTTACGCTATTATTGCGTCCTATTCTCCTTTTCACAATGATCGTTATTAATATAATAGCCACTATGGCAAAAACTATCAGAAACCATCGTTTTTTCCACATATATAATCCCATTCACAATCACCACAGACATCTTTCCTTTTACCGGTTTTTATGATCTTCCTGCTTACTAGTTCCAAAAAATCCCTATAGCTAAGCTCGGCATCATTCTGTATTCCACAGATATCCAAAACTGCCTTATCATACCGAATAACCTTATCACGGCTCTTGCAGCTGCCCTCCGCATTATTGGGACAATTCCCACATACGGCATCCTCTCTGATACTTATTTTTAACTTAGTATCAGGTTCTTTTTCAAGCATATGGATAACCTTCCCCATATGATCGGTAAACTCTTCGCTATATCCTTTTCCTTCATAGAATTGAAAACACATTCCATGATGTGGTCTAATTATAATTACTTCTGACATACAAACCTTTCTTCCTGAATTCAAATTCTAAGTTTTTCAATACGTTGCAATTTCCGGACACAGCGCCGGCAGATATGTGCCCGCCTGTTCTTCATCACTTGCTTCAGTATAATCGTCTATGTAACATTCTTTTTCGATATCCCAAGTACGATGGAGATATGAAATGCATCCATTTTCACCTGGTCTCGAATAGTTGATATTGATGATGCCATTCTTGCGATAGTAAATACTTTCAAGTTTGTCATCAGACTTTAAGCACTCTGCTGCGAGGTCACGTCCTGCTAATTCCTTCGCTTTTTCATCAGTGATCTCCGAACCGCCATATTCTTTTACACTATCGGTATCTCTGTCATAGAAAAAATAATAGCTCTTCCATGTATGACCAAGCGTAGAGTCGAGCTCTGGATCATATTCTGCATCATAACTGCTGTCTACTATCCTAAAGCAGTCATCCTCCTGGTCCGTCACCTGCACTGCTCCGCACTTTGAAAATGGTGCTTCTTCCACATTATTTCCTTTAACCTCAAAAGCATATGTCATTACTCCTGTTGCATACTCATCAGCAAAAATAACATACTTAGTAGTGCCGAAATCAAGAACCCTGTCCTTACACTGAAATCCCATACCATACTGATCAGTAAGTTTTGTTGCATCTTTTTCATTTATAAACCATACGTCTCCGGCTACAATTCCCTCCTCGTCAAAATCGTATTCCGGTTCCTCTCCTACCAGCGCAAAAGCTTCGTACTCACCATTATTGTCAAAATCATCCATCTCAAACAATCGGATTTTTTCCTCAGTGATCTCAGCTTTTGTTTCCAATACTTCTTTCAATTTATCTTCCATTTCAACCCGATCACGTTCTATAGATTCTTCATTTTCATCCGAATCCGATGATACTTCCTCTGTTTGATCTGATTCATCAGTTTCGTTTTCCTCCTGAGTAGCTTCTGTCTGCTCGGATGCATAAGTCTGCTCATATTTATCCGCTTCTGCCGCACTTTTTGAGCATGCGCAAATCAATGTAATTGTAATAATCCCCAAGACGATCAAAAAATTTTTCTTCAAAACTGCCTCCCTTTTCATACAAAAAATTACAATTCTATTGTGTCCAATTTCCATATGTATTATTATTATGATACCAGGGTCAAAGGTCTTATCCCATGACAAGCTTGCTTGTCAATGGGTAAAAGACCTTATGACCGTTGGTATCATTATAACATCAAAGAGGAAAATATAAATGTCTAATCTATTCTCAACAGCAAACATGATCGAAGCAGCAAAATATGCGATCGCTGTGCCGGTTATCCTTGTAGTTTTAGGTCTTATAATCCACTTTCTTGATTCGTTTCTTACTGATTTAATTGCAAGAGTCACAAATAGTGCTGTTGCTTTTATCATTAGAAACTACCTGACCTATCCCGGCACGATTCATCACGAGCTTTCGCATGCTCTTTTTGTGCTTATCACAGGAGCAAAGCTTGAAAAAATAAATCTAATTCCAAAGGGAACCATGCTAGGTAGTGTCGAATTCAGGGCGCGAGGCAACTTTATACAAAAATCAATCCAGCTCTCTCTGTCAGCTATCGCACCTGTTATCTGCGGCGCCACATCATTAATACTAATGATATATGCAGTCCTTCCACATTGTCGCGAAGTATGGCACTATATTCTGTTCATATATATTTTCATAAGTATTTTCTTCCACATGACTATGAGCACGCAGGATATAGTAAACTTTCTCAAAGGATTTCCGATATGCCTGCTTATACTATTTATAATATTCTTATTCTTCAAACCGGATTTAGGTTCTATGCTTGCCCTGATCCGTGCGCATGCACCCTTTAAAGTTTAAACATAAAAAGTGCCGCAGCTTTTTATTGCTGCGGCACTACTATTTCCAATTAACTTACTGTTTATCTCTTGCTTCAAAATCCTCAATATACTGACATATAAGCTTCACTGTACCATCAATTCCAAGTACTGAGCTATCTATTGAAAGATTGTAGGTGTCTACATGTCCCCAACGTTTTGAAGAATAATAATCATAATAGCTTCTGCGCTGCTTATCCTTCTTCTTTATCATATCCTTGGCTTTTTCAGGGGTATCCACATCTTCAAATCTTCCCATTACACGCTTGATCCTGTCTTCAAGCTTTGCATAAATAAACAGATTCAACACATTCGGGAAATCCTGAAGCGCATAGTCAGCACATCTTCCTACCAATACGCATGGACCTTCTGAAGCTATCTTCTTAATAGTATCAAACTGAGCTAAGAATACCTTGTGCGAGACAGGCATATCCATATAAGTAGAACTTGTATAACCGAAAGAATAGGTATCCATTACAAGATTGTAAAGAAATGAGCTTGTAGGTCTCTCATCGTGATTTTCAAAAACTTCCTGACATAATCCACTGTTCTGTGCAGCTTGCGTCAAAAGCTCCTTATCATAGCACTTAATACCAAACTTCTCTGCTATCTTCTCGCCTATCTCTCTTCCACCGGAACCAAACTGCCTTCCTATAGTGATGATCGTATTCATATCAGTCACCTTCCTTTATGTATAAAGTAGTACCGATAATTTTACCAACAATCCGGAAAAACCATCAATACCCGTGGCACTTCCTAGTACAATTATATCATAAAACAAGGAGATTTAGTTAAAATGTCTGTAAAATATGCTCAAAATACTCCGGAATTGGAGCATCTACTTCAATATACTCTTTAGTGTGAGGCTGTACGAACCCAAGTGTGCGCGCGTGAAGTGTCTGTCCTTCAAGTCCCTTCACAGCCTTGCCATATACATCGTCACCCAGAAGCGGATGATGTATATGTGCCATATGAACTCTTATCTGATGTGTCCTTCCGGTTTCAAGGGCACATTCCACATATGTGTACTTGGCAGAGCGTTTAAGTACCTTAAAATGAGTGACAGCATTCTTGCCATTCATTACGACCGCCATCTTCTTGCGGTCCTTCTGACTTCTGCCTATAGGCGCATCTATCGTGCCCTCATCCTCTTTTATATTGCCTTCTACGATAGCAACATATCTGCGCTTTATAGAGTGCTCCTTAAGCTGAGCTGCAATGTCGTTATGGGCAAAATCATTCTTACAGATGATCAGAGATCCTGTAGTATTCATATCTATCCTATGCACTATACCTGGGCGCATAACGCCATTTATCCCTGACAGATCCTTGCAATGATAAAGCAGTGCATTTACAAGGGTTCCTGTGTAATGTCCTGCTGCCGGATGCACTACGATACCCTTTGGCTTATTTACAACGATCACATCGCTGTCTTCGTAAAGAATATCAAGTGGAATATCCTCTGGAGCTATCTCAGGGATAACACTTTCCGGCACAGTGATCTCTATAACATCATCCTCATTTACTATAGTCTTGGTCTTTGGTACTTCTCCGTTTAAGAGTACACCACCATTTGTAATGATCTTTTGTATATATGACCTCGAAAGATCATTGCATGCAGCTGAAAGATACTTATCTATCCTTACATCTGCATCATCTGCATCAACTATAAAATTATACTTTTTTGAATTAATATCACTCATCTGAATCCTTTGGCTTAAAAGCGGAATGAATCTTTGGATGACGCGCCTTGTCCATATCAAGATCATCATCTTTCCACACAAACAGTATAAGCACTAAAAGTGCAGCAGTTCCAACTGTTACATAAATATCTGCAACATTGAAAACCGGGAAATTTATATATATCACATATATAAAATCAACTACATATTTCAAAAGAACTCTGTCGATCATATTTCCGATAGCACCGGCTGTTATCAAACTTAAGAAAAATCTCAAAAGATGATACTTACCATATGCCGGTATCCTTATAAGTGCAACTACCATCAGAAGAACAAAAACCGTGCCTATGATTATAAAAAACAGGCTCTGATTTTGCAGCATGCCAAAGGCTGCCCCACGATTCTCAAGATACTCAAGTATCAGAAAATTTTTAATAATAGGATAAGGCGCCTGATTCATAAGGTGCTTTACAGCAAGTGATTTGGTAAACTGATCCAAAAATACCAAAACAGCCACCAAAATAACATCAAGTATAAAAAACAAAAGTGTATTTACGCGTTTCATATCAAATCCTTTTTATCTTTTAGTCATCTGTAAGTATGAGCTGCCTGATTGCGTCAAGTATCTCATCATCAGTTACAGAAGTATCAATATAAGCCTTCCCTGGCTTCTTGAGAAGCACAAACTTAACCTTGTCTCCATCCATCTTCTTATCTGACTTTGTGAGACTCAGAATCTCCTCAGCATCAGCATCGTCATCCAGAGTAAGTGGAAGTCCAAACGGAAGGAACATATCTCTGATCTCGTAAAACTCTTCCGTATCAAGCTTACCTCTCTTGTATGAGATCCAGCTTGCAGCTATCATTCCAAGTGCGACACATTCTCCGTGTAGAAGCTTGAAATCCATATATTTCTCGATTGCATGACCGATAGTATGGCCAAAATTCAAAAGAGCTCTCTCGCCATGCTCAAGTGCATCCTCTGTGACAACTCTAGCCTTGATCTCGCAGCTGCGCTTGATCATCTTGGCTACATAATCACTCTCCATATCCATGATCTCTGAGAAGTTATTTACAAGCCATCCATAGTATGAATTATCCTTTATAAGTCCATGCTTAAGTATCTCAGCCATTCCTGCTGCATACTCACGTGCAGGAAGACTTTTAAGCACTGACATATTCATATATACAAGTGAAGGCTGATGGAAAGCTCCTACCATATTTTTGTAAGCATCGAGATCAACACCAGTCTTGCCTCCGATAGAGCTGTCTGTCTGTGCAAGCAATGATGTAGGTATCTGCACAAATTTAATGCCTCTGAGATATGTTGCAGCAGCAAATCCTGCCATATCTCCTATCACGCCGCCACCAAGCGCAAAAATACAGTCATTTCTGTCAAAATGATTCTCGATAAGAAATTTATATATCTCTGCAATATTTGCAAGAGTTTTATTAGCTTCACCCGCTGAAACTGTATATCTCACAACAAGCTTAGCTATATCCTTTAATTTTGACTCTACTTCATCTGCATAAAGGCCCTCGACATTTGAATCTGTGATAACACAAAACTTTCTGTCGTTGATTCCAAGCTTAGAAACTGCCTCTGCAAGCTTTTCAAAATCGTTTTCAATCAAAATGTCGTATGCTTCTCCCGAAGCAGTCTTTGGTATGGAAACTATCTCGGACATCTTATTAACCCTTTCTATCAGTTATACAAAGAATTAGGCGGGGTACAAAGCGCCCCGCCCGTAAAATAGTTCTATGAAAATTAAACAACAATTACATACGTCCAACTGCCAATGGCATATCAAACGCATTCTTAAGCACATCTCCCTGAGAATCTCCAGAAAGCTCTACGCTCTTTGGAGCAACAATAAAGATGTAGTTTGAAATCTTAACCATATTTCCGTTAAGTGCATAGCAAGCACCTGAAATAGTATCGATGATCTTCTGAGCGATCTCATCGTTAATGCCCTCAAGGTTGAGAACAACAGTCCTGTCTGAAAGAAGTGCATCCATGATGTCACATGCTTCATCAGAATTTGATGGCCTGAACATGCATACTTCTCTCGCACCGTCTGCTCTCTTTCTAACCTGACGCATTGGTGTGATCTTGCTTCTTGATGATACTTTTGGCTCAACTACCTTAGGCTCTTCGCGACGTGAAAATCTCTTTCTGTCTTCGAGCTCCTCGTCCTCATCGTCTAAGTAGTCGTCATCAAAATCATCGTAATCGTCTTCATCATTAATATTCATTGCTTTAACGAACTTGTCTAAAATATTCATAGATATCCCTCCTTTGTGAATTACACACCCCATACCCGATTATTGGATATCAAATGCTATAATCTCTTTCTCCGAAAATGCCTGTTCCCACACGCACCAGAGTAGCTCCTTCTTCAATTGCCACCTGGTAATCACCGGTCATTCCCATTGATAAAACATTCACAGAACTATTATTACCCATTTTTGCATTTATGTCAACACATAATTGCTTCATTTGGGTAAAATACTGCCTATTTTCGTCCGGATTTAGGGCAATAGGTGCAACACACATGAATCCTCGCACAGTTATATTGGAAAAACTCATAATTTTCTCTACAAATTCAGCAGCTTGATTGTATACAATGCCAAATTTGCTGTCTTCATCACCAATATTAACCTCGACAAGTATATCTACATTATCGACACCCTTCTTAACTGCCTGCTTACTTATCTCCTCAGCAAGAGCCACTGAATCTACGCTGTGTATCATCGCAACCTTGTCTACAATATACTTTACCTTATTGCGCTGAAGGTGTCCGATCATGTGCCATTTAATGTCTGACGGCATCATATCGTATTTGTCTGTAAGCTCCTGGACCTTGTTTTCACCAAAATCCCTTATGCCTGCATCATAGGCTTCCTGAAGCATCTCTACAGGTTTTGTCTTGCTTACAGCAATAAGTGTCACTTCACTTCTGTCTCTGCCTGAAGCTTTGCATGCATTTTCAATGTTCTTTTCTACTGCCTCTAAATTGCCTTTGATCGACATATTAGTCCTTTCCTCCGCCTGTCTTATTAAATCGTAAGCGACAATTTTTAATTTCGTTTATTTAATCGTAAGCGACAATTTTTAATTTCGTTTATTTGAAAACATGAAATCGCTCTCAGAAACTCCTTCTCCGTTAAGTACTATATGATCATAAACTCTGAGTCCATAATTGGTTCCAGAGCGTACTATCGCATATTCCTTGTTCTGATATATGACGTTGATCATTCTGAAATCAGCATAACCATTGTTCATGTTGTAAACACCCGTAAGTGATGCCTTTTCACCTACAGTAAACTGCTCTGTCGAATCCGGCATCACAAGCACGTCACCACTGTTAAATATCTCTGTTCCCACATACAACTTGCCGTCTTCTTTATTATAAATCTCAGCCTGCACAAACTCTGTAGTCTCAGTGCCATTTTCCATCCATGTCTTACGGATAAAACCATCAGTATCAGAGTCTCCGCCCTTTGTAAGAAATCCTTCCGGAATCAGATAAAATTCTTTCTGAATAATTGATGAATTAGGGATCTTAAGTCCACTTTTAGCATCTGTCATCAGTTCTACATCGAGATATCTGTCTGTTGCATAGGTAAGCATAGAATTTGTAAAACTCAGCTGCAGATATTTTCCGTCAGCATTTTCCAAAAATGCTGCTTTACCCCATATTACATCTCCGGTTTTCAAAAAGCATACCTGAATATACTCTCCGTCTTCTATCTGATCTGCCCAATCCTCGTTCCACTTTACCACAATACTCCAATTCTCATTTGTGGAAAGCTTAAAAGCATTGTCGCTTACCGAGACAAGATCACCATTTACAAGCTTTTTCTTTGCATGCTTTTCTTCATCAAATGTATCAGCCGTGATATCTGATGGTCTTATGCCTTCAAGCCCGTCTGTTGAATACACCAAAATACCACTTGTTGAAGCATATCCCATTGCGATCGCAGATCCTGCTTTATTGCCCGACATGCTCTGCAGCACATTGAGTATGCTCTCATGAGTAACCTGCTCTATGTCACCCTTTACATCATACTTAAGATCGTAAACTGTACCAAAATTGCTGTCTTTAAAATTATTCTTAAAGCCCTGTATTGTTGCCTTTACACCGGAAAGGTCACTTTCTTTAATATTCGAGCTGACCGACTGACTTTCTATGATCCTGTCAGAAAGATCCCCGCTCTCATCAATCGCGTATACCAGCTCGTTTCCTGCAACCCTTTCGCCTTCTCTTGCATAGTAATTGATGTATCCGGCTGCCTTTGCACCATATACCTCTTCATCTCTTACTGCTACTGCCCTTGCCTTTGTATCAAGTGCAAGCGAGCCATTTTTTACCTCGTATCCGGCAATCTGAGTTGTGCTTGCATACGATATCACTATAAATACAAGGTATACCGCTATAAATAAAAATATTACTGAACCAAGATGAAGATTTAGTATCCCCCTCCTTGGCATCCTTGTAACTTTCTTACGACGCTCGGCATATCGGCGTCTTCTTTCTCTCGCTTCAGGATTCCTTTCAGGTCTCCTCCTTGAAGCCGGTCTCCTATTCGATTTTCTGCGCCGATTGTTAGCCATTATTATTATTTCCCTATTGTTTCTTATTTTTTATACAGTAAAAGCTGCCTGTGTTTTTTGCACAGGCAGCCTGAAATACGTTTCTCGCGCGAACTAAATTCATTACAATGCAACAGCAACTTTATCAGAAAGATCTGCAGGAAGCTCATCTTTTCCACCAGACAAACTGATAGTAACCTTTACATTAAACTTAGAACTTATTGTATCAAGCTTTCGGAGGAAGTCAGCCGATGATTCAATGCTGTCTAGGAAAGAAACCTTTAAAAACCTATCAATATAAAGCTCCTCAAGGTCGTGGTCTGCTGAAATGATACCACTGATGAATCCCACAAACTCATCAGCATTAGAGATGCTGTAGTCACTGATGTTAACAAGGCGGATAGAATTCTTGAGTTCATACATGTGTGAAAGATCCTTGTCTACGAATCCAATGTTACCCTTCACTTCTTCCACTGCCTCGTTAACTCTGTCGAGCAGAATCTTTGTCTTTCCTTTTCCTTTTTCCCCTACAATCAATTGTACCATATCCTTGTCCTCCTTCGCCGTTCAAATATCTCATGATATTTCGGTCTTTTGTATAGATATATTATACAATAACAAGGCAAATAGTACAACCTATTATGTGCAAATCCACAAACAAAACATAAATTTTTATTTATTCTCAAGAGTTTTCACACAAAAGTCCTATCTTTCGATAATTTCAAGCATTTTTGTGGTCTTACCATAAGTTGCATCTATATTATATCCCTTCATTACACAGCTAATATAGGATGCTCCCTTAGTATCTTTTGAAAGCATAACCAGACAGGAACCCGCCGCAAGCGTCGTACCCGTCTTACCACCTATCGGTGTTATATTTGTAGGAGCTTTCACAAGTCCCTTAAGAAATCTGTTTGTATTGCTGCAGCTAAATCCCACTGCAGTTCCAGAAGAATTTTTATACTCTGTGGAATACTCCTGCATATTGATTATCTGTGTAAACAGATCACTTTTACATGCTTCATTGAACATAAGATACATGTCATACGCAGTTGTATAATGGTTTTCATCATGAAGACCATGCGGGTTGACAAAATGAGTATTTGTCGCACCAATTTCTTTAGCCTTCTCATTCATCATATCAGCAAATGCATCTACTGAGCCTGCAATATTATCCGCTATAAGTACTGCGACATCATTTGCTGAATATATAAGAAGAATGTGCAGTGCCTGATCAAGTGTCATAGTATCTCCGACCTGAAGGCCTATCTTCTGCACATCGCCTGCAGTCATGACACATGCGGCATCAGCTGTAAGAACTTTATCTACATCTTCATTTTCAAGTGCAACTATCGCCGTCATGACCTTTGTCATACTGGCAGGATACATCTGGGCTGTAGCATTCTTTGAAAACAGCACGTCATTCGTATCTGCATTTACAAGCAATGCTGAGCCATACGAATTTTCTCCGGTAGCAACTTCGTCACCAGCTATGATATCTCCACTCACTACTGCAAGATCCTCTGCAAAGGAAGATACTGTATCGTTTTTATTTGATGTTTCATACCTGAAAGCACTTTTATTATTATTTACATCAAATGCATATTCATATGATTTACTGCCACAGCCCGAAACTAATGCCGCTGCAGCAGTTATGAGGGCAATAACCCTTATCTTACTTGTACATTTCACGCCACTCAAGGTCTCCTCTGTCAAGAGATTTGATCAAAAGCTCAGCCGTAGCAAGGTTAGTCGCAAGCGGTATATTATGTGTATCGCAAAGTCTGACTATATTGTTTACATCCGGCTCGCTTTTCTTTGATGTAAGTGGATCTCTAAGGAAAATAACAAGATCGATCTCATTGTGCTCGATCTGTGCGCCAAGCTGCTGCTCTCCTCCGAGATGTCCTGCAAGAAACTTATGGATGCTGAGATTTGTAACCTCTTCGATGAGTCTGCCTGTTGTTCCCGTAGCAAATAAGTCATTCTTTGCAAGTATTCCTCTATATGCTATGCAAAAATTCTGCATAAGCTTCTTTTTAGCATCATGTGCTACTAAACCTATATTCATTTTCTATGAAACCTCCCTTGGTCAATGTACTGAACTAATATCTCACATCTCTGATGCGCTGCAATCCAACGTTCAAAACCACACCAAGCTCCATGAAAAGACTTACCAATGAAGTCATTCCATAGCTTATGAACGGCAATGGCAATCCAGTATTTGGCATCAGTCCCGTGGTAACTGCGATATTCATAAATGTCTGAAAGCCGATGTGCGCTGCAACACCGGCACATACAAGTGTCCCCGACAGATCCTCCGATCCAAGGCCTATCCGGACTATTCTTAGTATGACCGCGAGTATCAATAATACCGCTGTCATAGAGCCAATAAAACCAAGCTCTTCTCCTACTATCGCAAAAATAAAATCTGTCTGCGGCTCCGAAATAAAGTTTGCATTCTTTACGGATGCTACCTCGTTATTCTTATAACCTTTTCCCACTAACTGACCTGAACCAATGGCAATTATGGAATTTTGCTGCTGATATCCTTCCTGATTGGAATACTTTTCAGGATTCAGCCATGCAAGGATACGTGTCTGCTGATATCCTTTGATGATCTCCTGATTTGGCTGAAGGACAAGCACGAGTCCAATAACAACTACAGGAATCGCTATTGCAAATACTCCTCCTACAAACTTCCAGCTAATACCTCCAATAAATACCAAAGTCGCAAATATCAAAAATATAACTATACTTGTCGAAAGGTCGGGCTGGCTGTATACAAGATACCACGGAACAGCAAAGAGCGCACACAATATAATGATAACTATAGGACGACTGATTTTATCCCTATACTTCATAATAAGCTTTGCAAAAAATAAAATCAACAAAAACTTTGTCGCTTCAGATGGCTGAAACTGTATACCAGCTATTGAGATCCATCTTTGAGCGTTGTTTACTTCACGTCCAAACAGTTTTACCGATAGCAAAAGTAAAATATTAACAACATAAAAAATCCAGTAAAAATTCAGAACTACCTGATAATCAACCAATGATAATATGACCATCATGACCAGTCCAAGACAGAGACCTATTATCTGCCTTGGCTGGAATGCAGTTTTTGCACTGCCTATGATAACAATTCCAAATATCGATATCAGTATAGAAAAAATCACCAGTAAGAAATCATAATTTTTTAAATGGTACTTTCTGGACATAATAAAACCCTTCTATATATCAGTCGCTCATTGCAGCACTGTCTGGCAGAACTGCAGCACCTGTAATGATGTCATCCTTATCTGAAAGCTTGAAGTAATACTTAAACACATCTCGTGATACTTCTGCAGCGTATGCTGATGTGTAACCATATGCTATACGTGTTGCGATCGCTATCTCAGGTGCATCATATGGCGCAAATCCAATAAAGAGCGCATGGTTTGGTCTTGTGGTGATCTGCTGGGCTGTACCTGTCTTACCTGCTGCAGTCATTGGAAAACCTTCAAATGCATCAGATTCTTCTGTAACAACTCGTCGCATACCATCATGGACACTAGCCCATGTTGAACTTGCAACATCGATCTGATTTCTTATACTTGGCGAGAAATCTTTTAATACACTGCCATCAGAATCTGTGACCTTATCCAAAAGGCTCAGATTGTAACATGTTCCACTATTGGCAATAGTATTTACATAACGGGCAAGTCCTACTGTTGAATATGTATGATTACCCTGTCCGATTGCAGAACGTACTGCATCCTGCTCTGACATATGTGGCTCAGTTTCAGCGATCTCTATTCCTGATTTATCCAAAAGTCCAAACATCTCAGCATATTTTTTGAGTGTTGCAAGACCTCTGTCGCTGTCATATCTTCCACCAACTGAGGATAATCTGTAACCCACCTCATAGAAGAAGAAGTTACATGAATTCTGTATAGCACCTGCAACATCAAGCGGTCCATGGGTGCCATGCGGATAGATCCAGCACTTAGGCGGATGATCCGCTATTTTATCAAATACACCAAGACAATTAATCGTCTCACCATTTGTAATAACATGCTCCTCAAGTGCAGCTGTTGCAGATACCGGCTTAAATGTAGAACCCGGAGCCGTCTGCTGCTGAGTTGCAAAGTTATAAAGAGGCAATGACTTATCAACTGTAAGTGAACTATAGTAAGCTGCATCGATTGAATTTGCAAGCTTGCTGTTGTCATAGCTTGGATAAGATACGATTGCAAGTACTTCTCCCGTCTTTACATCAGTAACTACTGTTGATCCAGAACATGGATCAAGTGCAAGATTTGCAGGAGTTATCTCAAGTGAACGAATCCTGTTTAGGATAAATGAATAGGCACTTGTTTCTCCGCTGTCAAGCTTTGCAAGTCTGCCATCCGGATCTTTAAGCTTTCCCTGCTCATAAGGTATATGGCATATCTGCTTTCCTGTGATAGTATCATCCAGGATCATATACTTAATAATCTTTTTGGCAAAAGCTGTATCATTTGAAAGCCTGCTCATCGAATACTCAATAAGCTTATTATAAATCTCGTCAGAATCAAGATATTTCTCTTCTGAATCAAGCTTAGTGCTATCAATCCAGCCCTTTGCTATAGCTTCTCTGAGATAATCAGCCAAAGAGATCTTTTCCTGTTTCCAGTTCAGATAAACTTCATTGTCAGTATCTACCTTTGAGCTGTCAAAAATACCAACATTCTGTGACTGAAGCATGCTGACCATATAAGTCTCATAAACCTGCATATCTTCTGACAGACCTTCATACTTCGTATGTAAATTCAAAAGCTCATCATTTAACTGGCTGAGTACACTTGACTTTCTGGTCTCAAAAGCACTATAGACAGCCCTTTCGTACTCTCCTGCATCTCTGTCGCCCATAGAAGCGATATCTATAAATCCATTATCAAAAAGTGCAAAATATACATCGCTTATAGGAATGATGATATCTGATGAACTTCCGCTCGATTCATACTTCTTGACATCTCGTATCTTCGACAAAACTATTCCGGCTATCTTCTGCTCAAGTATCTGGTATATAGCCTTCTGCAGATCGGAATCGATCGTAAGATAGAGATCATTTCCTGCCTCCGGCTCAGTCTTTTTACCCGTCTCAGTGATACGTCCAAGGTTATCTACAAATATTGTCTGATGGCCTTTCTTACCCTGAAGTTCTGACTCCATATACTGCTCAATTCCCGTCTTACCGACCATATCATTGAGCACATATCTGTCGTATGATTTCTCTCCCTTGTCTTCATTGTACTTCTGAAGCTCGGTTTCAGAAATCTTTCCGGTATATCCTAATATATGCGAAAAGCTTGGATCATCAATATATGTTCTTATTGTATCTTCTGAAATATCAACGCCCTGAAGGACATCTTTATTTTCCATTACTTCTGCAACAGTTTTCTTGCTGACATTTGTAGCCACTGTTGTTGCAAGATACTTTTGGAAACCATTCAAGCTGAGATTATATCTTACGATAACTATCTTTAATAGCTCAGAATTTGTATAACCTTTTTCAGCTTCAAATGAATAAGTGCCATCGCCCTTATCTTTATATTCACCTATACCAAACTTTTTCTTACTGCAAAGATAGTCAATTACTTCCTTTGGTGTAGCAGTTGACTCTTTATAGGCAAGGTCATCAATAAGAGTGTGTCCATAAATATCTGCCAAAAATCTCTGAAGCTGCTTACCCTCAATAGTAAATGCAAATTCTCCGGTTTCGTCAACGATTATATCAAAGTCATTATTGAGCTTATCGCCATTTTTCTCGACAATCTGTGTAAGCTTATATATTGTTTCATTTAAGTTTTTATTATAGCCTTCATCAGTATCATAATTATCTGTGATAGTAACAGAATATGCCAGCTTATCAGAAGCCAGCACATTTCCGTTTCTATCATAGATTTTTCCTCGAGTACTGGAAATTATCTTTTCTCTCTCGATCCTTAGGGTAAAATTGTCAAGATATGACTCACCATTGATGATCTGCAGCACGAAAAGGCGATAGGTGATCACGCCAAACAGCGCCACTATCACTGCCGCAAGCACGAAGATTCTTGATGTGAATATGCTTATCAGCTTATCCTTTATATCTTCTAACATCCGTTAATCAATTCTCCTCATCTTCTGTCTCTTCTATCCATGTTTCCAGATTCAGTATTCCTTTATACACTACCAGTGTTATGAGCACGGTAAATATCATCTCAGGAAATATAATATGGATGAGATAATAGCCAAGATCAAGTCTTGATCTCAGCAGAAATGTCAGTATGTAGCAGATAAAGCAATAAAGGAAATCGCTTATGGTTATCAAAAACAGCGGAAGCTTTATGTCCTCGGGATAAAATATCCTGCTCAGCAGGCCATTAAAATATCCTACAAATACATATATGAGGGCATAAAGACCTATTATGCCGTTTCCAAACATGATATCTGTCAGAAGTCCCGAAATAAAGCCCACATACATGCCTTCTTTCTGACCATGCATAAGGCCGAATGATGCCGTAATGATAACCAGTAAGTTAGGAACTATGCCTCCTAGTGCTATCGCCTTAAAAAAAGTACACTGCAGTATGAAGCATACAAATATCAGTATTAATTCTATAATCTTTCTTTTCAAAACCTGCTCCGCCTCTACTCAGACTTTTTTGACTGCTTCAGTTCCTTTATAACAAGTACTGTATTGATATGTCTGAAATCAACTGTAGGTGTCAACGATCCCGATTTTGTCAGATTATTTGCATCAGTTTCAATAGAGCTGATATAGCCTATCGTAATGCCCGGAAGAAACTTATTAGAAACATTTGATGTAACTATCTCATCTCCCACACCGACCTTATCGCCATCATCCGTAAGCTGACTGAATCTGATGTCTCCATTTTCCATAAGTTTCAGATCACCGCTTACCATGAGGGTATCTGATGTTGAAAGCACCATTCCGGAAATGTTGCTTGAATCATCTATACAGGAACGGACAGAAGCCCAGTTTGGTCCTACCTCTGTAACTATACCTACAAGACCACTTCCGGAAATGACATTCATATTAACTTCAATGCCGTCATTTTTTCCTTTATCAATAGTAAATGTCGAGAACCAGTTTCCTGTGTCCTTTCCAATTACCCTGGCACCCACCTTGTCATAAGCAGAAAACTTATCATCTAACTGATACAATGAACGAAGCTCTGAAAGCTCATATCGATCCTCAGAAAGCTGATTATTCTCGATAGTGAGCCTGTCTACTTCAGCCTGAAGCGCTTCGTTCTTTTCCATAACATCATTTATGTCTTTAAGCTGCTCAAGTTTATCCTCTATCCTGCGTCCTACAGTATTGAGGCCCTTCTCAAACGGAACTATAGTGTATGCAGCCACATACGACAATGGTGTTGAAACAGCATCAGTAAAATATGTGAGGAACATCAGTATAATGCATACAGCAGTCACTATCAGAAGTACGTATCGGTCTGGTATAACAAATCTTTTACGTTTCAAATGTAGCTTTGCCATTATTACCTCTTACTTTAATCCTGTTCCCTTTGCAGTCATTCCTTCTAATGAATATGCAAGTGACTTAAAATTATCATCCTGGATGATACGTGCAAGTCCGTTTGCAACACTTTCCTGAGAATTCTCTGCGAGATTTACCCTAAGGTTTGTTCCCTTATTGATAAGAACATCAAGGTTTTTAAGATGAGCAGATCCGCCTGTAAGATAAATACCGTGTCTGTAAATATCTGCAGCAAGCTCTGGTGGAGTACGCTCAAGTATAACTTTAATGTTTTCAACGATACTTGCAATATTCTCATTTAGAGCAGCATCGATTATCTCAGTAGGGATCTGACGCTCAACAGGAAGACCTGTAACGATATCTCGTCCGTATACTACTGCAGGCTCTCCTGAAGTCTCTTTGTTTGAAAGGTCGATCTTTACCTTCTCAGCTGTCTTACCACCGATCATAAGATTAAACTCCTTACGAACTGCAGCCTGAATAGCGCTGTCAAACTTACGTCCGCCGACCTTTATAAGCTTTGAAAGAACAATACCACCAAGTGAAAGGATAGATATCTCAGATGTATCAAATCCAACGTCTACCACCATCACACCCTGTGAATTCTTGACATCAATATCAAGTCCAAGTCCGTCAGCTATAGCCTTCTCAACTATCATGATCTTCTTTGCCTTGACATTTGAATCTTTTACAAGGTCATAGAAAGCGCGCTTCTCAACTTCTGTGATGTCCTTAGGAACAGAAATGTAGAAATCACCGCCGGAATACTTAGAACTAGCTGTAAGATCAGTGATAAAACACTTAAGTACCTCCTGCATATCCTTGATATCAGCAATAACACCATATGTAAGTGGATATGAAATACGGATATTTGAAGGAGCTTTTTCATACATTTCAAAAGCTTCATCACCATAAGCAAATAAGTTTGTCTTGTTCATAACGGCGATCATGTTCTTCTGATTTAAGATCGTGCCGTCCATATTGTTGTAAATTTTGATGTTTCCGGTACCAAGATCAATACCGAATGCACTATTCTGCATCTGCATTCCCCTTTCAAAACTATATAAGGATCTTTTTTTCTCTTAAACTAATATATTTACCATCGCCTATAATGATAGAATCATTCAGCGTGATATCCAAAATCTTGCCAGCCTCTGCAACTTTCTCGGCAAGGCTGATGTCTGCACTGCTGGGCTCCGGATCACCACTCGGATGATTGTGAACGAGGATTATCTTTACTGCATGCCGCTTGAGAGCCGTTATAAAAATATCTCTTGTCGACACGATCGCGGCATTTACCGTTCCCTGAGAAAGCCTGTAGTCTCCGATAAATGAGCACTTATTATCAAGCATCATGATATATGCTTCTTCGTGGTCAAGATACCTAAGCTGCTCCATATAATAATCAGCGCAGTCACTTGGCATGACAAACTGCCTTGACTCTGCTCTTCTCGATCTCCAAAGCCTTTTGGAAAACTCTGTCAGACACTTAAGCTGTATCGCCTTTACAAAGCCTATGCCCTTGATAGCCATAAGTTCTTCCAAGCCAAGACTTTCAAGCCCAGCAATAGAATTGTCCCTGTCACAGGCACTCAGCACCTTATGGGCAAGCTCAAGTGAATTCATCCCAGATGTGCCGGTACGCATTATCACAGCCAAAAGCTCTGCATCACTAAGTATCTGCACTCCATATTTTCTGCACTTTTCGTAAGGTCTCTCGGACTCCGGCAGTTCTTTAACTATACAATTCATTTTTCTCCTTTAATTTAAGGAGAACCCCGAATTTTGGCTGAATTAAAGCTTTTTATACACAATGATACCCAGTATCACACCAAAAATACTGGCAACCGTAAAGTTTATCGAAACTCCGAATGTAACGGTCATAACACCAAGATTAAGCACCCACGGCTCAGGCATACCAAAATTAATGCCGTATGCAAGCCAGTCGAGCGGAGGCATCTGACCTAAAACATTTCCTATAAGAGTACCGATAACAATTCCAGCCATTATCAACAATGCAAGTGTAAAATTTCCCCTGATCTTCATCATACTCCACCCCATACATTCTAGTATCTTATCACAAATATTTTTCGATGTATACCCAAAATCTCATCATAATTCGGACTGTACCATGCCGATCCATCAATTCAATGTTACTACACCGTCATTTATCAAAAACTGCAGTGTATTCAATATACCGTACTTGGCATGAGCCCATGTAAGGCCACCCTGAAAGTATACGGCATATGGAGGCTTGATAGGGCCATCTGCTGAAAGCTCGATTGAAGAACCAGAAACAAAGTTTCCCGCTGCCATTATGACGTTGCTGTCATATCCCGGCATTGGCCATGGCTCCGGTGTTGCGAAGCTGTCAACCGGGGATGCAGCCTGCACACCCTTACAGAATGCAATTACACCCTCTGGCTTACCAAAAGTGATAGCCTGAATGATATCATGTCTGTCCTCTGTTGCATTCGGTACACAGCTAAAACCAAGTCTCTCATAGATATTTGCTGCAAAAATAGCTCCCTTAAGGGCTGATGCAGTAACTATCGGAGCAAGAAAAAGTCCCTGATAAAACTGAGGCAGGATACCAAGTGAAGCACCAACCTCTTTTCCAAGTCCCGGAGAAGTAAGTCTGTGTGCCGCATTTTCAACACATTCTTTTTTACCTACGATATATCCACCTATAGGAGCAAGTCCGCCGCCCGGATTCTTAATAAGTGATCCGACAGTCATATCTGCACCGAGGTGTGAAGGCTCGATTCTTTCAACAAATTCACCGTAGCAGTTGTCAACCATTACAAGTATATCTGAACGGATGCTCTTTATAAACTTTATAGCCTCACCGATCTGTGTGACTGAAAGAGTCTTTCTTGTCTGGTATCCCTTTGAACGCTGGATAGTTACAAGTTTTGTTCTCTCATTTATCTTTGATCTGATAGCCTCAAAGTCAAACTCTCCATCTGCTGTAAGATCTGCCTGCGCATAAGTGATACCGTACTCAGCAAGTGAGCCCTGTGAAGGTCTTATACCTATAACTTCTTCAAGTGTATCATATGGCTTGCCGGCAGCACTCAAAAGCTCATCACCAGGTCTCAGATTCGAGAAAAGAGCCAGCGCAAGAGCGTGGGTGCCGCAGGTAATCTGTGGACGAACAAGTGCATCCTCGCAGCCAAAGAGGTCAGCCCATACGCGCTCGAGCGTATCGCGGCCAAGATCATTGTACCCGTAGCCTGTCGTGCCGGACAGGCAAGCTTCTCCGACATTATTTTTGTGCATCGCATCGATAACTCGTAACTGGTTATACTCGGCTGTCTGATCGATCTTTTCAAACCTTTCTTTAAGCTCCGAGCATATTTTCTCCCCAAAAGAGTATACCTTCTCGCTGATCCCCATTTTTCCATACTGACTAGCTGTTTCCATTTCTCTTAAAGCATTCCTTCCATATAACTCAAAATTTCTTCTGTATCTTTATACTTATCTTTATTTATCCAGATTACTTCCTTTTCGCGTCTGAACCATGTAAGCTGGCGTTTTGCAAAGTGTCTTGTCTCTTTTTTGACATCATCCACTGCCTGTTCAAGACTGCAAAGCCCGTCAAGATATCTAATGATCTGCTTATAGCCAAGCCCCTGCATAGAGTTCATATCCTTTGTGCAGCCTTTTTCAAGGCAGAGCTTAACCTCATCAAGAAGTCCCTTTTCCATCATGATATCTACACGTCGGTCTATCCTCTCGTAAAGCACTTCACGCGGCAGATCAAGCACAAAATATCTGTAATCATAAGGCGACTCTTTCGCCCTCTCCTCGGCATTATGCACTGAGATCTTCTTTCCCGTTGCCCTGTAAAACTCGATGGCACGGCAAACACGCTTTACATTGCCCGCAGGGATAGCGTCAGCTGACTCCGGATCGATCTTTTTAAGCTCCTCATGCATGTACTCAGCTCCTTTTTCGACAGCAATCCTGTCAATTTCTTCTCTGAGCTGAGCATCAACTTCGTTTTCAGTAAAATCGATGTCTTTAATTATTGCCTGCGTATAAAAGCCCGTTCCGCCCACAATGAGTGGAGTATTTCCATGAGCATATATCTCTTCCATGGCAGATTTTGCCATTTCCTGAAATCTTGCCACATTAAAATTCTCTGTAGGCTCAAGACAGTCCACAAGGTAATGAGGCACTCCGTCCATTTCTTCCTTTGTGATCTTCGCAGAACCGATATCCATATATTTATAAACCTGCATCGAATCCGCAGAGATTATCTCGCACCCAAACTTCTTTGCAAAGCTTATCGATAATTCAGTTTTTCCAACGGCAGTCGGCCCACCTAAAATATATAATTTCTTTTTCATAAGATACGCTTAAACTTTTTCTCTAATTCGTACTTAGTCATCTTGATAATAGTCGGTCTGCCGTGTGGACAGTTATACGGATCTTTCAGCTCAAGAAGCCTCTCTATAAGAACTTCTGCTTCTTTAAGTGAAAGCCTCATATTTCCTTTGACAGCAGCCTTGCAGGACATTGAGGCGATCTTGTCATGTATCACGCTAACCTCTCCCGCCTTTACACCATCTGACAGCTCATCAAGCAGTGATATGAATACTTCATTTTCCGTAAGACCATAAAGGTCTTCTGGAACTGCCCTTATTGCATAATCATTTCCGCCAAAAGACTCTATCTCAAAGCCCATCTCTTCAAAGCGCTCTAAGTGCTTTTCGAGTATTCTCTGATGCGCGCCATCCAGTGTAACTATGACCGGTGGCGAGCAGATCTGCTTTGTGACTTCCCTTTTCTCAAACTTCTCCATGAAGTTTTCGTAGTTTACTTTCTCATGAGCCGCATGCTGATCTATCACAAGCATAGTATCACGATACTGCACTATCCAGTAGGTATCAAATATCTGACCTACAATAGTAAACTCCTGCGCAGCTGTCCTTGTGAGAATCTTCTCCTCAAACAGATTCAACTGCTGAGGATTCTCTATCTTTATCTCTTTAGCAGCCTGCTCAACAGGGACTTCTTCAGCCTTTTTCTCAACTTTTGGCTCATCCGGCATCTGAGGCGCACTTCTTACCTCCGGCTCTTTCAAAACCACGTTTTCGTGTTTAATAGGTGCATCATATCTGACAGGCTCCGGTCTTTCTGCTGCTTTCATATCAGCATCTACACGCTTTGCCACTTCCGAAGCAGCATTCAGCACTGCTTTGCCCGTTGCGACCGGATGCCTCTGCATAAGTGCATCAAGGCGCTTTTTCTCAAAAGGCTCCGGCGCTGACTTTGGCACAACAGGCGCAACTGACTGCCTCTGTGTACCAAAAGTAAAATTATTTATAAACTCCTTACCTGAAAGTGTCTCTTTGACAGCATTTCGCAAAAAGTCATATACTGTCTCACTCTCGCCAAACTTTACTTCCATCTTGCGCGGATGGACATTCACATCAAGCAGCTCAGGCGGCACATTGATATTTAATACGACAAACGGAAACTTATGCTGCATGAGAAATCCCGCATACGCATCCTCTATCGCCTTGGCAACTACCTTATCCTTAACATATCTGCCATTTACAAAATAGTTTTCCATACCGCGGCTTGAACGTGCTATGACCGGCTTTGCTATGTAACCATGGACAGTCATACCATCTTCTTCACGCTCTATTTCGAGAAGCGCTTCTGTGATATCTCTTCCAAAAATTCTGTAAACAACATCTTTCAACTCACCATTACCGGTCGTTACAAGTTTATTGTTATTATTTACTATGTACTTAAACGCGATATCAGGTCTTGCCAATGCCATTTCTTCGACAAGCTCTGTGACATATCCTGCCTCTGTCATAGCTGTTTTAAGGAACTTCTTACGCGCCGGCGTATGATAAAAAAGATTCCTTACTACAAATGTAGTACCATCAGGTACGCCAACCTCGTCAAGCGACTGCTCTGTCCCGCCATCTATGCAGTATCTATAGCCCGTCAGAGCGTCTGCTGTCTTTGTCATAAGCTCTACCTGCGCTACAGCTGCGATACTTGGAAGAGCCTCTCCTCTAAAACCAAGGCTTGAAAGATTTTCAAGATCCTCAATCTTCCTTAACTTACTTGTTGCATGCGGCAAAAACGCCGTTCTGACTTGATTTCCCGGGATACCTGAGCCATTATCGGTCACCCTTATGAAATCACTCCCACCATTTTTTATCTCTATCGACACACTTGTTGCGCCGGCATCTATAGCATTTTCAACAAGCTCTTTCACTACAGACGCCGGGCGCTCTATAACTTCTCCGGCTGCAATCTTGTCAATTGTTCTATCATCAAGTACTCTGATTTCACTCAAAATAAAATTACCGCCTTTCTGAAATTCAACTTACGTCTTCGATTCGGTCTCATGAAGTGCTCATAGCGATACGTACTATAGCGACCATCTGTTATTTAATTCATTCTGCAGCTTATATAGTGTATTTAATGCGTCCATCGGTGTCATATGCGCAAGATCAGCCTCTCTCAGCTCTTTAAGCACATCCTCATCGCTTACAGCCCCAAAGAACGACATCTGATTTAAATCTACCGTATCCATGCGGCGCTTCTTTGGCTTTGGAGCACCATTTATCTCGATATCTCTCACCTTTGCCGCTATATCATTATCTGATAATTCAAAAACTATCTCATTTGCTCTGTCGATAACTGATGCCGGTACTCCAGCAAGTCTTGCTACATGGATTCCGTATGACTTATCAGCACCGCCTCTTACGATCTTGCGCAGGAAAACAACATCCTCTCCATTTTCTTTTACCGCAAAGCAATAATTATTTACGCTTGGTATCTTGCCCTCAAGCTCTGTAAGTTCATGGTAATGAGTCGCAAACAATGTCTTGGCACCAAGCAGATGCGTATTAGCTATATACTCGACAACTGCCCACGCTATAGATAATCCATCATAGGTAGATGTTCCACGACCTATCTCATCGAGTATCAGAAGGCTCTTTGATGTGGCATTTCTAAGGATATTTGCCACCTCACTCATTTCTACCATGAATGTAGACTGTCCGGAAGCAAGATCATCAGATGCGCCTACTCTTGTAAAAATACGATCCACGATACATACATCAGCGCTCTCAGCCGGAACAAAAGAACCTATAGCCGCCATCAATACGATAAGCGCACACTGCCTCATGTAAGTTGATTTACCTGCCATGTTAGGACCGGTGATGATAGTGATCAGATTTTTCTTCTGGTCAAGATAAACATCATTAGGTACAAATGAGCTGTCTCCAATCATCTTCTCCACAACCGGATGACGACCATTTTTTATATTGATTATACCCTTGTCGTTGATAGACGGACGCACAAACCCATTGTGATCTGCAACATAAGAAAGAGACTGCAGTACATCCACCATTGCAACAGCTTTTGCCGTATCAAGGATCCTTGATATCTCTGCCTTAATGGTATCTCTGACATTAGAAAATACTTCATACTCAAGTGCAGTAAGGCGTTCTTGCGAATTAAGTATCGTATCTTCCATCTTTTTAAGCTCATCTGTGATAAATCGCTCTCCGCCGGTAAGCGTCTGCTTTCTCACATAGTGCTCAGGAACCTGTGAAAGGAATGAATTAGTAACTTCTATAGAATATCCAAAGACCTTGCTGAACTTGATTTTTAAGTTCTTGATGCCTGTCTTTTCCCTTTCTCTTTCCTCAAGCTCTGCAAGCCACTGCTTACCATTGGTACTTGCACTTCTGAGCTCATCAACCGTTTCATTATACCCGGTCTTGATGATACCTCCATCCTTCATTGCGATCGGCGGCTCATCAATTATTGAAGCTTCTATAAGCTCAAATATATCTCTAAGCGCATCTATATTGCTGTCAAGCTGCTTAAAAAGCGCCGAGTCCATATCAGCAACAATGCTCTTTATAGGCTGCATCATGCCAAGTGACTGCTTAAGAGCTATAAGATCACGCGGATTTGCAGAGCCATAGCTGACCTTACTTAAAAGTCTTTCAAGATCATAAACGGCATTTAAATACTCCCTAAGCTCATCACGATCCATGATGCGTCCATTGAGCTCCTCGACCGCATCAAGTCTGGCACTTATATCGTCCGGATTGATGAGAGGCTGCTCTATGATACTTCTAAGAAGTCTGGCTCCCATTGCAGTCCTTGTGCTATCAAGAACCCACAAAAGGCTTCCTCTCTTCTGCTTCTCACGCAAAGTCTCGGTAAGCTCAAGATTTCGCCTTGTGGAAGTATCTACTATCATGTAGTTTGCCTGAGTATACGGCACGATCTTTGTGATATTATCAAGCTCGGTTTTTTGTGTCTCTTTTAAGTATATGAGCAGCGCGCCTGATGCGTGTGCTCCTATTTCATACTCTGCAAGGCCAAGTCCCTCAAGGCCGAGAACCTTGAAATGATCCTTTATAGCACCGATTGCGGCACTATCTGTAAAGTATGTCTCGTCAAGTCTGTTGAGCGAAATATTGTGGCGTGTCCTAAGCTCATCAGTATCTACGCCACTCATAAAAAATGCATTGTTTGCGATCAATTCGCTCGGCATATATTTAGTGATCTCGTCCATCAGCTGTCGCTTTGACCCCAGCTCTGTCACAAAGAAATCACCAGTCGAAATATCCGCAACCGCCATGCCAAAAGTATCAGCAAAATATACTATACACATGAGGTAATTATTCTTACCCTCATCAAGCGACTGCATATTTAAGTTGGTTCCCGGTGTCACTACTCGTATGACATCTCTCTTAACTATGCCCTTTGCCTCTTTTGGATCTTCAAGCTGCTCACATATCGCCACTTTATGACCGTTATTTACCAGTTTATTAAGATAGGTGTCGACAGCATGAAAAGGAACTCCGCACATTGGAGCCCTTTCCTCAAGTCCACATGCCTTACCTGTAAGTGTTAATTCCAGCTCTTTTGAAACAATCTCTGCATCCTCAAAAAACATCTCATAGAAGTCACCAAGTCTGTAAAACAGGATGCTTCCCGGATACCTTTCCTTTGTCTCCAGATAGTGCTGCATCATAGGAGAAAGTTTACTTTTGTCTATTTCTTTCCCGTTTAACATATAGTTTAATCATCACCTTTATTTAATTATGACTTTTTAGTACCCATGTAGTAAAATCCAAGACATTCATCAAGATGAACATCTACGATAGATCCGATAAGAGATGCATCTCCCTTGAAATGAACAACAGTATTCTGGCTCATCCTTCCGGTAACCATTGATTCATCCTTATCATTTCTGCCCTCTACCATGACCTTCACAGTCTGTCCTGTAAAACGTGCTGCCTGCTCCTTTGCAGTCTCCTGTACTGTAGTGAGCACTCTGTCAAACTGCTCCTTGACAAACTCCTCGCTGCACTGGTCTGGCATTGCCGCTGCCGGCGTACCTGTACGCTTTGAATATATAAATGTAAACGCGCCATCAAACTTCGCCTTCTTAACGATATCTATAGTCTCATTGACATCCTCGACAGTCTCGCCGGGGAAACCAACGATGATATCAGTAGTGATAGCAAGATCAGGCATAGCCTCACGCATCTTTCTTACGATTTCAAGATACTTCTCCTTTGTGTAGTGGCGGTTCATCTTCTCAAGAAGTCTGTCACTTCCGGACTGGAGCGCAAGATGCATATGTCTGCAGATCTTATCTGATGATGCCATTACCTTTATAAGATCGTCTGAAAGATCCTTTGGATGCGAAGACATAAATCTTACTCTCTCAAGACCTTCTATCTTTACCACTTCCTGCAAAAGCTCAGCAAAAGTAACATTAGGCTCAAGTCCCTTACCATAAGAATTGACATTCTGTCCAAGAAGCATTACTTCCTTAACGCCATCAGCGACAAGGTTCTCAATTTCTCTTATGATGTCCTTAGGATTACGGCTCCTCTCACGTCCTCTTACATACGGAACTATGCAGTAACTGCAGAAATTATTGCAGCCAAACATGATATTTACGCCGCTCTTAAACTTATATTTTCTCTCAACCGGAAGATCCTCGATGATCTCTTTTGCATCCTCCCAGATATCAACTACAGGAGCATCTGTCTCATGAATTGTGTACAAAAGCTCTGCAAGCTTGTAGAGATTATGTGTTCCGAAAATAAGATCCACGTATGGATAGCTCTTCTGGATCTTCTGTATGACAAGTGTCTCCTGCATCATACATCCGCAAAGACCGATGATAAGCTCAGGATTCTTCTCTTTTTTATGCTTAAGTACTCCCAAACGACCAAATACTCTCTGGTCTGCATTATCTCGAACTGTACATGTATTGAAAAGGATGATATCAGCATCATCTTCGCCCTCAGCAACTTCATATCCTATCTGCTGAAGCACTCCGAGAAGCTTCTCAGAGTCACGCTCATTCATCTGACAACCGAAGGTGTTTATTAATGCCTTAAGTGGACGACCAAGCCTCTCAGACTTCTCCTTTACGACATGTTTCATCTTTGCCATGAAGTAATACTGTCTCTCAGGCTCTTTTGTCGGCTCCGGCCCGTTTATATCGATAGTATCAATCTGTTTTGCCATATCTTCCAAATAACTCATTAATAAAAACCTTTCTAGAATAATACTTTAATACTGATCATAAGACTAACCATATAATTATACATGAATTTGAAAAAGTAGCAAGTGCTATCACACTATCATCGATCATTGTGTATGCCATAAAAACCACAAAAAAGTTGCCGATTTGATATAATTTTCTATATATGGATATCTTTGTCATACTTATGGGTGTATTTTTATGAGGAGGATTTGATGGATAATAAGGGTGAAACAAAGAAAAAGAAAAGACGACTGGGGAGAATACGAAATAAGCTGCTTTTCTTCATAATGCCTACAGCAATTTTACTTGTAGCGGCGCTGGTCATCATTACCATGGTAATTTCAAGCCAGAACCTCGAGAAAAAGTCGAAATCAGAGCTTGAGTCTTCCATGTCAAATCAGGCCGACAATATCACTGCGTGGATGGATAAGAGTCTTCAATCTTATGCCACTGCCAAAAAGCAGATAGAGTCTAACAATCTTACCCCTGAAGAATTACAGAATACTCTTGACTCTTTCTATGGTTATTTCAAAAATTCACCTGACGGATTGTATGTAATTACTTCCGGGGGTAAATTTTACAAAGCCCAGAATTCCACAAAGGAATTAAAGGATCCTGCAAACTCTACCGAATTTAAGCAGGGACTTCAAAAGGTAGATATGGACTATGGCACGCCTTATAAAGACGAGAACAACCGCTATGTCGTTACAGCATCCGGAATAATAGACTCTGATACAGAGGATGTCGAAGTTCTTGCTGCAGATGTTTACCTTGATTATCTGAACATAATCGTCAACTCAGGCGTAAAAATGGAAGGTGCAAGTGCATTCCTTCTCGACTTCAGCACCTGGAATATACTATCACACCAAGATGTTTCTCTCATTTCCACAAAACTTGATGATAAAAATGCTGATCCATTTTTAGCTGAAATCTATAAAACCATACGTGCTCATAAATTTGATACATGTAAGATTGCCGGAAAAATCGTCGGATTTAAGCTTTTGGATAATGCCGACTGGATACTTGTATCTTATATCGATGAGAACAAGATCCTCGCTGATGTTATAAAGCTCAGAAATATCATGCTGATCATAGGTTTGATCGCCATTGTCATCATGGTACTGCTGACGATAAGAATAGTTAACAGCGTTATCGCACCACTTACACCAATGTCTCGCTACATAAAAGATATGTCCGAGGGAGATTTCACGATCAACGTTGAGACACATAGTAATGACGAAATCGGTGTCATGGGAGATCAATTAAAAGACTTCGTCGAAAATATGAAAAATATGATCTCCAGTATCTTCAAAGCATCCGAAAAGCTCAAGGATGAGTCGATAAGAAGTGACGAAGTATCAAAAACAATGTCTGATGCCTCTAATAGTCAGGCAGAGGCCATGCGCAAATTAAATACCACTGTGGATCAGCTGGCTGTTGCCGCAAACGGAATTGCAGAAAATGCTTCTGTTCTGGCAAGTATCGTATCGGAAACGAGAAAAAATTCCAACAAGGCAGATCAGAGCATGCAGGAAACTGTCCGGATGTCGCAAAAAGGCAAAGACGATATGGAGCAGCTCAGAGTCGCGATGGAAGAAATCTATAACTCCAACGAAAAACTTGTAAGCTCAATCGGAAAGGTTGGCGAGGCATCTGATCAGATCGTAAATATCGTTGCATTGATTGGAAATATTTCAGAAGAAACAAATCTCCTTTCATTAAATGCTTCTATCGAGGCAGCCAGAGCCGGTGAGGCAGGTAAAGGATTTGCTGTAGTAGCAACTGAGATCGGTAAACTCGCTCAGACCAGTACAGAGAGCTCGCAACATATTGCCGATCTGATAGAGGAAGTCAGAGGACTGATCGCAAATGTTGTACAGCAGTCTGATGAAAATGCAAAAAATATCCAAAAGAATACAGAACTCATCGTTACCGCTGTTGAAACCTTTGAAAATATCTTCAAAAATATTCAGGTTTCAAATAATCTTATGAGTGATATGATCCACGAGATCAGCAGGGTCAGTGATGTCGCAGCAAGTGTCGCAACAATTTCAGAAGAACAAGCCGCAAGTGCTGATGAAATATTGTCCGCGTCTAAAGATATGGTAGTTCAAGCAGAAAATATCAGTAAGAGCAGCCATGATGTAGCCGAAAATTCTCATGAATTGGCGTACACTTCTGATATACTTGCATCTTATGTTCAGCGGTTTAAGATTTGAAGGGAGGTACTATTTTGAGAAAATCACAGAAAAAAATATTAGGACTCATTTTAGTAACTTCACTTATAATTACTGCACTTAGCGGGTGTTCACCAAAATCCTCTGCCAGTGCAGGAAGCAAGATACTATACTGTACCTTTGACCTGACTGATACTTTCAGAGGCATGCTTGCTCAGGAAGCTGTGAAGGCCGGCAAAAACAATGGCGTTACCGTAGACATATATGAAGGTGAGCCTACGATATCCGATCAGGTTGAGAAGATCAAAAAAGCTAAATCCGAAGGGTATGGCGCGATCATCATCAGACCTGCCGAGGCAAGTGCCGCACTGCAGCTTGAAATAGCAGCAGGGGATCTTCCGATGGTGTTCGTAAACAGCCAGCCTGATGACTCTGTACTTAAAAAAGACAGATTTGTGTTTGCAGGCTCTATGGAGACTGAAGCCGGTGAACTCCAGGCAGAATGGGCAATAAAAGCTCTCAAAAATAAAAGTCCTATAAATGTTGTTGTCATGAAGGGCGAAAAGGGACATTCAGCGACCGTCGGACGTACCAGAGCCATTAAATATACTTTTGATGATGCAGGAATTGAAGCTCATTATGTTTTCACCGATTACGGAGACTGGCTCTATGACCTGTCAGCCAAGAAAATGAAGGCTTTTCTGCGCACAGGACAGGACTATGATATTATCATGTGCAACAATGATACGATAGCGCTCGGCGTAATAAGCGCACTCAAAGAAGCTGGGATTGATCCTAAGTCTATTCCTATCTGCGGAGTTGACGCAACAGCTGACGGATGCGCAGCTATCGAGGCAGGCGATATGGATTTCACAGTAATGCAAAATTCAGAAGGTCAGTCGACAGCCGCCGTAAAAGCCGCATTGAATATGATGAATGGAAAAAGTGTAACTTCACTCGAAGGCGCAACCTCCGACGGCAAATACGTGCTTGTGCCTTTCGAGGCTGTAGATGCTAGTAATGTGAGCAAGTATCACTAAGATGATTGCTATACTTTTTATTGATATACAATGACATGACGGCGCAATTGGGGATACACATCCAACGCAACACGGGAAACCGACTTTCCAACGAACTTCCTTTTAACTCCGACATAGCACCACAGACGATTCACTCAAGATTAAGAGTTCTTCGCCTGTGGTGCAAGTCTACGTAAAAAGCTGATTTCGTTGGGCGGTTTCCAAATGATGTTGCTCTTTGGGTGTGTATCCCATCTTGCACCTGATTTCTAGAATTCTTATGTTACTCAGTCCTGTAAAACCTAGTATTACTATTCTTTTTACACACTTCTCAAACATAACGCCGGGCACAAACGTAGAATTAACGTTTTGACTACTATTCTTTTTTACACACTTCTCAAACGAAAAAAAGGTGCTATAATTAGGGTGATAGTTTGACTACTATTCTTTTTTACACACTTCTCAAACGTACTACGAGAAAGTAAGTCATTGCTGTACGTTTGACTACTATTCTTTTTTACACACTTCTCAAACTCTAACGGATTGGACAAGCGCAGAGCTTGTGTTTGACTACTATTCTTTTTTACACACTTCTCAAACACCCTTCTGAAAGAGCAAGCCGGAAAAATTAGTTTGACTACTATTCTTTTTTACACACTTCTCAAACTTTTCCTTGAAACCTTTAATCGTTCTGATGGTTTGACTACTATTCTTTTTTACACACTTCTCAAACTTCGACATTCGTGCCTATATGCACTTTGTGTTTGACTACTATTCTTTTTTACACACTTCTCAAACTTTAATAGCTGCTCTTACATTGGCAGGCTCGTTTGACTACTATTCTTTTTTACACACTTCTCAAACAAGTTGAGACATATACTCGGGACTACATGTGTTTGACTACTATTCTTTTTTACACACTTCTCAAACTGTGCGTATGGGCTAAAATGTGGTTTGTCGTTTGACTACTATTCTTTTTTACACACTTCTCAAACCTCAAATTAACATGAGGATGAGTTCATATAGCCGTTAGCTGACTAGGAAAACTGCTATATTTCGCATAAATCTGAATCTATAATCAACCACTTCTCACATTCAAGTTTATCATCAACTACTTTATTTTCCAACAATAATAATTTAATCTTCTTCAGTAATAAAGTTTGATACAATTTTTCCAGATCATGTACAGATATAAATGACCTAAAATTAACTCCAATTATAAGTTCTATTCCAAGAACATTTTTCATTAAAAACATGTAATCAACAATCTGTTCTACAAGCTCTCCTTCTGATTTTGACACCTTCATTCCCACTGTTTTCAGCAATTGCGAAATATCCACTTCATCAGAGATTGAAACATCATAATCAAGATAATCCGACAGTTTGTATATGTATTCAAGTATCTGCCCCGATAACTCTTTCGTTTCTGCATATTCTTCTTCATTTGCAATCTGCACTAACTTCTTCGTCATAGCATTTTGAAATTTCTTATTTTCAAAATCAAGCAGAAATGGCGATAGTATGATATCCGCCTTCTTCGACAGATCATATATTTTATCTTTTTCAGACAATATGAATTTACCATCGTTACCAGACAATTCATGCAAAAGCTCATTAACTACTTCTGCATAATATTTCGGATTTTCAATACATATTACCTGAACTTTTTCTTCATCAAAATCTATACATGTCTTCCAATCAGAATTAACAAGTTTCATAAAATCACTAGCCTCTCATCACTCTCAAGAACGCTACTTTTTGCCTCTCCTACAACAAATTCCATCTTTTGATACTGTTTCTCGGTTATAGTCATCATTTGCACTAGTCCCTCAGGAGGTTTATTCTTCTTGACACTATCGACTATGCTATTTGCTATGGACGGATTTAATGCAAGTTTACTGTACACCGACTCTTGCATCATAATAAAGCCATTCTTTATCAGAAACTTTCTAAAACACGCATAGTTCCTCCTATTTTCCTGTGTCAGAACCGGAAGATCAAAAAATACCAATACTCGCATATACCTATAACTCATTTCTATAAAACCTTATCAAAGACACGTCTTTATCATTTATGGCATCAAAGACACTCCTACAATATATTCCTATTGCATTATTTACATATTGTTCCCTTCCATCAATAAAAACTTGAGAATTCAATATATTGACCATCTGCATTTTTTCATCATGTTCAAATCTATCTGGCGATATTTCCAGAACTTTTCTATCCACTAATGTTCTAAAAGGTTCCATAAGATCTGAACCAAGGTTAAATGGATTAAACATATTATCATGAAACAAACCCAATTGCGTAATATACCCGGACTTAACAATTTCTCTATTAACTGCAGATAATAATAACGAATATCCATAATTCAATGCAGCATTTATCGGAACGTCCAGAGAGCGAGAAAAATCTTTTCCAAATAAGGCATTGAAATATACTTTAGCAGAATGACCTTCTCGATTTGTTGCATCATTAAATTCAATTTCTCTTAAATATTCATCAAGAAGAGAAGACTCACCTTTTCCATAATCCTCTAGAACTTTCTTCTGATTACGGATTTTTTCTGTTACTATCTCAGTCCACACACTACACTTTATATCTTCATCCCATTGTATCTGCTGCCTTATCTTTGAGCTTGAATCATGGCATCCGTAATAGCTTATAAGCTCTGATGACGGATTTCTTTTCTCATCACAAAATATAACTTTTACCTTTTTCTTGGTAAGTTCAGACAAAAGCGCAGCAGTCAGAGATACCTCCGTTGACTCTATTATCAACGTAGATATCTCTGTAATGTGCACTTTTACAGTCTCTTCCCCACGAACCACCATATAGCCAAGCTTATAATCAAGCTTTGCCCTATTAGATATAACAACTATTCTCCAACTCATTTTACTTCAACAAATCAATTTCATTTTCAAAAAGGCCTGTTACAGATTGTGAAACCAATTTAAAAGATTTATAATCCGATAAGTTTTTATTATACCGTATTTCTCCTATATCCCCACCTATTCCTATCACTGCCAAATTGGCATTTTTTCTATCGCATTTAAATACAAACAATAATTGCCTTATAACCTCACATTTATCATCAATAGATAATAGCATGAATTTCTCCCTTGCCACCTCAATCTTATCAGCTGACACTCCCTTCATATTTGAAAAAATGCCATTCTTCAATTTGTCCAGCAATATATCATAAATAGAAATAACTTCTTCCTCGCTAATTTTATCATAGCTGGTTATCTTGTAATCCTTGTTTTCATCCTTCTTTTTAATAACTTTTTCAATATTATGTATAACTGCCTCGCTTTCTCTGTTTAGGCATAATTGAACTGCATTTTTAGCCACAAATCTAGTCAAATCCTTATTACATGCAAGATGAACAGGGTATCCATCTATCTTCAAAAATGAATCAATCTTAATCTTTTCATAAACAACTCTAGGACTGTTGAACTTAAGTACACGCTCACAATATTCTATAAAAGCTTCGTGAGAATCTCCCAAGTATTCAGGTACTGCTACTAAAGCCCTAACAGCCTTCTTATTCTTCATATTCTTCTCGTGTTCAACAACAGAAAAATACTGATAACCTAAGCCACTGTATCCACCATATTTTTTAACATTCATTCTTGAATCCGATAATTTTAACGGCGTCAAATTCTTAGAGTTTTTCTTTGATGGCTGTTCAAATAGTTTGCCCCTATTTTCTGTTGCATACCTCGTAAACAATATGTTATTCTTGGCCATATACTTTCTAACTGTTGCAATAGTGCCTTCTTCCCCTTGTTTCCATGCAATTTCACCATTACGTGTAACATCATGGTCAAATAATTTTTTGAGGTTATATTCTTTTTTGCCGGCAATAAAGTTTTTCGGATTATCAGTGAACTTAGTATAATAGACATTTCCAACAACTATGCTCAAATATGCGTCCTTCGCATGATGAAAGTCATTAATTGATCTGGTTTTTACCAATTTATACTTTTTATCCATATATCTAAAATCCGATACATTGATTGCTTTAGAATATACAACCTTCGTTTCCGGTAAAGTTTGTTCTAGGATTTGTGCAACTATTTTTGTCGATTGCCTTGTTTCAACTAGCTGACGAGCTATAAAACCAGTAAGCTCTTCATCTGAAAAATCTTCTTTACGCATAAGTCTCTTATACTTTTCTTCAGAAATCAAATTTAATTTTTTTAATCTTGTCCACAGCTGAGGTTGTCTGAATTTTTCAGGTATTGGCATTTTATCTTGTCTTTCGTTATTATAATCTGTTCTCACTAAGACAAGATTGTTGATTATGCTATCATCTTTTGTTTTTGATTGAGGATAAATATGTTCTTTACTATATTTTCCAGTAAACAGTTCTTCCAAGGGAATTTCCTCATCAGAATACATATCCCTTCCTAACTGTGTGTAATATAAATATAGCTTTGTATCATCAAATTCCCAATCTTTACGTTTATTAATTTCATCATACCAATTACGTCGCTCACACTCAATCGACTTATATGGTGCTAAAAGCCTTTCCTTTCTTGTCTCTTTACGTTTCGGATTCTTTTCCTTTTCTCTGGCAACCTCTACAAATATCCTCTTAGGAGATTTTCCCTTCACTTTCATGATTTCCTTAACTATCAAAAGAGTCTGCCATATTCCCCTCTTTACCGCAGGCGAAGCATAAGAATCATATACAAGGTCATAACTAATTTCCGCTGAGTTCCCTTTAAATTCATCATTTTGTTGCCGTATTTTCTCAGCAAATCCATGTTTTGAGCTCATCAATTCCATGAAGTTTTCGTTTCCATTCCACATGAAATTTATAATGGTCTTAATTTCTCCGGTCTCTTTATCTATATCTTCAATACCATTTAAGAGTTTTGAAGAAAAACGTCCCCATCCAGAATACTTAAGCTTTGAAATACTCTCTATTTCCTCTGTAGAAAGCCTATCTGAATACTCATCAGTTAACAATTCTTTAAGCATCCTCTTATCATTTCCAAATATGAGGATATTTTCGATTAGTTTATCAATAAATTGTGGTTCCGTTTCGACTCTGCTTCCAAGTATTCTGTAAAAATCCTGATATGATTTCAATGTAGTCTGAAAAACTTTATCTATTCCTGATACCTTATCCTCTCTTGATGCTATATTTTCTTTAACCAGCCAATCGGTAAGCTTTTTCAGACTAAACTTTCCACTTCTGGTCTTGAAAATCTCATTGTATATTCGTTGTTTCACATCAACATCTAGTCGGTCTCCATTAATTCTGATATTATTGAGTTCATTCAAAAGCATATACTTTGAATACAATAATGAATCCTTTGGCAATACATCTTCATCAAGCAGATAAGTACATTTATTTGTAAGATTACTCATAAAAGCCCTAGCACTGGCCTTTATATCAACCTTTGAATCAAAATTCCAAGGAAGTACTCTTCCTGACTCCTTCCTGATTACCCAGCTATTTCCACCATTTTCGCTGTGATAATCATTCAATGGTCCTACATAATAAGGTATCCTAAACTCAAATATTTTTAGTATTTTATCGCATACTGATAAACCATCAGTATCTTTTTCCTTTAATAATGGATAATCAATGCCCATGTTATCTACAATCTTCTTTAGTTCTTGCAAATGTACCTGATAAGGTATCACACTATTATTTTTGGATATCTGCTTAGGCATAAAGATGTAATTTTTCACTTCTGTCTTTATCCTAGCAAGTACTTCATCCTCTGCATCAACCTTCTCAAGCTTTTTCTTAATATACTTACAAAAATCGCTTTGTTCAGTGATTCGCTTTTCTGTTAAAGTATTCCCCTTTTCAAAAACATGCGCCACGTATGAAGTATAGTTTTCCTTCACTCCTGAATCCTTAAATATTTCATCGTACTCGTTAGGAACATATTTCTTCACCACATATTTCAAATCTTGAAGATCTTTTTTATGCTTCTCATAAACTTTAATCTGTGCCTTAGATATTGACGTGCTATCAGCCAGAATATTAGCAAGCACACTCCAATCATATACTGCCTTTAGTCTGATCATCATTTCAAATCTGTCTGAAAGCACTTCAAGTAGCTCATCATTCTTTTCATCATCAATTCCATCATAAAAAGAAATCTTATCTATTCCTGCATCCTTTAAGCTCTCATCATCAAAAAGCTTATCAAGGCTAACGTTTAAACCGCAAATTGCACCTAAAATTTCCGACTTAATTTGTGATTTTTTAGCATCAAATAGATCAATCAGCTTGCGTTTTTTATCCGCACGTCCTATCTTTTTATCCAATAAAACATTTTTAACTTCTTCGATATCATCAGTTTCTAATGATACTTCAAATTCATTCACCAGATATTCTTTTAAGCTGTCAAATACAGCTTCAAATAATGTTACTTCAGATATATCCCCATTAAAAAAGAAATGCCCCCTATGTTTCATAAAGTTACTTATAGCAAGATAATACAATCTGATATCATAATTCCTGTCATGCTCCATAAGAGCGTTTCTCAGATGATAAATTGTGCGATAGTCTTTGTGGTACTGTACATCAGTATAATTTTGATCTGCAAAAAGACAATAAGGCTGCCTAACTTTCTCGTCCTTATCTTCAAGATAGAATTTACTCTCTTTTAATCTCGTAAAAAATAACGGGTCAACCTTAGCCACTTCCTCGGACAACAATTCTTCAACCAGTAAAACCCTATTCCTTCTCCTCTGCAATCTTCTTCTAGCTGTTCTAAAGCTCCTACGCTTCGCAGCAGTAGCGGCCTTAGCAAACAGCCTTACTCCCCACATAGCTTTACCATTAAACTTCAACACATTATAATCTTTATCCGTTACACACCAACCAACAGAATCCGTACCAATATCCAAGCCTAAATAATAATCTTCAAATTCTTTTCTACTATGATTTTTCTTATCCCCCATTGACATATCCCTTCTTATAAACTATGATGTATTTGAATAGTTGACTACTATTCTTTTTTACACACGTTCAAATAAAGATTTATCGAAATCGCCCTTGTGGCTGCCCGTTGTAGGGCATTTTTTATTTTAAACAATTGTGTATCACATTTCATTTTAATTATATCACCATCCACACAATTCATTCCCATGTACAATAAAAAAGCCATGAACGCCAGTCCCTTACGACCAGTCATTCATGGCTTTTATCATGCTATCACGCACATATTACCTTTTATTTTATCGAAGCACCAAATGCCTCGATTTCAGCAAGTGTAGCCTCTGATTTATTTGCATCTCCGTAGACCTCTTTTATTCCGAGGTCTTCTGCCTGGAAGTATCCCAGCATACTCTTGTACTGACCTTCAATTCCGGCATAAACATTAGGTGATGCGGAGCTTATAAGCATAGCATATTTCTGAGCCTTTGGCTTGCCCGGAGCATAAAATCTTGCAATTGCAGACTGTAGCTGTCCCGTCACAGCAAAGTAGTGAACCGATGATGCCAGTACTACTACATCGGCAGTAGCCAGTTCCGGATATACCTTCTGCATATCATCCTGCTGTACGCACTTGCCTTCACCTTTAGTATGACAATACTCACAGGCAAGACAGCCTTTGATGTTCATGGTTCCTACAGGGCATTCCACAACCTCATGTCCGGCACTCTTCGCACCCTTTGTGAAGGCATCCACAAGAGCCTTTGTGTTGCCTGTTGGATGAGGGCTTCCGTTCAGAATTACAATTTTCATTTTTGGGTTCCTCCTATTCTTTTTAAGCCTTTATAAAACTCAACTACACCATGCAGTTTGTTTATATCCAGATAACCTTACTTCGAATAACCATTTACGCACATATCACACCTCTCCCGAATCCCAAACTCCTCAAAATACCTCTCTTCCATCGGTATCCATCTGTCACGGAATACTTCCCATTGTTTTGAGCCATTTCTGTTAAGTATCCGTTCTCTTTGGAGCTCTTTTGTTATGTCGAAAAATATCTTTAAATCATATTTATCGATTAGGTCAGGATGGCAGCTATATGCGCCTTCTACTATGTTAATCTTTTTGGAGCTTACTGTGACGGGAAGCTGAAGTGACATCGTATGGCAGTCAAACTTTCTATATTCAATTGTTTCCGTGCCTTTTGTAAGCGGTATCAATAATTCATCATTGAATCGCTCACGGTCTACATTTCCTCCGGGTTCTTTTAATCGCTCCGCTGTGCGCTGCTCAGGTCTAAGGAAATAGTCATCCATATGGAAAACATTGCAATCCAGTGCCTTCGAAACATAACCTGCAAATGTCGTCTTGCCGGAGGCACACCTGCCGTCTATCGCTATCAGCATTTTTTTGTCTGCATTTTCTGCCAGACGGCTGATCTTTTCAACTATGTAGTCCCATTTCTTAACTTCACTTTGCATAGTCAACATTTTCACTTCTGCCTGAATTAAATGGAACCAACTTTGTGCGGTTTAATGCTATCATAACTGCCGGTATCAGTATGAGCTGGAGAACGATACCCGGTATAGCCTTAAATAATGCACCTGCAAGGAAAGCCTGTACTGTAAATGCGTTGCCGGCAATTCCCAAAAGAGCTACCTGTGCAATGCCCCATACTACTCTGCCTGCAATCATTGCTATCACAAGACATCTGAGCAGAGCTTTGCTGCACTGCCATTTTGAATGGCTATAAAGATAACCTGCGACAAATGCGTATGCAGCAAGCTCAAAAGCCATAGCGATCGCAGTAGGATACATAGGTGGCATTCCAAATAGAGCCGACCTGAGTATAGGCAAAACAAATGCCATTGGTGTGCCCCACTTCTCGCCGCAGATCAAAGCGCTCAAAAATACCGGAATATGCATTGGCAGGAGCATACTTCCAATCTCAGGAATCTGTCCTGTAAAAAATGGAAGTATGATCCCTATCGCCAAAAACATAGCTGTCAGTGTCATTTTTTTGATTTGATTTCCCTTCATACTCTTTTCACCTCAGAATAAAATTTACATAGTTATCAATTCATACTCTCGCGTTCCAAGACCTATCTTCTCAGCATGCTCAAGTGTCTCTTTCCATCTGATATTAGGATTGGAATCAAAGAAATGATCATGGTGGTGATGCCAGTCAGGCTTGCTTAAATTATCAGAAAGCTGGCTGTTTGGCATAGGTGCTGACTTGAGGCAGGCATCCACACAAGCCTGATCAAGTGCGACCGGATCAAATGAAGCAAAAAATCCAACATCCGGCAGGATCGGAGCATCATTTTCACCATGACAGTCGCAGTTTGGCGAAATATCGCGTACCAGACTTATATGAAAACATGGTCTGTCCGCGCATACTGCCGCACTATACTCCGCAATCTTACGTCCAAGTATCTCGTTGGCATCCCAATTCATGTTTTCGATCGCATCAAATGCGCAGGCGCCTATACATCGTCCGCAGCCTTTACAGAGATCCTGATCTATATGAGCCTTCTTATTTTCATAATATATTGCATTTGAGCCACATTCCTTTGCACAGCGACCACATCCGCGGCACTTATCCTCATGAACTGTCGGATGCCCACTATTATGCTGCTGCATCTTGCCCGCGCGGCTTCCGCATCCCATGCCTATATTTTTGAGCGCGCCGCCAAAACCGGTAGACTCATGTCCCTTGAAATGTGTAAGAGAGATAAATATATCAGCATCCATCACTGCTCTGCCGATATATGCCTCCTTACAGTATTCACCATTTGGTACAGGCACTTCTATATCGTCAGTTCCTCTGAGACCATCTCCAATGATTATCTGACATCCGGTAGTAATGGTGTTGAAACCATTGATATTTGCGCAGTCCATATGCTCTAGCGCATTCTTACGTGAGCCGGGATAAAGCGTATTGCAATCCGTCAGAAACGGCAGTCCGCCCTGCTCTTTCACTACATCAGCTACAGCCTTGGCATAATTCGGTCTTAAATATGACAGATTGCCAAGTTCTCCAAAGTGCATTTTGATAGCTACAAATTTACCGTCCATGTCTATATCGCCTATCCCTGCCTTTCGGATAAGCTTCTGCATCTTGACGGTCAGTGATGTTCCTACAGTTGTCCTAAAATCTGTAAAATATACCTTTGAGCCAGCCATTTCTCCTCCTATTAAATAGTACCCACAACATACATCTTGCCATCAATACAATTTTACATCATTCAAATTTACTATACAACGACATTATTTAATGTATTCAAAAAGCAAAAATCGCACTTGCCTATCTCACATCAACATGCTAACATTAAAGAGTTGTAATAACGTATCCTAAGTCCAATATAAGAGGTAAGAATGAAGATTAACAAATTTCTTGAAAACAAGATGCCTGCTGCCCCATTAAAGATCATTGTTATGGACAGCATCAAAGACCTCGGTGAAAAGGTAAATGATTACCTTGTTGAGTTCCGTCGTGAGATCAATCAGCCTTATCATGATTCCCCAGCTTTTGAAGGCTATACGATGGACAACTACACCATCAGGTTTCAGGTTCCAAGGTTTGGTTCAGGTGAAGGTAAAGCCATCTTGAATGAAACCATCAGAGGTAAGGATCTTTACATCATGCTTGATGTTCTCAACAATTCCCTTACTTATGAGATGCATGGTTATAAAAATCATTACTCTCCAGACGATCATTTCCAGGATCTCAAACGTGTCATCGCTGCCACAGCCGGCAAGGCACACAGAGTAACAGTTATCATGCCTTTCATGTATGAGAGCCGTCAGCACAAGCGTACAGACAGAGAGTCACTTGACTGTGCCACAATGCTTGAGGAGCTTTATGGAATGGGTGTTAATCGTGTTATCACTTTCGATGCTCACGATCCGTCCGTACAGAATTCTGCTCCACTTTGCGGTTTTGATAACTTCACACCTTTTTATCAGTTTTTGCGCACTCTTCTTTCAAACATCACTGATCTGACTATCGACAAAGATCACATGCTTGTAATTTCTCCAGATGAAGGTGCCCTTAACAGAGCCGTATACTTTGCAAACGTTCTCGGTGTTGACACAGGTATGTTCTACAAGAGACGTGATTACACTCAGGTAGTAAACGGTAAGAATCCTATCGTTGCACATGAGTTCCTCGGTGACAATGTAGAGGGCAAGGATGTCATCATCGTTGACGATATGATCTCTTCAGGCGGAAGTATGATCGATACTGCACGTCAGCTCAAGAAGATGAAGGCAAAGAGAGTATTCATCTGCTGTACATTCGGTATTTTCACAGATGGACTTGAGGCTTTTGATGACGCTTACGAAGAAGGTATCTTTGACAGAGTCATCACAACAAATCTTACTTACAGGATTCCTGAGCTTTACGAGCGCGAGTACTTCATTGAAGCAGATATGTCAAAGTTCCTTGCTTCTATCATTGACTTCTCTAACCACGACGTATCTATGGAAAAGGTTACAACACCTACAGATAAGATTCGTAAAGTTCTTTCATATTATAATAAATAAGAGGTGGCTTTATGGACTATGCTTTTTTCGCAATGATCGCAAGGCTCCGCTGGATCGACAGATGGGCGCTTATGCGTAATTCATCTAATGAAAACCTTAGCGAGCATTCTCTTGATGTAGCTATGCTTTCTCATGCGCTTGCCCTCATCGGCAATACCCGCCTCGGCAAGTCGCTCAATGCGGAAAAAGCAGCCATATTTGGCATGTACCACGATGTATCTGAGATACTGACTGGTGACATGCCTACACCTGTCAAATATTTCAATCCCGAGATTTCCAACGCTTATAAAGATATAGAAAAAAGCGCCTGTCAAAAACTCCTGCAGCTGCTTCCTGACGACTTAAAAGATGCTTACAGCGAAGCCATGATGCCATCGAATGATGCTTACGCATACGAGAAGCGTCTTGTTAAAGGCGCAGACAAGCTTTCAGCATATATTAAATGCGTTGATGAATTAAAGACGGGAAACAGTGAATTTAAGAGTGCAGAAGCCTCTACACTTAAGGCACTGCATGCATTAGATCTTGAAGAAGTTGAGATCTTTATAAAAGAGTTTTTACCTGCATATTCAAAAACTCTTGATGAAATAAAGCCATGATATAAGAAAAGCCAGTAGACTCGCATCTACTGGTTTTTCTTTGTCTTAATATTTAGTGAAGATCCTCGTAGAGATCAGCCTTATACTTGCCGCTCTCGATCATTTCTTTGAAGCTTTCCTTAACAACAGGAACATCCTCTTTGTATGTCATGCCATACCATGTATCGTTACTCTTAAGAACCTTTACCTTTACCTTACCCTGCTCAAGAAGCTCTCCAACAAATGTTGGGATAAGGAACTCGCACTTCTCTGGATTTGTTGGAACTACTTCCTTGAAGAATGTCTCAAAGCCCTTTTCCATTATTCCGATGAAGTCTGGTGTAAATCCCCAGAAATTCATAGAAACAAGGCTCTCAATATCAATCTTCTTTCCGTCTGCTTCAGCACCTTCAGCTGTCTTAATGATGTTTGATGTCTCCTGTACATCTGTAAGATAGCCGTTTTCCATGTTGCAGACACCTCTTGTAACACCACCGTTATCAGAAAGTGTATTCTTAAGAACAAAGCCTGCCATGCAGTACTCATCATTGCCCTTAACAAGCTCGTCATGTACTACCTTAAAGCCTTCTTTGCCATAGTAATCATCTGCATTGATAACGCAGAATGGAGTATCTATAAGCTCCTTAGCTGCAAGTACCGCCTGACATGTTCCCCATGGCTTTGTACGTCCTGCCGGAAGCTCACCCGGAATATCGTTGATATCCTGAAAAGCATAAGCAACTTCGATACCACACTCTTTTTCAATTCTATCACCAATGATATCCTTGAACTCCTTTTCAATATCCTTACGGATAACGAAAATAACTTTATCGAAGCCTGCTTCTACAGCATCATGTACTGAATAATCCATGATAATATGACCATTATCATCTACCTTCTCAAGCTGCTTGATCCCGCCTCCAAAACGTGAACCAATTCCTGCTGCCATAATTACTAAAGCTGTTTTCATACTATTTCCACCTACTACCCTTCAAAATTTTGGCTTTTATGTATTAAATATAATACACATAATACTCACCTTTTATACTTTAATGCCTAACGCATCAAAAAGCAATACCTACATTAATCTTTTTTATAGGTTCTTAATATTTCGTTAATCGATCTATGTATCTTTTCCCTTGTGATCTCTGCAAGTCCAAGCGGTGTTATATCGATAAACTTTACATGTACTCTGTCTTTTTTAAGCTCATCCTTTAAGGCTGAGATCATTTTTTTATTATCAGACTGATAGTGCAGGTTTATCAGATCTATAATGATTATCCCGGAAATATTTCTCAGTCTCATCTGCCTTGCAGACTCTGCTATTGCCTCAAGGTTAGTCTCAAGAAAAACCTTTTCTTTATTCTTACCTTTAATGTTTTTACCGGTATTTACATCTATTACTGTAAGCGCCTCTGTATGCTCTATCACAAGATAACCACCCGACTTGAGCCATACTGTACGATTGTGCGCCACTTTAATATCTGTCTCAATACTATACAGCTTGATCAATGGCAAAACTTCATCATCATACAAAGATATCACATCGAGAATATCGCTGCTGCCTTCAAAATATTGCTTACATTCCTCATATATTTCCGGAATATCAGTCACTATCTTTTCTACTGTTCCGCGGCTGTCACGTATCCGTGCAAGATATTCACTGACCGGTGCATAGAGCCTTGAATAGCACTTTCTCATAGGTGCCTTTGTCTTGATATCAACAAAGGTCGCCGCAAGCTCCATAAGTTCATGCTTAAGCTCATCTTCTGGAGCTTCTGCTGCATTTGTCCTGACTATTACGCCTATATTTTTTAGGAAATCTGTATATTCTGACTCAGACTCGATCGTCTCAATGATCAGATTTTTAAGTCTGTCACGCGTTTCATCGCTTGTGATCTTTTTGGATATACCGATCCCCGGTCTGTCAGCAGACAGAGCAAGGTACTTACCAGCCAATGAAATATCAGTGGTAAGTACCATATCTTTTGTCTTTACAGCTTCTTTTGCGACCTGCACCATGATATCCTGCTCAACATGATAGTCGTGGGACTTATCGAGCGGAAGATACCCTATGGTACCTCCGCCGATGTCTACAAAAGCAGCATTTATATTCTTTGCGATATCTTTTATATGACCTATATAGATGCTTCCTACAGGAACACTGTCGGTTTCCGGAAATATAAACTCCATGAGTTTATCATCTTCATAAACCGCACACAAAAGTATATCGTTGTATTTTGTAATTACAAATTTCGTCTTCAAAAGTGCTCACCAGCCTCGATCAATGGCTTACCGTTCTCATCAAAAATATCGCATCTTGTGATAAGAAGGTCTGTAGGTCCACATTCACCCACACCATAATGCTCGTATATCGCATTGTACAAAAGTCCCGGCTTGATATTGCTGCCGCTTCCGGCACAAAGCCTCATCTGCACAGAGCCGTCTTCACAGCTCTCAAGTTTATATACAAGCTCCTTTAAGTTTACTTCTCTTGTTGACTTTTTGGTCTTTTTCTCAATGATCACTTCTTCAGAAGAATTAAACCAGTCAATCGCTTCTTTCATATCAAATGCAGGCTCTTTGCCAGGTCTTATGCGGACATTGTACTCAGCCTGAGCTACACTTGCCATCGCGTTACCGATGCCATCTCCAAGCCTTACCACATCTGTAACCCACATACCCTCAGCCTGTGTGGAATTCATCATTTCCATGACCTTCTCTGAGCTCTCGGCACTATGCACCTCGATATCCATGTACTCACCGTCACTCTCAAGTCCAACACCAAGAGGCTGTGCAAAAGACATGATCTGGTGCGGTGAATAACCTGCTGAATATGCAATATCAAGCCCACATCGTCTGATAAGCTTCTGGAAATAACGCATCACATCAAGATGGCCTATATATTTCATAAGGCCATGCTTTGAAAATTTAACTCTTAATTTAATATTATCTTCGCTCAAAGCAGACACCTCCTCCAAAGCAAGCTGCGCCACAGCCCGAACACTGCTGGCGGCAGTTAGGTGTAACTCTCTCAGCTTTGGCCTCAAGCCATTGATCTTTGAGGAATTTCTTTGTAACACCTATATCTATGAAATCCCAAGGGAAAAGCTCATCAAGTGATCTTTCTCTCTGGGTATAAAAAGCAACATCTACTCCACACTCTTCAATTGCTGCATGCCACTTATCAATGTCAAAGCATTCAGACCATGAATCGTAGATACATCCCTTCTTATAAGCATTTATCAAAAGCTCAGAAAGCTTTCTGTCGCCACGGGCAAAAAGTCCCTCCAACTCACTAAGATAATTCTCGTGATACTGGAACTTAAGTGACTTACGATTGAGCTGTTTGGTAAACTCGTCGCTAAGTACATATGCCTTTCTCTGGAACTCCTCTGCTGTACACATAGGTGCCCACTCAAACGGTGTAAATGGCTTTGGTATGAAGAAGGATGCTGATGCTGTAACCTGCACGCGGATTCCCTTGCGATCCTCCTTCGGAACTGTATCATAGTAGTTCATTGCTACGGCATCTGAAAGCTGCGCTATAGCCTTGACATCCTCATCTGTCTCTGTCGGAAGTCCGAGCATGAAGTAAAGCTTAACCTTATTCCATCCGCCCTTGAATGCCTCGGCAGATCCGCGCATGATATCTTCTTCGGTAATTCCCTTGTTAATAACATTTCTAAGCCTCTGTGAACCGGCCTCAGAAGCAAATGTGAGCGATCCCTTCTTAACGTCCTGTACCCTGCTCATGATATCAAGAGCAAAAGAGTCTATACGCAGTGAAGGAAGTGAAATATTTATATACTTGTCACGATAATTCTCTATGAGCCAAAGCACGAGCTCTCCAAGATGAGAATAGTCCGACGAACTGAGTGAGCTAAGCGTGATCTCATCCTGTCCTGTGGAGTCAAGCATAGCCTGTGCCTTTTTCTTAAGGAAATCAAGGCTTCTCTCTCTTACCGGTCTGTAGATCTGTCCTGCCTGGCAAAATCTGCAGCCACGTATACAGCCACGCATGACCTCAAGCACTACTCTGTCCTGTGTAACTCTGATGAACGGCACAAGCGGCTTATCAGGATATGATACATCATCCATATCCATGACGATCTGCTTTTTAACTGTAAGCGGAGCCTCCGGAATTGTCGCATCAAATGACTTTAATGTGCCATCCTCATTGTATGTTGCCTCATAAAACTGAGGAACATAGATGCCCGGTATCTGGCATGCTGCACGTAGGAAATCCTGACGACTTCCTCCCTCAGATTTTATCTTTTTATAAGTGTCAAAAATCTCATCATAAGATATCTCGCCCTCTCCGATATAGAACATATCAAAGAAATCAGCGATTGGCTCAGGATTATAAGTACACGGACCTCCACCGATCACGATCGGATCATCATCTGTCCTCTCTACCGCTTTGAGAGCGATACCGGAAAGATCAAGCACCTGCAGGATATTTGTGTAGCACATCTCATACTGCAGAGTGATACCAAGGAAATCAAAATCCTTTATCGGATCCTGTGACTCCAGCGCAAAAAGCGGGATATGTCGTGTGCGCATTTCCCGGTCCAGATCAATCCAAGGAGAGTAGACTCTCTCGCACCAAACATCTTCCCGCTTATTGAACATATCATATAAAATCTGTATGCCAAGGTGTGACATACCGATCTCATATACGTCTGGAAAACACATTGCAAATCGTATATCCACCTTGGACTTATCCTTAAATATCGCGTTTATCTCATTGCCGATATATCTTTCCGGCTTTTCGATAGACAGCAGGATCTCATCATCAATTGCTGTTTTTTTCATACAACTTTACTACCTATTCTTTCTAACATTGCTGAAAGGTCATCTGTGACCTATCTCTTTTGTGATGTCCTCCCATGTGACACCTTTCTCAACCATAAGGATCATCGCATGATAAAGCCAGTCAGCTATGCTGTACTTAAGCTCTTCAGGATCAGGATTCTTTGCTGCAACGATTATCTCGGTACACTCCTCACCAAGCTTTTTCAGCAGCTTGTCAACACCCTTATCAAAAAGATAATTAGTGTAGGAACTGTCCTTTTGCTTTCCGCGATTGTTACTTATGTTTTGATATACTTCCGTAAAGACTTTCACCGGATTTGTCTCTTCATAAGGTCTTTTAGCCATCTCATTAAAGAAACATGAGCGTCTGCCGGTATGGCATGCTGCTCCAACCTGGTAAACTTTCGCAAGTATTGTATCGTTATCACAATCAGCTGTCAAACTCTTTACAAACTGATAGTGTCCGGAAGTATCTCCCTTTATCCAAAGCTCATTGCGACTTCTGCTCCAATAGGTCATTATCCCCGTCATCACAGTAGTCTCAAAAGCTTCCTGATTCATATAGGCCATCATGAGCACATCATCTGTCTTATAGTCCTGCACTATCACAGGTATCATCCCGTCAGAATTAAGCTTAAAGTCACTCCATGAAAGCTTACTGCTCAAAGTATTCATAGGGATCCCGAGTCCGTTGCACTGACGCTTAAGGCTCATGAAATCTCTGTAATTTGTATTCAGATCACCGCCCGCGATTCCCGATATCTCAAACTTTCGAAGATCTGCAGCCAGATCATGAAATGTCTTATTACGAAATACCGGTATAAGATCTATCTTTATCGGATGAGCATTCCTTGTGCAGTTTATCATTACCCAGTCAGCACATTCACGAAGATTAAACTCCGGAATAAGAATTATCTCGCTGACATAATTTTTAACCTGATTTATGCCTGCATTAAGCTGATCTACATTCTCGATGCATACGGCAATATGATCTCTTCCAAAGCGTTTTCCTGCCTCATCTGTAAGTGCAATATTATTTGCCTTTGCATAATTAAGGCATGCTTTTGCACAACCGGCATAGATAAACCTCTTGATATCGCTGAGCTTCTCCACATGACCTGCACCGATCACAGGTACATCAACTGCTCTGCAGATACTTCTTATGACAGTAATATTTACCGCATGCTCATCTGAATCCTCAGACAGATCAAAAACAATTATCGCATCTGCCCCATAGTTTGAATAGTTGATCGCAAGATTAACAGCACTTTCAGTAATCCTTTCCGTACATCCAAACCATTCAACCGCTTCGCCATTCTTCAGATAAATACAAGGGATAATCTGTTTGTAATTCATATTCTTTGACCTCTGAATCAGTATATTCTTTAATGCAATAATGAAACGAATTTATCTCCCCGCTATTATTATAGTATCTCACAACCATTCATTGTTTACAAGTAAAAAGAGACCGCCTTATGCGATCTCTTTCTTAAAATTTAATATCAATTATTAACTGCAGTTTCTCTTTTTGATGACTTTTCCTTCTTGGCGATCTGAGGAAGGATAAGACCAAGTCCTGTAAGTACAAGTGGTGTGCAGATGTTGAGCACCATTGTGAACTTATCTTCATTGTACATTCCAAGCAGGCAGCTTGCTGCTGTAACTATAAAGCACCATGCGCCAAAGAACAATGCAACGCCCTGATTCTTTACAAATCTGTAGTCAGCATGGATTGTATTGTAATGCTGACGAAGTGCAATGTATGCTGCAAATACCCAGAGGTAACGAAGCGGCATACATACCGAATTAAGTCTTGTAAGCTGCTGAAGTACTGCTGCTGCACCAGGTACAAATGTCTGAAGAACGATGATAAGACCTGAAAGCACAACTACCATCCAGATACCATTGATGTAAACGCCATACTGGTTCTTCTTACGAAGTCCTGTAGGAATGTACTCCTGGATCTGCTCGTTATCAAGAAGCATACGAAGCGGAGCATCAATGCTGAGGATAAGTACTGAGAACTGTCCGATAACATTACAGATAGCGTAAATTACAAGGAACAGATCACCAACGTGATAGTACTCACCAAGCTTCTGGAATGCCCAGTATGAACCATTTGCTGCATATGAGTTGAATGACTCCTTGCTCTCGTTGATAACAGTTGGGTCAAACATCATTCCCATTGCTACTGTACCAAGCATTGCGCATACTAAAACCATGATAGCCATTGCGATGATTCCCTTAGGGAAGCTCTTGCTTGGCTTGTCCATCTTGTTTACATATGGTGAGATCTTCTCGCATCCACCAACTGCAAATACAAGGATAGAAAGTGATGTAAAGTATCCTACGTTAAATGTAGGAATAAGATTCTTGATGCTGAAATCCATTGTCACATAGTGTGCGCCAGGATTGATCGCAGGTGCTGCAAAGAGCATAACAATATAAAGTAAAGACATAACGAACATGCTTGTACCGGCGATTGAAAGGAGCTTCTTAAGTGGGTTAAGACCACGGCTTGCGATAAAGCATCCTACCAGGAATACTGCCAAAGTTGCGATCTGTACAGCATGTGTAGGGAAAGTATCATAAGTCTCAGCATTACGGAAAATAGCCCAGCTGAGAGCCTTAAGGCTTCCACTTCCCTTACTTGCTATATATGGGATATGTACAGCCCAGTATGTCCATCCCGCATAGTAAGCAAGCTTCTTGTTTGTAGTGTCGTGTATCCATGAGCTTACACCACCGCCGCTTGTCTTGAAAGCTGAGCCAAGCTCACCAACCATGAGTGCATAAGGAATGAAATAAAGCACAAACATAAGTATCCAGCTGAATATTACCTGAATACCATTGAAGTAGATGAAACCATTTAAGATGTTTCCAAATCCCCATACCGTTGAGAACGCCATAAATGCCAGCGTCAGCCATGTGATACGTTTCTTGTCGTCCATAAATTTACTCTCCTGTTACATATATATCCTTGAACTATTTTAATTTTGTACAATTATTTATACAATGTTATATTTGTCCAAGCAAAGAGTAATTTTATCACAATCTTATGCACCTAACAAGTCAAAATTGATCAATAAATTTTGTTAATTTTTACCATATTTATGAAGATTAAAGATTATTTTTCCCTATTTTCAATAATTCCTGTATATATATTTCCCCAAGGTCGGATAATTTAGCAGCTTTGTGCTTTATGTATCCTATATGCATTTTTTCATTTTCTTCAGCAACAAGCGGTATCGCTACATAGTCTGTACCATTCAGTTCCTCACTTATGATACCTGAGCAGAGGGTATATCCATTCAGTCCCACCATAAGATTCAGCATAGTCGCCCTGTCATCAGCTCTTATCAGTTTAATGTACTCGTCAGTGCTCTTCATCTCCTCTGCAAAATAGAATGAATTTGAAGATCCCTGCTCAAAAGCAAGACACGGGTATCCCTTAAGCTCTTCCATTGATATGGCTGACTTTCCTGCCAGCGGATGACCGTTCCACATATAGACATAGGTATCACATGTAAACAGCTCCTTAAATTTCAATCCATTTTCACTGAATATCTTTGTAAGGACATTTTTATTAAAATCAGAAAGATACAGAACACCTATCTCACTCTTAAAATTCTTTACATTATCAATAACGGTATGTGTCCTTGTCTCATGAATTGCATATTCAAAGTTTTCCATTCCAACAAGCTTCACTGTTTCAACGAATGCTTTAACCGCAAAACTGTAATGCTGTGTGGAAACAGAAAAAATCTTTTTTGTCTCTTTGCCTATGTACTTTTTTTCAAGAAGCGCATATTGCTCTACAACCTGGCGGGCATAGCCGATAAACTCTATGCCCTCCGGTGTAAGCTTTATGCCTCTGTTGGAACGTATAAAGATCGTAGTACCGATGCTCTGCTCAACATCCTTTACTACCTGTGATAAATTTGGCTGAGAAATAAAAAGCTTCTTTGCAGCCTCATTCATAGAATTTGAATCTGCGATCGTGATTATCTGCTGTAGTTGCTGAAGAGTCATTAATGTTTTTTCCTTCATCTCAAGAATTTTTTTGACTCCTCTATATTAGCACGAATTCCTTCGCAGCATGCATGAAATTTTTCTTTTTCTGTATCGGTAAGTGGCAGTTCTATAACTTTTTCCACTCCATTCTTTCCTATAAGTGCAGGAACACCTGCAAAAAGTCCCTTTTCTCCGTACTCTCCGTCAAGCTTTGTACTTACCGGGATTATCTCTTTCTCATCATATTTAACAATTCGAACAAGTCTCGCCGCAGTAAGTGCTATTGCGTATTCTGTACAGAATTTACCGTTAAATGTTATCCAGCCGCCTTCTCTCGCGCCCTGCTCGATCGCATCTTTATCAAACCTGAATCTCTCATCAGTTTTTGCAGCTTCTTCAAGGCTTAAGCCATTAAAGCTTACCTGCGACCACGGTGTTATCTGTGCACTTCCATGCTCTCCCATCATATATGCGGTTATCGAGTGGGATGAAACTCCCGTACTATCCTGCAATCTCCACTTAAGTCTTGCCGTATCAAGACCTGTTCCTGTACCAAGTACATGGCCTGCCGGCAGATCAAGGAAATCTGCAAGCCACTTTGTAATTACATCACACGGGTTTGAAATATTAATAAGAATGCCATTAAATCCGGAATCCTTAAGTCTTTTTGCATAAGTCTGAATGGCATTCATATTAAATTCCATCTCAGACAATCTCGTGTTCGTACCTCTCAATGCAGCAATATTTCCAACTGCATTTACTATCACATCTCTGTCCTTTAAGTCCTCAATGCTGCCAATTTTGATATTTACCCTATGCGGTAAAAACTCTGTTGCATCAAGCACATCCTGACGCTCTGCAATGACTTTTTCCTTATTGTCGTCCAAGTCAACAAGTACAAAGTCATCCGAAAGCCCCTGCAATGCGATAGTGTAAAGAACATGCGCGCCCACATGTCCAAGTCCGATTATACCTACTCGTAAATCACCCATTATCTTCTCTCCATCTTCTTTCGAATGTCCTGCAATCTCGAAAGAGCCTCTCTCAAAGTCTCATCTTTTTTTGCAAAATGAAAGCGGATAAGATTATTTACATTTTCATGGAAGAAACTCGATCCCGGGACTGCTCCTACGCCAACCTTTTCTGCAAGGTTGTAGCAAAAATCCAAGTCACTGTCATAATTCCACTCAGATATATCTACCATCACATAGTATGCGCCCTCAGGTTTATGAAAGTTAAGTCCGGCACTCCTTAGTCCATCACAGAAGAGGTCTCTTTTATGGGTATACTTATCAAGTAATGCATCATAGTAATCCTGCCCAAAACGCAGACCCGTAACGACAGCTTCCTGTAGTGGAGCCGCTGCACCAACAGTCAAAAAGTCATGTACCTTCCTTATCCTGTCTGTGATTTCTGCCGGAGCGATCGTATATCCAAGTCTCCAGCCTGTGATGGAATATGTCTTTGAAAGAGATCCTGTGCTGATAGTCCTCTCTCTCATTCCCGGCAGCGATGCCATGTATATCATTTTATTAGGCTTATAGACAATATGCTCATAGACCTCGTCTGTGATCACATACGCATCATACTTTATCGCTATATCAGCAATGATCTGCATTTCTTCAAGGGTAAAGACTTTTCCCGAAGGATTGGATGGATTGCAAAGGATCAATGCCTTTGCCCCATCCTTAAAAGCCTGCTCAAGAACATTTGCATCAAAGTTAAACTCCGGTGGTATGAGTGGTACATATATAGGCTGGGCTCCGGAAAGGATAGTATCTGCGCCATAATTCTCATAAAATGGTGAGAAAATCGCCACCTTGTCGCCCGGATTGCAGACTGTCATGACCGCTGCCATCATAGCCTCTGTGCCGCCGCAGGTTATCACGACTTCCTTCTCTGGATCGATATCGATTCCCATGAAACGTGACTCTTTTGCAGCAAGCGCCTCTCTCGTATTTTGCGCTCCCCATGTGATAGAGTACTGATGATAATCTTCGTCTGCGACTTCTTTTAGTCTCTCAAGAATCTCGCGAGGAGGTTCAAAATCCGGAAATCCTTGAGAAAGATTAACTGCACCATACTTATTTGAAACTCTTGTCATCCTTCTGATGACCGAATCTGTAAACCTGGATGTCCTCTCTGATAATGCTCTCATGTCAAGCCCCTTTGATATAATTATTTGAAATCAGCAAGTCTGTCCTGATCCCATCCTGCCTTGATGAAATATCCGCCAAAGTCATCGTTAAATACCTTTTCTGTTGCCTCAGACTGGAATGCCTTTACAACCTTTTCATAAGCTGCAACAAGTCTTGCGTCTGAAAGATCTGCTGTCTTTGCTGCGATAAGGTTCCAGTACTCTTCCTGATCAAGTACACTGTCCTTATATACAGCCTCATCTGTCTTAAGGCCAAAATCAAGAGCATAGTTACCATTTACGATAGCTGCAGTAACATCAGGAAGTGTAGAAGGAATAGTATTTGCAGCAAGCTCCTCTATCTTTACATTTACCTTGTAGCTCTCGATGTCATCAAGTGTTGGATTGAAATTGTCATTATCCTTAAGTGTAATGATTCCTGCAGCTGAAAGAACCTTGAGTGCACGTCCCTCATTTGTCGGATCGTTTGGTACTGCGATAGTGTCTCCATCCTTCAGTTCATCTACTGACTTGATCTTTTCAGAATAAAGATTAAGTGGGATGATGAAAGTATTTCCTATATTTGTAAGATCATATCCATACTGGTCAATCTCAGACTTAAGATAAATCTGATGCTGGAATGCATTCAAGTCGATCTCGCCATTGGCGAGTGCATTATTTGGTGTTACATAGTCAGAAAACTGTACGATCTCAAGGTTGATGCCCTCTCCCTTAAGAGTATCTACTGCATTCTTCCAAAGGTCTTCATAAAGTGAACCTACAACACCAATCTTGAGATCTATTGGATCAGCTGTGAAATCATACTCTCCTGCCGCCTCGCTTGAAGCTACCTCACTTGAAGCTACCTCACTTGAAGCTGCCTCACTTGAAGCTGCCTCAGAAGATGCTGCAGCTCCCTGCGCTTCTGATGATGTACTTGCGCTCTCTGTGCTCTTAGCTGCACTTGCTGTAGAGCCGCATCCTGTAAGTGAAGATGCAATTAAAGCTGTTCCGATAAATGCTGCGATGATATTCTTTTTCATAATATTTTTCCTCCGTTTTTTCCTCATAAAACTTAGTGTGTATTTTTCTTAGCAATACTATCTCCAATAAGCTGTAAGATACTTACTGCTATCACTAGCACTATAACTGTTGCCCAGGTAATATCTTTCATATTCCTGTCATGTCCATAACGGACTGCAAAATCTCCAAGTCCGCCTGCTCCGACTACACCTGCCATTGCTGTAAGACCAAGCAGGCTGATTGCTGTAATTGTCGTAGCTCTTGCAAGCGGACCTATACTTTCACGAATATATACTCTCGTGATGATATCAAACGGATCGAGTCCCATTGACTCCGCTGCCTCTACGAGTCCGTCCGATGTCTGTGCCAACGCTGACTGCACCTGACGTGTAAAGAACGGAACTGAGCCAAACACAAGCGGTACAATTGCACCTCTCACGTATATAGCTGTACCCATAAGTGCTCTTGACAGTGGCATAAGTGCTGTCAAAAGGATGATAAAAGGTATCGAGCGAAAAAGATTAGTAAGAGTGTCAAGTGTTTTGAACACTACCGCATTTTCAAGTATTCCACCCTTCTTTGTAACTGTAAGGATTATTCCAAAAGTAAATCCAAAGACAAAACCTATGCCTCCTGCCCACGCCTCCATAACAAGAGTATCTACAATTGCCTGCAGAAAGTCATACCATTTATCCGTAAGGTTTGGAAGTAAATTAGTAAGGATTTCTTGCATCTTTTATCACCTCCACTCCTACCTGCTTTTCTCTTAAGTACTGTATAGCCTCGTCAATCCTGATCGACTCTCCGTTAAACTTGACCACCGTGCCGCCTATAGGAGATCCGGAGACTATTTCAACATCTGCCAAAAGTATATTTAAAAGTATTCCAAACTTCTGTGTTACTGATGATATCAACGGCTCTGATACCTCTTTTTGAATATATGTAAGTCTCGCAAGCACTTCTCCCTTTTCCGGTACGACACCTGCGATATTGCTGTTAAGCATTTCCTCTACCTTGTAAAGATTTGAAGTAGTCTTTATAAAGTCTTTTGTCAGCGGATGCTTTGGATTTGCAAAAACATCAAACACATCTCCGCTCTCTACCACTGCGCCCTGCTCCATGACAGCTACTTTATTACATATCTGCTTGATGACATCCATCTCATGTGTAATCACCACTATCGTGATATTGAGCTTTTCATTAAGCTTTTTTAAGAGTTTCAGTATCGAGCCGGTAGTCTGAGGATCAAGTGCGCTTGTTGCCTCATCAGAAAGAAGTATCTTTGGATCATTGGCAAGTGCTCTGGCAATCGCAACTCTCTGCTTCTGTCCTCCGGAAAGCTCTGACGGATATGCATTTTCTCTATCCGATAATTCAACCATCTCTAGAAGCTTTCGCACTTTTTTCTGTATCTCTGCCTTCGAAAGTCCACTCTTTTTCAGTGGGAATGCTACATTTCCAAAGACTGTCCTCGATGGCATAAGATTGAAATGCTGAAATATCATGCCTATCTTTTTTCTTTCTTCTCTTAAATGCTTTGCATCCAGTGAAGTGATGTCTTTTCCATCTATCCTTACACTGCCGGATGTCGGTCTTCCCAGGAGATTTATACATCTGACCAAAGTTGATTTTCCGGCTCCAGAAAAACCTATTATCCCGTATATATCTCCATCATTTATAGTAAGTGACACATTCTTCAAGGCTTCGACTTCTCTGTCCTTCCCGTCACTGAATGTTTTCACTATATTATCTATCTCAATCAACTAACTAACCTCCCTTTCCTTAAAGCAATTCCTACTATATCACTAGAGATTATTTTTGTATAATACAGGATGTGTATAGCCTGTTATAATTAATTCTTATAACGCAGTAAATGCTGTGTATAGTGCGGCTCCTATGCTCAGTGCATCTTCATCAATGTCAAAATTATTGGAGTGATAGGCATTCTGCGTATTATTTTTCTTTGGATTTCCCGTTCCGAGATAAGCGTATACTCCAGGGATTTCCTTTTGATACTCGCAGAAATCATCTCCCGACATATATACCTCTCTGTCGGCTATCACATGACCTTCTCCTAATACATCATCAACCATTTTTTTGACTTCATCGCATCCTTCTGACGGATTTATCAATGGCGATGCAAAATCCTCCCACTCGATTCCGGCACTGCCACCATATAGCTCTGCTATTGATATAGCTGTTTTTTCTACAAGCTCATTTACTTTTTTTCTGTTTTCATGCGATATATTTCTCGTGGTGCCTTCAAGAACCGCCTCTCCAGCAACGATGTTGTAGCTTGTGCCTGCACTGAGCTTCCCCACACCTATCACCACGGGCTCGACCGGTGAAGTGAGTCTTGTTACAATGCCTTGCAGTGCAACGACTACCTGAGATGCGATATAAAGTGCATCCACTCCTTTTTCCGGCGCACATACATGTGAGCTATTTCCATTTATTTTAATTGTGAAATGATCAACGCTTGCGTTGTTTATCCCCTTTTTAATGCCTACCGTACCACTGAGCAAATCCGGCGCACAGTGGATTCCAAATACTTTGCTTGCTTTTCCAAGAGTTCTCTCTTTTTCCTCTAATAGCCTTTTTGCCCCGGCCCCTATCTCTTCTGCCGGCTGAAATATAAAACGAACTTCACCCTCGATTGTTTCTCTGTTTTCCGCAAGAATCTTTGCCGCTCCAAGCAGCATTGCCGTATGTGCATCATGTCCACAGGCATGCATTATGCCTTCATTTTCCGAAGCATACCCCACTTCATTGATCTCTTTTATACAAAGTGCATCTATATCAGCTCTCAATGCAACAGATTTTTCCGATGTAATGCCTCCCTTTAGTACTCCGATCACTCCCGTCTCACCAATGCGCTTATGAGAAATAGCAAATTTATCCAGCTCTGCTTCAATCCTTTCTGCTGTTCTATACTCCTTAAAAGCTGTTTCCGGATGCTTGTGAAAATCCCGCCTGAGAGCTATGATATAATCTTTCTCATTTTCAGCCAGTTCCAAATAATTGATCATATATAAAAACCTCGTTTGTCATTTGATTTGTAAATTGATGTTTTTTACTATAACACTGAAAAGCGTATATTGTATAATACTATATATCTATAACTTGCTATAATTTTCGCTTATATCTAAATAAAAAAAATAGACCATAACCTCAGCATTTATGGTTATGGCCTTTGATTTATAAAATTATAAAATTTACTTTATCAATATAAACGCTGTCCTTCTAAAAGCGCCTCCTATCCGCATCAATGCCGAATATGCCAGTCCTATACTGTAAATAATAAGTGCAGTATGCGTCTGTCTGATAAATACGAGGCATGATATTGCAAGCAGGAAATTGATCACTCCGTGGCTGAATTTCATCTTCCACGGACCTTCCACAGCACGCTTGGCCTCCATAGCTCTCAGCACTTCTACCACACCTGAAAAGGCATGTATCACGATCAGATACAGCAGGATATAGATTTTGGGAACATCTGAAAGAGATCCTGTAAGGAGCGCAAAATCAAGCACTATCACTCCCTGTATCAGTATTGTTTTACCTCCTACCATATGCCTCGCCATCGTGAAGTAAAAAAATATATCCTTGATACCTTTGGCTGCAAGTCCGAGCGATAAAACGGCTATAACAAACTTATACGCTTCGTCACTCGGATCTACGATAAATACGATTGCAACCACAAGCATTATCAATCCAATAAAAAATCTCTTAATCCTTTGAAACAACGTCATTCTTTTTACCCTCTAATAGTTTAACCCAAAAGAACTGTTTTGCAATTCCGGCAAGTATATTTCCGCTCTTAGATATTTCATCGATAACCATGCCTTTGTGTGCCATTGCTCCGCGAATGAACTTGCCTATAAATGTTTCGTCTTTTTCTTTCTTACCACTTTTTTTATATTCATCAAAATACTTATCTATAACAAAATCTTCTATCTCCTGCCCAGACAGTTCTTCTCCAAAAGCCTTCCAGTCATCACACGCAAGGAGCTGTCGTTTTTCAATGATATTTTTTATCCTGTCACGCCACGGCTCTATCGCATCCGTATCATATGTATTCTTTTCAAAAGAATCATTCACTCCACGAATATACTTCATAGCATAGATCATCTGGGTAAATGCTTTATGATAATCTGACGGGTTGTCTTTAATTATTTCCTCGTAGTCGCCCCATGCCGGAAGATATCTGTACCTTACAAAACTATAATCAGGTAAATGTCCCGCCCTGCCATGACCTAGATTCATGATAGAATTCTCATTACTTTGATAAAGACTGTTCGTGTAGATGCTGTTATCAAGGTCATCCGGCACTGAAGTCTTATGCCTGAATTTTATCTGTTTTTCCCGGAAACCATCTTCGACAGGGAAAAGCTCATAAAACTCGTAGTTTGTGTTATTTATCACAAGTGACGGTGTTCCCGCAAAGTTTGAATGAGCCCAGGTGTCTGCGAGCACATGCATAGCAATACCTACAGACTGGAGTGGTCTACCCTTTGCCAGTTCAACTGTCTTTTCTACAAGATCGCCATTCGGGCCGCATATTAATCTGTATTTGTTTAAGTAATGCCTGTTGCAATGCTCCTTCTTTGCATAGAGATCCTTTGGCAAAAAATGGAATGCTGACCATATCCTTGTTATATCCTGTAGTCCTATAGGATCAGTCCTTGCATCCATAAGTTCCAGCTGAAGCTGGGTCGTTGCAGCATCCAAAGGTCCTTTTATCTTGGCAAGCAAGGTCCTTGAACACTGGTCAACAAACTGGGCACTATATGCTATATCAAGGCTTTCGTCATGCGAATAACCCGAAATATATGCTGCACAATAAGTAGCGTAGTAGTGAAAATCCTCCTGCATCCTTTATTCGCTCCTATCTTCCTTAATTTTCTTAATCTTTATTGTTGCGAATATAATATTGAATAATAGATAAATTGTGACCAGATCGACCAGCATAGATGCAATGGTCGTATCAATATTATCCAAATCTCTAATCTTTTCTTTATAAGAATAAAAGCTTAACACTGAAAGGATAAGTATGATTATCGCCGCAACAAAATATCCCTTTTTATGCTTTCTTCTCTTTGCCGCCCTTGATGCATTCAATCCTATGTATAGATGGACTTTCATTATAACAAGAGCCAATATGGCAACTATTATAATAACCGCAGCGATACCTATTGCTTTTTCTGCGGGACTGTCCGCTTCAAAAGTTATAGCATCCTTAGTTCCTAAAAATAATTCTATCAAAACCCTTATCACACTCCAGGCTCCCATCATGATTATACCAGAGCCACTCACATTTAAGTCGTCTTCATATTTCCTTAGTTTTATTTTATCACTGACCATAGTCCGCACCTTTCAATCCCAATTGAAATACAATATTATTCCCATTCTTTACATCGGCTTAAAATATGTATTTCTTTATGATATGAATGCATAAATTCCAGTTCAATATGATCACAAGAATTTTATTTCATATATACATGCTCCTATAGTTGACAAAACAGTAAATACAGATTAGAGTATGTCTGATTTACTTTTTCTTATTTTTATGGAGATTTTTATGATTCAGGAAATTACATACTCAGAATTAACTACACTTGATAAATCCACATACATATTAGTTGATACAAGAAATCCAGGAAGTCTTAAATATGGAATGATCCCTGATGCGATAAGCATCACTCCAGAGACTTTTGAATCTGACATTGAAAGGGCTGCATCTCAGCTTGACAAAACAAAAAGGATCGTCCTTTATTGTACAAAAGGTCAGGTCTCACTCGGATACGCCGAGGCATTGTCTAACATGGGATTCGATGCGGCAAGTCTTACCGGCGGATACAACAGCTACCTTAAGTTCCTCATGGATCAGCAAAAAGATGAGGATGAGCTTGCACTTAAAGAGCAGACTGCAAATATAGAAAAGAGCATCCGAAAAAAATTCCACAAAACCCTCTTCTCTCCATTTGCAAAGGCTTGCAAGCACTACGAGCTTATAAAAGAGGGCGACCACATCTGTGTCTGCATCTCAGGCGGAAAAGACTCAATGCTCATGGCGAAGCTGTTTCAGGAAATCCAGCACCATAAAAAGGTCAATTTTGATCTGACTTTTCTTGTGATGGATCCCGGCTACAGCGCAATAAACCGCCAGCTTATCGAGAGCAATGCCAGGCTTCTCGGCATACCTGTAGTTTTTTACGAAAGCGACATTTTTGATGCTGTCGATACTGTCGAAAACAGCCCTTGCTACCTTTGTGCAAGAATGCGCAGAGGTCATCTTTACTCTAAGGCAAAGGAGCTTGGCTGCAACAAGATTGCCCTCGGTCACCACTATGACGATGTTATCGAAACAATTCTCATGGGAATGCTCTATGGTGCCCAGGTGCAGACAATGATGCCAAAGCTTCACTCGACAAACTTCGAAGGAATGGAGCTTATCAGACCTCTTTATCTCATCAGGCAGGATGATATCATAGCATGGCAGAAGTATAACGGACTTCACTTCCTTCAGTGCGCCTGCCATTTCACAGAAACCTGCGACAGCTGCGCCGATGATGGAACAAGCGCATCAAAGCGTCTTGAGACAAGAAAACTTATCGCTGAATTAAAAAAGACAAACCCTTATGTAGAGTCAAATATCTTCAGAAGTGTGGAAAATGTAAACCTTGCGACTGTCATAGCATACAAGCAGGATGGTGTTAAGCACCACTTCCTTGATGATTATGATAACATTTAATAAAAAATGGAGTATAACTATGGATTTGAATATTATTACACAGCAGAGCAGGCAGGCTGTTTCCGAAATACTTGAAGTTGCCCTTCTCGAGCCAAAATCAATTTTCGTTGTCGGCTGTTCATCAAGTGAAATACTTGGAGATCAGATAGGTACCGCTACCAATCTTGACTCGGCTAATGCCGTCTTTGATGGTATCATTCCTATCCTTAAAGAAAAAGGTATCTTTGTAGCGGCACAGTGCTGCGAGCACCTCAATCGTGCTCTTGTAGTAGAAAGAGAAGCAATGAGATATTATGGATTTGAGCAGGTAAATGCCATTCCTCAGCCAAACCATGCCGGAGGAGCCTTTGGTACCGTATGCTATCAGCGCTTTGAGGATCCGGTACTCGTCGAGTCCATACTACAAAAGGCCGATGCAGGCATCGATATCGGTGGAACGATGATCGGTATGCACATGCACAGTGTAGTAGTTCCTATGCGTATAAGTCTTAGAAAAATTGGTGAAGCACCAATCATATGTGCACGCCACCGTCCTAAATATGTAGGCGGCCAGCGCGCAATATACGACGAGCAGCTCATGTGAGCTGCTCGTTTGATATGTAATAAAAGTAGCAAAAAGGGAAAAAATAATGGACAATTCGTAAAATTAAATGTAATATAGTAAAAAAGCGTAAATAATAGTAAATTTAAACATAATGCGTAAACAAGCGTAAAAAATAATAAATCAGAGGACAACTATGGCTATTAAAATTGATCCATTTACCTTAACTCCGGGAGTTGCCGGAAAACCTTATATTGACTGCGGTATTGCAGATGAAATTATTGCAAACTTCAAAAGTGATGAATCATCAAAATATGTATACAAGATTACAGGACTTAGAGGATCCGGGAAATCTGTAGAATACAGTAAAGTATTGCAGGCACTCGAAAAAGACAAGAGCTGGCTTGTATATCCACTTGCTGCAGAAGGGAGTGGTGTCTCAGCACTTATATCATATCTAAGTCAGGAAGACTTTATTAATGATAAGAAAGCAGAAACATCCATAAAAACAAATGCTACTGCTGAAGGCGGCATCCCGCTCATATCCGGAAAAGGCAGCATAGAAGTAACAAAAACTTATACTGAAAATATCAGTTATTATGACAAAGAAGCAATACTGGCAAAAATGATATCCAAAGCAAATGAAAAAAATCGCAATGTTCTTATAATGATAGATGATATTTCCAGGACAGAAAGTACGGTAGAGCTCCTTTCTATTTTGGGAACCATGTTTAACAGAGGAAGGCGAGTTTATTTAGTTGTAAGTGGTCTTTCAAAAAACATAGAAGAATTTTTTGCTACCAGAAAAGATAATGAAGTTGTTTCTAAAAGCTTATCGTTCTTCAGACGTGGAGACACTAGAGAAATAAAACCGTTGGATAAATTCGGCATTGTAAGTAACTACGAAAAGTATCTTGGCGTGGATACCATGGAAGCAAAAAAACTATATGACATGACGCTCGGCTATGCATATGCCTATCAGGTACTTGGTTCATTATACTTCAACAAAAAAGATAGTGAAACACTTGAAGATCTGCTCCCAGACTACGAAAGGACTCTTTTCAAATCGTATAATCTCGATTGGCCAGATTTAACAGATAAGGAGCAGGAATTCATACGAAGCTTCTACAAAGGTAAAACAGGAAAAGCAAAGGATACAAAAGCGTATATGTCAAATCCAGATGCTTATAACGTATATAGAGATCGTCTTATTGACAAACATTTCTTTTCTGCAAATAAAAGAGGATATCTTGAACCAAAGCTTCCTAGATTTGACAAATTCATTGAAATATGGTGCTAGTGAGGATCCGGTACTCGTCGAGTCCATACTCCAAAAAGCCGACGCTGGCATCGATATCGGTGGAACAATGATCGGTATGCACATGCACAGTGTAGTAGTCCCTATGCGCATAAGCCTTAGAAAAATAGGTGAAGCACCTATCATATGCGCTCGCCACCGCCCTAAATATGTAGGCGGCCAGCGCGCAATATACGACGAGCAGCTCATGTGAGCTGCTCGCGTTTTTTACTTCTATTATCTTATGCTGCCTTAACGTCATATTCATCACAAATCTCATAGTAATCATCGATCTTGTCATCAAACAAACTTCTAATATCTTTATCGCTGTAAAGACCATCAGAATTCTGCTCAATCGTAGTGAAAGTCAAATGATAAATCTGAGGAGGATCGTTGACGTTTAACATCGAAATATTTCTCAGCTGCTCGGTTGACTGATATACAATATCAGCAGACCAAAATACTTCATTTTGAGAATTTTTCCATTTTGACAGGACAAACTTGCTTCCTATAGGTGTCTTTTTTTCGATAGTATTTGGCAGCTCATAGTTTTCTGTTTCCAAGGCAGCCAAAACACTTCCTATGTTTGAATCATGACCGCACAGGAATGTAAATTTTCTGCCTTCGATATCCATCTCTGATCTGATTTCTCTAAGCAATGGATTAGCCACATTTGCAGCAACAAGCGGTGCAGTAAAAAGAACATCACCATACACATCTTTTATCTCAGATATATCCTCCCACTGCTTAGTCGTCAATTCGCGACCAAATCCCGCCTTTTTCTTGTCGCTTTCTTCATAATACTGTAGTATCAGCGCATCACTTGCCGAGCACGCTGTCTTTAATGAACCGGAAACAGCAGGCTCTGCACCTTCCTCGAGACTAAAGGCGCTGTCATTTACATCAAATGCAGCTATCTCGCCCTTTTTATAGCCTTCAGATTTTTCGATATCGAGCACTTTTGAAAGCAGATCATAATTATCCGAAAGTCCCGTGATCTTATCTGAAAACAGCTCTTTTATCTGTGCTTCAGCATCGGCAGCATAGTCTTGATTGCTGAAAGTAAGCTGAGGATTAAAAACGGGATCCATCTTGTCAAACTCTACATGATATTCAATATTCATGTTTGCAGTAGGCAGCATTCCTGCCGTAAAATACTGAGCAGTCGCTATTGTACGCTGTTTGGAATTAGCATATATGCGTACTTCATTATTGGTCGGATGATAATTCTCTGTTATAAGCCCCTCAGATTCTAGCCATTTGCGGAAATATTGTCCCATCTCCGTTTCCAGCACTCCACCGCGCAATGACAGTTCACTCGTGCCAGAAGTCCACTCAAACCACTCATGCGGAGTAATAGATCCAAGCACTGATCCTTCGCCGCTTAAAGGCGATCTGATATTATGTCGGCTCAAAACGATCACCTGCTCCAATGTGTAGCCTTCATGTGTCAAAGTACCGTTCTCAGATTTTTGCACTTCACTTACCGCCGAATTCTTGCTGCCACACGCCGTTACGGACAGCATCATGATCAGCATCACAGAAATCAGTGCTAAACTACGCCTGCGTGTTTTCTTCCTAAAAATATTCATATGACTTACCCCCTATAAGAATTGTATGAATATTATGGTTTACTATAGAATTATATCATATTATTGCCAGTATAGTTTATAGCCTTTCATGGGACATTTATATAGTCGGCTTCTCTGGAAGCCGGTAGGGTGGTTGCAGCCCTTCCTGAGCCTGAAAGGAAGGTGGTGCCCATGCATGTATGTAACTTGGTCAGACCTGATACAGTTCTGCTTGTTTATTGTTGCATTAATTGCTTTGGTTTTAAAATGCGTTAAACGCAAATAAAAATGACCACCTCAACTTTGGACGGTTAGTGGTCATTTTTATAATGCATAATAATCGCCAGGTTGGGCAGTGGCTACTGCCTTACCGACTTCCTGATAAGCCTATTATACAATGTTAACAAACAAAATTCAACCAGGATTTTGCGGTTTAACCTCTCCAAAAAACTATACAAATACAATCTGACATCAATTTATTTAATAACGCCTTGTTTTTTGATAAATAATCTATAATATTTGCACAGCAGTGAGGACCTACTGGGTAGTTAATCTACCGAAGTGGCGGTTGTAAGAGCAGTGAGGCCTACTGAATGGTTTGACCATTAAAGTGGCAGTTGATAAAGCGGTGAGTCCTACCGAGAGGGATGCATTCCCACTGAAGTGGAAGTTGAAGGGTTGCTCATTTGGGCAACCCTTTTTTAGAGGCAATTTTCGCATTATCTCTGACGGCATATATTTATCAAGATATCCATCATACATTGGCAACTTCATTAATGTTTCATATCAAATGAAAAGTTGGAACCATCCTTTCAAATGTACAAAATTCTCTTATTCCTATCTCATCTCGGATAATCTTTCTTGCATCCTCAAAGTGATCTGCAAGATATTTTGTACTGTGTGCATCAGAGCCAAAAGTAATAATCTTTCCGCCAAGATCTTTGTATAGCTTAAGAATCTGCTTTGAAGGCTGTGTATCTACAAGTCCATAATGCCATGAGCTTGTGTTTATCTCAATACCCTTGTCATCTTTTATTGCAAGCTCAAGTATAGCTGCTATTTTATCCTTTACTTTATCAAAAGGATAAACTCCGGCCTGATCATATCTTGATAACAGGTCTAAATGCGCAAGTACAGAATAATTCTTAAAAGTCTGCTGCACCTTATATATTTCATCATAATACTCTTCATTATATTCTTTTTGCGATTTGCCTCGCTGAAAGTCCTGTGTCCAAAATTCTTTATCACCAACCTGATGCATACTTAAAAGTATAAAATCAATATCCTCTGAATACTTATCAAAAAGCTTCTCATAGTCAGGAATGGTATGAGTCTGAATACCAGATTCAAGACCCGACTTGATTTTTATCCTTGTTCCATATTTTTCCTGCATCTTTTTAATCTTAGAAAAATATTCCGGATAGTTTACATTTGCAAAAGGTTTCAGTGTTTCCTCAGATGAATTAATGCCATCCCCGCCACGATATTCGATTCCCCTCGGATCATCAAAATCTCTCTTGATACCATAATCAACATGATCTGTAAAGCATAATTCATCCAGTCCAAGTTCTATTCCTCTTTCAATCTGATTTTCCATAAGCTCTACAGAATCATCCGAAAATTCTGTATGAATGTGATAATCTGCTTTCATTCGTAAATACCATCCTTATTACATTTTTTATATGCCATTTCAAGCATTCCTATATTGAGTACTGCAAAAACTATAAGATACATTGGCATGATCCATATGCCAATGACCTGCTGAATGTGTCCAAACACCAATGGCATGAAAGTACTTCCCACATAAGCGGAAGCCATTTGCAAGCCAATGACTGCAGCACTGTATTTTTTACCAAAATTTTCAGGCGCCATGTGCTGGATTGCAGGATATACCGGTCCCATTCCTGTACCGATTATGACAAAGCCCAAAAGGACGAATTGAGAATTAAGAAAGCATTGATTTTCATTGAAAATAACTATCCTTCCAATATCACTATTGAAGATATATCAAAAAGCGTAGACATCAGTATAAATACCTGCCTGCGCCTTTTTAAATCTTTATTCCCATGTAAGCACACCTGTTTTCTGTGCTATTTCATATCGTCCTATCTTGTATTCCAATTTTTCCAATGCGGTATCGTATTTCTTACGCGCTTCAAGGATCTGTTCTCTTACTTCTTTCAAGAGATTCGTCCTCGCATCTATTGTCCCATCCCCCATCTGAAATAGCTTTACATATTCAATCAGCATTTCAACCGGTACTCCGGCTGCTCTCATACATACAGCATTTTCTACCCAGCCTATGTCTTCTTCCCTGTAATCTCTGATTCCGCTGGATGTCCTATGAACTTCCGGAATTACTCCCACCCTCTCATAGTATCTGAGTGTATCGGGTGTAAGATTATATTTTTCACAGACTTCTTTAATCGTCATGACACAACTGCCTCCATTATACTTAAACCTAACCAAAGAGCTCTTGATATATTCATGTTACACCATAGAGCTCACTCCAGGTCAAGCAGAAATTTTCCATTGCGTGAAAAATGTAAAAGTAAATTCTCGAATGCAAGGTTAAATATAAAAGCTCGCAACTATCCATATTCACAGATAGTCACGAGCATATAATTCTATTATATTAGAAAACATCAAGCGTTCGTCTTAACTAAAAGACAGACATTTTCTACCCCTTCGGTGAACGGAAAGAGATCTACAGGAGTAATGCTTGCTACCTTATACTTACCACTCTTTGTGAGGTAGTCGAGGTCTCTTTCAAGAGTTATAGGATTGCATGAAACATATGCTATCCTCTCGGGCATAAGGTTCAAAAGAGTACCTAAGAACTTTGTGTCTGAGCCTGCTCTTGGCGGATCCATGATCACAACGTCGGCTTTCTCACCGCCTGCATAAAACTCTTCCAAGAATTCTCCTGCATCCTGATTGTAGAACTCAATATTCTCTACATTGTTGATTTTGGCGTTGACATTGGCATCTCTCACCGCATTACTGTTAAGCTCCACACCAATAACTCTTTTTGCCTTATCAGATGCAACTATTCCTATCGTACCTGTTCCACAATATGCATCAAGTACAGTATCAGTCTTATTTATACCTGCAACCTCTATCGCCTTACGATACAGATGCTCTGTCTGCACAGGATTTACCTGATAGAAACTCTGCGGAGAAATACGGAAGGTCTTTCCACAAAGCTTATCCTCGATGTAGCCCTTTCCATAAAGGACAGTATCCCTTCTGCCGAGTATCATCGAGTCTGTCCTTTCATTTATATTCTGGACAATTGTCGTGATCTCCGGATGCTGCTTGATCAGAGCCTTTACAAAGTTGTTCTTTGAAGGCATGATAGGCGAACGGGTAACGATTATCAGCATTATCTGTCCTGTCTGCTTACCCATCCTCACCATCATATATCTGATATTTCCATAGCCGTTACGGTCATTAAATACCTTCATCTTGAAGCTTGCCATAAGTTTAGCCGCATCAGAAATAATCTTGTCAGCCTTGGCATCTTCTATATAGCAGTTCTCGATCGGTACTATCCTGTGACTTCTCTCAGAATAGTTTCCCGTAACTATCGAGCCATCAAACTTCTGCAGAAGTATGGATGTAACCTTACATCTGTAATGATATGGATCCTTCATGCCTATGATATCATCAACATGAGCATACTTACCAAGCAGCTTTATCATTGACTGCTGCTTTATCTTTAACTGTTCGGCATAATCCACATCAATATGAGTACATGCTCCACACTGTGCAAAAACAGGGCAGCGTGACTTAGATTTCTTACGCTTTTCCTCTTTATTAGAATCCTTAAACTCGGATTTTGGAGCCTTATTTTCATTTACAGACTTGAAGTCTTCTCTCTTTCTGCCTTTAAAGCCCTTTTTCTTATCAGTAAATCTTTTTTCTGAATCGTTCTTTTTTGAATCTGCTTTTTTTATAAATTTCTTAAAATCTGTGTTGCTCAATTTCCGTCCTCAATGCTGATCTCATCAAATCTATTGGTAAGATCTCTAATACTAATTAATTTCTTATCTTCACCGCTTACGTCAAATACAACATTGCCGCGGTGCATCATAAACAATCTGTCGCCATAGTCAGCGGCAAACTTTAAGTTGTGTGTGACCATAAGAGTAGTCACATGCTTTTCTTCTACGACTTTCTTTGTAAGCTCCATAACGATCTCAGCAGACTTTGGGTCTAATGCTGCTGTGTGCTCATCAAGTATGAGAAGCTTAAGCGGAGTCATGGTCGCGATCAAAAGCGCGAGTGCCTGTCTCTGACCGCCCGAAAGCGCCTTTACCGGTATCTTAAGCTTATCTTCAAGTCCCATATGGAGCTGCTCCAAAATAGTCTTATAATAGTCAATCCTACGCTTATTTACGCCTCTTTGCAATAGGAAACTCCCACCTTTATTATCGGCAAGTGCGAGGTTTTCCAATATAGTCAGATGCGGACAGGTTCCAAATGCAGGATTCTGATATACACGCCCTATGAATTTTGAGCGCTCATGCTCTTTTAAGTTAGTAATGTCCTGACCATCAACTATTATCTTTCCGCTGTCTATCGGTAAGCTTCCGCACAAAAGGTTCAACATGGTAGTCTTTCCTGATCCATTAGATCCCACTACGCTCACAAAACTACCTTGCTCAAGCTCAAGATTAAAATCGTGAAACAGAGTCACCTCATTTACAGAGCCCGGATTAAATATCTTGTTTACATGCTCGAAGCCAACCATTGTTTTACTTGCTGATCGCTGCTCTGATAACACTTTTAGCACTCCTTTCATCCTTTAATCTGCTTGATACCAGCGCAATGATAAACAATGCCGACATAAGTGCCTTTAAGTATATAGTATCAAGACCAAGCTGCATAGCAGCTGTAAGACAGATACGATAGATGATCATTCCAAATACAGCCATCGTAGTGCCTTTCATAAATTTAGACTTTCCAAACACAGCTTCACCTATGATAACCGCTGCCAGTGCCATAACGACCATACCCGTGCCGCTTGACGCGTCGGCACTTTCCTTCTGCTGCGCAAGTACACAGCCTGAAAGAGCAACAAGGCCATTACCTATCATAAGTCCAATGATCTTCATATTTCCGGGATTCTTACCCTGAGATACCACAAATCGCTCATTACTTCCTACTGCTCTCAAAAGAAGACCGGAACGTGTCTTAAGATACAGATCAAGTATGATCTTCACAATAAGCATGATCACAAATGCCATGATCACCCATGCCCATTGGTCAAGTGCGCTGTTATAGAGCTTACCGCCTATTCCACTTGAAAAAATGGTAGGCATATTGAAGATTGAAAGCACTGCCTTTTTCGAAGTCACGACCATATTTACGCTGTAAAGCGCTGTCTGTACCAAAATACCACTCATCAGATCTGATATCTTTAACTTGACATGCAAAAGTCCCGTCACCATGCCGGCAAGACATCCACCGACAAAGCAGACGAGACATGCAACCCACGGGTTAACTCCCAAAGTAATGAGTGCTGCAGCCATGCAGCACCCAAGTGGAAACGAACCGTCAACCGACAGATCCGCAAAATTCAATACTTTATAGGTGATATATACACCCATTGCCATGATACCGTAGATAAAACCCTCACGCAGTACTACCTGCAAAAGCCCAAGTAAAACGTCCATTATTACTTATTCTCTCCTGTCTTTACCATTGTACCGTCTGCATAATCAGATGGGATCTCAAGTCCGAGGCTCTCAGCAACATCTGTATTGATGAAAGGAGTACCCTCGCTTGCTGTATATATTGCTGACTCTTCAGGTGTAAGCTCGCCCTTTAAGATCTTGCCTGCAATCTTACCTGTCTCCTCACCTAATGCCACATAGTCGATAGATATAGAGCCAAGACATCCGTCATATACCTGTCCTTCCTCAGAACCAAATACCGGTATACCTGCCTTTGTAGCTGCCTGGAGTACTGATGGCAAGTTATTTACTACGTTATTATCTGTGAAATTGTCAAAACAGTCAACACCTTTTGCTACCAGTGCCTCTGCTCCGCTTGCAACTTCGCTTGAATTTGTAACACCCTGTGAAACAATCTCAAAATCATACTTTGGAGCAAGCTCCTCGATTATACCAAGATCAGTAATAGAGTTAGGCTCTGATGTTGTATAAAGGATACCGATTTTCTTGGCCTCCGGCAAAAATGCTCTGATAAGCTGAAGCTGTGCCTCTATCGGGAGCTGATCTGAGCTTCCTGCGCAGATCGTGCCTGACTTTTCAAGACTCTCTACAAGCTGAGCTGATACCGGATCACTTACTGCTGTAAATACTACCGGAATATTATTTGCCTTACATGCGCCATATGCACTCATAGCTGCAGGAGTTGCAATTGCTCCAACAAGATCATACTTCTTCTGTGCCATTGTCTGCGCCTCAGTATCGGCAATTGATACATCCGCGTTAGCATTTTGGAAATCTATAGTAAGATTTTCGCCTTCAACATATCCCTCTGCTGCAAGTCCCTTTACAAAGCCTTCATAACAATTATCAAGTGATGGAACTGTAGTAAACTGTACTACACCTATTGTCTTTGCATCCTCTGATGAAGCTGCTGTTGATGCTGCGTTAGATGCTGACTTGGCAGATGATTCACTTGCAGTGTTTCCACATCCACTCATTGCTATTGTCATTGAAACTGTTACTGCGATTGCGATAAGCTTTGTTACGATTGTTTTTTTCATAGTTCCGGCTCCTTTCAAAAGCACATTGGATTAGTTGCCTGAATTGTGGAAACAAAAAAGACCCTTATCCACAATCCAGTATTTCTACTGAAAAGGGACAAGAGCCTGAATGATCAAAAATCTCCTGCGGTACCACCCTTATTGACATCTATGATGCCCACTCAGCCACGTACCATCATACGTGTTTTCCTGTAACGGGGAACAGCCGTCTCACCTACTCGTTTCCTTTCAGCTCGCCCTCCGAAGTCCATTCACTGTCAAAATCTGTACCGCAGTCACACCACTCTGCAGCTCTCTGTGACAGACATATGATAGCTACTACTCTTCGTCACTGGTTTTGTGTTCTTTAATGATTTAAAGTGATAATACACCTTCCATTAAAAAAAGTCAATCATAAAATTATAAAATAATCCCTAAAGTAATACTCTTATATCCGTCAATGCACACTCATCTCCTGTCAGCGCCACATAAACATCTTTAATCCCATTTGCGATTGCTGTCACATTTTTAATCGATATTCCTGCATTATCGGTAGTCATTATGACCTTATCCCGTTTTCTCGTTAAGGTCACCTCACATTCATAGCCTTTCTTATTTATGCTTTTCCATGTATTCCAACCATCAAATGCGTCTCAGCGCTTCACTGTAAGCTGGTTTTCTGCCGTATCATCCCGCGTGGCATCTTCTCCATCAAGCCTTATACATGCACACTCCTTAAAATTATCGCCCTGCATAGTACCATCATCAGATGAAAACAGCACTATATACGGACAATGCCATATCAGATTTGCCATCGGAAGACTCATGGTATGAAAGCAGATCCTCATGCCATCAACAACCGGAAATGCTCTCGACGCCTGTGTCCTGTTCCCGTCGATCTGGACATTTGGGATATCACCTTCGATACGGCTTATATAATTCAATTCATCTGCTATCCTTGGTATATAGTCCTCTCCGATAGTCTCCGAGCTCTCTTCTACTTCAATATCCTTAATACTGCAATGCTCTCCGCTTACCGCAACATAGACAAATCTGGCTGCATCCGGAAGAGCTGCGATCACTTCGATCTGCTTATAGTCATTATCGATCAGTATCCTCACATGATCTCTATACTTGACAGCCTCTATGTCATACCTTATAGCGCCGCTATTCTCACCCTTCTCATTCTTTACAGTCACATTTGTTTTCATGTTGCGTGTTGCATTATCTATAACATGACCATCAAGCCATATTTCTCCATATTCACAGTAATTAACAATATTTATACTTCTTTCATCCTGATGCACGCAGCCATCATAAGAATCAAAAAGAATTATTGCTGGAATTGAATACTTTGCATTTTCTTCATCATCCGCCCGGGCACTAAAGCTTATCTTTAATTTATTCCTCGTAAGCTGAAGTCCGTCTGATACTTTCTCTTTATACTCATCAAAATGCATCTCTTTAATTGTTACAAGATTTAAGTCAACGCTGTCTACATCAGTTTCTTCCTTCTCTTTCATCACATATTCAGTATCATGATCTATCATGTCTACCATAATATCCGAAAATCTGGAATCAAACTGAGTTCCACCGCCCTTGACAATTTCTTCTCTTACAGTACTCTGCGGAAGTGGTGCTCGATAGCTCCTGCGTGATGTCATAGCATCATAAGTATCTGCAACAGCCACTATCCTTGCGATCTCCGGGATTTTTTCACCTGACAGTCCTTCCGGATATCCGCTTCCATCATATCTTTCATGATGATACTTTGCGCCTATGCTTAAAAACGGAAACTCTCTGATAGATGAAAGTATCTGACCACCTATATTCGAATGATTTTTTATTATCTCATATTCTTCAGCTGATAAACTGTCATCCTTTTTAATTATTTCATCATCGATACCGATCTTTCCTACATCATGCAGAAGCGCTGCGTAGTATACCTCATCACATCCTTTTTCATTCAGTCCTGCCTTATGCGCGATCTCTTTAGCATATTCTGCCACCCTGAGAGAATGGCCCTGAGTATACTTATCCTTTGCATCGATTGCTGTAGCCAAAGCCTTAGCTGTCTGCTCAAAGAGCCTCCTCATACTCTCCTGCTCTCCCCGCAAGTTATCTATCTCTATCCTGTTTGCATGCTCGATACGCTCATTCATATCAATATAGGCAAACACATATATATCGATCACCATTGCAACAGCCGCCATATCAACCAGTGATATGCCGTAAACAAAATACTGTATAAGCGAAGAAACAATGCATACAATATCAAAAGCCAAAAGGGATATGACTATTCTACTCTTTATTTTTTTACCAAGTCTTATAAGCTCAAAAAGCTGTATGAAAAATATGGTATATGGAAAAATAAAGCTGACAAAGTACCATTTTGTCCTGTGATAATTGTTATACTCATCAAAAACATAATATAACCCCGTGAACTGCGAGATTATAACCATACATATAGCGATTATACCAATTATATCCGCAATCTTTAGTCCAACAGATATCGCTTCCATTTTGCCTTCATTTTTGAAAACGTCCTGAATGTATTTGTTGACACAAAAGAGTACGACCAAGACCATCGTAAAAACTATAAAATTGCTTATCCTTGTAGGCCAGTAGCCTTTTGGTCCGATCACACCACGTGATGCATATGCTGCCCTATCTGCCAGCAGCCAAATAGCCGCACTCATCTCCATCACCATAAGGATCACCTTTCTGGTAACAGGGATCGTCTTTGCTATAAATGTAAAAAAGAAAATAATCAGACAAATACTTGACAGCGCAAGCATTATATCAAGCTGGTACGTCCGAAGAAATGCAAACATCTCTATACCTTTCTTTTTATAAAGAAATCATTTAAGTTTTCCAACAATTCATCTTTCTTTATTGTCTTAAGGAAATATCCCTCTGGTTTAAGAGCAATTACAGACATTACGCTTTCTTTGTCACTTTTTCCTGTAAGGAATATTACGGGAATATCCGCCGTTTCCGGATCACTTCTCAGCATCTCAAGCACCTTAGGTCCACTTGTTACAGGCATTTCATGGTCTAAAAGTATCAGATCTGCCTTATTTTTACCAAGCCATTTGATCGCCTGCAACCCCGAATTTGCCATTGAAACCTTGTAGTCTTCCTTTAGCCACTCTCTTACGATTCCAAGATAATTTGTGTCATCATCCACGACAAGGATGCTTTTCTTGAATTCTCCAAGCTCAACCTTCTGCATAAAGTCGCATACTGTCTCTGTAAATTCATCATTATTGACCGGTCTGTAGCATGTTTTATATATCAGATCCGAAGGAATATGGTTTTTAACAATAGTTGCATCTCCCTTTTCTCCGACTATCATCATCATATTTCCTGTTTCATCCATTTTGTCTACAAGAAAGTGAACAACATCCTCATGCGGTCTGACTCCCTCATCCATATAAAGGATGACCAGTGCTGTATTATCCCAGTTTTTATTGATATTATCAATAGTCCAGGTCACAAAATCACACTCTACATTTGAGTCCTTTATCTTCTTTATTAGTGCTCTTATCAGAAATGTCTGCTTCTCTCCCAATAATATTACACGCTGCTCTGACATATCATCGCCTCCTCCAATAGTATCGTTCTAAAATAATTAGTTTATCAATTCTTCCATTGATTCCCAATCCAGCATCTTGAGGTATTTTCCAACCTTAGATATCTTTTCATCGTCCTCTGGCGGCAGCTTATAGTCATTTAGCTGCTCCAGTATCATTTCGACAGAATCATAGTCCATCTGAGGAACGATTTCCCTGAGTGCTGCATATGCATCCTCAAGCTCTTCTGCTGAGATCATTGGTTTGTCACTCTTATACTCGGACTCAGGTCCTTTACCGCTGATCCTTTCAAGCTTTTCCTTAAATCCCCTATAATCTGAAAGAAGTTTTCCGGTCTTTGCCGCAATAAACTCAGTATCATTTCTGTTTCCTGCGTCCTCAAGCTCCTGACACAGATCAGCCAGCGCCATAGCACCTATTATACGTGCAGAGCTTTTCAAAGCATGTACCTTGACTGTATAAAGCCTGATATCTCCATCGCGATAAGCTGTTTCAATTATATGAGAGTTATCGTCGATAGTATCCCAAAACAGATTTAATGAAAAAGCATAAGATGCAGCGCCACCAGAATTCTTTAAACCATCATCAACTAATATTCCCTCAACTTCATATAGCCACATCATTTCTTCACTTAATTCAGTAGCTTCCTGAGGTGCTTCTTCCTCCGGTTTCAGCATCATCTCCTCCGGCAGATGTCGCATGATTGCCTGCTCCACCTGTACGCAGTCAATAGGTTTTGCAAGATAGCCATTAAATCCCTTTGATATATAAAATTCATCTCCGGAAGTACCGTTAGCAGTCAACGCATACACCGGCAGATCCGGATACTTCTCGCGTATCTTTGCAAGTGTTTCGATGCCATCCATTCCAGGCATCATATGATCAAGCAGTACTACATTGAAGCTTCCAGTTTTTAGCTTTTCAAGACATTCTTCCCCGCTCTCAGCCGTGGTTATAAATACTTTTGTCGGTTTCAGAAGTCCCTTTATAACTGCAAGATTCATAGGATTATCGTCGACTACAAGTATTTCTGCATCAGGCGCAACAAATTTAGGCATATACATTCCCCTTGAAATATCATCTGTTTCTTCATTAAAAACGCCTATTATCTCTTCACAAACTATTTTTTGAGATATAGTCAAAATAAACTCACTACCTTTGCCATACTCACTTTCACACCAGAGATTTCCCTTCATGAGCTCAGCAAACTGTCTCGAAATATCAAGTCCAAGACCAGTACCCTGAATTCCACTGTTTTTGACCTCATCGAGTCTTTCGTATGCATTAAACAGCTTGTCCAGATCCTCACTTTTTACTCCGATGCCTGTATCCTTTACAGAAAAACGAAGCATGCACGATAGATCTGTCTTTTCAATGACTGAAGCCTTTAATGTAAAGCCACCATCATCTGTATATTTCACAGCATTTGTTAAAAGATTCAGTATTATCTGCTTTATCTTTCCATTATCACCATATAATTTCTTTGGAATATTTCCATCTATATCAACATTGAAATACAGTTTCTTTGCTTCACTTCTTACCCTTATCATAGTGATAACAGACCGAAGCATCTCCTCTACTCCATACTCCTGCTCTACAAGATGCATTTTGCCTGACTCGATCTTTGAAATATCAAGAAGATCATTGATAAGGTTTAAAAGTGATTCAGTCGCGCTGCGTATATCCGTAGCATAGCTCATTATCGAAAGGAAATAATTTTTTGGTACACCCGCTGCATATTCCCGGAGGATCATCTCATCCATTCCTAATATCGTGTTTATAGGTGTCCTTATTTCATGTGACATGTTGGCAAGGAATCTCGACTTTGCGAGATTTGCCCTCTCTGCCTCATCTTTTGCCTCTCGTATCTCTTCATACTGCCTTCGTATAATTGTGCCTGTCATGACACGCCACACTATGATTCCTACAAGCGCAGCAAGCAATGCTACCAGCAGAATGCGTACAACTATATGTTCAAAAAGACGCGGCTGCTTTTTGATTTTTGCTGTTGTATCTGACAAAACATCATTTGTATATCTGTCTATTATCTGAATATGAAGAATATAATCCCCATATCTAAGCTCGGTATACTCAAGAGGTATAAGCTTATCTTTATCTGCTTTTATTCCCTTGTCGCCTGCCCCCTCCAAATATACATTTACCGTAGGATTATACATGGAATAATCAAATACCGCCGGTGCTATACTAATACGCTCACACTCTCCAGGCAGCACGTAAGTACCATTTTCATCTGGTGTTATTTCAATATCATCGCACAGTATATAATTTATATCCGTTTTTACAAATACCTTTTCATTGTAATACTTTAGGACATTGATCTTTGATACACCACTGTCACCAGCTATATATAAATTTCCATATTTATCAAGCTGGCTAAAGCTATGAGCAACAGGTATGCTTGTGAGGCCATTTGAAAGCGTATACAGACAATATCTTTCGACTCTGTCCTCGATCATTTCATCTGCCTCAGTCCAATACACGCCTTGTGATGACAGTACCCAAAGACTGTTATTATCATCAGGAAAAATGTCAAAGTTATTATTATATGGAAATGATGAAACATTTACTACTTTCCCATCTTTCATATACTCAATAGAGTTAGATGTAATGATCCAGTACAGATCCCTGTTTTCATCCTTTTTTATCTTAAGTATGACATCACTTGTAAGCTCCTTATCTCCAAAGCGACTTTTTACTGCCTTACCTTCTATCTGATATATACCATTTCCATCCGAACCGGCATATATTACTCCATTTTCGTCCTCGCATATAGTCAATATCACCGGATTACTCAATCCATCTGAATTTTTTATCGTCCTTACTATCTCACCATTTTTAATGACGGCTATTCCGGAATTTGTACCTACTATGATAGAGCCGTCTTTAGCTTCATAAGTACAACGTATCTCATTAGTTGGCATTCCTGAACGAACAGTATACTCTTTAATTGTTCCGTCTCTACCGATACACATAAGACCATGTTTATCAGAAAAGGTTGAGATCCATATATTTCCATATCTGTCATCCATAATGCAGCGTATTCTGGTATTGCCTATATAATTGGTGAGTTTAGTCTCGATATTATGGTGATTTCTTCCAATAATCTTAAGACCATTCTCTGTTCCCACATACAACTCACCACTTTTCATGAGGACAGAATTTATGACCTGATCTTCAAGCCCGGCATTTCGCGTACAATTCTCAAACTGGTTTGCTACTATCTTCATTACACCCTGTCTTGATGATGCAAACCACATATTCCCCTGATAATCTGAGGTCATCATTTCAATAGAAGTATTCATTGGGAGATGTGTAACCGTCCTCATATGATGATCTTCATCGAGATATCCCACAAGTGACTCCGATGCGATCCATATCCGGCCAAATTCACAAGACATCCAATGTACATTACTGATAGGGCTGATCTTTATTGCTGTCATCTTATCGGCCTTATCACCGAAATTTCCGTGATATATATACTCTCCTTCTGTACCTATATAGATTTTTCCCTCTTCATCAGGATCAGCCAGGATCGTTGTTATCTTTTTTATATTAAGATCTCTGCTTTCGTAGTATCTGGTAATTTTCCCATTTTCTATTGAAAAAATGGCTCCGGCTTTTGTCTGACCGAAAACATTCCCACTCTTATCGGAAACAAGCCGCAAAATCCTCTCATTGTTTATCCTGCTGTCATCGACAAGATGGATCTCCATCCTGTCATCAACATACGAAATTCCTGCGGTAGAGCCTATATATACATTTCCATTTGCATCTTCTGCAAAAGAGCGTACTGAGTTAGAGGCAAGATCTTCTCCCTTGGAATAATAGTTAAATTCATTGCTATCCATAACTATTACTCCATTATCATTAGTTCCAACCCATATCCTGCCGATGCTGTCCTCAAACAACACTCTGCCGTTTAACAACCCTGTCTCCGAAGGCATTCTTTCAAATTTCGTACCATCATATCTTATGATGCCGCTGTATCCGCCGATCCATACGTAACCATCAGAAGCGCCAAGTACACAATTTGCCTCAGATGTAGGCAGTCCATTACTTGCATTGTATAAAACCGCCATATATGCAGATCCTGACATACGAGCCGCAATAGCACGTTCTTCCTCCTGATGAGCATGAGCACATACAGTATTTGCAACTACATTTATGACAAGCAATATAGATGCTATACTTATTTTTATCCTTAACTTACCTTCCATACCAGGTGTCCCCCATTACTTATAAAACTACTGGTACTTCTTCATTATCTTTTTCACATCTGCGATCTGATCCATAAATACTTCCACACATTTTGGATCAAACTGACTTCCTGCACCCTCATTCATAATTTCTATAGCTTTTTCTATAGGATATGCTTTTTTATAGACTCTTTCCGAAGTCAGAGCGTCAAACACATCTGCCACTGCCATGATCCTTGCTGAAAGAGGTATGACCTGACCATGCAGTCCTTCCGGATAGCCTGTGCCATCCCATCTTTCATGATGATATGCAACCATGTTTCTCGCTTCCTTAAGGTAGTTTTCACCTTCCATAGTACTTATGGCATTTTCAAGTATTTTCTGACCAGCAGTCGTATGAAGCTTGATCTGTTCAAATTCATCGTCCGTAAGTTTTCCCGGCTTTTTAAGGATAGCATCCGGTACATTGATCTTACCGATATCATAAAGCGGCGCTGATATCTCGACGTCATTCATAAACTTGTCCGTCAGCTTTTCCGCATAATATCCTTTTCGTTTCAGCCCATACATGATAAGTCTCACATAAGCCGCTATCCTCTGTATATGAGATTTCGCTTCAAAATTCCTGTTTTCCACGATATCAGCCATAGTGATTATCAGACCTGCCTGCATCTTGACATTTGATCTTGCAAGCATTCTGATGCTTCTCATCTGCTCTGTCGTTCCCACAGTCATCTCACAAACAAGCTTGTATAGTCTTTCAACTTCATCATTAGTTCGTATATCAAGCTTTTGCAGACTTCTCACACTTTCATCAAGCTTTTCCTGATCATCCATGCCTTCCATAAAGTCATCGATACCTTTTTTTAGACTGACTATAGGATATAGGAGCGTATTGTCAAATATCCATAGGCCATACGTCAGGATCAATACAAAAAAGCCTGAGAAAACAAGCATCAGCTTAATACTATAGTCTATTATAAATTTATGATAATCTCCAAATGAACTATCTATAAACCCGGCAGCATCCTCATACACTATTCTAATGCTCACCATACTGAGTATGATAGTCAGTGCAAGAACAATACCTACGAGCATAACTGTCATTCTTACCCTGAGAGATGTTCCACCGTCTTTAACATTTATCCCGGCGAGTTCTTCTTTAGTAAGCGGCCTCTGTTTATATCCACTATTTTTGATCATCACCCGTACTTTATCAGGTACAAGTCTTAATAATGCGACAGCTATCGCAATACTAAAGCCCTTATCTACAATATTTATGAGAATAGATAAAAGTAGAGAATATCCAAAAAACTTATAATTATTGTTTCCCGCCAGCATCAATGCAATATCTGATACATAATCAAACTGAGACTTACCTATAAGGATCCACTGCAGTACTACTCCGATAATACCACTTATAAATGCCGATGCCAGAGCCAGCCAGACAATATTTACTTTTTTCTTATATCTTTCGTCTTTTGAAAAAATAGATGTACATAATGCCATCATTACTCCAATAAAAGCATAGTACATAGAGTACGGATTGAAAAATCCGCACAATAGATTTGTAGTAACCGCTGTAATAATCCCCGGGAAGAAACCACCTAAAAAAGTCATCAAAAAAATCCCTATAGTATCAAGATACAGTGGCAGACCACAACTAATCACTATATATGAAAATAGAACATTTATGGCTGTACAGACAATAATGCTTGAGACAAAGTACAGCCTGTCTTTATTCATCTTAGGCATAAGCCCCCTCGTATCAAACTACAAAGTCGATAAAACTGTATTGACAAATGCCGTGATACCATTTATCATATCATATGTTGTCGGGGTGTGGCTCAGTTTGGCTAGAGCGCTATCTTAGGGAGGTAGAGGCCGCGTGTTCGAATCACGTCACTCCGATCAAGCACCGCTGTTATAACAGTGGTGCTTTTCTTTTTTTATCCGTGCTGCTCGTTTTATCTAACCGGCACTCCAGATGCTATTATCTTAAGATTTCCCTTTATACAGTACTCATTTACATCAGCAGTGAGCAGGAAATGACTTCCCCTATGTATTTTATGTCCGTCGATAGTACCTTCACCATCAAAAACCGTCATAAGTGTAAATGGATGGTCCTGCCTGCCTCGATATTCACCATCCACCTTTATGCGCCAAACGTCAAAATACTTGCATTTGAGCAGCTCAAGTATTTCAGCACTGTCATCGTCATGCATAAGCGAATCCGCGGGCGCCAATGCCGGTACAGTTATCACATCCTTGCTCTGCCTGATATGAAGATCACGCGGCTTACCATTGCTGAGCCTGTCATAATCATATACCCTGTAAGTGATATCACTATTCTGCTGTACTTCAATTAATGTAATACCACCCTTTATGGCATGTACTGTGCCCGGAAGAATACTTATAAAATCACCCTTATGTATTGGTATCTCACGTATAAACTCATTCCATCGTTTATCATCTATCATGCTGTCAAGCTCTTCTTTTGTCTTTGCATTGTGCCCGACAACAAGCTTTGAATCTTCTTCACAGTCAAGTATATACCAACACTCAGTTTTCCCTAAAGAACCATTCTCATGCTCTCTTGCATATTCATCATCAGGATGAACCTGGATACTGAGATCTTTATCAGCTGCGATAATTTTAACTAATAATGGAAATCTGTCAGAATTTTGATATCCCTGCGCATAAAAGAGCTCCGGATAATCTCTCCAGAGCTCTGATAAATGCTTTCCTGCATATTTCCCCTCGGAAACTACCACATCTCCGTGAGCATGAGCTGCTATCCCCCAACATTCTCCGATATCATTACCATCAATATCATACTTCCAAATATCCCGCAGCTTTGTGCCACCCCAAATATTATGGGTAAGCACCGGTTTAAAAAACAATATCATTCTAAAAAGTTACTCCAATCCTCCGGCCTTACGGAATTTATCAATCATCTCTAAAGCAAAATTCATAGGGTAAAGCTGTACCATTGTGGAGTCTATCAGATCGCCTACTGTCATACGGAAAGCGATCTTTACAAAGAAATCGCTTCCTGTTTCAAACATTTTTTCAAATATCTTTACACTTTCTACATCAATAGTGTCAACCTGAGGTGTACTGATATCGGTAGCTATATTAAGTAAAGAAGAAAGTGATGTGGCTGCTGAGCCCATCATCTGATTCATAGCTTCAGCAGCTGCTGAAAGATGAAGCTCCGAAAGCTCTCCTTCCATCACATTTCCCGGACCGCCCATCATCAGATCGGTCATGATCTTTACATCATCTTCCTGAAGAATAAGTACATTATTACCCGAAAGTCCTTTAATATAATGTATCTGAACAAATATACAAGTCTTAGAATAATCATCGAGAACCGCGCTGCGCTTGATGATACTCAAGTTTGGCGTGGTTATATCAACTTTATGATTTAACATTGCCGAAAGAGATGTTGCAGAATTGCCCATACTGATATTTGCAACTTCACCCAGAATGTCCACCTGCTCAGGTGTAAGACTGTTTACTATCATCTACCAATACCCCCTATTAAAAAGACGTCCTGTATCTGTAAAAATTTGACTTTCCACAGATACGGCTTCCTGACTAATAACCCCACAAAATCTTAGTCATTTAATACATTTTACCCAATACCCAAAATCATTTATATATTTAATAATATATCATAAATAATTGATTTGTGGTATACTGTTAGGGCAAAAAGTTAGTAGTATAAAATCTAATACATTTGCAGCATATTATTAGAATGAATGGAGAAATTTGAAATGAGTGAATCTTGCACAAGCAATTGTTCTACTTGTGGTGCCTCATGCTCACAGCGTGATCCAAAGAGCATGATCAAACCACAAAATGCAAAGAGCAACATAAAGAAGGTTATCGGAGTTGTTTCCGGCAAGGGTGGCGTTGGTAAGTCCCTTGTAACAGCCCTCAGCGCAATCAGCGCTAACCGTATGGGTTACAATACAGCAATACTTGACGCTGATATCACAGGTCCTTCTATTCCTCATATGTTTGGTCTTAAAGAAAAAGCTTACGGCACAGAGGACGGAATGCTTCCAGTTGAGACAGAGACCGGCATCAAGACAATGTCAGTTAATCTTATCCTCGACAACGAGTCTGATCCTGTAGCATGGAGAGGTCCTATCCTTGGTTCCGTTGTTGAGCAGTTCTGGCAGGAAGTCGTATGGGGCGAAGTTGACTTTATGTTTGTAGATATGCCTCCGGGAACAGGCGATGTTCTTCTCACAACATTCCAGTCACTTCCTGTTGATGGTATCATTGTCGTTACAAGCCCTCAGGATCTTGTATCAATGATCGTTGGCAAAGCTGTAAAGATGGCTGAGCAGATGAATATACCTGTACTTGGTATCATTGAGAACATGAGCTATATTGAGTGTCCTGACTGTGGCAAAAAGCTCGAGATATTTGGTAAGAGCCATCTTCAGGATACAGCTGATAAGTATGGTCTTAAGATCCTTGGTCAGCTTCCTATCATGTCCGATGTTGCAGCTATGGCAGATGACGGCACTATCGAGAGTTTCGACAAAGACTATCTTGATGACATCATGACAGTATTAAAGGAAATGGCCTAATTAAACGTGCATCCTGTATACTTCATATTTTCTTAAGAATAATTAAGAAATCATTAAGTGCTCAAAGCGGCATGGTTCCTGGATTTTGGGGCCATGCCGTTTAATCATTTTTTACGGTTTTTATTTTTATTTTATTTCACGTTCATGTGTTATCCACATTTCATTGGTAAGATAATCTTGTCGGAACGAAACAAAAAAGTTCGCGACACCAATTAAGCTTACAAGTAGCTTATAGATATTTTCCCCTTCTGTTGGTTTGCAAAAGCCAACAAAATACTCTCCTTAAGAAACGAGCGGATCCTCCAGTCCGCTCGTTTCACTTTTTAAATTCACTAAAAACCAGCTTAAAAGCCGCATCACGACTCGTAATGCGGCTTTTACTTTTCTTAGATCTTAAAGATACTAAGTGATTCACTTATAGAAGTAGCAGACTCCGATACTGTTCCTGCAGAGTGATCTACATCACTGCTCTTAGAAGCAATATTCTGGGCACTCTCCGCAAGCTGCTCTACTGTCGCTGTAACCTGCTCTGAGCTTGCTGACTGCTGTTCAGAAATTGCAGCGACCGACGAAGCTATACCATCGACATCTGACATCATTTTTATCATCTCTCTCATAGTCACACCGGCACCGTTAAGTTCATTAAAAATACTCTCAAAGGTACCGCCTGCTGTCGTCACAGCTTCACTGCTCTGATTGATAGCATCTGTATTTTTCTTAGACTTAGCCGAAAGAGCATCTATCTGATCTGTAATATCCTTAATTATACCTGCTATTTCCTGTGTAGCATCACCACTGTCCGTAGCAAGCTTTGCAATCTCTCCTGCTACTACTGCGAAACCTCTGCCGGCCTCTCCTGCGCGTGCTGCCTCGATAGATGCATTAAGAGAAAGAAGGTTTGTCTGCTCCGCTATAGAATTGATCATATCGATGATGCCGTTTATCTTCTGAGCTGACTCTCCTACTGATACAACAACACTGTTCATATCATTCATTGAAACAACGATCTTGTCCATATTAGTCTGGACAGCAACCATGTCTTTCTGCCCGGAATCGGCAGCTTTGATAAGCTCTGCCATTGTTCCATTTGTCACATTGCCCTTATCTGTCAGATCGCTCACGGCTCCTGCAAGCTCGGTTGCATTATTGGCAAGCTCCGTAACTGCACTTGTCATGCCGTCCATAGCCTCTCTTATCTGCTGCATATTATCAGCCTGCTCTTTGGCTTCCGCTGACATCTCGTTAGCTGCACTCTGGCTTGATTCAGACTCTGCAAGAAGTGTCTGTGCAGTATCCTGAATCTCGTTGATAGTCTTTCTCATGATCTTGACATATTCACGCATGCCATCCTGGATAAGACCGATCTCATCACCTTTACCTGCTTCAAGCTCCGTAGTAAAGTCACCATCCGATATCTTGGTAATATTCTCATACAGATACTTAACTGGCTTAGTGATGATCTTTTTGATTGCTATCAGGATTATAATACCTATAAGTATAATTGTGACAAGCATGATCACGTAACTGATATTTTGGAATCTATGAAGATCTTTAAGCACATCATCTTTGGAAATTGATGATAAAATAACCCAATTTGTTCCAGGGATTGGCTTAAAGCACACATAATTATCCCGGCCGTTATTATTTTTAATAGTTACAACATCAGAGCTCCCCGAATCAACAAAAGTCTTAAGTCTCGTAACATAATCGTCACCGCATGACTCCATAGTCTGACCTATAAGCTCACTCTTATAATATGAAACTATTGTCTTATCAGTAAAGACCGCAGAACGCCCTGTACCAAGAGGTGCAAGCTCAGTCACAGATTTAGAAAGCTCATCAAGATAAATATCTATCGCTGCAACACCTGTCTTTCCACTAGGCGTTGTTACCTTACGACAGAAAGTTACGCAAAGTTTGTTTGTAGTTGCATCAATATAAGGCTCTGTAGCTGTCATCTTTGAAAAGCCAAGACCTGACTTATACCAGTCTCTTTCTGTTGCGACCCAGCCATTGTCATCCTGCCTATGTCCATCAGAGAAAGTATATGTATTATCTTCAAAGCCCACGTACAGACCACCACTCGCCATGTTAGCGATATTCTGCGAGTGTTCAAGATACTTCTGAAGTTCATCCATATCCTTAAACTCAACATTATCTATGGTACATGCAAGCTCTTCTGCCCTATCTACAACCTTAAGCAGTTCTTCACTTAAAATATATGCGTTGGCATTTGTTTCGTCTTCAAGATCAGCCTTAGATACTTTTTCTATTGTAGCTCTTGCCTGCGTGGTCAAAAATACAATAATGAAGACTATTGCAACTGCCGTAACCGGGAGTAATACAGAAAGTAATACTGCACCTATGCTTTTTTTAAGTTTCTTATCCTTGCCACCCTCCGGGGCACCTTTTTTTGCCATATTCATTCCTCCTCATAAGAATCGAATACATATATAATATGTTTATACTATTATATAACATCATTTGAATTGATTATACTTTGTTTATGTTTTTTTAAGTATTTTCTGTTGTACACAATTATATGTATTAAAAAAAGGACAGTGCGTTTGATCGCACTGTCCTAAAAACTATCATATTTAATTAAATAAGTCTAATTCGTATAAGCTCTTGTCCTCTTCGCTTATATCCTGCCCTGTCTGAACCTCAATGATCTGTATCTCTGTATCAGCTATCACGGTGTGCTTAGTGCCTGCCGGCATAGTGACAACATCACCCACCTTGATATTTCTGGTAGCATCATTAATTATTACACGACCAGTACCTGATACAACTGTCCAAACCTCGTCACGATGAGCATGACTATGATAGTTCATGTGATGTCCAGGTCTCAAGGTTACTTTAATTGTAAGATTATCATCTTCAACATCAAGTATCCTGAAGCTGCCCCATGACTTTTCAGCAAACATGATCTTTTCATCCATTGCATCTACATAAGGCTTAATATAACTTGATGCCTGCTTATCCGATACAAGAATACCCTGAGCACTTGCTGAAATAACTATATCCTTAAGTCCCATAGCAAGCACCGGAACATTCTGCTCATTGACTATATTAACATTCTGACAGTCATCACTAAGGATTCCCTTACCAATGACACTATCTTCTACAGCTTCTGTAAGAGTATTCCAGGTACCAAGATCTTTCCATTCACCTGCAAAACGCTGAACAGCGATACTTGACTCTTTCTCAACAACTGCATAGTCAAAGCTTATCTTCTCTAATGTGTCATACTTTTTGAAAAGATCATAATAATTGTTGAAATCAATAAGCTCATGAGCGCGATCAAGAACATATGAAAGCTTATATGCAAATACACCACCGTTCCAGAGTGCTCCTTCAGCAATATATGCTTCAGCAGTTTTCTGATCCGGTTTCTCCTTGAATGTCTTTACAAGACTTACATCATCCTTTGACTCCGGAATGATATAACCATATTTCTCAGAAGGATATGTAGGCTCAATTCCTAAAAGCGAAAGATTCGCCTTGCCAGTAGCTGCCAGATCACCAAGTACTTTAAGCGCCTCAAAATACTTATCATCAACATAAGGATCTACAGGACATACAACAACGCTCTCATCCTCCGCAACACCCATAACATCATGTAAATAAGCTGTAGCAAGAGCAATAGCCGGAAATGTATCACGTCTGCATGGCTCAACAGATATACCTACGTCATCACCAAGCTGGTTGACAATCGATGCAACCTGTGTCTTTGATGTTGCAATGGTCACACTTGAGTCAGTATCAACTCGTTTAATGCCAGCAAGCATTCTCTGAACCATTGACTCATATGATCCATCCTCTTTCTTAAAAAACTTTATAAACTGCTTAGATCTGACATCGTTAGAGAGGGGCCAGAGTCTCTTTCCAGAGCCTCCGGACAGCAATATGATATTCATACTATTATTTAACCAATCCCTTCTCGAGAGCCTCTACCTTATAGAGATCTACATATTCTTCAGCACGCTCTTTTGCAACCTTCTTCATGTCGCTTTCAACCATAAGCTTTACAAGCTCTTCGAAAGAGGTCTTCTGAGGATTCCAGTTAAGCTTTGTCTTTGCCTTAGTCGGATCACCCCAAAGGTTTACAACATCAGTAGGTCTATAGAAATCAGGACTTACCTCAACGAGAACTTCTCCTGTTGCCTTATCATATCCCTTTTCGTCTATGCCTTCGCCCTTAAACTCAAGCTCAATGCCTGCATAGTAGAACGCAAGCTTGCAGAAATCACGTACACTATGCTGCTCACCTGTAGCAATTACGAAATCTTCAGGCTTCTCCTGCTGAAGAATAAGCCACATGCACTCTACATAGTCCTTTGCGTAACCCCAGTCTCTAAGAGATGAAAGATTACCAAGATAGAGTTTCTTCTGCTTACCCTGCTTGATACGTGCAGCAGCAAGAGAAATCTTTCTTGTAACAAAAGTTTCTCCTCTTCTCTCTGACTCATGATTAAAAAGGATACCTGAACAGCAGTACATATTGTATGCTTCTCTATATTCACGAACTATCCAGTAGCCATAGAGCTTTGCTACCGCATATGGGCTATATGGGTGGAATGGAGTATTTTCATTCTGAGGAACTTCTTCAACCTTGCCGTAAAGCTCACTTGTAGATGCCTGGTAAATGTGGCATGTATCTGCAAGTCCTGCAATACGAACTGCCTCAAGTACTCTCAAAACTCCGCCCGCATCAACATTCTCTGTATACTCCGGAGAATCAAAACTAACCTGAACATGGCTCTGTGCAGCAAGATTATATATTTCATCCGGTCTGCACTGTGAGATCACCTTGATAAGGCTAAGTGAATCATTAAGGTCACCATAATGAAGATGGAAACGTGGATTGTCCTCAAGGTGAGCTATACGCTCTCTGAAATCAACACTTGAACGACGGATAATACCATGGACATCATATCCTTTTTCCAAAAGGAACTCAGAAAGATATGAACCATCCTGACCTGTTACTCCAGTTATCAAAGCTACTTTATTATTTCCCATTACGAATATCCTTTCAATTAAACATCAAAATATTATTTTAAGATATTATGACAATTTTGTCTAGTTAATGTAACACTAATTATTTGGCTCCACGACCAAACACTACTGTCCATACTGTCTGGAAAAGAATCTTTACATCGAGCAATAGTGACCAGTTGTCTATATACTTAAGATCAAGCTTTACGACTTCTTCAAAATCCTGTATATCTGAACGTCCGGACACCTGCCACATTCCTGTAATACCCGGTTTTATTGAAAGTCTTCTCATATGATAATTCTTATACTGCTCATACTCATCTACCGTTGGCGGACGTGTACCTATAATTGACATATCTCCCTTAAGTACATTCCAAAACTGAGGAAGCTCGTCTATAGAAGTCTTACGGATAAAACTACCTATTGGTGTGATACGAGGATCATTTTCCATCTTAAACATGAGTCCCTGCATCTCATTTTTCTCCATAAGCTCTTTTTTTCTCTTTTCTGCATCAGCATACATTGAACGGAACTTATACATCTGAAATCTTCTTCCGTTAATTCCAATTCGTGTCTGTGAGAAGAAGATAGGTCCCGGTGAAGTTATAACTATTATAGGACCGACGATTATTGTTGCTATTCCACAAATAATAAGGCCAACCACTGCACCGATCACATCTACTATCCTTTTCACAAGGAGAGATGCCGGATCATGCTCAACTTCTGCAAATGATACTACCTGATACTCACCAAACTGTCTTATTTTCTTAACATGTGAATCAATATTAAATATCTCAACGTTCAGGTTAACTGTGACACCCATATCTTCAAAGTCAGTGATCATCTTTTTGAGCTTCATCTCAAACTCATAAGGGATCCTTATGAATACTTCGTCATAGACATTCTGTCTATGTGTATTCTTGTAATTATCAATAGTTCCCACAACAGGGATTCCCTTGATCTTCTTTCCTACCATATCTTCATCAAGTATTGTAATACATGATATATGGACAAGCTGATCGTTATTTTTTTCAAACTCATCTATGATCGCTTCAACCTCTGCGCTTGTCGAAATGAGCATGATGTTTGTAGCATTGATACCAGCACCCGCTACGTTGATAATCCATGCACCATACATGCTTCTGGTAAAATAATTTAAGAATACATTGATGGCAAACATTACACCCACAACATAACGTGATACATTGTAACTCTGCTGAACAAGGTAAAGGAAAAGCACCAGCATGCCGAGCAGGATTATCTGATTTTGAAGTACATATACAAATTTTAATATAGGTCCCTGCTTCATGATCGGCATTCTGTGTCCATCCCAAAACAGGAATACCAGCGTATAGCAAAGCAACACTGTACAAAGTATCATGATAAATAAGTCATGATACTGATCAAGTGTAAACCAGCTGTGTATATTGTCAAATCTGATATACCATGATAAAAGGAATGACACTATAAGTGTAATAATGTCTATTATGAATAATACAAATCTCCTTACGGAACGTGTACGAAAAAGCATAAATTTTTTCCCCTATAGCTTTATTTTTATAAATTTTTACTTTTTGTAAACATTTACTTTTTTGTAAACATGTACCACATAAACTTGATATTAGTTATAACATATCGTCTGACCAGACGACGCGGGTCTTGAAACAGTCTGTATAGCCACTCCATTCCTATTGACTGTATCCATTCAGGTGCCCTTTTTATCGTACCTGCATGAAAATCAAAACCTGCTCCTACTCCTATCATTAGTGGTTTAATAACATCTTTATGGTCTCGCATCCATTTCTCCTGCTTTGGTGCCCCAAGACCAATCCAAACTATGTCTGCCCCGGAATTATTGATCCTTTCAATAGCCTCTCTATCTTCCTCAGGCGTGAGCTGACGAAACGGTGGAGACTCAAATCCCCTTATATCAATACCTGGATAAGTTGATCTGATATTCTTCTCAAGAAGTCTGATAGTTTCTTCTGATGATCCGTAAAAATACATCGAGATACCACCATCCATAGCTGATATGAACATAGCACGCATCAGATCCGGTCCTGCCACCCTTTCCGCTCTTGAAAAACCTCTATGTCTGAGGATTCTGGCAATAGGTGCACCATCCGGAAAGACGATCGCAGCTCCGTTCTGAACATCACAATAATCAGGATCTTCATGCGCCATAACTGTAGTATGTACATTAGAAAGGCAGATATACTTTCCGCTGAGCTCCTTTATATTATCACGGATATAAAGAACAGCCTCTGACATATTAGAAACGCAAAACTCAACTCCAAGTACTGCATTTCTTATAAGCATACCGGACCAGTATATAACATCTATCTCACCAAGCTTACGTATAAGACCTGCTGCTGCATTCTGATTCATAAAATCGAAAGCCCAGTTTACAGGCACTCCCAAATGCTCAAAACTCTTTATCAGCATTTCATCCATCTGTCGTCTTGCTCTGCCTGGCAGATAAACCAAAACTTCGTCAAATGGATACTCCTCTTTTATACGGCTGAGATTCTTAAGCTGTCCAAGCACAGTAATACCTTCTACCTGTTCTTCCTGTACTTCGTCCTCCGTATACACAATACCGATAAATTTTCTGTACTGTGACTTTGAAAGATTGATACGACGCGCAGCTAATACCGCAAACTTTCTATCCGTTACCAGGATATATTTACGTTTTACGATCTTTTCTCTGGCATTTTTATAAAGAAATCTGCCATACATAAAGCGAAAAGCAGTATCAATGATTATATCAAATATAAACATGAGGCCGACCACAGCACGTGATGCCCAAAGTCCCTGCTTGATAAGATATAGCAGCAATCCAAGACACAGCACCATGATCAACTGGTTTTTTATTACATTCACAGCCTTTTCAAACGGATTTTGCTCGACCAGTGGTCTATGTTTAATATCATTAACAAAAAATATAACTACATAAAGTGCAATAACCAATTCCAATAAAATGTAATACAGGCCATTGTACCAACGAAACATATTTTCCCAGTCGGGTGTACCGTAAAATCTAATATAAATGGCTGCAAAAAAAGAAATCACCTGAGCAAGTAAATCAATAACAAGTAAAGCTCTGCGCTGTGATTTTCGGCTACCAGAAAACATTTGTATCTCCCATTTAATAAAATTTGAACATATACTTTTACAGTATAATTCATAATAAGAAAATAAACAATGTCAAATGTACAAAAATAAACGTAAAAATAGGTGTAATAATTATGAACAAAAAAGGTACAGATGCATATATAACATCTGTACCTCATAATATCATAAATACTCAAATGCTAAAAATTAGCCCTGTGGATAAATAATAACGTTACCAACTACAGGAATCTGATTCTCTTCGCAGATTGCCTTATTTGCACGTACTGAATTTGAAAGGCTTCTCATGATAGTGATAGCATGTACTGCTACATCTGAATCTTTAAGTGCTCTGAGTGCCTCAACTGAAGAATCCGGATTACCAAAGTTCACCTTGAATCCCTTACCTTCAAGTGCATGAACACTCTTTTCTACTACCTGCTGTGTATACTCATCATCAGCATCAGCCAAAAGGAATACACTCTTAGCATCTTTTGAGCTGCAATTACTTGTAATTCTCTCAGAAAGAATAGCTATAGACTCATCATCATTAAGCTGATTAAAGCCTCTGAATCTAATCTTGTTAGCCCAGATATGGAATATCTTTCCAACAGCAAAATTGTACTTTGCAGGCTGAATAACTGATCCAAGCTCTTTTTCATCTGTTATATGCTCAATTTCGTCAGATGTCTTAACACCAGGAATAGCAAGGTATGATATAAGATATATTACAAATCCAAGGAAAAGACCGCCGGCAAGACCTACAACGCCCCATCTCTTCCAATGAATCTTATCAGTAACCTGCTCTTCCTTCTGAATAAGGTACTCAAATACTGCAAACTCATCCTCGTCAAGAGAGTCCTTAGCATCTGTCTCAAACTTATAGAAGCCCTGAACAAGATCAGCACCCTGGTCACTCTGTGTTCTCTGGAACTCAGCAAGTGTCATATCAACCTTCTCTGAATATGAAGTTGTAAGCTGCTTGATCTCTGCATTTACTCCGGTTGCCTTAAGCTTATCGTAATATGCCTGTATTGCTCTGTCAGCAACTTCTGCAAGCTTCTCACAGGTGTCACGTCCATTTGAAGTAATATTTACATTGAGTACACCCTTGTAAGTATTTGAGATATTACCATTAATAACATCTCCAACTTTATCTGTATCAATGTCAAATGCTTCCTGCTGTACATCACCACTGAGGTATACAAGCTCGTTCATGTATCTGGCATCAACACTTCCGTCCATGATTTTTGCCATCTCTTCATAATCATCAAGGTCAAGTGCTGCTGATGTAAATGAATTAATGATGCCCTGATAATCTGAACTTACAAGATACTGAACAGTATATACAGATACCTTGTTTGGATCGATTTTCATCTTCAAGCTGTTATCGAGATAGAACTGGTTATCAGCAATACGCTGCTTATATGTCTGATATCTCTTATAGAACTGCTGAGCATTGCTGACCTGTGACTCAGTGAGATCCTGTATCATTGATGAATATGTTTCATCACCGTATTTAGTCTGGATAGTAGCATAATCCTTAAATGAAAGCAGACCTCCTACTACGATCATAAATACTATGCCCAAGATCATTATAGGCTTCCAATGATGTAAGATATACGCAGCTATGTCTGTAAGACTCAGGGTCTCTTCGTATTCTTCTTCGTACATAAACAAAATCTCCTAACTATTATTTTTTGCAAAACATACCAAATGATTATAACATGGGTTTTTGAAAATTGCTACATCATTTAAGCTGATTATTGATATCCTCAGCTACTATTTCTTCGCCAGTCCTGTATTTAAGCTGCTCCTGACTTGCTTCGCTGAGTCCATTATTAACAACTGCGCACATATCACATGTGCTGCACTTATCAAGTTCTTCCTTTGTGACTCTGCCTTCTCTTAAATCGCGACAGATCTTATTTTCATACATAGAATAAGGTGTCTTTGTAAACAGTGCCTTAAACTTATGAACAAGTACCCACATCATCGGCTTCCAGATATACTTGTGCATAGCAGGTGATGCAGAGCCTATCATCCAGCACTGTCTGTCGCAATGGCGCACCTTGTTTCTGACCTTCTCAGCTTCCGGACTATTCCATAGCTCATCCCATGACTGTTCATTAAGGTTTCCCATTACCTCTTTATCTTTTGTACCGTTGCATGGCATAACATCACCATATGGATCAATAAAAAATGTATCAAAACTCATATCACATGGCAAAAGTCTTGGCTGTCCATATATATAATTGATAAGTCCATGGTTAAAATATGCCCTAAACCATTTCTTAGGACTGTTGCTCCTGAGAAGCTTATTTATAAGATGTTCAAAATTAGCTGCAACCATAGGACGATTCTTTATGATATTTTTTGCCTCTACAAAATAGAAACTATTATGAAGTGAAGCTGTTGCAAACTCCATGCCCATCTCGTCTGAAATATCATATAAAGGCACAAGATCCGGTGCATTTCTATCCTGAACAGTCATACCAAATCCAACGTCCTTCATGCCCATCTCACGAAGCTTTTTAAGAGTCTGATAGCCTCTCTGATAGCCATTTTCAAGTCCTCTGATCTCATTATTTGTTGCTTCAAGTCCCTCGATCGATATTCTTATTCCAACCTGTGGAAACTCCTTAGCCAGATCAACTATTCTGTCTGTAAAAAAGCCATTTGTAGAGATAACTATTCTGTCAGATTTCTTATAAAGTTCTCTTACGATCTCCTTTATATCATTTCTGATAAACGGCTCTCCACCTGTTATATTTGTAAAATACATTCTCGGAAGCTTCTTGATAGTCTCAATGCTTATCTCCTCTTCCGGCTTGGAAGGCGCCTTGTACCTGTTGCACATAGAGCATCTTGCATTACATCTGTAAGTTACGATTACCGTACCATTCAACTTTTTATTATCTTTCATCACATAGCTCCGTTTATTTAAACCAATTCTCCACTCAGATTATAGTGTTTCTCACTTACGTAATTTCCTTTATCATCATACTCTATGTCTTTAGAAGCAAAGCCGCTGCTGTTTTCTACCGGCTCTCCATTCAGGCCAAAATACTGCTCATTTGTCACTTTATTCTGTGCATTAAATACCCTACGTATCTCTGCAAAGCCATCAGTTCTGAGTATCAGATTTCCGGAAACCCCATAGTACTTCTGAACCACACAGTTTCCCCTCTCATCGAGCTCTCTCGTATCGGACGCCTGTCCGCTTCCCAACGCTATCAGATTGCCGTCAGTGCCATAGTAACTCTCACCTGTGATCTGCCTTTTATCATTATAGGTGCGATGAAGCTCTGCATATCCCCATGTAGTCATAACCATATTTCCGCTTACATCATAGTACTTATAAGTGAGGACATTTCCAACAGCATCATTTTCCCTGTCAACTGAAGCCTGTCCTGTAGGAACAGCCATCAATGCCCCATCAGTACCATAATATTCTTCGCGTGTAACCTGATTTTTATCGTTAAATACACGATGGATTTCTGCAAAACCACTTGTGATGATAACAGAATTACCGCTAACATCAAAGTACTTCTGTACAATGCAGTTTCCTCTGTCATCAAGCTCTCTTGTATCAGATGCCTGCCCGCTTCCCAATGCTATCGGATTTCCATCTGTACCAAAGTAACTTTCGGCAACTACCTGCTTTTTAGCATTAAACTCTCTATGGATCTCAGCGTATCCATTAGTGATCACTACAGCATTACCGCTGACATCAAAGAATTTCTGATAGGTCATGTTTCCTGCGCCATCATATCCGCGATTGTCAGAAGCCTGTCCTGATGCAAGTGCTACCGGCTGCTCGTCTGTTCCGTAATAGCTCTCAGCTACAAGCTGCCTCAGATCATTGTATTCTCTTCTGATCTCTGCATAACCGCTATTTGTAATCTTTAAGTTTCCATCAGCGCCATAGTATCTTAACACATTTGGCGTACCGCTGTCATCATATTCTGTCTCAACAGCAGCCTGTCCGTTTGAAAGCTCTATCGGATTGCCATCTGTTCCAAAATATTCCTCTCTGATGACCTGATTTTTACCATTATATGCCTTATGTATCTCTGCATAACCCCATGTCATGAGTCTTGGCTGTCCATCAGTGCCATAGTACTTTTGTGCAATAAGATTTCCGTTCTGATTATATACACGTTTTTCAGAAGCCTGCCCTGCTGTAAGTGCGATAGGGTTGCCATCTGTTCCGTAGTAACTCTCGGCAACTATCCTGTTCATAGCATCATATTCCCTATGAATCTCTGCATAGCCTGAAGTAGTTATTACCGGATCACCATCTGCATTAAAATAGCTTTCTTCTATGATCCTATTGAGATCATCATATACCCTGTGAATCTCTGCATAGCCCCATATCGTCATTGCATGCTTATCATCACTTCCAAAATAACGCTGCGCTATTACATTGTCATTATCATCGTAGTCTTTTTCAATAGCAGCATATCCGTTTGTAAGATTAATAAGCTCACCATTAATATCACGATATTCTTCTCTGGTTATCCTTTTTTTACCATCATACTCACGCTTAAGCTCTGCATAACCACTTGTGAGCATTACCGGATTTCCCTCGATATCATAATATTTCTGATCAATAATATTGCCCTTAACATCAACAACTCTGGAATCTGATGCGTGTCCGTCGCCAAGCGCGATAGGCTTTCCATCAGTACCATAATAACTCTCTTTTATAACAAATCTGAGATCATTATATTCTCTATGTATTTCAGCATATCCAGCGCTTATGATCAAAGGTTTATCATCAATTCCATAATACCTGATAACTGTCGTATTTCGCTTTTTATCATACTCGTATTCACATGCTGACTCGCCGCTACCTGCAGTTATTCTGTTTCCATCAGCATCATAATACTCACTTCTTACCACCTGATATATTTCATTGTAGAAACTGTGCTTATCAATATCCGGCCTCTTCTTATAGCTGCATGAAGTCATCCTTATGATATTTCCTTCAATCGGCTTAATTTCATATTTAAGCTCCGGCACACCATTTCCAGCATTAAGAGTAATATCTACAGAAGCATTTCCACTCTCATCAAAATCTGAAAGCATGATATCTCTTGAGGCTATAACTGTATCAGTCTCATACGCCTTAAAATTAACAGTTCCTACTCTGCCGCCCGTATCAGCACTATTGCCCTCAAGACTAAGTCCTACAGTCATTACATACTTGCTGCCAAACAGCATTGTTGGCTCGATATTTCCTTCTTCATCAATATCTATATTCTTAATACTGCTATAGAACCCGGTAACATGATAACCACTATCTTCAAGAGCTTTTATAACAGCATCATCATTTGTATAGACTCCTGTATAGTCAGAAATCTGTGTATACAAATATCCTCGGTTCAAAAAACATGTCGAATCATGATCCTTGCTGATCAGAACTGTAGCTCTATGATATCTTGCCATGTCGTCTTCTGACCAGATTGTCTCAGAAAAGCCCTTATAAGCATCAATGTAAACCTGCGGATATTCATTTACATAAACCTTATGTGTCTTATTGTTCATGATGATATCAATTGCAGTTTTATCAGCTTCGACCTGTTTAGCATAGAGTTCTTTTCCCGACTTTATAACAATAAAACTCATCGCACTTAAAATGAGCGAAATAGCTGCACCCATCACAAAAGAGGTCATGGCTTTGCGGCTTATCTTTGCTTTTTCGATTTTTGCCTGTCCGATAGCAGAAATACTATATACCATAAGTATCACTGCCGCAAAAGTTGATACTATGATAACAAAAGCAGCCATTGTCATAAATGTGTTGCTCTTAGTGCCAAATATATCTATAACTGTCCTAAGCACAGTGAAAATCTTAGGGAGGCCAAGTACTACCAATGCCGCTGTAACTATGCCGGCTAGATAACCGGCCTTTCCCTTCAATTTTCTTAAATCATTCAATCGCAATGACTTTTCTCCACTGCTCACAAATTCACAAAGACACATTGCGATCAGTGGATTATAAATTGATTCAACAAAATGCTGCTCCTCAAATGAATGTACAGCCACTACTGCCATTACGAGAAGCATGCGTCTGTCATTAAGCTTTATTGCCCTATAGATCATATAAATCCACATTGCAAGGACTACTGCTGCCAGCACATATCCATATCTGACAAGGATATTGATATAAGAACTGTCAAGGTAATTATACTTTCCCTGATCATTTACAAGAGCCATTCCGGCACCGTTCATTTCGAAATTAGTTCCAAAAGGCTTAATACCATATTCATCAATAGCGTCCCAGCTTAACCTGACTCTATTGTCAATGTGCTTATCAATCTTATACGCAATTGCATTGCCTTTGCCATAAAGTATTGATAATGCATACATCACTGCAGCTCCAAGAGGGACTGAAATAAGAACAAGAAAATTCACAACCTGCTTAAACCATCTAAAAGACTGCTTATTTTCTATAAATTTTTCTTCAAAAATCTTATATGTTATCACAAATGCGAATAATATGATACATATTACGGAGCACTTACCATCGCAATAATTTTTTATAAAAAACAGACCTGCAACACTACAAATAAGCATTATGATATCTGGTATTTTCTTAAATGCTACCCAGGCCATCATCATTATAAACAGAATTATCGCTGCACAGTCAGTCGGATACCATATACCAAGTGAACCTCTGAGCGACAGTCTCCATCCACCTGCATAATACACAAGATTCTGCGCAGCCCCAATGGATGCCGCCATGAAAGTTATGAGAAGTACAGATACTACCGTCATCACACTGACTTTAAGAATCTTTTCATATTGAATTCCTATACAACCTGCTGTCATCATGGCTAATAGTATCATGTGACCATAACCATTATATTCCGTAATATTTGTTACATATACAATGCCATACAGCATTATTATCATTCCGCCTAATATCACCTTATTAAGCTTTCTGATATGTGTTATCCACTGCAAGACCACAGCCAGCAGCATTGGAAACATCATAAGAGTATATGAATTATCCGGAAATGGCAGATCAAACATCGTTATCTTGAACTCTGAAAATGCAAGATACAGGACCATTACCACAAGAAAAAACATTTCAGAAGCTCTTCTGACACCGTCAGTTACCCTATTATCCACCGCTGATACTGCCTTTTCTGTTATAATCTTAAATTTATCAACCACAGTATTGAATAATTCTAGCATAAGCTTCTCCTTCGTAAGTAACATTACAAAAATGTATGTACCAAAGAAAACTATTCCTGATAAAAAAATCGTTGCTGTAATTCCGTAATTCAGCTTTTTTACAAAGCAGCCTGCCGCATACGCTACAAAAACTGCACATAACAGCTTATGATATCCTATCTCTTTCAGAGCACCTGTTACTTCATCTTTCAACGAAAAATATTGTACTAACAGCACTACCAATTCGGCTGCAAGCGTTCCTATTGCAGCTCCTGCAGCTCCCATCTGTGGAATTAAAATAAAATTCAATACCACATCTACAACAGCTCCTGCAATCTCACTATATAGTACTTCTTTTTCCTTTCCAAGCGGTACTAATATCTGTATTCCTAAAATGTTAGTCATACCTATAAAAAGTACTGTAGGCATTATGATCTGCATAGGAAAGATCGAAGGGGTATACGCATTACCAGATAAAAATAACACACATTCTCTCGCAAACTGTGTGCCATAGACAAATAATGGTACCGCAGCGATCATAACAAAATTTATTGCCTTAACATATATCCGCCTGAAAGCCGCAATTTCACCATGTTCAACGTAGTAAGAAGCTCTCGGCAATAGAACTACACCTAATGATGTAACTATACTAACCAGGACATTTTTAACCTTTATGGCAGCATTATAATATCCCACATCAGCATCAGTTTTCATAAATCCAAGCATTACAGAATCTAAGTTTGTATAGATTGTCGCCGCACATGCAAGTGAAAAAAATATAAGTACTGACTTGATGTGTTTTTTTAAATTGTAACCTCCAACCGGCTTAAATCCTATGTATTTATGTACTGATATCAAATTTACGATATTCGAAGCTGAAGCGGCAAAAATGAAGATAGCTCCATATATAACATAGTCAGATCTGTTATGTATAAATAAGAATATTGCTACCAATGCTATAAATTTGAAGAATACCGAGCGGACAGCAATATATGTATATTGTTCAAGTGCCTTATACAGCCATTCCATACCAAGTGAATCCAGTATTATGCTCAGGCTCATTACGATATACAGGCATCTGTCCTCTTGTAACCTTGGCACGAAGATCAGCACCAGTGCAAAAACAAGATACGAAAAAAATGTCATTATAAGGCTTATACTTAACAGTTCATGTACTGAGCGCGTCAGCTTTTCCTTATCATCACGTACTCCAGCACAAACTCGTATTCCGTAGGTCGGAATGCCCAACTGCGCTATCATTAAAAAATAACTAATAAGAGAATATGAAAAAGAAACCTTTCCCGTACCAATAGGAGTAAGAATTCTAGACACATACGGGAAAGTAATCAAAGGAAAGATCATCGATGACATAGTCAGGATGACATTCATAATGAAATTTATTTTTATAGATTTATTTTTTGGCATTATTCCTAATAAAAACATCACACTCCGAGCAACTCAAGTCCTGCCTTGATTGCTTTCTCTGTGTGATATCCGCTCCTAAGCTTATCTCCAAATTTTATAACATTTTCCTTGATAGTCTGATACTCAGAATCTGTCATATTACCTATAACTTCACTTATCTCATTCAAAGAATCTACAGAAAAACCTATTTTATATTTTTCTACAAGAACAGCACAGGCAGCCTGTCTCCAGATGATAACAGGCATATTAGACGCGACATAAAGTGATAACTTATGCGGATTATTGTATCTCAGATATTCTCCATATGATCCGGAACAGGTATCCGCTTCATCTCCATCCCATACAAGCCCAAAGTCCCCTTCCATCGCACCCGGAAGATCATTTGCGTCATATGATCCAAAATACCTTATATTATCTGAAAGATTTTTTTCACAATTAATGCCAAAAAGGTTAAGCCTGATATCCTTAGGTTCATAAATATATCTTGCTTTTGACGAGCTTAGGTTTCCCGCTATTGCTACAGTATTATCACGTTTCCTGTCTTTCAGATCACCAGAATACAAGTAATCAAAAACCTCAAGTGTGACTATCTTCTGCAAATCCTCCACCATTCCACTCTTATGCAAAAGCTTTTTCATGGAATCATTATGACATATCACAACATCAAACTCTTTAAGCTTCATATCGCATCTTTTATAAAAATCAAGCTTTTTTGCAGAATATCCACCTAAAGCATACCTCACTGAATTCAGATCATGTATCAGGGCTATAAGCTTAACTCCCTTCTTTTTTAACAGAGGTATGGCTTTTACAGACAACGGCATACACGCCATAGGATACTGATATATTAAAATATCTCCCGCCTTAAGCTTTAACAAAGTACAGATCCAGTCAAAAGCACATTCTATAATATTGCTTAGTTTTTTCACAGTCCCTTCAGTATTCTTCGGACTAAAAACAAGCTCTTTGTAACCCAGTTTTTTACAAACTACCTCTATATCGTACGGAGCCTTTTCCGTAGAATTGTTATTTTTATCTTTTTTCTCTGCTATATAATATATCATTTCACTCAAGCCACGATCTTATTAACAGTTACCATAGATATTTATTATCTTGTCTACATACTCCTCAGGTGTATCAAATCTCACCGTTTTAAGACAAAGCTCTGTATATTTATCCGTCAAAGCCCTGTCATCCCACAGCTTCTTTATCGTAGCTGTAAGTTCTTCGACATTTCCGCTTTCAAAGAGCTCTCCCGTATAGCCATCTCTTATAAGCTCCGGAATGCCGCCAATGTCAGCTCCAACAACCGGTGTACCATACATCTGACTTTCCATCACGGAATATGGGCAGTTTTCATACCATTCTGACGGATATACAGAAAATCTGGCCTCACGTATAAGTTTTTCTAGCGACTCGGCTGTCTGAAATCCTACATTTTTTACATTTGATACGCTCTCTACCTCACTCTCGAGAGGTCCCTTACCTGCAAATATAAACCTGACATCAGGAAGTCTTTTACATACCTCAAGCAATGTACCTATGCCCTTCTCAGCAGAATACCGTCCAAAATAAAGGACATAATCTCTCTTCTTGGTCTGTATGCGCTCGACATCATCGATAAAATTATGCATTGCTATAGTCTTACCGGCAAATGTCGGATTACTGTCCATCTTCGTTTTAAGGAAATCAGAACAGCAGATTATTTTATCAAAATAACTGTATATATCGCGTCTGTTCCAATATACTGCCTCTAAAGCTCCGACAACTGATTTAGCAGTTGAGCCGTGAATACATTTTCCCGAGACACAATTAAAGAAATGTCCTCCCAGACATTTCTCACAATTTTCGCTTGTATTTGGATTGTTACAAAGGTGATTCGGACAAATAAGCTGATAATCATGAGCCGTAAAAATGAGCCTGCAGCTCTTCTTTGATTCACTTCTCCATTTAACAATCTCTACTATTATAGAAGGCGTAAGCTGGTAATTAAAATTATTGATATGACATACATCCGGCTTAAAATCATCAAGTACCCTTCTGATCTGCTTTCTTGCTTCCCATGAATATATAGTCTTCACAGGATAGCTCAGCATGGAAAAAACACTATTGCTATGAAAGTCCATATCAGAGGTATATGCTTCAACTGAATTACCAACTTCCCTGCCCTTGTGCTCCATGCCAAAATACTCGACCTCATGGCCTTTTTTACTAAGAGCCCGTCCAAGATTCAGGATATATGTTTCTGATCCGCCATTGTGATGCAGAAATTTATTTATCATCAATATCTTCATGGCTGTTTCCTATAGAGCTCCATAATCTTTTTAACGACATCCTGCCACTTATATCTGCTGCATATATAATCAGCAGCCTCTGACTTGTAGCCTGCTACCATATCAGGATCATCACAGAGCATCTGAAGCTTGGCTCTGAGATCCTCAAGTATACCTCTCGTGAAGCTCAGCCCTTTATCACCTATTACTTCTGTACACTCGCTTATATCCGATGTAAGACAGCAATTGCCATAGCTCATTGCTTCCAAAAGGCACATAGGCATACCTTCAAGATCTGATGGCAGGACATAAACATAGGAATTGCTGTATAACTCTGCTTTAAGACTGTCATCTGCAAACCCGGTAAATACAATTCTTTTGTCACCATTTGCAGCCTTCTTGATTTTCTTATAGTAGTTTTCGGTATCAGAAGTATCTCCTGCTATCACAAGCTTCTTGTCAGTATTAACACCTCTAAATGCCTCTATAAGCAGCTTAACTCTCTTTTCCGGCACAAGTCTTGCCAGAAAAAGAATATAACTGTCTTTCTCAAGACCAAATTTTTTCTTTATCAAGTTTGGCTCTTCGTAATCGTACCTGTCAACTGCGTTTGGAATATAGACAGTCTCTCTGCCATACACATCACTAAAATACTGCTTAACATCACTACTGAGTACTATTAACTCATCTGCGTATTTAGCAGCCATTTTCTCACCGTAGTGAATAAAAAGAGAGCCATAGCTTCCGCTCCACTTTTCTCTCATCCAGTCTATGCCGTGATTGTGACAGATAACCTTCTTGCCGCAAAGCTTCAAAAGCCAGCAAAATGCAGAGACCCCTTCAGTATGTATATGCACAACATCATAGTTTCCAAAAGCGCAGCTTAAGGTTGCAAAAAAGGCCGAAGTAACTGCAGCAAGGCCCTTTATAGGTATTGTAGGCACATACTTCATGCGGATACCCTTCCACTTTTTAGGCTTTGGTGCCTTGATATCCCCATAGTCCATATCACGGTTGATACAGGTAACATGATGCCCCATAGCTGCCTGTCTGGTAGCTATCTCTGCAACCACTACCTCTACTCCACCTATTGCTATCATGCAGTTTTTCTGACCAAAATGTACTATATTAAGTTTTTCTTTATTTCTTAAATTGCGCATGAAGCATTATTTCCTTAAGGTATCATTTAATTATTATGTACAAAAGTGTCTGTTTATCTAAACAGATACAGCACAACGATTTATGATATCATATAAAAAATGCAGTGTCAAAACATTCACTGTATCAGATTTTCTAATGTTGAAAAAAGAATATCAGGCTCTACAGGCTTGCTTAAATGCGCATTCAAACCTGCCTGCAGACTTCGCTGGACGTCTTCATCAAAGGCATTTGCCGTCAATGCTATTATAGGTATCTTCTTTGCATCCGGCCTTTTCATAGCCCTTATCTCCATTGTTGCTTCAAGTCCATTCATTTCCGGCATCTGCATATCCATAAGTATTGCATCATACCATCCTTCAGGATGTGAAGCAAACTTATCCACTGCTATCTTTCCATTTTCCGCATGGTCAGTCTCTATATCACGGATATCAAGCAGCTCCCTCATTATCTCAGCATTGATCTCCATATCCTCTGCAAGCAGTATACGTCTGCCTTCCAAAGTAACTTTTTCGCCGCTTTCACTGCCTACATATTCACTATAATCGATACCCTTGTCTTTTTCCTCTGCCAGATGCTCACTTTCAATAAGTGTTACTGTTACAACAAAGGCGGTTCCTTTTCCTTTTTCGCTGTCCACGCTGATATTTCCATTCATTATATCAACGAGATTTTTGGTTATAGCCATGCCAAGTCCCGTACTGCCGTATTTATTATGCATGGAAGTCTTTTCCTGGCTGTATGCATCAAATATTTTGGGCAGAAACTCTTTATCCATACCTATACCGGTATCAGACATGATAAATCTGAGCGTTGATTTGCCGTCAAATCTTGTCGTCCTCTTAACATACAGATCAACATTTCCGCCACTCTCTGTAAATTTTACAGAATTTCCAAGTATATTGATGATCACCTGCTTAAGCTTCATCGCATCACCAATATAATAGTCTCCTATATCGCCTTCTACGTGACATTCATACTTTATTGCCTTATCGCGGCAATGACTGTCCATCATAGTATTGATCTGTTCAAGCAGATTACTCATCGAAAACTCTTCATTTTGAAGCACTACCTTGCCGGACTCGATGCGTGACATATCCAAAATATCATTGATAAGGCCAAGAAGATGCTGCGCCGCACTGCCAATTTTCGTCAGATAATCTCTTGTCTTCTCAGAAATCTCAGGATCACTCAACGCAAGACTGTCAAGACCTATGATAGCATTCATAGGCGTACGTATCTCATGACTCATACGACTAAGAAACGCTGTTTTTGCCTGGCTCGCATCCTCAGCTACAGCCAGTGCATCACTAAGTGCCTGTTGCTGCCGCATATTATCTCTCGTTTCCTTATCAACATCAGTGAAACCCACACCAATAGCATGAATATAGTGATCATCTCTATCTTCCGGATGGCGTACCCCTGCCATACGGAACATTTCATAGCTTTCCTTACCGTTTCTATTTACGATATAACGATGTGCCACTATAGATTCTTTTTCCAGCTCGCCCCTTATATTATCAGGTGTTATGATACGTAAAAATTCTTCACGATCATTTTCAACCACATATTTTTCCGCATATCTCGTAAATACTTCTGAAAAGCAGAATCTCTCCCCCTCATTAATACCTCCATCAATATGCTCATGTGCTCTGTAACAGATACCTTCATTTTTGTCCAGATCGATATAATATACACTCCTGTAATCAGATGCCATCGCCGTTATCATTCCGTTTGCATGTGTCTGCATATTATCGATATGCTCACGAAGGCTGTTGCGCATACTGCGGATCTTAGCACCAATCTCATTGACCTCGTCTATAGATCTGGTCGTATCTTCACTGTAGCTAACTGTATCTTCCGGACTACTTCCGGTACTTGCATCCATCTCCTGTATCAGCTCATCAACATCACGAGTCAGCTCAACCATCTCCTTGTTTAATACACGAAGACGCTTATGCCATCCTGAAGTGATCAAAAAAACTACAGCAGCTCCTATCATCAGTGAAAATATGCTGAAAACCACGATTGCAACTGTATACTGGCCGACCTGATCGTCATACCATGACGCACCAAAATCTACACATACAACTCCGCTGACATTTCCCTTAGAATCAAAAACAGGACTATAGGCACTGTAAAACTTCCCCCAATCGTCATTATATGCTATAGTATCCGTTGCCGGAACACCTCCCGCAGCAGTTTTAAGCGCTTCTGTCACTTTAACCAACTGACCATACTCTGCTGCATCTTTTTCGGCAGGATCGACCGTAAATATAAATGTACCATCGCCCATATCGCGAACAGTATAAATAAACTCAAGGTTTATATTATCCTGAAAGACCTTGAGTGTATTAAATATCTTGTTAAACTCCGGCGTACCTTCACTTTCCTCATTAATACCTGCTAGAGCGTCTCCATCAAGCATGTCAGCCGAAGTATTTACTATATCAAGCATCCTATCATTTATAAGAGTTTTAATAAGGGATTTTGAGCACGATAACAAGACAGATCCCAAAATAAAATTGGCTAATAAAAGAACTCCGCATATAAAAAAAACCGATTTGGCAGTTATACTTATTCCACTTTTTTTCATATCGCACCTCGCAATAAAAAAGAAAGTAATCATATAATCCATTTTATGCGAAAACCCCCACATTAGCAAGCCAAAAACGCTAATGTAAGGGTTTTATCATTATACAATAAATTCTTTGTATCTTCCGTAGTTTTCAGCATCAAGATACGCTTCTATCGCAATGCCGTTTTCCTGATACTCGATATTTACAAGCTGGGCTGAGCTTCGTATCTGGCTCTCGATTCCCGATCTATCATAAGGTATCAAAAGATCACACAGTTTAAGAGCCGCATTGAGCTTTCTTTCAATGAGTGCCACAAGCTCCTCGACACCCACGCCGCTCTTGGCAGATATATATATCTTATCGTCATTCACCTTCGGAATTGTGATATTTTCAAGAACTTCTGCCTTATTCATTACTGTTATCTTTGGTATATCTCCGGCTCCAAGCTGGCTGAGAGTCTTTGAAGTCACCTCTGAATGCATGATGTGATTTGGATCTGATGAATCAACGACTTCCACGATCAGATCTGCAAACAGAGCCTCCTCAAGTGTAGAGTGGAACGCATTTACAAGATCCGTTGGGAGATCATTGATAAATCCAACCGTATCAGAAAGCAAAAACGACCTGCCTGTTTTTGTCTCAAGCTTTCTTACAGTAGTATCAAGCGTTGCAAACAGCATATCCTGCACAAATACCTTCTGCGATGCATCTGTGCCATACATATCGATCATTTTATTCATAAGTGTTGATTTTCCGGCATTTGTATAGCCGACCAACGCAACAAGAGGTATACCCGAAGATGTTCTCCTTCCTCTCTGAAGCTCTCTGGTCTTTTCGACCTCTGCAAGCTCCTTACGAAGAAAAGCCATCTCCTTCTCGATCTTTCGTCTGTCTAGCTCTATCTGCTTTTCTCCTGAGCCCTTATTTGAAAGAGATCCTCCGGTACCTCCCTGCCTTGAAAGGTTTGCTCTGAGTCCTACGAGTCGAGGCAGCATGTACTTAAGCTGTGCATAGTCAACCTGCAGTCTCGCTTCCTTGGTCTTAGCCCTCTCTGCAAATATATTTAAGATAAGACCTGTTCTGTCGATCACTTCAACATCTAAGGCTTTAGACAGATTGACCATCTGTGATGGAGAAAGCTGATTGTTAAATATTACAACATCAGCTTCACATTCAAGCACTAGATTTTTAACTTCTTCAACCTTACCTGATCCAATAAAGGTTGCAGAGTCCTCACGAAGAAGATTCTGTGTTGCCCTAAAGACGGGCTCAATATTGCATGCCTTAACAAGACCTTTGAGCTCTGCCATACCTATATCAAAATCTTCCTCACTTATATTTCCAATCCTTGCTCCGACGAGAACAGCCCGTCTTTTTCTATTATCTTCTGTTGCGTACAATTCTTTTTTATTCAAATTAATTTCCTCACAAAACCACTTCCTAAAAGTCTTTAATATTTTATTCTAATTTAAGATTCTAGGCAAGCCAAACATTGAAATGCACCCTATTTTGTGCCTTTTTTCCATATGTTTTATGTTAAAATTTTAGATGAGAAGTTATTTATTTTATGTTCTTATGAGGATGAAGTCTATGAATAATATCAAAGTCAAGTATAAAATGATAATGACAGTATCCATAACCGCTATTGGCATGATCATGATGATGTTACTTATGTTCCTGTCAATAAATAATCTTGAAAAGATCTCAATCGAAAAAATAGAAAAAGCACTCAGAGATGACTATGACGTAAAAATAAAAGAGCAGGTTGAAAGCGCCACCTCTTTGGTTGACAGTTTTATGTCTCTTGCAGATAAAGGCATTATCACAAAAGAAGAAGCGATGCAATACTCAGCAGACACTATTCGCGAAATACGCTTCGGAGAAGACGGATATTTCTGGATTGACAGAGAAGATGGTACGAACGTGGTACTCTTAGGCTCTGAAACCGAAGGTACTATGCGACTTCACGCTCCGGACGCAGATGGATTTGAATTTGTTGCTGCAATCATAAAAGCCGCTAAAAACGGCGGCGGTTATGTCGATTACAAATTTCCGAAGGAAGGCGACACCGAGCCGCTTCCAAAGCGAGCTTACAGCCTGTATAACGAGAAAACCGGCTGGGTTATCGGCACTGGTAATTACATCGATGATGTGGACCAGAAAATTGCCGCAGAAATATCATCCATGAAAAAAAGGATCATTCTCATAACCACAACATCCGTTGTTCTCTCAATCATACTTATACTGTTTGCATTTGCAACAGCAAGCAATATTTCAGCATCAATAATCAAAGCTCTCAGAACGAGTTTTTCATATATTGAGAGCATGGCAGGCGGAGACTTCACTACTGAAATATCAGAAGACATGTTAAACCGTGGTGATGACTTCGGTAAACTTGCAAAAAAGCTTGAATTTTTGAAAGAATCTGTAGGAAAACTTATCGGAAGTGTTAAGGAGATGGCTGAAGCTGTTGACGAAAATACATATGCCGTAGACTCAGGTATATCAGCAGTGAATACCGATATAGATGACGTATCCGCCAACACAGAAGAGCTATCTGCAGGCTTTACCGAAACAGCATCTTCTATGGACCAGATTACTGGATATGCAGTAGAAATAGAAAAAAGCGCTCTTGAACTTCATACAAAAGCAAAAGATGCTGCAGAAAAGATACTTGATATACACCACAGGCTGACAAAGGAAAGCAAAGAGGTGATAAGCGGTCCTGTAACTGGTAGTGAAATGGATCTGAGTCTCAGAACTGAGCTTGAAGAATCTCTTGAAAGAGTAAAGGTCGTTGAAGAGATCAATGGCCTCAGCGATACTATAATGAGTATAATGAATCAGACTAATCTCCTCGCTCTAAATGCGGCCATAGAGGCGGCACGAGCCGGTGAAGCAGGACGTGGATTCTCGGTAGTCGCAGATGAAATAAGAAATCTTTCCGAACAGTCATCTGAGTCCGTAGCAAAGATAAGAAGTATAACTTCCGAAGTTGTATCTTCTGTCGAAGGTCTGGCTTCTGTAGCAAAACGCCTTGTAGAACATGCTACAAATGGAGACTCTGCAAGTACTGACGATTACATTTCAGACAGCGAAGATTATGCAAACTACGTAGATTCAATACTTGAAGAAATAGAGCAAATGTCTGCCAATCTTCAGATGGATATCGACTCGATAAATGCTTCTATAGGCCAGATAAGCGACGTCAGCGGTCAGGGTGCCATAGCTCTTGACAGCATAGCGCAAAACATAATGAATATACGTGTCAAAACATATGATCTTGAAACATCTTCAAAGAAAGCTCAGGAAAAAGCACAGGCGCTTGATTATGAGATTTCTAAATTTGCTGTAAGAGGACAACAAGCTAAATAAATTTACAAGGATATTTAAATCATAAAATGTAAAGAACTACAGTAAAAAAGTGCCGAAAGGGCACTTTTTTACTGTAGTTCTTTTGACAGCTTGATTATAAGCTCATAATCCTCATCAACGGATGGCAAAATCCTCTTTGCAGCATCAACATCACCATTTCTCAGAGCTTCTGTTATATCAGATGTGGCTGCCGTAAGCTCCTTGAAGGCCAGATTGGCAGATACACCTTTTAAATTATGCGCAGCCTTGAAAGCATTTTCCGCATTGCCATCATCCAAAGCTGCCTTTAGCTCATTAAAATTATTATCCTTTAAAAAGAGATTTACAAAACGAAGTACCTTGTCAGGTGAAGGCAGTCTCCGCATAATAGCATCATAATCTCCGCCGATTGCAGCATAAAACTCTTCCACTGTCATATTTTTTCCCCCGTAAGAGCAACTCTATTTTATCCAACATATTATATCAAAAATACGATTAAGCTACAATCTAAAATCATGTATTCAATACCTTCTTTATTCTCTTCACTCCCCATATATAGAGCGGAATCAGTATCACATTTGCCATTATCCATGCGGCTACATTAGCTGTACAGATTATAGGATATGCCTGCTCTCCTTTTGCAGCAAAGGCTATCACTGTTCTTGCAACCATTTCAAAAAGGCCTGCTCCCATGGCTGCCACTGAAAATCCAAGTCCCTGCAGACAGTTTCTTAATATCAAAAGAGTTCCAAGTAAAAAGAAACCTGTGCTGTTTATAAACAAAAACTTCGATATATACCCGATCAACTGGGCATTTATATCGGCTTTCTTAAGGAATATCGTCGATATAGGCGTTCCAAATGTGGTATTAACTATAAACATAGCTACTGCGAAAATTGCGCTGAGTACTATACTGACTCTCACACCTTTCTTGACCCTGTCGATATCACCGGCACCAAGATTTTGTCCGGCATAAGTAGCCATAGTTGCTCCGAGCGCCTCAAAAGGCTGTGTTACGATCGAGTTTATTTTATTTGCAGCGTTTATTGCTGCCACGCAATCAGATCCTATAGCATTGACCGCTGCCTGAAGAACTACAGTACCAATTGCTGTAATTGAAAATTGAAACCCCATTGGCATACCAATCTTTGAAGATGTAAATATACCATATGGTCTTATTTCCAGTTCTTCCCTATCAAAAGTCAGTAACTTTTCATATTTTTTTCGCATATAGAAGATGCAGGCAAGACCTGAAACGAGCTGAGATGTCACAGTAGCAATCGCAGTACCCCTGACCCCCAGATGTAATACACACACTCCTATAATATCCAGTACCACATTGAGTCCTGCCGATAAAAGAAGGAAATACAATGGAGTCTTGGAATCTCCAAGTGCTCTGGATATATTTGCAGGCAGATTATACATAAGCAACGTCGGAATACCTAAGAAGATTATAAATATATAGTTATAAGCATCCCTATAGATATCATCAGGAGTTTTCATCCATCTGAGCATACTTCCTGTCATGACCGCAGAAAGAGCTGTAATTACAATACCCATAACTATGCAGGCAAACATTGCATCAGTGATCTTGCGTCTCATACCGCTATAATCTCCCGCTCCAAATCTCTGTGCAACAGGGATAGTAACACCGGTACACATTCCAAGTACAAAACCCAGTATCAAAAAATTTATACTTCCGGTAGATCCTACTGCCGCAAAAGCAGTCTTACCTACAAACCTACCTACTATAAAAGAGTCTGCCATGTTATAAAGCTGCTGAAAAACATTTGCAAGAAATATCGGAACAGAAAATCCCACAATTGAAGAAAAAACGTTTCCCCTCGTTAAGTCCTTAGCCATAAAAAAGCCCTTCCATCAAGAAAAATAAAGATGTTTCGAAATTAAATATTATGCTCTATATTTCTATATTACAATGGAAAAATGTTGCATCTTTTTGTATATTTTGACCTTTTTCTCGTGTAAAAATCAATACTTTTTCCCATATTAAAAAATGTATTTTTTGATAAACTTATACTTAGAATATCTTGATGAAAGGAATGGTAATCACATGAAGTGTGAAAAGATCAAACTGATCGAAGGTCGTGATGATGTAACACTTACAACCTATGTTTTAGATGACTCCTCCGAGCTCAATAACGGAGAAAAAAGACCTGCAGTGATCGTTGCCCCAGGCGGTGCATATCTTTGCTGCAGCGATAGAGAGGCTGAGCCTGTAGCACTGGCATTCTTAAGAATGGGATACAATGCTTTTGTACTGCGCTATTCTGTAGCTTACGATGGCAGCAAGCCTTACTGGGAAACAGATTTTGGAACTCAGGCTATTAATCCCGATAAAATGTACCCTACTCAAATGCGTGAGATAGGCCTTGCTTTTAAGTGTATTGCAGATCACGCTGATAAATGGCTCATTGATACTTCAAAAATCGCTATCTGCGGCTTTTCTGCAGGTGCCCATAACTGCGCTATGTACTCTACCCATTGGTCTAAACCTGTCATAACAGACTATGTCGGCATTGATAAGGAGCTCCTAAGACCAGCAGCATGTGTACTTGGCTATCCTCTTACTGACTATATCTATATGAACAACAAAGTAAAAGATTCTTTGGAAGGTGCCGAGTTTTTCGCTGTTTCCAACAGGCTCACTCTTGGTGAAAACTGGGATGATGAGAAACTTTTGCTCGATATGAGTCCTGCAAGGCTTGTAGACAGCGACACACCTCCTACATTTATCTGGTCTACTGCTGCAGACGGACTTGTTCCTGTAGAACATTCCATTATTTATGCTAATGCTCTCGCTGAAAAGAAGGTTCCGTTTGAAATCCACATCTATGAAAACGGAGATCATGGCATGTCACTTTGTGACCAGAGTACAGCCAACCGCGAAGGCTATGATGTTCTTACTGATTCATGTGCAAAGACCTGGATCGACCACTGTGAAGATTGGCTTTATAAGAGATTTAAGCTTTATATATAATCGAGTAGGAGGAAAAAACTTTCCTCCTACTCGCCCCGCTTTTTCATATTTTTCCGAGCGACAATATGGATATTGTCATTTTTTGCAATTATGTATATCTTATCTGTCATGTTTATCAGTATCATTTTTTCCAGTTCATCTATATTTGCCTTTTCTTCTTTTGAATTCCAAAGAGTCTTACCTTTCTTGTTTTTACCTAATTCCTTGAGCCCTGAATAGACAGAATACTTTATATGATTAAACATATCCATGGTAACATCATTATTGGTTGAAAGTTCCATTAATTCATCAGCTACAATATTACTTATACTCTCTATCTGTATAGAAACGTGTATCTTAACATTCTCTGCATTTCCGGAAAGCCAATATTCGCAAGGTGAAGACGAAAAGAGTTTCTTTGCAAAATTCAAAAGCTCTTCTGTTATCAGCTGAAGTTTGAGCAATCCATTATTGTCTATCATATAATAAACGGAATACTGCTTAACCTTTTCAAAACATTTTTCCATGTCTGCAGCATAGTCATTTATCTTTATAAGATCAGACTTTATCATTACATTACGTCTTCCGACATTTTCTGAATTCTTTATTACATCTTTCTGCTCATTTTGTTTGATAAGATTTAAGTATGGATATGGAATCTCAATGCCATTTGCTCTGAACAGCTCTATAACAGCAAGCCTCACTTCACTTGCGGCAAGGAAATTATCCGTTTCATTTTCAGTCCAGATAGTAGTTTCCAGCTGGAAGGAACTATCATTAATCGCAATAAGATATACATCGCCATACCCATCTAGGTCTTTATTCTTAAAATTATTAGGAACGGTATATGGACAATTTTTTACAGCCTCACGTATAAGATGTATTGCCAGACGTACATCAGACGAAAAAGCTATACTAAACTGAAGATATGTACCTCTGAGATTTCCATGCCTGTAGCTTGTATTCAGTATGATCTTCGTATTTATACTACTATTAGGTATGATATAGCAGATATTGTCCATAGTCTTGAGAACTACGTGACGCATCGTCATATCATCCACAACGCATGGCTTGTCCAGATCTTTAAGTATAACTCTGTCACCTATATTGAAAGGACGGTAGATACTTATCATCAAACCGGCAAATACATCCTGAAGTATATCTTTACCTATGATACCAATTACAGCTGTCAAAAGAATAGAACTTCTGAATAGTAGTCCGTAGACTTTATCAAGCCCCTTAAAACCAGTAAAAGCAAAAATAATAGCCAGAATTATAATCACACCTTTGACTATACGCCTGAAAAAAATGACGTGAATCTGATTTTTGCCCTGATCTATCTTTCGAAATGCAAAACCGATCAGCTTAATGCATATGATTCCAAGTAGTATTGCTAAAAAAGTATTCGTAACTACACTGTTGGAAAAGAACTCTTTTAAAAAACCCATAGATTTTATCCCCCTAAACGTTTTAACGCTCTACTACATTATACCAAAACAGTACAGTAAATAAAACTTGATTATTGTTTTTCAAAGTGTTAATATAGCAAAGGGTTACAGTTCAGACGTTATCTTGACTCACTATCCTAACGATTAAAATTGCATATCATAATAGCCACTAACCCAGAAAAAATCTACTTTTTTCTGGGTTTTGCTATTGTATTTTACATCGTTATGATGTATAATATAAACGTAACGATATTTCTTTGAAAGGAGCACTCGATGGGTATAATCAAGCAGTTAGATAAGCGAACAGGTATAACTTATGTATATGAATCCAAGGCATACTGGGACAAAGAAAAAAAGCAGAGTAGGGCAAAAAGGACACTGATTGGCAGGATGGATCCTGAAACCGGTGAAGTAGTTCCAACTGATGGAAGACACAGAAAATCTAAGGATAACGTAGAAAAAGATACTGACTACAAGAAGATGTACGAAAAGCTTCAAAAGAAATATGAAGCTCAAGAAGTTCTTATCAAATCTCTAAAAGAGGAAATAAAACAGTTAAAGGCTAGGTAATTACTTTTATGAACAACTATCAGTATGAATTCATTACAACTCTACAGTACCGCGTCAAGAATCTTCAGGCTCAAGTCGATGCATTTAAGAATGGATTTAAGTACCTGCAGATGGATGCGCAGTATAGGAGTCTGCTTCATACTGAAGAATGCCGAATACGTAAACTTGAATTTGAACTGTCAAAGGCACACGCACAGACTATTGATGTCAGGAATAAATGGTGGGACACCATTGAAGATGTTTATAAGGAGCATCAGAAAGAGCTTGCTGCTAAAAATGCTGAGATTAGAACACTCAAGAAGCGTATTATTCTTGTTGAGCAGCAGAGAGACGCTGCCTTAAACAAAGTTTCAGAACAAAGGCGCGAGCTATATGAAACTAAAACTTATCTTGAAGAGGAAAAGGGAAAGAATCTTAAACTGACTGCTCAGATCAACAGAGATTATGAGAATTCTTCCAAGCCATCTTCTCAGTCACCCCATCACAAAAAAATATCCAACAGCAGAGAAAAGAGCGGCAGACGTCCAGGTGGTCAACCTGGGCACAAAGGTCATGGCAGGAAAAAGCAGGCTATATCAGAGCCTGTTATTATGCTGCCTCCACCAGAAGAAGTACTTGAAGATCCAGACTTCAAGAAAAATGGCAAAGTAATCCATAAGCAGATGATAAATCTGCGTTTCTTGCTAGAGGTTAATGAATACGCTGCTGAAGTTTACTATAATTCAAAAACGGGTGAAAGACGCCACGCTCAATTTCCTGAAGGATACGTTAATGACGTAAACTATGGTGGTAGTGTCAAAGCACTCGCATTCCTTCTTAATAATGAGTGCTGTGTTTCCATAGACAAGACCATCAAGCTTATATCCAATCTTACCGATGGAAAACTGAGTATTTCAAAAGGCATGGTTAATGGTCTCTCCAAAGAATTCTCAATGAAAACGGATAAGGAAAAGAAAGAGGTTTTTGCATCACTGATGCAGAAGCCTATACTCCATACAGACAACACCAATGCCAGGAGCAATGGAAGCAGCTGTTTTGTATTTATTGTTGCTTCTCCAGATGGAACTGCCCAGTATTATTTCAGGGAAAGCAAAGGTCATGCAGGAATAAAAGGTACTCCTGTTGACCTTAATCAGTCAGCGATATTTATTCATGACCATGACACCACCTTTTATAATTATGGAAGTGGCCATCAGGAATGTATCGCTCATATCCTGAGATACTGTAAAGACAGCATACAGAACGAGCCTGATCGAAAATGGAATAAGAAGATGTATAAGCTTCTGAGGGAGATGGTTCATTATCGGAACGGTATTGATGAAACCGAAGGCTTTGATGAAAAAACTGTCATGGCATTTGAAGAAAGATATGACAGTATCCTGGAAGAAGCCCGAGAAGAATACGAATACATTCCACCTAGTAAATACTATAGAGACGGCTATAACTTATACAAACGCATGAAGAAGTATAGGTCCAGCCATCTGCTGTTTTTACATGATATAAGAGTTCCGCACAATAATAACATGGCGGAGCGTCTTTTGCGTGCCTACAAACGCAAGCAACATCAAGTCATGAGTTTCAGATCAAATGAGAGCATTGATTACCTTTGTCAAAGCATGAGCATGCTTCTATCATTAAGACAGGATTCAGAATCCAGTGTATATGACAGCGTATCGAAGATCTTCGACAGACAAAAGGCCGGTAGAACAACTTGATGAATCAAGTGTAATCTACCGGTCTTATTATCTCAAGCTAATGTCTGAACTGTAAC
>JQKK01000003.1 GCA_000746015.1 Lachnospiraceae bacterium MA2020 | reverse complement strand
GCTGATCCTTTGGTTACTTTCTCAGTTATCAGATCACCTTTGAATCTGGACATATCCTTAAGACCAAGTTCTTTACTAAATTCCTTATCATTATTCATCTTCTCTATCAGAAGTATTGTCTGAATTCTCTCTTCTACTGTCATATCTTACATCACCACCTCTAATAACATATATTATTATCTAATTTAAAGTTGTCGGATGTCCGTTTTTGTAATGTCGTGCAAAATACGCACGACAACAAAAAAGGCTCCGAATCGATTCGATTTATCTACCGCAAACATATAATACCACTGCTACTGTGATAAATATATGTACTTTATGGCAAATTATAGGCTTCTAATTCTCCACAATTGCAAAATACGAACGATTAGGGCTATAATTTATAATTGAAAATATGAGGAGGATTATTAGGTATGGGTAAAAAGTCAAAGAAAGAAGACAAGAATATATTTTTTGAAGCAAGAGAATCCGCTGAACTCACTCGTGCCCAGGCAAGTGAAAAACTTGATTTCATAAGTGAAAGCAGGCTCGAAAAGATTGAAACTGAGAAAACAGCAATACACCCTGAAGACGTTGTAGCTATGGCTGATGCTTACAAACGTCCTGATCTCTGCAATTACTACTGCTCTCATCTATGTAAAATAGGCGAGAATTCTATTCCAAAGATAGAACCGTCCACACTTGCAGAAATAGTACTTGGGATGCTGTCTTCCCTTAACTCCCTTGAAAAGCAGAAAGAACGTCTCATAGAGATTACCGCAGACGGTGTCATCTCCGATGACGAACTCCCTGACTTTGCCCAGATCCAAGTTCAGCTTGAACATATAGAAATGGCTGTAGCATCATTGAAACTGTGGGTATCAAATACAGTTGCAGAAGGTAAACTCGATAAAGAAAAATATGAAAAGTTTAAAACACAACTTCGCTGAGTGAATATTTTCCCAGGCGCTAGGATTCTATTGCAATTCTAACGCCTGCGACATATTAATCTGCATGTATTCCGACATCCTCCAAGCTATATATAGCATTTTCGAGTGCTGGTATTCCTCTATATTTCAAATTCGGCCTAAAGTTTATGTATTGCTTATTATAATTTTCAATCATTTTAGGTATAAAATAACTAATTATATCATTTACTCCATCATATTCTCGCAATACACTATTCTTTCCATTCTCCATGAGAAAATACTTTTTTTTGCCAACCTCAAATGCAAATACATATCTTCTTCCAAAGCTACCAAAGAAAAACAAATTTTGATTGTCACAGCCATTTTCCTGCAACCTTGCATGAATATTGTGGTTCTCGATTTGTAAATCATATGGCTCAACTTCTTCTTTTCCATCCTGAATTCCATATATGCAAAAACTCGAAAGGAACAATCTCATTCCATTGGTCTGTGAATATATATCCATCAAATCTTTTGGAAACCTAAATCCGCATGCATCTGATACTTCATCATACTTTTCAAAAGGCTTAGTTCTAAAGAAATAATTAAATTGAACGTCTTTCAAATAATAAGGAATCTCATCAAATTTTTCCCACTTCTTTTCAAATTCCTTTTTTATCCACTCTGTGATCATTAAATAATCCCTCCCATAGCCACAATTTGATCCTTAAATTGTGGCATAATTTTAATTATTTCTCCCCATTGCGATGGGTTTTTAGTATATCCTCCATGAACAACTCTAATATGTACATCGTGTTTAAGAAAAATAATATTATCCGGATTGGAGGCTAGTTCTTTGTTCAAATGTACATCTTTGATATGGCATCCATCATATCCTTTTACGCTGCCACTTGTAAGTAGTTCATCAATCTCGTTTTCAGTCCAATTATACTTAGATTTACCCTGCTTTACAGCTTCTACTTCTTTTCTCCAAGCCTCTCTAACTCCTTTTTTTCTCAATGATTCAATGGTTGTACAATCATTATGGACAAGTATTCCAATTCTTCCGACATAATAGTTATGATTATTGTTAACAGTAATGTTATATACCGGAGTTATTTCTTCAACTACCCTTCTTTGCATTACCCTTGCAATACTACCATCCAATAATAATACGCTATCCCCATATTTAAGATTGTCTGCACTTATCCATTCATTACGTGTTGGATTATAAAAAGGATGCTCTTTTGTAACACTAATCTTTTCATCTTCAATTAATAATTCTATTATCTCATCAGTATTCTTCTCGATGATGCCAGAAACCAAATCAATTTCATTAGTTCCATTTTCCTCATTGTAAGAATAAACTCTATCTCCTGGTTTTATTGAATCTATGTTTTTATATCCAATTCCTCCATCTACCGCAACCGCAACTAGTGTTCCCGCAGTGAAACAAGCAACCGGCTTAATAATTCCGGATACAACACCTACACTTCCTATTGCTGCACCTATCATAAAGCCATTCGCAAATGAATCTAGCCCCTTACAGGAAGCATGCATAATTGCATTTTCAATATCATCACCTTTCATCATATTGGCTACTGTTTCTATAGCAAGGGTTCCTAATCCTGAAGACAGAGCAATTCCTACTGTAACCTTTGAAATGGTCAACAGTGCACATCCAAAAGAAGCTCCTCCTGTAATCGGAGTCAAAACAGCCCCTATCAATATGATTCCACAGCCAATTCCAACCTTTGCCAAAAAAGACTTCCAGTTATAGTCTTTTGGGTTTGACTCATAATATTCTGCTGTCTGAAAGCCTTCTTCGGTATATACTAAAGCCTTTCCCTTTCCTATTGATTTTTCCAATTCGGCAACACTGTATCCAAAAAATGTTTCTTCTTCATTGCTTGCAAGATATGCTTCTATATTTTCTGGGGAGATATAGACTATATTCAGTTCTTCTACAGAATATCCATTTTTTTCCTGCTGCTTTGATACTTCTTTTAACTCTTTCTCTAATTCATCATAATCCTGTTTAGAAAATAACTCTTCCCCACTATGTGTTACATAGTTATCAAAAAGTTGTTCATCATATACATAGCTATTATTATCATAGTCATACAAACTACCGATGGATAAGTTATAATTCTCTTTTAAATTATCTAAAATATCATACTTTATAGTATTAGCATCCAGCTGATAATATAAAATATACTTTCCATCAAAAATAAAATGATTGTCCTCCAAAGATTCACAAGAATATGCCATTATATTAAATCTTGCATTATTATGAAAAGCCTGATCAACAGGTTCAACTGCAATATATTCAGCGTCATCTGGGATACTACAATACTTATCATTTGGTCCAATGACAGATACAAACCCTACGCCCGCATAATCCTTGTCCTCAAAAAACTTTATGTCAGAGCTATAGTATCCTATACCAGATTGCTTATATTCATAATTTTTACTGAATGCAATGCTTTCCATTGCATCATATCCCTTTTCCTGAAGATCATATATAATTGCCTTCATTACCATAGAATGAATATTTGCATCCTCAGATTTTGCTTCTTCATACAATGCAATATCCTTTTCTGTAGGTTCAGACTCCTCAATTACAGAAACTGATACACTAGGCAAAGATGATGTATATTCGCTATCTTCCGTCGTATTTCGACAACCGTTCAGGGAGCATACAATTATTGCAAGGCAAAGCAAAAGAGCTATTATCTTATTTGTTCTTTTCATCCTTATGTACCTCCTCATTCTTAGCAGTTTTGCCTTTTTTTAATACAAAAACAAAGATTAATGCTGCAATCACAACGAATACTATGACCACAGGATTACGCTTCTTCTCATTATGATTTCCTTCATCATTCTTAGATTTATTTGCTTTATCTTCTACGTTTTTCTCATTTGTTTCATAAGCGTCGTTTGTATTATACATGTCATCAGAACCTATAGTTTCGTTATCTGAGACTAATAGAGGAAGTTCCGTATAATCTTCCCTCTCATCCATATTATTCATATATATTTTGTTGTATAACTCTGTATAGCTACTAGTGAAATCATTTTTATTGCTGTACTCTTTGTTGCCTGATATATTCAGGTTCATCTTATATGAATTTCCGATTCTGTCTATAAAAGATATCTCATAAGTTCCACCTTTATTTAGCTCTATATTCTTAAATTCTGCAGCTAAGCATTTTATTTCAGAACTATATACTTTCGGAGCTTTAATGGTAACAATTGCCCATTTATCATATATGTTATAAATTTCAGACACATACACCGAATCCGCATCAATACTAATAATGCTGTTATTGCTAACCATATCAGGAGTTATATCTACTATTCTTTTCTGATTATCCTTTTCAACAACCCATCTTGATCTTGTTTGACATTCATTCATATATATTGCATCATACTCTTTTGATCTACCATATAAATTCGTCTCTATAATGCGATACTTTGACGTTTCTTTTAACTGTTTATCCACCGAAACACCGAACTTTATATCAGTCATTTCGTCAGTGCTCGTGTTTTTTACTCTAACATTCACTACATCATATTTTGAAGCTTGAATAAATTTAAAATTATTAAGATAAGGTGCTCTATCAGTTAGCTTATTCTTCTCCTCATGGGATGGGAATACCTTAATACTGTCACTTATATTTAAGTCTTCAAGGCAATCCAAAAGATTATTATCATATGTTCTATAAGTAAATTCATCTAATGGATTAAAATAATTAATTTCAATGTTCTTTTTTGCGTAATATTCTCTTATCTTAGTTAATTCTATTTCATCATAATACTTTACTTTTCTATTGGGGTTCTTTTCTGATTTATAATACCATCCACCTTCATTACCCGATACCGTTTCAACATAACGTCCCTCTATTTCACGGGCATATTTCAACGCATCATCATAAGAATCTATGGAAAAACAAACATAAACATAACCACCACGATTAGTCTTATATACCACTTCATAATGCTTAGATTGTAAATCTTCTAACTGCTGAGTCTCTGAAAGTTCATGATAATTTACATACGGAGCAGACTCCTCATCGATAACATTAAACTTAAAGATATAATGATAAAAAGATCCGGCTACATTCTGTTTTCCATTATAAAGGTCAACAATATATTCTCCAGGATAGAGAGATACTGCCTGCTCACTTCGCGTCCCATCTAACGAGTATATGGCTTTATTATCGCTTACCATCTTCACTGTTCCATAAAGAATCGGTATACTATCGTCTACTTTATGAATATGTATCCTTCCACCTCTAGCATATGTCGGAACACTATCATTTCTAAACACACGCTCGGCCTGAACCAATCCGGCACCAAAATATGTAGAGTATCCTTTATCCTCGCTTCCTTTAAAAACATATACTGTTTTAGTAATTTCCTTACCAATTTTTGTCCTTACTTTAATCTTATACTTGCCATCTTCAGTAAATCTTTCTCCAGATTTTATTAATACAGGCTTGCCGTTATCTTTTTGAACAGAAACAGAATATGATGAGGCAAATGATTCTATTTCGAAACCATCTCTAGTAACGGAGTTATCTTCTAGCGTTTCACCATGCCTCAATAATTCTTGTGAATAATCCTTATACTTAATCAATTCCTCATCAGCCGAAAGATTATGAATAGATATAATTCCACTATTCTCAACAATATAAAAATCATATTTCTCAACATGTCTTAAATACTTAGTATTCCAAGGAAAATCCTTATTCTTTTTCCCGGTTTTATATGCCAAGGTAATCCTATAGTAAACACCTTTTGAGATATCATTTCCAGCTATAGTGCATATCTGATTACTTGATTTATTTGTGTTGAAATAATCGCAGATAGGACTTCCAACATTTACATAATTATCCCCACTATATGACTTTTCTATAAGTATTACTCCACCAAGTATATTACTGTCCAGCTTCTTTCCATTCACTTTTTTTGTCTTGTCTTTTACCAAATGCCATTTATCATCTGAAGCATTAACAACAGACTGATCAAACGAGTATACTAATGATGCATTTCCCGAAACACCATATGCATCTATACCATTAAATGATTTTTGCGAAATATCTTTACCACAAACATATAATTTGCCTAATGACTTTAATCCAAATGACATCTTGTCAGTTATATCTAAATCATCATACTTATATGGGTTTTTTTCAGACATTTCATAAGAAGAACAACTAACTTCAACTTTTGTAGAAATTGAATCAGCATATACGACTTCTTTTTTTCCAAAGAATACTAAAAACATTATTCCTATAATAATAAAAATATTAAACCACTGTTTTTCCTTAATCATAATTGCCACCTTTTCCGATATATAAATTCAAACTCATTAGGCTTCTTACCTTTAGAATACTGCAAATTGCATACACAATAAATGCATACCTCTGCAAATTAGCGCCAGTTATTTTTCTTTTTTCGAAATTTAAACAACTTATATATAATTTTACTATACAATAAACATATATGATCAATTATATCTGTACTTTTTTATGTGCCTTTTAAAACAAAAAAATGGGGCTATTACCATGATAGTCCCATTTAATATAACTATATGAATATCTAATCAAAGCACATTAGGCATATTTTATGTGCAATTGTCGAAATTACCATTCTAAAATATAAACACATCACATTAGCGATTTTCCCGTACTCCAGGCATCGCCTACCTTTTCTCCTACTACATGATATGCATTATTGAACGGATCAAATGTTATTGGCTTTACCTTGTTTACATCAACTTTTCCGTCTGTAAGTGCAGCTTCATCAACGCTCACATTTACAATTTCACCCTTAAGTATGCAGCTGTCGTGATCATAACTCTTAACCTTGCACTCAAGACATACCGCAAGCTCATTAATGATAGGAGCATTGATATTTTCACTCTTGGTTGCCGTGAATCCTGCCTTTGCAAATTTGTCCTCATCATTATTTCCCGAAGCAATTCCAACATAGTCGCATCCAGCAACATGATCCGCATCAGCCATACTTATTGTGAATGCTCCGGTTTTCTCAAAATTCTTACATGTTTTGTGGCTTACGGAAAGACATACCGAAATCTCATTTGCCTCACTTATACCGCCCCATGCAGCATTCATTGCATTCGGCTTGCCATTTTCATCATATGTCGCAATGATCCATACCGGCTGCGGATAGCTAAACGGCTTTGCTCCAAAATCTTTTCTGCTCATCTTAAACACCTCCATCATTTTATACTCACTCATGATAATCTTGCGCAACACATAGGAAAATATGGTATATTTTATGCCTCCTCGTCCAAAGTTTCCAACAGGAAACTTACCGGTCTAAAACCATCGTTACAGGATATCATAGCCGATTTCGGATTCTTCATCCATCCATCATAGAAATTCTCACCACCGTGTGCCAAGGTCATGACAAACGGAGAGACAGTGTCCCACGCACTAGCGCAGAAGTCTTGTGGTTTCTCCCATCCATTGCATATGAAAGTCTATCCAAGCTGCATCTCACAGGCGTGCTCTATCGGATTTTCAAACTCTGCTATAAGATCATCGTAACGAGCAATCTTTTTCACAGTTATACGAACTTTCTTCATTTAGTCCTAACCTTTGCCATTCTTGTAATTGTTGTTTTCTTCAGAACTTCCCAAGCCATAATACAGCATCTCATTGTATCTGGCATTGGCTTCTTCACTTTCTTTTTTGGCTTTCCATACAGCTATCTCACTGCATATAGCAAGCATTTCATCCACTATCAGCTCAGCACTGCGAGGTTTGACATTGTAAAGATATGCCATCATTCTGCTCATTGCCTTTGGACTTCCAAGTTGCTTTGCAATCTGTTCTCCCAACTCATCAGGAAATCCAAGGCTTCTTACCGCCTCAACAAGCTCGTCCTTGCTTCTTGCCCATTCTTCACGATTATTTATCATTTAATCCATTCCCCAAATGTCACTTTTTCTTGTAACCCGTATACATTGTCAAAAGAAAACATATTATAGTTGCCCATGCCCAAAACTTGTGCTGTTTCATCGAGAAATACCTCCATTTCTTTACTTAAGTGCATCTCCTGCATATATACATTAATTCCGGGAAATACTCTAAATAGTTACACTTAACCATTAGATATAATTATACCACTACACTTATTCAGATTGTGTCGTATCTTCCAAGTCCCTTCTATGTTTTTCAAAATCAAATCCTGCAGCAGACAGTTTATTATTTATGCGTTTCTTTGCCTCCTCGTCGCAGTATGCATATGCACCTTCTACTTTCTCATAAGAAACATTTACATCATAATTATATGAATCTTCAAGTCTGCACATTCCGATATGTCTGAATCCAATATCTTTCTTTTCTCCACTAGCTTGAAAAATATATGCAACGTAGTACTCACCCTCATCTGTGGTAATCTCGTATGATGAATATTTTTCCTTATATCCATTTGCAAGAGACTCTGTTTGATCTGCAGATTGTTTATATGAAATCATCTTTCCTTTGTATAGTTTAAGTATTTCTTCTATTCCAATCTCCAAATCATCCTCATTCTCGCATACATTTTGAGCAAAAAGTGACTTTATATTATCCTCATCACCGCTTTCCACCGCTGTAATAAGACTATTAAAATACTCTTTATCGTATTTATCCGAATGCGCATAGAAATCATCACCACACCCAGATATAAATACAGAAAATAATGCCATAATAATCATTGCAATTATAGCCTTTTTCATTTGATCAACGCTCCTCTCAGGTTCTATCCTGATATTTATAATAACTATCTGAAATTATAAAAGAAAAGCCCCTGACTCACAATACAAAATTGCAAGCAGAAGCTTTTCAAATGCTCTTATTATCCTATATCACCTCACTTCACCGGAACGCAGTGCTTATCATTTATATCACATACTTTCTGTACTCTTCTTCTATGTTTATCTTCCATTAACGGTTCTGTATTAAGCCAGGTCTTTACAACTTCCATAGCCATAAGTCCGCCAATTATCTTTGCACCAAGGCATAAGATATTTGAATCTGTGTGCTGTCTTGCAAGGGTTGCACACAGTGGATCCTGACATACTGCCGCATAACATCCATTGATTTTATTTGCAATCAACGCACTGCCATAGCCTACTCCGTCGCAGAAGATGCCCCTGTCACATTCTCCCTTCGCTACAGCAAGTGATGCCGGATATACAAAATCTGATAAGTCGCAGCTGTTCTCATCATAAGTTCCAAAATCTTCAACCTCATATCCATTATCCAGCAGATACTTTTTGATCTCATTCTTCATCGCTGTTCCTGCATGATCATTTGCCATTGCAATCTTCATTCCAACACCTCCAAATAATCCCTTATCCACGTATCATTTTTTCTTGTAACCCGTATACATTGTCAAAAGAAAGCATATTATACTCTTAATATACGATACTGCTTCCTCAAATTCAATAATAATGAAAATGACCGTCAATTTTATAGATATTCCTATTGACATACTAGGAATAATTGCTTATTATTTATAAAAATATCTATTCCGTCGTAAATAGTCTATTTATTTCATCAAAGAAAGGGGTTCTGTATGTCAGATTACAAGTTGTGGGAAGCCTTAAAACAGGCAAAAAATTATCAGTGGATTGAGTTGTCTCACTCACTCAATAATGACAGTCCATATTGGTCCGGAATACCAGAAGGATCTGTAGAACTGGCAAAAACCGTGTGGGATTGGGGAAAGCCTGAGCTGGAATGTCTTATTCAGACATTTAAATTCCCCGGACAATTTGGTACCCACATCGATTTTCCCGGCCACTTTGCAAAAGGTAAGGATCTTTCAGAAAAATATGATGTCCATGACCTGATCTTCCCTTTAGTTGTAATTGATATCTCAAGGCAGGCTTCTGAAAATCCCAGATATGCCGTTACAGTTGATGACATAAAAGCTTATGAAGCTCAATATGGTGATATTCCTGATGGTGCATTCGTAGCTCTCAGAAGTGATTGGTATAAGAAATGGCCTGATATAGACGCTGTTTCAGGAATAGATTCAGAGGGACGGGAAAATGCTCCCGGATGGTCATTAGAGGCTTTGGAGTACATCTACAAGGTAAGAAATGCCGCTGCTAACGGACATGAAACTCTTGATACAGACTCTTCTGCCGTTGCCGAAGAGCATGAAGACCTGATATGCGAAAGATATGTACTTGAAAATGAAAAATTGCAGGTAGAACTGCTCAAAAATCTTGATAAGGTTAAACCTGCCGGTTCCATAATTATCGTTTCTTACCCAAGAATTGAAGGTGCTACCGGACTTCCAGCGAGAGTATGGGCAATAACAGAGTAAAAAATGAATAATCGGGCAGAGTGCAAATGCCCCCTGCCCGACATAAGAGAAAAGCCTTTTATTATCCTATATCACCTGTCTAATGATCATTGTATTATATGGTTCCAACATATACTCACTATCACCATATATTACCTCAGAATCTCCAGCAACCTCTATTAAAACTGTATCATCACTAAAGTTCTCTGCAAATATATATCTATACTTTTCATTCTGGCGGCTTTGAATATCTACTCCCTCTATAGGTGTTTTTAAAATTCTTTCAACTCCGCATAACTCAGCCACTCTGCTTATAAATTCATCCAGCATTTTCTGTTCAGGATTTGCTGCAAGATAATATGCTTCACCCTCACCATACTTATTTTTGGTCAGGGCTGCTTTACCGGCATAGAAATCACGTCCATACTTCATAAGTATTTCAGAACCTTTAGTCCCTATAAGCTCACAGAGTTTATCGCATCTGTACTCTCTGCATCCTTTCCAGTAGCGGTCATCTACACTTTGCAACGTATTAAACTGACCATCATACAGACCATCTATTTCCTCTCTGACTATCCCAAAGACATCACACAGGTTATGTGGTGTTTCTCCAAGATGGCAAAGATCATTTTCATTAACCACACCTGTCAGATACGAGGCAATAAGTGTGCCGCCATGAGTTACAAAACGTTCAATTCTTTCCTCATTATTGTTACGTATGCTGTAAAGCATAGGTGCAACCAGTATCCTGTAATCATCATAAGAATGATCCTGGTCGATAACATCCACATCAATGCCATAATTCTTGAATGCCTTATAAAATTTCCTTACAAGCTCTGAATAGCCTATATCAATATTTCTCGGTCCCTGAGTCTCGTTCAATGCCCAGCGATTCTGTGTGTCATATATAATTGCAACTTTTGCGTCTGTTTTAGTACCGCTGATCTCACTTATCTGATCAAGAATATGACCTATTTCGCAGCATTCTTTATATACTCTCGTATCATCTCTTCCGCTATGATCTATTACTGCACCATGAAATTTCTCACATGACCCTCTGCCCTGTCTGATCTGAAAATACTGTACACTGTCTGCACCATGACCAACTGCCTGAAGCGAAGCACATTTCAAAAGTCCAGGTCTTTTTAATCGACTCACGCTTTGCCAGTTTGTAGAAGACGGACAGCTCTCCATGAGAAGGAATGGCTTATTTTTGTATGACCTCATCGAATCGTGACACATGCCGGTACTTAAAGCTTCTTCGTAATCTCCACGTGTTTTACCCCACTCAGGATAAGAATCCCAGGAAATGATATCAAGTGGCTTTTCAAGCATTCCATAGTCCAAACCATCAAAGTCGCACATCATGTTTGTTGTAACGCCTTGCTTTGCTCCCCCTTCTCTGAGTGCCTTTTTCTCATTTTCCACAAAATCGATCGTCATCTGTGTTACAAAGCGCTTCCAATCTAAAGTAAGGCCGCTTACACCACCATCTCCTATTTCCATAGGTGGTTCTACTTCGTCAAAGTTGTTGTAATTATGACTCCAAAATGTAGACCAGTATTCATGATTTAACCTATCGACTGTTCCATACTTTTTCTTTACATACTCTCTAAAAGCCGATCTGCACTTCTCGCAATAGCACTCTCCGCTGAGCTCATTTGATATATGCCAATACAAAACTGCCGGATGGTTTGCAAATTTTTCTGCAAGCTTTCTGTCTATTATACTAACCTTTTCCCTGTATTTTTCTGATGTAAGACAATGATTATGTCTGCCTCCATATATACACTTTTTTCCGTCTGATGTTGTTCTCAATACCTCCGGATATTTTGATGCAAGCCACCTCGGTCTCGCTCCTGAAGGTGTTGCCATTATTACAGAAATCCCATTGGAATAAAGGTTATCTACTATTTTTTCAAGCCAGTCAAAATTAAATTTTCCCTCTTCAGGCTCAAGCATTGCCCATGAAAATACTCCAACAGTAGCCTCATTGATACCAGCCTTTTTCATCATCTCTATATCTTTTTCAAGAATATCCGGACGGTCAAGCCACTGCTCCGGATTATAGTCACCACCGTAAATAAATCTTCCCATAATTTAACTCCTCATATTTTTTGAACCCTGCCCAAAAGACAGGGTTCATTTACTTTACCTATTGCTCATATATGCATTATACTGACTGAGAAATTCCTCAGTTACCGCATCTATGCCCGCTGCTTCAAGCTGTGTTTTGAAAGTATCAAAGGTGCTGTCAGTTGCATCTCCATATATTCCCAAAGCAAATGACTGCCTATACTCATCCACTACTGCAGATACTGCCTGATACTGGCTCTGGACCTTTTCAGGATTAAATGTAAAACCTGTCTGCTCCGGTACGAATTCCTGTGCTTCACAAGCTTCCATTAATTTAATCTGTCGCTCATCAAGTCCATCCTCTGCCGGCTCATCCTGTCTGTTAATTGCCCATGCCCAACTGTTCCATCCGTAATTTGCCGCACCATCGAGCGTCTTCCTTGTTCCATCTTCTGTAAGCTCCCAATGCTTGCCCTCTATTCCTCCGAGTAAAAGTCTGTTCAGATCGACATCACTCTTCATATAGTCAAGCGTCAAAGCTGCTCTTTCAGGATTTACAGCCTTTGATGTTATTGCTATAGCATCAACTGAATATGCTCCGCGTGCTCTCTTAGTATCCGGTGTTACATCATAAGCTGCAAATTCACCAAGTCCGGCATCCTCAAAATTCTTTCCGGCTGCAAATATAGAATTATTCCATACGAAAGCACCCGATGTTCCGTTTTCAAAATATGCCTGAGGATCTGTTGTATCATTTATTGCATCAGAAGACCAAACCTTTTTCTCAGCAAGTTCAGCCATCTCTTCACAATATTTCTTGTATTCATCAGAGGTATAAAGATAGAATATATCATCCTGCTTTGGAGCTGCCTCGCTATTATCTGCAACGTACTCCCAATCATATCCTTCCGTAACACCCTGAATTTTTTCTGACTGCAGGTACATAGACAAAAGCTGTTCTCTGTTTGCATTGGTATTCATTGCTGTTACACCACTCTCACTTGTGTGTTCTGCAAGCTCTGTAAGATATTTTTTGAAGTTATCCCAGCTTGTGGGCTCAGTAAGATTATATTTATCGATCAGATCTTTTCTTACAAGAGCAAGATCATATGCCGTAAAAGATGCCTGCCCTTTTGGTACAGCATAAATTTTACCTCCCACAGAGATCTCATCCCATGCCTGTGATGGTTCTTCCTCAAATGTATATGGCATATATTTCTTTAAGAAGTCTTTATCAAGCTCCTTAAATGCACCTGCTGCAATTTCTTCGTTATAAAAACACCATGAAGCTGTATAGATCAGATCTACCTGCTCGCCTCCTGACAGAAGAAGTGGATACTTTGTCTGATAGTCTGACCAGTTAAGAAATTCGATACTAAGATCCGTATTAAGATTAGGCTCAAAATACTCTTTATTAGCCTTCTCCAATACTTCATCCATATCTGCCGGTCTGTCACCAAGCACATACATAACAACATTTTCATGCTTTGACAGGTCAACATCCTTATCAACATACGGACCTGACGTAACTTCATAATTAACCCCTGGATCCGAGGCTGCCGAAGCCTTGCTTGATCCACACCCTGACATCGTTCCCACTACTGCTAACACTAATGCAACCGCAACAATCTTTTTAACAAAATTAGCCTTCATTATTTTCCCTCCTTAATTATCAATCATCCTTTTACAGCACCAATCGTCAGTCCTTTTACAAAATACTTTTGCAGGAAAGGATACAATAGTACGATTGGTCCTGTCGCTATAACTGTCATTGCAAGTTTCAAGCCTTCGGATGGCATCTGCCCTACCTGCATCCCCGTCATAGCCGCAATCCGTTTAAGTGCTTCCGAACTGTTCAATATGTTTTGTAATGTGTACTGCAGGTTCCATGTATTTCCGGTCCCCATGAAAAGCATGCAGTTATACCAGTCATTCCAATATGCTAAAGCGACAAATAATGTCAGTGTAGCAATCAACGGCTTCGCTACCGGCATTATTATATGTGCATATATATAGAAATCTCCTGCGCCATCAATCTTCGCTGCTTCCGTAAGCTCAAAAGGAATGCCTGCCATGAAGCTCTTGGCAATTATCATATTCCATACAGTAAAAAGTCCGGGAATGATCAATGCATATATATGATTTGTAAAGTTCAGATACTTTGTGCAGAGTATGTAGTAAGGGACTAACCCGCCATTGAAAAGAGTTGTGAAGAAAAAGAAAAATGAAATCTTATTCTTCCAGGGGAAATCTTTTCTGGCAAGCACATACCCTGTCATTGTAGTTATAAAAATCGATATTGCCGTACCAACAACTGTTACAAAAATCGTTACGCCATAAGCCTTAATAATGCTGTCGGGATTCTTTAACGCTATCTTATATGCCTCAATAGAAAAATCCTTTAACTTAACAAAGAAATTATATCCTTCCGTAACTATCGTGTGCTCACTCGTCAACGATCCCATTACTATTAGATAGAAGGGAACTATACATATAAAAGCAAAAGCGCCAACTAAAGCATATGACAGTATATTAAAGATAATCTGATCTTTTCCTTTTTTTATTCTCATACTCTTGCTCCTTAGAAAAGTGAATAATCCGGATCAACCTTCTTAACTACATGATTTGCCACCATTATGCATACGAAACAAAGAATTGACTGATAAAGACCTGCCGCTGCAGTCATTCCTGTGTTTGGGGAAGTCGTAAGCATTCTGTATATATACGTATCAAGGACATCCGAAGTCTGAAGAAGCAGTTGGTTTGAACCTACCAACTGATAAAACATTCCAAAATCTCCTCTAAAGACATTTCCGAGTGCAAGTAAGACCATGATAAATATAGTAGGCTTCAAACTCGGCAATGTAATATATCTTATCTTCTGCCAGATTGTAGCTCCATCAATACTTGCGGCTTCATATAAGTCCTGTCCTATTCCGGTTATTGCCGCAAGATAAACAACCGTACCATATCCCGTCTGTTTCCATGCTCTTACTATCACGAGTACAAGCGGCCATATTTTAGTATTCTTATAAACACTAAAATCTCCTGCTCCAAAATATGAAAGAATGTGATGCAATACACCATTACTTCCAAAAATATTCAACATGATCGTTGCAACAACTACCCATGAAATAAAGTACGGTAAAAACATGAAAGCCTGAGTTATCTTTTTAAATACCTTATTTCTTATCTCACTTAATACGATTGCAAATCCCACTTCAAAAACAAGTCCTGATGCAATAAAAACAAGATTATACAGAAGTGTGTTAAGTGTCAGCTGCCATATCTTGTTTGTAACAAAAAGAAATCTGAAATTATCAAATCCACACCAGGGACTCTTAAATATACCAACGTTATAGTTGTAATTCTTAAAAGCTAAAACAATTCCGCCCATCGGGATATAAGCAAATACAATAACATACAGCAACGCCGGTATAAGCATACATAGTAAAACTCTGTTCTTCCTGACATCTGTTAGGAAAGCACTCCACTTGTTGTTTCGTTCGATGCTCTTGGTATTCTTAATTACCTTAGCACCGTTTAAGTCAATATCCATACATACCTCCTCATGACCGTACCCAATACTATTTTTAACATCTACCCTCCCTTGCGCAATTATCGTGATATATTGCGCTCGATATATTTTATGCAATTATAATATCACCAATTTTTGATGATTTCTATTCATTCTATTCGACAAATCGCACAATCAAATTTTATGTTTTTATCATAACGCATCAGTTTTTTGCGCAATTTGCGCATTTTTAAGTTGATTTTTCAGCGATTTACTATTACACTGTACTTAAAGCTGTACTTAAACCATGAGAGGAAATATAAGATGAACGCAAAAGATATAGCCAGAGAACTTAATTTATCTGCCACAACGGTTTCCAGAGCTCTTTCCGGAAAAGGAAGAGTCAGTTCCAAAACTGCAGAATTAGTTAAAACATATGCTCATTCACATGGGTATTTTTCTGCATCTGAATTTCCGAAAAACAGAACCCAAAACATTGGAATTGTTTTTCCATATAGTTATGGTGAAAACTATCATTCGTTTTTTCTTCAATGTCTTGTCGGTGCACAGACAGCTTGTCAGCGCAACGGATATGATCTGATGATAACCTCAGCAGATAATAAGGGGAATTCCGCGCTTGATCGAATTGTTAATCAAAAGAAGATAGATGGGATTATTCTTGCAAGAGCATACAAAAATGATTGGGCCGCAGCCTTATTAGAATCTAAAAATATACCATTTGTTATAATTGGTTCATCAGATGACCCAAATGTTTTTTCCGTAGACCAGGACAATTATTCAAGCTGTAAAGAATTAACCGAAATATTAATTTCCAAGGGAAATGAACGATTATTCCTAATAGGAGGCAAAGAAGAATTTAACGTCAATCAGATTAGATTACAGGGATTTTTGGACGCCTGTAAACATATGTCAAACAGGACTATTTCTTATCATTACCTGATGAATTGCGATACAAATATTGAAATAAGCAATGCAGTCAGATTTGCTCTTCGCAAAGATACTGACTGCATTATATGCATGGATGATCATATCTGTCTTATGGCACTAAATGAATTAGAACGACGTGATCTGGATATTCCTCTTGATATTAAAATTGCATCTTTTTTCAATAGCGAATATCTCGAACACAACTCTCCTCCAATCACAAGCATTATCTATGATAATCATGCCATTGGAGAAGCCGCTGTAGAAAAGTTATTATCTCTAATTAAAAACAATTGTAACGATAATAGCAGAAAAGAATATCTACACTATGAAGTGTCTATGCGTGGATCTACTCAATAATATGGACTATTACAGAGTAAACACCATTCCTCCGATCAATACAGCAAATAGCACGAATAACGACCAGCAGATATAGCTTTCTTCTCTCTTAAACAAAGTTGAAAATATAGAAACAAAAACAACTATGATCGGAAGCAATATTGCAAAATATAATATATCATTCATTATCGGAAATGAAGCTTCCAGGACTCTTGCTGTGATAAATACGGCAAGTATCGGGACCGTCAGAGTTGCAAATCTTTTCTCAACAAATAATACATTGCGCTCAGTTGAAGTGAATGCTTTTCCAAAGGAACGATACTTGCCAAAACGATTTTCGTTCTCCATAAATAAGCCATAGCTCAACAAAATAAAGGTTATAATACCATGAACAGGGAAAAACCTATTTGCGAGATGCCTTATATTTTGGGTTGCTGCGCCATCAATTTTTTCATATTTGACGTCAAAAACCTCATCACTATGCACGATATTGTTGTAATACTGCATAGTTCTCTCTAAGCCTCCGTCTTTATCTTTGAAAATATTTCCGGCCTCATTCCCGATAAGGTCTCCTGCATATATTTCCATAATAGCTGCAAACACTGTCTCTTTTGCGGCTATTCCTTTAACTGTAAAAGGGGATGTCGCAAAATCAACACCTCCCTTTTTTCCATCTGAAAAATTTTTCTCAAAGCCATCGTGGAAAACAAAGCCACACTCCGCTGCTCCGGATCTTACTTTTTCTTCAAGATCATATTCTGTTTCAGCCTCCACAAAAGAAAACACCGATTCCGATGCTGTCAGCCTCATGATCACCTGATCTGCCTCTGCACTCTCTCCATACAGCATGACCGTTGTATTATCATTATCAGAGATCACAACTTTTGAAAATAACAGAGCAACGCAGACCATCAGAAGAACATATAGCCACATCATCTTATTTTTTAATGAAAGCTTAAGAAAAATCGAGTACCTTACAATAATTTTTTCCATTGTAAAACTGTTCCTATAATGTAAAAAATAATTCCATAAATCACCGTGCAAAACATTGTCATATAAGAAACGCTGCCATCTATCGTCTGAGAAAGGCACTCAAACCATACTGTTCCCGGCAAGATCCGTATTAATGAAACCACTTCACTTCCAAAAAACACTACCGGAAGTACCGTACCACTAAGCAGTATCAAAAGCAATTCTACTATAAATAATATACTCTTTCCCGCATGCGCACTACTTCCGATAGAATATATGAAATGAAAAAAAGCTGCTATTGAAAAACTTATCAAAACATACGATGGCAAAAAATCAAAATAAAAAATATTTACAGATACACCTGCTAAGTTACCGGTCCAAGATAATATAGCACTGACGGATACCAAGAGAATAAAAATCACCATTCCCATTACAAAAGTCTTTACAGCAGAATAAACCGTTGGAGTTATTCCTATCATGCTCAGCTTTTTATTAAGTGCTCCGTTGCTGTCTGCATACAGATAACTAAAAAACAATCCCGTCAGAAGAACGATCATAAAGACCGCAGCCGCTCCATAATAGTCCCACAACCCAAGACTTCCTGTAAAACCATATACAAACGGGATAAACAATGCATCTCTTTTTAATACCACAAAAGCAAACATCTTTGTCAGAAGATACTCCATATCTTCCCTTGCGATCTTCATCTCATAATCAGCTGAAGCATAAGTCACCGCATAAATTCCAGCTTCTGCCGTGTCTATCATAGATACTGCATCGCCTATGATCTCCTTAAAAATCTCCTGCCCAAGTAATCCGTTTTCATTGAAGACCACTCTGGCAGGAGTATTGATCCCGGTATTAATATCTTTGAAAAAGTCCGATGGAAATACCAGTGCACAGTCAACTTTGCCGCTGCGTATACCGTTGACTGCTTCATCTTCATCCATATATTCAAATGAACATAACTTTTCAAGTGATTTCATTGAAGTCACCAGATGAAGTGCCTCTGTCATTCCCGTACCTTTATCCTCTGTACAAAGTGCAACTACCACCGGCTCATACGCATTTTTCTTTTCAAGCAGACACACACTGCCCGCTGCCACGATGCTCATTATAAGCACCATGGCAAAAATGCTGGTCAGTGTGTGTAAAAATACTATTCCTGTACGCTTTAATTCGATTTTTATATAATTAATAATTGCCGAATAATGAATTGTAATCATCGTCATCTTCGTCATCGTAATTATCTTCATCTTCCTCATCTTCGTAGTCAGAACCATAGCCATAATCTGAGCCGTAGTCGTCGTATGATGAGTCGCCATAACCGTAGTCTGAACTATCATAATTATCAACGCCGTATGATGAACCACCGAAACCGCTCATAGAGCTTCCAAGTCCATAACCAAGGATGCTCTGCAATGAGTCTGGAAGTGAATCCTTTACTTCCTCAATGTTCTTAGCCACCTTCATTGCGAGTTCCTGATAGTCTTCCTCAGACATTGTACCGAGATCATAAGCATCATCGTCGCTGATTTCACGGACATCAGCACCACTTTCTACACTAAGGGTAGCCTCGAAGTCTTTAAGATAATTTTCAAGTGACATTCCTGATGCTTTTACATCAGTTATTGCAAGCTCAAAACCACCTTTTTTCTTCTTAAGAGTTCCCTCAATGCTGCCGGTTGTTGTGCCTGCCAAAGCCGATAATTCAAGATTCCCATCCTTTTTATCATACTCATAGCTGAAAAGCTCAACTCCGCCACACTCTAATACTCTGCTTTCCTTGTTATCAGCTACATCACCGGAAATCTCTATATCTGTATTGTCAACGCCAATAGTCATATTTTCTGTCCAGTAGTTACCGCCATTGAACTCAACATATGCCTCATGATCATCTGACTCTATTTCAGCTCTTGCTATTTTTCCATCTGTAAGATAAATTGTAAGATTTGTCTCCGGAACGTCCTCAATATCATCAAGCAATTTATCGATACTGTCCTTGAAATCATCGATATTCTCATTATTGATTGACATTTGAATACTATAATCTTCGATAAAATCGCCAAATTCTTCTAAAAATGTTCTGTAAAACTCTTCGTTAAGCTGTGCGGTATATCCCTTGCACTTCTTGTCTTTTCCATTTATCTCAAATGTTTCTGAATCTGTTGCCTTGAAATCAAGCTTATTGAATGACTTTATGAAGATGTCCTTCATTCTCTTCTGATATTCTTCTGTATCTATATCTGAAGTAGATGTTACCAAAGACTCATCAAGCTTTTCAAGATTTTTACTTCCTGCAAGCTTAGTTAAATATCCTGTCTTTTCTTCAGTATAATTATACATCAATGGCTCTTTGATAAGTGCCGGTACTTTCAAAAGAACTTTTTCTCTATCAAGAAATGCAGTAGCATCTAAAGCATAATCTTCAATTTTATATTTTGCATAGATTGAATATTTGCCGGCCTTTCTGTCGTAAGCATATTCAGTGCTTACAGCATGTCCATCGATCTTTGCATCCAAAGTCATAGTTGACTTGCCCTTAGCTGCTATATCAGAAAGATCCATTGCCTCAGCAAGTGAGCCCCATTCCATAGACTTTTCAAATGCAGTAATAAATTTACCATTCTTACCGTACTTTGAAGTACCCATAAACTTAAATACTGCAAATCCCAAAGCTGCAATTACTATAACAGCAGCTATGATTATCGCGATCACAGGGCCTGCTGATGGACTCTTGTCATTATTTGTTTCCTCAGGGATGGCATTGAACTCAGATTTTTGAGCATTTCCCTGCAAAGTATCCTCCGCTGCATTATCCTGAGATGGCTGTTTTTCAGGCTTTTCAGTTTCAGCCTCATGTACTTCCTCTGAGTTTTGTTCCTGATCTGTTACTTTATCAGTCTCTTTACTTAACTCCTGATCTGTCTCCTTCTCCACCTCAGCATCTTCGATTCTTTCTCCGGTCATTGGATCATAGTGAAAACTCATTATTATTTTTTCCTCTCTTTCAATACTCCGTCAGCTAATTCAAAACATCTGCTGCTTTCTTCTATTTCTTTTTCATCATGTGTTACAAGCACAATGATTCCGTTTATTTTTCTGAACTTTTGCAAAAATTCCCGCATGTCCTGCTTATGATAAATATCAAGACCATTTGTAGGCTCATCAAGCAATAGTACTGAAGGCCAGCCGACTGCGGTACATGCAATGCTGACTCTCCTTTTCATGCCACCGGACAAATTCTTTACAGGTTCTTTAAGCAATTCATTCAGCTTGAAGAACTCCAGGATATCCCTGTCGGGCTTGCCTTTTTTCCCACACCAAAGGCTTATATTATCCTCGACACTAAGTTCTTCTATAAGACAATCTCCCTGCGGCAGATATCCACAATACTTACCTGCAGCTTTCTTTTCTTTATAAATATCATGACCAAAATATGACACGCTGCCCGAGTCAGGCTTCATAAGTCCCGCCATAATATTCAAAAGTGTCGATTTGCCGCAGCCATTTCGCCCAATGATCGCAGCCTGCTCGCCGGCATTCAGCTGGATATTGACCTGCTTAAGTACTGTTTTACCGCCATATGACTTACTAATTCCTTGTACGTCTACCATATATCAATACCATCAAAATCCTCCTCTCCCTTTTAGCAGATATTAAGTAAGCATTATACAAACTTAACATCAACGTCAAAATTTTAACACGCTACGCAATTTTGTACAAGTTTTTTAATAAATAAAGTACAAAAATTAGTACAAACAATGTATCTCAAAAAATACCGCGCGCAATTAATTTATATACTATACTGTTTTACATAGGGAAAAAGGAGGGTTATATATGGAGTTAGATATTCAATACTTATTGCTTCTTCAAAATCTGAGAAATGCTCTCGGGGGATCTTTAGATGAAATCTTCAATTCTATTTCCAAGATTGCAGTCGATGTAATGCCGCTTCTGCCACTCATGATCTTTTGGTGTGTCAACAAGAAGTGGGGTTATCGTTTCCTCTCGACTTACTGGTGTGGTGAGATTGTAAACGGAATAATCAAACTCACTGTCTGTGCATACAGACCGTGGATACGCTCAAGCCAGATAGAGCCTGCCGGAGACTCAAAAGTCGCGGCGACCGGTTATTCATTCCCAAGCGGACACTCAACAGTAGCAACTTCTGTTTACGGTACGGTCATTGCATGGCAGCATAATAAAAGGAAATGGTTAAGTACCTGCTGTGGCGTGATGCTTGTATTGACACTATTCTCTCGAAACTTTCTCGGAGTACACACTCCACAGGATGTAATTGTCGGTTTCGGATCCGCGAGTATACTGATCATTGTTGTTGGAAAAGTCTACGAAAAACTTGATGGCAATGATAAGCTCTGCGACACTCTTTCTCTCATAGGAATCATCGGCGTCATACTTGTAATCATTTACATCACTGTAAAGCCGTATCCTATGGACTATGTGGACGGAGTACTCCTTGTTGATCCTCAAGCAATGATGAATGATACTTTTAAGGGCTGTGGAGGCTTTGCCGGATTTATAGTTGGCGCATACATTGAAAGACACTATATTCACTATAAGATCCCGACATCTTCTCCGATGCTTGCACCACTCACATCAGTCGGTCTTGGAATATACTTTTCATGGCATGAATATGTTTCAAAAGCAACCGTCGTTTTGATGTTTGGCAGCCACTGGGGCAACTTCCTTCGAGGAGCGATCGAAGTCATATTTGGACTTGTAATATTCCCATACTTCATAATGAAAATGACAGAAGGGGAAAAAATCGCAGCGAAAACAGCATAAGATTATATAATAATGGTGCTTGGCTTTTTAGCTAGGCACCATTATTACTTTTTTATTACAATAATATTTTCCTTATAATTCTTATATTTCCATTCATTTCGGCACGATTTTCATAATCATATATTACATTTTTGTTAATTTTTCTTGTTGCCCTATAAGTTTTATGGTATTGTAAAATTACCTGCACCTGAAGTTTTACTTCATAATATGACTTTTAGCTAAGGAAGGAGCAAAAATGAACGAACAGACTTGTATTTTAATATTATTGGCATTATCTTTGTTTTTTACTTTAGGAATGTATATATGGAGAGCTGTAAGACAAGTTAAGAATAAAAATGACGAACGATGGAATACGATCTTGCTTAAAGCCAATCGGATTGCTGAGGCTGCAAACTGGATTTTAGTTTTTGCAGCCGGAATCATCTGCATTAAATCTGATCTTTCCGGCCAGATGATAACAATAAGCGCCATCAGGATCTCAATGTATATCATGATGTACTTTGGTTTCCGCAATCTATTGGAATGGATCGGGCTTTTGTATTACGAGCGTACTATATAAGAATAGAAAGCAGTTGAGGATACCATAATGGTATCCTCGTTTTTTTATGTATCTCTCTAACGTGCTTACTGTATACCAAACTCAATGCAAACATAATCCTGAACATTATAGTCTGTGCTGCCCATTATCTGGTAAATGTACATATCACCTGACATTTTGCAGCCTTTGCTTTCTATGTCACTGATGATAGACTTCACATCCTCATATCCCAGTTTTTTATGTTTATCATGTTTTAGGATTGTGCGATAATACTTATGCTTTGGGATTAATTCAAGCTCCGCGCCAAGTTCTTCAATATGTGGTGTAAAAAGCAGAGCGTGATCTTCCGGCCAGTCTGTACTTTCAAAGAAATCCCTTTTTACTCTGAAAACAGCCCTTGCTATTCCACCTCTTTCTGCGAGGTAGCTGTGCACATTTCCAAAGCCCGCACTTCTTATAGAATAGCAGTACATATCGTCTCTTTCTCCGATATCGTATGAAACGTCATTTTTTACCATATCCAACAGCTTTGCCATGTCTATCGCATTATTGATCTTGGCATGAATCCACATTTCTTCATTTCGAAGTCTTTTTATAGATTCATCCAGATCTTCGGCAGCTTCTCTGATATCATGTTCTTTTATGAGCTTTGCGATTGATTTCAATGACATGCCTATTGAACTGTAATCATGTATCAGTACAATTAAATTAAGATCCTGGTCATCATATATGCGATAATTATTCTGACTATTACGCTTAGGCTTAAGCATGCCCTTTTTTTCATAGAAACGTATCATATCCTTTGATACGCCGGTTCTTTTACTTGCTTCGTTGATATTCATTTTATTAATTGAATTATATATTCTTTGATTGACATTAGAACAGTTCCAACCTTTATTATATTCTTAAGTTAAAAAAATAACAATGATTGGGAGGGATTTAATGAAAAAAAAAGCTTTAACTATGATTTCTATGGTTACTGCTCTGTCCATGACAGCTTGCAGCACAGCACCAAATACAGCTGCAACATCTTCAACTGCTGTTTCGGAAGAAACACAGGCGAGTGAAAAAGCTTCTGAGGCAGCTAGCGCAAGCGGAAAATACACACCGGGAACCTATACAGGTGAGTCAGAGGGACACGGTGGTACTGTCAAGGTAACCGCAGATTTTACAGAAGATGCGATCAGCAATGTATCGCTTGATCTGTCTGTAGAAACAGAGTCAATCGGTCAGGCAGCATCCGAAACTCTTGTGAAGGAGATTATGGATGCTCAGTCAGCAGATATCGATGCTGTATCCGGAGCTACCGAGACAACAGATGCGGTAAAACGTGCGCTCCAGTCTGCTATCGATCATGCAAGCGGTACAGATAAGTCTGCTTCTGCAGAAAAAGCAGCATTAAAAGATGGTACTTATACAGAATCAGCATCATCCTTCGGCTTTACAGGTGACATGGTCGGAGAAGTTACTATCGCAGATGGCAAGATCAAGGATATAAAGATTACAGAAGAGACCGACTCTGCAACAGGTCAGTGGTTCAAGACAGCAGAAGCCAACCTGATTCCAAGGATCATTGAGGCACAGTCAATAGGTGTTGATGCGATTTCAGGTGCTACATCTTCTTCAGGCGCTATTAAGAAAATCGTTGCCGAAGCTATTGATGAGGCAGGCGGCAAGTCTGACGAATGGTATAATGCTCCTGAAAAGTCTACAGAAACTGTAAAGCTTGATGGCTACGATGTAATAGTAGTAGGTCTTGGCGGTTCAGGTCTCCTTTCATACTGTGCGGCTGCAAAATCAGGCGCAAAAGTATTTGGTATCGAGCAGGCTGCTGCAATCGGTGGAAACTCTGCATCTGTTTATGGCCCTATGGCTATCAATTCAAAAAATCTTGCCAAGAAATACAATGACGGTAAGGATTATATTGATGCAGACGATGTTTACAAGACATGGATAGATTATGTCGGAACAGATGAAAAAGCTGATGTTATCCGTAAGGCTGTTGATGAGTCTGGTCCTGCTCTTGACTATTACATGGATAACTTCGATTTTGAGTTTGATGGAATGGAAGGCGGACTTATCGGCTCATTTGTCCGTACAGACTGGGATAAAGAGTGGACAGTATATACAGCAGACGAGAACAACACCAAGTGGTATGTCCTTGGTCCGGATCATACATTCCAGTTTACCCGCGCTCTTGATAAAGCTAAGGCTATGAACGAGAAAAACGACTACATGCTTGAGCTTAAGGGTGATGAGCTTATTACTGATGAAAATGACAACGTGATCGGTGTAAGATGTACTTACTACGACGGAACAACCTATGAAGTATATGGAAAGTCAGTAATACTTGCTACAGGCGGCTTCATCGGAAACGAAGATATGATGAAAGAGTATCTCGGACACAGTGCAACTGTCATCGGTGATATGCTTGCAAAGGGCGATGGTATCAAGATGGGACAGTCTGTAGGTGGTACAACATACGCTATGGGTACACTTCCTATGATACATATTTCACAGGTTCCACATGTTATCAGAACCGATGATCTGACTGCCGACCAGAAAGCAATACTCTCAGCACTTGCAGTCACTACAGATGCTCCTGAAATCACTATAGAAGGTGAAAAATGGGGCGGTGATGATGCTTCCGGAACTGACGCGTCAACAGGTCTGACTGTAGGCATTGCTTATGCTCCAGGATTCATGTACTACACAGTATGGAGTCAGGATGACATTGATACTATCCGTACAAAAGGACTTTCTGAAACAACATCTAAGGCTATAGTAAACTTCGTTGGAAATGGCGGAGAACTTCCTGAGGCCGGAACACCGGTTGAAGACATCGATAAAATCCTCAAAGTCGGTGAAGATTTCAATGATGTTCTTTCAGGTACTCCTGCAGAGCTTGCAGACAAGATGGGTGTAGATGTTTCCAAGCTTGCAGATTCACTCGGAACAACAGCTGACAGTACTGATAAATTCTATCTTGTAGCATGCTCAGGATGGTCATACGGAACTGTAGGTTCACTTAATATCGACGCAAACATGAATGTTCTTAAAGAGGATGGTACACCGATCGAGAACCTCTTTGCAGTAGGACAGGATTCAGAGGGTGTATGTAATGCAGATGGCAAAGCCTACAGCCCATGGGGTGGTCAGGCTCAGTCATGGACATTTGTATCCGGAAAGATTGCCGGAGAGAATGCTGCTAAGCTTGCAAAATAAATAAACAAACGGAAAGTGATACTGAACGATAATTTCCCCTTATCTGTCCGATATCAGTATCCGCTTTAATGAATTAAAATCGAGGCAGGACCCAACCGGATCCTGCCTCAGTTGCAAAAACGACTTATATTTACTTAATTGTAAAATTAAATCTCTGTTTCTTCATAACCTTCTTTTCAGCTTTATCTCCCGTTGACTTAGCGAGTTTTATTATAACAGTCGCTGTACCAGGCTTTTTATTTTTCTTAAACTTTGTCTTGTAAGCTGACTGTTCAAGGCGTACACCATCTCTAAATACAAGTACTTCTACATCATATGTAGCACATCTTCTTTCATTTATCCGAATAAGCCTTGACGCTTCAACACCAGAAACATACAATACTGCCTATGAGGCATACCAATATGATTTATACAACAAAGATTTCATCTAACAAGGAGATAAACAGCATGAAAACCAGATTTTATCATTCAAAAGAGGCTCCAAAACCCAATAAACCTATCCACTTAGGTGCAGTAGCACTAATCAGGTGTAGAGATTCTATCTTATTAGAAAAACGTGCCGATTCTGAGCGTTGGTCTTTTATCGGAGGTGGACTAAAAATGGAAGAATCTCTTGAAGAATGCATTCGAAGAGAGGTTTTAGAAGAAACTAACCTCATAGTATCTAACACAAAACTGATTGAAGTTTTCTCTAATCCCTATAGAATTGCAGCCTACCCCGATGGAAATATTCTTAGGATTGTCACCGCTTTATTCGATGTAAAAATAGCTGAATTTAACTCCATGATTTGCAGCGAAGAGTCAAGAGAACTTAGGTTTTTTAATAAGACTGAAATCTCTCAAATCAAATTAGCTGAAACTCATCTAGATATTCTAAAATATATTAATGACAATAAATTATTATAGTATATGGTGCTAAAAGTAACAACAATCGAGGCAGGATCATCTGATCCTGCCTCGTAATGCATAGCTATATCTTAATTACTTTACTGTGAAGCTGAACTTCTGCTTCTTCATGACTTTCTTTTCAGCCTTATCTCCTACTGACTTTGCAAGCTTAACTGTAACTGTACCTATACCTGCCTTCTTATTCTTCTTGAACTTTGTCTTATAGGCTGACTGTGCAAGAAGCTGACCATCTCTGAATACAAGAACTGTAACATCATAGGTCTTTTTCTTTGCTTCTGAGCCGCGGCCCTTCTCAAAGTGCTTCTTACCATTTGCTGAAACTTCAGTTGTAACATATACCTTGTATGCTGCAGCACCTGCTGTTAATTCAGTACCTGTAAGGTCGGAACCAACAGAAAGCAATACTGCGCCCACTGCATCATCACCAACATAAGCAATGATACCTGCGTTACCAGGCATTACTCCCTTAGCCTTTGTTCCGTTTACTGTAGCGATCTTTGTATCAAGAGACTTCCATGTAATCTGGTTTCCGCTTGCTGCACCATTTAAGCTGATAGTGCCAAGGTCAAACTCACCGTCATATGCAACACTTGCCTTCTTAGGATCTTCTACAACAACTGTAACTGTCTTTAATGCTTCTCTGCCATCAGCATCTGTAGCTGTGATCTTTACTTCATGACTTCCTACTGTCACATTTGAAGGAATCTCAACAGTAGCTGTAACCTTCTCCCTAGCCTTAAGGGCAACCTTCTGCTCCTTTGCTCCACCAACAAGATCAGACTCAACCTTAAGTGTTACTTCAGCATCCTTATTTGTAATACTGTTAATTGATATGCTGAGTGTCTGTCCGTTAAGTCCTGTAAATGCCTTTGAAGGAAGAACTGTACCTATTGTGCATGTACCAGGATTCACTGTAAGATCTGCTGCAATAGCATCATCTAAAGGAATCTCATTTTCAAGAGAATCAGCAACTTTATCATTCTTCTTAAGAACATTTTCCTTAGCTGCATCAACTTCTTCTCCAAGTCCGCCAACAAGACCACCCATAAATACTATGTTGTCCCAGTCAGAGCCTGAAGATTTCAAAACGCTTATATTGCTGTCATTATTAAGATCAATAGATACAGTTCCATTTGTATCTCCATCTCCATCAAGGTCAACAGCTTTCTTTGCGATTGACTCTACAGCAACAGCCTTGCCTGTTTTAGCATCGTAATACTTTGTTCCAAGATTGTGTGAAACTGTAATTCCAGCAGGATCAAATCCGTCACTTTCAACAAGTGCTGCCTCATCAAGTGCAGGAAGCTTCCAATCTGAATAGTTCACCTCATTTGAGCCAACGAGACCAGAGAACTGGAAGAGATAGTTCATTACGCTGAGGTAATTTGACTTATACTGTGTATGATCCTTTACCATTGAATCAGTATCAACACCACCGTGGCTAAGACCAAGTGTATGTCCAAGCTCATGCATAAATGTTCCTGCTACAGCAGTTGAACCAAGGTCTGAAAGACCTCCTGAAAGTCTATTTCCACTTAAAGTACCTGCATCAGCTACTATAAAGAACTGACCTGGGATATCCTCTGCGATACCTGTTGAACCGGTACCAGTTGTTGATGAACCAGTTCCCCACTTATTCATAAATACGCAGTATCTGAATGTATTCCATCTGTTCTTATCGAAATTGTCAAGCGCAAGTCTGTTCCAGTTTGAATAGTTGTATCCAAGAGGGAATGCCTTTTTGAAGTTTACAGCTACATCGCTGTCATAGTCTGTAGAATACTTTGCAATAGCACCACTTCCGGACTTGTCGCCCCATATTTTTCCTGTTACATAGTCAACAGAATCAAAACCTGCATCAATATGAAGATTGATACCATGATCCTTAAATGACTGGTAAACTGTTCTAAGTGCTGATCTGTCAGGCTTAAGTGATATACCATTTACTGTATCTTCGAAATAATCTACCTCTACAAATACATCAGGTACATCAGGATCTGCGCCCATGCCAGGAAGGTCAAGGTCCACTCCGTCCTTTTCCTTTGTCATGCCGTGGATCTCCCACTCATCCAAAAGACCATCACCGTCTCTGTCTGAAGTTCCGGAAACGATCCAGCCTGCGATCTTAACCATTGTAAGATACCAGTCTTTTGAGCTGATATCGATGAACTTACCGCCTGTAAGTCTGTAAAGCGGCTCGTAATCATCCTCATATGATCTGTGAGATACAACAGTTGTCTTGATATCATTACTTCTAAGAATAGATGCCATTGCATCAGCATCAGGAAGGATATTCTCAGAAAGTGTTTTTCTATAATAGTCATAACTGTTTGCGCTTACCTTGTAACCAGCATCTGTAAGAAGGAAAGCAAACTTATGAGCATCATCTCTCCATCCATAGTCTGCAACAGTAAGCTTCTGAAGCGCGTCAGTAGGTGTTTCAGGTGTATCACCACCGCCATTTACATGATGTGAAAGGTAATCAAGGTCATCTTTTACATCTCCGCCGCTGACTGTCCAGATCTCACCTTCACTAACTGAGTACTTATTCTTTTTATAATAAGAATCTGTATCATCTGCATCATCACGGCTTACGCTGTCGCCGCTTGGATAATGGTGGATAACTGTAGAATCAGGACCATCTACAAAGATATCCCTGTAATCTATTACAGACATGTGAAGATCAATGCCCTTAGTTTCAAGGATATCGATAAAGTATGAAAGGTTCATACTTACAGATCTGATAGCTCCACTCATAGAACCTGTAGTATCAATAACAAAAGCTATATCAGCTTTTTTTACTTCTTCACCTTCACCATCAGCCATAACTCTTACTCTGTTATGAGCGAAGTCCGGTGCTGTAGGCTCCGGCAGGTACTCTGTTACAGCATTTGGATCATTGCTGTTTGCATCATTTTCAGCTTCTTCTGACTTTTCCTGCTCTGTCACTTCATCATTGACAGCAGCATCTGTCTCATCTTCTGCAACTTCAGCAGGCTTCTCAAATCCTGCCTCTTCATAAGTTACTACTTCATCTCCTGTTGTTTCCGCTGCATAAACCCCGGTCAGTCCCATCTGACCAACGATAAGAGATGCGCTAATGAGCAGCGAAAGTAATCTCTTGTTCCTCAATATTTTCCACCTTTCCCTACATATAACTAGTAATTGATTTTAATTGAACCTGCTCCCAAGTATCCTCCTTTCCCCATAATAGAATTCAAAATCGACATATATTATACACTTTTGTTACAAATATTTCAAATTTTATGCAATGAATTGTATTAAAAAAAAGACATAAAAGATCCATCCTCGCTGGGAGGATGGATCTGATTTTTGCTGATTACTTGCCCCACAGGTTCTAAGCTCGAAATAACCTCGCTAAGAACCTTGGGGAAAGTTCTGACTAAGCTCGTGGAATACCTCGCTAAGTCATCACTTTTTAGCTACATACTTACGAATATCAAGTGAGATAGCGATGAAGATTACTACGCCGAGTGCGATGTACTGAGCATTTGGGTTTACTCCAAGGTACTGGAGAGCTGCCTTCATGAGCTCGAATACTGCAACGCCGATGAATGCTGATGAAACCTTACCACGTCCACCTGTAACTGATACACCACCGATTGTACATGCTGCGATAGCTTCCATCTCGTAACCAAGACCAAGGTTAACTGATGCACCACCTGACTTTGCGCCAAGCATGAATCCTGCAAGTCCATAGAACATAGCTGCCTTCATGTAGATGAGAAGGAGTGTTGTCTTAACAGGAACACCGGCAACTTCTGCTGCAACCGGGTTACCACCGATAGCATACATATACTTACCATGACGAGTCATGTTGAAGATGAACCATGTGATAGCAGCTACTATCAAAGCGATCCAGATAAGGAAGTTTACACCAAGGAATCTTCCTGTAGCCCATGTTGTGTACTCTGTTGTGAATCCACCAAGTGGTGTAGCACCTGTGTAGATAAGATCAAGACCATAAACGATTTCCATCATAGCAAGTGTTGCGATGAATGGTGGTACATGAAGGTATGCAATGAAGAAACCTGTGATAGCACCAAAGAAACCTGTGATAAGGATTACTACAAGTAATGCAAGGAAAGGATTAAGAGGTGGCATTTCCTTGAACATTGCAAACTTACCTGAGTAGTCAAGCTTCTGAAGGAGTGTACCTGCGATACATCCGCCGAGACCGATCATACGACCTGCTGAAAGGTCACAACCTGCTGTGATAACACATCCTGCAATACCAAGTGCGATTACAAGACGGAATGACATATTCATGAGGATATTCATGAAGTTATTTGTTGAAAGGAAGTTTGGTGATGCTATACATGTATAGATTACCAAGATAAACATGATTATGATTACACCGTTGTTGATAAGAAAATCGGTGACTTTTTTGTTATTAGCCTTTTCCATTTTTCTGCTCCATTCTTTTATCAGTTATTAATTATGCTGTAGCATTGTTTTTATCGTTGAACTGAGTTGCAAATGCCATAACTCTTTCCTGAGTCATCTCGTGGTTGTCGCTTATCTCGCCTCTGATCTTACCATTACACATTACATAGAGTCTGTCAGACATACCGAGAAGCTCAGCCATTTCAGAAGATATCATGATGATCGCTTTACCCTGCTTTGCAAGATCTGCCATGATATCGTATATCTCAGATTTAGCACCTACGTCGATACCACGTGTAGGCTCATCCATGATAAGGATATCAGGATCATTTGCAAGCCATCTTGAAACGATAACCTTCTGCTGGTTACCACCGGAAAGATTTACGATGTGCTCATTCATGCTTGGAGTCTTGATCGACAGCTGCTTAATTGAGTCATCAACGATCTTGTTGATCTTTGGATGATCAAGTGCGATACCTGCGTTGAGGTACTTATTATAGATAGAAATACCAACGTTGTCCTTGATTGAAAGACATCCGAAGATACCGCTTCCACGTCTATCCTCTGTGATAAGACCAATACCAGCCTTCATAGCATCTGCAGGTTTCTTGATCTTTACCTGCTTACCATTGATCCATACTTCACCTGATGCAACAGTTCTTACGCCGAAGATACCTTCCATAAGCTCTGTTCTCTGTGCACCTACCAATCCTCCAAATCCAAGTATCTCACCCTTTCTAAGTGTGAAAGATACATCCTGGAATGACTTTGGATTGATGGAAGAAAGATGCTTAACTTCCATTATGATATCTCCAGGAACATTAGTCCTGTGTGGATATACGTTAGTAAGCTCACGACCAACCATCTTTGCAATGATCTGCTCTATTGTCATCTCTGCTGCTGGCCATGTACCGATATATGTACCATCTCGCATGATCTGTACATCATCTGCGATACGCTTGATCTCATCCATCTTATGTGAGATGTAGACCATTGAAACTCCTCTGTCACGAAGATCATTCATTATACGGAAAAGGTTCTCTACTTCTTTATCTGAAAGAGATGATGTAGGCTCATCGAAGATTACAACCTTTGCATTCTGTGAAACTGCCTTTGCGATTTCTACTGACTGCATCTGTCCGATAGACAGTGTTGAAAGCTTTGCTCTTGGATCGAAGTCAAGGCCAAGATCCTTAAGCCACTTTTCTGACTCTTCATACATCTTCTTGTGATCGATTACCTGAAGCGGGCCATACTTATGTACCGGGAATCTTCCAAGATACATATTTTCACCGATACTTCTGTCAAGGACTGGCTGAAGCTCCTGATGCACCATCGCTATACCAAGCTCTCTCGCTTCATCAGGGTTATGTACCTCAATCTTCTTTCCCTCAAGCCATATCTCTCCGGCATCTGCGTGGTAAATTCCAAACAAACACTTCATAAGTGTGGACTTACCAGCACCATTTTCACCCATAAGTGCGAGTACCTTGCCTGGTCTTAAGTGCAACTCAACACCATCAAGAGCCTTTACACCCGGAAAGTATTTGCAGATGCCCTTTAATTCAAGTCTGTATTCGGGCGTTGCCGCATTTCCTTCCATAATATCTCCTCCTGTTTTGCATTTGATCTTTTTTAGTCTTCTTGAACTTTTTTATGACGAAATTCCATAAATGTTTCGTCGAAATGAGGTGCGGATCATATTTCAAATCCGCACCCCTATCGCACTCACGTGCTTTAAGATTTTCGAATCTTAAAATATCTGATTAATTACTGTACCTTTGCAAGGATGTCATCAACGTTGTCAGTTGTAACCTTTACATAGTCACATCCGATGTACTGAGCGTTGCTGCCGCCTGTTACGAACTGCTTAGCTGCATATGCTGCATTGTAAGCCTGTGCAAAGTGATCGTTGAATACTGTACCTGTGAACTTGTCAGCCTTAACGTCCTCAAGAGCCTCTGTAAGAGCATCAACACCTACAAGATAGATGTCCTTGTTAACTGTCTTGCCAGCAGCCTCGATAGCCTGAAGTGCGCCAAGTCCCATTGCATCGTTGTTGCAGAATACAACTTCTGTCTCAGGATGAGCAGAAAGTGCGTTAGCTACAAGACCCTGTGCTGTAGCCTGATCCCACATACCAACTTCTTCGTCAAGGCACTCAACCTCAAGACCTGCATCCTGAAGAGCCTTAACTGAGAACTCTGTACGATACTGAGCGTCAACGTTCTCTGGGTCACCCTTGATCATGATGTAATCAACCTTGCCGTTGCCGTTGAAGTCAATCTTGTCAAGACCAAGATCAGAAATGATCTCACCCTGCATTGTACCTGACTGACGAGCATCACATCCAACATATGTAACGTTCATGCTCTCGTCTGCCCATCTCTGCTCCTCAGAAGCATCTGGCTCACGGTTGATGTAAACAAGTGGAATACCTGCAGCTGTAACCTTATCTGTGATTGTTGAAGCAGATGAAGAGTTAACTGGGTTGATGATAAGTACATCTACGTTATCAGCGATGAAGTTGTCGATCTGACCTGTCTGTGTACCCTGATCGTTAGCGCCATCAGCAAATGTGATGTTGTCCTTGCTGAAGCCCATAGCTACGAGGTAATCCTCAAGCTTTGTCTTATAAAGTGTCATGAAGTTATCTGCGAACTGATAAATACAAACGCCAACCTTCTTATCAGCAAGTGATGAATCAGCTTCGATAGAATCTGGAACTGCCTCAGCTGCTGCCTTAGCAAACTCGCCTGCTGCTGTAGCTGCCTCGCTTGCTGCGCTTGCTACTGTATCTGCTGCTTCACTAGCTGCACCTGCTGCCTCGCTTGCTGCGCCTGCTGCTTCGCTAGCTGCACCTGCTGCTGCGTCTGCTGCCTGTGATGCTGTTGAGCTTGCGCTGCTGCCGCAACCTGCAAGCATTGTTGTTGCCATAGCTGCTGAAAGAAGAATGCTGACTACTTTCCTTTTCATTTGTAAATCCTCCCAATTTCATGTCTGCCAACTCTTGTCGGCTGTATTTTGTTTACATGTAAGATTATAGTTCATAGTCTATTCAAAAAACATACAAAATCCTTTTACAATTCTTGAATATTCTTCTTTAATTTGTCTAGTATTATGCTTTTTATACAATTTCAACTTGCTGTATTTGTGCATATTTAACATGTACTTAAAAATAAACCTTAGAAATCCTTGTGCTGATTGACTTATTCTCCTTTTCAGATTTAAAATTATACGTATGAATAAGAATACCGGTAAACTCATCAATAAAGGAATAGCCAAAGTACCTGTAGTCATGCAAATGGAAGCCCAGGAATGTGGCGCTGCCTGCCTAAGCATGATAACTCAGTATTTTGGAAAATATCTGCCGCTTGAACAGATACGTTCTGACTGTTCTGTCTCACGCGACGGATCTTCTGCGGCCAAAATCGCAGGTGCTGCGCTCGGATACGGTCTTGAGGCGGCTGCATTTAAAATGACCGCAGACGAGATACTTTCTTCCGGTTATTATCCATGCATAATACATTGGGAGCAGGCGCACTTCGTTGTACTATGTGGTTTTGACAAAGGTACTGTATATATCAACGATCCGGCTCAGGGCAGTATTACTACAGGTCTTGATACTTTCAAGAAATCCTTTACCGGGGTTGTCATTTTTTTTGAGCCCAATGACAGCTTTGTTGCCGATGGAAAGCAGGAAAGCCTTTTTCAATACACGATCAAAAGACTTCTTCATCTAAAACGTGCCGTTACTTTTTCTTTTGTCACGGGACTGATAGCAGCGACTGTTGGCATTATTTCTCCTTACTTTTCAAAGTATTTCTTTGATAATATTCTTGCCAGCAACAGTCCATCCCATACTCACACATTTTTGCACCTTTTCATGATATTTGCACTTGTGCAGATAATCATTTCATGGATAAATGCTGCTCTTTCCCTCAAGCTTGATGAAAGAATGGCAATGAACGACAGCAGCGCATTTATGAAAAAGCTGCTCCACATGCCTATGGAATTTTTTGATCAGAGAGGCGCCGGCGACCTTCAAACAAGACTAAGATATAATGAAAGTATTTCAAAGGAGATAATAAAAACATTTATCCCATTGATGCTAAATTCAGTCATGCTGATCTTTTACATTGTTGCTATGGCTTCATACAATATAGTACTTACTTTTATCGGACTGCTATCCGTCTCAGCAAATATCATGCTTGTAAATCACCTGCTCGTTAAACGTATCAATGTCACAAGAGTGCAGATGAGAGATGAAGGCATACTTTCAAGCACTACCGTATCCGGGATCGAAATGATCGAATCGATAAAGGCTGAAGCTGCTGAAGATGGATTTTTAAGCCAGTGGAATAATATTCATTCCAATATATTCGAAAACAAAAAGAAAAATACCTATCTTAATTCTCTAGCTATACTTTATCCAGCGATCATCAGCTCCACATGCCACGCACTGATATTAATGATAGGTATCGTGCTGATCATCAAACGGCATTTTACTATAGGATCTATCCAAGCCTTCCTTGCACTCTTAAGCGCAATGCACTCTCCTATATCTTCGCTTATTTCTGCAAGTCAGGCATCACAGGAGATCCGATCAAAAATCGAGCGCATCGAAGATGTAATGCATTATAAAGAAGCCTTTTCGCCTTCACAGGACGGATCAAACAGTAAAAACGATAAACTATCCGGTTTCGTTGAAATGAAGAATATAGTTTTTGGCTACTCAAGACTTGATAAGCCACTTATAAATGACTTTAGCCTTTTGCTCCGTCCCGGCAGCTGTGTTGCCATTGTAGGTGCTTCAGGCTCCGGCAAATCAACAATTGCCAAGCTGCTTTCAGGTCTATATAGTCCATGGAGCGGCGATATATTATTTGATGGTATTTCTATCAAAGATATCGATCACTCTGTACTTACCCACTCAGTCGCAGTTGTCGATCAAGAGATCACTCTTTTTGAAGATACTATAGCCAACAATATCCGCATGTGGAATGATGAGATAACCGATGAAGAGGTTGAGAAGGCTGCTCGTGATGCGCAGATCCATTACGATATAATCAGCCGTCCAAGAGGGTATGATTCCATGCTTTTGGAAAATGGAACAGACTTCTCCGGAGGACAGAGACAGCGTATTGAGATAGCACGGGCGCTGGCGCAAAATCCATCTGTAATAATCCTTGATGAAGCAACTTCTGCACTCGATGCTAAAACAGAATACAATGTCGTAAAAGCCATCACTGACAGAGGTATCAAATGTCTGATGATCGCGCACAGGCTTTCAACTATACGCGATGCCGACGAGATAATTGTAATGAACAAAGGATATATCTTAGAACATGGAACACATAGACAGCTTATATCACACGACGGTCTCTACACACAGCTTGTAGCTAATGAATAAGCAATAGGAGTTTACGGGCCAATGAGCAAAGCGATCAATAATAAAAACAGAATACGAGGTATGATCGCATATATGCTCAGTCATATCACAAAACTCGATCTGATTCATTTTTTCACAGCAGCAACTGCAGTGACACTTATTGGATTATTTATCCCGAGACTATCTTATAATATATTCAGCTCTCTGGTCGATACACCGGGTCACCCTCAGATTTATGCTATGATACTGTTTTTCTTTGTCATTTCGCTATTCCAGACGGTGCTTAATACATTCAAAAGCTACATTGTCTGGCAGATGCAGCTAAAAAGCGGATATTATTCCCACAAAGCTTTCATGGAAAAACTCTTAGACCTGCCGGTAAACTTTTTCAGGCAATATAGCTCTGGTAATCTTGCCGACAGGATAGCAAGCATCCAGAATATTTCAAATTCTATTATAGAGCTTATTTTTTCCGGCACTTTTACCGCTGCCCTTTCAATCATATATTTCATACAGATGATAAAATTTGCCCCAAAGCTTGCATTTGATGCAGCGATCATATTATTTTTCCAATTATCACTCACTTTCGTCACAGCTTTGGTGCAGATAAGTGTATCTACTAAATTGACAGCGCTTAGAGCACAGGAAAACGGCACTTCCTTTTCCATCATCAGCGGGATCAGAAAAATACGTCTCGCAGGCGCAGAAAGAAGGGCCTATTCTCTTTGGGAAAACATATATAAAAAATGCCTTGAGCTATCCTATAATCCACCTATTATCATAAAAATAAGCGGAGCACTCAATACGACAGTTGCGTTGGTAGGACAGTTCATTTTGTACCGTACTGCCATAAACAACCATATAGATCTGGTACACTATATTGCTTTTACTTCCGCTTATGCCCTCACGAGCGCCGCATGTTCTAATCTGACATCAGTGACCATCTCATCAACTGCAATACTTCCCGCTATCGAGCTTGTAAGGCCAATTGTACATGCCAGAGCAGAAACATCCGATGAGCGTCAGCATGTAGACTCGCTCGACGGAAGCATTACTTTGAGAAATGTGAGTTTCAGATACACTTCTGACACACCCATGGTAATAGATAACCTTTCCATCGATGTGCATCCCGGAGACTATCTTGCAATAGTTGGCGAAAGCGGCTCAGGTAAATCAACCCTCATACGCCTTATGCTTGGTTTCGAAACGCCAGAACGCGGCGAGATCCTATACAACAACATAAATATCAACGAGCTCAACCTCCGTGATATACGAAAAAATATAGGATCAGTCCTTCAAAACGGAAAGCTGCTACCGGGAAGCATCAGATCCAATATATCTCTGACCAATAAAGATATGACAGATAGAGAATTGTGGAAAGCTGCCGAAATCGCCGGTATCGCTGATGACATACGCTCTATGCCTCTTGGCATGAATACCGTGATAAGCGAAAACTCTGGCACGATCTCCGGAGGGCAGCGTCAGAGGATACTGATTGCAAGAGCGATCGCTTCAAAGCCTAATATCCTGATATTTGACGAAGCAACTTCAGCTCTCGACAATATCACTCAGAAAAAAATATCCAACGCACTGGACAGACTTGGCTGTACCAGGATCATAGTAGCTCACAGGCTTTCTACTATCAAACAGTGCCACCGCATAGTCTTTATTCACGACGGCAAGATCGTCGAAGATGGAACCTATAAAGAGCTTATGAGCCAGGGACGTTATTTTTACAAACTTGTCATGCGGCAGCAGATGAACATTTAAACAAAAAAAGAGTAAAGCCCAGGGCTTTACTCTTTTTTTGAATTATCAATATGAACATCCAACTGATTGTACGGAATCACTATTCCAATCTTGTCAAATGTAAGCTTTACCTCTTCGTTCATTCCCCACATTGCATTCCAATAGTCCTCAGACTTAACCCAGAATCTCGCACCTATTACAACTGCGCTGTCAGCAAGCTCTTTTACAAATATCTGTACTTCTGACTTCCGGATAACAAGTCCATTGTCTGCTATAAGTCTTGCAATTGTCTCTTTTGCAAGCTTAATATCCGACTCATAGCTGATGCCAACTGAGAAATCGATCATTCTCTCATTTTTCCAGCTTACATTTGTAAGTGAATTATTGCAAAGGATTCCATTTGGAACGACTATAACCTTATTGTCACGTGTCTTAAGCGTAGTATAAAACATGTGGATACCAGTTACAGTACCTTCATTTTTATGAGAATCCTCAATGATATAATCTCCCACCTTAAACGGTTTCATAAGTAAAAGTATAAGTCCACTCGCGAAGTTAGAAAAACTTCCCTGCAGCGCAAGACCTATTGTTACACCTATTGAACCAAGGATAGCTACTACAGATGTTGCATCAAATCCAAACTCGGATGCAACAAACATAACGAGCACACCATACAGCAAAAACTTAACGCATGCATCAATAAAGGTCTTTACGCCCTCTTCTACTCCGGCCCTATCAAGTGACCTTTTGAGTATCTTTCGCACAAAGGAGATAAGCTTTGATCCTACTACATACAGGATTATCGCGATCACAACCCTTATACCAAGTCCAAGTCCAAAATTAAATGCTCTTTCCGGCAGCGTAGCTAAAAATTTTCCAAGAACTCCCTCTGTTGCCTCTGTTTTCAGCTGCTCAAGGTCATTAATATTACTAAGTGTATCGATTACTTCGGCAACATCTGCGGATACACTGTCCATAGATGTGCTTATTACTTCTGTAGCTTCCATTATTTAGTTTTCTCTTTCTTATTTTTATTTACTTTTTTAATTTCCTCTGCTTTTTCTTCAACCTTTTCTGCAGGCTCTTCCGGAGTGCAGCTAAAAATTGATATAGCCAGAGGCGGAACCTTTATCCTGATAGAGTTTTCTCGTCCATCACATTCTTCTTTGTCTGAAACATGGGTACGTGTATTTCTAAAGTCAAATCCACCGTACTTTTCAGCATCAGAATTAAAGATTTCCTTATATTTTCCCGCAAAAGGAACTCCGATCTTGTAGTTCTTTCTCGGAATGTTTTCGAAGTTGATGACAACAAGAAGTGTCTCATCAGCTTTTTCTGTCTTTCTGAGGTAGACAACTATATTTTCATTAGCTGAAATGCAGTTTATCCACTCAAAGCCATTGTAATCATGATCAAGCTTGTAAAGTGCCGGCTGTGACTTGTAAAGTGAAACAAGATCACGGCAAACATCATTTACCCATTTGTGGTCAGCATACTCAAGGAGATTCCATTCAACGCTGCGGTTCTCATTCCACTCGTCAAACTCACCTATATCCTGTCCCATGAACAAAAGCTTCTTGCCCGGATGAGTAAACAAAAATCCGAAAGCTGCCTTCAGATTAGCAAACTTCTCATCATTTGTGCCAGGCATCATGCTGAGCAAAGAACCTTTGCCGTGTACCACTTCATCATGTGAAAATGGCAGGATAAACTTCTCTGAATACGCATATATCATAGGGAAACAAAGCTCATTATAATGACTTGTCCTATAATATGGGTCATTTCTCATATATCCGAGGAAGTCATTCATCCAGCCCATGTTCCACTTATAATCAAATCCAAGTCCGCCCTCGTCAAGCTTGCCTGTAACCTGTGGCCATGCTGTAGACTCCTCAGCAATGACAACTGCTCCTCTTGCATTCTTTGCAAATACAGAGTTCAGGTGTTTCAAAAGCTCTACCGCGTCAAGATTTTCCTTGCCGCCATACATATTCGGAACCCATTCACCGCCCTGCTTGCCATAATCAAGATAAAGCATAGAAGCTACTGCATCCATCCTGATACCATCTGCATGATACTTTGAAACCCAGAATAATGCGCTCGCTATAAGATAATTCCTTACTTCAGGACGTGAATAATCAAAAATCAGTGTGCCCCAATCCGGATGATCGCTGCGTCTAGAATCCTCTGACTCATAGAGGTGCGTACCGTCAAAGAAGCTCAGACCATGCGCATCACGAGGGAAGTGAGCCGGTACCCAGTCAAGAATAACACCTATTTCCTGACTATGCATGTAGTCCATAAACCACGCAAAATCTTCCGGTGTACCATATCTGCTGGTAGGAGCATAATATCCAACCACCTGATATCCCCATGATTCATCAAGAGGATGCTCCATCACCGGCATAAGCTCGATATGGGTATATCCCATCTTTTTAACATACTTTGCAAGCTCCGGTGCGATCTCTCTGTAGCTCAAAAAGCCATTATCTTCTGACTTTTTCCATGAACCAAGATGAACTTCATAGATTGCAACAGGTTCATTTTCAAACTCTGTCTTTTCCCTTTTTGCGATCCACTTTTCATCATTCCAGACAAAACCGGAAATATCTCTTACGACTGATGCATTGTCCGGTCTCAGCTGAGCTCCAAAGCCATAAGGATCTGCCTTAAAAAGAATAGTTCCATTCTTAGTTTTTATCTCATATTTATAGACAGCACCATCTTCTACGCCAGGGATAAAAAGCTCAAAGATACCGGAATCCCAAAGCTTTTCCATCTGATGCATGCGTCCATCCCACATGTTAAAGTCACCAACTACGCTCACACGCATCGCATTTGGTGCCCAAACCGCAAAATGTGTACCCTTTACACCATCAATCTCCATCACATGAGCACCAAGTACTTCATATGCCCTGTAATGTATGCCGTTATTAAACTTAACTGCATCCTTTTCTGTGATAACACCTTCAAACTGGTATGGATCTGCAAACTCTACAGTTGATCCATCTTCATTTTCACATATCAATGTATATGTAAACGGAAGCTTCCTTTTGATAAGACATGCATAGTAGCCACTTTCATCAGCAAGTTCCATCTCAACAGGTGTCTTGGATCTTCCTACTCTCACAGCTACACTCTTTGCCTGTGGCAGAAAAGCCTGTATAAGTGTTTGAGAGCCCACCTCATGTGGTCCAAGCAGTGCCTTCGGATGGTCTTCTTCTGAATAAGTGATTGCTTCTATAGCAGCCCAATCCATCAAGTTGTATACCTTCTTAGTCATCGTGTCAAACTCCCTTCATAAACCTTAGAATTTATGTATAAACAATCCGCTTCTGAGCTTTGGCTCAAACCACGTAGATTTTGGCGGCATAAGTCCACCTTCATCTGCCACCTTAAAAAGCTCATTTATGTCTGTAGGATACATTGAAAAAGCAACTGCATATTCCATGGAATCTACCAGTCTTTCCAGCTCTCCAAGTCCCCTGATTCCACCTACAAACTTTATACGCTTGTCAGTCTTAGGATCTTCTATACTCAGTATAGGAGCCAAAAGCTCATTTTGAAGTATCGAAACATCCAGCCTGTCTACCGTATCGTCCAATAAAGTCTCAGGTTTTGCAGTCAGATGATACCATACACCGCTTATATACATGCCAAAATTACCCTTTTCTGTTGGCCTGTATTCCCTTTCCCCGATTTCTTCTATAATGAATTTTTTACGTACCCTGTCAAGGAAACGATCTTCTGAAAGACCATTTAAGTCCCTTACCACTCTATTGTAATCATATATCTTTAAGTCACTGTCAGGGAAAAGAACTGAAAGGAAGAAATTGAACTCCTCATCCCCCTTATACAACGGATGCTTTGCTCTTTGGTCCAATGCTGCTTTGACTGCTGATGCACACCTGTGATGACCATCGCATATATATATTTCATTTATCTCTTCAAAAGCAGCACTTATATTTAAAATATCTTCATCCGAAGATATTGCCCATACTCTGTGCCCGACTCCATCATTACTTACAAAGTCATAAAGTGCAGGAGTATCTTTCTTTACTTTATCTACGATCTTATTTATCGTATCACATGACCTGTAGCCCAAAAATATAGGGCCTGTCTGAGCAGAACATGCTTCTACGTGACGAATACGGTCTAATTCCTTATCCGATCTTGTATTCTCATGCTTTTTAATTATCTTGTTTTCATAATCATCAACAGAAGCACAAGCAACTATTCCCGTCTGGGAACGTCCATTCATTGTGAGCTCATAGATATAGTACTCAGACTTTTCATCCTCAATGAAACTTCCATCTGCTATCATAGAATTCAAAATTTCACTGGCCTTTTGATAGCATCTTTCATCATATGTATCTACTTCATCACCGAAATTAGTCTCCGGTCTGTCAATACGCAAAAAAGACAGTGACTCTGAAGATATTTCTTCTTTAGCCTCCTGCCTTGAATAAACATCATAAGGTAATGCTGCAATCCTGGAAGCAAGTGATGACTTTGGACGAATGCAGCGAAAAGGTCTTATACGTGCCATGTGATAGTCGAATCCTTTCGTATAATCTTTTTTTACTCCTAAAAAGTATATCACAAAAATAAAGGCAAGTCAGCCTAAATTGACTAACTTGCCTAAATATCAGATCAAGAATGTTAAATTATTCTTCCTCTTTTTTTCTTATTGATGCATTCACACGTGTAAATATGCCTGCACCCGATGCCAAAAGAAGTGTAAGCCAAAGAAGAGGGTTTGATCCATCACCTGTATCCGGGCTCTTTTTATCCCCAAGAACGCCATCCTCAGATTTTGTTTCATTTGGTTCTTTGCGCTCTCCAAGAACTTCAGAAGAAGCATTTTCCTGGGCTGAAGCTGAACCCTCTGTTGATGCAGTAGTTGTCGCAGTAGTTGATGCAGTAGTACTTGATGATTTTTTCTTCTTGTGTGATTTCTTTTTGCCATCATTGCTATTGCTGTCTGACTTATTTGTATCTTCTGCCTTCTCTTCCTTCTTTTCAGGAGCCTTATTGCCTGATTCAGATTTTTCTTCTTTTTTGTCTTCGCCCTTTTTCTCAGGAGCCTTGTTATCTGACTCAGATTTTTCTTCTTTTTTGTCCTCGTCCTTTTTCTCCTCAGCCTTCTTCTCCGGCTCGGACTTTTCTTCTTTATTTTCTTCAGCCTTCTTCTCTGGCTCAGACTGTTCTTCCTTATTCTCCTCAGCCATCTTTTCTGGCTCAGCCTTTTCCTCTTTTTTATCTTCAGTCTTCTTTTCAGAGTCAGACTTTTCTTCTTTCTCTTCAGTCTTCTTTTCAGAATCAGCCTTCTCTTCAGACTTTTTCTCAGGAGTAATCGCATTCTCTGACTCGGTATTCTCTTCCTCATCTACGATAGCCGGAACAAGATTACCTGATGTACTGTTCTCTGAAGTACTGTTCTGCGAAGTACTATTCTCTGAGGTACTGTTCTGTGAAGTACTGTTCTGCGAAGTACTATTCTGCGAAGTACTATTCTGCGAAGTACTGTTCTGTGAAGTACTGTTCTGTGAAGTACTATTCTGTGAAGTACTGTTCTGTGAGGTACTATTCTCTGAAGGAGTCTTTTTCGGAGTTATGCTTACATTTATATCTATATCTTCAGAAACATTTTTGATAGCAGGGTAAGTATAAGTATCTATTTTTAAATCGGAAAACCTTTTCATTTCTCCATTTATCTCTATCTCTTTGATAGTTTTTTTTCTATTTATCTCTATCTTTTCAATTATAAATCCTTCTCTTACCTTAAATGTAATAGGCTCAGAATCATCTCCTGCATATACCTTCTGCGAACTTACTGATACTGTTCCCTTTCCACCTGCAACCTTTGCTGTTACGTGGAAAGTATCACGGTGATCATAGTCTTCACCGGTAGCTTTTCTGACAACTCTACCATCAACATGGTATCCGTCACTGCCTCTGTTATTTATTATTCTGTACCACTTGATATCGAGGCCCATATCATCAATTTCTTCTTCAGAATATCCTGCAGACACTATAGCTTTTCTCTTAGCCTTCTCATTTGGAGTTGAAACGAGATACTTGTCTATAGATGTTTCTTTAGCATTTTTGTCAAGGATATTGCATTCATAGGCATTAAACGATATGCTACCTGATCCAACTGAAACATATTTTGGCTTTGGATCACCAGCTATACCATCAGGTTTCTTCTCACCTGATTTAAGGAGATAGTATTCCGCATCCTTATCTCCGACATAACACAAAATCGTTACATCCAAAGATCCCTTTACCTTGTGCTCAAGCCTGCCATATTCAATTGGTGTACCATCATCCAAATCTTCAGGAAGCTCAAGGATTGCTTCTCTGATAGCCTTGTCAGCAGTTATATTAAGTGTACTATTGATATTATTTTTATAATATTCTTCTGTGAGATAGCCATATCCTAAAAGAGTTTTGCCATTTTTACTAGTCCTCTTATAGATTGCTGCCTTCATTGCAAATACATTGTAGCTTGTTGTGTAGTCTTTGTCGTTATAATGATCCTTACTTAATTTTACAGTAAGCTTATGCTCTCCAAGTGAATCACAAATGTCTCTATCATATGCGATGCTATATTCTTTCTCATCAAGCACTTTACCGTCATACTTTACAACAACTGTAGGCTTGTCACCGCTCTTATAATAAACATCGCTCGCAGTAGCTTCGATCTTAGATTCATCATAGTCTGCTTTATTTACAACAACCGTACCTGTAATCGATGCATAATTGTAGTTAGGATTCTCAGGCATTATTCCGATTGTATATTCTTTATCACATGGCTCAGTTACAACCGGTATCTCATCAATACTGCACTTTACAGGATTACCATCCACACCATTTACGCTATTTATTGAAACAACCTTATGTGATTCTCCATCATATGTTCCGTTGTACCAGTCTGCAGAAACATTTAAGTCAGCCTTCTCTATTGTAAAGTTTCTGGTTTCTTCCGTATCCTTGTAGTCTTTATTAAGCTCCGTATTGACCCTGATCTTATAATTTCCAGCATTTACCGGAGCACCTGCAAGCTCATTTTCATTTTCATCAAGATAAACCGCATGATATGTTACTCCATCAGGTACCTTGATACGATCTGCAAAATCAACAGCACTGCCATTGTAAGTTGTGTTCAAATCAGGAAACTCGATCGTTGGTGCATCTAGGGTGAACTTTAACGTGATATATATGTTTTCTTCACGAACTTTGGCTTCTGTGCATTTCTTAGTAAATGGAATACATACTTCTACTCCAGCCCAATGATTACACTTTATAGTTATAGATTCATTGATTTTTGAAGGATCTTCAAGTGTAAATGTAGCAGAGGCACTATCTCTTCCAAAACTCCAAGGTTTATTATAAACACGTTTTAAACCATCAATATCTTCAAAATCATAATGATCAACATAACCTAAGCCATACGTTTTTCCTAAATCTATGAATATCGAATTACCATATTTATCTGTACCCGATTTAAATTTATCCTTATCATTTACAATTGCCATAGAAGCTTCGAGCATACCGGGATCCATCGCATACTCTTCTGTTGGCAACTCAAAATTTACTGTCTCATTTGCAGAGCCTTCGTCCTGAGAAGCTTCTTCTGAAGGCATTACTTCGCCTGCTGTTGGCTCAGATGGTGCTGCCTCTGTCGGCGCTGTTTCACTTGGCACTGGCTCTGTTGGCATTGCCTCTGTCGGAGCTGCTTCATTTGGCGCTGACTCTGTTGGCATTGCTTCGCTTGGCGCTGCTTCTGTTGGCATTGCTTCACTTGGCGCTGCCTCTGTTGGTGCCGCTTCTGTTGGCATTGCCTCTGTTGGCGCTGCTTCACTTGGCGCCGCCTCACTTGGCATTGCCTCGCTTGGTGCTGCCTCACTTGGCGCAGCCTCACTTGGCATTGCCTCGCTTGGTGCTGCCTCACTTGGCATTTCCGCTTCAGGTGCTGCTTCTGTCTGCTCTGTTTCGCCTGACCCACTTACTGCTTCAGTATTTTCAGCTTCAGTATTTTCAGACTCAGCTTCTGCGTGCTCTTCTGACTCGCTCTGCTCCTCTGCTTTAGATTCTTCTGAATCAGATTCTTCAGAATGCTCTTCACACTCATCCTCTGATTCTTCATTTATTTCTTCTTCGGGTTTTTCTTCAGATTGTTCTTCAGAATTGTCTTCTGATGTTGTATCTTCACTCATCACTTCCTCTGCGTGTGCATAGTATGTGACATTTCCTGTTACAGATACAAATGAGATCACTGATGACAAAAGAATGCTCAGTAGACGCGCTCTGTGTTTCATACTTCCAACTTCCTCCCTGAATCTGGCTGAGCCTCCTCTATCGCTCGCCAGTTGTACTTAAACAAACCGGTACGAAACCGGCTATAAGTAAAATATCAACTGTCTTGCTGCAAGGCTCAATGAAACGGGCGTTCCTTACTATAAGACACAAATCTCGTATACTGTATCACAAATATTGTATACATTCAAGTACAAATTGTGTACAATTTTAAATACAAGTAAAAAACATCAAAAAATCCTGCGATGAAAAACTCACCGCAGGACCTCTTAAATACCATAATATTCAACTATTACTTTACAACTCTTACCTTAAATACTCCAGGAACAGCCTTGATCTTTTCTATTATCTCGTCTGTTGCAGGATCATCAAGATCAAACATGGAAACAGCGTTATTTCCACGTGACTTATTGTTCATCTCTGAAATGTTGATTCCGGCATCACCAAAGTAGCTTGAGAACTTTGTGATCATGTTTGCCTTATTTTCATGAAGGACAAGTACTCTTCCGGCTGATGCACAAACGCCCATATCAATCTTCGGGAAGTTAACCGAATTGATGATATTTCCGTTCTCCATGTAGTCTACAAGCTCTCTTACAGCCATTACTGCGCAGTTGTCCTCAGACTCCTCTGTAGAAGCTCCGAGGTGAGGTGTTACGATACATCCCTCCTGGCCAACTGTTGTAGGATTAGCAAAGTCACTTACATACTTGCGAAGCTTGCCTACCTTAAGTGCAGAAACAACAGCCTCTTCATCAACCAGCTCGTCTCTTGCGAAATTAAGGAGAATTGCAGAATCCTTCATAAGCTTGATAGCTTCTTTATTTATCATCTTCTTTGTTGCATCAAGAAGAGGCACATGAATTGTGATGTAGTCACAATTTGCATATATCTCCTCAACATTGATAACGTGCTTGATAGCTCTTGAAAGATGCCATGCTGCATCTACAGAGATATATGGATCATATCCATAAACTTCCATTCCGAGATTAACCGCTGCATTTGCAACCTTTACACCGATAGCGCCAAGTCCGATAACACCGAGCTTCTTTCCCTCGATCTCAGTTCCGGCATAAGCCTTCTTCTGCTTCTCAGCATCCTTGCCGACATTTTCATTACCTTCCTGTGTAGCTACCCAGTTGATACCATCCACAATTCCTCTGGAAGCGTAGAGCATACCTGCGATAACGAGCTCCTTAACACCATTTGCATTTGCGCCAGGTGTATTAAAAACTACGATACCCTTTTCTGCGCACTTATCAAGAGGGATATTGTTTACACCTGCACCGGCTCTGGCAACAGCCATCAGGTTGTCGCCAAGCTCAAGATCATGCATCTTTGCTGAACGTACAAGTACGCAGTCAGCATTTTCGAAAGTTTCGCTCGCTACGAAATTTTTGTTGAATTTATCAAGACCAACTTTAGCAATAGGATTAAGGCAATTATACTTGAACATTATGAATTTTCCTCCTCGAATTTCTTCATGAAGTTTACAAGAGCCTCTACGCCTTCCTTTGGCATAGCATTGTAGATGGATGCTCTCATACCGCCAACTGTTCTGTGTCCCTTGAGGTTTACAAATCCGGCAGCCTCGGCCTCCTTGATGAACTTTGCATTGAGCTCATCTGAATCTGTCACAAATGGAACATTCATAAGAGAACGATACTCAGGCTCTACAGTACCCTTAAACATCTTTGAAGAATCAAGATAATCATAGATGATCTTAGCCTTTTCCTCGTTCTTCTGCTTCATCACTTCAAGTCCGCCCATCTTCTTGAGCCACTTAAATACAAGACCACATACATAGATATTGTAGCAAGGTGGTGTGTTGTAAAGAGAATCTGAGTCAGCATGTGTCTTATACTTGAGCATTGTTGGTGTTCCCTCAAGTACATCATCAGTGATAAGGTCTTCTCTGATAACTACGATAGTTACACCTGCAGGTCCTACGTTCTTCTGCACGCCGCCGTATACGATACCGTACTTTGTAACATCCATTGGCTCTGAAAGGAACATAGAAGAAACATCAGATACCAGGATCTTTCCCTTTGTATTAGGAAGCTCCTTATACTTTGTGCCGTAAATTGTATTGTTCTGGCAGATATATACATAGTCGGCATTTTCGCTGATAGGAAGATCACTTACATCCGGAATGTAGCTGAATGTCTTATCCTCTGAAGAGGCGATCTTATTTGCAGTACCGTATTTCTGAGCTTCCTGCCATGCCTTTTTAGCCCACTGACCGGTTACGATAAAGTCAGCCACACGGTTTTTCATAAGATTCATAGGGATCATAGCAAACTGTGTAGATGCTCCGCCCTGAAGAAACAGCACCTTGTAATTATCCGGAACGCCAACGAGCTCTCTGAAATCAGCTTCAGCTTCCTTAATGATAGAATCATAGACCTTACTACGATGGCTCATCTCCATTACTGACTGACCTGAACCTTTGTAATCCATCATTTCTTCAGCGCATGTCTTAAGGACTTCCTCCGGTAATACAGCAGGACCTGCTGAAAAATTGTAAACTCTGCTCATAATCTTTCCTCCTCTAATAACTCTGTTTAATAACCTGACTAAATCATTAATAATCATCTGTGTGCATCTATTTTTTCAAATCGTCTGCATCAAAAGCTTCTGAGATTGAAGCTCCCGGTGAGACCATTGGAAATACTGATTCATCCTTGTCTATCTGACAGTCAATTACAACAGGACCTTCTGCAGCCAATGCCTCTCGCAGCGCGCCCTCTACCTCTTCAGGCTTAGTAACACGGATTGCTTTGCAGCCAAGTCCCTCGGCAACTTTACAATAATCTACCTTGTCTGTCAGAACTGTCTGGGAATATCTGCCGCCATAAAACAGCGTCTGCCACTGCCTTACCATTCCCAAAACTTCATTATTGATAATAATGTCAATAACATGAATATTATAACGACTTGCCGTTGCCAGCTCATTCATATTCATTCTAAAGCAGCCATCACCACCTATATTAATGACTGTTTCATCAGGCTTTCCAACCTTTGCGCCAATAGCTGCACCAAGACCGTAGCCCATAGTTCCAAGGCCGCCGGAAGTGATGAAATGACGCGGCTCCCTGAAGCGGTAATACTGAGCTGTCCACATCTGATGCTGTCCAACATCTGTCGTAATTATAGCCTTTGAATCCGTAATGCGATCAAGAGTCTCGATAACAAACGGACATGTAAGCATGTTTTTATCGTATTTAAGCGGATATTTCACCTTTAGTTCATCAATATGAGCTCTCCATTCATCGTTCTTTCTTTCATTTACCATAGGAGTAAGCTCACTGAGCACCTTCTTAAGATCTCCCACTACGCACTCGTCTGTACGGATATTTTTATTGATCTCAGCAGCATCGATATCGATATGAAGCACCTTCGCACGATTGGCAAATTTCTTTGCATTACCAACGACTCTGTCTGAGAATCTCGCACCAAGCGCGATCAAAAGATCACACTCTCCAAGTCCGATATTTGATGCCTTTGTGCCATGCATTCCGATCATACCCGTATAGCGTGGGTTAGTCGGATCAAATGCTCCTTTACCCATAAGCGTGTCACAAAGAGGCGCATCGATTTTTTCCGCAAATTTCTTTACTTCCTCTGATGCTCCGGAAATGATCGCACCACCGCCAAGATATATAAATGGCTTCTTAGCCTTATTTATAAGCTCAGCTGCTCTGTCAAGATCTTCCTTTGTGTAATGATTAGGATCCGGCAGTGCTTCAGGCTTCTGCTTTTCGTACTCGCATTTGTTAGCTGTTACATCCTTTGTGATATCCACAAGTACAGGACCCGGTCTGCCTGACTGGGCTATGCGGAATGCGCGTCTCAGCGTATCTGCAAGTTTCGTAACATCCTTTACAATATAGCCATGCTTAGTAATAGGCATTGTAACACCGGCTATGTCCACTTCCTGGAAAGTATCTTTTCCAAGAAGCGGCAGACCTACATTTGCGGTAATGGCTACCATTGGTACAGAATCCATCATCGCTGTTGCGATACCGGTAACAAGATTGGTTGCACCCGGACCGGATGTTGCCATACAGACTCCAACCTTACCGGTCGCCCTTGCATATCCGTCTGCGGCATGTGATGCACCCTGCTCATGAGAAGTAAGCACATGGCGGATAATATCTGAATTTTTATAAAGAGCATCGTAGATATTGAGGATTGCACCGCCCGGATAACCAAAAACAGTGTCTACTCCCTGCTCTTTAAGAACTTCTATTACAATTTCAGCTCCTGTAAGCTGCATCGTTCATCCCTCCAATTAGCAAAATTAAATCTGGTTTGGATTTTAAATCTTTTATCTGATCTCAAGTACTGCTCCACGATTACCGCTTGTAACAAGCTTTTCATATCTTGCAAGATATCCGCTTGTTACCTTAGGCTCTCTAGGCTTCCAGTTTTTCTTTCTCTCCGCAAGTACTTCATCAGAAACCTTTACATTGAGTGCGTTGTTAGGTATATCAACCCTGATGATATCGCCTTCTTCTATAAGTGCAATAGGTCCGCCTACAGCAGCCTCAGGCGAAACGTGTCCGATAGAAGCTCCTCTTGAAGCTCCTGAGAAACGTCCGTCTGTGATAAGAGCTACAGATGAGCCAAGTCCCATGCCAGCAATTGCTGATGTAGGATTGAGCATCTCTCTCATTCCAGGTCCGCCCTTTGGTCCTTCATATCTGATGACTACAACATCACCTGCGTTGATCTTGCCGCCAAGGATCGCTGAGATAGCATCTTCCTCACAGTCAAATACTCTTGCAGGACCTTCATGTACCATCATTTCAGGAGCAACCGCTGAACGCTTTACAATACCTGTATCCGGCGCGATATTTCCCTTAAGTACTGCAATTCCGCCATTAGGCATAAATGGCTCATCGATTGGTCTGATCGTCTCAGGATCACGGTTTACAGCACCCGCAATATTCTCTCCTACTGTCTTACCTGTAACTGTGATACAGTCAAGATTAAGCAGATTCTTCTTTGAAAGCTCGTTCATTACAGCATATACACCGCCTGCCTCGTTTAGGTCTTCCATATAAGTACGACCTGCAGGAGCAAGATGGCAAAGGTTTGGTGTACGATCACTTACCTCGTTTGCGATCTCCATATCAAGATCTACTCCTGCCTCATGTGCGATCGCAGGAAGGTGAAGCATTGTATTTGTAGAACATCCAAGTGCCATATCTACTGCAAGCGCATTCATAAATGCCTCTTTTGTAAGTATGTCACGAGGACGAATATTTTTCTTAAGCATATCCATAACAGCATATCCTGCTTTCTTGGCAAGACGGATTCTCTCAGAATAAACTGCCGGAATAGTTCCATTTCCGCGAAGTCCCATACCGATAGCTTCTGTAAGACAGTTCATTGAATTTGCAGTATACATGCCCGAGCATGATCCGCAGCTTGGACAGGTATGCTCTACATAATAATCAAGCTCTGCCTCATCGATCGTTCCTGCCGCTTTTGCACCTACTGCCTCAAACATTGATGAAAGTGATGTCTTCTTGCCATGTACATGACCTGCAAGCATAGGACCACCGGATACAAATACTGTAGGAATGTTTAATCTTGCTGCAGCCATGAGAAGTCCGGGTACATTCTTGTCACAGTTTGGAACCATTACAAGGGCGTCAAACTGATGAGCAAGAGCCATACACTCAGTAGAATCAGCTATAAGATCACGAGTAACAAGTGAATATTTCATTCCGATATGTCCCATTGCGATACCATCGCAAACTGCTATTGCAGGAAATACGACAGGCATTCCTCCGGCCTCTGCAACTCCAAGCTTAACAGCATCCACGATCTTATCTATATTCATATGTCCCGGTACTATCTCATTTTGTGAGCTTACAATACCGATCATTGGCTTAGCCATTTCCTCTTTTGTAAATCCAAGAGCGTTGAAAAGACTCCTTGCCGGAGCTGCCTGATCTCCGCATTTTACGCTATCACTTCTCATCCCAAAATTCCTCCTACCTAATTATTGTTAAACTCTGGCTGCTACAGCATCTCCCATTTCAGAAGTGCTTACCTTTCTGCAGCCATCAGCCATAATATCGCCTGTACGTATACCTTCAGCAAGAACCTGTCTTACTGCTTCCTCTATCTTTGTGGCCTCCTCATCAAGATCAAATGAGAATCTGAGCATCATCGCTGCCGAAAGGATAGTTGCTATAGGATTTGCTATATTTTTTCCAGCTATATCCGGTGCTGATCCACCAGAAGGCTCATAAAGACCAAACTTTGTATCATTAAGTGATGCACTTGAAAGCATTCCTATAGATCCGGTAATCTCAGCTGCCTCATCTGAGAGGATATCGCCAAACATATTCTCGGTGAGGACTACATCAAACTGAGCCGGGTTCTTAACAAGCTGCATTGCAGCATTGTCGACCAGCATATGCTCAAGTGTCACTTCCGGATAGTCTTTTGCAACATCTTCGACTACTTTTCTCCATAGTCTTGATGAATCAAGCACGTTTGCCTTATCCACAGAAGTAACTTTTTTCTTTCTCTTCATGGCAACTTCAAAGGCCTTTATAGCTATGCGTCGGATCTCCTTCTCATTATAAGAAAGTGTATCAACAGCGGTCATGACACCATCAATCTCTTTTGTATATCTTTCTCCGAAATACAATCCACCTGTCAGCTCTCGCATGATGAGCATGTCAAAGCCTTCATTTGCGATGGATTCTCTAAGAGGACATGCCTCCTTAAGTTCCTTATATAAATATGAAGGACGAAGATTTGCAAAAAGACCAAGCTCTTTTCGAATCTTCAAAAGCCCTGCCTCCGGTCTCTTTTCCGGTGGGAGCTTATACCATGGAGAAGTGCTTGTATTTCCACCAATAGATCCCATCAATACAGCATCACTGCTCTTTGCTGTCTCGACAGCTTCATCTGTCAGTGGCTCTCCATATTTATCTATTGAGCATCCTCCCATGCAGATATCAGTATATATGAAACTATGACCGTACTTTGCACCGACTGCATCAAGCACTTTTCTTGCTTCTCTCACCACTTCCGGACCAATTCCATCTCCGGATATACAACCTATCCTGAACTCCATGATCTATCCTCCTGATTTTTATACTGTACACTTTTACAATTTAATGTGGTAAACCATACATTTTATGAAAAAAGGCGCACTTTCCTTAAAAGCACGCCTTTCTTTAATTCAGACTTATGAAGCAGATGACTCAGACTTCTCGATCTGAGCAATTGCACCCTTCTGCATAGGGATTCTGCAGTTCTTATTGTTTCCAAACTCAACGATAACAGTATCATCCTCGATAGCGATCACGATACCATAGAAACCACTGTTTGTAAGAATATTATCACCAACCTCAAGTGAATCGAGCATAGCCTTAACTCTCTGCTGCTCCTTCTTCTGAGGTCTGATCATCGCAAAGTAAAAGAATGCGCCAATGATCACTATGTATCCGATCATTACTGCAATGCTTCCCTGTGTACCACCCGCGTTTGTCATCAAAATGTTCATAGTTACTAACTCTCCTTAATCCTTCTAATCAAAAAACATTGATTGTTTTATATAATACACAAAAACCATCAAGTGTACAATATTAAATTTTTATTGTATTCCAATATACATATATTAAAATACGTCAAGTAAAAATGCAATACTTATTATAAAGTCACGCTTCACACTCGCCAAAATTGAGATCTGCAAGGAATTTCTTCTTAAAATCCGCATACTCATGATTCTCAATAGCTGTGCGTATTTCTTCCATCATGTGATTATAAAAATACAGATTGTGAAGCACACAAAGTCTCATGCCAAGCATTTCCTTTGCTTTCAAAAGATGTCTGATATAGGCTCTCGAATAACGTCTGCATGCAGGGCATCCACAACCCTCTTCGATAGGCTTCGTGTCAAATTCGTATCTTGCATTCATCATATTACGCTTGCCAAGATGCGTATAAACATGTCCGTGTCTGCCATTTCTTGATGGATATACACAGTCAAAGAAATCAACGCCTCTGTCTACTGCCTCAATGATATTTGCCGGAGTACCGACACCCATAAGGTATACCGGCTTATCACCAGGAAGATGCGGAACTGTTACATCGAGCACATGATACATTTCCTCATGTGACTCACCTACAGCAAGACCTCCGATAGCATAGCCATCAAGATTCATCTCACGTATTTTCTGCGCATGTTCTATGCGGATATCATCAAAGATAGCACCCTGATTGATACCAAAAAGCATCTGATCTTTATTGATCGTATCCGGAAGTGAATTGAGTCTCTCCATCTCATCTTTGCAGCGCTGGAGCCACCTTGTCGTTCTCTCGACAGAAGGTGCAACATAATCACGTGACGCCTTTGCATTTGGGCACTCATCAAACGCCATTGCAATAGTAGATGCAAGATTTGACTGTATCCTCATGCTCTCCTCTGGTCCCATAAATATCTTGCGGCCATCAATATGTGAGCGGAATGTAACTCCCTCTTCCTTGATCTTACGGAGACCCGCAAGCGAGAACACCTGAAATCCGCCGGAGTCAGTAAGTATAGGCTTGTCCCACACCATAAATTTGTGCAGTCCACCGAGACGCTTTATTGTCTCGTCTCCTGTACGCACATGCAGATGGTACGTATTTGAAAGCTCAACCTGTGTACCGATCGACTCAAGATCCTCTGTTGAAACTGCACCTTTGATAGCTGCGACAGTTCCTACATTCATAAAAACCGGTGTTTCCACCACACCATGAACGGTCGTAAGGCGTCCACGCCTAGCACGACCGTCAGTGGTAAGTAATTCATATTTGTGTTTCATACTACTCAACTAATCCAATCTCTTCGTCATATTCTTCAAGAGTAATGCCTCTCGACATTATCTCTTTTGCAGCCTTTACGCCCACATATCTATAGTGCCAAGGCTCATATTCAATCTTTGTAATATCTTCTTTGCCCTTTGGATAGCGAAGGATGAAGCCATACTCAGCTGCATGATCATAAAGCCATCTGCCTGCTCTGGTATTTGCAAAACCTGCATCAAGCTGCTGATAGTCCTCCTGAACGAAATCAAACGCAAGACCGACATTGTGCTCACTGCTTCCTGGGATCGTTACTGTCTGTGAAGCGAGATCATATGCTTCTTCATAACTGTATCCCTGTCGTGTGTATGACTTGATCTTACGCTCAAAAAGCATTGTCTGACGCTCCATATCCCTGTAAGGAGAACAGATATACAGATCTACACCCTCACTCTGCGCTTTCTCCAAAAGCTCACGAACATGCGGTATGACTCTGATATCTGCCTGCATCGATCCCTTAATGGTAGCAAGCTCAAACTCATAGTCATCAGGTATAAGATGTTCCTTATTTATAAGTATTAAAGACCAGTCATTTGCATAGGTTGCTGAAATATTCTCTCCAGTCTCACTATCTATGACGGTATCCTTATCAACTTCTGCCTTCTCGGTAGATACCACTTGTGATGATGAATCGATCACATGCTGCAGATCATCTGCCGAAATTGATACTCCATCACTTTCAAAGCCACATTCAAATTCATTTTCAGAAAATGAAAAATCTCTGTCAAGCCTGTCAACTTTTACAAGACCATCATCAGTTTCAAGATAGATACTGCCTTCCTCGATCGTCTCGCGTCTTAAATTCCCCGCTTCTATAGAACAAAAGCTTGCACTACAGATAAATATCACACTTATTGCTGTAGCACAAGATATCCTCCTAACATGTCCACGGGCAAACTCCCTTAAATGCCTATAGATGTCCCTCATTGTGCCTTACCCCTTCTACATGTACTCTCGTACAAACACTATATCAAGTTTATCACAGGTGACATAATTTTTCAATGCAGCAAAAAGCTGCCCCAAAAGCAAAGAAGACTGTGCAGCCTAGCTGTCTGCACAGTCTTTCAATTCCCAATTATTCTTCTGATACTGCAAAACTTTTCAGTATCTCTTTTAATGCATTTAACTGGAACTTTGATTCTTCCTCAGTCTGCGGCGAAATATCAGGATCTGACAAAACCGCTTCCCACTTTGCTATCCTGTTTGTCAACATTGATGTTATCGGACTTACATTTAAAGATTTTACTTCCATTTGTTCAAAACCTCCGAACAATGTATCCATTCAGTAACTACGCAGCTACATTTCACAGATACTAAATCGATCACATATTTAAAGCCTTAAACTTTGCAATGTTTGTGTCCAATGCTGCAATTGCTGTCATAGACTTTGTCGGTGCTGCCTCTAATGCAGCTTTCATAGCTTCAAATTTTGCTATCATGGCTTCAAAGCCACCCGAAGGATTTACTTCTTTTCTGTAATTATTTACCTGCTGGTTATCTGAACAATATGCATTTATTCCATTAATTGTATTCATCGCACGCCCTCCTTGAACTAATAAGTGGGTAATGACAATGTTGATATTGTATACATTATACACTACATTATTAAAGAATCATATTAACAAATTATTAAATCGTTTGATTGTATCATCTAAAATACTATTTGCCTCCAGATTCAATAAATATATGCTATCTCGATAAAGTATATACTGTTTTTTTGTGAGTTTTTATGCTATCATTAACTTTGACATAAATTGATTTTTTCAGAGGAGGTTTTACTAGATGGCTGGTTCTTCTTTTGGCTCCGTTTTCCGTATAGCTACCTGGGGTGAGTCCCACGGTGGTGGTTTGGGCGTTGTAGTAGATGGTTGCCCTGCAGGCATGTCTCTTTGTGAAGATGACATACAGATTTTTCTCGATCGGCGAAAACCCGGTCAGTCAGAGTTTACTACAGCAAGAAAAGAGGGAGACAAAGCAAGAATCCTTTCCGGTGTCTTTGAAGGAAAGACCGAAGGTACTCCTATAGCTATAGTAGTAGAGAATACTGATCAGCGTTCAAAAGATTACAGTAATATTGCCAAGCTATACCGTCCTGGTCATGCTGACTATACTTTCGATGAAAAATATGGTTTTCGTGACTACCGCGGTGGCGGCAGATCGTCAGGACGTGAAACTATCGGCCGTGTAGCTGCCGGTGCAGTTGCTGCCAAGTTCCTTAAAGGACTCGGCATTAATGCTACTGCTTATGCCAAAGCTATCGGTCCTTACACTGTTCCGGACGAAAAGGTCGATATCCGTTATGCTGCAGAGAATCCTCTCTGTCTTGCTGATCCGGAAACTTATGAAAAAGCTTCAGTATACGCGAGAGAGCTCGCAGCTGCCGGCAATTCTGCCGGAGGCATAATAGAGTGTGTTATCGACGGTATGCGTCCAGGCATTGGAGAGCCCGTATTTGACAAACTCGATGCAGAGCTTGCCAAGGCTATAATGTCCATCGGCGCAGTAAAAGGGTTTGAGATTGGAGATGGTTTTAAGGCTGCCTCCAGTACAGGTTTAGAAAATAATGATCCATTCCGGATGGTTGACGGCAACATTGTCAAATCAAGCAATCATTCCGGCGGTATTTTGGGTGGCATCTCTGATGGAAGTCAGATAATTTTCAGAGCAGCCGTCAAGCCGACGCCATCCATTTCTTCTCCGCAGTTAACTGTCGATAAGGACCGACAGGAAACTGATATCACCATCCATGGACGACACGATCCTTTAGTTGTACCAAGGGCCGTTGTTGTCGTAGAGGCCATGGCAGCGCTCACTGTCACAGATCTTCTGATGCGCAACATGACTGCAAGATATGATAAGATAAAAAACTTTTACATATAATATGGAGGTAACTTTATGGCAAAGTCAAATTATGTAGTATATGGTGCAGGGTACACCCGTAAGCAGAAGGACGGTATCAGGATTTTTGATTTTAATCCGGATAATGGTCACATCACCTATAGGAATTCTGTAGAGATCACTAATGCTTCATATATTACAATCTCTCATAACAACAAGTTCCTTTATTCTATCACTGATGATGGCGTAGCATCTTTTAAGATACTCGAAGACGGCAATCTTGAGAAGATTAATCTCGTAGATATCAACGGCATGCGTGGATGCTATATTTCTACTGATTATGAGGATAAGTTTGTCTTTGTTGCAGGTTATCATGATGGTAAGATCACCGTGCTCTCTCTCAATGAGGACGGCTCTGTTGGTGAGATCACCGATGAGATTTTCCACAAGGGAACAGGCTCTATCGCTGACAGAAACTTTCGTCCACATGTTGACTGTGTAAAGATGACTCGCGACAACAAGTATCTTTGCGCTACTGATGTAGGAATGGATCATATAAAGGTTTACCGCCTCAACCACACTACAGGTAAGCTTGAGCTCGCTGATATCGTAAGAAGTGACCTTGAAACAGCTCCTCACCACATCAAGTTCTCTAAAGATGGTCGTTTTGCATATGTTATAAACGAGCTTAAGAGCAGTATCGATGTATTTATGTACGAGGATAAGGATAACCAGCCAAGCTTCGAGCGTATACAGAGCGTACTCACAATTGACCAGCACGCAGCTGAGACAACATGTGCTTACGCTATCCAGCTTTCACCAGACGGAAAGTATCTCTTCTGCTCAAACGCAGGTGATGACTCAGTAGGAGCAATGAGAGTCGACCAGGAAACAGGACTTCTCACTCCTCTTTTTGTACTGCCAATTTCCGGAAGATTCCCTAAGGATTTTGCTACAACAGAGGACAATAAGTTCCTTCTCTCAATGAACAATGAGTCTAATACAATTACATTCTTTACAATGGATTTTGAGCACAACACATTGGCTATGAATGGTCCTTCCATGGATTTCTATGGAGGCAACTGCATAATCATTCACAAGCTGTAAGTCTTTTAATATAGTAAACGAAACAGATACGTTCACTATGTTTATTTATGAAGGCTATTTGGTACTGTGTAGTTTACTGTTCCAAATAGCCTATCTTTATGTTTTATTTAGGAGGAATTGACAATGGCTGTTAAGCTAATCGATCTGCAGCACATTACAAAAAAATATGGGGAAAATGTTATCCTTGACGATTTCAGCCTTTATATTCGAGAAAACGAATTCGTTACACTTTTAGGTCCATCAGGTTGTGGTAAGACTACAACTTTGCGTATTATCGGTGGATTTGAGACCCCCGATACAGGTACCGTCATGTTTGAAAACCGTGACATTACCAATCTTCCGCCTAATAAACGAGAATTAAACACAGTATTCCAAAAGTACGCGCTGTTTCCACACATGACTATTGCTGACAACATCGCTTTTGGACTCCGTATCAAGAATAAGACAGATCAATACATAAAAGATAAGATCCGCTACGCCCTCAAGCTTGTGAATCTCGAAGGTTACGAAGACCGTATGCCTGATTCTCTCTCCGGTGGTCAGCAGCAGCGTATCGCTATCGCACGAGCTATCGTAAACGAGCCTAAGGTTCTTCTTCTCGACGAGCCTTTAGGTGCGCTCGATCTCAAACTCAGACAGGACATGCAGTACGAGCTTATCCGCCTAAAGAATGAGCTTGGTATCACATTTATATATGTAACACACGACCAGGAAGAAGCCCTTACCATGTCAGATACAATTGTTGTCATGAACCAGGGTTACATACAGCAGATCGGTACACCTACCGACATCTACAACGAGCCGCAAAACGCTTTCGTTGCTGATTTCATAGGAGATTCTAATATTATCTCTGCAAGAATGGTACGCGATAAGCTTGTTGAGATCCTCGGAGCAAACTTTGACTGTGTTGATACAGGCTTTGGCGAAAATAAGCCTGTCGATGTAGTCATCAGACCAGAGGATATCGATCTTGTTGCTCCTGAAGAAGGAACCATCGAAGGTGTCGTTACCGACGTAATATTCAAGGGTGTACATTATGAAATGTGCGTAATGGCACGCAATTTTGAATGGATCGTCCACTCCACAGACTGTTTCCCTGTAGATACCCGCGTCGGTATCCACGTTGACCCTTATGATATTCAGATCATGCATAAGCCTGAGTCAGAGGACGAGAAAGCTGTGGAGATCAATGAGTAAGAAAACAAAATGGCTTGCAATGCCATATACAATTTGGGGGATTGGTTTTATCATAATCCCGCTGATCATTGTCCTTTTTTATGGTTTTACGGATGTTTCAGGACATTTTACCATTGAGGGTATAGCCTCGATATTTACTCATGTAAACCTCAAGGCACTGATCGTATCAATGCTGCTTTCATTTGCAAGTACGCTCGTCTGCCTTATTATGGCATATCCACTTGCGTATATACTTGCCGAGGTTGGACGTGGTAAATCATCACTTCTGTCCCTTATATTCATCCTCCCTATGTGGATGAATTCCCTGCTACGTACTATTGCCTGGCAGAATCTTCTCGAAAAGACAGGATTGATAAATGCATTTTTGTCATTTTGCCACCTGCCAACAATGATGATAATCAATACACCATGGGCTATCGTACTTGGCATGGTATATGACTTTTTGCCATTCATGATACTACCGATTTACAACGTACTTTGTAAAATCGACAAGGACACCATAAATGCAGCACGCGATCTTGGTGCTAACGGCTGGCAGACATTCTGGCGAGTAACCTGGCCTCTGTCACTTCCCGGCGTAATATCGGGTATTACCATGGTATTTGTTCCGAGTCTTACGACCTTCGTTATTTCTGACATCTTAGGAGGCGGCAAGATACTACTTATCGGAAATATCATTGAGCAGCTGTTCACTCAGGACAACGACTGGAATGCCGGTGCAGGTCTTTCCGTTGTAATGATGATATTTATCATTATCAGTATCATCATCACTGATAAATACGACAGGGAGGATGCTGGCAAATGAACAGACAACACGCAGGATTAAAGAAATTTTACAGCATTTTCATATTGCTGTTTTTATACGCTCCGATACTGACACTTATGGCATTATCATTCAATGCATCAAAGTCACGTTCTCACTGGGGAGGTTTTACTTTTGACTGGTACATCTCCCTTTTCGAAGATGAGCGTATTATGCAGGCGTTCACCAACACCATACTTATAGCTATTGCTTCCGCACTTATCGCTACAGTATTTGGTACTTTCGCCTGCGTAGGTATGCATGTGATGAAACGCCGTACACGTACTGCCATCATGGGAATGACAAATATTCCTATGCTTAATGCAGATATCGTAACCGGTATATCTCTCATGCTTCTTTTCATAGCATGCAGGATAAATATGGGCGGTGCTACAGTACTTTTGGCGCATATTACTTTCAATATCCCATACGTAATATTGTCAGTTATGCCAAAATTCCGCCAGATCAACTACAGCACATATGAGGCTGCCCTAGATCTCGGCGCTACACCCACATACGCTTTTACCAGGATCATCTTTCCAGATATCCTTCCCGGTGTTTTTTCCGGTTTTCTGATGGCTTTTACAATGTCACTTGATGACTTTATCATCACTCACTTTACAAAGGGAGCAGGCTTTGACACCTTATCAACCAAGATATACAGCGAAGTTAAAAAAGGAGTAAGCCCTGAGATATATGCCCTTTCAACGATCATGTTTACTGTAGTTTTGCTTTTGCTGGTAATTGTACAGGCAAAGCCACAGATGAACAGGTCTAAAAAATAATTTGAGGTTTTATAATGAAAAAGAAGTTTATCGGAACAATACTTGCATTATCTCTTGCCGCATCTCTTATCACAGGCTGCGGCAAGACTGTTGATCCTAATTCAGATGATGTACTTTACGTCTATAATGCCGGTGAATATATCGATCCCGACATCCTCGATCAGTTCACCGAAGAAACCGGGATCAATGTTGTCTATGACGAATTTGAAACAAATGAAATCATGTACCCGAAGGTTGAAAGCGGCGCTGCCATTTATGATCTTATCTGCCCGTCAGACTATATGATCGAGAAAATGCTCGCCAATGATCTTTTACAGCCGATTGACTACTCTAAAGTACCAAACTACGAAAATATCGGTAAGGAATACATAGAGCAGTCAACTTTTGATCCTGAGCACAAATACACCATTCCATATTGTTGGGGTACAGTTGGTATCCTCTACAACAAAACAATGGTAGACGAGCCGGTTGATTCCTGGTCGATCCTTTGGAATGAGAAATATAAAAACAATATTCTCATGCAGGATTCCGTAAGAGATGCATACGCTGTAGCCTTAAAATATCTCGGCTACTCGCTCAACTCAACAGACCATGACGAAATCGAAGAGGCCTGCGAATTGCTTCAAAAGCAAAAGCATCTCGTGCAGGCTTATGTAGTCGATCAGGTCAGAGATAAGATGATAGGAAATGAAGCCGCTATTGGAGTTATATACTCTGGTGAGGCACTCTATACACAGCGCCAAAATCCAGACCTTGAGTATGTGATTCCTAAGGAAGGTACAAATATGTGGATTGACGCTTGGGTAATACCAAAAAATGCACGACATCTTGAAAATGCCCATGCATTCCTAAACTTCTTATGCCGCGCTGATATTGCCTGCAAGAACTTTGAATATATCACATATTCAACTCCCAACACCAAAGTCCGTGATCTCGTAGAGGACGAATCTCTTAAAAACTCCGAGATTGCTTTTCCTGATCTGTCTCAATATCACAACCTTGAGACTTTTAAGTTCTTAGGAGACAAGGGAGAAAAGTACCTGAACGGTATGTGGAGAGAAGTTAAATCGTATTAAAAAAATATATTGATATAAAAAAATTCCGGTTTTACGCCGGAATTTTTTATTGCCTTATTTTATTTACCTGGATATGAAATAACTGCATCTACGTTGTAGCCAAGATCCTCAAGCTTCTTACGGCCCTCAAGACCTGCAAGCTCCATAAGGAAGATCATCTTTACAACTTCTCCGCCAAGCTTCTCAACAAGCTTAGCTGCAGCCTCGATAGTACCACCTGTAGCGATAAGATCATCAACAAGAACAACCTTCTGTCCTGGCTGAACTGAATCAGTATGCATCTCGATAGTAGCCTTGCCATACTCAAGATCGTAGTCCTGTGAAACTGTCTCAGCAGGAAGCTTTCCCTTCTTTCTTACAAGAACGAAAGGCTTATGCAAATTATATGCAAGTGGTGTACCGAAAATAAATCCTCTTGACTCAGTACCAGCGATAACATCAAACTCTACGCCCTCAAGAAGCTTTGCCATCTCATCTATTGCAAGTCTAAAACCATCTGCATCTTTAAGAACAGTAGTGATATCTCTAAACATTACGCCTTCTTCAGGAAAATTAGGAATTGTACGTACATAATCTTCTACTTTTTTCATTTCTTTATAAAGCACTCCATTTTCTAAACAATCTAGAGTCCTTAAAAAGGGCTCAAACCTAAATAGTGTACCACAAACTTTCTTATCTTACAACATCTGATTTTCTGATCCTTGGAACTTCATCCATATGTAAGTATTTTGATAAGCTGCGAACTATAAAATCATGATCCTTTACATGATTTGCGCCGGCAACTACTATAGCACCTATGACTCCTGCTTCTTCTATGCGGATAGGAAACGCTCCTCCCTCACATGCATATTCGCTTTCACTCAAGTACTTGTCAGATACCTCTTCATCATCCTGCCTTAATCTCATAAGATATGCCAGTGAACTTCTCTCACATCTTATGCAGGTATTATAGCGTCTGTCGATCGTCTCGATATGTTCTAATGTCGTACCATCCATCATCGCCTGGTAAACGTCCGCCCCATTACTGCGCCTTATGCATATCGCAATTTTATATCCATTGCGCTTTGCCTCTGACAACATGTGCGCTCCAAGCTCAAGTGCATCTTCATTCGTAAAATGCTCAAACTGCAGTATTTCCTCCTGCATGCTAAGGATATTCACAATGTCTTCAGCTTTTTTCTCGCTATCCATACCTATACCCCCTTTTTATTAATAATGCTGATTAAGCCTTATACTTCTCCGACTGCTCTGCTATGAGTGCCGCATCATCAAAATAATTTATCTTCATAGCATCCTTTACTTCATGAAGTGTCTCGGCTGCAACTTCCTTAGCTGCCTCTGTACCCTTCCTCAGAACTTCATATACGTAAGGGATATCCTTTTCAAACTCATGGCGCTTGTTTCTGATAGGCTCAAGAGTTGACTGAAGCACTTCGTTCAGGAACTTCTTAACCTTTACATCACCAAGACCGCCACGCTTATAGTGATCCTTCATCTCAGAAAGATTATTGTAGTCAGGGCAGAATGCTGCAAAATGCTCATCCTTACAGAATGCATCAAGATATGTAAATACTGTATTGCCCTCGATCTTTCCAGGATCTGACACTTTAAGGTGATCAGGATCTGTATACATGCTCATTACTTTCTTTCTGATCTCTTCCGGCTCTTCTGAAAGATAAATGCAGTTGCCCAAAGATTTTGACATCTTTGCCTTGCCATCTATGCCAGGAAGTCTGAGACATGAAGCATCAGTAGGAAGCATGATATCCGGCTCAACCAGTGTTTCGCCATATACAGAATTAAACTTGCGGACAATCTCTCTTGTCTGCTCGATCATTGGCTCCTGGTCCTCTCCTACCGGCACTACAGTAGCCTTAAATGCTGTGATATCAGATGCCTGACTTATTGGATAGCACATAAATCCAACCGGTATACTAGCCTCAAAATTTCTCATTTTGATCTCAGCTTTAACTGTAGGGTTTCTCTGAAGCCTTGCTACAGTAACGAGATTCATATAGTAGAATGTAAGCTCTGTAAGCTCTGTGATCTGCGACTGGATAAAAATATTAGACTTTGCAGGATCAAGACCTACTGAAAGATAGTCAAGTGCAACTTCTACAATATTCTGACGCACCTTCTCCGGGTTTTCAGCATTATCTGTAAGAGCCTGTGCATCTGCTATCATGATAAAGATCTTGTCAAACTCTCCGGAATTCTGAAGCTCTACCCTGCGTCTAAGTGAACCCACATAGTGACCTACATGAAGCCTTCCGGTTGGTCTGTCACCTGTAAGGATTATCTTCTCGTTACTCATTTCTCAATAGTCTCCTTCTGATATACTTAAATGTTGTATCTTCCCCATATTCTGCAAGCATCCTCAAAAGCCCGTAAAGAAGCTTCTTTGTATTCGGATGCATAGGAATCGTCTTGATCGAACGTGTAAAATATTTAAGCGGCATATCGTCTTTATAATTTTCTTTATTGTAGACCTTAGACGCCGCTATCCTGTCCATAAGCATCTCAACCACATATTTTATCGGCATCTCGACCGGTGCTGTGATACCACCTTTATTCTCCGATGAATAGTCGATCCAGTATTCGTAATGATGCTTATTTCTCCCCTTGTGGTGAAGCCATGATGAAGAATAGCCTATATCTTCTCTCTCCGCATTATTAGGACTTCTGTCGCCCTGAAAATACTTGGCTCCTACCCAAAATTCAGATGGCATATACTTACTCAGGTCATGTACGATGCCCTGCCAGTATAACCCAACCTTAAAGCAATTTTGAGCAACAAGTTTCTTATGCTCAGTTATAGTCAAAAAATGTTTAATCGGATGATACATCTCAAGCACCCCTAGCTATACAATATATTATTAATAGATGCACCGGATAAAATGCATAGAAAAACAGCTTACAATCCGGTCCTTTTTTGCCATTGTACATTGACAATGGTATATGCGCCAGCGACGCATAGCCTTGCGTCCAATACATTATCTTTGTAAAGATAAGCATTGTTGACACTATCCTCATAAAAGGATTAAATCTAAAGAGCTCAAACATCAAAATAACAAGTATTCCACGCCACCTGTAATCAGTGTTTAAAACATCAGCTATCATGCATACCGAAAGAACCACAAGACATTGAAGATACAGATCATCTTTATATTTATCAAGCAGTATCAGCATTAACAATCCTAATGCCAGTGTAAAAAACACATTCTGCGACGCAGGATCAAACCATTTTCCCTGACGCAGCGCCAGGTCAAAGGGCACCTCTGAAATAAGAGCAAATATCGATAGTCTTGCAAGATACTTATATGCGTTTTTTGTCCGATGGAAACCCTCTACTATAAAAAACGCATATATTGGAAATGCAAGCCTGCCAATGTGCCTAAGCCACCTAATCTCAGGAAAAAGAGTATGCCCGCAATGGTCTATCGCCATTGAAATGACAGCTATCATTTTAAGTGTAAATGCTGTCATTTTTCTTTCTTAGCCGCCACTTTTTCTTTATCCATCTTTTTAGGCACAGCCACAAGCATCCTTATAGACCTTGCTTCTACAAGGAAATCCTTTGAAGGAACCTCACTCTTATCTTCAACAAATCCACTTGCCGTTGTCATAAGCCGCTGCCACACCATCCCAGCCGGAGCCTTTGGTAATGCAAATCTATGATTCTGCCAATGCATATTGTAGGCTAAAAAGAATACTTCATTTTTGTTTTTGCTCTTTTTATCAGCACTGCCGCCGTTATACATGATACCAATGTGCCTGTAAAAATTATCATATCGCGGTGCCCATGCCTGCTCACCATGAAACGATACTTCCGGATAATCACCTGCTCTGTATGACATTCCACGATCTAAAATGCCGCCCTTAAATATCTTATGCTGCTTTCGGAATTCTATCATTTCCTTTACGAAATTAAATATATCCCGATTTTTTACATAATCATTCCAATTGAGCCATGAGATCATGTTGTCCTGGCAATAGGCGTTATTATTGCCCTGCTGTGAGTTACAGAACTCATCTCCTGCCAGTATCTCCGGCACTCCCTGTGCCAGAAACAGGAATGTAAAAGCGTTCCTGAGCTGCTTACGCCTGAGCTGCATTATATAGCGCTTGCGCGTAGTTCCCTCAACTCCACAATTCCATGAATAGTTGTAATTATTACCATCCATATTGTGTTCGCCATTATCAATATTATGCTTTTCATCATAAGAAACTACATCATTGAGCGTAAATCCGCTGTAGTCAGCCATAAAATTGATCTCGGCATAATTATCCGGCGAAGAAAGCTGCTCTTTAACAAATGTACCAAGCATGTCATCATCGCTTTTGAGGAACTTACGGTGATCATACATAAATGTATGATTGATCACTGCAAGATGCCTTGTTGCAGAGCCTGTATGAATACCATAATTATCAGGAGGAGCATCAAACAAAAGCTTTGTATCGGCAAGATATGCATCTGCTGCAAGCTCTGCCGCCGGTATAGCCGGTCCGACCACTCTGAATCCATCAACATGATAATCAATGACCCATCGTCTCAGCACATCAAGTATAAACTGCAGCTTTGTACTGCCGTCAAAGAAGAAATCCACTATCACGCTGATTCCTTCTTTATGCATCGCCTTCACCATATTGCAAAATGAAACTATGCCATCTCCGGTTGCCGCATAAGCATTTTTGGGTGTCATATAATTACCGGGAGCAAATCCCCAATAATTATACTTCTGATGCTCCTTGGCTGCACTTGCGGCTGTCTCAGAGATATTTTTGGGAATGCGCTCATTCATGACCTCTTCGAAGTCATAGCATGGCATGAGCTCCACCGCATTTACTCCAAGAGACTTGATATATGGAATCTTCTCTTCTACACCTTCAAAAGTCCCTCTGTGTGCAACACCTGATGAACGATGCATAGTAAAGCCCCTTACATGCAGGTGATAGAGAACCATTTCAGAAAACGGTGTACAAAGGGTCCTGTCTCCGTCCCAATCTATCTCTGTCCTGTCAAAGCAGCCCATCGAACGATGATTACCCCACTTCTCAGTGCCTGCAACACGTATAGCATATGGATCAGTATATACATTGCGTCCGCATCTTATCTTATAAAATTTTCCCTCAACCTTTGACTTATCAATTACCAGAAAATACATGGCACCGATATGATCATTCATGTTAAAAGGTATCTCTTCAGTCTTTTTGTCCTTGTCGCAGAGAATCAAAAATAACGGTTCTCTCTGATAGTTTTCAACCGTAATATGTACCTTGTCTTCAACGAAATGTACGCCCGGCCTAAGGTATGTGATTTTCTCCATTACGCTAAGTCCAATTCTACAGGACAATGATCAGAGCCAAACATATCCATATGAATCTTGGCATCTGCCAGCCTGTTTCTAAGCTTTTCAGAAATCAAAAAGTAATCTATACGCCACCCTGCATTCTTCTCTCTGGCATGAAACCTGTATGACCACCAGGAGTATACATCCGTCACATCCGGGTTAAGGCTGCGCCATGTATCTATAAGCTTGCCCTTTTCCAAAAGAATGGAGAACTTGGAGCGTTCCTCATCTGTAAATCCGGCATTTTTGTGATTTGACTTTGGATTTTTCAGATCGATCTCTTCGTGTGCGACATTTAAGTCGCCACATACTACAACACTCTTGCTCTCCTGAAGCTTATTTAAGTATGCCAAAAAAGCATCTTCCCAAAGCATCCTGTCATCGAGTCTCAAAAGCCCCTGCTTTGAATTAGGCGTATAACATGTAACAAGATAAAAATCCTCAAACTCAAGAGTTATGAGTCTGCCCTCGTTATCTTCCCTAAACTCATCCATGCCATATGCGACACTGATCGGCTTTACCCTTGTAAATACAGCCGTGCCCGAATAGCCCTTTTTCTCAGCATAATTCCAATATGATTCATATTCCTCAGGCAATTCAAGCTCAAGCTGCCCTTCCTGCATCTTTGTTTCCTGAAGACAGAAAATATCAGCATCCAACGCCTTGAAATTATTGTAAAAATCTCCCTTACTCACGCAGGCTCTAAGCCCGTTCACGTTCCATGATATAAGTTTCATTCTCGATCATTCCTCAATTTTTATATGTATCAGCCTTTAATTCGACCAATACTTAACTTTTCACACAATAATACAAGATATATTCTACCATAATCAAATAAAAACCACAATGAATAGAGGATGAATAGAAACTTAGGTTACTGTTCACTCGCTTACAGCTCGCTCCAGTAACGAGTTTTGCCAATGCAGATTGCCTTAAATCAACACAACCGCCCACATCCACTCAGGATGCAGGCGGTTGTGACTAACCTTACAGCGGCATATTATTATGTCGTTTTTTAGGACCCTCTTTATACTTATTTTTGAATGTGGCAATAGCCTGAAGAATACGCTCTCTGGTCTCGTTCGGAAGTATCACCTCATCTATCATTCCTATTGAAGCCGCAAAATACGGATTGTAAAACTCTTCCCTGTATTCTTTCTCATATTTTTCTTTAAGTGCCTCCGGATCAGACGCCTCTTTAAGATCCTTACGTTTGATTATCTGAATGGCGCTTTCCGCACTCATTACAGCTATCTGAGCTATCGGCCATGCAAATACATAGTCAGCTCCCAAACTCTTTGAATTCATGGCAAGATACGCACCGCCATATGCCTTCCTCATGATAAGTGTGATCTTTGGAACCGTTGCCTCTGAGAAAGCATAAAGCAGCTTTGCGCCCCTGCGTATGACACCACTTGACTCCTGCTCGAGTCCCGGCATATATCCCGGCACATCTACCATCGCAAGCAGAGGTATATTAAACGCGTCGCAGAAACGAATAAATCTTGCAGCTTTTTCAGATGCCTTTGCGTCAAGACTGCCTGCCATGACCATAGGCTGATTGGCAACTACTCCGACAGACTCTCCGCCGATACGCACAAATCCAACAATTATATTTTTAGCATAATCTCTTTGCACTTCAAGGAACTGACCACCGTCTCCGATTGAAAAGATGACCGGACGGACATCATACGGTTTTCTTGAATTATCCGTTACAAGCCTCTCTATCTGATCTGACCAGTCTATATCTCTATAGTCTTTCCATGCCGGTTTCTCCATATAGCTTTGCGGAAGATAATCCAACAATTCTCTTACCTTGGCAAGGCAGTTTTCATCATCTTCATAACAGAAATGTGCAACACCGGAGTCCTCCATGTGAAGTCTGCTGCCGCCAAGCTCTTCCTTTGTTACCTCCTGTCCTAAAACACTTTTGACAACGTCCGGACCGGTAAGGTACATCTGACCGTTTTGTTTCTGTATGATGACAAAGTCCATCAAAGCAGGTGAATAGCATGATACACCCGCGCAAGATCCCAATATTACCGCTATCTGAGGTATTACGCCTGATGCAGTAGCGTTTGCACACAATATCTCAGAGCAGGCATCAAGTGCATATATTCCCTCATTAATTCTCGCACCGCCACTGTCATTGATCGAGATATACGGAGCTTTATTTTCCATTGCAAACTGTATTACTCTGCATATTTTCTTAGCATTTCCCTTGCTTATAGTACCACCCATTACAGTAAAATCCTGCGACGAGACAAATACAAGTCTGCCATTTATCATTGCAGATCCTGTAACCACACCGTCTCCGGGGAAATCTTTTCCATGTGCATCATCTATCATGACATCAGATATCTGCATTCCGGAAAACTCTACAAAGCTGTCCTTATCTACCAGCAATTCAATACGTTCCCTTGCTGTAAGCTTGCCTTTTTCGTGCTGCTTATTTATCTTTTTATCTCCTCCGCCAGCCCTGATCTGCGCACGTTTCTCAGCCAGTTCTTTAAAATATGACTCATCCCACATAAATACCTCCTATCTGATAAAGCTCACTTTGCTTTATACCTTAACTTCAAAAGAATAATACAGACCATTACTGAAACAACACTTGCCAACGGTAATGAAAACCATATCGCATCTAAGCCAAAGACAACGGGAAGTGTGTATATAGCAAAGACCGGAGCCAATAGTGAAAGCATGAATGAAATTATCACTGATGCAAGTCCATCATCAAGTCCGGTAAAAAACGATGCGATAAAAACCACTACTCCGTAGAGGATGCAACTTAAAGAATTGATCTTAAGTATCCGTATCGCAAGAGGCAAAATGTTCTTGTCATAGCCCACATAGATCTCAGATATAGGATTTGCAAACACTATACACGCTGCAAAGGCAATCATGCCAAATACCAGACTTAGAATAATTCCATTTTTCAACAAACTATTTATTTCTTCTTTTTCGCCCCTTCCATATTTGTAACCTACAACCGTCACAGCTGTACTTGAAATGCCATAAAAGAATGACAAAAAGACACCCATTACATAATTATAAACTCCCATAGCCGCGACCGCCTCATATCCGATCAAATGCAATAACTGCCTGTTAAAGACAAGTGATGTGATATTCTCTGCGACAGTATCAACCATTTCCGATGCACCATTAAAAGCTATGTTGCCAAGCTGTCTAAAATCAAATCTGAAGGGCACAAAATAGAGCCGGCTATCATCTTTGATGCTGAAATATACTATGATGATGACAGTACCTACAATCGCACCTATTGAAGTTGCAATACCTGCTCCGGCGACACCCATTTTAACCTTGGATATTAAAAACCAGTCCAAAACAACATTTGTAACTCCATTGACCAATGACACCACAAAACCGACACCCGTTCGCCCTGTAGTGACCCATATTGATTGAAAACCTGCTACAATAATATGAAATGCCAAAAATATCAATAAGTAGCGGCCATAAGTAATACTATCTTTAAATATCTCCTCAGTAACACCAAGCAGTATTAATATCTGCGGCAGCAACATTACGGTTATAACTGCCATGATGACACCCACTATATACATGCTTACTACCACCATACTAAAGCACTGCCTTGCACTGTCCATATCTTCCTGCCCGATAAGTCTGGCTATCACGGCGCTTGATCCCGAACCAAACAAAAAACCTATCGCATATAAAACGAGAAATACCGGCGTAACAAATTCTACCGCTGCAAATGGTGTCACTCCAAGAAGATTCGACACGAAATATCCATCAACAAGCGAAAACGATAGTATGACGATCGCCGTTGCTATAGCAGGAATCGAATATATCAACAATTTTAGGCATGTAAAATGATCTGATAATTCAATTTTCTTCATACTATTTCTTCCAAATAATTTATATCTTTTAATGCAAATATGGCAGCTATCACTTTTTCATAACTTCTGAGGAAATTATCAACGAATTCCTTACTGTACTCAAGAGTATTGTAAGTAAGATTCACATAAAAGCCGTCTTCCCTGCGATGAACAAAGAAATCAAAGTTTTCTTCTTCATAATCTTCTATTTCCTCATAGGAAGCCATATCTCCGCAAAACTCATATTTCTCAGGCAGATCCTCACCCTGGTATGCAAAAGCAGTGATGAGCGGTACGGGGTCTGCATGATATAATGCATGCGCACGACAGAGTAAAATATTTTCCTCTGTCTGCTTTACAAAATCTGCAAGCGACATATCCTTGTCAAATCTGACGCAAAGAGGATGATGTCTGTAAATTGCACCCATTGTCCTATTGTATCTTGCATCATCACGACCGTTATATATTGTCAGTGTAACAGCACTGTTTTCACCATTGCACTTAGCCTGCATATACCCATATGCAGCAGCAAGTAAACTTCCCTCCGTCACACTATGCTCACTGCAATATGCATCCATTTTTTCAAGGTCGACATCTATTTTCACAAATATATCCACCGTGTCGTTTTCATCCTTAGGATCAAGGTCTCCTTTAAGAATGCTGAGCTTTTTGGTAAACGAGTTTACAAAATCATTGTTCCACTTAACTTCTTTTTGATAATTTTCCGTCTCAAGTTCTCTTTCAATGCAATTATAATAATCAAAGACGGAATACTCCTCCTCTCTGATCTCCTCTCCGTTGTAGACAGCATTGATGTCCTCAGTAAAAATATCGATAGAATCTCCGTCAATGATTGGATGCAGGAAATCAAAATAAAAATCAGCCGTTTCAGAGCCATCCTCTTCTTTGATGATAAATATCCTTGTAACAAACATCCTTTCACCGGGACGGTTCATCTTCTTTCGGATACTTTTACGAATTTCATTATATTCAGCGCGACTGTAGTGCTCTAATTCGACCTTAAAATCATCAAGACCATGCTCAGGCAGTACCCATCGCAATTCGCCATCAGCCATTTCCTTCAGTCTTGCATCCACTGCAGGATGGGCAAGTATTACCTTCCTCACTGCCTCCGCAAGCCTTTCAGTATCAGTATTTTTTCCGAGATGTATTGTTGCATCACAATGCAGTCCAAAGCCTTCTTCGATCTGATTGCCCCAATCATAATGCTGTCTTTGAAGTGGACCAAAGAAATAGCCCTCTTTACCACTATCTGACGGCCTTTCAGTTTCCTCACGCTTATTGAGCTTTTCGGCAATTCCGACAGGGGTACGTCCTTCAAATATTACCTTAAATGACAGTAAAAGCTCCGGGCTGTCCGCGATGAGACGCATGACTGCGAGGCTGTCTCCTCCGATATCAAAAAAATCCGCCTCAGCACTGACTTTTTCAAGTTTTAGTGCCTTTTCAAAGGCCCTGCACAGTTTTTCCTCAAGCTCGTTTTTTGGCTCTACAAACTCTTCATCCTTTAACTCCGGTTTCGGAAGGGCTTTCTTATCCACTTTACCATTTTGAGTAAGCGGAATACTGTATATTTTGGTAAAAAATGAAGGCACCATATAGTATGGTTTTCGCTCCTTGATAAATGAAGTAAGCTCTTTCTTCGATATATCCTTATCTGAGATAATGTATGCTGCAAGCAGCTTACCACCTGTAGGTGAGTCCCACGCAGCTACTACCGCATCTTCTACATCAGGATGTGAACGTATCGCATCTTCTACTTCTTCAAGCTCTATTCTGAAGCCACGTATTTTTACAAGTCCATCCCTGCGTCCGTGGAAACGTATCACACCATCATCTTCATAGCTTGCCAGATCTCCAGTTTTATACACCGTCTCATAGCCATCTTCATTTGAAAACGGATTAGTAATAAAGGCCTTTGCATTTTCCTCGGGTCTATTGTGATAGCCCCCCGTCACCTGAGGTCCCGCTACCCATAATTCGCCAACTTCACCGGGTGCAACCCTGTTTCCATCCTCATCAACAATATAGGTAGTCGTATTGCAGTGTGCAGGACCGATAGGGAAATCGTCTTCATATTTTGTTATGTTGTAAGTGGTAATGGATATTGTTGTTTCCGTAGGGCCATAATCATTTGCGATAATATACGGGTATACCGGCTCAAACGGCGCAAGACGTTCTCCGCCAACTATTACATATTTTACCGAAGGACAGTCCATTGTAAGCGCAAACTGGCGCCCTACCTGCGTTGTCAAGATTACTATACGCACATTTTCTTTACGCACCAGTTCTGCTATTGCCGGCAGGTCAACCTTTATTTCTTCCGGAATCACAACAACTCCCGCACCTGCCGCCAAGGTCGGATAAATCTCCTGAAGTGATGCATCAAACCCAAAACTGCTATGAGCTGTCAGCATCCATCCCGGCTCAAGCTCAAATTCCTTTTCAAACCAAACGATATGCGCAACAAGATTGCTTTCAATGAGCCTTACACCCTTTGGTACACCCGTTGTTCCGGATGTGTAGATAAGTGTAAAAAGACTGTCCGCTGTCGGTCCTTCAAAAGACCTTTCTACCGGCTTTCCCTCTGCAACAATTTTTTCTATATCTGACAGCAATACTATCTCTCTCTTACCGGCTGCGATACTTTTTGCTGTCTCTATAAGCTCGTCTGCCGCTACTATGATACCCGCGTCAACATCCTCACACATAAAGCCAAGTCTTTCTTCGGGATACCCGGGATCCAAAGCCATAAATGCGGCACCTGTCTTCAGTATCCCAAGCGACACCAAAACCATTGCCTCAGAGCGAGGTGTAAGCACCGCCACTACCTTGCCGGCCTTTACACCCTTTTGGCTAAGATATGCTGCAAGTACATCCGAATAGTAATCAGCATCTCTGTATGTATAGACCTTATCCTTAAAAACCACAGCCTTGTTGTCCGGATATTTTTCCACAGACGCCATAAACATGTCAATCACAGTCAGGCTCTTATCGTACTCATACCTGTTATCATTAAAGCTGTCCAGTTTTTTTAGTATTTCCTGATCCATAAAAATCTACTCCCCCTACTTTTGACTTCGAAATGTCATCACTTTAATATTTCAAAAAGACGGCAGCCCTGCTTCATTTTTTCAATGATATCCTTTATCATATCTGACAGATTTTCTATCGCACTTTCCGAATAACTGCCACTGTCATAGTCAAAAACTATCGAATACCTGCCATCATCATAAGCGTTAAGCTCAATATCCATAGAGCTTTCTGCAACACTCTCTTCGTCTTCTGTCTCATTTATTATTTCACTCTTTACACCGCCCAGGGACACTTCACCACGTCTGCCTATTGCCCCTTTCTGCATGATAAAACATACCATCCTGCTGTCCATTTCTCCCTCATATGCAGCTGCAAGACTTCTACGATGCTTTATCTGTTCCTTCATTCTTTCGTCGATTGCAGCAACGTAGCTTTCTATACTCATATCTTCATCAAAATCCCAGCGTATAGGCGGCTGCTCAAGCATAATTCCCATAAGCTTGAGTTCCTTTGCTGTAGTCCTTCCATTATGTACCCAGCTTATTATCGCTTTCTTCTGCTTTGTTGCCTTCGCCATTGCAAGCATTACGGCTCCCATAAAGAAAGCGCTTTCATTATATGAATTGCTCTTAAAGAATTCCTTTTCAAGTCCCTCTATAGGAAATTCAAGTTCCTCATCCTGTGATTTCCCGTTTTTATCTGCCGGTGGGATACATGTTTCCCTTGAATATCCCTCCAACATTTTTTTCCAGTATAATTCTCCCTCTTTCATTTCTTCGTCTGAGATATTGTTTTCCTCTCTGATATATGCAGCATAGCTTGAGCTGCTGCGCCTTATCTCAGAGGCAGACTTTCCCTGTTGTAAAGCCTTATAGTACCTGTCAATGTCCCTTAAAAACAGGAGTACCACGCCAACTCCATCCATAATTACATGATAAATATTGACAAAGAAATACCTAAAGGACTCTGACTGGAGCAGACGAACCCTCCAAAGTGGACCGTTCATTATCTCAAACGGCTCTCTCAGGTTTTTGAGTCTTTCAGTTAATTCATCATCTGTCATTATTTCAATATCAATATCGCTGATGTCGCCATCAAAGCGCTGCATGATATCGCCTGTCTCTTTATCGAGCACAAACCGACATCTGAAAATATCATGATCGTGCAGTGTCATATTTATGGCTTCTTTCAGAATTTCCATATCGACGGAATTATCAATTTTTGCAATTCCGCCCATATTCATCATCGTAGATTTTACTTTATTGAAATGAGTATCCATCATCCATCTCTGTATAGGTCTTAATGGATAAACTCTATGATCTTCTTTTGTAATAAGATGTGGTGCAGAGTTTTCTATTGGTATGAGGTTATCAAATCCCGTAACGGTAAAAACCTCCATCACAATATCAGTCGGGCGAAACACGGTCATGTTTCCACCCCTTTTGACAATTTCTTTATAAGTAGCAAGCAAGAACTTAAGTCCCGCTGATGATATATACTCGGTTTTTTCCATATCTATCAGTACTTCACTTATTTCCTCATCAGATGTCAGATCTTCTTTTATGGATTTTTCCACATCTTTGACTGCCCGCGCATCGAGCCTTCCGGAAATACATACCGTCAATTGTTCGCCTTCAAGATATTTACTGATCTCCACTCCCATTCAATTGTCCCTCCTCTAGCAACACCAATTTATTAAGATACATGTTCATTAGTAGATATCGGCATATTTTTATAAAATTTTAGTTAAGTTTATGTATTTTTATTATCCAAATATCTTTTCCAGGGAAGAACAAAGAGTCACTCCGTGACTCTTTGCGCGCTGGTGCGCGCAAGCGTAAGCTTGCAAACTTCATCTGCGCACCAGTCGCATCCTCGCGGAGCGTTTTTGCTGTATAGGGAATTTCGAAGAAATTTCCTATACAGCAAAAAATCCGGCAGTTTCGGGGGGCTGAAACTGCCGGATAAAATATTCATTTATTAATGATTATGCCTTTACAGGCGTGCCTTTCTTTGGAATGATTGCTTCCACTTCCTGATGAGGACGAGGAATAACGTGTGTTGAAACTACTTCGCCGACATTGCTTGCAGCTGCAAGACCTGCATCAACAGCAGCCTTAACTGCGCCCACGTCGCCGCGCACAAGTACTGTTACAAGACCGGAACCGATTCTCTCAGTACCGATAAGTTCTACGTTTGCAGCCTTTACCATTGCATCTGCACCTTCGATTGCAGCTACATAACCATGAGTTTCAATCATACCTAAAGCATCTGATGTCATTTTAATACCTCCTAAAACAGTTACAAATCTTCTATTCGTCTTCCACTATATCTATAAGCCCAAATTTATAATTGGGCTTATATTCATTAAATGTATGATGGCTGTGAGTTTACAGGCTCTGAACCAAGTGTGCTGAGAAGCTTGATGCCTACTTCTCTTGCTGCGATAACAGCCTGTCTTACTGCTCCTGAATCACCGGAAACATTCAATATTACCTCATTTGAGAAACTTGTTCCATTTCCTGGTGTGCAGTATGAAACAACCTCAACATTTGCAGCCTTCAATGCTGTATCAGCCATAACAAGGCCGATTGCTGCAGGAGCACCTACGATAGTACCAAAGGATCTGCCAAGAGGAGCACCGAGGCCCTTATTGCATGCATAGCTTGCGCGAGCTGTGTAGTCAAGCTCTACATGTCCGGCTTCATTTCCGTAAACGTCGCCAAACACCCTGTTATTTACTTCATCAAGAGTAACTTCAACCGCACGTCTTACGTCTGAAACATCATCTGCACCAAAGATAATGAGTGAGCCATGTCCTGCTCCGCCCTTTGTATCTCTTGGAAGCTCGATTGCGATGATCTCTGTATTTGTAGCCTTTACAGCCTCATCAGCTGCAAAAATATGTGGTCCTGCACCCGTTCTGTCGCCGATGATACCGATCGACCTATACTTTTTTTCAACTTTCATTGCGTCAAGAAGCTGAGGATCAACATTGGCTATAACAAGTCCGATAGTATCACCAACACTGCTTGCACCTACAAACTCTGTAAGATTACATTTTGAGCTATTCATATTTTCATACTTTCCCTTTCCTTTATCACATCCGCTTACAAGACTCTTATCTATCTCTGCGCGGATCTTCTCTAGAATATCATCCTGCATCTCTATCCTCCTATCACGCAATTAAATCCATTATTGATAACAATTTCTTTCAGACTTTCCAGGTCTTCTTCATGTAGTGGCTCTGTATCTCCAAGTTCATACGTTTTTCCGAGCAGTTCATACTTTTTCTTACCCATTGTCATGTACGGTAGCAGGTGAATCGTGTCCACCTTATCAAGGTATTTGGAAAATTTTGCAATATATAAGATCTGTTCTTCGCTGTAATTAAACCCGGGGATAACAGGTACCCTTACTACAAGTTTTTTTGCAAGACTGTTTACCAGAAATGCATTTTCGAGTATCTTTTCATTACTCATTCCTGTTCCCGCCTTGTGAACATCCGGCGGAATGGCCTTTAAGTCCATCATTACATAGTCAAGCTGAGGTATTATCCGCCTGAGAATATCTTCGGAAACACAGGCTGTAGTCTCTATTGCGGTACTCCAGCCATTCATCTGACAAACATGTATGATTTCCTCAAGGAAGTCCGGCTGAGTCAGCGCTTCTCCCCCAGAGAATGTGATACCTCCACCGGAACGACGATATGTCACCTGATCTTTTTTAATCTCTTCATAGACCTCTCTGACACTCATCATTTCCCCATATCCAGCTTCAGGATCCGGGTTTTGAGACTCCGGGTTAAAGCACCATTTACATCTCAGCGGACAACCTTTTATGAATACGATCGTGCGTATTCCGGGACCATCATGAACAGAAAACCTTTGAATGTTAAAGACACATGCCCGTTTTTCGTAATCGATATCCATTCAAATCTGTTCCTTTTATTTATTTTTTAAAATCTGTCAAATTCTGTACGGCAGATGATATCATCCTGCACTGTCTTATCAAGTGCGATAAACTGTGCTGAATATCCTGCAACTCTGACAATGAGGTCACGATAGTTTTCAGGATGAGCCTGTGCATCGAGAAGAGTCTTTCTATCGATAACGTTGAACTGAACGTGTCCGCCCTTTCTATCGAAATAGCCTCTGATAAGTGATGCAAGGTTACGTACTCCTTCTGTTCCAGCCATTGCAGAAGGTGAAAACTTCATGTTGTAAAGTGTACCGTTTGAAGCGATGAAGTGGTCAAGCTTTGCAACAGAGTTGGATGCTGCTGTAGGACCATTTACATCAGTTCCTCTGGTTGGTGAAACACCATCTGCGATTGTCTCGCCCTTATAACGTCCATCAGGAGTAGCTCCTATGAATGAGCCCAGAAGAACGTTTCCGGATACAGGATAGAGACCTGCATTGAAGATACCGCCTCTTGGTGTAGGATATGTCTCGAGCTCTTCGCAGTAACATCTTGTACCGATACGTGCATACTCATCAACATCATCCTCATCATTACCAAACTTATGACAAGCCATGATCATGTCATGAATCTGCTGATAACGAGCTTCTTTGCCAGTTGCTGCAGGAGCTGAAGCTGCTGTTGTTCCGGCAACTCTGCTTGTTATAGCATCAACATCTATCTTTGATACATCAAAGTTTGAATACTCCCCAAGTACTTTCTTCACTGCATCAAGGACGTTGTCATATGCAACATTTGAAGGTGTCGAAGTAATACTTGCAACCGTTACGTTTTCTGTTCCCTCAGGCTTACCGAAGTTATGATCGATAGCTTCCTTAAGCTCTTCAAGGCTCAAAGACTTATCATCAAATACAAGCTTCTTTACTGCAAAGAGTGCATTACCTACGTTTGCAGCACCGATACCCTGTGGTCCGGTGAAGTTATATTTAGCACCGCCTTCTTCAAGAGTCTTGCCCTTTGCGATACAGTCATCTTCAAGTGTTGAAACAAATGCCAGTCTTCCGAGCTGCATGTGAGCATAGTCAACAGCATTGTCTACACGTACCAGAAGTGATACGAAGTATCTCATCTGCTCTTTATATGCCTCAAGGAACTCATCAAAGCACTTGAAGTCTTTGAATTCACCAGTCTTAGGACCGATCTGCTCGCCGTGAAGACGACCATTATTCATTGCAACTTCAAGAACAAGAGGAAGATTGAAAAGTGCGGCATCATGCCAGCCAAATTCCTTACCCTGAGTTGCAGGCTCTACACATCCGATAACGGCATAGTTTCTTGCCTCTTCAAGTGATTCACCTCTGTTTACCTTTGCAGGTACGATTTCCTCATCATTGTAGAATGCAGGCTGTCCGCCGCCCATTCTTGCAAGCTCACATGCTTTGATAAGGAAGTCATCAGGTGTTCCACTCCATACACGGATTGAAAGAGAAGGCATGTACATCATGGTATGAGCCATTGCTTCTATTTCCATATATGACATTGCATTTGTAGCATCTTTTCCGTCAGGAGTCTGACCGCCGCAGTTAATGTTCTGCCAGAGCTGATATCCTGCAAATGCTGTAGCTGTGCCTATATCACGGAGCTTATTGAGGTCTGAGAACTTAATGAACAGACAGTCAAGAAGCTCCTGAGCCTCATCCTGAGTAATGTTCTCATCTCTGTCATAGAATGGGAACATGTACTGGTCAAAACGTCCAGGTGAGATCGAATGTCCTGAACTCTCAATCTGAATTGTAAGCTGTATGAACCAGAATGACTGCAATGCCTCATAGAAATTCTGTGCCGGATATTCAGGTACTCTTGCGCAGATTTCTGCGATCTTGTTCAATTCTGCTTTTCTTACAGGATCTGAACATGAAGCTGCAAGTTCCTTTGCCTTTGCGCTGTAGCGGTTTGCAAAAGTGATAACAGCCTTACATCCGATAAGACATGCTTTGTAGTACTGCTCCTTATTAAGCCATTCAGGATCTTTCTTATCAGCATTCTGCATTGCTGTAATGATCTCATCAAAGATTCCTCTGATACCTTTATTAAGTACTTTGCCGTAATCTACAGCTATATGTCCTACACCACCCTGAAGATAGTTACCAGCTGCAATGAAACCATTCTCAATAGCCTTCTTTGCTTCATCACTCATGAGACGCATTGCGAGCTCACTTGTTGTCTTTCCTTTCCAATATGGAACTATTGACTCAAGCTTTGCTCTTACATCTGGTGAAAGCTGGAAAGGATCAGCAGATCTTGTTGCAACTGTATCCCACTCCTCTGTCAGGCCCTGGAAACCAAACTCAGGGAACATCTGGCAGTTTCTTGATCCCTTTGTAGCTGTACCAACGATAAGCTCGTTATCTCTGATAACTATTGGTAAATTCTCAAGAACATGAGCAAAAGCTTTTGCATGTCTGAGTACTACAGCTTCTGACTCTGTCTGCTGGTAAGACTCTGTAACAAGCATTGCTCTTTCAGCTTCGATAGCTGGCTTTGAGCTCATGATAGCTTCCTTCAGTTTAGGAATCCTGGCTGTTGGAGTTGTGAATCCCGGATGGACTGTATAAGTTTTCATTTTTAATTAACCTTCCCTTTCTTGTTTTTTGTACCTCATAAGAAATCGACTTGCCTATGTGAACATTTTAATTTAGCCGCTGTATTTTTTATGAATAATAATCTGAACTGTTAGTGGTGTTTTTTGAAATACGCTAAAAATTTATATTTTGGAAGTATTTAAGGAATATAGGAATTTTTTGAACTAAATTTGGTAAAAATTACAATTACTTTAAAATATTTGAATTGACAGTTACTACAATTTTTTACAATTTTCAGAGGATTATAGTCGTAACTGCTGAGAGATATTGAATGTTAGAATTGTTGTAGTAAATTACCCTAATACTATCTATATAGGAGCCCAAAATGATCACAAATAAAGTATTGGACGGAAATGAAGCGGCAGCGTATTCTGCCTACGCTTTCAGTGACGCTTTCTGTGTATATCCGATCACCCCCTCCACTCCGATGGCAGAGCATTGCGAAAAGTGGATCAAAGATCAAAAAAAGAATATTTATGGAAAAGTTCCTTCTATATATACCATGCAATCTGAAAAAGGAGTTGGAGGAATGCTACACGGACTGCTCCGCGGCGGAAGCATTGCCACTACCTTTACTTCGTCGCAAGGTCTTCTTTTAATGCTGCCTGTTTTATACCGACTTGCAGGAGAACATCTTCCGGCTGTCATCCATGTTGCTTCACGTTCGGTTGCAACAAATGCACTGAGCATATACGGAGACCATTCAGACATCATGGCAGTAAGAGGCTGCGGTGCCATAATCCTCGCATCGTCAAGTGTCCAGGAAGCTATGATAATGTCGGCAGCCGCTCATAAGCTGGCTTTAGCATGCCGTCTTCCTGTCATACACTTCTTTGACGGCTTTGATACAAGTCACGAATTAAGAGATATCAAAGTACCTTCATATGAAGATCTGCATGATGAAAAAACACTCGAAAATGCAGAATCTTTTAGAAATACTTCTATTAAAAAGGATAGACTGTACGGGCCGGCTTTAGGGCCTGATATCTTCTTTGAAGTTCAGGAGGCTTCAAACGGCTATTATACAGATATACCAGATCGGTTAGATGACATATTGATTGGACTGAATAAAAAGTTTGAGAGCAAAACCTCCATTGCAGATTATCATGGTTCAAAATTCCCACACAGCGTTATCGTTTCCATCGGTTCTGTCAACTGTACTATATGTGAAGTCCTCGATGAGAAAATGTCTGGAAACAATGCCTGCATCAATCTTCATCTTTTCAGACCTTTTCCATCAGAAAGACTTAATTCTCTGCTCGTAAAAAGTGTTCGCAATGTTGCTGTGCTTGACCGTTGTAAAGATGTAGCTGCAGCAAATGAGCCATTAATGTCTGATGTTGTAAATACCCTTTATCAATATGACAGACATATAAAAGTCATCGGTGGACACTATGGACTGGCATCCAAAGATACTACCGATGCCGATATACGCGCAGTCTTCAACGAAATGAATAAACCATCCCCTATCAAAAGATTCAGCTTAGGGATAAATGATGATCACAATCATACTTCTTTAAAAAGAATATATAAAAGTGGAACCCACAAAAAGAACTGTAAGGAAATGGTTTTTTATGCCTGCGGAAGTGAAGGTGCCGTAAGTGCATGCCGCACTACGGCTCAGGTCATAGCAGAAAGCGGAGCTCATATCCAATGTAAGTCCTACTATGATGCAAGAAAATCAGGGAATATCACTACTTCAGAAATGCGCATATCCTCTAAGGATATAAATGCTTCCTACAGGATTCAAAAATCCGATATAGCAGTCCTGTATTCCATAGAGCATCTGCCTAAAGCTATGACTATTGCAGAAAACAATTCCATCATGATCATAAATACAGCTTTAGATGGAGAAGGGTTTAAGTCTTACCTGCACGCGCACAAACTCCCTTCGTCCTATAAGTTCTATCTTATAGACGCTGTGAAGTTTTCTGAGCTTATAGGAAGTGCTCCTTTTATCAATACGATCATGAGTACGGCGGCTCTGGTAGTCCTTTCTGCAGGAAATGAAGAAAGGAGCAAAAAGCTATTGTCTGCAGAGGCACTTTCTCATTTCTGCAAAAAATATGGAAATGATGATAATTCTATCCTGCTAAGTCTCACTGCCGGATGCCTTAAAGAATATATCGGACATGGCAGCTATAAGATGAATGATACCGTATCAACAATATCTGTATCAGACATTATCAAAATGCAGATGGATGACGGAAGCTGCAAACTTAAAAACACTACTGCTGCACCTTCCATGCTTTCAACGTCATTCCCTGTCTGGGATCAGACTAAATGCGTACAGTGTAATGCCTGCGTAAATCAATGTCCTCACTCGGCAATAAGAGCATTTGTCCTTGAAAAAGAGGAATTACCTGAAGGCATGCAGACTATACCATCAAAAGACATTGAAAACAAATTTTTCAGAATACAGGTTTCTCCAGACTTCTGCCTTGGATGTAAAAATTGCAGCAGCATTTGCAGACCCGGAGCGCTAAAGACATTTGCATCAAGATCATCAGATTATGGAGAAAAAGAGACCAGATATTGGGAACTGCTTCAAGATAAAACAAATCAGATAACTCCAAAAAATGCACTTCCTAAAAACGTCAGAGAAGCCGGGTTTAATACACCTCTCCTTGAGTCTCCCGGCAGCTGTGCCGGCTGTGCTCAGAGCACTTATCTTTCACTACTGACAAGGATATTTAAAAGTCGCCTTATCATAGCAAATGCGACCGGCTGCTCATCCATATGGGGTGGAACTTATCCATATATCCCATATAAGACTGACGAAAATGGTAATGCTCCAACCTTTGCCAATTCACTTTTTGAGAACAATGCGGAATTTGGAGCAGGAATATCCGAAAGCCAGAGGCTTAAAGACGACACATCTTCTGTCACATGGATCATAGGAGGCGACGGATGGGCTTCTGACATAGATTCAGACGGAATTGACTATCTGTTAAATCATAATGCAGACATTAACATACTGATACTGGATAACGGAAGCTATGCAAATACCGGAGGGCAGTACAGCTCTTTGACACCACTTGGCGCCGACTGCCCATTGGGATCATTAAATAAGAGCACGCCAAAGGACATCGCTTTTCAATATATCATCAAAGATAACGTCTATGTTGCCTCTGTTTGCATAGGCGCAGACTTAAAACAGACCTTTGATGCTATCACTGAAGCTGCTCAGCACAAAGGACCTTCAGTAGTGATCGCCTACTGTCCATGCAGACTTCATGGCATAAAAAAAGACGAAAGCAATAGCTATGTCGATGAGCAGATAATGGCCGTAAGATCAGGTTTTAGATATCTGTATCGCTATAACCCTGATTCCGATAAAAATAAACTTATTTTGGATAAAGCCACTCCAAACAGAGACCTATTAAAAGAATATATGCTTTCCGAAAGTCGTTTTGATAAGGAATATGTTTCAAAGCACATTGAAGATATCTTTGCTGAAAGAGTCAAAATACTGAATAAGCTGCGAAGCTATAGTTTTCTTACTTAATTTTGTTCAGATTTTTACTAATTATAAAACAGATAATAAAACTAAAATGATATGAAAGGAATAGATATATAGGTATGACCAGTAATGAACTTGAAAAACTCATACGTGATCTTATAGAAGAAAGTATCTCTTCCAATGATCTAAGACGTGAACCGGATACTCCTGCCAGAAAGCTTCTGTTGGTCGAAGTCGAAGAAGGCGATTTTCATCGATATTCTGATGCAGTACGTGAAGCCATCAATTCAGAGTTTAATGTGATCATCACAAATTGTACGGACGCCCTAAAGAGTGAGCGCAGTATTCCACTTCTTATCACTGCTCTTCCGCTCAATGTTCAGGCAAAAGCCGTTCAGGGTATAGCAGACTGTCCATTAAGTATACTTTTGCAGGATTGTTTTGTGAAAGGACGGGATATCATCATCCTAAAAAGCTCTCTGGCTCCACTTTCAGAGATCACATCCTTTAATTACAGGAAGCTTTTCTCGGCATATCAGAGAAAACTTTCCGAGTATGGATTGCGGATCGTAGAGATAAATCAGCTTGTAAATCCTTCTCACAGATCTTCCTTCCTCGTAGCCGCCAATATTATGAATCTGCCGGCAGGAAGTCAGGTCGATATTGATAAAGACTGTATCATAAGCTATGCAGCAAACGAGATAATCAGAGATAAAAAATTGAACATTATTCGGAGGTAAAACATGTTAAAAGATTCTTTAGGTATGCTTGAAGTAAAAGGTCTTGTAGCTGCAATAACAGTAGGTGACACTATGGCTAAAGCTGCCAATGTCCATATCCGTCAAAAGACTCTTGCAAAAGGCCACGGTTGGACAACGATACTTGTGACCGGCGATGTAGGCTCAGTAAATGCAGCACTTTCCGCCGGAAAGTCAGTTGCGGTAGAACATGGCTGGCTGGTATCCTCCAAGGTTATCGCACGACCTGCTTCAACACTTGAATGCGCACTTGAGCCGGAGATAAAACCTGCAGAAGAGCCTTCAAAGGATACCGCTCCCGAAGAGAATCCAAAAGTTGATGAAAAATCTCTCGAAGGTTCAGACAACGTGAGCGCTGATGAAAACACCGAAGCTGTAGTCAACACTGAAGATGTTGTAGTCAGCACTGAAACAGAAGTAAAAATTGAGCCTCCAAAAGAAGCTGAAATAACAGAAACTTCTGAAATAGAAGTTCCATCTACAGCCAAAAAGACGACCAGATCATCAGCTTCAAAATCTAAGAAAACAAAATCTAAAAAATAATATACAAAAACAGAGGTGAAAAAATTGAGTTTATCTGCAGCTAACCTCCAAAATGAGGTAATCAGCATAATTGCTGACTTAAAAAATTATATAAAAATCCCCGTCGGGGTATCAAACAAGCATGTTCATCTGACTCAGCACGATTACGACATTTTATTTCCGGGTGAACCTATGAATATGAAGAAAAAGCTTAATCAGGGAGATGATTTTGCATCCGATAAGCTTGTTACTCTTGTAGGACCTAAAGGAAAAATGGAAAATGTGAGGATTTTGGGGCCTTGCAGGAAATACTCTCAGATCGAACTGTCAATGACAGATGCAAGAGCGCTTGGAATCAAAGCACCCGTGCGGTTAAGCGGAAATATTGAAGGTACTCCCGGCATCAAGATTATAAGTCCGCATGGAGAGCTTACTCTGGATAGAGGTGTCATCATAGCCAAAAGACATATACATGTCCAGACTGATGACGCAAAGCTTCTCGGGCTTCACAGCGGTCAGAAAGTAGTCGTAAAGATTGAAAGTACAGAAAGAACAGCCTATCTTGACGACTGCGAAATACGTGTCGGAGATGATTTTACTTTAGAGATGCACATAGATACTGATGAAGGCAATACAGTAGGTGCCGCACCGGATTCTATCGGCAGGATAGTCAATCTGTAAAAGGCATAACAGAGGGTTATCATATATGAACACAGAAGAAAAAATGCACCTTACAAATGAAAAGATGCTTCACATACACGAACTCGTGACAGGCGAAAACTCTGAAAAGCCCGGCAACAAAAAGATAAAAGAGCCCGTAACTGTAGGTGTAGACCTCGGTACCTCATCCATAGTCCTTATCGTGGCTGATGCCGATCTAAATCCTATTTTTGCCGCTTCAAAAGATGCCGATGTAGTCAAAGATGGACTTGTCGTCAAATACTCAGAAGCTGTAAAGATAGTACGCGAACTCAAGGAAAAGGCTGAGGAAGCCCTTGGTATCACACTTACAGAAGCATCCGGTGCTATCCCACCGGGAACTATCGGCAATAACCGCAATGCTGTCGGGCACGTTATAGAAGCTGCCGATATGGAAGTTGTTGACATCATAGATGAACCTGAAGCTGCTGCCAAAGCAATGAATGTTACTGACGGTGCTGTTGTTGACATTGGCGGCGGTACAACAGGAATAAGCATCTTTAAAAAAGGAAAAATGGTATTTTCGGCTGATGAGCCAACCGGCGGCACGCAGATGACTCTCGTGTTGTCAGGAGCCCTCGGGATACCTATTTCCGAAGGCGAAACAAGAAAAAGGGATGAAGCACTTAAAAATCAAAACTTCCAGATAATCCGCCCGGTAGTTGAGAAAATGGCTACCATTACCGCAAATTTTATTAAGGAATACGGAAAGAAAGTAGAAAATGTTTATCTGGTAGGCGGCGCCACTAATTTCGACGAATTTGAAGAAGTTTTCTCAAAGATCGTGTCCGCCAATATATTGAAACCTGATTTCCCAGAATACGTAACTCCTTTAGGAATAGCACTTTCTAATAAATCCTTACTTTCGGAGGTATGCTGAAATGATCCTCGGTCGTGTGATAGGAAACGTTGTTTCCACTAAAAAAGAAGAAAGTCTCATAGGCATGAAGCTTATGAAAGTAGAAATTACAGAAGGCTCAGAAAATGGCAAACATCTCGTTGCTGTTGATATGATAGGCGCCGGAAATGGCGAAGAAGTGATCATCACAACAGGTAGTTCTGCCAGAAAAGCCCTAAAAAACGGAAACTCTGATGCGCCAGTCGATGCCATCATTGTTGGAATAGTAGATTAACGTAAAAGAAAGGAAAAAAGAATGGAAGCATTAGATGTAACAGCAATCGTAAACAAAATTATCGCAGGTGAGGGCGGCTGTCCTCATTGCGTATCAGAAGTAGCACGCACTGCTCAAAACAGCGTCTCCTCTCCTGCTGAAACTGTAATGACAAGTCACAGCAGCGGCGTATTTGACACTGTTGATGAAGCAGTTAAAGCCGCTCATGTAGCGCAGGCAAAGCTCTTTGACACTTCTCTTGACAGAAGAAAAAAGATAATAAGATCAATACGTGAAAGACTTTTACCTCTTACACTTGAAATGGCAGAGCGCGCCGTAAATGAAACCCAGATGGGCAATATCCATGATAAAGAGCTCAAAAACAGGATCGCTCTTGAAAACACTCCGGGTGTTGAAGACTTAAATGCAGCAACTCAGGTTCTTACAGGTGATGGCGGCATGACACTTTACGAGTACTGCCCATACGGCGTTATCGGTGCTATCTGCCCATCAACCAACCCGACCGAGACTATCATCTGTAATTCTATCGGCATGATAGCTGCCGGCAACGCGATCTACTTTTCACCACATCCGGGAGCAAAAAAGACTTCCCAGTGGCTTATCGGACTTATGAACCAGATCGTGAGCGAAGCAAGCGGCATCGAAAACTTAATAGTTACCGTTAAAAACCCTTCTATAGAGGCAGCTCAGGAAATGATGACAAATCCCGGCATTAACATGCTGGTTGTGACCGGTGGCCCGGGAGTTGTAGATCAGGCAATGCGCTCAGGCAAAAAGACTCTTGGGGCCGGAGCCGGAAACCCTCCTACTATCGTAGATGAGACCGCTGATATAGTTAAAGCTGCTAAAGACATCGTAAACGGTGCTTCTTTTGACAATAACGTGCCATGCATAGCAGAAAAAAACATCGTGGCAGTATCTTCTATCGCTGATTATCTTATCTACAATATGCAGCAGAACGGTGCTGTGTATATTACTGATCCGGAAGATATAAAGAAGCTTGAAGCACTTACAGTTACACCTAAACAGTCGCCAAATAAATCTTATGTCGGCAGAAGTGCCGTAAAGATCTTAACTGACGCTAACGTTTCATTTAGCGGAGAGCCAAGACTGATCGTAGTTGAGTCCACCGAAAAAGATCCTTTCGCCAAGATTGAAATGCTGATGCCTATAATCCCTATAATCAGGGTTCCTGACTTTGAGTGTGGACTAAAGATCGCGCTTGAACTGGAAAACGGTCTTCATCACACAGCTTCAATGCATTCTACAAATGTAGAAAGATTGAACAAAGCAGCAAGACTTCTTCAGACATCTATTTTTGTAAAGAATGCTCCAACCTACGCAGGTATCGGTTTTGGCGCTGAAGGACCGACTACCTTTACTATTGCTACTCCTACAGGCGAAGGCACCACTACCGCAAGAAACTTCGCAAGAGAAAGACGCTGCGTGCTTTCAGGTGCCTTTTCTATCAAATAATTGGAGGTTATTTCCAATGGGAAGATTCAGGATACATACCGAGATTAAATGTCACGATGACATTACTTCAAGGATAAACAGCTTCTCAAAGGAACGAATCTGGATAGTTGCAGATTCGTTCCTTGAAAAAAGCTCTCTATTAAATGAATATATACAGCGTTTTTCATCAAAGAACACTGTTGAGATCTATACTAATATAATTCCGGATCCACCACTCAGTAAAGTCATAGAGGGAATCAAGGTCTATAACACCTTCTCTCCTACAGTTATTTTAGCGATTGGAGGAGGCTCTGCAATCGACACAGCAAAGCTCATAGCCTACTATGCAGCAAAGCTTGAAGGAACAGCGAGACCTTTCTTTGCCGCGATTCCTACTACCAGCGGCACAGGCTCAGAAGTCACTTCATTTGCAGTAGTTACAGATACTGAGACTAATACCAAAGACTCTGTTGTGGATGATTCCATATCGCCTGATGAGGCATGGCTCGATGAACGTTTTGTAATGAGCTGCCCGGATAAAGTAACAGCAAACTCCGGCATGGATGCTCTTACACATGCCATTGAAGCTCTCGTTGCCAACCACGCAGATGCATTTACCGATGCTCTCTCAGAATATGCCGTAAAAATGATCTTTGCTCTTTTACCTAAGTGCTATCATAAGACGGCAACTGCCGATGAATGGCATGAGCTTTTGGCTGCAAGCAGCATGGCAGGTATGGCTTTCCAAAATGCAGGACTCGGTATAAGCCATGCAATCTCACATCAGCTTGGAGCAGTATTTCATATTCCTCATGGGCTTGCCAATGCACTTCTGCTGCCAGAGGCCATCGCCTTCAACATGCAGGATGAAACAGCCTGCCATAAATATGCAGATCTTGCAAGGAAACTCGGATTTGCAAACTTCAGTGACAACAATCTTACAGCCGCAGGCAAACTCCTCTCCGCTGTAAAAGCACTCTCAAATGAGGTAGGATGCAGCATTAAACTGAAGGATTTATCTATTTCAAATGATGAGATTGTTAAAAATCTTCCGGTAATCGTTTCAAAAACAATGAAAGACTTCACCTTCCCGGGTAATCCTCGCACAGTATCAACAGAAGATATTGTCAGGATCGTTTTAAACATCTCAGAATAATCAAAAAATAGCATATATCATATATTTTAATATGCACATTGACTATTTTTTATAAGTTTTCGAAAGTCAAGCGTTGAAAATTGCCCAACCAAAGGTTAAAATAATACTATGTTAATGTACAAATTTTAGTGCATGTGCTATTGGGGAGGTTATTAATGCTTGATATTAATCTTATCGAAGCAGATCATACAGATTTTCGTGATGAGTTTGAAGCTGATATGAGCTTTGACTACTCACTTGAAAATCTGCTTGACCTGCCAAGGCTCGAAAAAATTCAGGAAGATCTTTCAAACGCGACCGGAATTGCAATGGTTACTGTCGATTATAAGGGAAATCCGATAACTGCAGAAACCAATTTTTCTGATTTTTGTCTCGAACGCCGTAAGATAAAGGCCTGTAAGCAAAATTGCTTCTTTTCCGATGCTTATGGCTCGCTTAAAGCCGCTATGTTAAATACTCCATACATCTATAAGTGTCCTGCCGGACTGATCGACTGCGCTGTACCGATCATTTTTAAGAATAATCATCTCGGAGCAGTCCTCATGGGGCAGGCTAAATGCTGTGGTGATACCAGCTCTTTAGAGCAGGTCAATAAGATGGTTCAATCCGAAATAAATATGGATGATTATCCACGCTTAAAAAAGTATTTTGACGAGACAAGGATCATCGATATCAGCCAGATGCGTCATACCGCTGCCCTGATAAAAACGATAGTGGATGATATGATCGAAAAACAATATACAAAAAGGAAACAGGAAGAATTGTATAGTCGAATGGACTCTCTTCACAATAAAATGCTCCTCCTGACCGACCGGCTCAAAAACAGATCGTCAGATAATGGTCATGGTATTTTTGCAGGTTCTTTCATGCTCTCTGCTTTCAACATGATAAATACTTTAGCCGTTTTGGAGTGTGCAGACGGTACAAGCGAAGCCATTGGACTGTATGCTGATATCCTCAAATATTTTTATGACAGCCGTAAGGACTTTGCATCAATTCAAACTGAAGTAAGTTTCCTTAAATCTGCCGTAAAAATTATGGAAAGGAACTTCGGACGCAGTATCAGCTTAAACGTCAATGTCTCTTTGAAAGGTGATGAGCTGCTGATTCCGCCATGTACACTATATCCTTTCTTAGAAAATGCTGTAGTGCATGGAATCTTGCCATCAGGGGAAGATGGCAGGATCAATCTTAACATCTATTCGAGCGGTAGTAAAACTGTCTGCGAAATATCTGATAACGGAGTCGGTTTCACTGAAGCTGACAAGATCACGTTAAAGGCGAAACGTGACAAAAAAGAATCTGCCCACCTTTCAAGCCTGGATTTATATACCACAAGAAAGCATCTTGAAAATATCTATGGTAAAGGTGAAGTCTCAATTGATGCCTTCCCAAATCCCGAAGGTCAGGGAACCATGGTTCGCTTATCTATAAGCAGTAATAAGATGAGCGCCTAAAACTTACGGAGGTAACGGATTAATGCGTTTATTAGTACTTAATGCAAATGCGCTTGTGAAGCTTACAATAAGCAATATCCTTAAATTTGCAGAAGATACAGAAGCTGTCTTTGCCGGATGGAATGACGGAGACTTTGAAGAGCTTGTCCGTGACACATCTTTTTCTGCAATTATGGTAAGCGCCTGCAAAGGCTATCATGGCTCATACTCTATCATAAACAACCTTATTAATGATGGACTGTCAGCCAAGCTTATAATACTTGCGGAAAACTCCAGCTGGAGAAGCTTTATGAACACTCCCGGGCTTGACGATATAAGATTTTTATCAGTTCCGTTCTCAAAACGTGACTTTATGGACAGTCTTGCACCGAAGAAAGAGCCTCGCAAGCATAATTCTGAGCATAATCCTTTCCTGGATGATTTCAGAAATCTGATCATGAAAAAGGATTATGTGAAAATGTATAATTCCATAAGTTCTCTCAGAAAAAAGATTTTGGATAATGCTGAGAGATCATTAGATCAGACCGTCCAGTATATGGATGAGATATTGGAATTATCCATGAAAATGATCAACTGTATCGAGCCGGAATTACAAAAGCACTATAAGGAACGCTTCTCTTTTACGGAAGATGTGATCAAAAATCCATATCATCTTTCATTTGCACTCTACGATCTGTTTGATGAGATATATCGCCAGAGATGCCTGCAAAAGAGACCTCAGTTCAGCAGTCTTTTTAACTATATTGACAAAAATATCTATAAAGAGCTTACACTCTCCGAAGCCGCCGATGCCTGCGGAGTAAGCCAGAGCTACCTGAGCCGTGAGCTTAAGAGCTTCTTCTCTCTCGGGTTTAATACCTATGTTCAGATTGCAAAAATAGTTCTTGCAAAGAAGAATTTTTACTATAATGACGACAAGATAATAGATGTAGCTTTCCAGCTGTCATACAATGAGCCAAGCTACTTCTGTAAAGTTTTCAAAAAGATCGAAGGCGTCACACCAACATTTCTAAAAAATGAAATGTTGAAATATCAGTCATTGTGTACGGCAATGTAATTCATTTGAATAGTCTCCTACCAAAGAGAATAAGCGGTCTATGTGCTCTGCTTATTCTCTTTTATTATCTCTCTTCAAAAACATCTATAAAGTGCGACCTCGTCATCGCCTTTCCATAGTTATCCTTTATACTCCAAAGGTACAATTCCTCTTTTGCTCTGGTCATGCCAACATAGAAAAGCCTTCTTTCTTCTTCGATCTCCGAAGTCAAAACCGCTTTCTTATACGGAATTATCTTCTCATTGACATCCAAAATGAATACTTTTTTAAATTCCAGTCCCTTGGACGCATGCAGTGTAAGCACCTTTACTCCGCCATTATTGCCGCCAGGAGTTTCCTTATTCAGCTTCTCGGTATAATTTTCTATATCCTCCTCCCATTCTCTATAGCTTCTGTATCTTCCAGCTTTTTCTTTTATGCACATAGCTTTCTCTTCCAGCTCTGCATAGTCAATATTTTTTTCTTCAGCATAATGCTTCAGGTATTTTAAGTAACCAATCCCCTGCAATATATAATGCACCGCCGCATATGGTCTCATTCCTTTTAATATCAACAGATCATTTTGAAGTTTTGAAAGCATCCCGAGTGTTTTAAGATTATCTGCGTGGAATTTCTCCATAGCTTCTATATCAAAAGTCTTGCCGGGTACCGCATTTCTGCTTATATATCTGTATGGTTTATTCATAATTCTGTACATAGACGCACGCGAATTATCGCCATTGGCTATTTTCAAATATGTCAAAATGTCTTTTGCTATAAAATGTTCATACGGATTTGTCACTTTCTCAGCATAGTCAACCTCTATATCACACTGCATAAGCTCGCCTGCCACCAATGATGCAAGCGTATTCGTTCTCAAAAGTACGGCACATTCAGATAAATCTTTTTCATTCTTAAGTCTGGCGGCCAACTCTGCAAATTCTTCACTTCTGTTTTCAAATTCACTAAGCACTACCTTGCCATTTATCTCCGAATTTGCCTTTATGTCCTTTTCTATCCTGTCCTTATTTGCTCCTATCACAAGTCCTGCAGAACTTACTATATCCTTTGCCGACCGGTAATTAACCGACAGCTTTACAAAATTTGCCTCCTTGTAATCATCTAAAAACCTTTGCATTATCGAACTTTGCGCTCCTCTGAAACCATAGATTGACTGATCGTCATCCCCTACAACAAAAAGATTGGCACGCTCTCCTGCCAGCATTTTTATAGTCTCGTATTGCTTATAATCAATATCCTGAAATTCATCTATTAGTACAAACTTAAACTTCTCCTGCCATTGTCTTAATACCTCATTTCTTTCAATAAAAAGATCATGACAGCGTATCAGCATATCATCAAAATCGATCAACTTTAGGGAATTCATGCGCGAGATATAGCGCTTATAGAATTTTTTGAAATCATCATTATCCATTAGGATAGAATTATAATCTTCTACAGAATCATAGCCCGTTTTTACTTTGCTTATTTCATTCAAAAGATCTATAACATTTCTGTCTGACTCTCTCAGATCAATGTTTTCAGATTCGATTATTTCCTGGATTATTTCCGACTGGATGCGAAAACGCACGATATTATCAGATGTAAATTTGTAAGTGTTTCTTAAAATCTTAAAAAATATGCTGTGGAATGTACCAAAATTGATCGCCGCTGCTGTATTTCCTAAAAGCTGTTCGGAACGCAGCCGCATCTCCTCTGCCGCCTTTTTTGTAAAAGTAATTGTAAGTATTGATGATGGTGGGATCTTTTTGACATTAATAAGATTGGCAAGTCTTGCCGTAATGACGCGTGTTTTTCCAGATCCTGGACCTGCGAGTATCTCCGCCGGCCCCCTAAAATGACTTACAGCAAGCCGCTGTTCATTACTTAAATACATATAAAACTAATATTCCTTTATTTCAAAATTTTGCACGTTAGGCATTATAGTGTATTTTGAAATATAAATCAACTGTGTCCTTTAATGTATTTCTATCTTTCCGCCTGCTCTGTTTTTTATCCTAGCCTTTACGGCTGTTGAACTATTTATCATAACAGCACCTCAGTATATTGTCTCACCTTTTCTGAAATTCCCATCATCTGGACATATTCCATGAGGTTATGAATATTCTTTTCTTTATCAGAAAAATAAAATGTTATAGCCATTTGAAATACTTGAATATCCATCTTTTTTTATTCTTTATAATATCGCAGATGCAGCGTTCCCTATCATAAATACGAACGCTATTCCCCGCAAATGTCTGTGCCATTGTAAGTCCAATTTCCAACCACTCTGGTCTTACAGTATGCACTACAACACCTATATCTTTCAAATGTTTCGCATTATATCCACGAACTACAGTTATTACCGGAGAAAAAGGTTCCCTGTCCGACAGATTATGGATGTATAATGCAGTCTCATGTGAAAAAATGATTTTGTAGCGAAAAAGTCAATTTCTTTTTCGCTATCAAAATTTACTTTTATAGCGAGAAAGTACCTAATTCCATTTTAAAAATCAAAAAACCTTCATGCCACGATCAACCAATGGCATGAAGGTTTTTATTAAAATAATAATTCTTTTGTAGTTATTGCCACGAAGTCCTCAGGCTTTCCACAATCCATGCAGATTGCAGTATTCGTATACCTCCTGCACTTCGTCTCCCTCGATAATTGCAAATTTAGCTACAGGTGCTTCACCGGGCTTTAATACCTTTCTCTGATTACCATTCTTAGTCTTGATGGCGATCCACTGGATATAATGCTCATCCAACATAGGATGCTCTACACTGCCGACTTTAACGGTAACGATATTCCCCTCTACTTCACATACCGGAACATGTTTTTCAGTAGCAGCATCTACTGTTCCCGGAACCAACTCCTCCATGGCTTCTCCACAACACATAGTTGGAACCTTGGTTTCTTCCACGATTGCTATGATCTTTCCGCACTTCTTACAACGATAAAACTTCATTGAGCCACCTCCTCAACATACATGATAGAATAAAATACCTTCATCAATAATATTATGTCTTAAACGGTGACTTTTCAATGAATTTATTGTTCTTTTAAAAAAACACAAAAAACCATCAGATCATCTTTCATTCGCACTCTACGATCTGTTTGATGAAATATATCGTCAGAGATGTCTGCAAAAGAGGCCTCAGTTCAGCAGTCTTTTTAACTATATTGACAAAAATATCTATAAAGAGCTTACACTCTCCGAAGCCGCCGATGCCTGCGGAGTAAGCCAGAGCTACCTGAGCCGTGAGCTTAAGAGCTTATTCTCTCTCGGGTTTAATACCTATGTTCAGATTGCAAAAATAGTTCTTGCAAAGAAGAATTTTTACTATTCCTTTGATAGATGTGGTAGCACTCGAGGCTGCAAAACTTCCGGGAGCCATTCTTGCATTGCTTAAAGACCGTGCCGCATTCTATGCAGTACCCGATAAGTGGATGTGGTTCTCTCTTTGGCTTGAGCCGGGTGTTCCGTGATGGTAATGGCCCCATGATGCGGTTATCGCCTAGATCATGCCGTGCGCAGTACGATTTGACTGTGTTGACGTAAAGACCGAGCCGTTCAGCAATATACCTGTAACTTTTCCGCTCCATCCGGAGTAAGGTGATAGACGATCAACTCATGATAATGGACTTTTCATACATATCCTCAGATGATAGAATTGAAACATAATATCTTTAATCGAGGAGGGGGCATAATGAGAATAAAAAAGAGAATTATATCTGTTTTAACAGTAGCTTTTTCTGCAATGATGCTTACAGCATGTGGAAGTAAAACCACTGGTAAGATCAAGTATCATTTTGCAGATAGAAAGGAAGCCGTCGAATGCTATCTGGCAAATGATGAGTATTTAAGCGGTTTCAGCAAATGCGAGCTACAGTATAAGCTTAATAACAAAAATGGCACAATTGAAGAATTGAAAGAATATGGAGCCTCACAGATGCTTGAGTATTCGGATGAAGAGAAAGAAGCTATTAAAAAGCTTATCCAGGACATGGAGACTGATTTAGCGAAAAACAAATATACTCTTCCTCCGACTGATGAAATAGTGCTGATCAAGTCCACTCAAAACGAGGAGGGTGGATCTGGTGCCTATACGCACAAAACGCATATTTATTTTGGAGATTACTGGATTGAAGGACTCACCAGCGATGATCCCGAGGAAAAAATGTGGGCAAAGCAAATCATGTGGCACGAATTATTCCATTGTCTGACAAGAAATAATCCTGATTTCAGAAAGAAAATGTATAGCATAATTCATTTCACAATAAACGATAAGGATTTTGAGATACCACCAGCTGTGTATGAAAAATACATATCCAATCCCGATGTAGAGCACCATAATTCATATGCTTCATTCAATATTAATGGGGAGATGAAGGATTGCTACACTGCGCTTATAGCTTTGAAACCTTATGAAAACGTAGACGACAACTTTTTTGATTGTATGGGCACAGCACTAGTACCTATTGATGGAAGTAACACGTTTTATCTTCCGGAGGATGCATCAAATTTCTGGGATGTATTTGGCGAGAATACAGAATATGTAATAGATCCTGAAGAATGTATGGCAGAAAATTTCAGCTATGCAATGACATATGGATTAGATGGAGTGGAATATAAAAATCCGGAAATAATCGAGGCTATCCTAGAAATTGTTTCAAATTGATTTTTGGAAAAGTCATACCTTTACCAGGCAGCAAAAGTCCGTCAGACGTATATACATCTGACGGGCTCTTTATTTATCATATTCAGCACCCTTTGCCATCAATACCACACGCAGCACTCTCCTGCACTGCCCTATAACCATGCTCTTTAAGGTATCCTTCCCAGTCAATTACTACACTGCCATCTTCCGATACTACAGCAGGTATGCCAATAGCACCGGTTCCGCGTATTTCGTCAAATACGTGGTCTGTATCACGAAGAAGAATAAATTCTTTAAGTGCTTTCAGATCGCTGCTGATATCTCTAAAATCGTATTCCACACCGTTAGCATCGAGACTTGCCTTGAACGCCACACAGTCCTTGCAAAGCTCTGTTCCGTAAATTTTAATCATAAAGTCCTCCTTTTATCTAAAAAGTGCCACAAGTTCTGAAAAACTATCTATTTTAGCAGCATATTCATCTACATTTCCAAACCCATATGAGGCAAAAATAAACGGCACACCGGCTTCCTTACAGGCAGCTGCATCGCCACTGGTATCACCAACATAGACAGGATTTTTAATATTATTTCTCTGGATCAAAAGCTTAATATTATCCGCTTTGCCGTTTCCGGTATTTCCATAGCATTCAAAATCTGTAATGTATTCTGACATTCCGGTTTTTTCAAGCATAAGCTCTATATAGCCTTTTTGACAGTTGCTTACAACATAAATATTTACGTACTTTGAAAGATCTTTTACGGTAGCTTTAACACCATCATAAGTGATATTGCAAGGGTCTGACTGAAGATATGATTGTTCCTTCTCTTCGCAAAGTCGCATAAGCTTGTATCTTTCATTTATTTCTACTTTACTGAATAATCCTGCCGCAATATCTTCCATTGTTTTACCAAAGTAATTCTTAAGTACATCAGAAGTTATTTCCTCATAATCAGCATTCATTTCTCTTGCCGCCTCGTTCCAGGCATCAGCAACTATCGCGGTCGAGTCCCAGATCGTTCCGTCTACGTCAAGAATTATAGCATCAGTTGTCATTAATTATACCTCATTTCAATCCAAAAGTGTTTTCGTATCATTCTACATCTTAGGGTAAATATGAAAAGCCCGCCAGACGCATCTGACGGGCCTATACTTCCATTAATTATTTGATAACTTTTCGATTCCCTTACGGATACGTGCCAAAGACTCCTCTTTACCAAGTACTTCCATAAGCTCTGTTGCACCGCCCGGTGTCATCTGCTTACCGGAAACTGCAGTACGGATTGGCCAGAGAGCCTGTCCATTCTTGCAGCCCTTCTTCTCAACATAGCCCTTGATAAGCTCATAAAGCGCGTCATTGCTGTAATCATCAGTAGCCTCAAGGATAGGAAGAAGCTCTGTAAGTACCTCAAGTGAGATTTCAGGAGTAGTCTTCATCTTCTTGTGAGTATACATAGAAATATCGTAATCAGGAAGCTCCTCAAAGAAGTCAATGTGTCCTGCAATATCAGGGAACACCTCGATACGAGTCTGAACCATCTTTGCGATCTTCTTTAAGTCATAAGGCTTTGTTACGACTGCCTTGATGTATGGCTCAGCCATCTCATAGAACTTCTCAAAGTCCATCTTCTTTATGTACTCACTGTTCATCCACTTAAGCTTGCCATAATCAAATACAGCAGGGCTCTTGTTGATGTGGTGATAATCAAACTTCTGTATAAGCTCATCCAAAGACATGATCTCCTGGTTGTCCTCAGGTGACCATCCAAGAAGTGCTACGAAATTAACGATAGCCTCTGAAAGGAATCCCTGCTCAAGAAGATCCTCAAATGAAGAATGTCCGCTTCTCTTTGAAAGCTTCTTATGATCCTCATCAGTGATAAGTGGGCAGTGGATGTACTCAGGTACTTCCCATCCAAATGCCTCATAAAGACGATTGTACTTAGGTGATGAAGAAAGGTACTCATTACCGCGTACAACATGTGTGATGCCCATAAGATGGTCATCTACAACGTTTGCAAAGTTATATGTAGGGAAGCCATCTGACTTAATAAGAATCATGTCATCAAGCTCTGAATTATCGACCGTGATATCGCCATAGATATCGTCATGGAATGTTGTTGTACCCTCAGTAGGATTGTTCTGACGAATAACAAAAGGCATTCCGGCTGCAAGATTAGCCTCTACTTCTTCCTTTGAAAGGTGGAGACAGTGCTTGTCATAAACTGTGATCTCCTTATCAGTACCCTCAACCTTCTGTCTGAGGCTGTCAAGTCTCTCGGGAGTACAGAAGCAGTAATATGCTTCACCCTTCTCAACAAGCTTCTTTGCATACTCCATGTAAAGTCCACTCTTAACACGCTCTGACTGTACGTAAGGACCTACGCCGCCATCCTTATCCGGACCTTCGTCATGCTCAAGACCTGTTGCTGCAAGAGTCCTGTTGATGATATCAACGGCTCCTTCTACTTCTCTATTCTGGTCTGTATCCTCGATACGAAGAAGAAAGTCTCCGCCGGCATGTCTTGTAATGAGATATGCGTAAAGCGCTGTTCTTAAATTTCCAACGTGCATCCTTCCTGTTGGACTTGGTGCAAATCTTGTTCTAACCTTTGCCATTTTAAAATAAAACCTCACTTTTATGATTCTTTCGATATCATCACATATGAACAAATGTCAATTCGCGATATCGATGTTTCCATAGTAGACATAAAGTTTACTATATCACAAAAGTGAGGTTATGAAAAGATACTTTGCTTTATTCTGTTTTATCTGCAAGATAATCTTTCGGACTTGCATTGAAATCGTTGGCTAACGTTGATGATATGGTATATACTGTGCTCTTATCACCATTTATATAGCAGTAATATTCATTCGTGATCTCGTTTTGGATACCTATCGCAATGCTTATAGTCTTTCCGTCCTTTAATGAAGCTGTGATCACATTTGACGGTTCCGTAAGTCCAAAGCTGTCAAGATTTACATCATCTCCTGTGATCGTATTGGTTGCACTGAGACCTGTGATATCTGATTTCCAGCTTGAAGGCTTGCCTTCATTTAAGCTTACTGAATCACAAAACCATACGTCATTATCGCCCTTGGTGATGCTTACATCTTCTCCTTCATATTTCCATGAGATGCTTTCAATGTCATTTGCACTTACACTGTCAAAGAGCTCTGTCTTTACTTCTTCAGAAGCTGCCTCCTCAGCAGCCTCTGTTTTTTCCTTAAAGCCCTTCATTCCAAAATATCCGGCTATACACACTATAAGCACTAAAAGCATTATAACCAGATTTCTGATCTGCTTACCTTCCATCAGCGCTTTCTCCTCCTATACCAGACAACTATGCCTCCAACAAGCACAATAAGCGGAAGTGCTACTACAAAGATAAACGCAAGCAGCATTACCGAAGATCCGCTCACTACTATTGCCGAGCTTTCAAAGCTCTTTGCCGGTATAGTTGAGTTGACTTTCTGCTCTATCATATCGTTGAGAGCATTTGTTACCATCTCTACATTCGCTCCGGCAACCTGCATATCCATCTGATCTGCAAAAAGATAGTCAGTTGAAAAAGCCGCAACTTTAGCGATCTTGTTGTCAGATATAGTATCTGTCACATAAAGTGCTATATCAAATGGTCCATCAATATCGCCCTCTGCCTTACCGGCAGTCTCTGACTGGCTTACATTCTTTTTGAGGTATGCTCCCGATGAAGTCACAAGAGCCTCTTCCACCTCTGCAGTAGATGGAGCTGCATCAGATGAAATGCTAAAGCCCGATGCCTGCGGCACAAGTGCAGGGATATTGTCTGCCATAAGTGAATTTGTAATTGTAGAGCTCTTCACATCAGGAAGAAGGTATATCGGATTCTGAACCATGTGTGACTGATCGTTCTCAAACACGATTCCATTCTCATGATTAATTCCATAGTATGCAAGGACTGAATCAAGATTAGGAGTTCCTTCTGTCGTATAGTTGAGGGAAATTATTGCCTTTCCTCCATCTTTGAGGTAATCAAGCACTTTCTTTGTATCATCAGCAGAATAATCACTTTCAGGTGAAAGTATCATTATCGCAGATGCATCTGACGGAATAGAATCGCTTGCTATAAGCTTAAGCTCTTCAACATCAAGATTCTGCTTATTAACAGCCTTCTCAAGCCTCTGGAAATCTGAAAGACTTGCCTCATTGTGACCTGATATCACATAAAGTTTTGGCATGTTGTCAGAAGTTACAAATGATATTGCAGATGTTATCTGACCTTCGCCGTCATATGCACTTCTTGTCTGCTGATATGTAGTATAGTCAATGTCTGTCTCATAAAGATCTGATGCATTTACAACCTTTGACCTATCCCCTGAAACTACGATAAGTGAACCGATAGTTACGTTTTCAGTTGTGTACTGCTGCGCAAAAGTCGGGTCAAGTGTAGGATCTTTGTAAACAACTTTTACATTTTTAGAAATCTCACTGTACTGCTTAAGTGTATTTACTACTTCTTTGTAATTGTAGTTTTCAAGCATCTTCTCTGTGCCAAGCACATATATTGTTACCTCATCATCTAAAGATGCCATAAATTTCTTTGAATCCTCTGTAAGTGTGAAGACTCCACCCTTTGTCATATCATGCTCTGCATATACTGATGGGATCTGACCTACAAAAAGATTTACTACAACAGCTATAGCGATTGCTATAACGATAACACTGTTTGAATACACTGAAAGTGAAAGTGTGTTTCTCGAAACGCTGTAACGGCGCTTCATGATCGACTGATATGTAAGAAACAGCATAAGTGCTATTACTGTGAGGAAATATACTACTTCCTTGACGTCCAGTATGCCTGCCATGAAATTATCAAGTCGTGTCAAAAAGTCAAATGCCTTAAGCACTACGGCAGGATTGGTTCCATTTTGGGTAAGCATGCTGACAATTCCATTCATCAAAAATGTCATAAACAATATCACAAATGAAAGAACTGCCGCTATCACCTGGCTCTCTGTGATAGATGAAACAAAAAGTCCCACAGCTATGCATGCTGCGCCAAAGAGGAAGTAACCACATATTGCAAGATATGACTCACCATATGCCACTTTTCCGAATGGTGTCAGTATTATCGGGAAAAGGCATGAAACAAGTACCGGAACCATGAATATCGTCAGTACGGAAAAGTATTTGCCCAAAACTATCTTCCATGCCGGGACCGGCACTGTCAGCAAAAGCTGGTCCGTCCTCTGCTTCTGCTCCTCTGCAAGTATCCTCATCGTAAGTATCGGTGTCATGATAAGGAGTACAAACAGTACGTTATTCATTACATTTGCAGTGGAAGCGTCCATTCCCATCAGGTTATTTGCCATAAAATACAAGCCTATGACAAACAGATTTGCTGCAATAAAGAGCGCACCAGTAACAGAGTAAAAATACTGTCTAAGTTCTTTTTTATAAACTGCAAACATTACTTCTCTTCTGCCTCCTCTCCAAGATTTTCTTCACTGGTCTTTTCAGCACTATAATTACTGCTGCCTGTAAGTCTGAGATAAACATCCTCAAGTGAAAGATTGTCAGAATGCATATCAAGAACCGGAAGCTTTCTGTCAGCCATCCTGCCAAACACTTTCTCCCTTATATCAACACTTACCTTGCTTGTTATGACAGCTTTGGCGACACCACGCTCCTCAGATGCTTCAAATCTGAGTTCTTCTATGCCCTCTATGCCATTCAGCGCTTCTTTTACTTCCGTCTCAGATGCCCTCACGACAAGATGCATTGTATGAGTATCGCTCATGGAATTTGCGAGATTTTCCGCTGTATCAGATGCCACAAGCTTACCATGTGATATGACCATGATGTGGTCACATACAGCACTGATCTCCTGCAGAATGTGTGAACTCAATATCACAGTATGCTTCTCACCAAGTGACTTTATGAGCTCTCTGATCTCGATTATCTGCTTTGGGTCAAGTCCAACAGTCGGCTCATCAAGGATAATGATATCAGGGTATCCCATCAGTGCCTCAGCGATCCCTACTCTCTGCTTATATCCTTTTGACAGATTCTTTATAAGTCTGTCTGCTACATCTGCAACTCTTGCCTTATCCATGACATCCATCATCATTGCAGGCTTATCTTTTTTAGGTATCTTCTTTAAGTCTGCAACAAAATCAAGATACTCCCTGACTGTCATATCCATGTACAGCGGTGGTATCTCCGGTAAATATCCTATATGCTTTTTTGCTTCGATAGGACTTTTGAGTATGTCATGACCATCTATGAGCACTGTTCCCTCAGATGGAGCCAGATACCCTGTGATCATATTCATCGTAGTTGACTTGCCGGCACCATTTGGTCCCAAAAAGCCATAAATCCTGCCTGACTCTATCTTAAAGCTAAGATTGTCAACAGCTGTGTTGCTGTCATATCTTTTAGTAAGATTAATTACTTCAAGCATCCTCTTATCTCCTTATATTTTATTTCGCGAACGTTGTTAATTGTATATCTATATTGTGATAGTTTTGTGTCACCAAACTAAAGACTCTATGTAATTACTTTATAAATACAAAAAGAGAGCCTAGTCTGTCTAAGCTCTCTCACATACTGTCACTATATATCCATCTTCCATATCCTGTGTAGTAAACCTCAGAAGTGGAAACTTTTCTGTGGTATCAAATTCGAGACCATCCAAAAGACCGCCTCCTGTCATCTTGCCATAGGCTTCTTTCATGGTCCACATTTTATAAAACTCATATCGGCGTTTATTTTCATCCCGTATATCATTAAGCCATCTGACTTCATTAGGAGTAAAATACCTCTCAGCCATTTTAGGTCTGTAAAGCCCGACGCTCTCGATATCCACTCCGATATCTCCTCGCTTCGATACGGCTATAACAGCCCACAGATGCTTATGAGATACGTTAAAATAAGGCGGCCCGCCGCCTGCTACCATAGGCTTGCCATATTCATTTGTAATGATATCCGTCTCACGAATGTGAAAACTCTCAGCCATCTCATGTATAAGCATACCTACTCCCAAAGAAACAGCCTTCGTCTCAGGATCTTTTATCCTGTCGACCTTTTGCTGCCTTGAGAGTGGAACTGCATCGTAAAAGCTCCGGAACCTTTTTTCGTCCCGGAGCAATGAATCAGCATGAAATTTTTTTAGGGTGTACATTAATTCACTCCCGTACTTCCAAAGCCGCCTCTGTCCTTACCTGTAAGATGCTCAACCTCGACAAATTCAAGCTTTGGCTGGTGCTCAAATATTCTGAACTGGCAGATCCTGTCATTTACATGAATCTCTGTATCTCTCATAGCGATCACCGGAACAAACCACTGATCATTATCTCCACAGTATGATTCATCTACAATGCCGACAGAATTAGCCTGGATAACACCAAAATTCTTATATGTAGAACTTCTTGGTGCAACATGTGCCTCATATCCTGCCGGAAGCTCGATAGCCACACCAAGTGGAATGAGCTTAAAATCGCCCTTCTTAAGCACAACATCCTCTGCTGCACGAAGATCGATCCAGTCTGACTTGCCATCAATATATTCAAGCCTTGTTATCTCGTCACTGAAATACTTAATCTTAATATTCATTTATTACTCAGCCTTCACGCAATGGAAAACTTTCTTACCTTTCTGAATTATGATAGCTCCATCTGCATCAAAGTCCTTAGAACCAGATACAGTCTAACGTTCTTAATACTATCACAAAGAACGTCAATTTTCAAATATCTTATACAGCTGATCTGTGATCATCGAATCCGGTGAATCTTCTCTGCAAATACCATAGATACACCACTTATATTCTCCTTCGATCCTTACTATATGGACATCTTCTCTTTCCTCCATAAGCATAGGAGTAATACCGATACCCACCTTATTTTCTACCAGCTTTATTATAGAACGGCCTTCTTTTACTGTAGCTACGATATTTGGCACAAATCCCAGCATCTGACTCGCATTTATCACATCAAAATATATGCGATACTTATCGCTCATAGAAACTATTCTTTCATCTTTTATATCTTCAATAGAAACTTTTTCCCGATCAAAAAAGCGGTGTCCTCTATAGACATATAAAACAACCTCGTTAGTATAAACACAAACAGCGCGCAAATTCCTTCCCTTTGGCTTTCCTACTATGAATCCAAAGTTTATATCACCGTTTTCTACCTGATCCTGTATAACGTTATTGTCTCTTTCATGCCATTCGCCAAGGATCTCAGGATTATTATCTATAAATCCTGCAATCTTGGAAATATCCAGCGCCCGTATAGTTCCTGACGCAAATCCCAGCTTAAATCTCTTTTCTTTTTTACCTATATTTTCAAGGGTTGTATATAGATCATTTAAGTCATGATTTAACTGCTTTGTCTTTTCATAGAAAACATGCCCGCTCTCTGTAGGAATAAAGCCTTCTTTCGTACGAATAAACAACTCAGTATTAAATTCTTCCTCGAGTCCCCTTATTATCTTTCCTAATCCCTGCGGAGAAAGAAATAACTTAGCAGCTGCAAGTGTAAGATTTCTCTCTTCATAGACAGACATAAAGCACTGCAGATTTTTTGTATTCATATCCTATCATCTCCCTTACGCACCATATATCTCCATAGCATTGTAACGCAAAAAGTCCATCAAGGCAAATTGGGGAATTATCTGCCTTGATGGACTTTACTAATATAACACTAACTATAGTGAACGAACCGAATCCGTTCTCTTTCCGCTTTATGGAATTATTATAACTGCACCCGTCAAAAATTTCCATAAACAATCAGTTTCAGTACAGAAACTATTTGTTAATCGTTTTCGTTACCTTGCTGCAACCTTAGGCGTATACCTTATTTCACTAACTGTATATACCGTAACAAATGCCTTTGGATCCTCCCGCTCAATAAAATCCATAAGTTTCTGATATTCCTGTTTATCAACTATGGTTATGATCTCATTGCGCACAGTGCCATCATACGCACCCTTCGCCTGATATATTGTAGCTCCGCTGTGAAGAGTATTGATAATAAAGTCTTTCATCTCCTCTTCCCTGCTCGGAATGATGCATACACGCTTCTTAAGGTTGAGACCAAATATAAAATGGTCAAGAACCACACCATTTAAATATGTGCCGATCAGCGAAAGTATTACCGTTTTTTTGTCGTAAGCCAATGCCGATGACAATGCTATGCATATACCTGCAACTGACAACGCCTTACCTATTTCAACATGGAAAAACTTGTTTATAATCTTTGCAACAATATCGAGTCCGCCGGATGAAGCATTGTCATTAAACAATATACCCAATCCGATACTGACAACGAAGATATAGCATACAACATCCAGCGTAGCATCTCCTGTCATCGAAGTATAGTTTGGAAACAGTACTTCAAAAAGCCAAAGAAACGTTGGGAGAAGTATGGATGTATATACTGTCTTAAACCCGAATTCTCTTCCAAGCAGTGCAAATCCTACAATAAGCAGAAATACATTAAGTATCATTGAAAGTGTTGCAACGCTCAACGGGACAAAATTTGCAAGCACGATACACAATCCTGCTATACTGGATATTGCGGCATGCGACGGCATTAAAAAGAAAAACACAGCAAATGCTATCAAGAATGTAGCAAATGTCATCAATACAATATCTTTTATCAAAGCTTTTTTACTCATATTCATTTTGCTTTCCTCTTACTTATAAAAATGATATAATATTTTTGATGGGTTTTGAGCCCAAAGTTTTAGTATACAACGGAGGTAAAATTATGGCAACACCACATAATTCAGCAAATAAAGGAGATTTCGCAAAAACTGTACTTATGCCGGGCGATCCGCTCCGCGCAGAGTTCATAGCAGATAACTTTCTGGACGACGTTCGCAAGGTTACTTCTGTCCGCAATGTCTATGGTTTCACAGGTAAGTACAAAGGAAAGGATATTTCCATAATGGCTTCCGGTATGGGTATGCCTTCAATGGGTATCTATTCATACGAGCTTTTCAACTTTTATGACGTTGAGAATATCATCCGCATAGGCTCTGCAGGCTCAATAAGTGATAATTGTCATGTACGTGACATTGTTATCGCTCAGGGAGCATGCACAGATTCACGCTGGCAGGAGCAGTACGGCCTTGCAGGTAATTTTGCTCCTATCGCTGATTTCGGACTTCTCCGTAAGGCTGTCGAGACAGCTGAGAAGCTTGGCACAAAGTATTGCGTAGGTAACGTTGTTTCATCTGACAGATTCTACGGAGATGATAAGACTGCCAATGACAACTGGCGTAAGATGGGAGCTCTCTGCATAGAGATGGAGTGCGCAGCCCTCTACATGAATGCTGCTCGTCTTGGCAAAAAGGCTCTTGGTATCCTTACAATCTCAGATGAGATCTACACAGGTGTTGAGCTCGACTCTACAGAGCGTCAGGTAGGCTTCAAGAAGATGATGGAAGTTGCTCTTGAATCTGCAATCAATCTTTAATCTTGACATTATCAAAGGGGGCTATGATGGCCCCCTTATCTTCTTATGATATAATCAAAATTCTCAGGATTTTCTTCAAAATCCTCATATGACAGCACCGTCGCAGAGCTCAGTGCATTATCTATCGCCACCTTATCTCTTTCTACTCCCACAACTTCTGCCTTTGGAAATTCATGTGATAGCCGCGCCAGAAAATCACCTGTCCCGCAGTTCATTTCAAGTATCCTAATAGCAGCATCCTTCGAGTTTTCTGACTTTATTTTTTTCAGTATCTCTAACTCTTCTTTAGTGATACCCATCTTTTCCTTTGCCAGTCCCCATTTTTTCAAATATAGATAATAATGACTCTCTATAAGCGCTTCTACCTCTTTATTTTTTATAAAGGACTGCGATCCTGCATGATAGATAAAGCTGTTGTGAACTATCCCTATAGTATATCCGCTTTTCCTAAACCTTATACATATATCGTCATCTTCAAAATATCCCGGGTTGAATGCCTCATCAAATACTCCGGCTCTCTCAAGCGCTTCTCTTTTCATGAGCATCGCAAAACCTGAAACAAAGCTCTTCTCTTCAAACGCTCTTTCACTTATCACATTTATACTGTTTCCATATGCAACATAATCATCCGGTGATGCAAAGCTGCACTCATGCCTTATCTCTGGCCTGCCATAATTAGAAACAGCTCCTGTCATACCTATATTTTTATGCTCATATAATGCCATACGGAGCCAGAAAAGTGAATTATGTGAAAGCCGGGTGTCATTGTTTAAGCAAAAAACATCATTTTCTTGCTTTGCCAAACTTATACCCTTATTACACCCGCCGGCAAATCCACTATTCTTATCTGATAAAAACAAATTTATAGGATATCTGCATTTTTGCAGCCACTCAGCAGAGCCATCTGTCGAAGCATTATCGACTATGACTATCTCATAACTTCCTTTTGCACATCTGTTCCATATACTCTCAAGACATTTTTGAGTCATATATTTCTCATTATGTGACAATATGATAAAGGATACCTCTTTCACTCTGACGGTATGCTTTGCCTTTAATACTGCGATCTTTTCTGCTATCCGCTGCCGCTCTGCCTCTATAGGACACAAAAATGCGGCATTTTCATAACATAAATACGCCTGATCAGCATTTTTATCTGTCAAAATGTCACCCAAGCGCTCATACTCCTTGTACTCAGTATCAAAAAGCATATCAGGCACAGGGTCAGCCAGCTCGCCATCACACTCATCATCGTCATAATCACACTTATCATCGTCATCTTCTATAAGTCCGATCAGAGCCTTTGGCGATAACTTAGCCCTATAACGCTTGTCCACGATTATCGCATGGAGTTCTTCTATATATTCATCTTCATCAGAAAAACGGATCGCGTCATAATCCAAAGAAAGCCATACCACATCCTCTGTGGTCAGCTCTTCGGGATTAAAATACACAGATCCGTTCATCAATATCTTGCTGTTATTATAATTTGTATTTTCTTTTATTTTTCCATTGTCGAAATATAATATCTTTTCCATGTTCTTAATAACGGATGGTATATACCGGTCTGTACACCATCCTTCCACCGGTCCGAACTTAGTTCTTAACCTTTACACTCTATATATCGACACGTATACACATTTCTTTAGGGGTAAATCAAAACTTTTTCAATTTTTTTATGAAAGAGCCTGCAAAACACCACTTTTATACTGCGCAGCATTCTGTGCTTTTTTGATCTGCTTAACAGTTTTATCTGATCCCGGGAAGCTTTCAGCAAGATATACCCATATACTTTTAAGTCTGTCTATCGCTGTCCGCTCATTGCCAAATCTTTCTACGTATTCTGTCAAAAGATCATTCAAAAAGTTCTTTAATCTTACTTTATCGATTTTCTCACTGCCCTCTGCCAAAAACGGATCTGCAAGCAATCCTCTTCCGATCATTACCGTATCCATATCGGTGTACTTATCCATAAGAGACTGTATATCAGATGCCTTTTTTATGTCTCCATTAAATGTTAATGGACAGTGCATCTGCTCATACGCTTTATCAAATGCCTCTGACCTGACTTTACCCTTATAAAAGTCCGACAAAAGTCTTGGATGTACTATAAGCTCTGCAATAGGGAACTTCTTATAAATCTCTAAAAGTCCGTCCCACTCTTCCTCGCTGTCAGTGCCGACACGAGTTTTAATTGATATTGGAATATCACTTTTAGTAAATATCTCATCAAGAAACTTTTCCAGCTTTTCCGGATACTTTAAGAACCCGGCTCCTTTTCCCTTATGTGTTACCGTTCCCGATGGGCATCCAAGATTGAGGTTGACCACATTGTAGCCCATTTCCTTTAACTCATGTGCAGCTGCTGTAAAAACAGCTGCATCATTAGTAAGTAGCTGCGGCACCTGCAAAGATATATCATGCACCGAAGGATCTATCTCCTTAAAATCCTTAGGCGTGAACAACCTATGTGCAGTAGGCGCAAGAAATGGTGTATAGTACCTCGAAATACCATCAAAATGCCTGTCGTAAACCAGACGGAAGGTATAGTCTGTTATACCTTCCATCGGCGCAAAATCATACTTCAATATTAAATCCTACCTATTATCTCTTTTTCCACCAGTCATTGCTCGTATCGTCATCGCTGTCATCTTCTACATCCTTTTGTGGATGATGTTTTTCTTTTAATCTGTGAAGCTCTGCTGAAATCCTGTCTCGTCTTGCAATCTTCTTATCCCGTCTCTTTTGCATCACATTCTCAAATCTTGATCTTGCCACATCTATAATCAGATAGAATACCGGCAGGAACAAAAGTGAAAGTACTGTAGAAGCAAGCAGACCACCGACCATTACTATAGCCATTCCTGCCATGTTTTCAGAGTTCTTTGCAAAACCAAATGCAACCGGTATCATCGCAAGCTCAGTTGTAAGAGTTGTGATGAGGATAGGACGAAGTCGTCCCATACCGGCATCGACAAGAGCTTCTTCTGTTTCCATACCCTTATGCTGATTTTGTATCGCCATATCTATGAGGATGATACCATTATTAACAACCATTCCGGCAAGCATCAATATACCCATGAGGGCTGACATTGACACCTTCGCATTCATTATAAGCAAAAGGACGATCGATCCTATCAAAGCAAACGGAACGCAGAACATGATAAGGAAGGAATCGATTATGGACTCAAACTGTATAGCCATAACAGCAAATACGAGGAACAATGCGATCATAACCGCCTGACCGATAGCTGAGAACTCTTCGCTCATCATTCTTGTCATGGCATCTGTCGAGAATCTTACTCCCTCCGGAAGCTCCATTCCTCTGATCTTCTGCTCAAGCTCCATGGAAACCTTATCCTTAGTCGCAGCTGTCATAGTTGCTGTAACAGTTGCATAGTACTTACCATCTTCTCTTTGAATACTTGAAGGAGCTGAGTCAAGCTTTACCTCTGCCATCTCTGTCAAAGGAACACTTGCACCGGCTGAATTTGTAAAGGTCATAGCCTCTACATCGGCAACTGTCTTATAGTAGTCGTCAGGAAACTCGACTTTTACATCATAAGTATTGCTGTCGATCATTACATCGCTAAGAGCCTTACTTCCGGACATATTCATGTACACAAGGCTTGCAAGTGACTTTGAAGTAAATCCCTTTTTCTGAGCCATTACAGGATCGATAACAACCTTTACCTTCGCGCCGCTGTCTGCAACGGATGACTCAGTGTGGAGCACTCCATCTATACCTTTCATAGTATCCTGAATCTGCCTGCACACTTCTTTCAGTGTTTCCTTATCCTCAGCTACAAGGTCAAACTCTTTCGAATTGGCAGCTGACATGCTGCTTGTTCCTGTAGTCGAGCTTGCGCTTGCCTTTACTTCACACATAGGTGAGAAATCAACAAGCTCCTCATTCCATTCATCGACTATTTCCTGTGTTTTTTTCTTATTGTCTTCATACTTATATGCCGAAAGCGAACCGGATGCTGATGACTGTGTTAATGTTGTCGTGAAGCTCTCGATCTCTTCCTTGCTCTTTACAAACTCTTCGAGCTCAAGCATAACCTTGTCCATTTCTTCGAGAGCAAGGTTGCTTCTGAATGTAACAGCCAGATTTACTATTCCTTCATCCGTGCTGCTCATAAGCTCGGTCTTTAAAAGTCCCGTCATACTGAATGTAAGCACAAGTACTGCAATAGCTGCTACAAATACCCTCTTCTTGCAGCGCAAAAATACTGCAAGAACTTTACCATATACATGAGAAAGCTTATCAAGAAGCTTATCTATAGGCTTATTCTTCTTCTCAACAGGCTTATAGATTGAGAAGAACAACGGTACAAGTGTAATTGCGGCTACAAGCGAGCTGATAAGTGTAAATATGATAGTAAATCCAAGCTGCTTGAACATCTGACCGGAAAGTCCTTCCATAACAGCAAGTGGAAGATAAACTACTACTGAAGTTATAGTTGAACCTATTACGGAATTAATAACTACTGTAGTACCTTCATAGGCGGCATTCTTAAAACTCATTCCCTGATCACGATGTCTGAAACACATTTCTATTACAACGACCGCGTTATCAGTCATCATACCTATACCAAGTACCAATGCATTCATTGTGACCATGTTAAGTGAAAGGTCAAATGCATTCATGAGGATGACCGTGGCAAGCAGTGATATCGGCATTGAGCTCGCTACTATCAAAGCACCCTTCAGATCTCCAAAGAATATGAAAAGTACGAGCATCGCAAATCCGATAGCTTCCAAAATAGAGGTCAATACAGACATAAGTGACTCAATGATATTGTCAGCTGCATCACTTACGATCTCAATCTTAAGGCTTGGATAGTTTGCTCTAAGTTCTTCTACTATCTTCTTTATCTGTCCTGAAAGCTTTACAGATGTTGATGACTGCTTTCTTTTGAGCGTGATACTGATATTGTCCTCACCATCATATCTTGAAAGTGAACTCTTATCAGTTACTGCATATTTAACTTTTGCAATGTCTGAAAGATGAATTATCTCTCCTGAAGAAGTACTTATAGGAACCTGCTCAAGCTCCGGTATAGTTTCATATTTAACTTCAGAAGATATATTAAACTTCTGATTACCATAGTCTGCTGAGCCTGCAGGCATTGAAAAGTTAACTGCCGTAATAGAGCTTACTACACTTGAGATATCAAGTCCATACTGTCTTGCAAGTTCCGGTACGATCTGAACACTTATATACTTATCATCACCGCCTGATGTGCTGATCTCTGCAAGTGCTGACGCAGTCTTCAGCTTTGGCTCGATCTCATTATTAACAAGAGAAAGAACGTCTACATCGCTGCTTTCTGATGTAATGGAAAGTGTGATATCCGGGCTGGAATTCATATCGATTTCCATCAGCGTAGGGTCTTTTGCATCTTCCGGAAACTGCCCTTTTATTCCATCAAGTGCAACCTTTACATCATCATAGGCATCGTTCATATCAGTGCCATACTCAAACTGCATGACTATATAACCATAGCTCTCGTTTGAAGTACCCTGGGTACGGGTAAGACCTGATATCGACTCAACTGCATCCGTCATGGGGTCAATGATAAGCTCATCAATTTCCTCCGGATCTGCTCCCGGATACGTAACCTGCGCAACAAGGTAAGGGATAGACATATCCGGCATGAGTTTCAGAGAAATATTTGACACTGAAACCGTAGCAAAAAGCACAAGCGCCATTATAGAGACAATTACGGCAACCGGCTTATTCAGTGCGGCTTTTACCAATTCCTTCATTATTTAGAAGCCTCCTCTTTGCTCTCTGCCTTATCAGCATTACCCGAAACCTTTAACTCAACACCATCCGAAAGCTGTGAAGAGTAGCTTACAACTATGTTGTCATCAGCGGTTAATCCATCCGTCACTGCAACATTTGTGCTGTCAGAAATGCCTGTAACGATATCAGTTCTCTTGGCAATGCCATTATCATTGACATATACATATGCCTGCTCACCGTCATAGTATACCGAGCTTACCGGCACAGATATCGCTTTCTTTGCCTGACGTGTAACTGTCCTTACAGTAACATCAGATCCGTTTACCAGATCAGATGCACCATTAACACTTGCTTCTACCTTGAAAAGATGCTTATCACTGTCCAAAGTTGAGCTGACCATAGTAATCTTAGCCTGATAATCTTCACCATTCTTTGTAACTATCGCGCTGTTTCCAACAGACATATTTCTGACAGTTTCTTCGGTAACATAGAAGACTATCTTGCTGTTTGCATCACTTTCGATCACATACGCCTGTGATCCGGCATTTACAATATTATGAAGTGAAACATTTATAGCTGTTATCTTTCCGCTAACAGGTGCCTTAACCTGAGTATTTTCAAGTGCGATCTTGGCATTCTCAAGACTTGCCTTAGCCTGCTCAAGCGATGCCTTTGAAGAAGTAACTCCCGCCTCTGCCTGTGCAAGTGATGATGTAACTCCGGCTATAGTTGTATTTTTTGTATAATTTTGGTAATCCTGCTGTTGCTGCTGAGCAAGCTGTGCGCTTTCCTGAGCCATAAAATAGTTCTGCTCAGCTGTAGCTGCACTGTTTTTATTGGTTGTTTCAGAAAGGTCGCCTGAATCAATTGACTTTTCAAGAGAATTGATCGAGCTCTTCGCCTGTGCATAAGCACTCTCTACTGCCGCTATATTGCTGTAGCCGCTTCCCTTTAAGACATTTTCTCTCTTTGTCTCATCGGATGAAGCATAGTATTCATCGATAAGATTCTTCAGCTTTTTCTTATCCTTCTTGGCATCCTTTAAGTCATCCTTTAAATCAGACTTACTCTTTCCCGAATAATCAACACTTTTACTTGCTGAATCAAGAGTGTTTGCAGCAATCTGCACATTAGCCTGCGCTGAATCCACAGCATTTTGAAGCTGCTGCTCCTTTGTCGCTATAGTTCCGATTGTTTCAGCTGCAGAAAACTGTGCTGCCTGCTGCGATGCCTCTGAGTTTGTTACACCTGCCTGTGCACTTGTTACAGTTGCTTTTGCCTGAGTAAGAGCGATCTGAGCCGACTCATCATCTATTGTAAAAAGAAGGTCTCCTTCATTTACATGGTCTCCGACCTCAAAATTCTTTGCTGTCACTTCTCCGCCAACCTTTGGCATTACTATGACTTCACTGTCTGCTTCTACAGTTGCTGCAAAGTTTGAACTTATACTTATATCTCTGATATCAGGCTTGGATGTCTCAACACTTACAGACATATCTACCTCTTCAGTTGCCTCAGGTGTACTTTTTGCGCATCCTGTAAAGCTTGCTGAAATCATCATTACGCACGCTGAGATTGCCAGCATCTTCATGACTTTCCTATTTTTCACGTTACTTCCTCCTCGTGTTTTGTATCTATAAATGTGCAGCATTTATGCGCACACTACGATTTTCACGTTGATAATAACCTAACTTTATAAACCCAAAATAAACTTTTCAAAATGAAATCCATAGTTTATTCTAATTTTATAAACGAGTGATAGTATATGCTTCAGAGTTGCTTTTAACCCTGATAAATATATTAACACTAAATTAAATTGTAAAAAAGGGGTTTGTATGTTCAATATTCTCATTATCGAAGATGATAAAAACACAAGAAGACTTTTTGAGGCAGTTTTAACCAATGCCGGATATAATACTTTCACTGCCGAAAACGGATTAAAGGCATTTGATATAATGGAAAATCAGCAGATTGACCTTATCGTTCTTGATATCATGATGCCTGTGATGGATGGATATACTTTTGCAAGTGAGCTTCGCAGCTGCGATGCCACTACCCCTATACTTATGGTAAGTGCAAAATATATGCCTGATGATATCAAACAAGGTTTCAGAGTCGGAACTGATGACTATATCACAAAGCCGGTCGATGAGGAAGAAATGCTCCTTCGTATACAGGCTTTGCTTAGACGCGCCAAGATAACTACAGAACATCTCTTAAAGATCGGAACTGTCACACTTGACTACGACAGCTATTCCATAAAAAAAGGTGATGATGAGCCTCAGCAGATACCTAAAAAAGAGTTTCTGCTCCTCTATAAACTATTATCATCTCCCGGCAAAATCTTTACCCGTCTGCAGCTAATGGATGAATTTTGGGGAATGGATAGTGAGTCAGGAGACAGTACAGTAACTGTACACATAAACAGACTCAGAAAACGATTTGAGAAATATGAAGAATTCAGTATTGAAACCGTAAGAGGTCTTGGATACCGGGCAGTCATAACAGCTGCTGATAAATGAAGGGATATATATGATAAATAACAAAAATAAAGCTCTAAGAAAAACCAAAAATCCAACATTTTTAATAAGTGCCTTTATCTTTAGCTTTATGACAATAGGACAGCTTATTGCAGCGATCGTCACGGCCTATGTACTTAAACATAGCGATGCGATAAGTAAAAATACTATATTGCCTATCTCAATCACTTCATATTTTTTAAGTATGATAATTATAAGCATGCTTGCAGGTGTCATATTTACTTCTCTGATCATGAGATTTCCCATGAAGCCATTTACAAAAGTTATTGATGGGATAAACAGTCTTGCAGAAGGCGATTTTTCGATGCGCCTCTCTTGCGGAAAATATGCACCCGAATCTGCCCGCCAGCTTGTAACATCACTAAACCAGCTAGCTGAGGAGCTTCAGAATAACGAAATGTTCCGCTCTGACTTCATAAACAACTTTTCTCATGAGTTTAAAACACCTATTGTTTCAATAAAGGGATTTGCAAAACTCTTAAAAAAGAACAATCTCACTGACAAGGAAAGAAATGAGTACCTCGATATCATAATAGAAGAGTCAACAAGGCTTACAAACCTTGCCACAAATGTCCTTAATCTGTCAAAACTCGAGCAGCATACCATACAGACAAACAATACAGATTTTAACTTTGCAGAGCTTATACGCCACGATATACTTGTTTTGGAATCCAAATGGAGTGCAAAAAATATTTGCCTTAATATAGACCTTGAAGAGATAACATACAGAGGTGATGGCAATCTTTTGAGTCAGCTATGCATAAACCTGCTTGATAATTCTATCAAATTCTCGCCTCATAACGGTGATATTTCCGTATCACTGCGCAGAGCATCTGATGATATTCATACCCTTATCTTTACCGTTTCTGACAATGGTATCGGTATGACACCCGAGCAGCTAAACCGGATCTACGACAAATTCTATCAGGCCGACACTTCCCACTCTACTGAAGGAAACGGTCTCGGACTCACGGTTGTAAAAAGGATAGTTGATCTTTACAACGGCACTATAGAAGTAAAAAGTGCACCCGATAACGGATGCACTTTCGTGATAACTCTTTGATCACATTTCCGGAAGCTTCTCTGGCTCCGGATACTCAACGCCAAATGTCTCAACAGTAACAGATGCCATCTTCTGCTCGTTAAGCGGACGATCTGAGAAATCTGTATCTGTCTCAGCGATCTTGTTTACAATATCCATACCCTCAATGATCTTGCCGAATGCAGCATACTCGCCATCAAGGTGAGGAGCTGCTTTGTGCATGATGAAGAACTGAGAACCTGCTGAATCAGGGATCATGGTACGTGCCATTGAAAGAACACCAGGTGTGTGCTTTAAGTCATTGGTAAATCCATTGTGTGAGAACTCACCCTTGATAGAATATCCAGGACCGCCTGCACCTGTACCTGTAGGATCACCACCCTGAAGCATAAAGCCGTTGATCACCCTGTGGAAGATTATTCCATCATAATACTTCTGATTTATAAGTGAAACGAAGTTATTTACAGTATTTGGTGCGATCTCAGGATAAAGCTCAGCCTTCATAACATCGCCATTTTCCATTGTAATAGTAACAATAGGATTCTTAACGTCTGACATCTTAAACCTCCGAAATAAAAAATTCTATAACATGATACACTTAATTTGAATATTTATCAACTAAGAATCATTAAGATTTCAAAACTTCTAAATATAGTAAAGTTGGACAGTTACGCATTTTGGTTTTTATGATTACATGGCGAAATACCGACAACGATTATCCTTCCGTATCCCAGCTCGTGCTTTTATCGTTGAACTAACTTCTAACTACAACTAATGTCACACAACGATTCGCTCACGATTAGGAGCTCATCGTTTGTAACATAAGTTTTCGTAAGAAGTGGATTTCAACTGAGCACTCGACATGTGGATACTCCAGAAAAAACGTTGTCGGTATTTCTGATTGCTATCATTAAGCTTACGAATTTCTCTTCCAAACCCTATATTTCCATCCATCATCCGGATTATCTGAAATTTGACTATAATTCTTTTTTAATTCTTTACAAAAGGAATCCGTATAATACTTATATGACCATACTTCCTGATCAGGATTGTATATTACAACACGAGGATTTTTTAAATTTAAGTCATCTATAGTATCCTGCTCATACCAATCCATGTACCATGCCAGCATATAACATGCCCTGTTTGCTGGATATCTGTTTTTATAGCAATAGTATATTGTATCATTACAGTATACATCGATCAGTATGTCCTCGTTCTCGTCCGTCAAACCAATTACCCTGCTTTCAATTTCAGAAACGGGTTGCTGTTCATATAACAAATTTGTGCCAACAGACCTAGCATATAAGCTCAATAAAAAAATACCTATGAGAATTGTTGATGGAATTGCTATCTTTTTTATACATGATTGCAATATATCTTCTCCGTATAATGATATTATCATTATTGCTACATACCATGCAGCAATACCATGAAAACCATACCCTCGTGAAGCTGAAAAAATCATTACCAAAAACAGTGGCAAACTTTCAATATACTTTTTCTTTATACACATTGTTACAATAACTGTAGTAGCAACTGTAGCAATAGCAAATTGAAGTATATCTGCATTAGTAGCTGTTGAAACAATTATAGCATTAAACTCATCAGCTATTATTCCAAAAAAGTTCTGTGCCGATGTTATAAAAGGCTCAAATAAATTATCTCCAATTGATGTATACTTCGAATATACTTCTCTATTAAATAAATAGAACTGTTCAAATGCTCTTTTCAGTGAATGATTAAGCTTAAAATACAAGGCTGCTGCAATAAAAGGAATTATCATACTCAGCAATAATCTATAATATCTTTTAATCAAATCTATTGGTTTAATTTTCACTTTAGAGATATAAACAATTTCAAGTATCAAAAAGATTATTACTACAAAAAGGATAGCATATGCACTTATGAATGCCGATCCAAAACTTCCCCATACGGATAAAGATATTATGATTGATCTTTTCCAATCTATTTCATTATCTCGATAGTATCCCAAAAATTCCAAAAGCAATGCAACCATACATATTCCCTGCATTCCATCTGAAAGGATCATATATCCCTGAGAGGCTCCTAAAACAGAACTGACAAATATGCATTCTAACGATGCAAGAATTATCATTTTCTTTTTTCCGATATTTTTAGCATGTCTTACATATAAAAGTCCCCATATTACTGCTTCAAAGAAATAATACGATAATCTAAATTGCTGTAAAGAACCAGCTCCCAGCATTGCAAAAATCCCACAGAGATAATACATAACAGGAGTATGCTGCGTAACATAATCCCTATACAATACTCCGCCCTTTGCAATGACCATTCCACCACGTATGTTATCCCATTCATCAGTAAACGTGCCTGATACTGCAAACGAATTTAAAAGAAGAAGAACAATACATGCCGTAATCATTCCGCCAAAAACAATGTCGGACATTAGCTTTTGCTTCTTTGAAAGAATAATGTATCCTCTGGCAGTTACAATACTAATCATGATTGCCAAAAACAAATTGTAAAACAGCCACCAATTATCAACATCCCCACCATATACTGAAAAGCACAATACATCATTGCGTTCAACACCATTTAGTTTAAGATAACTATATTCTTGATTCTCTCCTGAATAAAAAGCAAGACTTGTATCCTCATTCACCTTTACAGGTGAAATTCTAATTATATAGTCTTCACCTTTGCTAACTCTTATCCTTTTATCAAATTTAAAAAGATGAAACTCATTATCAACTAATAAACTGGCGTTATAATTCTTGCTATATGCTATTTCATTGTTCTCGCCCTTAATAATGGATATTTTCCAAATAGAATTATTGTCTCTTTGAAATGTTCCTATCTTTATCGCTATGCCATGGATAATATCATAAGGTGCAAAAAAATGTTGTTCCATACAAGTCGAATTATCTTTTATTTCTATATAGTTGCTTGAAACCTCATTTTCATATTTACATTCTATATAAGTGAGCTTAGTCCTACTCCTTATCATCAATAACATAGCAACAAGCCATATCAAACCAAAAACAACTGCAAATAATCTTTTCCCCTTCATAATTTACATATTCCTTTTAAAATATCTAAAGTCTCCCAAAGCCTTCCAACCTATTTTTATTATCCTTGGAATATTTACAGAATTTACTCCTGCCTGTCGAGGCTTAAATGTTATCTCTTTAAACGTCATTTTTTCATTATTATGAGCGAAATATGTTGTCATCATAATATTAGGCAAATTGTAATCCTTCGGCATTCGGTATAAATACTTCTTCACAACCTCTGCCTTCATCAATCTAAAAGGAGCGTTTGCATCAGGTACATTTACTCCAAAATAAAGCCTAAGCAATGTACATACAACATGTTCCACAAATGCCCTGTCTTTTCCGTCACCTCTTACCGTTCTGTTTCCAAAAATACCATCATATTCTGAACGAGATGCCCAAAATTCATTGAACTCATCCGGGTTAGTCTGTCCATCAGAATCTGTTTGAAATATGTAATCTGCTCCCATCTTTATCGCATAATCATAAAGAGCAATTACCTTTGGGCCATGAAATTGATTCGTATCCGATAAAAAATCAATTTTCGGATAATTAGTCTCCTTTAGTTCTACCAATATTTCATGTGTTCGATCTTTGCTTCCACTATCCGCAATAACTATCCTTGACTCATCTGATTTTCCTTCCAATACCGGATACCACTGCTCTATAACACCCCTAATATTATCCTCTTCGTTATAAGCAGGCATAACTACATATAGCGTTTCCATGCATTCCTCCCTGATTTTTCAAATAACTTGTATAAAATATACCAATTATGCAACCGTATGGTGGCATAACATCAAATATTATACCACCGTTTGGTAGTATTTCCAATAGGAGGTATTCTATGCGTTGGCAAAGAATTGAAGACTTAAGAATTGATAATGATCTGACTCAGCAAGATATAGCTGACCTTTTGCATTGCCAGCGTGAAGTTTACCGCAGATATGAAAAAGGAATTCGTGAACTACCACTATCGTATGCAATAATACTTGCGCAGTATTACCATGTTTCACTTGACTACCTTGTGGGACTGAGTAATAAGAAATGATTATGTAAGACAAAAATCCCGACAACGAACTTTTTCTGTAGCATTCTCGTGTCAAGCGCTCAGTTGAAATCCACTTTTTACGAAAACTTATGCCACAAGCGATGAACTCTTGATCTTGAGTGAATCGTCTTGTGGCATTAGTTGTAGTTAAAAGTTAGTTCAACGCTAAAAGCGCGAGCCGGAATGCGAAAGAATATTCGTTGCCGGGATTTTGTTGCAATATAGACATGATATAACGTGCAAATGCACCGGAAATCAGATGGTGCCTGAGTCTATAGGACGAGGGCGCCTGAATGATTTTCGTCCGTCTTTTACAATCATATGTTCCTTGGTACGTCCAGTGTCTTATCATGAATTGCTGTCGCATCAGATTTATTCATAGGCTTTCCAAAGATATTTCCCTGAATATAGTCACATCCACATTCCTTTATACGCTTATAATCATCATAATTATCTATGCCCTCTGCGACTATCTTCATCTTTAGTGAATGAACCAACGCTATAGTACACGCTATAACTTCGTCGTCATGCATGAGATATCTGTCTATCATGGACTTGTCAAGTTTTACTGTATCTACCTCAAGATAATTTAAGTAATTCAAAGAAGAATAGCCAGTTCCAAAGTCATCAAGTGAAAAACTTATGCCCATATCGTGCATGGTATCCAAAAAAGTCTTGGTCTCTTCGCCTTCTTCCAAAAGGATACCCTCTGTGATCTCAAAATCAAGGAGCTCAGGCTCTACATCATAAGTACTCAAAAGTGAGGCAACATAGTCTACAAATCCATTATCTCTAAGCTGCTTTACCGAGTAGTTGACAGAAACCGGCACATTGGCAAGCCCCATCTTCTTCCATTCAGAAAGCTGAGATATCACTTCTTTAGTGATCCATCTGTCTATAGGCATGATCAGACCTGTCTCCTCTGCGATCGGAATGAACTCAGAAGGACCTGTCTCAGAGCCTTTGATCCTTATAAGTGCCTCAAATCCTATTACTTTATGTGAGTCGCATGCCACTTTCGGCTGATAATATGCTTCAAACTCATCATTTACAAGCGCACGGCGAAGGCTTTCTTCTATCTCTTTCTTCTTTTTTGCCTCTATCTTCATTGACTCATGGAAAATTGAACATATATCCTTGCCACTTGTCTTGGCTGTCGCAAGTGCAAGGTCCGCATTAGCAACAAGATCATTTATCACGCTTCCATCACGCGGATACATAGTTACACCCAAGCTGAAATTTAAATAAGTGTTTTTTCCATTTACAACAAACTTCTGGTGCATCATATACTGAAATTTATCAATATATTCATTCAGTTTTTCTTCTGTATCAAGTCTGTTCACGCAGACAATAAACTCATCCCCACCAAAGCGCGAAGCTGTGGAATCTTTTGGGCTGAGCCTAACTATCCGGTCTGCTATCTGCTTTAAGAGCTCGTCTCCGTAATGATGACCGATAGTATCATTGATTTCCTTAAAGTCATCGACATCGATTATTATAAAAGCAGCGTTATCCTTGCTTATGAGCTCGGCTGCCATCTTATCCATGAAAGTCTGTCTGTTCAAAAGACCGGTAAGATAATCATGAGTTGCGATATACTCCATTCTGTCATATTGGACCTGTAGTCTGCTCTCAGACTCAATGAGACTGTCACGTGATTTTTTAAGCTCAATATGTATCTTCTGACGACGTCGGAACCAGACAATAAATACTATTATCCCTATAAACAATATAGCCTGCGCAACGACCAGACCGTAGATAACATACTTATTCTTTATAGGATCTTTTGAATAGCTGTTCATGTATACCGTATCTGACGGAAGTGCCGCCATGGTATAGCCAAACTCACGCATCTTTTCATAGTCAAAAAGATAATAATAAGGCACATTGTTGACGAGCTTGACATTGCCTATTGCAACTCCGTCAAGCACTTCACCAATTGCCTGCGACATAATCTTTCCCGCTTCATAATAAGAGATTGCATATCCCCCGACAGCAACCTCTCCTACCAGCTCCGGATTGCTTGAAAAAACAGGAGCATGACAAAATTCCTTAAGAAACTGAATTTGCTCAAAAGCATCGTAGTACTTCCCATTTCTGTCATGACACATTCCCTCAAATATGACCGACGTATCTTTTGCATCAAAGCTTTCTATAAGACTTTGAAGCTCATCAAATGTATATGAAGAACTGTCTACCACTTCAAATTTGATCTTAGCATACTCTGCCCTTAATGATTCAAACCGCTCCCTTTTGCTGAAACCGCCTATAGTATCATCTGCAAGAAGCACTATCCTGCGTATGTCAGGATTAAGCGTTTCTGCCAGTCTGATGTTCTGCACAAGTGAATATTCATCAGCCACACCCTTTACAAAAGGATTTCTATTTGACCTCATAACCCTGTCTGTAGAGCTTACACCATAGAAAAACACCGGTATCTTATCAAACATCTCTTTCTGATTGTCTATGATAAAGCTCAACGACTCATCATCAGATGCGACTATCGCATTGTACTTTGCAAGATTTCTAAGCTTAAAATTCAATCTCTCACGAAAACTGTCTATATTGTCTTTTCGGTCATACCTAAGAGAGTCCATGTACTCTACATCAAACTCAGCTCCAATATCATATAATCCCTCTGCGATGCCATCTATTTTCTCTGCACAGCCAAAATACTTCGGTGAAAATCCACTTAAAAACAGCACGTTTCCCTTCCGCTCAGCCCCTTGCGTCGAAACCTGTCTAAAATAAGCACCTGCCACGCAAAGTACAATAATAAAGGCCAGACATATAATATGCCTTACCACATAAACCCCTTTGATACTCTTTTTAGAATCCCTCATGAATAAATTCATATAATACCAACTTTATACAAGATATTTATCCTGTCCCCGTTTTGTAACTACTGCAAAAAATATGCAGTTTATAAGCATTATAGCCGTTACTATCCTCTGCATTTCCTGAGTAGCTGTTCCCTGGAAATCCATAAAGCCGATGAAAACTCCACAGATCACAAAGATCCATCCACATACCATATAAAACGGAAACATAAAATTAATAAAACCTTTTACATCTCTTGCTGTAAAAGGATTTATATTCCTGCCTACAAGTCCTGTTCCCTCAAGTTCTCCACTCTTTTTCATCTTAAAAGCATTGTATAGGATATAACCTCCGGCCAATATCTCTATAATGTCAAAAAGTAAATTCATATCCTTACCAGTCATTTTAAAAGCACTCCTACCTAAAATCGCATATATCTACTTTCAGTGATTGCGATTGTTTTTATTTTTAAACATATTATGTTTATTAAATAATACCATATTATTGGCAAATTTGCCATAAATCAAATTGAAAATAGCGTATTTTTATTATAAAATAGTTATGAATTGTATTGATTTTTCGAAGGGAAGGTGCTCATTATGGAAATACAAGACTTGAACGTGATTATTTGTGATGACTCTTTGCTTGCAAGAAAAAATCTACACGACGGATTGACTAAGCTTGGTTGCAAGAACGTCACCGAAGTCATGGATGGTCAACAGGCCGTTGACGCATATAAAAAGAAAAAGGCAGATGTTGTTTTTCTCGATATCGTCATGCCAGTCATGGATGGTATTAGTGCTGCCGGTGAAATATGCAACTATGACAAGGATGCATATGTCATAATGGTATCCTCAGTCGGTACCCAGCTCCATCTCCGTGAAGCCATAAAAGCGGGTGCGCGTGACTTTCTTCAAAAGCCTACCACACCAGAGCAGATACGCGAGGCACTTTCACATATTCTCGGAGGTGATTCTTAATGGGATTAAAAGACCTTTACTCAGCAGAGCTTACAGCTACTCTTAGCCGCTTTGTAGAAGGATCTTTTACTTCTCAGCCTACACGTATCATCCAGGAACTACCATCCAATTGTTATATATTTCAAAATATAATTGGAGAATATGAAGCAATAACTGCCATATACGGATCTCCAGATGCAATTTTGAAGTTTGCAGTTAAGTATTCCCAGATGGAACTTGAAGAGGGTTCCGAAGTAATTGATGAGATAGCGGCAGATTTCCTGAACATGCAGAATGGGCTTTTTGTTGTAAAACTTTCCAATGAAGAAAAAAAGGAGTGTTCTTTGTCTCCTCCTACTTTTCATCCGGAATTTCAACCATCGTTAGATGGGAAAATTATAAACATTATCCCAATAGATTTTAATTTTGGTTCTATTTGTTTTGTTTTTGCAGAATAGTAAAAAGAGTAGAAGGTCAAACGCCTTCTACTCTTTCTTTATTATCTGAGAAAATCCTGAACTGTAGATTTCATATCCTCAACGCTGCACTCTGTCTTATGACGGATATCTGCGTTTTTGATCTCATTGATAGCTTCAGGAATAGCTACATTTCCAATCTTTGAAAGCTCATCGATAAGCTCAAAATCGCCAAGCTCATCATACTTTTTGTCTATAGCAGTCATTACACTGCGTGCAAACTTAAATGGGCTTGCTGTAGATGCGATAACTGTAGCAGTCTCATCAGAAGTAGCCTTGCAATACTGTCTGTATGCACTTGCTGCAACTGCAGTATGAGTATCAATAACATATCCTGTTTCTTCATAAAGGCTCTTTATCACTTCAGCAGTAGCATCTTCTGATGCATAGAAACCTGCAAAATCCTTAAGTCCTTCCTTCATCTCAGGTGTGATCTCATACTTTCCACTGCTCTTGAGTTCTTCCATGAACTTTGCAGTTGCCTCAGCATTGTCACCTGTAAGATGGAATATAAGTCTCTCAAGATTGCTTGAGATAAGTATATCCATTGAAGGAGAAGATGTAAGGATGAACTTACGGTTTCTGTCGTATACGCCTGTCTCAAAGAAATCAAACAGAACCTTATTCTCATTTGAAGCGCAGATGAGCTTTCCGATAGGAAGTCCCATTTTCTTTGCATAATATGCTGCAAGAATGTTTCCAAAGTTACCTGTTGGAACAACTACATTCATCTTATCGCCATCTGCGATGCGCTCGTTCTTTACAAGCCTTGTATATGCATACACATAATATACGATCTGTGGAACAAGTCTTCCGATGTTAATAGAATTAGCACTTGAGAACTGGTATCCCTTACCTGCTATCTCATTCTTGAGTGCCTCATCGCCAAACATCTTCTTAACACCTGTCTGGCAATCATCAAAGTTACCATCAACTCCAACTACTTTTGTATTATCACCCTTCTGAGTGATCATCTGGAGCTTCTGAACGTTGCTTACGCCATCCTTTGGGAAGAATACTACAATCTTTGTGCCCTTAACATCTGCAAAACCTGCAAGAGCAGCCTTTCCTGTATCTCCGGATGTCGCTGTAAGTATAACTATATCATTTTTAATATCATTCTTACGAGCTGATGTGATCATAAGATGTGGAAGTATTGAAAGGGCCATATCTTTGAAAGCGATCGTACGACCGTGAAACAGCTCAAGATAATATGCTCCATCAGCAAAAGTAAGCGGAGCGATCTCTTCAGTATCAAACTTCTCGTCATAAGCATTTGCTATGCATGTCTTAAGCTCTTCTTCAGTAAAATCAGTGATGAACTCTTTCATAACTTCATAGGCAACAGCCCTGTAGTCCATCTCTGAAAGCTCTTTCGTAGTCTTCTGAAGTGCAGGTATCCTCTCCGGAACAAATAATCCGCCATCGTCACAAAGACCTTTAAGAATGGCCTCAGATGCCTTCACTGCTACTTTTGAATCTCTAGTACTCCTATACATCAAATTCATGTCTGCCCTCCGAATAAACAGTATTAATCCATCACGCTTTCATAGATTAAAGCACAAAATCAAAAAAAAAGCAAGTCCACAAAATGAACTTGCTTTTACCATATTAACGATAGAATCCGTGTGCTCCTATGCATGTGAGAAGAACTTTGTTTCCCCATGAAGCACTGGCAGAACGCTTAAAATAAAGTGCGCCACCAGAGTAATCTGTACCTGAAAGAGCTGCATTAACAGCATCTACAGTCTCAGTACTAGGTGTAGAAATAGCATATCGGCCATTTCTTACTGGAGAAAACTGACCAGGCTGTGTGATCACTGACTCAACATCAGACGGGAAATTTGGATTAGCAACCCTGTTAAGTACAACATTTGCTACTGCTATTTTTCCCTGATATGATTCAGTACCTGCTTCTGCCTGTACTATCTTGCAAAGTGCAAGGAAATCCGCATTATCAAGACCTGCCGCATTTGCAGGCTGCTGTGCCTGAGCCTGAGCAGCTGCTTCAGCCTTTGCTGCTGCCTCTGCCTTTGCTGCTTCTTCTGCAGCTGCACGCTCTGCTTCTGCCTGTGCTGCCTCTTCTGCAGCTGCACGCTCTGCCTCTGCCTTTGCTGCTTCTTCTGCAACTGCACGCTCTGCTTCTGCCTTTGCTGCCTCTTCTGCAGCTACGCGCGCTGCTTCTTCTGCGGCTGCGCGTTCTTCCTCTGCCTTGCGCTCAGCTTCGGCCTTAGCATCTGCTTCTTTCTTTGCTTCCTCGTCTGCCTTAATCGTTGCATCTTCAGTATCCTGAATTGCAATCTCTTCGGCTTTTTCTTCAGTTTCTACTTCCGCAACTTCTTCAACTTCTGCAGCTTCTGCTTCATCGTTGTTCTCTAGAGAAGAGCTCTCCTGCTCCTCTGTATCGATATCATTGCCAGAAACTGACTCTGACTTCTCTACTCGGTCGATGAGCGTCTCGCCATCTGCGCCGTTAGTATCACCAGACTCTTCAATAACTTTCTCAACTGAAACTTTAGTTTCACTGTCAGAAACATTAAGAGTGGACTCAACCCCTGCTGTAAGTGATACAGCATCAACCGTATTGTCAGTTACGTCCTCAACATACTTAGAGAACTCTGCTGCCGGTGCTGCCTGCTCCTCTGCATGTGCTGCAACTGTACTGCCCATGGAAATGGCAATGGTTGTCGCACAGCATACGCCTGCAATACCAAGTACGTTTCTGAGTTTCTTACTGTTTGCTACCATAAAACCTCGCTTAATTAAATTATAAAACTAAAAAATACATCCCATAGCACCGACGTTTCAGTCGCGTGCTCCCCAACAATTTAGTATTTTAACACAAAGCTAAACTTTTGTTAAGGAATTGTTACACTCTAATTTCTTTTTTGTGATAAGTGTCACACTTTATTTTGCATATCAATTAAAATTTGTTTTAAACTTACCAATATGATAAACTGTTATTTAACAAATTGTATTGGTGGTTTTAAACAATGAATGGTGCATACAAAACAGTAAAATTGGACGGAAGTACCTATTTTAGGGCTTCCATCACCTATAAAAATAAACATATAAGTCTCGGATCAAGTCCCTCTGAATCGGCGGCAAACTCAATGTATATCGCTGCTTCAGAGGTTTTAAAAGGGCGTCTTGGCATAGAGGATTATTCTGATAACAATATCTTAAATTTTTCAATCTGGGTAACTCTAATCAACTTCAGAGATAATAATGTCTATTTTAAGACACCTATATATTTACGTAAAAAATATTTTCTTTATTATTTTTCCCCTGAAGTTGTATTTAAATTTGATACTGATGATCTGTTTTTTTATTCCCAGCATCGTATACAGGCTCGTGGAAAACATTTTTTCTGTGAAAATTATGGAGCGCAGGTTTCCCTTTCAAGTCGCTACGGAATCCGTCCGTTTGCAGTAAAAGACCGTGATTATCGCTTCTTAAATGGAGATGATACAGACTATAGATATGAAAATATAGAGATCATAAACAAATATTATGGCGTAGAGAAGGTCACCAAGAAGTTTGACACCCTCTACAAGGCCAAAATACATGTTAACGGCAATTATTCATTAGGAACCTTCGAGAGCGAAGATACGGCTGCGATCGCTGTAAACAAGGCTATAGACATGCTGTCCAAGACTTCTTTAAAAAAGAAAAGGATGTATTCAAATTTCATTGAACACATCCCCGCTTCCAGCTATGCTGATATTTATTCTTCTATAACATTACCTGAAAAATTTATGGAGCTCATACGCTCTCATTTGGCAGAATAATCTATAAATGAGATATCGAGGTCTACAGCACCTACTATTCCCTCGATGCTGCCAGTCTTGGAATACTGCCACATATTAAACCTGTAAGGAAAAACAGTAGTTTCATCCGTGTCAAACAGCCACCAATCATAAGCCTCTATATCGCCTATCTCAAAACGGCTTGCAAACTGCTTCTTTGTAGCTGCTATCATAGGCGTGTAGCCATACATAGAGATCGTATTACAAAACGCCTGCGCCACTGCTGACATCTGCTTTGGCGGAATATTCTGCGTCCTGTAGGAATCATTTACGACCTCCTCGCTGTCAAACACTATAGGATATTCCACTTTATAATTCTGAATAGCTGCTACGCAGTAATTTGCCTCTTCGATTGCCTCTTCCGGAGTAACAGCCTGCGAGAAGAAGTATATTCCTGTCTTAATGCCATTTTCAGAGCAACCAGCCATATTTTTATCAAAATGATCATCGACGATTATCTTGCCGCTTGTATAGCCTCTGGCGCCCATCCTGATCATAGCGTAATCAATTCCGCTCTCAGAGACCTTTTCCCAGTCAATATCACCCTGGTACTTTGAAACATCTATGCCCGTATATGACGTCTTAGCCTCATTAACAGTATATTCCTTGAAAATGCCATTCATCCTGAAATTTTCTTTAAGCAATGTATTTTTCTTGAGCTCACTGATGATAGGAACAAAGCTCGGCTCACCAACCGACAGCTCATTTTGATCAAAGAAATTTCCCGAAATAGAATTTCTTGAAAGACTCTGCGCTGAAAGATCTATCCCCTCTTCTGCCTCGTTATCTGACAAAGACTCATTATCCGATACCGTTTCTTCTGGAAGAGGTTCCTCAACTTTATCATCCTTCAGCTCTTTCTTGCTCTCAGGAACTACAGTTGTCTTTTCCTCGTCCTCATCGTACATGTGCCAAAAGTTAAGCTGATCACTCGTTTTCTTATTAGAGCTGTCCAAAGTCTCCCATTTAGATGAAATCTCAGTCTTGGCAGCCGGAGCCTCAGCTGCAGTTGTATCGGCTGCCTTTTCAGCCGCTACATGCCGATTCGGCTTCTGATTTGCCAATATGGTCACAGCTACCACCATAACTATCGCTGCAATAGCTGTAACACTGCCAAGCACCATTTTAATCCTGGAACTCATTCTACTCTTATGTTCCCTGTAATCTCCCTTAAGCATTGACATGCATTTCCCCCTCATATGTAAAACTACTCAACCTTGGTTATCTGATTATCAGTGTCAACAAATATAGCTTCTTTTACAGTCCCTTTTAATTTTGACAAAAGCTCTGCTCCCTTCTCCTCTCCAAGAGCAAAGCAGGATGTACTGAGCGCATCTCCATCAACAGATTTATCTGTAATGACAGTAACACCGTTAAGACCACTCTCCACCGGATATCCTGTCTTTGTATCCAATATATGATGATAAATCTTATCATCCTTGATAAAGTATCTTTCATAATTGCCCGAGCTTACTATTGACAGATCCTCTGCTTCAAACGCTGTAAGCACTTCCTGAGGCTCGCCAAACGGCTTCTGAATACCTATCTTAAATGGATTTCCGTTAGGATTTTTCCCTATGGTAAGTACATTTCCGCCTAAGTTTATTATAGCACTCTTTACTCCCTTAGACATCATGTATTCTTTCATCTTATCAGCAATATAACCCTTGCCGATTCCACCCGGATCGATCTCTGCCTCACTGTCCTTCATCCTGACATTGTTGCCATCGATCTCGATATTGTGATAGTCTACATGCTTCAACGCTTCCTTAATAGCATCAGCATCCGGTATTTCTTTCTTACCCGTCCTAAAATCCCAAAGCTTTGAAACAGGATAGATCGTAATGTCAAATGCTCCATCAGAGAGCTCTGAGTACTCGATAGCTTTCTTTAAGATAGCGATCGTATCATCAGAAACCTCTACTGCTTCACCCTTTGCAGCGTTGATCCTTCCGATATCAGATGTTGGAATTGTTGCAGAAATAAGATTCTCATAGTCTTTGCACAGCTCAAATGCTCCATCAATGATTTTTTCACTTGAACCATCATAGATCGTAACTGTTGTTACTGTGTCGAGAAGTACTGTAGACTTAGAAACGGGCTGTGCTTTTTTAGCACAGCCCGTCATTATAGACACAGCAAAAATCAAAACAGTTAACATGCTTTGAAATTTTTTCATTATTGTCCTACCGCCTTTTGTGCTTTTGGCTCTGGTATTGGTTGACCATCAAGCCTCTGAATTACCTTCTTTGGGCACTTCATTGCACAAAGACCGCAACTCTTGCACTTATCATAATCAATATGTGCAATGTTGTCAACAACATGGATAGCATCGAAGTTACAGTTCTTCTCGCAAAGACCGCAGCCTACGCATCCAGCGCTGCAGACCTTCATAACAGCAGGTCCCTTATCCTTAGAAGAGCATCCAACAGCATACTTGCTAGCCTTTGGCTTAAGCTCGATCATGCCCTTAGGACAGTTAGCAACGCACTGACCGCATGCTACACACTTCTCAGGATCTACCTGTGCTATACCATCTATAACATGGATAGCATCAAACTTGCAGACACGTACGCAAGTACCGCCGCCAAGACATCCATATGAACAAGCCTTAGGACCGCCGCCCTGCACCTGACTGAGCATCTTACAATCCATCTGACCTACATAGTTCATCTGGTTCTTTGCTTTAGTACATGTACCTGAGCACTTTACAAAAGCAACCTTAGGAGCTTCTGAGCTGACTTCCTGTCCCATGATAGCAGCAATCTTTGCAGCACAGGCTGCTCCGCCTACAGGACAGCTGTCAACTGAAGCAACGCCTTCTACTATCGCATGTGCATTAGCAGCACATCCTGCATATCCACATCCGCCGCAGTTTGCACCAGGCAGGACACCGAGGATTGCAGTCTCTCTTTCATCAACTTCTACTGCGAACTTTTTGCCGGCAATACCAAGAAAGATACCTATCAGCAGTCCGACAACGCCAACGCAGGCAGTTGCTGTAATAATTCCTGACATAGATTTCTCACCTTCCCTCTTATTTCAACACGGCAAATCCACAAAATGCTATAGCCATAAGACTTGCTGTAAACATTGTAAATGGCATTCCCTTTACAGGTTTTGCGATATCATTGTACTCCATCTTCTCACGGAGACCAGCCATGATGATAAGTGAAATAGCGAAGCCACATGCTGTAGCAAATCCATTCACGATACTCTGTAAAATGTTGAAGCCATTCTGTACGTTAAGGAGAACTACACCCAAAACTGCACAGTTTGTTGTGATAAGTGGAAGATAAACACCAAGCGCTTTATAAAGCGATGGGATTGATTTCTTCAAAAACATCTCAACGAGCTGAACCAAAGCTGCGATTACAAGAATGAAAACTATTGTATTCAGATAGCTAAGTCCAAAAGGCTCAAGGATGAACTGATATATAACAGCGGCAATCGCAGAAGCTATTGTAATAACGAAGATTACGGCGCCTCCCATACCTGCTGCAGTCTCAACCTTATTAGAAACTCCGAGGAAAGGACAGATTCCAAGGAACTGGCTCAATACTACGTTGTTTATAAGGATTGAGAACACCATGATATAAATAATTGATGACTGGCTATTCATGATTTCTTGCCCTCCTTAAACTCTGCTTCATACTTAGCAAACTTTCCGGCACAGCTTCCAATGAAAGCACATCCTGAGCACTGTGCACCAGGCTCGTCTGTATGCTCAACAGGAAGTCTGCATCCCTTCTTTGCTTCGATATGGTTAATGATATTTGCTCTTATAACGATAAGTGTTGCAAGTACCATGAAAGCTCCAGGAGCCATTACAAAGATTGAAGGCATGTAATCAGGAAGATTACCAATCTGGTGTCCAAATACGGAACCTGCTCCGATAAACTCACGGATAAATCCGATAACAGTGATAGAGCATGTAAATCCAAGTCCCATACCGATACCATCAAAAAGTGACTCTATAGGACCATTCTTTGATGCATATGCCTCAGCACGACCAAAGATGATACAGTTAACAACGATAAGTGGAATATAAATTCCAAGCTGCTTATAAAGATCCGGTGTATAAGCATCCATAAGCATGTCTACCATAGTAACGAATGATGCGATAACTACGATGAATGCAGGGATTCTAACCTCATCCGGAATAATTTTTCTCAAAAGAGAAATGAAAAGGTTAGCAAGTGCGAGCACCGCTGTGGTTGAAAGTCCCATACCGATACCGTTCATTGCTGAAGTAGTAACAGCAAGTGTAGGACACATTCCAAGGATAATAACAAGTGTAGGATTTTCCTTGACAATACCATTAAATAATCTTTCTATTGGTGTATTAGGTTTCATCAGTTTGCACCTCCCACTATATTATTCTTGTAGAAAGCTGCGGCAGCATTAATACCATTTGTGAGGCACTTTGATGTGAATGTCGCACTTGAGATTGCCTGAATATTGTCTTTAACAACAAACTCAGTGTCAGTTGACTGATCCTTGAACTGATTAAGGAAATCCGGCTCAGTCTGTGCTCTCATACCAAGACCAGGTGTCTCTGAAATAGCTGTGATAGAGATATTCTCGATAGAGCCATCTGCCTTGATACCCATTGAAAAACTGATATCTCCGCCGTATCCGCCATGTGATGTCACATTGATAACATAACCGGCAGTTGCTCCGGAAGCATCAACACCTTCAAGAGCTGACTCAATCTGTGCATTGTGCTCATCATCTACAACAGGAGCTTCAATCTCCATATCTTTGAAATCTGCTGCCTCAGCAAGAACCTGTGCATAAGCTTCTCTAAGCTCCTGCTGCTTTCTGGCATCAATAACAGTAGATGTAACACCATGTACAAGTGAGAGAACGAAACCGGAAATTACCGCAAAAACTGTGATAATTACTGTATTTTTAATCTCCTTACTCATTAAGCATTACCTCCCTTCTTAGGCTCTACATAGCCAAAGCACTTAAGAGGTGCTGCTCTCTCGATAAGAGGTACGAGAAGGTTTGAAATAATTATCGCGTAAGATACGCCTTCTGCACCTGATGAGAATACTCTGAATACTCCTGTAAGGATACCAAGTATAACACCATAGATTATCTTACCCGGAGTAGTGATAGGACTTGTAACATAGTCTGTTGCCATGAAGAAAGCACCAAGCATAAGTCCGCCACCTGCAAGCTGTGCTGTAAGATAATATGGATCTGCACCGTGTCCGCCAAATATGATCCAGAAGATCGTAAATGTAAGGATGTAAGTGCCAGGGATCCTAAGGTCGATGATTCCAAAGAGCATAAGGAAACATGCGCCGAGCACAATAGCGATAACGCTTGTCTCACCTATTGTACCCATCTCATTACCAACTACCATTGCAAAGTTGTCAACAACCTGTCCGTTCTTAAGAGCAGAAAGAGGTGTTGCACCTGATACTGACTCATATGCAAAATTAGCCATACGACCTGCAAATGAGATAAGAAGGAAGCATCTTGCACCAAGAGCCGGGTTCATGAAGTTCTGTCCAAGACCTCCAAAGAGCATCTTTACAACAATAATCGCAAAGAATGAACCAAGTACACATACCCAAAGCTCGATACGAGGTGGCATGTTAAGTGCAAGTAAAAGTCCTGTCAAAGCTGCAGAGCCGTCAAAGATTGAAACCGGCTTGTGCATAAGCTTATCCCAGAGGAACTCCCAAAATACTGCAGAAACAACTGTAACTACGCAAACTGCAAGTGCATAAAATCCAAAATTGTATACTCCAAAAATCGTAGCAGGCATAAGACCAAGGATCACTAAGAGCATAATGTCCTGTGTGGTGATCTTGTCTCTGACATGCGGATTTGAAGTAACATTTAACAGCTTCTTTTCCTCAGCCATTACTTGTCACCACCCTTCTTGGCTGCTTCTTCCTTAGCCTTAGCTATAGCAAGCTTCTTCATGCTCTTGATCGCCTGTGCAAGCTGTCTCTTTGCAGGACAGACATAAGAGCAGGATCCACACTCGATACACTCAGTACCAAAGAGCTTATTGAACATTGCATAATTCTCATGCTCAGCGTGTGATGCAAGCTGTGAAGGAATAAGCTTTTCCGGACATGCCTCTACGCATCTTCCACAATTGATACATGCAGTCTGTGTAGCATGGATAACATCATCATGCATAAGACACAGAAGGGCTGATGAAGTCTTTACAACAGGGAAATCAAGATCAAATACTGCAAATCCCATCATAGGACCGCCTGATACATACTTCTCCGGCTCACCCTTAAGCCCGCCTGCCTCATCAAGAAGATCACGGAAGTTTGTTCCAAAACGAACTCTGAAGTTCCTTGGATCATTAACCGCATCACCTGTGATAGTAACTATCTGATGAAGAGTTGGCTTATTTTCTGTAACTGCCTTGTTGATAGCAACAAGTGTCTCGCAGTTGTCAACGATACATCCCGCATCAGCCGGAAGCATCTTAGAGTTGATGGCACGCTTTGTGCAAGCGTAGATAAGCTGACGCTCACCACCCTGTGGATACTTTGTCTTGAGCGGATATACCTCGATACGTGGCTCGTTTGCTGTAAGCTCCTGCATCTTCTTGATAACATCCATCTTATTATCTTCGATGGCAATGATACCCTTTGCATTATCAAAGAGCTTAAGCACACACTTGATACCGCCGATCACAAGCTCAGGATTTTCAACCATTCTCCTGTAGTCAGATGTAAGATATGGCTCACACTCTGAACAGTTTGCGATCACGAACTCTATTTTTTCAGGATTCTTTGGCGCAAGCTTAACAGCTGTAGGGAATCCGGCACCACCCATTCCTACAACACCCCATTGTCTTACTGCCTGTACGATCTCCTCCTTAGACATCTGCTCTAATGGCTTTGCAGGAGCGTACTCTACCTCCTCGTACTTTTCATCGTTCTCAATAACGATAGACTGAACCATTCCGCCTGTTGCTACGCGATGTGGCTCAATAGCCTTAACAGTTCCGCTGACACTTGAAAAAATGTTAGCTGAAACAAATCCACCAGCCTCAGCAATAAGCTGACCGACTTTTACCTGGTCTCCTACAGCAACAACACTCTTTGCCGGAGCACCAATGTGCTGTGATAATGGGAATACAAGTAATCCCTTTGGCAGCACTTCTTTGACCGGCTTATCCTTTGAAAGCTCTTTGCCATCATAAGGATGAATGCCGCCGCTGAAAGTATACTGTGACATTCTCAGACCCTCTTTCCTCTAAAAAATTCATTGTAACTATTACGTGGATCAATTTCTTAAGATACGCTGCACATGCGTATCTTGATTGCGCACTATGTATTAGTGTATTATGTAGTCGTATATTGTGTTAAACAGGCACAAGTTTCGAAACAAACTGTGTGTGAAAATATACAATTTATACATAGGCACAATTTAACAAAATAGCACAAGGAAATTATATCAAAAATGGAAATAATTGACAACATCCTACAAAACGTAAAAAGTGAAAAAATAAGTCAGTACCTACCCGCAAACACCGATAAATACGCGTTTTTTGACATTGAGACAACAGGTCTCTCAAAAAATACATCAAAAATCTATCTTTTAGGATTTGTATATTACGACGACAATATATTCAAATCTCGTCAGTTTTTAGCCGAAACTAACAATGATGAGTATACACTCCTTAAACACGCATCCGAATTTGCTTCACAATTCAATACTCTCATCACTTTTAACGGAAAAGCCTTTGATATTCCCTTTTTCGAAACACGTTGTAAACACAATAATATCGAATGTAGTATTTCTGACAATCTGGATATTTATAAATTAATACAGCCTCTGCGTCCCATATTTTGCCTTGATTCTATGAAGCAAAAATCAATCGAATCATTCCTGCATATAGACAGAGTAGATGAGATGAATGGTGGCGAGCTCATTGAAGTTTTTAAGCATTTTGCAGAAACACATTCGCTCACGGACCGTCAGCTTCTTTTGCAGCATAATTTTGACGACATATGCGGTATGGCTGATATCCTTCCTATACTCGCTTACCCGGCTATTTTTACAAATGCAACGTATGATCATTCTTATCAGATACAGCAATATAAAGATTTTAGAGGAAATGAAGCCTTTGAGCTGATCATAGATTTCAATCTCGAACATCCCGTGCCTGTAGAACATACAATGCATAATGACTCAATATATCTGCATGTAAAAGACTCTCACGGCACACTAAAAGTACCAATTTTGACCGGAACTCTTAAACATTTCTTCGATAACTATAAGGATTATTTTTATCTGCCTGCTGAGGACAAGGTAATACATAAGTCTGTGGGTATTTATGTAGATGCTGATTCAAAGACAAAATGTACCAAAGAAAACTGCTATGTAAAAAAAGAGGGCTGCTTCGGTCCTCTCTACAACAACGATATTTCACTCCCTATTTTTAAGAACGAATATAAAACAAAGGAAACATTTTTTGAAATAACGCCCAAAGATATTGATGGCAGTATAATTGAAGAATACGTAAGAATTTTATTTAAAAAATTAAGCGGTAAGTAGGATAACCTACTTACCGCTATAAATATCACTTTACTCTTTCATAGAAGAATGAATTTCTTCTTTCAAATCCCATAGACCGATAATCCATGATCTGCTCAGTACTTCCAATAAACAGGAAACCGCCAATCTTCAGCGATGCTGCAAACTTACGGAATACCTCATCCTTAGCTTCTTCAGTGAAGTAGATAAGAACATTTCGGCACACAATCAAATCATAATTTGTCGGGAAAGGATCCTTAAGCAAATTATGTTCCTTGAATTCGACATGTTTTTTGATATCGTCCTTAATCTGGAAAGATGGACCTATCTTTTCAAAATACTTGTCCTTAAAATCCTTTGGAACGCCAGTCAGACTCTTTGCGCTATAAAGACCAACCTTTGCCTTCCCGATAACTGTCTTATCGAGATCAGTAGCATGAATCTTGATCTTATCAAGCGGAATGTGTCTTGAAAATGCCATTACAAGTGAATACGGCTCATCACCCGTTGAGCACGCAGCACTCCAGATCTTAAGGTTGTCACCAAACTTTTTACGAAGCTCCGGGATATATTCTTTATCCATAAGCTCCCACTGATCAGTATTTCTGTAAAACTCAGAAACATTGATCGTGATATAGTTTACAAACTCATCAAAAAGCTTTGTGTCTGTCTTAAGCCCATCAGCATAGCTGGCATAGTCTTTAAACTTATTTCTTTCAATCAAAGTATCAATACGACGGCGCATCTGTTTTTCCTTATACGCCGTCAGATTGATCTTCGTTAAAGCAAGAATGGACTTCTTGAATTGCTCATAATCACCCTGAACCATAATCCCCCTCTTTCCGGCAGATTAGTCCTCTGTAGACTCCTCTACCTCATCATCATGGTCGTCCTTGCTAAGAAGTGCTTTAATGCTAAGTGAGATCTTGCGATCATCCTCGTTGAAGTCAACAACCTTTGCTTCAACTTCCTGGCCTGTCTTAAGAGCATCTGAAGGCTTCTCGATGTGCTCACGAGCAATCTGTGATACATGGAGAAGTGCATCGATACCAGGCTCAAGCTCAACGAATGCGCCGAAGTCTGTCATACGAGCAACCTTGCCCTTAACAACTGTACCTACAGCATACTTATCGATAGCTGTAAGCCATGGATTCTCATCTGGGAACTTAAGGCTGAGTGCGATCTTAGCGCCCTGGATATCCTTGATGAATACTCTGAGCTTATCGCCAACCTTAAATACCTTCTTAGGATTCTCAACGTGTCCCCATGACATCTCAGAGATGTGGAGAAGTCCGTCGATATCGCCAAGATCTACGAATGCACCGAAATCAGTTACATTCTTTACATTACCTTCGATGATATCACCAACGTGAAGCTTATCAAGAAGCTCCTTCTGCTTTTCAGCCTTTCTCTCAACGAGAAGCTGCTTTCTATCACCGATAACTCTTCTTCTCTTAGGATTGAACTCTGTAATTACGAAATCAATATCCTGTCCTGCGTACTTTGTAAGATCCTTCTCAAATGTATCTGAAACAAGGCTAGCTGGAATAAATACTCTAGCGCCTTCATATACAACAGAAAGTCCACCGTCAAGTACCTTAACAACCTTAGCTGTAAGAACTTCCTTATTCTCAAATGCCTCTTCAAGCTTCTTGTTGCCTCTGTCAGCAGCAAGTCTCTTGTATGTAAGGATGATCTGCTCATCGCCTACCTTACCCTTGAGAATCTTAGCTTCCATTGTGTCGCCTTCTTTAACGACTGTTGTAAGGTCGAGGTTGGAATCATTAGAATATTCGCTTCTGGTAATGATACCATCACCCTTGGCACCAATGTTCAGTACGATCTCATCCGGTTTTACGGAAATGACTTTACCTGAAACCACCTCTCCTATACGTATGTTCATGCTCTCGTTTGCGCATGATTCATTAAATAACTGTTCAAAAGTCTGTTCCTCTGACATTACTTTGAACCTCCTCTATAATATAGTTTGGGGTTGATGCCCCGGCTGTGATGCCTACACAAGAAGTAGAATCAGGAAATCCCGAATCCAAATCAGCGAGTGTCTGTATCAGCCGTGTATCACGGCACATTTCAGAACAGATCTCAAAGAGCTTCCGTGTATTGGAACTGTGCTTACCACCAATGACGATCATGGCATCTACCTGGGACGCAATCTCTCTGGCTTCACTTTGTCTCTGCTCCGTAGCGCTGCAAATTGTGTTCACAGTATTTATATCATAACCTTTTTTATTAAAGATTTCAACTAATTCCTCAAACTTTTTTAAGTTAAATGTTGTTTGAGATACGATACATACCGGTTGGGAAGGATCATTCTCAAAATTCTCGGCTTCTTCCTTGGTCTGTACAACGGTCACGGGTGTGTCTGAGAACCCTACAATACCTTGGACTTCCGGATGTTTTTCATCTCCGATGACAACGATCTTCTTACCCTTACGGCTTTCTTCTTCCACAATTTTGTGTATCTTCACAACAAACGGACAGCTTGCATCTACAAGCTTGAGCCCTTGCTTTGAATTTATAAGCTCATATATATCCCTCGATACACCGTGCGAACGTATGATAACAGTTCCTTCTTGAAGCTGCTCAAGCTCCTCTTTTGAATTAAGGACAGTCACGCCCTTATTCTCAAGATCCTTTACAACCTCTTCATTGTGGATGATCTCACCATAGGTATATATTTTTCCGCCTTTTTCAATTTCCTGATACACAGTATCGACTGCTCTTTTAACGCCAAAACAAAAGCCCGCAGTCTTAGCTACTATTACCTTCAAAACTTCCTCCTGGTCACTTGCAAAGAGATTTTATCTTTTCTACAACCTCATCGATAGTCATGCTTGATGAATCAACGAGCTCAGCATCCTTAGCCTGAACAAGCGGAGACTCTGCTCTTGTCATATCTCTGTGATCTCTCTCTGCAATATCTTTTTTGATTTCCTCAAGATCACATTCCATTCCCTTTTCAATGAGCTCCTTATAACGTCTCTCGGCCCTAACCTCAACAGAGGCTGTAAGGAATACCTTTACATCAGCATTTGGAAGAACTTTGGTGCAGATATCACGTCCATCCATTACCACGCTCTCATGAGCGGCAAGCTCCTGCTGCAGCTCAACAAGCTTCTGTCTTACTTCTGCAACCACAGATGTCTTTGATGCTGCTGCCGATACTTCAGGAGTACGTATTTTGTCATTGACATTCACACCATTGAGATATACACACTGAACCCCATCTTCATACTTTATAGATATATCGGCTGATTTGCACATTTCCGCAATAGCTTTTTCATCATTTAAATCGATTTTTTTTTCGAGCATAAAAAGAGCCATAGCTCTGTACATAGCTCCTGTATCTACATATATGAAACCTTTATCTTTTGCAACCTTCTTTGCTATTGTGCTCTTGCCTGCTCCTGCAGGTCCGTCAATTGCTATATTGTAGCTCATTTTCTTTTTCACTCCTCTGTTATTGCTCTTGCAGCCGCAACTCCTGTGCTCCATGCCACCTGAAGATTAAAACCGCCTGTAAGACAGTCAATATCTAACGTTTCACCTGCAAAGTAAAGATTTTTGCAGGTCTTTGACTCCATCGTAGCAGGATTGATATCCTTTACGCTGACCCCGCCCTTTGTGACGATTGCCTCATTATAATCCCTAAGGCCTGTAACTGTCATATCAAAATTCTTGATAAGCTCCACAAGACGCTTTCTCTCCTCATGAGATATTACATTGCATCGCTTATTTGCATCGATTCCAGATCTTTCAATGATCACAGGGATCATTTTTGACGGAAACATCTTGCTTAAAGAATTCTTGAACTCTTTTTTATTATTTTCTTCAAACTCTCTGATAATCCTGGCATCAAGCTGTTCTTCGCTAAGCGCAGGCTTTAAGTCCAGCACAAGTCTGAGCTCTTTACCAAAAAATTTTCTCGCAACTCTTGCAGATGCAGAAAGGATCATAGGTCCGCTCACACCGAAATGAGTGAACAGCATCTCACCAAAATCACTGTACAATACCTTTTTGCCGTGTTTTAGCTCAAGTCCGGTGTTTTTAAGTGAAAGCCCCTGCATCTCTGTAACAAACTTTTCTTTACAATTAAATGGTACAAGCGAAGGTGAAATGTCCGTAACATTCATGCCGGCACTTTCTGCAAACTTATATCCGTCACCTGTAGAGCCGGTCGACTGATACGAAAAACCACCCGTAGCCACAACTACTGCATCTGCCATATGTCTCTCGCCATCAGCTGTAACTACGCCCTCACAAGCGTCCTTCACAATTATAAGACTCTCTACCTTTGTATAGAGCCTTATTTTTACCTGAAGACGTTTCATCTCTCGAGTCAATACATCTGTGATCTCATAAGCATGATCGCTCTTTGGAAATACACGGTTTCCACGCTCAACCTTTGTACCAAGACCTATATCATTAAAAAACTTAAGTGCATCATCATTTGTAAAACTGTAAAGCGATGAATACATAAACTTAGGATTGGAGCAGATGCTGTTAAAAACTACATCTATATCTGACGCATTTGTCAGATTTCCTCTGCCCTTTCCCGTGATAAAAATCTTCTTACCAAGCTTTTCATTTTTCTCAAAAAGCTCAACGCGCGCACCATTTTTTGCCGCATGGCAGGCACACATCATGCCCGCTGCTCCGCCACCGATTATTATAACTTTCTTCACCAGTGCTTTGGTCCTTCCTCTGCTGCCTCAGCAAAAATCTCATATATATCAGGAAATTCTTTTTTAAACCTGAAAGGTTTCAGCTCTTTATTTACTATACAGTGCGAGCTCTCACCTGTCACGCAAAGATTTCCTTCCATATCAAACACTTCATATTCGAAGTACGATTTAACACCGGTAAACTTCTTGCAATGAAGCTGTATCTTCACATCATCTTCATAAGTCAGATGCTTACGGTAAGTTGCGGAAACTGTAAGTACAGGGATGATTATCCCTCTCTCCTCAAGCTTACTGTAAGGCACTCCAAGCTGCCTCATGAAGTCATCGCGTGCCTCTTCAAACCATCTGATATAGTTTGAATGATGCACAATTCCCATCCTGTCTGTCTCGTAGTAATTAACTTTTCTGAAGTATGGCTTAATCTCCATTATTAACCTCCGTCATTACGTTAAAAGAAGATTTTACCCCTTACTATCAGAATCTGTCAAGGTACGGGCCGGCATGTGACAGGATGTCCTCTCCGAGGCTCCTATACACCTTAACAAATTTCGGCACTTCTTCGCGAACCCCATCAATATTCCCGGATCTGGCGATCTGCTCAAGGTCCTTTGCCCTCTCACTAAGTCCTATCGCGCCAATTGATTTTGACATGCTCTTTAATGAATGCACAAGAAATATCAAGTCTTCGATCTTACCATCATGAAGCGTCTCCTCCAATCTGAATGCCTTTTCCTCCACAGACTCACTAAAGGTCTGCAACGCAAAGAGATAATCCTCCGCGTCACCGCAATATTCCAGGCCTCTATCGCAATCAAGTCCTCTGATTTCCCGTACACGCTCCAGCACATCATCAGGATCATCCGATATTGAATCCACTTCCACAGCGTTTTCCGGCACTTCACTGCCATCCGATTCAACATACTTTCGGATGACATTTTCCATATTCGTGATATTTACCGGCTTCGACAGGTAGTCTGTAAATCCTTCAGCTAAAAGCTTCTCCCTGTCTCCTAATATCGCGCTGGCTGTCAGTGCTACGATCGGCACTCGAGATGCCTTATCCGGATACAGCTCATGCAGCTTATGCAGCGTTTCAACTCCATCCATGCCCGGCATACGATAGTCCATCAGCACCAGGTCATACTCCGCCTTTCCAAACTTTTCTATGCACTCATTACCGTTATTAGCCGAATCAATGATCATCTGCGTACGCTTCAAAAGTCCTGTGATCACCTGTATATTCATCGGCATATCGTCTACTACAAGAATGCGTTTTCCCGGCGCGATAAATATATCGCTATTTCGTCGATCGTGTGCCGTGGCACTGCACTTTGACTGCGGTTCATATTCTCCCAATGCCGTATCATCAGACACACCCTGCCAGAGGCTGAAGAAAAACCTTGAACCTTTACCATACTCACTCGATACATGAAGCTCTGAATCCATGACCTCAAGCAATTGCTTGGATATCGAAAGTCCCAATCCTGTGCCTTCAATACTTCTATTGCGAGAAAAATCCAGTCTGTCAAACGGTGTAAAAAGTTTTTCCATCTCTTCATTTTTGATGCCGATTCCAGTATCCACTACTGCTACAGCGATCTTTACTCTGACATGCTCAGGATCTCTTTCTTCACATGTTACCTTCAGCGTAACGCTGCCTTTATCCGTATACTTCACGCCATTGCTCAAAAGATTTGCAATAATCTGCTTTACACGAAGCACATCTCCGCGAAGACATTGCGGCAGATCCGCATCCGCCTCAATTCTAAGCTGTATTCCCTTAGCTTCTGCCCTAAACTGCATCAAATTGTATAGATCATTCAATAAGCCCCTTAAAGAATAATCGTCTTCTACAAGCTCAATACGTCCTGCTTCAATTTTTGAAAAATCGAGGATATCACTAATGATTCCAAGCAAGCTCATGCCTGCTGTGTTTATATTCTCAGCATATGAAAGAATGTTTTCATCTGTGCTTTCCCGGAGGATCATTTCATTCATGCCTAAAATTGCCGTAATCGGTGTACGGATTTCATGAGACATATTAGAAACAAAGCCGCTCTTGGCCCGATTTGCAGCCTCCGCAGCCCTCAGTGCATCTGAAAGCTCTTCCTGCAGTGCAAGCTGCTCTTCCAATTCCTGCTGTTTCAGACGATTCTCCGTCTCGGCGACTTCCATTTCAAGCTCTGCCGCTGCCGTCCGTCTCTGCTGCATAAAGATCAGCACAAACATACCTACCAGAACGATAGCTGTAAGTATCGACTGAGCAAGGCTTCTCACAATTATCGAGTGTGAAATAGAATTGATCTGCTCCCCTATCACGCTTTCCCTTATCAGATAGGTCAGCATCCAGTCAGTGCCGCGTACAGGCACATAATAAAGTGTTTCGCTGATATCATTATAATTAAATGACACCACACCACCGACGCCTGAAGCGAAATCCTGCTCCAGTTTTTCGTATGAATAACTCTGATCATATTTCGCATTTTTCATAGCTGACAGCAGATTGTTCTCACTTGCCAGACCTCCGAGCACCATGTTTGTCAGTGCAACACCAGACCTGGTATAGATATTACAAAAGGTAGTGCTGTTGTTGGATTGAAGCGACACATTGCGAAGCATAGTATCCATATCAATTTCCATAAAACAGACCACAAGCGTCCTGCCTTCAATCTGCAGGTTATCCGCCGGAACCGCAATAACAACCTTCTTCTCGTTACTATGAAGGTTTTTGATGGTTATCACCGGTTCTGTAATATTCATATGATCAAAATGATACTGGTCAATATCGGAACGCGTACCACGAGAGGTATATATAAGCCCCTCGCTATCGATAAATGCAAATTTATCCAGCTCATACAGCTGCTTCATACGAAGCTGATATATCTTGAGTTTTTCAATACTGCTGAGATCATCCTTATCGATCATCCCAAGCGCTGTATCGAGATCATGTATATAATCATTTAAAATTGCAGAAACTACCTGCTCGCGCCGACCTGCCAGCTCACTCAAATACAGATTACTTACATTGTGCACCGCGCTCTGTGTATCCCGTTCCGCTATATTGCCAAGTGCCAAAGTTCCAATTGTCAATATAACAGCAACAATAATACATCCCACGATTGCCGTTGATATGATCTTGTTATTATTTGAACCAATCTCATTCTTCATGCATCAAGTATTCCTTATCTTCGTCGATCATTTGCAGCATGATGTCCGCAAAGACCGGATCGAACTGAGTTCCCTTCCCCTTTTCAATCTCACTTCTCACAATATCCTGTGACAAGATATCACGATAACTTCGGTGACTGGTCATGGCATCATAGGCGTCTGCCACGGCGATGATGCGCGCCTCTTCCAATATTTTCTCGCCCTTCTGACCATCCGGATAGCCGCTGCCGTCATAGCGTTCATGATGCCATCTTGCGCCAATAGCCAGCTTCGGCATTTCTTTTACACTTCTCAAAATCTTATCTCCGATGATAGGATGCACTTTGATTGCCGCAAATTCCTCATCCGTCAGCCTTCCCGGCTTATTTATCACCGCATCCGGCACACCGATTTTTCCAACGTCATGCAAAAGCCCCATCATATATATATCGTCCTGTTGCTGCTCAGTATAGCCATAACGCTTTGCTATCTCCTGAGAATACTTTGCGACTCTGTCTGAATGACCGTTGGTGTATTTATCCTTGGCATCGATTGCTTCCGCAAGCGCCACAACTACGTGTTTTGCCAGATTTTCACACTCTGCAGCCCTATATTCAATTTCCTGTTCAAGGGATTTATGTACATGATCCAGCTCTATAATATGAGACACTCTGTGAATAAGAACATCCGGATAAATTGGCTTACGGATAAAATCCTCAGCACCCAGCCGCAAACCTTTCATCTCTGCTTCTTCATCCACTTCTCCGGTCAAAAAGATTACCGGAATTGCCTCTGATGATGGTATTTCTACCTTCAGACGCTTAAGAACTTCAAATCCGTCCATCGACGGCATAAGAATATCCAGTAAGATAAGGTCAGGACGATTTCCTTTTTCAACGACATAATCTAAGAGCTCCTCCCCCGATTCCAATGCCGTCACCATAAAATCTTTTTTCCCCAAAAATCGACTGACCATCTTACGGTTGTATTCTTCATCATCAACTACAACTACCCACCTCATAAAACGCACCTCCGGCGTATTATTTCTTTAACCCTTCGTAAAACTCATGCTCAAGCTGGCTCTCAAAGATCTTCGCACTTTTCATGAGCATCTGATTCGCACTTGAAAGCTTCTTTAGCTGCGAAACGAAATTATTGAGCTCCCTTGTGCTCTGTGAGGGAAGAAGTTCAGGCAGCTGCTTCTCATTTTTCAAAAACATATTGAGCTGATGACTGATCTGCGAAGACAGATTACCTACCTGCGTCATGGCAAAATAACACTCATTGCAATGCACACTGTAATCATAGCCGTCTTCTATTGCCATCATATTCATCTTCTGAACGAGTTTTTCCATCTCAAGCAGGAGTGCACTGATATTCTTTGGCAGATACCTTACTGCCTGCCCATAGCGTTTCTTCCAAAGCAGGAAATCCCGGCCTGCATCAAGTACCGTAAAATAATTATCCGGCACCCTGTGTCTCTGCCGTGCTGTCAGTTCTTCGCCCGGCTGAAATCCGATAACATCCTGTGCAAGCTCTTTAAGGCTGATTTTTCTGACATTACCTTCATCCTGATCTAAATCTTTCTTCATAGGCACCTCAAGTATCCTTCGTTCCCTGAATTCCAGCCCCAGCCATCGAGAGAATGACTTTAGCTGCATAAACTTTCGATAACCGCCTGCAAGTCCACATAATATCTATTCTAATCTTACCCCTCCCGCCAACAAATAGTCTACAATTTAAGTGTATTTTATCGTGTGCATTGTTAAGCTATTCTTTTTCCCTCTTTACAGGAATCTGCACCATAACTATAGCTGCAGCCATTATGATGCACCCAAATAATTCCCTCACCGTCATCTGCTCGTGCAATATAATTACTCCGGCTATTACTGCAAAAACCGACTCCATGCTCATGAGAAGTGATGCAATAGTAGGATCTGTGTACCTCTGCGCCACCAGCTGAAGCGTATAGCCGATTCCGCCGGATACTATTCCGCAATAAACTATGGGAACTAAAGCCGTTCCCCAGATAAAAGCTGTCAGTAAAAGTAAAGCATTTCCAAGTATTCTTTTGTTCATTACGTCTCCGCTCAAATCATTGTTTTTTGTCTTATATTTGTGATGCTTTGTGATGTTTTGTGATTATATTATAACAAGTTAATTACAGAAATATAGTGTAAGTGTGGGCACTTATTACTATTTATTACCATTTAAATTTTCTATTACTATTTATTACTTTTTATTACTACTTATTACCATTTAAATCAAGAATACTTGCATGCCATGAGCCGAAATATGGGAATATTTCGCTGCAGGTGTTTCGTGGCAGCAAAAAAGCGGGAGCTGATTTTAGCCCCCGCCATATAATCGTTACTTACACAAATATAAAGAAAAGTCACAAAAGCGTATATTTACAACCAGAAATACCTCAGAACTATAGATTAATATATCCAAACACACTTGGCATTTCCACGATATACAATTTCATCTTAAACCATCCTTGTTCCGAATTTTTCGAGCATTTTATCATGATTTCATTAGAACTAAGCCATTCTCCCCACGACACCTCTACATGTGACTTATAGCTTAAATCAGGCAAGAATTCTCCTGTATTATCCAATATTTCATATCTAATATTAAAGTTTTTTAGCGGAACAACGATTTTAACAGAAAAACAGACATAATTTCCACCGGCCGCGAATTCTTCAGAACGTCCAAAGCCTCTTCTATACTTTACATTTCTATTCAAAACATCAGCTGCACATGCTTTACCCTTAGTAACAGGATTAGGATCAATAACTTTAAATTCGAGATGCGGCTCATCATAATTCTTATTAATTATCAATATTTCCTTATTGTTTATAGCATAGTCATTTAAGCAATTGTTTCTTATCATTTTTTCAATTTCTTCATAATCGACATTATGCTTTTGCACTTCTTCTATAAGTCTGTCAAAAACCTTATTAAATAAAACAATATATGGATTTGTTAAATAATATGCTCTCCACACAAGATTATAACGAAACATCGGTAGAGTAAACTTTGCTCCCCACCCCGATATCCATTCATCTATGGCTTCTTTTCTATATGTTTCTTCAAAATCATAGCTCCTTAAACCAGCAACTGCATTATCATATATATCGTTAATGCTCATAAATTCATTGTTAGTAAATGTATCTTTTAACCTGGAATTACTGACATAGCATTTTCCGTTATCGACGATAATACATCCCATTCCAAAATCATCATAGTTTTTCATGACACTTGAAATAAAAGCATCTATCCTACGGTAATTTTCTTCAATCTCTTTTTTATACCATTGATATCTACATATTTCGAGTGCCCTAATGAATCTGACTCTATTTTTTTCCGTAAGCATTTCATCCTGATCCGGAGTCATTGAATAAAATGATTTATCCATTGTGTGCATGAAATCATTTACACTGTTCCTAAATTCAATGAGCTTATTTTCAAGCAGTTCATAATCATATTGAATCGCATTACAATCCGATTTTTGCTTATCTATATCATTGTTTTTTAACTGTATTACCTTTTGACCACATCTATAGCAAAATAGCGCATTTTCAGGTAATTCAACACCACATTTCATACAAAACATTGAGACCCCTCCTAGCAGTCAGAAATACATCTATTATCTTAACTGACACTGTATTTCAGCAATCTCGACGCTAAAAATAGCTGTGGCACTGTAATCTATACACACCACAGCTATTACTTACACTTGTTATGCCACGCCTGCAAATTTTTCCAGCATCTTCGTATATTTAAGTAGATTTGTAACAATCTGCTCCGCCTCATCGGCTGTTTCATCACTTAATCCAAATACTTCCTGTGTATGCTTAATAAACTTTCTTTCCTCATCGTCATAGTCTTCATCCACACAAGCAAGTGATACAAGCTCCAAATATGCTATTCTTTTCTCATTCTCGCTAAAATTGGCTTTGATGTCCTCTATTACATTATCAACCGGCTTATTTGGCTTATATCCATTGTTATCTATACCCATTTCCAGACAGTGAGCATCTATAAGCCTTTTTTCAACATCGCTCATATTGCCATCCGAATTTGCCAAACACAATTCAAAATTCAAATAAGTTTTCTTATTAGTATCTTGCAATTTTTCTAACAGCATATCTATCCATCCTTTCACCGCTGTATATTATTCCCATTTGCATCGTTACCCGTTCCCGCTGCCTGAAGGAAAGCATTCACACAACTCAAAATAGCCATCGTCGTTTCATGTTGTCGTGCCGCCTTATTATCAGCCATCTGTTGCTGAATCCTCATCTGCTCTATTTCTCTTTGCCTGTTATAACTCTCCATTTGCCGAGCATGGTTGTTGTCCTCTTGAACATCTTGAAGTGCCGCACCTAATATCGCTCCTGCCAATTCAAATAACATAAGCACACCTCCCTGTGTCAAACTCTTACTCCAATTAATATTGATAGTTTCTCTCAAAAGTATTACATGCATTAGCCGTTGGCAATACATTCCTTCTTTTCATCTCACAATATCCTTTGCTGTTATCAACTGACATTATTCCCGTTCTCACATCATATTTATGAACAGTAATGTCCGAAGAATATTTACATATCGCACAATAATTCCTATTTTTTACATTAATGTTCATCGCCATTATCTTCACCTCTTTCCATGCACTACTATCAACTAATGAAGAATATATTTAATAAGCATAGATAAGCCTAATGCTATAATAACAATTATCATTATTACAATACCTTTATAGATACGTGGATGTTCAATGGTAAAATCCATTACCTTTCCCAAGAATGCTAATTTCTGCATCATAGATATTATCATCACAACCTCATCAAGCATTGGTACAGGATCAGGTAAGAACATATTTGTTATGAACAATATGATTTGTGCAGGTAATGGCAGGATTGCAAAAATACATAAAAATAAAAGATAAGCTAATACAATATATAACATCACATCTCCTTTATAACCACGCACATCTCACTTATACAGATAATCTTTATCATAGTATTTACAAATTGCCATAGGAATAGTCTTTTTTACATTGATATAACTGCATTCAGCCTTTTGATTGATATCTAAATCTGCAAGTCCACTTATTCCACTTTTTATAATTGCTTTTCTTCCTTGCCAATATTTACAGGTTGCGCAGCACTCTCTTTTTCTATAATTTATAACCATATTCCAATCCCTAAGTCATTGTGTATGCACTTTTCCCGCTTTATGCTGAAATTGTATCATCTTTTTCTTCTCAAGTAAACCTTATAGGTGTAATTTTTATTGTATTTTAAACCATTCAAGTAGTTAAAACACAATTTACCTTTGGATACTCTAAATGATAGAAAGGTAAAAAAATCATGAAGAATAATGATATAATCGGTGTTGGAAAAAGAATAGCTGAATTGCGACGTGCAAACAAAATGACACAGGAAGCCCTAGCTGATAAATTAGATGTAACCCCAAAACATATCAGCCATGTAGAACGTGACTGTGCATCACTTTCATTAAATAATCTTGTAAAAATATGCGACTTATTTGGGTGTAACCTTGACTATCTCATTAGAGGTACATATAAAGACAAAGTACTCTCAAAAATTCCCTTGCCTATAATTCAGATACTTAATTCAAACGATACTGAAGAAATCTCAAGACTCTCCCAATACCTTAATATATATTCTGAATTATATTCAAAATCCAAAAAGAATACGTAGACTAGTATTCAAACCCCAGAAACGCGCGTTGCGAACTTCCTGCAACATTCTCGTGTCGAGTGCCAAAGCGAGATCAATTTCGTACTGAGACTTACGTTTGAGACTAAGAGCCATAATCAAGGCGAATCGTCTCAGACGTTAGTCTCAGTAGAAAGAAGCTCGCCGTTAAGGCACGAGCTGGAATGTGGAAGGATTTCGCTACGGGCGTTTCGTGACAGCAAAAAGGCGGGAGCTGAAATCAGCTCCCGCCCTAAATTCATTATATTCCATATATTTTAATTTCATTTCAACCTATGCCAATGTATCATGAATATAAGTCAGCAATCCCTCTTCAGTACTTATTCCATATCTTTTATTGACTTCCGCATAATATTTCATCATGCGTTCTTTAGGAATCAGTACGCTAGAAGGAACACCATCTCCATATCCCTTCCTTGATTCTATCCACGGAAGTTCCTTATGCGTGACTTTCTCCAAGGTTTTTCCTCCATAAATCCCATATGTATTTATGACAAGATCAATTACTCTTTTTTCATCATCAGTCAAAGCGTCATCGTTTCCTTCAAACAACGCAAAACGAGCATCATCTATAGGATTATATTTAAAGTCCTTAAACAGATCATATACTTCCGGATAGACCGGTCCATGAAGCCAAGCCCTACACTCGTCTATAAATATCGCTTTCCCATATAATGCAGAATAAATACCCTGAATAAAATAAAGCAATTTCTGAAGCATAAGTGGAGTTACTTCTTCAAGCTTATCAAATAAATACGAAATCACTCTCAGCATCTTTTCCGATACAGAAAAAAGACTCTCTAAGCTATTTGCTGCTTCCAATGCTTTATTGTATGCTGCATCTGTCAATTTTTCGCGATTTTCATACAGTTTCTGTTTCATATATACCGGAGAGGTAAGCGCCGATTTAATAACATCTGAATACTCTTTAGATGGAATCTGTCCGTCCAAATATCTTGTGATGGTAACTTCACCAAACCCCAATGTCAAAGATAGTGGTGTTTTACCAATCCTATATATTTTCATGAGCTTTTCAATATCATCTACTGATACAAGACCTTCCGTTTTTCTATACTGTTCATCAAATTCTTGGATATTCTTATCAATAATTCCAGGAACACTCATTTCTTCTCCGCATATTGTGCAAATTGCCACAGTGATTTCAAACGTATAATCCTTATTTCTAATATTTCTCACAACAGCTTTCTTTTGCAAAATGTATTCCGTTTCTTTTCTACATTCTATGCAAAAATCTTTTCGTTCTGCCATAAAAATTCCTCCGACTGTTTAAACTATCTTCATCTAAAATAATAAGAAAGTGGATATTTCTGCTCATGAAATGAAATTACTATCACATAACAATTCTCAAGCTTATTAAACTTTATATATATTGAAACAGTCTTTTCTTCATTTCCTATCCTTTCCAAAAGGACAACATCTTTACCAAAAACATACAATTTTTCATGTTCAAATCCTTTATGTTCATTTTGCAAAATCATAGAAAAATCCATAGCTGTAAGACTTAAAAGTATTTCCCTAGCTTTTTCTTCATCAATAATATAATTCAAAAATAAATCCATATTTCCTTGACGTTTGGAATTTCTATCAATTCTGTATCTACCATTATTAATAGCACTTTTCACTTCCGCAAGGTAATTCTCGATGTCTTTTTTATTAATTTCCAAACTCTGATCCTCCGAAGAGTTAATGATATATTATTTTATTTATTCTATCATATTCGCAGGATTAATGATAGTATTTTTTATATTTTATATCATAATCATCGTACAAAGTTATACTGTTCAAAACACGCTCAGCATCTATATACACTCATAGCCAAAAGGGCGGGGGCTGATTTTAGCTCCCGCCCTAAATAAATTAATCCAAAAATATTTTAATCTCGTTCCTTCTTTGCAGGTATCTGCACCATAACTATAGCTGCAGCCATTATGATGCACCCAAATAATTCCCTCACCGTCATCTGCTCGTGCAATATAATTACTCCGGCTATTACTGCAAAAACCGACTCCATGCTCATGAGAAGTGATGCAATAGTAGGATCTGTGTATCTCTGCGCCACCAGCTGAAGCGTATAGCCGATTCCGCCGGATACGATACCGCAGTAAACTATGGGAACTAAAGCCGAAATAAGCTTACCTACGCTTGGATTTTCCATAATTACTGCGAAAACAGCAGATATTATTGCACAGGTCATAAATTGTATCGCAGATATGCTGATAGGATTTCCACGCATTACAAAGTATGCACAGCAAAGGATATGAAGACTGAAAAACAAAGCACTTAAGCCAACTAACGCATCACCATATGACAGGCTGAAGGACTCCGTGATGCACAGTAAATACATTCCCACTACGCCCATGATCACCGCAATCCATACACGTAATGTATTCTTTTGTTTCAAAAAGATCTGCGCGATCATCGGAACGAGCAGTATATACATAGCAGTGATAAACCCTGCCTTTCCGGCAGTAGTATAAACAAGCCCTGCCTGCTGAAGTATACTTGCCACAGTCAGTACGCTTCCGCAGCATATTCCACCAATTATTGTATTTCTCTTATACTGCTTTTGATATTCTGACGATTTTTTTGCAATTCTTTCCTTTGCTTTTCGCCTCATAAACAAGGCTGTAGCTCCTACCATAGCCGCTGCAAGTACCATACGAGCCGCATTAAACGTTATTGGCTCTATATCCTCCATCCCGACTCTCTGGACAACAAAAGCCGTCCCCCAGATAAAAGCCGTCAGTAAAAGTAAAGCATTTCCAAGTATTCTTTTGTTCATTACGTCTCCGCTCAAATCATAGTTTTGTGATGCTTTGTGATTAAAAATTATATTTGTGATGCTTTGTGATGTTTTGTGATTATATTATAACAAGTTAATTACAGAAATATAGTGTAAATGTGGGCACTTATTACTATTTATTACCATTTAAATCAAGAATACTTGCATGCCATGAGCCGAAATATGGGAATATTTCGCTGCAGGTGTTTCGTGGCAGCAAAAAGGCGGGAGCTGATTTCAGCTCCCGCCCTAAATTCATTTCAATTATACAGGATAAGCCCCGTTCTTTGTATCTGCTTTGCCAAGATCTACCTTCTCCTGCTGAGCCTTACGATACTTGAAGAACTCAGTTGCAACCTGTGGGAAGAGTGCATATGAAAGCACATCCTCAGGCTGCTGCTTCCACTGAGCACATTCTTTCTCAAACTGAGGAAGCTGTGGCTCAAGTAAGTCTGCAGGTCTACATGTGATAGGTGTCTCGCCAGGAATGATCTTTGCGATAACCTCAGGATTGATAGGCTTCTCTGTCTGGCCATACTTACCACGGAGAAGATCCTTTGTCTGACCTGTAGCAACCTTGTAACGCTCACCCATAAGAACGTTCATAACGGCCTGTGTACCAACGATCTGTGATGATGGTGTAACAAGTGGTGGCTCACCGAAGTCCTTACGTACTCTTGGTACCTCCTCAAGAACTTCCATAAGCTTATCGCCCTTACCCTGCTCATCAAGCTGCTTGATCATGTTTGAAAGCATTCCGCCCGGTACCTGATACTTAAGAGTATTGATGTTAACTCCAAGTACCTTTGTGCTGAGAAGACCGCTCTTGAGGCACTCCTCACGGTATGGCTGGAAGTGCTCAGCAACCTTGATAAGAAGGTTGAGGTCAAGACCTGTATCATATGGTGTACCCTGAAGTGCAGCTACCATAACCTCTGTAGCAGGCTGTGATGTACCCATAGCAAGTGGTGAAGATGCGCAGTCGATAACGTCAACACCTGCCTCAATAGCCTTGAGGTAAGTCATTGAAGCAACACCAGATGTATAGTGTGTATGAAGCTGGATTGGAAGATCTGTAACAGACTTCATGGCTGTAACGAGGTCATAAGCCTCCTTTGGAAGCAAAAGACCAGCCATATCCTTGATACAGATAGAATCAGCGCCGAGGTTTTCGATTCCCTTAGCCATCTTCTTCCAGTAATCCATTGTATATGCATCACCAAGTGTGTATGAAAGAGCTATCTGAGCATGTCCCTTTTCCTTCTTACATGCATTTACGCATGTCTCAAGGTTACGAAGGTCATTCAGGCAGTCAAAGATACGGATAACATCGATACCGTTTGCAATTGACTTCTGAACGAAGTACTCAACTACATCATCTGCATAATGTGAATATCCAAGGATGTTCTGTCCACGGAAAAGCATCTGAAGCTTTGTGTTAGGAAGACCTTTTCTGATCTTTCTAAGTCTCTCCCATGGATCTTCCTTAAGGAAACGGAGGCATGAGTCAAATGTTGCTCCGCCCCAGCACTCTACTGAGTGATATCCTACCTTGTCCATTGTGTCAAGGATAGGAAGCATCTGTTCGATCGGCATTCTTGTAGCGATAAGTGACTGATGTGCGTCACGAAGAATGGTCTCGGTAATGCCGACTTTTTTCTTTATATCTGACATTTAATCGTTCCTCCTAAATTAATTTAAGTATCATATGCCGGAAGACGCGGTCTGTACTATGGCTCGAAAATACCTACTCTGTACGCTATTTCACTAAGGCTGTAAACAGCCAAGTGAAATATGTGTCGCCAAGTACATTTCGCGTGCACAGCATCAACCAACCCCAAACACTGCCATGAATGTACCTGCAACGACCGCTGTACCTACTACACCGGCAACGTTAGGTCCCATAGCATGCATGAGCAGGAAGTTTGAAGGATCAGTTTCAGCACCAACCTTCTGTGATACACGAGCCGCCATAGGCACGGCAGAAACACCTGCAGAACCAATAAGCGGATTGATCTTACCACCTGTAAGAGCGCACATAAGCTTACCTACAAGAGTACCTGCAGCTGTACCAAATGCAAATGCAACAAGGCCAAGTGCAACGATCTTAAGTGTTGTAGCATTAAGGAATGCCTCAGCACTTGTTGTAGCACCAACAGATGTACCGAGAAGTATTACTACTATGTACATAAGCGCATTTGATGCTGTCTCTGTAAGCTGACGAACAACACCACACTCACGGAAAAGATTACCAAGCATAAGCATACCGATAAGAGGTGCTGTTGTAGGAAGTATCATAGATACTACTACTGCAACAATGATAGGGAAAAGGATCTTCTCAAGCTTTGAAACAGGTCTGAGCTGCTCCATTCTTATCTTTCTTTCCTTTTCTGTTGTAAGAGCCTTCATAATAGGTGGCTGAATGATAGGCACGAGTGACATATATGAATATGCCGCAACTGCGATAGGTCCAAGGATAGATGTCTGTCCAAGCCTTGTAGCAAGGAAGATAGATGTAGGACCATCAGCACCACCAATGATAGAAATAGCTGCTGCCTGCTTATCGTTAAATCCAAGTGCGATAGCACCAAAATAAGCAGAAAAAATACCAAACTGAGCTGCTGCACCCAGAATGAAACTCTTTGGGTTAGCAATAAGCGGACCGAAGTCTGTCATAGCACCTACGCCCATGAAGATAAGACATGGGAGGATTGACCACTCATCAAGCATGAAGAAATAGTGGAAAAGTCCGCCTTCCTTCATGATATCCGGATAAATGTTTACCAGAAGCATACCAAATGAGATAGGTACCAAAAGCAGAGGTTCAAAGCCCTTAGCGATGGCAAGATACAGGAAGATGCAGGCTACAAGTATCATGACGATATTTCCAGGTGTCATGTTTGTAAAAGCAGACTGCTCAGCCAGATTTGCCAGAGTATTAGCTATGTAATCCATGAATTAACCTCCAAATAAAGTTCGTTTTGGTCTCTGCAAATCTTTTAATTACTTAAGTGTTGCAAGAAGTCCGCCTGCCTCACAAGCGTCACCAACTGCTACTTCGATACTTGCTACAGTACCATCCTGAGGAGCTACTACAGGGATCTCCATCTTCATAGCCTCGATAGTTACTACAGCGTCGCCCTTCTTTACAGCCTGACCAACAGAAGCATCGATCTTGAATACCTTACCTGCTGCACCAGCCTCGATGCGGATAGAGCCTGCGCCTGCGCTTGCTGCCTTAGCTGCTGGAGCCGGAGCTGCTGCCGGAGCTGCCTTCTTTACAGGTGCTGCAGCTGCAGGAGCTGCGCCTGCACCATTTTCTTCAACAGTTACGTCATATGCTGTTCCATTAACAGTAATTGTATAATTTTTCATGATTTAATCTCCTAATATAAATAGATAATTATCTTCTTCTGAGTGAACGAACCACAAAAGTATCCGGTGAAACAGCTACGCCTGTAGCTTCGCTCTCATATGCTGCAATCGCAGCTGAAATCACTGCTATAAGCTCTTTATCATCTGTAAGGTCTTCCTTAACTTCTGCAGGAGCCGGAGCAGGTGCAGGTGTAGGAGCCGGAGCAGGTGCTGCTGCCTTCTTCTTTGTACCATTAAATGGTGCAACGATCACAGGAAGGAGCGCAATTATCAAAGCAATAAGGATAAGTACGCAGAATGTAGTTCCCATACCAAGAACAGTATTGAGAGCAGCGTTCTGTATCTTCTCACCAAATGTCTTGTTTACGTTGAAAACGATATCTGTAACCTTGTAAGTGCTGGTCATGATGACTTCCATTTCACCCTGTTTACCATTTGCACCTGTGATATCGATATCAACTGTGATATTACTTTCGTCAGATGTGATATCAGCCTCTTCAGATACTTCTGAAAGACTTCCTCCAAAGCTGTCAAGAGCCTGTTTATAAGAGTCAAGTCCTGACTGGAATGCTGATCCCTTTATCTGTCCGCCAAGCTGGCTTTGTTCAAACTGCTCAAGGTGATTCTCATCGTATCCTAAGATATCATCAGCAGAGTAACCTACTGCGTCACCCTGTGAAAGAATCATATCATAGATCTTAATTACCGACTGTGCTCTGCTGGTAACGGCAGCATCCTCATATTTAATGCTGGTGTCTTTGCCACCGCAGGCAGTCAGTGAAAGAACAGTCACGAGCATGCATGATACCAATGCCAGTTTTTTCTTAAAATTAGCCATTATGTATCATCCTTTCTATCAGATTGTGCCGTGCTTCTTATTTGGAGCTATGCCATCCTTGCCATACAGCATCTCGAAAGCGCCGATAACATACTTTCTTGTATCAGCAGGATCGATAACTGTATCAACATAGCCGCGAGCTGCTGCACTCTGGCTTGTTGTCTGGAGCAGATCATACTCAGCAGCCTTCTCGCTGATAACGCTCTGGTCCTGGCCATCATACATGATCTCTGCAGCATGCTTGCCGTCGATAGCACCAACCTTCGCTGTCTCCCATGCATATGTATAATCAGCACCAAGTGCCTTTGAATTCATAACTACTGCTGCACTTCCAAATGCCTCGCCTACGATAACGTTGACATGTGGAACCTCAGCTGTTGCAAATGCATAAGCAAGCTTAGCTGCCTCTGCTGCAATAGCTTTCTCTGCACACTCACATGCACAGAAACCATGTGTATTTGTAAGTGTAAGAACCGGAATATTAAATGCATCACAGAATGAAACAAACTTAACAGCTTTACGGATACCGTTTACTGTAAGTACAGCTTCAAGCTTCTCTGACTTTCCATCAGCGCCTGTAACCTCTGTGCGGTTTGCAACTACACCAACTGTTGCACCGTTAAGACGGATAAAGCCGATAGCCATGTTCTTTGCATGAGCTGCCTTGAGCTCATAGAACTCATTGTCATCTGCAAGTCTTTCGATAGCAAGAGCAACATCGCCTGCGCAGCCGATCATATCTGCTGATGCACGGTTAAGATCATCTGTTGACTCAGCGCCATAAGCTTCATCTTCACAATTGTCAGGAAGGAATGATACAAGGCTTCTGATCTTGTCAAAGATCTCTGCCTCATCAGCTACAACGTCAACTGCACCTGCCTCAGCCTTATACTCTGCAGATGAAGTATCCTTCTTCTCTTCATAATTTCCACATACAGCGTTAGGTGAATTTACGAAGAGCTTGCTGCTTTTTGAAGTCATAAGTGTGAAATCTGACAAACCTGCAAGTACTGACATTCCGCCGCCGGCGTTACCAAATACTGCTGTGATCTGTGGAATGATGCCTGATGCCTCAGACATTGCCTTGTAAATTGAACCAAAAGCAAAGAGAGCATCTGTACCTTCCTGCAGGCGCATACCTGTTGAATCAAGAAGTCCGATCACAGGATAGCCTGTCTTCTTCGCGAGATCATAGAGATTAACAATTTTTTTAGCGTGCATCTCGCCGATGGAGCCGCCCAATGCATCTGCATTCTGGCTATAAACATAAACCAGACCTCCATCAATCGTTCCATAACCGGTGATAACACCATCACCTGGAGCGTCCTTTGGTTTCTGATTGAAGTCAGTGCTTCTAGCCTGAACTGACGCACCAATTTCAACGAAACTGTTTTCATCGAGCAAAGATAAGATTCTTTTACCCGCTGAGCTTGTTGTGAGATTGCTCATACCTTCAGTCCTCCATACATCTTAATATTGTAGGTTTATTTATCCAAGTGAGAAGATGCGGAAAGAGCGCAAAAATCCCCCTTGTCAAAATCTTAACGCTCCTATCAGTATAACACAACTTTACCCAAAAGAATAGCTTAAAAATACTTCAAAATTGGTCATTTTACTGCATTTTTGTACCATATGCACAATTATATTGATACAACATGTAAAAGATATACAAAAGAAAAAAGCATGTTATTGTATACAATAACATGCCCACCTTTAGACATCAACTTTTATAGGTTTTTCCGGATCATCATCGCCCAAAGTAATGCTTGCTTCAGACTCTGCCTGTTCATGAAACTCTTCATACTTATCTGCCTCAGGCTTTGGAAGATCCTCTATACTCTTTACTCCAAAACGTCTCAAAAACTCCTCAGTAGTACCAAAGAGAAGTGGTCTTCCCGGAGCATCAAGCCTTCCTAGCTCCCTTATGAGATCATATTCAAGAAGCTTATCTATAGCACGTGAACAGCTCACACCTCTTATATGCTCTATCTGAAGCCTTGTAACAGGCTGCTTATAAGCTATTATAGAAAGCGTCTCAAGCGCCGTATCCGAAAGCCTGTATGACTTTGGTGTTTTTGCTATCTTTATTAGATACTCATACATCTCAGGCTTTGTCGCAAGCTGCACTGAAGTCTCAAGCTGTATAAGAGCAACACCGCTGTTCTTCTTTGCATATTTCTTTTCCAAAGTACCTATAGCTACCGTGATCTGCTCCTCTGTAGCATCTGTAACTTCTATCAATCTTTCTATCTCCACGGCTTTACCGGAAGTAAAAAGGATTGCTTCAATTATACCTGATAATTTATCCATTTCCATGATCATGCTGCCACCTTCACTGAAATGATAATGTCATCCCCTTCAGATTCTTGTGACACATCATACTTTCCTGTCTTCATTAACTCCAATAAGCACATAAAAGTAACTATTACTTCAAGCTTATTTCTAGCCCCTTCAAGCAGATCCCTAAAACTGAAATGCTTGTGAGTCTCTGCATAATTCTTTACAAACTCTGTACGCTCCTCAAGATTGATCTCATCTTTTTCGATCTTTCCAAACTTGGAACGGATCGGATCGATCTTGTTTTCCTGACGTTTCAAGGTATCTTCAAAAATCTTATTTAGCTTTTCTAGCGTCATATCACCAAGCAAAACATCATAATCAACAGGAGCCTTATACTCCGATATCCACTTTGGCATCGGCACCTCACGATACATCACATGCGATGCATCATGCTGCATATCCTTAAGCGCAAATGACATGTACCTGCAGACCTTATATTCAAGAAGCTGCTGTACAAGCTCATCTCGCGGATCTTCCTCTTCACCTTCCTCATTTACCTCTTTTGGAAGGAGCATTTTACACTTAATATCGAGCAATGTGGTAGCCATTACCAAAAACTCGCTCATTATGTTTAAGTCAGCCTCTCTCATGGCATCAAGATAATCCATATACTGCCTGGTGATAAGCGAGATAGGAATATCATAAATATCAACCTTATTCTTATCTATTAGATGAAGCAAAAGATCCAAAGGACCTTCAAATGCTTCAAGCTTAATCTCAAGTGCCATGTCTTACCTCAACAATCTGTAAGTATAGGTCTGAGTGTTACATATAATATTTCCGGTCTGTTAAATATACGCAGGTTGATAGAATGTGAACCCGCGCCGCGGCTTAACAGCATTTTGGTATCATCCTTTTCAAAGAGACCGCCATCATACTTTGGAAAAAGTTTATATGCCGGCGAGATAATTCCCTTTCCAAAAAGTCTGATTATTCCACCATGTACATGACCGGACAATACAAGATCCGGCTTCCAGGTAACGTAATCTTCAAAATGCTCCGGATTATGGGCAAGCAATATATTATACCTGCTCTCATCAGCATTATCCAGAAGTTCAAGCAAGTGCTCTGTCGGGACAGGTATACGCGTAACCTTATGATAATGGGTCCTTTCAAGATCAAGACCGGTGATCCTTATATTGCTCTCCGGCAGATCAAAGTACTCATTTCTTATAAGACCAACCCCCGCCTCCTGCAGTCCCTTCACAAGACGCTTCTGCTGTGCCGCATATTTCTTCAATTCAAAAACTTTTCTCTCATGATTTCCCACCCCAAAATATACAGGGAAATTATCAGAAAGCTGCTTAAGGAACTGCATTGTCCTTGTACAATCAGCATTCCTTCCGGCCTCTATCAGATCTCCGGCTATGACTATACAATCCGGAGCAAGCTCTTTTATTGCAGCAAAAAGACGACAGTTGTTATCTCCAAACTCACACTCATGCAAGTCAGAGATCACAACCATCGTTGTCTCTTTCTTTATCTTAGGTGACTCAAAAGTCCAGTTATTTACATCAAACTTACGTAATGAAAATCCCATTTCAACCCTTACTTTTTCTGAAAAATATTTTCGATGTTAAAGCCAAAAATAGTATCTCTGAAACCGCCATAGAGCTCGTCGTAAGTTGCAGCCTCTATCTTCGATCCGGCAAAAGCTGCTCTCCACTGGCCAACTATGCTGTCTGTAAGTGCCCTGTCATCCTCGTGGCCATTAGCCAGGATGCCCGGAAGCACATAAAACACCATCATACACTGCATATCAAGAAGCTTCTGCTCTTTGCTGAATCTTCCTGTGCTGTCATATGTATCTTTTGCCCACGACACAAGAGAAAGCGCCGCTTCATTCAGCGCTTCCTCCTTATCATCCATGTCATAAAGCTTATTTATATTACTGTAAACATCACTAAGATCGTTTCTGTATGCGTTAAAAAAGCTTTCATAACGGTTTTTCTTAAAATTTTTAAGCCCCGTCCTGACATCAATATCAGATAAGAGTCTGTGAATGTCCTTCTCCATTGTATTGTACCTTCCTAGTTTGTAATGATGTGTAATCCGTCGGAGAAACCTTTAACTTCGGAACAAATTTAAAGGTTTGCGTTGTGGTAAACTGCCTGAACATCATCATCGTCATCAAGCAGGTCAAGGATTCTCTGAAGCTTTGTCATTGTGTCATCATCAGCTACATCAACATAATTCTGTGGAAGCTTTGTAACTTCAGCAGAAGCAAGCTCAACCTTTGCATCCTCAAGAGCCTTCTTAACATCCTCGAATGCATCAGGAGCTGTGATAACCTCGTAGCTGTCATCCTCTTCATTGAAATCATCAGCACCGGCATCAAGAGCGATCATCATAAGATCGTCAGCTGACATCTCGCACTCTTCCTTATCGATGATGATCTGTCCCTTCTCATCAAACATGAAAGATACGCAGCCCTGTGTTCCGAGATTTCCGCTGCCCTTTGTGAAAGCAGAACGAACATTTGCTGCTGTACGGTTCTTGTTGTCTGTAAGTGTGTCAACGATAATAGCTGTACCGCCTGGGCCGTATCCTTCGTATGTGCAGTACTCATAGTTAACGTTATCTGAATCACCGGCAGCCTTCTTGATACCTCTCTCGATAGTATCGTTAGGCATGTTTGCAGCCTTTGCCTTAGCAACGATCTGAGCAAGCTTGAAATTGTTGTTTACATCCGGGCCGCCCTCTTTAACTGCTACAGCGATTTCACGTCCGATAATTGTGAAAACCTTTCCCTTTGCAGCATCGTTCTTTTCTTTCTTGTGCTTAATGTTTGCAAATTTTGAATGTCCTGACATAACTAAAAACTCCTTAAAACTTAAATATATTTATTTTTTATCATCTTCTGACAACTGTTCATTTTCTGTGTCCGGATTGTCAGTGATTTTTTTACAGCGTACTGATTGTATCACACGTCCCTTGACATATGCAATCTGAAAACGATATCCTTCATAATCTGTTTCAAAATTCTCTCCCGTCTTCGGAACATGTCCTAACCTGTCAGTCATAAAACCATTCAGTGTTTCATATCCGTCATCCGGAAACTTGATCTCAAGCTTATCTGCTACTTCATCAAGTGGTGTAAGACCTTCAATGATGAAGGTATCATCCCCCTGCCTGCGGATTCTTACACTGTCTTCGTCATCATACTCATCAAGAATATTTCCGACAATTTCCTCAAGAATATCCTCCATAGCAACAATTCCGGCTGTCTGACCATATTCGTCAACAACTATCACCATGTGGATCTTATTTTGCTGCATGGTACGGAACAGCGAGTCTATCTTGCGTGTCTCCGGGATAAACCTAACTTCCTTTATAAGTCCCTCTATAGCAGATATCTCCTTAGCCCTGAGATCTGAGCGCACATTGAATTTCATCACATCCTTAAAATGGATGATACCAATGATGTTGTCAATATTGTCCTCATAGACCGGATATCTCGACTTATTGCCGTCCAGCATGAAGTCAACAACTCTCTCAAGCGTCTCATTGCCCTCTATCCCGACAATATGCTCTCTATGCGTCATGATATCCTGTGCTTCTTTGTCACCAAAAGCGAAAATATTAGAAATCATCTCAACTTCCGATGCTTCAAGCACGCCCTGCTCATGACCTTCGTTGACCATAGAGATTATCTCGTTTTCATCAACATTTTCTTTTTTAAATAGTTTTTTTAATTTTGATAGCATTCTTCAAATTCGTCTCTAACCGAAACAACTTTCCCCGATTTCATATATAAACGTGGTATACGCCTTCCAAGATCACATGCCAGCTCATAATTAAAGCGACCTGAAAGATCTCCAAGCTCCTCCATTGTAATCTCTGCCTCGCCATCTTTTCCAAGAAGTGTGACTTCGTCACCCTCAGAAGCTTCTGCAATGTCTGTCACATCTACCATGAACTGATCCATACACACTCTTCCGAGTATCGGAGCCTTCTGACCTTTTATCAAAACGTATCCTTTATTTGACAGCGAACGTGGATATCCATCGCCGTATCCGACTGGTATCGTAGCAACTCTTCGCCTGTCTTTTGCCACATAAGTACCGCCGTAGCTGACAGCCTCTTCAGGCTCAATATATTTAATATAAACGATATGGCTTTTTAGTGCAAGCAGAGGCTTGAGTGAAATGATATTGCGTTCAACCTCATTAGACGGCCAAAGCCCGTAAAGTGTGATTCCTGCCCTTACCATATCCATATTTGCTTCATTATACAATACTATGCCTGCAGAATTAGAACAATGATGGATTTTAAACTCAATTCCATTCTTACTACAGAGCTCAATATAGTTCTTAAAAAGCTCTATCTGCTTTTCTGTAGGTGCAGTTCCGGTCATGTCAGCCTTTGAAAAATGTGTAAATATTCCCTCAAACTCAACGTTTGGAAGCTCCGACATCTCTTTAACCATCTGTATAGAGCTTTCATCCGGTCTTACACCTATCCTGCTCATTGCAGTATCTACTGCAAGATGAAAATGCGCCGTCTTACCAAGCTTTACAGCTGCATCTGACAGCTGCTTTGCCTGATCAGGCCTGAATACTGCAAGCCTTACATCATTTTTAACAAGTACTTCATAGCTGTCCGGAAAAGTATATCCCAAAATCAAAATTGGCTTCGCTATGCCGCTGCTCCGAAGCTCCATTGCTTCATCTGCAGTAGCAACTGCAAAGCCATAAAGATAATCAAGACTCTCAAGCTCGTGACTAAGCTCTGTTGCGCCATGACCATAGGCATTAGTTTTAATGACCGCCATCATTGACGTGCCGCTTTTGATGTTTGAATGCATTGACTCCATATTAAACATCAATGCATCCAAGTCGACAGTTGCATAGATACGTTCATATTTTCTCATAATGCATCAGCTCCTCTTTACCTTTTTAAAGTATATATAGCGTCTATTATATCACTTGATGTCATGCTGTGTGCACCAAATTTTTCTTTTGCTGAATCTCCTGCCAGACCATGAAGATATACGCCTCTCCATGCGGCTTCACTCATTTTCTCACCCTGTGCTGCAAGTGACGCAATTATGCCTGTCAGTACATCGCCGCTTCCCGCTGTAGCCATTCCGTCGTTTCCACTCGTATTGATCACCGTCGCGCCACCAGGAATTGCAGTGACAGTCCTTGCATCCTTAAGCACACAGGTAACATGATATGTTTCTGCAAAATCACGCGCAGTACCGATAGGATCACCCTTTATACTTTTTATATCTTGTCCGCACAGCCGTGACATTTCTGCAACGTGAGGTGTTATCACCGCCTCTGCCTTTATTGTTTTTAAAAGTTCCGGCTGTTTTGAGATCATGTTCAGAGCATCCGCATCTATTACAAGCGGTACACCTGCTTCTTTAAGCATGAATTCAAGAATCTCTTTTGCAATATCTGATGTGCCAAGTCCCGGACCGATCACAGCGATATCGCACCACTCAACAGCACTCTTTAGCTTAATCGTGCTATCCATATAAGTAGTCACAAGTGCCTCCGGCAGAGCTGTCTGAAGTGCGATCCTGTTATTTTCGTGAGTATACACCCTCACCATGCCGCATCCGCTCCTAAGTGCCGCTGAAGCAGAGAGTATAGCAGCACCGCATATCTCTTCAGATCCTGCGATAACGAGCACTTTGCCGTATGTCCCCTTGTTTGAATCACTTCGTCTTGCAGGAAGATATGCATCCGACTTATCCGGTGCAAAAGTCTTTATTTCTCCGGTTATCGAGCGCTCCGTTATCCCAATATCTGCACGCCTGAGCTCGCCTACATAGTCAGCTCCGGGATACAAAAGCTCTCCCGGCTTTTTAAAAGCACAGGCTATAGTTATGTCTGCCTTTACCGCACACCCAAGCACCTTTCCACTGTCAGCTTCTATACCACTTGGGATATCGATGCTTATCACCTTAGCGCCATCTTCGCGATGCTTATTTATAGCTTCTACTGCATCTGCAAATATGCCTCCCACCTCGCGATTGAGTGAGATGCCAAATATAGCATCGATTATCCAGCTGTACTGTCCCTTTGGAACTGTCTGCATGATCTCTATGCTGCTGTCAAAAGCCTTGACTGAGGCTAACTGTTCTTTTTCAAGTGGAGAACACTTCTGCTCATCTCCTATCAGGCAAAAGTCCACGTCTGCCCCTCGCTCCATCAATATGCGTCCTGCAGCAAAGCCATCACCGCCGTTATTACCAAGGCCTGCAACTATAAGCACTCTCCCACTGCCTACAACATCAGCCACTGCTAACGCAGCACGTTCCATTAAAACAGCAGATGAAACGTGCATCTCCCTCGATGTACGCTCATCTGCTTCTTTCATCTCTCTTGCAGAAAGAATATACTCCATTTTAAGAGCCTCCTGCCTTTTTCCCCGATTCTTTACGCGCCTTTTCTTCTCTCATGGCGTCGCGCTTCTTTACCATTTCCTGCTTCCTTGCCTCTATGTCATACTCAATGTCAAATATATCCATAACATCAGGGCCAAATATATCCTGCATCCATGAATATAATTCAACATTGACCACTTCCATATGCTGCATTTCAAGGATCTTACGCTTAAGCGCTATTCTCATTTCCTTGATCTTTGGAGCAAGCTCGCTCATATCCCTTGTGTTAGTCTTAATGAGAGCATAGCACTCTTCCATCGTAAGAAGCATAAGCTCTCTATTAACCCTTTGTATCTCATCCGGCAGATCAAGCAGCTCATCTGCATATTCATCAAGCTTTTCATTGATCTCATCGATCATACGCTTGCTTTCATCGACGATCTTTTCTGCCTTCCTGTCACCTTTACCCTCAGCCACATTCATATTGGACATGATGTTATTCATCATATCCGACTTGACTTTTTTTAAGTCCTTAAACTCCGTGGTAAGCTTTCCCTGCCTCTCGATCAGCTCATTAAGCCTTTCTGCAAGCTTATGCATCTGACGGCTCTCAGTTGAATGAGTAAACAGCTTATGCCATTTATTATCAAGAGTGAGAAGCGGAATCTTTTTACCATTTATGGCCTCTTCAAATCTACTATCAGCCATATATTTAACTCCTTTATACCCCTAAATACCTTTTTATTACTTATTACCCTCATAATTGTTCAAATTATATGAAAGTCTCATAAGACTCTCCGAAAGATGTACGCTCTCAACCATCACTGATGGAGGAACTTCCAGATCAACATGTGAAAAATTCCATATACCTTTGATACCACAATTGACAAGTGTCCTTGCCACCGATACAGCTGCTGCCTTTGGTATAGCGATAACAGCTATATCAATATCGTTCTCCTTGACAAACTCCGGCATATCCTTCATATCCATGATAGGAATGTCTCTGATCTTACTTCCAAGCAGCTCCGGATTAAGATCAAAAATACCCCTGATGTAAAATCCTCTTTTTTCAAAATTCATATATCCAGCCAACGCATGTCCGAGATTACCTGCACCAACCAGTATAAGATTGTGCTCTTTATAAAGCCCTAATATCTTACCGATCTCGTCATACAGATAGCTGACATTGTAGCCATACCCCTGCTGTCCGAAGCCTCCAAAATTGTTTAGATCCTGCCTGATCTGCGAAGCCGTAACATGCATCATCTCGGATAAATCCTGTGATGATATCTTCTCTACGCCTTCGTCCTTCAGTTCTCCGAGATATCTAAAGTATCTCGGCAAGCGTCTTATTACCGCTCTTGAAATATCCTTACCTGACAATCTACGCCTCCAACTGCTTTATTATTTCGTTTCTTTATGCTATACTATCTCGGTCTAATTAACCTAATTTTACATATTCATAAGTATAATAGATTGTTAAGTTATTGTCAATTTACATTATTTAAGGAAGATACACATGCTATTACAAGTCTATAATATCGAGAAAACATTTGTTGGAAAGTCAATATTAAATGGCTGTTCCTTTCATATAGAGGAAAATGAGAAGTGTGCTCTTGTCGGTGTCAACGGTGCCGGCAAGTCCACAATGCTCAAAATAATCACCGGAGAAATGACCCCTGACGATGGTGAAGTCACACTCTCTTCCGGTGCTACATTTGGTTATCTTGCGCAGCAGGAAGCCGTAAAGAGTGATAATACCATTTACGATGAGGTTCTGTCTGTTAAGCAGGCTCTGCTTGACGAGGAAGCTGAGATCCGCCGTCTTGAGCAGGAAATGAAAAATCTTTCCGGTGCAGAGCTCGAGTCAAAAATGAACCGATATTCCGCACTTACACATGATTTTGAGCTCAAAAACGGCTATGCCATCCAAAGTGAAGTTACCGGTATACTTAAAGGTCTCGGATTTTCTGAAGATGAATTTACCAAGCGCATAAACACTTTGTCGGGTGGTCAGAAGACCCGAGTTGCTCTGGGTAAGCTCCTCCTTTCAAAGCCAGATATCATCATGCTCGATGAGCCTACAAACCACTTAGATGTTGCTTCCATCGAGTGGCTCGAGGGATTTTTGAAAAACTATCCGGGAGCTGTGCTTATCGTTGCGCACGACAGATACTTCCTCGACAAGATCGTCACAAAAGTATTTGAGATCGAGGCCGGCTCCTGCCGCACTTTCACAGGCAACTACTCTGCTTACGCAGAAAAGAAAAAGCAGCTCCGCGATGCCGCCATTAAAGCCTATATGAATCAGCAGGCAGAGATTAAGCATCAGGAAGCTGTTATTACAAAACTCAAGCAATTTAATCGTGAAAAATCCATAAAGCGTGCAGAGAGCCGTGAAAAGATGCTCGCAAAAGTCGATGTTCTTGAGCGTCCGGAAGATCTCAACGATGCAATGAATCTTTCAATTACACCTTCTATCGAGAGTGGTAATGACGTACTTACGGTTGAAAGCCTTACAAAAGCTTTTCCCGACAAGCCTCTTTTTGACAACATCTCCTTTGAGATCAAAAAAGGTGAGCGTGTCGCACTTATCGGAAATAACGGCACCGGAAAAACTACAATGCTTAAGATACTTACAGGCATGACGCGTGCTGATGACGGACACTTCCGCCTCGGAACTAATGTTAAGATAGGCTACTATGACCAGGAGCATCAGGTACTTCATGCAGAGAAAACTCTTTTCCAGGAGATTTCCGATGCATACCCTACTCTTAACAACACTAAGATCCGTAATACTTTGGCCTCATTCCTTTTTACTGGCGATGATGTCTATAAGCTTATCGGCGAGCTGTCCGGTGGAGAAAGAGGACGTGTATCACTTGCAAAGCTCATGCTTTCAAATGCTAACTTCCTTCTTCTCGACGAGCCTACCAACCACCTTGATATCACTTCAAAGGAAATACTGGAGCAGGCTCTTGTAAACTATACCGGAACTGTATTTTATGTCAGCCACGACCGATACTTTATAAATCAGACAGCTACCAGGATTCTTGACCTGACAGGACATACAGTAGTCAATTATATAGGAAACTACGACTACTACCTTGCCAAGAAGGACGAGCTCACTCTTGCCGCGATCGGTACTTCATCCGATACCGGCAGCCTTGTAAGTGCTGTCAATGCAAAATCGACTGCACCTACAGAAAACAAGCTCTCCTGGGAAGAAAGCAAAGCTCAGCAGGCAAAAATTCGAAAGATCAAAAATGATTTGAAAAAATGCGAAGATCAGATTGAGAAAAATGAAGCAAGAAGCGCTGAGATCGATGAGCTTTTAACCCATGAAGACATTGCGAGAAATGTCGCTGAATGTACGAAACTCTCCAACGAACAGTCAGAGCTCATGAGAGAAAATGACGAACTGATGGAAAAATGGGAAACACTCAACAGCGAGCTTGATGAATTGAATAGTTGATTTTTTATACCAAAAGCCACCGAATATCCGGTGGCTTTTCAGTATATTAGCTATAAAATTTACTTTTCTTAACCATTTCACACTGTCTGCTCATTACCATGGCAACAAATTCGTGAATGTCTTTAAGTCTTTTGTCAAATTCCACGCCGCTCATGATAGGCTCACTGCAATGTATGTCTGAGCCGCAGGTCGTTGGAAAATTATTTTTCAGAGCATATTTTTCTGCACGCTCATTAAATACATCTATTCCATCCCTAAGCTTATTACTTGCATTAAACACCTCTATACCATCAATGTCATCAGGATATAGTCTGACCTTTGGAATGTAGTATTCTTCCCTATACGGATGCGCTTGAAATACTGCTCCACCGCTCTCTTTAACAAGTTTGTACTGCTCCTGCACTGTAGCATCTTTAATCTCCGGATGCGCCATGAGCCATTCTTCATCAAGTCCATATATCAAAAACTCTGTGCCATTATAGCCTGACTCCCATCCAAAAAAGACATCGAGATCTATTTGCTTTCCCGTCTCCAATGCATCTCTATATCCGGAGCAGAACTCATGCACCCAGTCCTGCCAGGGCAAGCCTCTGTCCACAGCCGTATTTCCATAAAAGAAATGGTCAGTCACTATTATACCTGCGTATCCTGCCTCTTTATGGGCTATTGCCATTTCACTTCCGGTATTTTTTCCACAAGCACTGCCCTGACATGTATGTAAATGAGTTTCATATAAGTATTTTTGCATTTTTTGCCCCACTTAGTCAGTTTATACCCGACACATTTCCACTTCCCAATCCATTTTCAGATCTGTCGAGCGGAAGCCATTCGATAGCCTTCTTTATTTGTCTGTCCCAGAAATCCCACTCATGGCCGCCATCTTCTTCTACATAAGTAAGGTCTGCGCCTGCTTTTTTGAACATATCTCTATATTCCCTGTTAGCCTCAAGCAGATCATCCTGAAGACCACATGCCATATAGATCTTAGGGATTTCGCGCTTCTCTCTGACAAGTTCTTCAAGTATTACCCTTGGATTTTTGTCAGAATTCTTTGCCTTTTCAAAATCTCCAAATACTTCCTGTACTCCTGGGATGCCATGATCAACGTTTTCCAATACATGCGCAGCACTTGAAAGAGCCCCAATATATCCAAATGTATCAGCGTACTTCAATCCATTTCTCAGAGCGCCAAAACCACCCATGGAAAGACCTGCGATAAAAGTGTCTTCTCTCTTATCCGACAACGGAAACATCTTTCTCGTAATGTCAACAAGCTCCTCACCTATGAATGTCCCATAATCATTATTTGGTATAGTACTGTCTACATAAAAAGAATTGTCTCCTGACGGCATGACAACAGCAAGATTGTTTTCCTCAGCAAATCTCTGTATCCTTGTCCCGGATACCCAGTCTATATAGCTGCCAATGAGACCGTGCAAAAGATATAAAGTTTTATACGGTGCTCTGTCCTCATAGTTCCCACCCGGAATCGAAATCTTATCTACCGGCAGGATAACATTAACCGGAACAGTCCTAAAAAGAGCTTTTGAAAGATAGCTCATCTGAATAAGTGCCATAGTAAGCCTCCCTGGATATAATATTTACAACCTATCCACTATTGTATCACACTCCCATCGTTTCCTTCCATTCACTCTCCTTAAATCCCGTCAGGACCTTTTTATCTGTAATAAGCAGAGGTCTCTTTACGATCATGCCATCTGAAGCAAGGAGCCTAAACTGTTCATCTTCACTCATATCCGGAAGTTTCTTGGACAGTTCCATTTCACGATATATCTTTCCGCTTGTATTAAAGAACTTTTTAAGTGGAAGCCCGCTTTTTTCGTGAAGCTTTCTAAGTGTAGTCTCGTCCGGATGATTTTCCTTGATATCGATCTGCTCATATTTGATCTTGTTATCATCAAGCCATTTAAGAGCCTTCTTGCATGTAGAACACCTTGAATAACAATAGACTTTTATCATAAGATCCCCTTTCCTTTCCCATAATACAACTAAGATACCTTTTAAATCTTAACACATAAAAAAGCAGAACAAAAGTGAGCAACAACCGACTCTTGTTCTGCTTTTAATACAAAAAAGAAAAAACCAGCAGATTTTCATCTACTGGTTTATCGCAGCTCGTAGCGGAATCGAACCGCTGATTCTGCCGTGAGAGGGCAGCGTCTTAACCCCTTGACCAACGAGCCATTTTTTATTTTTGTTTTTCGTTTGCCGCGAACAATAGATATAATACTACAACTAAAATAATAATGCAAGTACTTTTTCAATTTTTTTAAAAAAATTTTTTGAACATGGAAACCCCACGCAAAAACACGGGAGTTTCCAGCATTTCTTAGCTCATCCAGTCAAATATCGACAACTGATTTGAGTCCGGAATATCTCCGAGAAGTCCAAGTTCTTTTAGCTTCGCAGCCATATTCTTTGAACATCCTGTCCTTATGCAGAAATCATCCACTGAAAGGAACGGACCTTCCTTAGAAGACTCACCGATGGCATTTGCCAGCGAATCCGCTGCCTTACCCCCCATACCTTCTACAGATGAAAGCGGCGGCATTATCCTCTTATCATCAACCTGCTTGAAATACTTAGGATCTGCAGTATTGATATCGATCGGTGCAAAATCAAAGCCACGGGCATACATCTCCTGTACGAGCTTCATATCTCTGATGGCATCAAGCTCTGTCGCCGTCATCTTATTCTTTCCGACTTCCTTCTGCTTATCGGTAAGTACCTTCATAGTCTGCTCAAGCTTACCCTTGCCCTGACACATTGTTCCATAGTCTATTCCACTTGCACGTATCGAAAAAAACGCTGAGTAGTACGCAAGCGGTCTGTAAACCTTAAACCATGCAACACGCCATGCCATCATAACATAAGCCGCTGCATGCGCTTTAGGGAACATGTACTTGATCTTAAGGCATGAGTCAATATACCAGTCCGGTACATTCGCCGCAAGCATGGCCTCTTTCATCTCAGGCTTAAGTCCCTTACCCTTACGTACAGACTCCATAGTCTTAAACGAAAGAGCCGGATCCATGCCCTTATTGATGAGATAAAGCATGATATCATCACGACAACAGATACACTCGCCAAGCTTCATGCCCTTTTCATTTACAAGGAGCTGAGCATTTCCAAGCCACACATCGGTACCATGTGAAAGACCTGATATTCTGATAAGGTCTGAGAATGTATCCGGCTGTGTGTCTACAAGCATCTGTATTACGAAATCAGTACCAAACTCCGGTATACCCATAGAGCCTGTCGGACATCCACCTATATCTTCCGGCGTGATTCCCAGAGCCTCAGGGCTCTTAAAGAGTGACATTACCTTCTTGTCATCAAGAGGTATAGCAAGAGGATCAACCCCTGTCGCATCCTGCAAAAATCTTATCATGGTAGGATCGTCGTGTCCGAGTATATCAAGTTTCAATAGATTGTGGTCTATCGAATGGTATTCAAAGTGAGTCGTGATTATAGGAGTTGTCATGTCGTTAGCCGGATGCTGTACGGGAGTAAATGAATATATCTCCTCTCCCTTAGGCATAACTACGATACCGCCCGGATGCTGTCCTGTCGTCCTAAGGACTCCCTCACAGCCGCGCGCCAGTCTCTCCATCTCAGCTCGCCTTTTATGTATCTCTCTTTCCTCAAAGTACTTTTTTACAAATCCATATGAGTTTTTCTCAGCAAGAGTACCTACCGTACCGGCTCTGAAAGTCTGTCCGGCGCCAAAGATAACTTCCGTGTACTTATGTGCCTTCGACTGATAGTCACCCGAGAAGTTAAGGTCGATATCCGGCTCCTTATCACCCGAGAATCCAAGGAAGGTTTCAAACGGAATATCAAATCCGGTCTTTGTAAGTTTCTCTCCGCACTTAGGACATATCTTATCCGGCATATCGCAGCCGCACATACTCTTCATCGCATACTCTTTTACTTCCGGCGAATCAAAGTCATAGTAGTGGCACTTCGGGCAAAGATAGTGTGCCGCAAGAGAATTAACCTCGGTAATTCCCGCCATATTCGCAGCAAACGAAGATCCTACAGAACCTCGTGAGCCTACCAGATAGCCATCCTCGACGGACTTCCACACCAGTTTCTGAGCGATAACGTACATAACCGCGTAGCCATTTCCTATGATAGACTTAAGCTCTACCTCAAGGCGCTTTTCTACCTGCTCAGGAAGGTCATTTCCATACAGCTCGCGCGCTTTTTCATAGCAGATATCTCTAAGTGTCTGATCAGAATTCTCGATTACAGGAGGACACTTATCCGGTCTTACAGGAGTGATCCTGTCGACCATATCCGCAATCAGATTTGGATTGGTGATAACTACCTCTCTAGCCTTTTCCTCTCCAAGATACATAAACTCCTCAAGCATCTCATCTGTCGTCCTAAGATACAATGGTGCCTGATCATCCGCATCATCAAAGCCTTTTCCTGCCATGATTATGCGGCGGTAAACCTCATCTGCCGGATCAAGGAAATGCACATCGCACGTCGCACAGACCGGCTTTTTGAACTGCTCACCAAGTTTGACTATATACTTATTTACATCCTGCAGGTCCTCTACTGTCTCATACTGGTTGTCCTGCTTGAGCATGAACATGTTGTTTCCGATAGGCTGTATCTCAAGGTAATCATAGAAATTAACGATCCTTGCTATCTCTTCCTCGCTAACCTCCTTCTTTATAGCCTGAAACAGCTCTCCTGCCTCACATGCACTGCCAACGATAAGACCTTCCCTATACTTATTTAAGACACTCTTTGGAATTCTCGGTCTCTTTGCGTAATACTGCAGATGAGACATCGAAACAAGCCTATAAAGATTTACTCGTCCCGTCTCATTCTTTGCAAGAATTATCACATGATACATAGGAAGCTTTCTGATCGCCTTATCAGAAATAGTATTTTCTGACGCAAACTGTTCAAAGCTCTCTATGCCCTGCTCCTTGATCCTGTCACATAATCTGAGGAATATTCCTGCCGTTGCCTCTGCATCGTCTACGGCCCTGTGGTGATGCTCAAGCGATACTTCAAGCTCTTTAGCTACAGTATGAAGCTTATAATTTGTAAGATCCGTAAGGAGCGCTCTCGCAAGCTCTACTGTATCAATGATGAACTTATCAAAGCGAAGCCCGAGATCTTTTGCGTTCTTTGCAATAAAGCTAGTATCAAAAGCTGCATTGTGAGCAACTACATTCGCTCCCTCGCAAAATTCAAGGAACTTTGGAAGTACCTCATCAATAGTCCCTGCATCCTGCACCATAGAATCATTTATACTCGTAAGTTCTTCTATCCTGAAAGGTATCGGCACGAGCGGATTTACAAATTCATTGAATCTTCCGACAACTATGCCGTTTTCAACCCTGACAGCACCGATTTCGATGATCTTATTCTTCTCAGGAGAAAAGCCGGTGGTCTCTATATCAAAAACCACATAGCTGTCCTTGAAGCCGTGAGTATCAAGACCATCGCCATCGCCTATTGTCCAGACAGAACGGCGCTGGTCATCTACAAGATAGCCTTCAACACCGTAGATAAGCTTAAAATCCTTATTATTAAGGTCAGGCAATGTATGAAATGCAACTGGGAATGCCTGTACATTTCCGTGATCTGTGATTGCGATCGCATTCATTCCCCAGCTGTCTGCACGCTTGATGATTGACTTAACATCCGATACTCCGTCCATATCGCTCATCTTTGTATGACAGTGGAGCTCGACACGTTTCACAGGTGCTACGTCATTTCTAGGCTCAACAAAAGAGCCTATCTTCTTGATCATTCTTACTCCGCTTATGACTATGTCGTGCTCAAATGTATCAAGATTAAGCAGTCCCTTGACCTTTACAAAAATACCGGGCTTACCCTTTTCAAGCCCCGATGCACCTATTGCATCTCTAAACTCAGGAAGCTCTTCATTTTTGATAAAAAGCTTAAACGTGATCGAATCCGTAAAGTCCGTAATGTCTATTGATATAACACTTCTCTCACCGCGGATAGCGTGTTCTTCATATTTAACAAGCTGTCCTCTTATCATTACAGAGCTGTTTTCTCCGACAAGATCCTTTATCGGTATAGCATCTTCATCAAAATCCCTTCCATATATAACGTCAGGATTCTGCTTACGGTCGAAGCTCTTCTTTTCAAAAGTTTTCTTTTCAAATGCCTTCTTTTCAGGCGCTTTTTTCTGAGGATCTCCTGAAGTCTTTTTATCCGGAGCCTTGCTCTCTTTCTTATCCTGAGCTGCACTTTCCAGTCTGTTATTCTGCTGCGAATTCTTACGTGCTGCTTCCGTGATAGCTGCTATTTCCTGCTGTACTCTAAGCTCAGCTTCTTTCGCTTCTGCAGACTTTTCTTCTAATCTGTAAGTAACTCTGATATCAGATTTAAGCCCGCATCGGACATTCATTACATTTACAAGATAATCAGCAAGCTCTTCTGCTTTTTCTCTAGAAATGATTGTATCCGGCACTTCCATAATTACAATATTTGTATCATCAAATGTAAACTCCGCATGCCTGTATAAATTGTAAAGGATCGGTGATTCCTTCCTCAGTTCTACAGCAATACTATCCTTGTAGAGTTCCATAAGACTTTTTGGAGTGTACTGATCTGACAGTTTAAATGATTCCCTAATATAAAAGGAAACATTATTCTTTGGAAAAAGCTGCTTCGAAAGCAAGAGCTCAACCCTGTTTACAAGCTCCTTTGTAAGAAGCTTCGGGCTCTCTATATAGACCGTAAAGCGGTCTCTTCTTGCGGTTGTACTGATCTTCTGAACGCTAACAAAGGAGAAGAGTTTTTTCTCTTCTCCTTCAAGTTTCAGTGTTGGAAATACTTCATAAAACGGCTTTGTCGAGCTCATCCTTTAATGCCCCCAAAAGTTCTGACTCAGGCAATTTACGGACTATCTTTCCCTTCTTGAAAAGAAGACCCTCACCATCACCACCTGCTACTCCAAAATCAGCCTCGCTGGCTTCTCCAGGTCCATTTACGGCACAGCCCATTACGGCAACCTTTGCGTCAAGATCATACCCTTGTACAAGTGTCTCTACCTGGTTTGCAAGCTCTATGAGATTGATCCTTGTCCTTCCACATGTAGGACATGAAACAACCTCGATACCACCCTTTCTAAGGCCGAGCGTTCTTAAGATGATCTTTCCACTCTTTATCTCTTCTACCGGGTCACCTGTAAGTGAAACTCTGATGGTATCACCTATTCCCTGATAGAGAATTATTCCAAGACCTATTCCTGATTTGATATTTCCGGAAAGTACAGTACCTGCCTCTGTAATACCTACATGAAGCGGATACTTTGTCTTATCGGCTATAAGCTCATAAGCCTTTGCACACATAAGTACATCTGATGACTTGATACTGATAACAAGATTATCGTAATCATGCTTTTCAATCATGGCAGCCTTGTCAAGAGCACTCTCAACAAGTCCCTCAGCTGTAACTCCGCCATACTTTTCCACAAGATTTTTCTCAAGTGAACCGGAATTAACACCTACTCTTATAGGAATGTTTCTCTCTTTTGCAACCTTTACAACTGCGGCAATTTTTTCTTCTCCACCGATGTTGCCAGGATTGATACGGATCTTGTCTGCTCCGTTTTCCATTGCTGCTATAGCCATCCTATAATCGAAATGAATATCTGCAATGAGAGGAATATGTATCTGCTTCTTGATCTCAGCGAGCGCTTTTGCACACTCCATTGTAGGAACTGTACATCTGATAAGCTCACATCCTGCTTCCTCAAGTCTCAGTATCTGCTCGACAGTTGATCTCACATCATCTGTCCTTGTATTTGTCATTGACTGGATAAGTATAGGATTTCCGCCACCTATGACCTTATCGCCTATTTTTACTACCTTTGTATTATCTCTATACATTTGATCTACCTCACTATCTAATTTATGATACAACCCTCCCACAATTTTTGTCAATCAGCGCTTTTTCGTATTATGAACTCGGCCTTGGATACGTTTTTCCTTCCCATTTCATCAGTTGCTCTTATTGATAAAACATAGTGTCCGGGTCTTTCTATACCGCCTCCATAAAAGCTTTCTCCATTGATATACATCTCTATATCACCATTAGTATAATCCTTATCAAGTGCTTTTTTAGGCACATCTACAAAAAGCTTTTTTATATATTTTTTATCTAATTTTAATAGTTCGGGTATCGTTGGCAGATTTTTGATCTTTGTTTTCTCAGCCTTTTCAGCTTTATTGCTTTCCATCAGCAATTCCTCTATAGGACTTTCAATCTTTTCTATATCAAGATCCAGTCTTTTTTCTGAAGTATTGCCTGCCTTGTCCAGCGCTTCTATCTTTATATAATGCACGCCTTCTTCAAGTGATGAAATATCTATCCTGCAATCTGTATCCGCATTTTTATTGCTTACAATCTCCTTTTCATCAAGAACTATCTTCACTTCATCAATTCCAGATAATTCATCATCAGTCTCAACATTTAGATGAATTACTTCTCCCAAAAGCATTGACTTACTGACATTCAGCTTTGGCTTTTCAGTGTCTACTATTATTTTTTTCTTAAATACTGCATTTTCAGAACGATTTCCGGCATTATCTTCTGCCCATACAGAAAATGTTCCATTAAACCCGTTTTCAAGTTCAAGTATATTTCCCTCCTTCTCGGTACCGTCCTGAAATTCATAAACATACTTCTTTACCCCACTCCCTTCATCATCAGAAAATGCCTTAAATCTCATTTTTTTGTTTGCAATTATACAATTCTTCTCCTTTAGGAGTCCGTCCTCATCTACATCTATTTCAATCTTAGGCTTATCCGGCTCCGTATTATCTACTATGAACGCATCAAACGGCAGAGTGTCTTCATATCTATTCCCCTTGCTATCTTCATTCCAGATGTCCAGACTATATCTGCCATCTCCAAGTGCAAACTCCCTCACCGGTACATCTACTCTATATTTCAGTGCACCTTTTTCGTTTGTGATCTTTATATACGTTATAGCCCCAGCTACTTTTTGTACTTTAATCTTTGCCTGTTTTCCTTTAAGTATTTTTGTTCCATCTAATTCTTCACATTCATCATATATAAGTTCTGCCTTAACCGATCTGTCCTGCATGGTTGTATTTCTGATTTTGCACACGCTCGGAAGCATTGGCATATCCATATAAGTCCTGCTTCTATGATCAACTCTGTAAAATGTCAGATTGACATCAGTCCCTTCTTTCACAAGATATTTTTTATTATCTGCTATCTCATAATTCTTAGTGTCTTCATTTTTAACAACATATATATCCTCTTTGATACCGCTAAAATCAAATATTGTATCTCCACTCGTCACAAGCGTACCGGTTTCGTCAAAAGACATTTCATGTCCCACTCCATCCACTACTCTTACCGGACTGTCAGCAAATATATTTTCTGCAGCGCACAAATTAAACAACATAGTAAATAGTATGATCACACCAAATTTCTTCATTGTCTTCTCTCAGCCTCCAAAACTAACAGGCTTGCCACATAGGCAAGGTCATCTTTTTTCTGTTCTCCATTTTCGTTATTCTCAATATATTTTTTGTATTCTATAAGGGTTTTATTGAGCCTTTCCGGCTCATCAGAAAATTTTGATAATTCTTCAGATATGATTCTTAGATATTTTACATCAGGATACTTATCTGTATCCAGTTCGCACAAATACTTATATGCAAGTTCATAATCATTAAGCTCGATCAATGCCTTCTTGGCACAGCTGTACTTAATCCTTCCGCGTTCTTCATTTTCACACGACTCACTATAGTCATCCATCTCACTGACAACGCTTGCCAGTTCTTCCGGCGCTGCCCTATCCAGCCTTTCAAGTTTCTCTTTCGTCAGTTCAAAATGATATGATTCTGCTTCTGTTTTCTTCAGACCATATATATTTACGCTATATAAGACAGCCGCTGCCAAAATAATAATGATCAATGTGGTCTGCAGCCCATAGTACTTTATATTTCTATGCAATCTCAAACGCTTTAATATACTATTTATACTCTGCGGACGCTCGCTTCTATCCTCTTTTATACAATCACTCACTATCTTCTTGATAAATATATCATTTGACGAGAGTTTTTCTATCGTCTTTCCAAATGAATATATATCCGTCAGCTCATCCGTATATCCTTCTAATTGCTCCGGTGCTGAATAATTGACTGTCCCAGTCGGATATATATCCTTAGGCTCATCTGACTTAATCTTTGCTGCACCAAAATCAATGAGACTCAGCTTTCCATTACTTTTCACAATTATATTAGAAGGCTTTAAATCCCGATATATCACCGGCGGGCTCATAGAGTGCAGTTCATCGAGTATTTCCGCTATCTCTATAATCCATTTTCTCGCCATCCTGGCAGCAAACGCAGGTCTTTCTCTGCAGATATCCGATAGCGCCGTCCCTTCAATATATTCCATGACAAGAAATACATTATTGTCATCAGAATATACATCCACTATTTTCGCAATTCTATCATTTTCTATTTCTTTAAGAAGCGAGACTTCCCTATATATGCTGTTAAGTATATATTCTTTATCATTACAACATATTTCTTTGATCGTCCATTTTCTGGCAATCCGCCTGTCTACTGCAAGAAAAACCCGGCTCATTCCGCCTTTACCCAAGCTTCTTATTATCCTATAATCATCTTTCAAAACAACACCACCATATACGATTTGTATTTAGGGATTTTGACTTGCGAACGCAATGTCATAAGAATGTGATCTGTCTTTGATCACAAAACAGATGTTATTGTATACTTCTGCATCAAAAAAGTCAAGCAGAGAATCTTCTGCCTGACTTCATCTTATCACTTAAATAATTTTGTTATATCGTTATACATTACAAAGACCATAAATACCAAAAGCACACACATTCCTACGAAATGTACTAATGCTTCTATATTCTGACCAACCTTGCGCTTTGTCAGTGCTTCTATAAGCAAAAACACAAGTCTTCCTCCATCCAATGCCGGTATAGGAAGCAGGTTCATGACTCCTAAGTTTGCTGTAAGAAGTATCGTGAGCTCCATCATGTTCAGCCAGATATAATATATGCCATCACTTTTTGAAGACTCATATACTTCTCCAACTGTCTGGGCTACTCCTACCGGACCGGAAACATCATCTAATGTAACTCTTTGGGCAAATATCATGCCAAGTCCTTTCCATGTCGCCTCTATCCAATAGCGTACTTCAACCAGACTATATCGTACAGTGTCTATGACATTTCCTTTTTTGCGTTCACCTGAACCATATAGACCAAAAAGGTACCTGCCAGTGCTCTCATCATATTTTGGAGTCACAGATACAGTATGCTTTTGTCCTTCATGCCTGTATGTAATATCAACAGTCTTTTTCTCATTTAGGAGCATATAAAGACTTATATCCCGATAAATCTCTATACGTTTCGAGCCTATCTTTAATATCTCATCTCCTGCACTGATACCGGCTTCTGCCGCCGGATACCCTTCCATCACATTGTAAACAACAGGAGCATCATAGCCAACGCTGCTTATTACAAAAAGTGAAAGGAAAAATGCAAGCACAAAATTCATTATAGGTCCCGCCGCAACCGTCGCTATACGTGACCAGACCGGTGCCTTTAAGAAAGACCCCTCGCCCGGCTCGGCATCTTCATCATCCATATCCAGGCCTTCAAACATGCAAAGGCCGCCAAACGGAAGCAGCTTTATGGAATACTTAGTCCCATTATGCATAAATCCCCATATCGTTGGACCAAGTCCTATTGAAAACTCTTCCACATGGATTCCACTTCTTTTACCTATTATAAAATGACCACCTTCATGTACAAGTACGATCACCATGAAGATTAAAAGAAAAAGAATAAATTTTATAAGCACTCTCTAACTGCCTTCTCTACTTCAATTATTTCATCAAGTGTCGGATTTTCTATAAGCTTATGGTTATCCATAGCTTTTTCAATCTCATCTGCAATTTCAAGATACTTTATCTCGCCCTTAAGGAATCTCTGTACTGCAACCTCATCTGCTGCGTTAAATACTGTAGGAAGGCTGCCGCCTGTACGTGCCGCTCTAAACGCGAGTGACAATCCCTTAAACGTATCATAATCCGGCTTTTCAAATGTAAGCGATGCAAGCTTTGTAAGATCAAGTCTCTCTTCAGACAATGGCATCCTGTGCGGATAGAATAATGCATACTGTATAGGAAGATGCATATCCGGAACACCAAGCTGCGCCATAACAGCTCCATCAACATACTGTACTGCCGAGTGGATCACGCTCTGAGGATGTACAAGCACTTCGATATTTTCATAGTCAACATCAAAAAGCCATCTCGCCTCCATAACCTCAAGGCCCTTATTTACCAAAGTTGATGAATCAATAGTAACCTTTGGTCCCATATCCCAGTTAGGATGCTTAAGTGCATCAGCTGCTGTCATACCTTCAAGGTCGCTGCGTTTTCTGCCTCTGAATGGACCGCCCGATGCCGTAAGAAGTATCTTTTCAACCTTAGAATGTTCCTCGCCCTGCATAGACTGGAAAATAGCTGAATGCTCAGAATCTACCGGCAATATCTTTACGCCATTTTCCCTTGCCTCTCTCATAACGATATGACCTGCAGTAACAAGTGTCTCCTTATTTGCAAGCGCGATTGTCTTGTGAGCTCTGATAGCAGCAATTGTAGGACGTATACCAATCATACCTACTACTGCACCTACTACTATATCTGCCTCTTCAAGAGTAGCAGCCTCGATAAGTCCATCCATGCCACTGAGCACTCGTGTTTCAGTATCAGCAAGTCTCGTCTTTAATTCTTTCGCAGCCTCTTCATTATAAAGAACCGCAACCTTAGGACCAAACTCCCTTACCTGCTTTTCAACAAGATCAACATTCTTCAGTGCTGCAACTGCACTCACATGAAGCTCATTTTTATAGTTTCTAACTATATCGATAGTCTGGGTTCCTATAGAACCTGTAGAACCAAGAATTACCAAATTTTTCACATCAATACCTCTGCTAAAATATAGATTATCGGTGCTGTGATTATCACAGAGTCAAATCTATCCATTATCCCGCCATGTCCCGGAATAAGATTTCCATAATCTTTTATGCCATGCTCTCGTTTGATAGCCGATGCAAAAAGATCTCCAAACTGTGATATTGCTCCCGCTATACCACAAAGCAAAGCCATGTATCCCGGCATAAAACCAAACAGATAGCCATATAAGACTCCAACCAGTGCTGATCCAAGTACTCCGCCTACAGAACCCTCTATTGACTTCTTCGGACTGAGAACTGGCGCAAGCTTATGTCTTCCAAACGTCTTACCTGTAAAATAAGCACATGTATCACATACCCATGAACTTATAAATACAAGTATAGTCATCTTGAATCCATGGTCTCTCCACAGAAGATAAATAAAGGAAAGCATGACAGGAATATAAACTTCACCAAAGAAAACCTGCTTAGCTTCTGATACCTTATACTTAGGATAGGTTAGTACATAAGCAATCATAGCAGCTATCATAGATAGGATCACTACAAAAATAGCATCATTACTATTCTTACTAAAAAGTATACTGCAATAAAATGCAAGCGATGATACTATACCAACCATCTCAAGGATGTTAAACTTATAGCTTTCTCCTATATTGATACCATGCATAGCCCTATAAAGCTCTATTAATCCTATTATAGACGCAAACAATAGGAGGGTCCATAAAAAGTACCCTCCCATATATAAAGCACCACCTAATATGATTACCAGAGCTATTCCACTTAACACTCTGGTCTTAAGCATTAGCCGAATCCTCCGTATCTTTGACTCCACCGTACCTTCTGTCGCGTGAAGAATACACCTCTACGGCCTTCATCAATTCCTTTTCATTGAAATCCGGCCAGTGAACATCTGTGAAATAAAACTCAGTATATGCACACTGCCACAAAAGGAAATTAGAAAGCCTTTCCTCTCCACTTGTACGTACCAAAAGATCAGGATCTGGAATCCCTCTAGTATCAAGATGCTGAGATATCATTTCCTGAGTAATAGGCTCATCAGATGATATCTGGCCATCTTCTCTTTCTTTTATTATCTGATTTACAGCTCTTGTTATCTCGTCACGACTGCCATAGTTAAGTGCGATCGTAAAATAGAGTCCATCATAATCCTTAGTTGCATCTTCAAGTTTTATGATAGTTTCCTGAATATCCTTATCAAGTCTTGAAATATCTCCGATAACATGAACATTCATGTTATTTTTCTTAGCTGTCTTCTGACAGGTTGCAAGATAATTTCGAAGAAGCTTCATAAGTGTAGAAACTTCATCCGATGGTCTTGTCCAGTTTTCTGTAGAAAAAGCATACACTGTAAGATACTTTATGCCCATGTCATGGCAGGCTCTGCAGATAGTCTCTACATTTTTAGCGCCTACTGTATGTCCATAAGTTCTTGGCATGCCCTTTGCTTTAGCCCATCTGCCATTTCCATCGAGAATAATAGCAACATGCTGAGGAATTCTCATACTGTCATTATTTCCTTTTCTTTTTCGGCTGTAGCCTGGTCGATCTTCTTAATGAAAGAATCTGTAACTTTCTGAAGATCATCCTGAAGCTCTGATATCACATCTTCAGAAACATCTGTCTTAGAGAGTTTCTTGAATTCTTCGTTACCATCTCTTCTGATATTTCTGATGGCAACCTTACACTCTTCACCCTTCTTCTTAACATCTTTACAGAGCTGCTTACGACGATCCTCTGTAAGCTCAGGGAATACGAGTCTGACTGTTGTTCCATCATTATTTGGATTGATACCAATATCAGAAATCTCAATAGCCTTGATAATTTCTTTAAGCATAGACTTATCATAAGGCTTGATCATGATAACTCTTGCCTCAGGTACTGAAACATTACCAACCTGCTGAAGAGGTGTTGGAGTTCCATAGTAATCTACACGAATCCTGTCAAGGATGTGTGGGTTTGCTCTTCCTGCTCTTATAGCCTTAAATTCGCCATCAAGATTATCCAAAGACTTATTCATCTTGTCTTCGTACTTTTTTACTCTCTCGTCCATTATCTGTCTTTACCTTTCATTTAACATGTGATATCTGTGCCCTTGAAATCGCCACTGACAGCATTGATTATGCTGTTTGGCTCATTGAGCGCAAATACTCGCATTGACATTTTGTTTTCCATAGCAAGGATAGATGCTGCCAGATCGATAACCTGGAGCTTCTTGTCTATGATCTCACCAATTGTAAGACTATCATACTTCTTGGCATCCGGATTGGTCTTAGGATCAGAATCATAAACACCATCTATAGCCTTTGCCAAAAGTATTGTATCAGCCTCAACCTCGATTGCCCTAAGGACAACACCTGTATCAGTTGAGAAATATGGGTGACCTGTTCCACCTGCAAAGAAAACAACCTGGCCGTGAGCAAAATACTTATTTGCACGATCCTTTGAGAAAAGCTTTGTGAACGTACCACACTCAAATGGTGTAAGGATGTTTGTCATCATTCCTTCTGAGCGGAAAATCTCAGAAACATAGATGCAGTTCATGATAGTTGCGAGCATTCCTATCTGGTCTGCCTTTGTGCGGTCAATACGCTCAGAGCTGCGGCCTCTCCAGAAATTACCTCCGCCTATCACGATACCAACCTGAATACCATCTTCTGTCAGCTTCTTTACCTGAACAGCCACTCCACGTACAGTATCTTCATCAAATCCGGTTTTCTTTTCTCCGGCGAGTGCCTCGCCGGAAAGCTTAAGTAGTACTCTTTTCATCGATCAATATTCCTTATTTTTTCTTTTTACCCTCTATATTGCTCTTGAAATCTTCAAAGAAGGATGTTGGGCTAACCTCTGCATAGCACTGTGAGCAGTGACCTTCGATAACAGCACCATTGTTGATCTGAACTGACTTAGACTTGATATCACCCATTACAATAGCTGATGTATCAAGAATAACTGGTCCGTGAACATCGATATTTCCCTTAACAGCTCCTGCGATAACTGCAGAAGTTGCAGAAATATTACCAAGGATAACTGACTCCTGACCAACCTTTACAGCACCCTGTGAAACAACCTCACCTGTGATCTTTGCAGAATCAGCAAAAATCTCAGCTGCGTTTGAATTACCTGTAATATTACCGGAAATGTTAAGCTTTCCCTTAATCTTAATGTCTCCGATAACTGTTCCAAAAATGTCAAGAGAACCCTCTGACGCGATATTACCGTTGATGGTCATGCCGGCTGTAATGCTGCCAACCTCATCAGAAACTGGGCCATCGCCAAGCATCCCATCCTTAAAATCCTTCTCATCTGCACTCATGCTACTCTCCTCCAACTTGTCTTTTTTAGTTTTTTCCTTGCTGTCACTTTCAGGCACCTCAACTGGTTCTGCTGTAACTGTCTCAAGCAGAACATCATCAGGTATATCCTCAGAAAGGTCTGAATCAAGCGATGTTCCCTCAGCTTCAGGAATTGTGATCTCCTCTGAAACTTCCTCCACAGGTCCCTCGCCAAAAACTTCATCCCCAATAGTGAGTTCTTCTGTAACTTCCCCATCAAGTACTGCTGGTTCAGTGGCTGTACTAGCTTCACTTATCTCAAGGTCAGACAGTGAAGACTCTAAGTCATCATCTTTAAAATCACTGAAAAAGCCCATAGACGCATCCTCCTTGCGTTATATTTACACTATTACTTATTATAAATTAGATTGTGCATTTTATCAAGAGATAGAGGACTTATCATACCTCTGCCCTGTTTACTTTAAGTTTTAGATGAGTGTCTGCCGCTGCTTTTGATATATCTGACATTGTAATGCCGCTGCGTGAATTCATCTCAGCTATCGTAGCTGCCGTATTTATAAGCGTTTCTATGGCTGCGCAGCTCTGTCCCTCAAGTGCCGCTGCAAGCGCTGTTATTTCTATATTCTTTGCAAGCTTCTTGTCCTTTGTATATATTTCAAGGATCCTCACCCTAGTATCCTGATCCGGCTTTCCTATAGTATACTTAACATCAAATCTTCCCGGGCGTATCAATGCCCCATCTAATGAAGTATATGAATTCGTTGCCGCTATTACCAAAATCCCGTCAGATGCCTCAAATCCATCCATCTCATTGAGCATTGTAGTTATTATCCTATTATTTTCTTTATCTATACCCGTTCCGGCATAATTTCTTCTCTCGCCGATACTGTCAAATTCATCAATGAAAACAATGCATGGCTTATGGTGCTTTGCCTTATTAAATAGCCGCTTGATCTTCATAGAACCCATTGACATAAAAACACTCTGAAAATCAGCTCCCCTTGTAGCGATAAAATTCACGCCGGATTCTTCAGCCAATGCCTTTGCAAATAGTGTCTTTCCATTTCCCGGAGGTCCCTCAAGAATTACTCCCTTGACCTGCCTTATGCCCTTTTCACTGAAATTCTTTTTGTTTTTGAGCACGTTGACAAGCCACATCATCTCACTTTTTTGTCTTTCCATTCCTGCTATATCATCAAAATGGACACCCGTGTGCCTGACAAGCTTGAATGTTTTCCTACTATAAGATATAAATTTGTAAACTAGAAAGCCTATTATTCCAAAGAACAGAAAATCAAAAATAATGTCAAGCACATATGTGACAAGATATGCTGTCTCTGAATCTTTCGTGACCTCAGCTCCAGACAAGAGAATACGCTCTTTAATGTCAGGTGTCTCCGGATTGTCTGTAATGTATTTTCCGTTTTCACCCTTGAGCATAAAACTTATCTTGTCTTCCGCCAGTTCAACCTTATCCAGCTTTTTTGAATCCATGTACTCACAAAACTTACTGTATGAAACCTTCTCAGAAGGTGCATTCATATAGTTTAATGCTGCTGTTGCCGCGATAGCACAAATAATAACAGCTACTACTAACGCAGCCATATTAAAATGTACTTTTCTATTATTAGTATTTTTATTTGTAGATTTCATTAACTATTGTCCCGTTATTCCTAAAATAATGCTGCCGTTCTATCCGACATCCAAAGAAATTTTAGCACCCGCCAATCTTAAATACAAGCGCATCTATACGGTGTTCTCGCAAAAATCCCATTTATTGTATCAAAAAAAGAGCACTTTTCCTATTGCCCTTTTGTCAAAAATGGTTTATATTTATATCCGTTGTATACAGTATGCACTTTATACAATATACCCCCCTCATATACCCCAAGTATCGGCGGTCGGCGCCTCCCTTATGCCGGCCGCCAATTCTATTTTTAGGAGAATTTAGAATTAAAAATTTAGGAGAAACTAATGACAAACAACAAAAGGAACGAACTCAATGACACCATGAAGGTACTAAAATTACAGAGAGACATTCAGCGCCTTTCCAAAAGGCTGAACCTCCATCTTCAGTTTTATACCTGCGGTGCTGCTCCTCGCGAGTATGTACTCAGTGTATGTGGAGAAAAGATTCTCTCAGCAGAAACAGTTGATGAATTCATCATGTACCTGCATGGCTTTGAGGCCGGCTTTGACTATGCCGATCTTCATCCGGTCAAGGCCATCGTTTAATGCAATTTTTTAAATGAAAAAGAGGCTGTTTAAGGATTTCCCCTATCCTTAAAAGCCTCTTTTCCATATATATAACGTCCAATATACACCCCTCAGTGTAATTGAATCTCCCCTGTCGCCAGCTTTCCCCTTCGCTTGCGACTGAATGTATGATTAAAACTACACCCTAATTACAGATAGTATAATACCAAGTTGAAATACTTATTTCAATATGTGCTTGCAATTGTGCTAACACCTTTTAAAACATGCACAAAATATACCTTAATCTGTGCTTGCAATTGTGCTTGGCATAGACTAAAATGTGAACATAAGATAACTTTATACCTATAACTTAGGCTATCTGAAAGGAGGCCCGTCATTTCATTATTAGGTGATAAACTAAATCAATATATTGAAGAAAGTGGATACTCCGTAAATAAGCTTGCAATGCTTTCCGGAGTTAACAGGACATCCATCGTCCGTATGATAAATGCAAACAGGCTCCCAGAGCAGCAGAATATAGAAAAACTCATTCCGTTCCTTAAGCTTACACCGGACCAGACAAAAGATCTTTGGCGCACTTACGAGATCATCTCATCCGGAGAACAGCTGTATGAGCGCCGCCAGTTCATGCTAAGTATGGTCAAACGTATTTTTCATCCCGAGTTTTCAAGCCCAAAGCTTTATAAAAGTAATGGTGCTTCACCAAAGACCGGAACAAATGTCAATCTGCGCGCCGGACATATTATCTTAAAAGGAAGATATGAAGTTGCTCACAGCCTTATTTTGGCGAGCCTTAATCAGCCAGATGATGATATTTGTGTTTTCGCTCCTTTTACAAGTGATTTTATATCAGACTTTTTTAAGCATCTGTCATCAAAAGGATCAAAGACTTTACATATACGTCATTTGATGCACTTTATTAAAAACCCGGCACAGCCAAAGGAGATCAACTTTAATCTTCAGATACTTTCAAATGTCCTTCCTTTAGCTTTTACTGATCTTATTGATTATCATGCATACTACACTTACGTGCAGCATCCTTTAGTTGCTGAGTCTCAGATACTCCATCCTTATTACATCATTATGGGAGACTTGCTCATTCATCTTGCAATCGATTTCGAGGCAGCAGTATTTATCAATATCCCTGATGTTGTCAAAGAGTACAGAGACTATTTCAACCTTAATGTTTCAGAGGCACAGCAGCTCGTAAGGACCGGAGATAATTTAAAAGATCTGGCAGAATACTTCCCTCCTTCTGTCATCAAGCGCTCAGGATTCTGTAAAATGGGTAAACAGCCCTGGCTGTTTTCTATGTTTAATCTTGAGACAGCTCTGAAGATCATTCCAGGCAATAAGGACGTTAAGAATACTATAGATCATATAGTCTCATCCTCATCTGACAATGGCAAAAGGATTGACGCGCACATTAGTTTCTTTTCCAGAGAAGGTCTTATTGAGTTTTCAAAAAACGGAAAGATATTGAATTTCCCGGAAAAGTATGTAAAAATTATACCTGCTAAATACAGAACAAACTCACTTAAAATGCTCAAAGAGCATGTAGAACGTGAGGGGTACATGGTAAGAGTATTCAATGATAATTTCTTCCATATTACCACCAACATAGCTATTCAGATTACTCACGATAACCATGTAGGTATCAGCGTTTTCGATAATAAACATGACAGCTACCGATTTTTCTTTATGAATGAGCCAACATTAATGGACGCATTTATTGACTTTTTGGAATATGCAGCAAATAGTCCATTTCTCTGCTCAAACATAGTGTGCTCGCAGGATGAAACTATAGCGCTTATAGATGATTGTATCGAAAAACTTAAGAGTGGCGAATACAAATAACAAAAATATATGAAACAAAAAATGGAAGCAACTATCAAAGCTGCTTCCATAATTTTTTAATTTTAATTCCCGGGTAAGCCGTTCCCCTGCCAAATGACTCCTAGCCGCTGCTAGGTGGGTTACCTCAACTTATCGTCTGTCTTCCACTCCTACGCGAGTAAACTCGTGTCCGCTAGGCGGCGGTGGCCTGACATCGGACTTCGTGACTATCGGAATCCCATTTAAAGTAAATGTAGGTTCAAATAAAACAGAAGCTGTCGAACCTCCCAGGTTTTGATACCTTTATTATAACCTATTGAATACAATCGTCAAGAGTTTTAGCACATTTTAATATCAAATTCCTGAATATTCTTTAAGCCATGCTGCTTCATCTTCGCTCAGATACTGCTTAAGTTCATTATAAACAGCTGTCTGGTACGCAATATAGCGTGCAAGCTCCTTCTCAGACATGATACTCCTGTCGATGCCTCTGTCGTCAATAGGAACGATAGTCAGATTATCAAATTCCATAAACTGTCCATCATCAGTGTGAACACCCTTTTTAACTACAACGATATTCTCTGTTCTAATTCCAAATTTGCCTGCCTTATAAACACCAGGTTCATTTGATATTGCCATTCCTTCTTCAAGGACAGCCTCATTCTCTACAGCCTTCCATCTGATATTCTGCGGACCTTCATGTACATTGAGGATATATCCTATACCATGACCTGTTCCGCACTTATAATCCATGCCTTCATTCCACATTCTTTCACGAGCCAGAATATCAAGATTTCTTCCTGTACAGCCGTATAAAAACTTTGCATTGAGCAGCTTAAGCATTGAGCATGCAGTAAGCGTAAATCCACGCTTCTCCTCATCTGTAAGCTCACCAAGAACGATAGTCCTTGTTACGTCTGTAGTACCGCCATAATACTGCGCGCCGGAATCAACCAGAAGCATATGCTCAGCCTTTACTTCCACCGGCCTTGCATCAGATGGAGCATAGTGCATCATAGCTGCATTTGCGCCATAAGCACTTATCGTATTGAATGAAAGATCCCTGAACTCTGGTATTTCCCTTCTGTATTCTTCAAGCCTGTCAGAAAGTGACATCTCTGTCATTTTCTCTTTGCCTACGTTAGTTACAACTTCTCTGATGAATCTTGTAAGAGCGATACTATCCTTAAGATAGATCTTCTTCATATTTGCAATCTCTACCGGATTCTTAACTGCCTTAAGATCTGTAGTAGGATTACGGTGATCCACTATTGCAGCACGCTTTTTGATCTGCTTGAAATATGCATAGTTCACCTGAGACATATCGAGCATTACTGCTCCCTCATCAAAGAACTGATCTTTAAGGAACTTCTTTACATAGCCATAATCGCTGATCGTAACTCCGGCTTTATCCATAGCTTCCCTAAGTTCTTCGGTAACTGACTCTTTCTGCACAAATAAGATCGCACTTTCAAGTGTAACATAAGCATAGCTCATCAATACCGGATTGTATGTGACATCATTTCCTCTGATATTAAAAAGCCACATTATATCATCAAGTGATGTAAGGAAAAGGCTTCCTGCACCATTTTTCTCTAAGATCTTCCTTACTCTCTCAAGCTTTGACCTTACACTTTCTCCTGCAAGCTCAGTCGCAAATACTTCTGCCTTACTAACCGGGAAATCAGGTCTTTTAAATATCTTCTTGCTGAGATCTTTCTTGCATGCTATAGAAAAGCCGCATCTTTTTGCAACTGCCTTAAACTCTTTTCCTTTCGCAGCAGTAACAACTCTGCCATCGAATCCAAAAACATCGCCTTCCTTAAGCTTTGAAGCAATGAAATCTTTTATCTCAGGAACGCCTTCCTCTCCCATTCTGTAAAGAGTTATTCCTGTGCCCTCGATCTCAGCTTCTGCCTGCACAAAATATCTTCCATCTGTCCAAAGTCCTGCTTCTTCTGCCATTACTACAAGACTTCCGTTTGATCCTGTAAATCCGGAGAAAAACTCCCTTACCTTGAAATAATCATTAACATATTCAGAATTGTGGAAATCCGCAGTATTTATGTAATATGCATCTATTCCTGCATCCTTCATGGCATTTCTGAGCTCTGACAGCCTCTCCCTAATGATCTGTGCTTCCATATAAAGCCTCCTATAATCCTATAATGTTATATTTTGGGCATGCGAATCCACACTAGTAAATTCGTTTAATGCTCTTATGCTTTGCTCATCTATTACTTTGACATACTCTGATGCCTTTTTCAACATATCAGCATCATTATATATATCTGCCACCCTGAAGTCCATCTCACCGGATTGCCTTATACCAAAAAAGTCTCCAGGCCCCCTGAGCTTAAGATCCTCGGATGCTATCTTAAATCCATCATTTGTCCCGTTAAGTATCTTTAATCGTTTATTATCCTCTTTGCTCTTTGAAGTATTAAGGAATATGCAGTACCCCTGTGCAGATCCTCTGCCCACTCGTCCCCTTATCTGATGAAGCTGTGCGAGCCCGAATTTCTCAGCATTTTCAATCATCATTACAGTCGCGTTCGGGACATCAACACCTACTTCAACAACAGTGGTTGATACAAGGACATCTATTTCATGAGCTGCAAAACGCTGCATTATATCATTTTTCTCTTTTGGTTTCATTTTGCCATGCAGCATTTCAACTCTTATCTTAGAGCCATAAACACCTTTGAGCTTTTCTGTATAATCCGTAACATTTTCGGACTCCGACATATCTGAAGCTTCTACCTGCGGGCAGATAACGTATGCCTGATGCCCCATTTCGACCTGCTCTGCGATAAACTCATACGATTTTTTCCGTGAATTAACTCCTACCACGCAGTTCTTGATCGGAAGCCTTACGCTAGGCAGCTCATCCATTACAGAAATATCGAGATCTCCGTAAAGAATTATCGCAAGTGTCCTCGGGATCGGAGTTGCCGACATCACAAGCACATGTGGAATATTACCATTTTGTCCATCAGTATCAGCCTTCATGGCAAGAGTCTCTCTCTGCCTTACACCAAATCTGTGCTGCTCATCGGTAACAACAAGAGCGAGCGAAGAAAACTCCACTCCATCCTGTATAAGTGCCTGAGTACCAACTATTATCCTGCACTCTCCATCTGCAATACGTTTCTTCGCCTCACGTTTCTGCTTTGCTGTAAGCGAACCCGAAAGCAGCTCAACACCATAGTCGAGACCATATTCTTCAAGCATATCCTTTATCTTGGATGCATGCTGTGCCGCAAGTACTTCAGTAGGGGCCATAAGAGCACTCTGATATCCATATTCTGCCGCTGTGACCATTGCAAGCAAGGCAACAATCGTCTTTCCTGAGCCTACATCACCCTGAACAAGACGATTCATTGCCCTTTCTCCTGCCATATCCTTTAAGATTTCCTCATAAGTCCTTGCCTGAGCTCCGGTAAGTTTATACGGAAGTCTTTCAACTATCAGCCTTGCAGATTTGGACTCATTCATAGGGAAGCAGTTTTTTGAGCGATTATTCTCTTCTTTCATGCTTTTAACAGATAAAAGAAACGCTAAGTATTCATCAAAAGCTATTCTTTTACGTGCTTTTCTCATTACATCCTCATGGGCCGGAGAATGCAAAATGCGTATCGCTTCAGTGAGCGTCATTATCCCAAGTCTCGCCACTTCATCCCGAGGAAGATAATCTTCTATTGGGAATACTTCATCCATGGCTGCACGTATAGTCTTTTTAACCCTGTCAGTAGTCAGGCCATGAGTTACCGGATATATAGGCTCCAAAACGCCCAGCATCTTACAGTATTCCTCGCGCGTAAACATCTTTGGATGCTCAAGTACAAGCAAATTACGGTACATGCCGACTTTACCATAAAATATCCTTGTCATCCCGGCATGAAGCGTCTTTTTGATATATGGCATATTAAACCAGACCAGTCTGAGTGAAGCCGTATGATCAGAAGCACTGCATGAAAGGATCGAAAGTCTGGAAGCATGCACAAGTGAAGCCTCTGTCTGCAAAGTAAGCTCCACCGCTACAGTTGAGCCAAACTGTATGCTGTCGGCCGTTGTTATCTCAGGATATCTCATGAAATCTCTTGGAACATATAATAAAAGATCCCATAAAGAAAAGACTCCGACCTTGCCAAACAAAGCCGATGTCTTTTCTCCAATCCCTTTTAATTTACTTACGCTATCACTTAATTTCATAGTATTTATTCAACTGATACTACGTAGTAATATACAGGCTGTCCGCCGTATGTTGCCTCAACCTCAGCATCAGAATACTTTTCTTCTACTTTTGATCTAAGGCTCTCAGCATCATCCTCGCTCATACCCTCACCATAGTAAATAGTGATAACTTCTGAATCTTCATCAGCAAGATTATCAATGAGCTCGATAGTAGTATCTTCTATCTCTTTACCAACTGCGCAGATACCCTTGTCATCTATTCCCATGATATCTCCGTTAGCTATCTTCTTACCATCTATCTCAGTATCTCGAACTGCATAAGTAACTTCACCGCTCTTAACTGACTCAAGTGAAGCACACATAGCTTCCTTATTCTCCTCAGCGCTGTAGTCCGGGATAAAGTTTATCATAGCTGTAATACCCTGAGGAATCGTCTTTGAAGGAATGACGATAACCTCTCTGTCCTCAGCAAGCTGAGCAGCCTGGTTGGCAGCGAGGACAATATTTTTATTGTTTGGCAATACATATACTACATCAGCATTGATGCTATTTATTGCCTGAAGCAGATCATCCGTTGACGGGTTCATTGTCTGGCCACCGGCAATTATCCTGTCTGCGCCAAGTCCCTTAAATACTTCACTAAGACCTTCACCTGAAGATACTGTTACAAAGCCATAAGGCTTCTTTTCCTCTGATGATGCTTCTTCTGAAGCTGCAGCCTCCTCAGATTTTTCCTCATATTTTCCGCCTTCAAGCTTGAAAAGTCGTTCATTATGCTCTTTTCTCATGTTATCGACCTTGAGAGATGTAAGAGCACCGTACTTAAGAGCTTCTTCAAAAACAAGTCCCGGATGATTGGTATGTACATGGACTTTTACTATCTCATCCATAGCAACACATACTATTGAATCACCCATTGACTCAAGAAATCTCTTCATATCCTTTTCATCTTTTTCGGTGAAAGGCTTCTCTGTCTCTAATATAAACTCTGTGCAGTATCCGAACTTAATATCTGCAGCAGCTACAACCTCTTTATTGATGCCGGATGCATCTGATACCGGAGTCTTAACACCAGTCTTTATATTGATCTCTGTCTTCCTGCCATTGAGTAGATCAGCAATTCCTCTGAGAACTTCTACAAGTCCCTTTCCGCCTGAGTCAACAACACCTGCCTCTTTAAGTACAGGAAGCATGTTAGGCGTCTCAGAAAGAACATATTCTGCATGACTAAGCACTTCATCAGCAAACTGTGCTGCAGTGATAGTTTTATCCTTTGCAAGCTCAAGTGCCTTTTCAGACGCTCCCTTTGCTACTGTAAGAATTGTACCTTCCTTAGGCTTCATAACTGCCTTATAAGCTGTTTCTGTTGCCTTATTGCAGGCTCTTGCAAGGATAACAGGTGTAAGCTCTTCGTACTCACCTATGCCTCTTGAAAAACCTCTGAGAAGCTGTGAAAGAATAACACCAGAATTACCTCTGGCACCTCTCAGTGAACCCATTGAAATAGCCTTGCACACCTGCTCCATAGTACAATCATCCGAAAGAGCAGCAACCTCATTTGCAGCAGAGGTTATTGTCATTGTCATGTTCGTTCCTGTATCTCCGTCTGGTACAGGAAAGACATTTAATTCATTGATCAACTCCTGATTCGCGCCTAAGTTCTGAGCCCCCGCAAGGAAGCAATACTTTACTGCACGCGCATCAAATTTCTGGATTGCCAAGTTCTCATCCTCCATTAGTCTATTACCCGGACATCTTCTACAAAGATGTTGATCTTCTCAACTTCAAATCCGGTATATTTCTCAAGTTTATACTTTACAGAATCTATAAGGTTCCTGGCTACAGCCTGGATACTTACTCCGTATGCAACAATGACATGAAAATCCACAGTGAGACGATTGTCATTTATAACAACATTAATTCCACGACCAAGATTTTCACCCTTCAAAAGCTTTACTAATCCATCTTTCATGGATACTGCTGCCATTCCGACAATTCCAAAACATTCCATTGCTTCAGAACCAGCATATTGCGCAATAGCATCTGTATCAATTACAATGCTACCAAGTTCGGTACTCATTCGTCCTTTCATAAAGCATTCCTCCACAATATATATTATATGTATATATGATTATACATTATTTTTTCACTTATGTCTCGTGTCTGGCATCTTCATTTCATCTTCAATCCACTCAGATCTGAGCCTAAGCCAGTCTGTAAGCCATTTTAGGTGACTCTCATGAGATGTATCTCCATAAGTTTCAGCAATTTTATTACTCTCTTCCCTGTATAAAACATTCCATCTGACAAAGTTCATGGCAGCGCTCTCTGATATAGCCTCTATCCTGCCCGGCAGTTCCTCGGAAACCTGAGTAAATGCCTCCCTGACACCGCCGTTATAATACATATCATAAACTACATCAGTAAAAGTTTTATTCTTAAACAGAAATCTGTAATAATCCTGCTCTCTTGCAGTCCATCCCATAGGCCACTGATAGTCTTCTTCTCTGAATGGCATCTCTATGATACCTGCCGTCCTGTCATAGTCCCATGCAGGTCCCATGTACATTTTCTGCTCATCATTTTTCCAATACATGTAGACGCTTCTGAGTGTTGGATCAGTAGTCTTTGAATACTCCTGAAGCCAGTAATACTTCGCAAACGATTCAAGATCACAGTCATCAAGTGTAGAGTCGGGTTCATAGAGCTCATTTACTACATTCTTAAGATATATCGAAGCTTTAGATATCTTACCTCTGTCTTTACTATCTCTAAGCTCTCCATATATAGGTGCATATTCCTCTGTGCCTTTCTTAGTCAGATCATCATATAAGAAAAAAGAATATTCATCTTTATCTGCACCTATGCGGTATAGATAATCTCCATCTCCTAGCTCTACCCTGTTTTTTGCATTCTCTACCTTGGTGCAAAGCGAGTAGGTGCCATTATATTCGCCATTGATAAACAGATCAACCTGCCTGAGCTTTGGAGTATACGCAAGTCCTAGCTTGTCAGCAAGAGACAAAAATACTTCATTTCTAAGAAGAGTATGATCCTTTGCATTTGCAATCAGTATCCACTTCTTTGCCTTGCCCATCCCAAGCACATCTTGCGACTTCTCTAATGTGACCTGAAACGACTTTTTATCCTCAAGCCAGCTCGTATTTCCTCGCCCGCGCATAGTCATTAACTCACTGACACGATTTCCTGAAATATCTCTTATCTCAAATGTACCATTTGTTTCAACAGAATGGTCTTTTGAAGACTCTACATCATTTATAGAAGGTGAAGATGGTGCGATCGACAGATTGATCGAAGGAAGATCAGAATGCATCGTATATATGGAAACTCCCTCTATATCTAATGCCCCTTCACTAAAATCATGCTCAAACCGCTCAAGAAATTCCCCATTCTTTCCGGTAGAATAAAAAACAAGCCTTGACTCATCTGCCATACACGGGAGAAAAATACAGACTCCACTCCCTGTAATATAGCCGGTAGTATCAAAAAACAGACCTGGATTCTCATCAGCCGGAACATATATGCCCTCAAAGTTATCTATATCAGTATATCCAATTGTCTTCTTTTGACGTGTCTTAATTGCTGCCGCGGCAATTATGATCATCCCCGCAATAGCAAAAGTCACAGCCATCAACAATACTATTCTTAGTTTTTCTCTCATGACATTAAGAAAAAAGAGCCAAGGACATATCCTTGACTCCACATTTACGATTCTCATTTTTGAGCATTAAGCACGCTCAACAGCTCCTGAACGCAGGCAGCGGCTGCAAACATAAAGTCTCTTTGAAACGCCGTTAACCTTACACTTCACGTGTCTGATATTTGACTTAAAAACGCGATTCGACCTTCTATGAGAATGGCTGACGTTATTACCGAAGTGTACGTCCTTTCCACAAACTGCACATTTTGCCATGAAAACACCTCCTTGCAAACCGTACTGGGTCCCTGCAATCCAGACCCGCAACATTGATATTCTAACAGAATAATTAAGGAATTTCAACCCTTTTTTTCTGTTATATGCAATTTTCTTTCAAACTTACTGGTTTTCAGTCCTGTCAAAGGCGATATCTACTGCTTCTTTATCCGTAAATTCCGGCCCCTTTGCGCCCTTTACCTCGCTGAATTTATTTACTATATCAGGCACCATATCCAGTATTTTAGTAACTGAATCCTGATTTTTGACATTAACGAGACGGGCTGATCCACCTCTGAGTACAAGCACTGCTGACGGACTGACTTTACCTCCAATTCCACCACAGCTGCTGTCCTTCTTTTCACCAGATCCGCTGCCGGCTCCCATTCCAAATGAAACCTCTACCAATGGGATAAGTGTAGTATCACCAAATATCATTGGCTCACCAACAACAGTCTTGGTAGAAAGAAATGAACTCATGCCATTCATAAGCTTATCTATTACATTTTCATTTTTATTATCTGACATTTTTCCCTCTTCATTGCGGAGCTCTCTTAAATCTCTTTATGACACACCGCAGATTTTTATCAAAAAACAGTTTCCATGCAATGATCAGCACAATATAAAGCTGAAGACGTCCCTTCGCATCAAGATCACATTCTAAGATATCTTCTTCAAATCTTGGCTCCATGGATACCCATCTGCCTATCCATGGTGATACTGCCGCATAATTGCCATACATCCTGCCGGTATTTGAAGGATCTTTATCCCCATATACCACGCCTAAAGATAATCTGCGCGGTCTTATGGCACGTATAAAAAAGCCTGCCTGTGCCAAAACTTTGTGAACAGCCCCTTGTGTTGCTTCAGACTCCCACCAGTTTTTATAGTAATCTATCTTTCGTGTGATATTCTCTATTTTATCACAGAGACTCTGTATTGTGTAGGATATATTCTCAAAAGCCTTGCTTGTCTTTTCTATCAGTCTTTTAATGAATTCTGCAAATTTTCTAATCTTTGAAGAATGTTCAGCTTCTTTATCACCTTCGAAGCCATCTTCAAGATTGGAATAGCTGTATTCAGTATAGGCTTCCGTGCTATCCAGAGAAGCGCAAGTGTCGCTGCCGCCTCCAGTTTCCTCTTCTGCCTTTCCAGCATCCCAAGTATCCCGCGTCTTTGTGGTTTCTGCTGTTTCTTCACGCGTCTCAAGAGGCGTTTCATCTGCTTCTTCCTTCGCCTTACCCTCATCTCTCGCTCTAATTTCTGGCGGCGACGCTTCCATCTGAGTTTCCTGCGGACATTCTTCACCTGCTTTTTCGTATAACCCATCATAATCAGCTTCCTCCATATCATCAGGATCATCCTGTTTTTTCGGATAAACCTTTATTCCTGCCAGTTTCAAACATGGCTCAAAGCCATTATCATTATCAAACTGGGCACTGACATTCAGCAATCCCAAAAGCCATGTTACTTGTGCAAAAGCTTTATATTTTAATGGTTTCTTAGCAAATCCACCTTCAATTTTATACCTTAACGGTACAAACAGCACCAGTAGTAAGACAAATAATATCACCCCTAGTATAGAAAGGAGTACCAATCCTATGATTTTAAGTATGGTAAGAAAGATCATCATAAGCTCTTTTCCCCCATTTTCTTAAAATATTCTCTTACATTATAATTGCCATTTTCCTTATAGCTGTCAGCCATTATCTTTGCGCTTAAAAAAGCTGCCTCTTCAAACCCTTCAGCCAGACCAACTATAAGCGGACGTTTTTTTCTATAATACTTTTGTCTCAACACAGAATTATGAAAAATTTCAAGCGGATCATCTCCGTACTCAGGGATAACAATACAATATGCACCTATCATCCCCATTCCAAATTTTAATTTCCATTTCATTATCTGAGAATTTTTGCGTGCACCTTCTCCCAGATAAATATTTTTTGCAAATCTCATATAATCACCTGTGTTAAACGATATAAACCGTCTTACATTCCGTAATAGGCATCAAATACACGCTTTGCCATCGGAACTGCATAGTCGCTTCCGCTTCCAGCCTTTTCAACAATTACAGTGACCACTATATCCGGATCACTAACATTAGAATAACCTGTAAACCACGCGTGACTCTCGCCTTTAACATTTCCATACTCAGCCGATCCCGTTTTTCCGGCCACCGTATACCCTGCATCTTTAAGCTTTTTTCCGGTACCTGTATTTACAACTTCTTCCATATATTCCTGAATTACTGAAGCTTCCTTTTCTGACATTATACGCTTATATTCTTTAGGTTCATAGCTTTTTATTACAGTTCCCTGATAATTTGTCTGCTTTTCTATCTCATACGAGCGCATCATCATACCCTTATTAGCTATAGCCTGTGTTATAAGCGCGATATGCATAGGTGTCATAAGCGTTTCACCCTGCCCTATCGCAGTATGCATGATCTCTTCTCTGCCAGAATTACGGTCAAGTGCAAAAGAACTTCTTTTATAATACAGATCTATGGGAAGATCTTTATTGAGCAGAAGCTTACTGCATGTATCAGAAAACTTCTTTGTATTCATAAGATTTCCTATATTAGCAAAAGAACTGTTGCATGATTTTGCAAAGGAACTCTTCAGATCGACCTTGCCATGTACCGAACTGTGAAAACAGTCTACTGTCACATCTTCTACCGTTATCCTGCCCTTACAGTTGTACGTATAGTCCTCATAGTTATCCGGATTTTCCCGCATATATTCAAGTAGGGATACCATCTTAAATGTAGAGCCTGGTGGATAAAGACCTTGTGTTGCCCTGTTGAGCAATGGTGTTTTCTCCTTGTCGTTACTTACTTTTGCCCAATTATCCGAAACGGTATTTGGATCAAAATCCGGCTTGGAAACCATAGCCAGTATCTTGCCCGTCTTTGCCTCCATCACGACTATCGCTCCAGTATATGCTCCCAGTGCATTATAGGCAACCTGCTGCAAACCGACATCATAGGTTGTATATATGTCATCTCCATAATTTCGAACTCCCGCCATTTCCTTTTGGAGTCGCTCGTTTATAGGAGAATCAGACGTAAGAAGGCTTATATTTGCAACAGACTCAACGCCAGTACCGCCATGTGTGGAATAGCCTACAGCATGCGCAAATACATCAGAATAAGGATAGTATCTCACTTCCTTATTTTCAGAATTCATTGCCTGCTCAGCCAAAACATCTCCATTAGCTGCAAATATTTTTCCTCGTATGACCTTTTTGGCAAGGTTCTGCTGACGCATATTGTATGAGCTGTTTATTGTATCCGGAGCCTTGATCTGTACAAACCAGGAAAAATAGCCCAGCATCACAAGAAATAAACCCACAAAGAAATATACTACGACTGACATTTCATGGTTTACACGGACCGTTTTCTTTTTTTTACTTTTCGGTCTTGTCTCTTTATCTAAATCTTCATCAAAAAATTCCATAAAAGTCAGCCTTCCTTATGAAGTAAATATATTCCCTGAACTATTGAAAATACTATGAGTGTAGCCAAAACCGAAGATCCTCCATAGCTTACAAGCGGTAATGTAACTCCTGTAAGCGGGATAAACTTTGTCACACCTCCCACTGTAAGAAAAACCTGAAAGGCATAATTTACAGCCAATCCCAATGCAATAAGCTTATAATATGGATTTTCAATCATCATTGCCACATTCATAATTATCAAAAAAGTGCTAATGCATATCAAGATCAGACAGATACTGAAAATGCATCCCAGTTCTTCTGAAATAGCAGAAAAAATAAAATCTCTCTCGACAACAGGTATTCTGTCCGGGCTTCCTAAAGTAAGCCCCATTCCAAACCATCCGCCTGTTCCTATAGCAAAAAGTGACTGGGTTATCTGATATCCCTGTCCTTCTATTACTTTGAAAGGATCTCTCCATGCTATAACTCGCGTCCTGACATGTGAAAACAGCTTATATCCTATAACAGAGCCCAAAATTCCTGATCCTGCGCCACCCAGTAAGACTAAAGATGCCTTCAGAGATGCATATAACATGAATATATAAACAACAAAAAATATCAGTCCGCTTCCAAGATCTCTTGAAAGAACAAGTATAACAACATATGCTGCAGCAACGATCGCTGATGTTACTACCTTTACCGGATCCGGTCTCATCACTATCTTTCCAGTCTTTTCATCTTTATCTGTAAGCATCCCCGCTTCAAATAAGACAAATAATATCTTTACAAATTCGGATGGCTGAAAAGTAATCCCAAACAGATCATAAGAAAGCTTTGAACCATTGGTAGCTGCTCCCAAAAGCATTACTGTAAGCAGACTGAGTACACCGACCGTACCAAAAATATACGTCAATACACGCATATTCTTAAAACGTTCTATAATAATTGGTATGATCATTGTGATAATTAGTGAAACCGCTACGACGATAAACTGTTTCATTGCCTTCTCTACAGACAGCCTTGAAAGGATCACAAAGCTTATGGCAAGAAACATGCACATATTATTAATAAGCAGACGTGAGCTATTTGGATATATAACGTAATACAAAGCAATAACTGCTAAAAATAGGACCTCCTGCAGCGCACACGCCACATAAAGGTCTTTATTGCCGGTCTGCATGGCAATAACCACCAGACCAGTTACATGTATAAAGATCATAAATGCGTTTTGCGTAAAGTAAAACCAGTTTCTTGTACCTTCCTTGCCATATGCAAATGCCATAAAACAATGGAAAGCATAGAAAGCTATAAAGAATACCAACGCATAACGTGAAAGACCGATAATTACGGTGTTCATAAGATTAGTATTATTCTACGCCCTTTCTAAAATGTCCTCGTGTATAGTAGCGGACAGGTGTCTCTCCCGCTCTTCCTATAAGGAGGTCCTTAAAATACTCCACTATCTCAACAGCCTCCTGTGGCTCTTCTGTCGTAAAATTGAGTCTTACAGAATGCAGTCCCAGAGTACTGATAGTATCGATTTCCTTATGAAGTGAAACCGGTACTGAATTATACAGAACATTGTAGCAGTAACGGCAGTCACACACTACAGGAAACTCTGTATTCATGCGGTCTATCAATTCCACATTGTTACCGCTCGGTATATTTTTACCACACTGCTCATTCTCAGTAAGGTAAAGACAATTTGCTGATATCATCAGTGGCACACGTCCATATATCATAAGCTCTGAGCCTCTGACGCCTCTTTTCTTCATCTCGTGGACATTGAGCTCATAAGGAACTGTATCTCTTGTGATACCGTCACTTTTAAGCTGCGCAATAGCCTCTGAATTAAATGAATAAAGCGAAGCATCCGCAATAACCCTGCCATGGTAATTACTTTCTCTTACCATCTCAAGTTCTTCGTAATTCCTAACCAATACGCCCTCTGCATATGGATCAATATCAACCTGAACGTCATCTCTCATAATGTAAGGCAAGACCTGTATCCACATCGCATCTGTGCCCTTTGGACGTTCCGCACTGTATATATAAGATATTCCCGGAATTCTTGCTATAGCTGCTGTCTGAGCCGGTTTCTCACATAATACGTTGATAACCACTTAAAATTTCCTCCCTTAGAATTTGCAAAACCTGTCTGCGAAGTTCATTCAACTGTTTTACAGGAACAAACGCAGAACCCTCAATATCATATACAAAATCTTCGAAGTAAAAATCAGTATTTCCTGTCTTATAAAGCTGCTTTCTGAGTGCCTCTTCTCCCATAGCCTGCTTTGCAGCCTCTTCTACTAATCCGCCCTTCAAACATGCTTCGAAGTTTTCATATTTAACCTTTAATTCCAAAGGCTCACCTACATGAACCTTTATCTCACCCTTAATTCCAAGCTGCTTTTTTTCAATCTTGAAATCCTTAGGCTTTGAAGTCGAATAACTTCCTCTCTCGATGGTCACCATATCGTAACCATTGTGCTTTTTAAAGTAACCTGTATTGAGTCCGCTTCTTGAGTAAAGATTTACAAGCGTCTCAAGATCTTTTTTGGAAACCTTGAAGCCGTCACGTCCCTTTTCATAGTACTGATCAAGGTACTTCCTATATATGCCGGTAACACCGGATACATATTCAGGTGACTTCATTCTTCCTTCGATCTTAAGTGAGCACGCTCCTGCATCGATTATCTCAGGCAAAAGCTCTATACTGCACAAGTCTTTCATTGAAAGAAGATATTTACCATCCTTGCCGTACGGCTGTCTGCATGGTCCTGCACATCGTCCTCTGTTGCCGCTGCGTCCGCCTAAAAATGACGACATCAGGCACATTCCTGAATAACAGTAGCACATAGCTCCATGAATAAATACTTCGATCTCAATATCTACATTATCATGGATCTTCTTTATCTCCTTAAGAGATAACTCACGTGCAGGAACAATCCTTTCAGCACCCATATGCTTAAGATATTTAGCTCCATAAACTCCTGTCAAAGCCATCTGGGTACTTGCATGAACCGGCAAAAGTGGAAACTCGCGTCTCAAAAGACGTATAAGACCGATATCCTGAACTATAACGCCATCGAGTCCAGCCTCGTAATATGGTCTGAAGTAGTCTGAAAACTCTGCAAGCTCGTCTTCTTTCATCAGAGTATTAAGAGTCATGTAAAGCTTTTTATCGAAAAGATGCGCATATCCAATTGCCTCTATGAATTCTTCTTCTGTAAAATTACCGGCATATGCTCTTGCTCCAAACCTCGGGCCTCCTGCGTATACTGCATCAGCACCGGCAGCCATTGCTGCATAAAAACAATCAATATTTCCAGCCGGACTCAATAACTCAATTTTTCCCAAATCCATAAATCCTTTCGATAATAATGAGGCTGTCCTAGGACAGCCTCGCAGATCAACGTCGTTTGCCGTAATACTTTTTCTTTACTGAACTTTTGTTAAAACTCTGATAATTGTCGCTGTCTCCATGCTGTACAAACTCTGCAGTACTGTCAACAGTTTGTACAAAATCCTCTTCTGCGACATCCTCTTTGCGCTTTTCCTCAAATTCATCAAAGCCTATCACTTCAGCATCACTGACACGTTCAACAACCTCTGCCTGAACTGTTTCCTTAAGTTCTTCACTGGTTACATCCTGTACTTCTTCATCATTAAACGGAGTTTCCTTTTCTGATGGAATATTTGACATAACACTCGCTTTTAACTCAGTTTCAAGTCTTACGATCTTCTTTTGATACTCATTGCTGGCATCCTGAAGCTCTTTTAATGACTCTTCCAAGCTCTTGACTTTCAATTGTGAAGTAACCAGATCATGCTTGATATCATAGAGCTCCTTGTCTTTACCATCAAGCTGGGTCTGCAATGATTCTGACATCTGCTTTGCCTTAAAATAATCATCGGCAATGTTTAGTTGAAGCAAAACATTCTGTGTATCCACTGACTGGCGGTTATATCCAGCGACCTTACTAAACTCCGAAAGCTTACCATTAATATATGAAGCCACACGCTGCATATATTCCTCGCCTTCGTAGCCCGAAAGTGTATACACTTTTCCTCCAATAAGAACCTCTGTATCCGTCTTGTTAGCCATACAGTTTTGCCTCCCCTTGCACTCCTGCGCGAAAATCAATACAAGCTAAATTATAGCAGATATGTATAATCATTTCAACGCTACATTAAATATGCCCATCCATGTGCTGCAGCCCCAGATCAGTAACTACCCTTCCACGAGGTGTACGGTTTATAAGACCATTTTTGATGAGATATGGCTCATATACATCCTCGATCGTACCTGCATCCTCTCCTATTGCAGCAGCAAGTGTGTCAAGACCCACGGGCCCTCCTCCAAACTTCTCTATCATGGTTCTTAAGATATTTCTATCAAGATCATCAAGCCCATACTTATCGACTTTAAGGAGGTCAAGTGCCAGATTGGCAGCTTCCTCTGTGATATCGCCATCAAACTTTATCTCGGCAAAATCTCTCACTCTCTTCAATAGCCTGTTTGCAATTCTCGGAGTTCCTCTGGAGCGTCTGCCCATCTCGATTGCAGCCTTATCCTCAACCTTTACTCCGAGTACCTTGGCTGAGTGTTTTATGATCGTAGCAAGATCCTCAACAGAATAAAACTCAAGCCTGTTGATTATGCCAAACCTGTCTCTTAGCGGAGCCGAAAGCAGACCTGCTCTTGTAGTCGCTCCCACAAGAGTAAACTTAGGAAGTGGAAGCCTTAATGACTTAGCCGTAGGACCTTTGCCGATCATTATATCTATAGCATAATCCTCCATCGCAGGATACAACACTTCTTCTACCTGACGGTTCAGACGGTGGATCTCATCTAAAAATAATACATCTCCATCCTGCAAGTTGTTAAGTATAGCTGCAATATCTCCCGGACGCTCGATAGCAGGGCCACTTGTTATCTTAAGCTTTGCCCCCATCTCACTCGCGATAATGCCTGCGAGGGTCGTCTTACCAAGACCGGGAGGTCCATAAAACAGTACATGATCAAGCGCTTCCCCTCTGGTTTTGGCAGCTTCGATATATATTTTTAATGTTTCCTTTATTTTACTCTGACCAATATAATCCTCAAGTGTATGAGGTCTCAACGAACCTTCAAGCTTGACGTCTTCTTCAGTAATATTGGTCTCGATCACACGCCTTTCCATAGAGTCCGCTCCCATCAAATTATAAATTTAAGCGCCGCTTTTAGTAATCCATTTGCATCCATTCCAGAGCCATCATCAGCATTTTTTACTGCTCTGTATGCATCTGTAGAAGAATATCCAAGCGCGATCAAAGCCTCAACAGCCTCGTCTTTAGCTTCACTACTCTGTCCATGGTCCGCCTTTGATTTAACTTCCGGCTGTCCCAGAGCATGTTCAAAAGTCTCTTCAAGTGACAGCTTATCCTTAAGGTCGATAATTATCCTCTGTGCCGTCTTTGCTCCAATCCCCGGAGCCTTGGATATAGCCTTGGCGTCTCCTGCCAGTATCGCAAACCTGAGGTCGTCAGGTGAAAGTTCAGAAAGGATCGACTGCGCACCCTTCGGGCCTATTCCGCTTACCCCAATAAGCTGCTTAAAAATAGAAAGATCATCCGATGTCAAAAATCCGTACAAAGTCATAGCATCTTCTCTTACCGAAAGATGCGTAAAAATCTTAAGCTCCTCTCCGACAGGAGGCAGCTCCTCAGCAGTACCTGCAGAGATTATGACCTCATAACCAACACCGCCTACATCCATAAGCAGCATATTTTCGTTATATCCAGCTATTTTACCACGCAAAAATCCTATCATCTTCCCTCTCCAAACCTCAAATACTCTCCCAGCCTTTTAAGCATCTCTCCGCTGAGGATACCTATCAAAAATCCCGTGATCAACCCTCCGATAATAAGCAATGGCAGGTATGACACGATTGCGAAATTGGAAACTATCAGATACGCAATGATTATCTGTCCCACATTGTGAAAAACGCCTCCTGCCATGCTTATTCCGACTACCGAAAACTTTCCGGTCTTCTTTAGCAAAAGCATCACCAGAAAACTTAAGATACAGCCCGAAAGACTGTATGCAATACTATAGGGATTTCCAAAAAGAAATCCCACAAGAAAAATCCTCATAATGTTTATTACTATCGCTTCCTTTGCACTCCAGCAATAAAGCGCAAATACTACAAGCAGATTAGTAAGCCCAAGTTTCATGCCGGGAGCAGGAAAAAAATTAGGTATCATGCTCTCAACATATGAAAGAATCATTGCTAACGCAGTAAATACTGCACAAAGCGCAACCTTATTAGTTCGCAATTGCCTCATATTCTTCTGGCTCCTTAGTCTCGATCTCAACTATCACTTCCGCAGGAAGGCAAACGATTATTTCTCCATTTTGAGAAATAGATGACTGATGAACGCAAAGCTTATCCGGACAATTTGCACTTACAACATCCGCAATACCGTCCTTTATAACAAGATGATTGCTTATGCCATTTTCACCATCTATTATAAACTCATCATCTTTGTGAAGGTCATATCTTCCAACTACCTGGCCTCCTATCGAAACAACAACTTTTTCATCAACCTTCTCAGCCTTAGCCTTTGATACATGTGTGTGTGAATAATATCCTACATAGCAAACGAGCGCAGCTGCTAATGCCACGCCCGCGATTATCATATCAGTTTTCTTCATCATAGAACTTAGCCCTTAATTTAGTGTAAGTGTCTTTCATCCTCATAAATCTCTCTGTCTGGTTCCAATGTAGGGCTCGTGCCAACTGAATCCCAAAATCGAGTGAGAATATAACAAAAATGATGCTGCAAAATCTCACTCCCATAGATGGAACGATCCTGTCAACAAGACTGGATACTGCGTTATGGACAAATCCAAACAGACATAATGCGTAAAATCCCCATCCCAACGTACTTTCCAGACAGATAATGCCTTTGTAGTTGAATGGCTTTTCATTATAGTCCCACCATAGCTCTCCAAAGATCTTTATCATCGCTTCTCCGACAATATACTCAAACGCCGTCGCTATGATGGCTGCTGAAATATATAATAAAACATGATGTGCCGCAATCGGTCTGAATATAAACCAGGCACCTACAAATCCAAATCCATATATAGGACAAAATGGACCTTTTGCAAAACCACGATTTGTCAGGCGTCTATTGCATATAGACATGTAAACACTCTCCAAGAACCAGCCGAGCATACTATACAATATAAACCACATGACAACGTGATATACATCAGTATCGAAAATCGGTATGTTCCACATATTTTTACCTCACGTTAGAAAGAAAAACAGCCTTGGCGAATTGACGCCAAGGCTTGACTTCATTAGTTATATTTGCGCTTACGAGCAGCTTCTGATTTTTTCTTGCGTCTTACGCTTGGTTTCTCATAATGCTCTCTCTTGCGGATTTCCTGCTGGATTCCTGCCTTTGCGCAGTTTCTCTTGAAACGGCGTAAAGCGCTGTCAAGAGATTCATTTTCTTTTACAATGACATTTGACATACTCTCGCACCTAACCTCCCTTCAGACCAACAGACATAGACTGAATGGGTATTTGCATGTCCTCAATCAACATGCAAAATCATTATACCATAGAAATGCGATTCGTCAAGCATTATTCTTCAATTTTTTTATAACGATTAAAAACTTTATCTTTTCCAACCACATGTTTGGTTCCATCCTCGTCTATTATCACATAATCTCCATTGCAAATGAACGTCCTTCCACGTCTATGAGATATGTAAGGGGTGAAGATCTGCCCATTTTCTCTGGTGACTTTGATAAGATTATCTGTAATAAACCATCCTTTTGTGACTACGTCAGAAAAAAGCTCATATCCATCTTCCAAGCCTTTTCCCTCTTCATATTCAACCACATCTGATATAAGTCCTATCCTCTTGCACTTCATAAGTATACCTCCAGAAATATATAAAAATATTCAAATTAACAAAATATTCTTCTTTTTCAATTATATTATCGTACATTCTTTACCAAAAGTGAAGTCTAGAATTAAAATTTAACTAATATTTTACTTGTTTTTTTCTATTTATGCGTTATACTTATATTAGGTATACAAAATAGGACAAGGATGTCCTGCTGTACAAACAAAGGAGTGTGATGTCTATGTCGTTATCAATTAATAGTCTTGGAAACTCCTCATCATGGCTTAATACCAATAATTCAAAAACAAATTCAAGTTCAAACCTTGATGCTATATATAGCAATTTAGGTGATCGCAGCATGATCAAGAACGGCAGTTATGGAAAGCTTATGAAGGCTTATTACGGTAAGTCCTCCTCATCATCCCGTTCTGATATGTCCGAAGAAGACATTGAGAAATCTGCAAATGCATATTCCAAAGTAAAATCAAACGCAGATGACCTTAAATCTGCCGCTTCAGCATTAGATAATTCAAAACTTTACGAAAAAGGCAGCTATACCGTAACCGGCAGCGATGGTTCAAAATCAACAGCTGAATATGATTATGATTCAATATATGATAAGTTATCAGATTTTGTTGATAAATATAATTCCACTCTTTCATCAGCCGGTTCTGATGAAGCTTCAAAGACAAATAAAACCGCGTTGAATATGGTATCAGCTACTGTATCAAGTTCAAACCTTTTGAAGAGCATAGGTGTTACTTCTGATTCAGATGGTAAGCTCAGTATTGATCGCGACAAGCTCAACAAGGCAAACATCAGCACGATCAAAACCTTATTCAACACTACCGGATCCTATGGCAGTACTGTAGAAAACAAGGCTACCGTTATAAGCAGGACAGCCGATTCCGAACTTAACAAGCTTTCAAAGATCTCTCCAAGTGTTGTCAGGAATACCTCCAGCAGCATTTCAAAGACATCTTCGAACAATAAAACAACTTCTGTTTCCGAAAAGCAGGCATACTCATCATTAAAATCTGCCGCCGAGAGCGTGCAAAGTGCCATTAAAGGACTTGAAAACAACAAGTTATACAGCAAGGGTTCTTATCAGGTTACAGATAGTGAAGGAAATAAAAAAGATTCAGAATATGACTATGATTCACTGTATGAAAAAATGTCCGACTTTGTGAAGGGCTATAATTCTATGGTTTCAACAGGAATATCAGAGCAGACATCTGCAGCGAATGATACAACACTCAGTGCCATGAAGCTTACTTCAAGCTTCTCCGGAGCACTCAAACGTATCGGCATCGGAATAGACGAGGACGGAAAGCTCAGTATAGATAAGGATAAATTTAATTCAGCCAGCATAGACAGCATTAAATCTATGTTCGCAGATTATAATTCATATGGTGAAAAAGTAGCTTCAAAAGCTGCATCCATTGAAAAGCTCGCATCCAATAAAATATCCGATTCTACTCTTTATGATCAGGATGCAACACTTAATAATACTATCAACAATCTGTCCTATACAGATCTTATATAATAAGTTATAATAGTAGTAGTAAATAGAATGTAGTTGTTGGCTCTTTTATCCGCCTAACCTTGGCAGATGCAGCTGCATTTTATAGATAAGACCCCCGGCGACGGCTTCCGTCGTTCCGGGGGTCTTTTGCATAACACTTATTTTTGTTAATGTTTTCAATGTCCTTTATGCATTGAGAACTTAACTTCTCCAGTCTTTTCCATTTCAAGAGCCTGCTTAACGTTTCTGTCATCAGCCTCTGCAATGAGCTTATCTCTGTCTTTCTTTGCAAGCATTTCTTTCTTGTGGCTTGAAGGTCCGCCTACGCATCCACCGATACAAGACATACCCTCGATGAAGTCATCATTCCACTTGCCAAACTTCCACATTGTAAGAGCCTTCTTACACTCCTCAAGGCCGTTGCAGCGTGTAACCTTGATTTCTGAAGGATCGATACCCTGCTCCTTAAGGCTCTCTACAACAGCAGCTGTAACACCACCAGTATTACCAAATCTCTTACCAAATACAGAAGCTTCCTGTGTAGAATTCTCAGCCGGCTCAAGCATAACACCCTTAGCTCTCATCATCGCACGGATCTCACCAAATGTAAGAGCGAAATCTGCATTATTCTCAAGCTCAGAATCTCTAACCTCATTCTTCTTAGCTACGCAAGGTCCGATAAATACAACTACACATCCCGGATCCTTAGCCTTGAGCATACGTGACATAGCACACATAGGAGATACAGTTGTTGAAATATTCTCTGTAAACTCTGGGAAGTGCTTCTTAATATAGCTTACAAATGCAGGACAGCATGATGTTGTAAGCTTCTTGCCTTCCTTATATGCTTCAGCCCACTCCTCAGCCTCAGAGTATGCTGTAAGGTCACCGCCAAGAGCAACTTCAAGACAATCTTCGAAACCGATTTCCTTCATTGCCTTCTTCCAGCTTGCCATTGTGATCTCAGGTCCAAACTGACCTTCCCAAGCAGGTGCTACCATAGCATATACATGCTTTCCAGCCTGCATTGCCTTGATGATATCTACGATGAAAGTCTTTGTTCCGATAGCTCCGAATGGGCAGGAATGTACACAGCGTCCGCACTGTACGCACTTTTCTTCATCAATTACGCAGATACCATTATCATCCATTGTGATAGCACCTGTAGGGCAGCTCTGCTTACATGGACGAACAAGATCAGCTATAGCATTATAAGGACATGCTTTTGCACAAGCTCCACACTCTTTACAAAGAGAAGGATCGATATAAGAACGATTTCCCTTTCCGATAGTGATAGCATTGAACTTACATGCGCTTCTGCAGGCATGCTGCAGGCATCCTCTACAGTTATCAGTTACAGTGTATCGTGAAAGCTGACAGTCATCACATGCTGCCTTGATAACCTGCACGATGTTGTTTGTGCCGCTTGTAGGATCTGCATCAAGACCCTCTGCAAGTCTAACTCTTTCCTTAGTGATCTCTCTTTCTCTGAATACACAGCAACGGAACTTTGCCTTAGGTCCCGGAGAAATCTCATAAGGGATCTTATCCCTCTCCTCTTCAAGTTTACCCTCGTATGCAAGTCGAGCCACTCTAGTAAGTATCTCGTGTTTGATGTTTAAAACTGTTACATCACCGCTAAGCATAAAACCAAAAACTCCTTTCAGATTCGCACCCGTTCAGCACAATTGACGAATACGTATTACCTCTACCGTTTTACTTGTTTATTATTTCACAAACTCTTGAAAAAGAAAAGACCTCCGACGCATTTTTTTGCGTCGAAGGTCTCTCAGCAAACTAATCTATAGATTTAGTGATTACAAAAAATTACTTTGTTGTATCGTAAAGATCAACAAGACTCTCAAGATACTCGAAGTGCTTCTTTGAGTTCTCTGCAGCAGCCTCGAAGAGTCTGTCTGCCTTCTCCTTGTTAACCTTCTGAAGAGCTGTATAACGAGCCTCGCCACTAAGGAATTCCATGTAATCCTTTGTTGCAGCCTTTGAGTCAAGAGTGAACTTCTTGTCAGCTTCTGGATTGAATCTGAAGAGGTTCCAGTATCCTGTCTCAACAGCCTTCTTCTCTTCTTCCATAGCCTTGCCCATACCAACTCTGATTCTGTGGTTGATACATGGAGCATAACCGATGATGAGTGAAGGTCCGTGGTAAGCCTCAGCCTCCTTAAGAGCCTTAACGAGCTGGTTCATGTTAGCACCCATTGATACCTGAGCAACATATACATAACCATAGCTCATAGCGATAGAAGCAAGATCCTTCTGCTTGATCTCCTTACCGCCTGCAGCGAACTGTGCAACAGCACCTGTAGGTGTAGCCTTTGAAGACTGTCCGCCTGTATTTGAGTAAACCTCTGTGTTGAATACGAATACGTTTACATCCTCACCAGATGCGAGTACGTGGTCAAGACCACCGAATCCGATATCGAATGCCCATCCGTCACCACCGAAGATCCACTGTGACTTCTTAGCAAGGAAGTCCTTCTCAGCAACTACAGCCTTAGCTTCAGCAGAACCGTTCTTCTCAAGTGCTTCAACAAGTGCATTTGCAGCATCTGTGTTAAGCTCTGTTGAGTTGTATGTCTCAATCCACTTATCAGCAGCAGCCTTTACAGCAGCATCGTTCTCAGCTATTGCAAGAACCTGATCCTTAAGGTTGCTTCTAAGTGTCTTCTGAGCAAGAGCCATACCAAATCCGAACTCTGCATTATCCTCGAAGAGTGAGTTATCCCATGCAGGACCGTGGCCAGCCTTGTTTACTGTGTAAGGTGTAGAAGGTGATGAGTTACCCCAAATTGATGAACATCCTGTAGCATTTGCAATGTACATTCTGTCACCAAAGAGCTGAGTGATAAGCTTAGCATAAGGTGTCTCACCGCAGCCTGCGCAAGCGCCTGAGAACTCAAGGAGTGGCTGTCTGAACTGGCTACCCTTAACTGATGCGATACCAAACTTGTTGATAACTTCTTCCTTATCATCAAGTGATACTGCATAGTCGAAGTACTTCTGCTCAGCCTTAAGAGCATCATCAAGAGTCTTCATCTCAAGAGCCTTGTTGCCCTTCATGCCAGGACATACGTTAGCACAGCTTCCGCATCCAAGGCAGTCCATGTCAGAAACAACAACAGCAAACTTGTACTCAGGCATGCCTGTCATTTCCTTGCACTTCATTCCTTCTGGAGCCTTAGCAGCTTCATCAGCTGTCATAGCTGTAAGACGAACTGCAGCGTGTGGACATACATATGAACAGAAACCACACTGGATACAGTTATCTGGGTTCCATACAGGAACAGCTACTGAAACACCACGCTTCTCGTATGCTGCTGCACCTGATGGTGTAAATCCGTTGTCATACTTCTTAACAACAGAAACTGGGATTGAGTTACCTTCCTGAGAAGATACCTTAATCTGGATATCATTAACGAAGTCGATAACTTCCTTACGACCTGTTGTAGCCTTAGGATAATCAAGACCTTCATCAACGCCGTTTGTCCAATCTGCAGGTACTGCAACTTCGTGGAAGTTCTTAGCACCAAGATCGATAGCGTTCCAGTTCTTCTGAACTACGTCGTCACCCTTAAGACCATATGTCTTCTTAGCAGCAGCCTTCATGAGCTCGATAGCCTTCTCGTTAGGAATGATTCCTGTGAGGCAGAAGAATGCTGACTGAAGGATTGTGTTGATACGTGTAGGACCCATGCCTGACTCGATACCACACTTAACACCGTCGATTGTAACGAGCTTGATCTTGTGATCAGCGATGTACTTCTTTACCTGTCCTGGAAGGTGCTTACCAAGCTCCTCATCTGACCATGGGCAATTAAGAAGGAATGTACCACCATCAACAAGCTCCTGAACCATGTTGTACTTTCTTACGTAAGCTGCATTGTGGCAAGCTACGAAGTTAGCCTTGTGGATAAGGTATGTTGACTTGATTGGCTTATCACCAAATCTAAGGTGTGACATTGTGATACCGCCAGACTTCTTTGAATCATAGTCAAAGTATGCCTGAACGTACTTATCTGTGTTGTCACCGATGATCTTGATAGAGTTCTTGTTAGCACCAACAGTACCGTCAGCACCAAGTCCCCAGAACTTACAGCAAACTGTTCCCTCTGGAGTTGTAACAAGATCCTCACCCGCATCAAGTGAAAGGTGTGTTACATCATCAGTGATACCGATTGTGAACTCAGACTTCTCTGTATTGTGATATACAGCAACGATCTGGTTAGGTGTTGTATCGTTAGAACCAAGTCCGTAACGTCCGGAATTGATCTTAACATCCTTAAATGCAGTTCCACGTACAGCAGCCATAACATCAAGAGCAAGAGGCTCTCCGATTGAACCAGGCTCCTTTGTACGGTCAAGAACTGAGATTGTCTTAACAGTAGAAGGAATTGTCTTAATGAACTCTTCAACAACGAAAGGTCTGTAAAGTCTTACCTTGATAAGACCAACCTTCTCGCCCTGATCTGCAAGATAATCAATTGTCTCTTCGATAGTATCGCTTACTGAACCCATAGCAACGATAACGTGCTCTGCGTCAGCTGCACCATAGTAGTTGAAGAGCTTATAGTCTGTACCAAGCTTCTCGTTAATCTTGTTCATGTACTTTGTAACGATTGCTGGAAGCTCATTGTATGCGCTGTTGCATGCTTCTCTTGTCTGGAAGAATACATCAGGGTTCTGAGCTGAGCCCATCTCACATGGATGATTTGGGTTAAGTGCATTAGCCTTGAACTGAGCGATTGCCTCCTTTGGAAGGATATCCTCGAAGTCCTCGTTTGACCAGCAGTCGATCTTCTGGATCTCGTGAGATGTACGGAAACCATCGAAGAAGTTAATGAATGGAAGTCTTCCCTCGATTGCTGAAAGATAAGCAACTGGTGTAAGATCCATAACTTCCTGTACTGAAGACTCGCAAAGCATTGCGCATCCTGTCTGACGGCAAGCATATACGTCTGAGTGATCTCCGAAGATGTTCAATGCGTGTGAAGCTACGCAACGAGCTGAAACGTTGAATACACCTGGAAGTCTCTCACCTGCAACCTTGTAAAGGTTAGGGATCATAAGGAGAAGTCCCTGTGATGCTGTGTAAGTAGATGTAAGTGCACCTGTAACGAGTGATCCGTGTACAGCACCTGCTGCACCAGCCTCAGACTGCATCTCTACCATCTTAACAGTGTTGCCAAAGATGTTCTTTCTACCCTGTGTTGCCCACTCATCTGTGTGCTCTGCCATTGGTGATGAAGGGGTAATAGGATAGATAGCAGCTACTTCTGTAAATATATAACCAGCATGTGCTGCTGCTTCATTACCATCCATGGTCTTTTTAAATCTTGCCATTTTGTAATTCCTCCTACCTTAAATTTAAAGTAATTTTTTAAAGTGCATAAACATTCAGAACTAATTTATTGGAATTACGTTATAAACTAGTTCTGAAATCTATTTGCACATTACTACCGCGTTGTATATTCTACCATACTATCAACCGAAAGTAAATAAAGGAAATATGAAGAATTACTAGAAAAGACCGCACTCAAAGCTGTGCTGTTAGCAATGTCTTACAAAATTCATTTTCCATAAGGGCATGGTTCTTACATGCCCGAAAAATCGTCGTAAGAACCATCTGCCATCTTATTGATAAACTTTGTACGAAACTTAGAATACATAATACGTTGAGCTGAATAAAGCCCGAAATATCCGCTCATTACATAACTCGTGGCGATTGCGAGCAAGAAATAGCAGGCGCTGTGAAAACCAAACAACTCGCATGTTATGAGAAGTGTCGCTATCGGACAGTTTGTCACACCGCAGAACATTGCCGCCATGCCGCATGCTGCAGCAAGCGCAGGGCTCATGCCGACGATGTTAGCAAAAGCTGCTCCAAAAGTCGCTCCTATAAATAATGACGGAACTATCTCACCACCCTTATAGCCGGAACCTATGCAGACCGCCGTGAGTATCATCTTCAATATGAATGCATACCATACCGCATCACCTTTCACAGCACGTTCAATGACATCCATGCCGGCACCATTATAGTCCGTAGTGCCAAGCAGCTTTGTTGCGGCTATCATGATGACTCCGCCTATAATAACCTGAATATATCTGTTAGGTGTGATCTTTGAGAAAAGACTTCCTGAATGCTTGAGCATAAGAACAAAAATAACACTTATCACTGCGATCATCAATGATAATATAACTACCATCAAAGGATCCTGTAAGTTTTGCTCCGGCATATATATCGTCCTTATGTGTTCGCGATCAAATCCCAAAAATAATGCAAAATTTGATGCAACATATGAAGATATAAAGCAAGGGAATAATGCCGAATACTGTAAAATTCCGACACTTATAACTTCCATAGGAAAGATAGCAGCCGCTATAGGAGTTCCAAAAATCGCAGAAAACGCTGCACTCATGCCGCACATGATTATCATTCGTCTGTCATTTTCATCCAAAGACTTGATCGGCAGTGCTCCTGCACTGGCTCCTATAGCTCCTCCCAGCTGCAGCGCTGCTCCTTCTCTTCCCACAGATCCACCACAAAGATGAGTGATGATCGTAGAAATGAAAATAAGCGGTGCCATCCTTACCGGAAGTGTATCCTTTGCCTGAAGCGTAGAAAGGACAAGATTGGTACCACGCGGGCTCCTTACTCCTGCCCTATGATATAAAAATATTATTATTATACCGGCAAGCGGCAGAAAATACAGTATCCATGGGTTTTCTGCACGAAAAGCATTAGCTTTTGCGTCACACCATGAAAATGCTGTACTTACTGCTCCAACTAGCACGCCCGTTATAGCCGCTATCACAAAATAGCGCAGCATGTAGGCAAAATCCTTTGTAGAATTTTTAAAATATTGAGAAATATCTTCACCAAAGCTGCTCATCATCTTCACCTAAGGAATCCTGCAATGATCTGCTCTTCTGCTTCCTCTTCCGTAAGTCCAAGTGACATAAGCTTGATAAGCTGGTCTCCTGCGATCTTACCGATAGCTGCCTCATGGATAAGTGCTGCATCGACATTCTTTGCATCAAGCTTAGGTATAGCCACAACATGGGCATTTCCCATAATGATAGCGTCACATGCAGCATGTCCGTTGCAAGGTGTATTTCCCTCTATAGATACAGCAAATATCTGCTCTGAGTCATCCTTAGCCACAGATCTTGATACAACATCAGCACTTGAGCCTTCTCCATTAAGCTCAACCTTGTAATCGCTCGTAGCCTTCTGTGTACCGTGTGTCATAAGCGCTTCGTGTATTGAAAGAGTTGCCCCTTCTTTAAGCTCGGCAATGTTGGTACGTACAGTTGAGTCAACACCCTTGATCTGTACCATCTCCATCTCAACATAGCTCCCCTCTTCCTGATATACTTCTGTTACAGGATTAAGGATGCGGGCTCCTCTGCCGTCACCCTCGCCGTAGTGCTTTTCTACGTACTTAACCTTTGCATTTTTGCCTACATGAAAAGTATGGATACCATCGTGCTGAGAATCCTGATCTCCACAGTTAGAGATACCGCAGCCGGCAACTATAGTAACATCTGCGTCCTCTCCTATAAAGAAATCATTGTAAACCATATCCTTAAGTCCGCTCTCGCTGATAACAACAGGGATATGTACGCTCTCATTCTTTGTACCAGGCTTGATGATTATATCAATACCAGGCTTATCTGTTTTAGTAACAATATCTATATTTGCAGTTGTGCTTCTGGCAACACCTGCACCGTTTGCACGGATATTATATGCACCCTCCGGCACGCCGTGAAGATCGGCAACCTCCGCAAGTATCTTCTTCTGAATCTCATCCATTACTGATCGCCTCCTAACTTATTGCATGCAAGATTTGCTGCTGATGAAGTACCTAAGAGCTCAGGGAATACCTCATCCTTAGGACCCTGTTTCTTTACCTTACCATTCTCTATAACAACTATCTCGTCAGCAATATTTAGAATACGCTCCTGGTGTGAGATGATGATAATAGTACCATTTACAGTCTTTCTCATATTCTCAAAGACCTTGATAAGATTCTGGAAGCTCCAAAGGTCTATACCTGCTTCCGGCTCATCAAAGATAGAAAGCTTTGTTCCACGTGCAAGTACTGTAGCTATCTCAATTCTCTTGAGCTCACCTCCGGAAAGTGAATTGTTTACTTCACGTTCCACATAATCTTTTGCGCAAAGACCTACTTTTGAAAGATACTCACATGCTTCTGCAACTGAGATCTGCTTTCCGGCAGCAAGTCTCAAAAGATCAACGACTCTGATACCCTTAAAATGCACAGGTGCCTGAAACGCAAAGCTTATACCGAGCTTTGCCCTGTCGGTAATACTCTTTTCTGTGATATCAACACCGTCAAATACAATGTTTCCCGATGTTGTCTTGTTAATGCCCATGATAAGCTTGGCAAGTGTAGACTTACCACCGCCGTTAGGACCGGTAATTACAACAAATTTACCATCTTCAACTGTAAGATTAAGTCCGTCAATGATCTCTTTAGTATCATTTTCATCATCAACCCTATATATAAGATTTTTGATCTCTAACATCTTTATTCTCCTCTAATAGTGCTATTTTATTATGCGACTAAATCCGTACGGGGCCGATACCGTAATCTCGCTGCTTCGCAACTTCGAACGGTATCTGGCTCCTCTACAACTCTATACTTAACGCAGTTTTATATATAATTACATCTGATGTCTTACAACTGCATATTCGTCGCCATTTTTATAAAAAGGACAGGCAAAATCCGAACCCGTCAAAAATTTATACATATCATCCTGATCAAGATCCACACCACAATAGTAGTATTCTTCTTCCTCATCATACCCATAATTTGCACAACTGTCGCAGGCCGCCATGAAACCACTTCCTTTCACATATCGCATGACATCCGAGAAACTATCATAACGCGAATGATACTCATCCGTCAAGAAACATTAGTTACAAAAAAGGAGTCTGAAATATAATATCTCAGACTCCCATAGAAAACATTATTGATCGATATTAAATTAAAGATCCTTACCAACTTCTACGACACGGATCATGTTTGTTCTACCGCTTACGCCAAGTGGCATACCTGCTGTAAGTACTACGATATCGCCATCCTTAACGAATCCGGCATCTTTAGCCTTCGCAACAGCAACTTCAAGAAGCTTATCCTGATTTTCCTGCTGTACGATAGTAAGAGGAATAACACCGTAAAGGAGGTTATTCTGGCATGCTACGTTGTATGATGGTGAGCATGCGAAGATTGGGCATGTAGGCTTATATCTTGAAACCTTCTCAGCAGTAAAGCCTGACATTGTAACTGTGATGATAGCAGCAGCGTTGATATCCTCAGCAATTGTGCATGTAGCGTGTGAGATAGCTGTTGTTGTCTCATCAGTTACCTGATTAGCGAAACGCTTTGTCATACGCTCCTTGTAGTCGATATCCTTCTCTGTACGCTCTGCAATCTTTGACATGATCTCAACAGCCTCTACAGGATAAGCACCGTTTGCAGTCTCACCTGAAAGCATGATAGCTGTTGTACCATCATATATAGCATTAGCTACGTCGGTGGTCTCAGCACGAGTAGGACGTGGGTTGTGGATCATAGAGTCAAGCATCTGTGTAGCAGTAATAACCTGCTTACCAGCCTGCTCAGCAAGCTTGATGATCTTCTTCTGCACTGCAGGAACATCCTCGATAGGGATCTCAACACCAAGGTCTCCTCTTGCTACCATTACACCGTCAGCAACCTTAAGGATCTCCTCAACATTCTTAACACCCTGAACGCTCTCAATCTTAGCGATGATCTTCATGTTAGCGCCCTGCTCCTCAATGAGCTTACGAACTTCAAGGATATCCTCAGCTGTTCTTGTGAATGAAGCAGCAACGATATCAAATCCCTGCTCACATCCAAAGATGATATCAGCTCTGTCCTTCTCGCTGATGAAAGGCATTGAAAGATCTGTTCCCGGAACGTTTACACCCTTTTTATCTGATACAGGACCATCATTAAGTACTGTACATACGATATCTGTTGAACCTACCTTGTCGATGTGAAGCTCGATAAGACCATCATCGATAAGAATAGATCCGCCCGGACGTACATCATTAACAAGTCCCTTATATGTGATAGAGGCACGAGTCTCATCTCCTAAGATATCCTCTGTTGTAAGTGTGAACTCCTGTCCTCTCTTAAGCTGAACCTTGTGATCCTTGAAATCACGAAGACGGATCTCAGGTCCCTTTGTATCAAGAAGTACGCCTATAGGGCTGTTCATTTCTTCTCTTACTTTCTTAAGGTTCTTATACTTGTTTCCGTGCTCCTCATAATCTCCGTGTGAGAAGTTGAAACGTGCGATGTTCATACCTGCCTTGATAAGCTTTCTGAGCATCTCCTCGCTCTGTGATGCAGGTCCAATGGTGCAAACGATCTTTGTTTTCCTCATAAATCTTAAATCCTTTCTATTGCTCCGACGTGTTTTCTTCTTTCTACACGTAATTCAATGATTCAAATCAAAACGTGTGATATTTTAACACAACCATTTGCCAATGTAAACAAAAATAATGACATTTTTATGATAGTAAACAAATAAGTCAAATTTGTTTATTATTTAATATGAACATTCTTTTATTGCCTGCAGGAACCGCTCTCCATATTTTTCGTACTTAAACTGTCCCACACCGCTCACCTTCAGCATTTCTTCTTTGCTTTGTGGTCTGGACACCGCCATATAAGCAAGAGTCCTGTCCGAGAATATGATATACGGATGTACCCTTGACTCTTTTGCGATAGTAGTCCTAAGCTCACGAAGGGCATCAAATATCCTTCTGTCACCGGCTTCAAGACTTTCAGATGCAGACCTCTTCCTTGACCTGCTGATCTTATACTCGCTCGCGATCATAGCAGGACGCTCAGCAAGGTCTGCTCCGACATTATCCGGAATATCCAGTATCATCTCCCTGTCTGTATCCTTCTCTCTGAGACACACAGAACAGTTGCCGCAATTAGCCGGACCCTTTTCGCCAAAATAATTGAGGATATAGCTTCTAAGACAGTACTTGGTGTGACAGTAAAAGGTCATCTTTTTTAAGCGTTCCTTATCCCTTGCCTTTATCACCGCCTTTTCATCATCCGATAATCCTTCATTATCGTCACTGCTGTGCTCAATTAAGAAATCATTAAGCCGTACATCATTCTTGCCATAAAGCAGCACGCACTCCGCCATGTCTCCGTCTCTGCCGGCTCTGCCCGCCTCCTGATAGTAGCTCTCCATATCTTTTGGCATATTATAGTGAACCACAAAACGGACATCCGACTTATCTATGCCCATACCAAAAGCATTCGTTGCGACCATAAGCTGCTTATTGCCGGAGATAAACGCCTCCTGGTTGGCATGTCTCTCTTCTTCATCGAGACCCGCATGATAGCGTGTCACTGAAAATCCATCGTTTTCTAGTCTCTCCGCCACTTCATTGACATTCTTTCGTGTCAGACAATATATGATTCCCGATGAGCCACTCATAGCATCTTCTTTATCCTGAAGATAATATTTTAGTGCCATATATTTGTCACGAGGCTTTTTTACAGCAAAATACAGGTTGTCCCTGTCAAAACCGGTAGTAACACTTACAGGATCATCAAGCTCAAGAAGCTTTTGTATGTCCTCTTTTACCTGTGATGTAGCTGTTGCTGTATATGCACCGACTATGGGCCTTTTAGGAAGTTTTCGCACAAAATCAGCAATCTTAAGATAGCTTGGTCTGAAATCCTGTCCCCACTGCGATACACAATGAGCCTCGTCAACTGCAATAAAAGGTATATTTACATTTTCATCAAGCGCAAAATCAAGAAATCTTTCCGTATCCAGTCTCTCAGGAGCCACATATATAAGTTTATATCGGCCGGTTTTGGCTAAAGCAATAGCCTTTGCATACTGCCCCGGTGTAAGAGAGCTGTTTAAATACGCCGCGTGTATTCCTGCCGCATTAAGCGCTGCTACCTGATCACGCATCAGAGAAATAAGTGGAGACACGACAAGCGTAATACCCTCTGACATAAGTGCCGGCACCTGAAAGCATATGGACTTTCCTGCTCCAGTAGGCATGATACCAAGCACATCACGGCCACTGCACACGGCCTCAACAAGCTTTTCCTGTCCTACTCTGAAGTTGTCATAGCCAAATACTTCCTTTAATACTTCTTTTGCGCTCAATTTCTGACCAGTCCTTTAAAATAGTCTCCACGTTCTTCAAAATTCTTAAAATAGCCATATGATGCCGCTGCCGGAGAAAGTACACAGCTTCCGCCTTCCGGAGTGATCTGCTTTGCAAGGGCAACTGCAGCATCAAGATCTTCTTTGTAAAAAATGTTGCCGGAATTTCCTACAGCATCATACACTCTCCTGCCCGACTCATAAGAACAGATGAAATTGATATCTGTATGCTGAGGGATAAAGTCGATAAGTATATCATAATCTATCCCTCTGTCCATGCCGCCCACGAGCACAGTCCTTACATTTGCAATACTTGAGACCGCACTGATAGTAGCCTCCGGTATAGTCGATATGGAATCATCATAAAACCTGATGCCATTAAACTCGCCAACATATTCAAGACGGTGAGGAAGTCCCGAAAAGCTTTTCATAGCTTCACGTACTTTACCCTCATCACAGCCATATTCGCCACAGGCTATCCTTTTTACAAACTCAGCATTATACTGATTGTGCTCACCCGGTATCATAAGGTCAAAGTGCTCATCGATCGCTGTGTCATCTATCACGATCCTTCTTGCTTTTACATCAAAGTCAGGGACCTCTGCGCCGACATAAAATACATCATCAGCTTTCTGATTGCGTGTGATACCCTTCTTTGCCTCAAAATACTTTTCAACCGTATGATATCTGTCAAGATGATCCTCAAAAAGATTCAAAAATACCGCTATATGAGGCGCAACCGTAAGGCGCTGGCACTGATGGCATGAAAGCTCAAATACTGCAAGCTCCTGCTCATCATTCATCATTTCACCATAGTAATCAAGGCACGGAAGCTGTATGTTGCCTACAAGGCAGACTTCCCTTCCTGATGCAGCCTTAAGTGCAGCATAAAGAAGTGAGCTTGTCGTACTTTTTCCCTTAGTGCCTGTTATTCCAATGGTCCTGTCGCCAAATGCTTCCAAAAACACCTGTGTCTGAGAAGTAAACTTAGGATCAGTCTCCTCAAAAGGTACACCCGGACTTACAAATACATAGTCATATTCTTCGTCCTTAACTCCCTCACGATTTCCTTCATACACATCATATTTTGCATCCGGACAAAAGGTATCGAGGAAATTCTTAGTAGACTTTCCCTCTCTGCCAAATCCCCATATCAGTATTTTCTTTCCATTCAGATATTCAACTGGGTTACACATTCTTCAAGTGCCTTTCTTAACTCTTCTTCATATTTTGCAGGTACAAAGTGCTTTGACTCCCACTTCTTCATATAATCACCTACAGTTTCACGGCTTTCTTCAAGCTGCTTTCTGTATCTTTCAGTCAGAAGGCTCTTCTTGCCTGACTTTATAAAATGACTAAGTGAAGCAGCCACTTCACCCCTTGTTCCTACACATTCAAACGGCTTGTTCTCATCTATTCCCACAAGCTCACGAAAATCCTTATCCAATGACTCCTTATCGAGAAGTTTCTCGCCAAATATACTTACTTCCTCACTCTCTGAAAGGAATGGCGCAAGTATAATGTAAACAAACAGGCATTTCGGACAGTTTCCACACCAGATTCCTTTTTTACTTCCGACATTACAGCTTCTGAAAACACTGTGGTATGCCTTATATCTCGAAAACAGCGCAGCAATCTGCAGCTCTGTAAGTGGTCTTAAAAAGCTGAAGTAATGAATATCGCTGCTCACTATTGTTTTTATATAATTGTTGAAATCTTCTTCAAACTCATAACTCTTTGAATACTGATGATTAACAAACGAATCCTTAACAGTAGACTCATTTGCACTTGTTTCATTTGAAAGTGCGATATACTTTCTTCTATTAAGAAATGCTGTTATCACTGATGAAAAAGCAACGATTGCAGAAAACGGTGTATGTCCGTTTAGGTATCCCTTGCTGTTAAGCTCAAGCATATTTTTATCAAGAGTTCTCAGCGCACAAAGATCCGTCTTTTTATCATTAAACACATCGATAACTTCAAGAGTTGAAGAATTATTGTTTATATGATAAGTAGAAACCTTTTCATTTTTCAGAACTTCAAGTGATACTACGGAGTCCTTACCGCCGCCAACCGGGATCAGAAATCCTTCGTAAACAGTATCGTCTTTTATCTGAGGCTTCAGTTCTCCTTCACTTGTGATCTCAAGCAAGTCTTCTTCAGAAACTTCGATGCCGTTTCTGTACATAAACTCGCCAAGGCCATTGTAAAAAAGCTTTCTCCACCAAAGTGCCTTTTCATCTGAAAGATATCCGCATCTGACTATCATTTTCTCAGGGCAGGCACACTTATAATAACTTATAGTCTCAGTCATACCAAGATTAAATATAAGTGCATCAAGCGCTGCTTTCACATTTTCATCATCCAGGTCATTTCTTCCTATCATGAACTCCCACGTAGGATGAAACTCAGCCAGCCCCGGAGTCTCAAAATCAAAAACAACCTTTAATCTGTCACCATCAATGCTGTAATGGTATGCTTTATATTCAAATGTCTTATACTGACTTCTGTATTCTTCAAACTTGCTCAAAATGATCCCCCTTAATTTAAGGAATTAGTGTATTTTATTTAAACCAAACCTCATTCTACTACATTTAAATATGAATATCAAACATTCAGAAAACACAATGACACTAAAGTTCTTGCTGCATTATGACGATATGCTTTCTGAGATATTAAATCTAACGAACACGAGGTATGCGGATATGAAAGTACTTATGTATAGATACGGAAGCATTTGTGAGCCTTTCATCAAAACCAGCTTTGAAGCTATGAAACTCGATGTAGTGGAAATAAAGATACACGAGGAAGCAAAACCCCAAACTGATTCCGAAAGAGTACAAGCGCTGTCAGATATACTTATGGCAGACAGCTTTCTTTTTGTTTTTTCTATAAATTTCTTTCCTATTGTCTCAGATACCTGCAATATCATAAATGTACCCTATGTATGCTGGACAGTAGACAGCCCTGTCATAGAGCTTTTTTCACCTTCGATCGCAAATACATGCAACCGTATATTTTTATTTGACCATGACCAATATGATTACTTCAAATATGACAATCCCGGTCACATATTCTATCTGCCTCTTGCCACAGAAGTTTTCCATTTTGACCATGTACTAAAAAACGCATCCTCTGCTGACAGGCAAAGGTTTCATTCTGATGTCTCCTTTGTCGGCTCGTTGTACTCAGAAATGAATCCTTACTCTAAAGTTAAAGGTCTGTCAGATCATACCAAAGGATTTATTGATGCTTTAGTAAATGCACAGATAAAAATTCATGGTATAAATATCATGCCAGACTCTATCACAAATGAAGTGCTTGATGACTGCATTAAAAACATGCCGGAGCTGTCAGCTTCACTCTGCAAAGATAACCCCAGAGCACAGCGATATCTGCTTGCCCATTACTTCATGGGATCTGAGTGTGCTCAAAGAGAAAGATATCTTTACTTAAAATGTGCATCAGAAAACTTCAATACAGATCTCTATACTTTCAGTGATACTTCATGCCTTCCTAAGATTCACAACAAAGGCGGCGCAAATACACTTCGCGAAATGCCTATCATATTTAATGAAAGCAAGATAAACTTAAATATTACAATGCGCCCGATATCCTCAGGTCTTTCACTGCGCATTTTTGACGTATGCGGGTGCGGTGGTTTCCTTCTGACAAACTATCAGAACGAACTTCCGCTGTATTACGAGATTGGCAAGGAAGTGGAAACATTCACTAGCGAAGAGGAATTTATCGACAAGATCCAATTCTATCTCACACACGAAAAAGAACGCAGGACAATCGCAGAAAATGCTCTCAAGCGCACAGCTCAAGAGCATACCTACATTCACAGGATCTCAAAGCTTATCAAAACACTGCTTGAGAGCTAAGACTCTTCTATATTCTGAAGTCTTGTATCCATATTTTCCTGATCTCTGGCCGCTTGGATAGCATCTAAGCGGCTTATTTTTCCTTCTTTGCACAATCTGTAAAGACTGTCATCCATAGTTATCATGCCACGGGCCTTACCTGCGATTATCCGCTCATTGACCATATAAATATCGCCGCTCCTTATGATATCCCTTATCTTATTATCTACTATCATTATCTCATAAGCAGGAATTCTGGAACCGTCAGTTGCTGTAAGCAGCTGCCTTGAAACAACCGCCTTCAATGAATTTGCAATCCTGTTTCTTGCCGGGATCCTCCTTGACTCCGGATAAAGGTCTATAAGATTTTCTATAGTTTCCACAGCACTCATGGAATACATAGAAGAAAAAACAAGTCGACCCGTTTCTGCAGCCATAAGCATCATAGTTGCCTGTTCCTCAGTATTGGGGCTGCTTATCTGCAAAACATCAGGATCCTGCTTAAGTGCTGACGCAAGCGCAGTCTCATATTTTTTGGCATCAAGTCCGACCTCTCGCTGGTTTACCATAGATAATTTATGCTGATGAAGATACTCTATAGGATCTTCAAGCGTAATTATATTGCATGCGCGGGTTCTGTTTATCCTGTCAATAAGCGACGCAAGCACAGTAGATTTACCCGAGCCACTCGGTCCGGTAACCATAATAAGCCCTCGTTTTTCATTACAAAGGCTCATGACTTCATCCGGTATCTGCAATGTCCTCGCATCCGGTATCTCCATATCTACAAGACGCAGTGCAAGTGTGATACTTCCTCGCTGTTTATACGCATTTACCCTATATCTGCCAGCCTTTGGTATGGAGACCGAAAGATCTATCTCGCCTTCTTCCTCAAAAACCTCACGCTGCTCATGATTCATAAGATTAAGAAGGATCTCTAATGTATCAGAAGGTGTCATTTTCTGAAAATTTGTTGACACCAGCTCACCATGTATGCGAAACCTTGGTGAAACACCTACGCTTATATGTACATCAGAAGCATCCTGCCCCGATGCCTGCTTCAACAACTCAAAGATATCAAGCATTCTGCTTTTCCTCTCTCAGCATTTTTCTGAAATTTTCCGCAGGAACAGGCTTTGAGAAATAGTACCCTTGCACAACATCGCACTTAACACTCTTTAAAAAGTCTACCTGCTCACGTTTTTCAACACCTTCAGCTACTACAAGCATACCCAGCTGCTTAAGCATATTCACAGTATTTTCGATCACTATCTGCCCCTTCTTCGTCAGAAGGATCTCATCAATAAAGTATCTGTCAATCTTGACAACTCCCACCGGTGCTTCACGCAGCATATTCAGTGAAGAATATCCTGATCCAAAGTCATCCATTTCAAGGACAAAACCATTTTCCTGCAAACTCTGCATCACCTTATACAGCTTCGTAACATCCTGTGTAAATAGGGTCTCAGTTATCTCAAGCTCAAGATACTTATTCTCTATACCGTGCCTCTTTGTGATCTCAGAAAGAGTTTTGACCAGATCACTATTATCAACATGGTATCTTGATATATTTACAGAAATCGGGACAAGCATCCCTTCTTCCTTGATCTCTGATATAAACTGAGCGGCCGCATCCCACATATATTCATCAAGCTTTTTGATAAAACCGTTGCTCTCAAAAAGTGGAAGGAAATCTCCCGGCATCCTTATCTCATCAGGCTTATGCTGCCATCTGACAAGAGCCTCTGCTCCATGTATCTTTCCGGTCTTTAAATCTATCTTTGGCTGTAGGTACATCAGAAATTCCTTGTTCACCAATGCACCTTCCATTTCGCTTTCCATTTCTGAATGATAGCGTCTCATTAGCCTTATCTTGTCATTATAGAAAGCATAATTTAGTATCTTATTTCCCCTTGCCTCCCGTCTGGCAAGAAGACTTCTGTCGCACATAAGCTGCACCGGCAGATCGTTATTTACAACTTTATATATTCCAAAAGCAAGTGTCGAGCCGCATCTTTTTGCCTCTTCTATCGCAAACTCATTAGAAAGCTGCTTCGCAAAATCCACAAGCTCATCATCATTATCATATTTTTTGAGTACCACAAAGACATCAGCATCATATCTGCACGCAACATCTTCCCATTTCAGATGATTGATAATGCAGGCTGACAAAAATTTAAGACATTTATTACTGGCTTCTATGCCAAATCTATCAGCAATTACCGTAAAATGATCGATTCCAACAGAAATAACAGCATAGCGGGCCTCTTCATCAACTTCAAGCCTTTCTGCTGTTCTTTTATAAAAACTCTCAGCATTATAAAGCTGAGTTATCGAGTCATAAGAAGTCCTGTATGCAAGCTCCTTTTTGACTCTCATTTCTTCATCAATATCCTGGATAACAACCAGCACTCTGGCAAGTGAATTATTTAGTCCTAAAAGAGACTGGACTACTATCGAAAACCATTTCCACTCACCATTTACCGTTTTAAGCTTAAGTGTTATCTGGCGCTTATCCGTCTTCATTTTGACTTTCTGAATAAAGGCATAAAGCTCCTCACGGCTCTCATCATCTGTCTTGAGTGATTCAAGCATGCTCCATGGACCAACCTTCATATCATCAGTCAACTCAAACATATTCTCATAATTAGCACATACATAGTAAGAGTGATTTTCCACATCATACTCAAACAAATATGTACCTGTGAGCTGATTCACTTCTTCATATCGCTCATTTTCACGAGCCATTCTACTTTCAACTTTGTTGTCATAAAGAACATCTATCATACGAAAACCTCATAATAAACTGATATTACTCTTTATTTTACAATTTTCTTGTCTTTATAACAACAATTTAGCGTTTTGTGCTAAAAAATGTACTATTTTTACAGTGTCAGAATAAATATTCCGCCATCAGAACATTTGATACGTCCAGTCCCTTTTCGGTCAATGCCCATCTGTCACCCTCATGGTGCATCATTCCTTCTTTGACCTGTTTATTAAGTATATCGCCATATACATCCATTATGTTCTTGCCAAAGCACTTCTCGAAATCGTTTTCACTGATTCCATCCACTTTTCTGAGCCCAAGAAACATGAACTCTTCCATGGCGTCTTTATCTGTAAGGCGCTGTATATTCATCTCTGACATTCCGCGCGCACCTATATACTTCTTAAGGTCACGAGTATTAGAAAATCTCGTACTCCCTATAAGAGAGGCAGCTCCAAGACCAAATCCCAGATAGTCTCCACGATTCCAATATACAAGATTATGACGACATTCATAATCTTCAAGAGCATAATTGGAAATCTCATATCTCCGATAACCTTTTTCTGCAAGGAAACTCCTTGTAAGCTTATCTATCTCAATCTCCGTATCTTCATCAGGAAGGTTCAGTCTCCCCTCCTCAGCCATCCTGGCAAAAGGTGTTCCATCTTCCACAATTAGTGAATATACCGAAATATGCTCAGGCTCAAGAGCTGTAACTCTCTCAAGACTTGTCTGCATCCTATCAACCGTCTGTCCTGGGAGCGATGACATCAGATCAATGTTTACATTCTTAAAACCTACCGAACGTACGATTCCATATGTATTTAAGAAAATTTTGTAATCATGTATCCTGCCGAGCTTACCAAGCTCATCATCAAATGTAGACTGAAGTCCAAGGCTCACTCTGTTGATACCCGCCTTTTTATACTCGATAAGGCTTGTCTTACATACTGTGCCCGGATTCATTTCCATTGATATTTCGGCATCAACCGCGATCATGAAGCGCTTTTCCAATGTCTCCATGATCTTGGTTATGAAGTATGCCGGCACACACGACGGTGTACCGCCACCGATAAATATGGACTTTACGATATATTTTGATCCATCTGTCTGATTTATCTCGTGCATGAGCGACAAAAGATACTGCAGCTTTACCTCATCTGATGCTTTTGCCGATAAAAAATCGCAGTATCTGCACTTCTGCTCACAGAATGGAATATGAACATATACAGCCAGCGGCTTTAATCCATTATTCTTCATCGAGTTTAAGCACACTTAAGAATGCAGCCTTTGGTACTTCTACAGAACCAATCTGGCGCATTTTCTTCTTTCCTTCCTTCTGTTTCTCCAAAAGCTTTTTCTTTCTGGAAATATCTCCGCCATAACACTTTGCAAGCACGTCCTTACGGTATGCCCTTACAGTCTCACGCGCGATGACCTTTCCATTTACAGCAGCCTGTATAGGTATCTCAAACATATGACGTGGTATCTCGCCCTTAAGCTTTTCGCACATCTTACGTCCTCTATCATAAGCGCTGTCACTAAATACTATGAATGAGAGCGCATCAACATAGTCCTTATTAATAAGGATATCAAGCTTAACGAGCTTAGATGGCTGATAGCCTTTCATTTCATAGTCGAATGAAGCGTATCCACGTGAACGGCTCTTCAGTGCATCAAAGAAATCATATATGATCTCATTTAATGGAAGGTCGTACTTAAGCATGACACGTGTTGTCTCAATATAATCCATGCCTGTCTGGATACCACGGCGCTCCTGGCAAAGACCTATGATGGCGCCAAGATACTCTGTAGAAACCATGATCTCTGCAGACACCATCGGCTCCTCCATATGCTCAATCTCAGATGGATCCGGCAGATTTGCAGGGTTCGTAAGGTCTATCACCTCACCATTTGTTTTATAAACCTTGTAAACAACGCCCGGAGCAGTTGTAACAAGATCAAGATTGTACTCTCTTTCCAGTCTCTCTGTAATTATATCCAAATGCAAAAGTCCCAAAAATCCGCATCTGAAGCCAAATCCAAGCGCAGCAGATGTCTCCGGCTCATAAGTAAGAGAAGCGTCATTGAGCTGAAGTTTCTCAAGGGCATCTCTAAGATCCGGATACTTAGAAGTATCAGCAGGATAAATACCGCAGTATACCATCGGGTTTACCTTACGATATCCCGGAAGTGCCTCAGCACAAGGGTTTGCTGCATCCGTTACTGTATCACCTACCCTAGTCTCCTTGAGATCCTTGATACTTGCAGTAATATAGCCAACCATTCCGGCACTGAGCTCATCGCAAGGAATGTATCTGCCCGCTCCAAAATATCCGACTTCAACAGCCTCATCAGTCCTGCCCGTTGCCATGAACTTAAGTGATGTGCCTTTCTTTACAGTACCATCCATTATCCTTACAAAGATGATTACTCCTTTATAAGGATCATAGATAGAATCGAATATAAGTGCCTTAAGCGGAGCTGCACTGTCACCGGTTGGTGCAGGTATCTTTTCAACTATAGACTCAAGTACTTCATCGATACCAAGTCCCTGCTTTGCAGAGATCTTTGGTGCATCTTCTGCCTCGATGCCTATAATATCCTCTATCTCATGTGCTACTCTCTCCGGCTCTGCGGAAGGAAGATCTATCTTATTTAATACAGGAAAAACATCCAGATCGTGATCTAAAGCAAGATATACATTTGCAAGCGTCTGAGCCTCGATACCCTGTGCTGCATCTACCACGAGCACTGCACCATCACATGCAGCAAGGCTTCGGCTGACCTCATAGTTAAAATCCACGTGGCCAGGAGTATCTATAAGATTAAGTACATATTCCTCACCATTCTTTGCCTTATATATAGTCCTGACAGCCTGTGACTTGATAGTAATGCCTCGTTCTCTTTCAAGATCCATATTATCAAGGATCTGATCCTGCATCTCCCTTTCAGTCAAAAGTCCTGTTTTCTCTATTATCCTGTCTGCAAGTGTTGACTTACCGTGATCGATATGGGCAATTATGCAGAAATTCCTGATGTGATCCTGTGAAATATTCATAAATTCAAAAAGCCTTTCTAATACTATACTGAAATCCAAACATACAACAAAATACTATCATATTTTTAAAAAAATTCAAAGCAGTTATTGACATATTGGTTTTTGAGGTTTAGAATGACAAAGTATGCATGCATAAACTATTGGTCAAAGTGTCAGGCTATAGAAAAAGTATGCACGGTTCGACTATATTCAAAGGAATGGAGGAAACAAAATTGGCAAACATCAAATCTGCAAAGAAGAGAATAATCACAAGCGCTAAGAGAGCAGAGCGCAACAAGGCTATCAAGTCTGGTGTTAAGACTGCAACAAAGAAGGTTTACGCTGCAATCGAGGCTGGAGACAAGGCTGTTGCTGCTACAGCTCTTAACGAGGCTATCTCAACAATCGAGAAGGCTGGTACAAAGGGCGTTTATCATAGGTGCACAACTTCAAGAAAGGTTTCTCGTCTTACAAAGGCTGTAAACAAGATGGCTTAATCTTTTTTGAGCACGATAGATACTTAAATAAACACTTAAAAAGACTGATGTCCCCTCTAACATCAGTCTTTTTTGTATTTTATGACGGAAATCTATTGTAGGTATCCTCGCCTTCAGCTCGGATACCATATAGATTTCCGGTGCTTACGCACGTATTATGCCAAGCGTATCATTACATCCACGAACTGCCAGCAACGCTTTCTTTCACATCCCAGCTCGCGCTTTTATCGTTGAGCTAACTTCTACTACGACTACGCACCGCAAGCGATTCGCTCATGATCAAGAGCTCTTCGCTTGCGGCACCAGTCTCCATACGAAGTGGATCTCAACTGAGCGCTCGACATGCGGATGTTCCAGAAAAACATTGCTGGCAGTTCTGGTTTTTACTGATACTATATTCTATGATCATAAGATAAACCATGTTAAATTAAAACATTTTCATATCTATTTAATAATAGATATAAACTTTTTGTTATCATATTCGAAAACGATTGACATTTCTTCCTGTCCTTCTGCCACTTCTTTAGGAATCATAAAGTCTTTTATACATTCTTTCGGCTTATCAAACGGAGAAATCTCCTCTGCATTGTTTACCCAAGAACCACCTTCTATTTTTGTTCCATCAGCTCTATAAATATCATCTACATGAAACCATTGTTTCTCAGGAGTAAATGTATATCCATCTCCATATTGCAGAGTAGCTTTAATATTGATACTAACTTCTTTTTTCCCAATGTTTTCAACAGAGAAATGAGCTAAGCGATGCACATATCCCTCTTTTGTATATTCATAAGGAGAATCAGAATTTAATCTGTAGGACCCCTCTCCCAAATCATCTTTTGGTGTTTCAAATTCTGTAAATGTTACCGCTAAATTTTTTCCTTCTGTTTTTTCATTTTATGAAACTTCTTTATTTTTATTTACTGAAAACTCCTTTTTTATATCATTTGAACAGCCTGATATAACAAATAATCCAATTAATAATGCAATGCTTAATGTAATTACCCCAAATATCCTTTTCTTCATTTATATTTATTTTCCTCCTCTACTATTTAAAAATTCTCATATCACATATTATGTCTATAGTAACAGTAGTTGAAAGTAACGTGAGATCTAATTATAATTATGTTCACAATTGCAAACATACAAAAATTATAAAGACAATCATGACATATTATATCTCCTGATACATCTTTCAAAAATAAGAATGGTCTGATCTATTGTTGCATTAGTACCATAAGACCCTATTCTAGAAGAATTCCTGCCAATTTCATTTGTTGTTAAGCTTACAAGACGCCATCCATTATTAGCATGAGCAGATAATGTAGATTTTAATTCACTTATATCAAGCATCCCTGTATTGTTATCACATAAAGTAACCACATCATATTCATAGCAATCGTTTAAAGCAATAATATCTGCACATTTTCTTTTCAACTCTTCTGTCTTTGATCTTCTTAATTCAGAAGCATCATGTGGATTATTGAAGTCAAAAGAACATTCAAAACACCTGTCCACATTATCCCCCAGCAATTCCCCGCATCTTGGACATTTTTTCATTTCTATCCCCCTTTCCAATACCCTAATATTTTCTACCATGATTTATTACATAAAATAATTTAACCATCCATAAATCCTATACACCTCCACCTGTATAATTTATGCTATATATTTATTAAAAACTCTAATATATATCCTTGCCTACTGCACTAGATACATTTTTAAATGCAAAAAGCACCCCTGTCTATAATGAACAGAGATACCTTTTAAGCATCAGTATATTTAATTCTGCCAAAAACGACAATCACAATACCCTTTCTCCCCAAAAATTTCAGTCCTTATAGAATCGTATATTCCGGACACCTTTCATGCAATTAATTATATCATTTCAATTTGCCCATTTCAACAAACAGCTTATATCAAATAGCATATTTTTACGCTATAAGGCAAAAATCAGGCGCAAACGGGGATACATGTCCAAAGAGCAACATCATTTGGAAACCGCCCAACGAAATCAACTTTTTACGTAGACTTGCACCACAGGCGAAGAACTCTTAATCTTGAGTGAATCGTCTGTGGTGCTATGTCGTAGTTAAAAGGAAGTTCGTTGGAAAGTCGGTTTCCCGTGTTGCGTTGGATGTGTATCCCCATTTGCGCCGTCATGTTATTGAAAACTATCGCATACCACGTGCGAAAGCACCGGAAATCTATACGGTATCTGAGCCAAACGGGCGAAGATACCTACCATAGATTTCCGTCTTCATTCATCAAAAGCCACCGTCACATAATATGCGCCGCCGTCACCATCGCGGACCTTTGTAACTTCGCCCTCGAAGTTCTTTAATGCCTCCTGCCGTCTGAAGTTACCGGACATTGCTATTGCAGGTATTATAGTATAATAGACCACAAGTCCATCCTGAAGCTCGGACTCTTCAACCTTGACCTTTGCTCCCGGGACTATATGATCATATTTAATTTCCATCTTAAATTCCATTTCTCTCATTGCATTCACCGCCTTATATAAGCCCCATCATATTTTTGAGAGCTAGTATTATAAATCCATGTCCTAAATAAACACCCTTCGTTTTTGCCCCAAGCTTTGAAAAGAGGTTTAGTTTTATATTCGGCGTCAGGATGTAGATATAAACAATACATATAAGAGCTACAACAGCATGCGCCGCTCTGATAATAGGTGTCTCATGTGATACTTTATATGGAGCGCACTCATAAAGCCATACATAAGAATACTTCTTAGTATATTCAACCATCAGCCCCACTGCTGCACCAAATGCTGCCGCACTGCCAAGGCAGATAGGCGCTTTATATTTATTGTAAATGGACAACAGTTCATCACGTTTTTCTTTATTCTTCATGATATCGGCAAAATAATGGCCAAGCATAAAAAACGGAAAATACACAAAAATCCTTGATAGTGTATATTTCATACCTATAGCGTGCACATATCCCACAGCTATACTAAGCGTAAACGCTGCAGCTACCATCAACGCATGAACCCATCTGTTTCCAAGTGAAATGATAGGAACAGATAAACTCCAGACTATCATAGCCATCATGTACCACATGATCCAATACGGCTGTGAATAGCTAAAAGAAACATTCTTTTTGATATCCAGTATATAATCCACATAAAAAATATAGATACTCTGAAAAACAACATACGGCACAGCCAGTCCGATCAGTATCTTCTTAATATTAAATTTTGCAAAGTATCCGGAAATAAAAATGAAAAGCGGCATGTGAAACGAATATATAAGCTTATATATCGTTTTAACGCTGCCACTTTTCAAAAATAACTCAAGCGCATGCCCAAGCACTACTAATATGATAAGTAGTGCTTTGATGTTATCCATGCGCATATCTCTTGGTCTCTTTTCCATACTAAATCCCGTAATTAACTTATATGTAAAATATGAGTTGCAAACACAAAGTATATTGTGAGTGTAACGGCATCGATAATTGTTGTAAGCATAGGTGACGCCATGACTGCCGGGTCAAAATTCATCCTCTTTGCTGCCATAGGAAGTGCACATCCAACAAGATTAGCCGTAATGACTGCAACTATCATTGTAAGGCATATTACCAAAGCTACAAGCGGATCAAGCTTATCTACGACTAACAACTTTACAAAGTTAGCCGCTGCCAATGTCAGACCACAGCACATCGCAACTACAAATTCTTTCTTCAATACTCTGAAGATATCTCTAAACTCTATATCCTTCAGTGAAAGAGCACGTATGATCATGGTTGATGACTGTGAACCTGTGTTACCGCCTGTATCCATAAGCTGCGGAATGTAAGCTGCAAGTATGATATATGCTCCAAGAGCACTTTCATAGCTTGTAATTATCCTTCCTGTAAATGTTGCAGAAACCATGAGCAGAAGCAGCCATCCAACTCTCTTTTTCCAAAGGTCGATAACTGACATCTTGGTATATGGTATATCGGAAGGAACGATAGCAGCCATCTTCTGGATATCCTCTGTTGCCTCTTCCTGAATGATATCCACGATATCATCGACAGTAACGATACCAACAAGGCGACGCTCAGAGTCAACTACCGGAATAGAACTAAAGTCATACTTTGATATCTGACGGGCAACATCTTCCTGGTCCATCATGGTGTCAACGGATATGACGTTTTCTTCCATGATATCTCCGATCAGTGCATCCTGACGCGACAGTATCAATGCTCTGAGTGCCACGATACCTATGAGCCTGCGGCGATTATCAAGTACATAACAGGTATTGATCGTTTCCTTGTCTATACCTGTACGACGTATTCTCTCTATCGCATCTGCTACGGTAAGATTTTCCTTAAGGTCCACAAACTCCACTGTCATGATAGAGCCGGCAGAATCCTCAGGAAACTTGAGAAGATGATTGATGTCTCGCCTTGTTTCAGGGCTTGCATTTGACAAAAGCTTCTTTACTACGGAAGCCGGCATCTCCTCTAAAAGATCTGCCGCATCATCCGACATCATGTTATTAATGATGTTGGTTGCCTCGACATCAGTCAGCGAAGTAATGATCTCCTGCTCCACATCAGTCGGAAGATATGCAAAAACATCTGCTGCAATATCCTTTGGCAAAAATCTGAATGCCTTTACCTGCATCTCTGGTGTAAGCTCTTCAAGAATTGATGCAATGTCTGCCTCATTAAGCTCTGAAAGACTCTCACGAAACTCGTGAAACTTCTTCTCTTCAATCAATGTCTGTACTTCTTCTACATTCATTGCTAAAACTCTCCTTATGTCCTATATGATTTTCAGTTTTACTTATTTTCGCGTGTCTGCCACGCTTTCGTTCAGGAACATCTGCCATCTGAAAACCACCACCTTTCATAAAGAGAATCATTGACTGTTTTTTTACAACTTTTCTAGTTTAACAAAATTTTATAGATATTTCAACCAACTTAATCATTCAGACTTTGCAAAAACTTCATTGTAGATATCAAAAAATGTGCTTGCATCTGTGTTATCGGAAGCTGCAAACTCGGCATTTTCCCACAATTCATCATTCAAATTTGTATGGAGAGTCTTAACAAACTCATCATATACCTTATTAAATGCCTCTTTTTTCCTCTGAATCACGATCCTTGTCTTGTTGTTGTCGGTTTCTTCCCTGTCAAAAGTACTTACGCACTTGATGATATGATAGCCATACTCAGTCTCGACTATACCGCTCACCTCGTCAGAATCAAGATTAAAAGCCGCCTTTTCAAAGTTCTCCGGCATAGTACCTTTACCAAAAGTATATTGATTCTCTGAATCTTCACTATACTTTTCGATCATAGAGTCAAAATCAGCGCCGCCTGCGATCTTCTGAAGTACTTCTTCTGCCCTTTTGTAAGCACTCTGCTTCTCAGCGTCGGTAAACTCCCGTGTATTGCCATCTGCATCAGTAGTATTAGTCTTGATCAGAATATGCTTTACGCTTATAGTACGTGCCTCATCATCACTTATCTCAGGATTGATATCCTTTGTTACATCGATATAGACCTTATTAGCAAGTGCATATTCACTATACATCTTCTCGATGACAGCTTCATCGATTTGAAGCGCTGACTTAGTTTCAGCAGAAAGACCGGAAATGTACTTATCAGCTGCTTTCTTTGCAAGTTCCTTTTCTTCATCTGACAGTAAAACTGCTCTGTCTTCTGCCAAAAGAGTCATTGCCTTGATCTGAGCAAGTCTTGCAAGTGTAGTGCTCTTGAGCTCATCTTCAAGTGTTACGCCGCCAAGATCCTTTGACCATATCTCTGAGCCAAACGCGTTGCTGTATTTATCCTCGGAGGCTCTCATATAGACTCTGGCTTCGGAAAGCTTACACCCAAGGGTATTTATCCTGAATATCTCATCCTTTTCAAAATCTTCGGTAAGAACTATCTCCGGAGCACCCTCTCTTGTAAGATATCTGACCGCAAAAAACACACCTGTTCCCAATGTAGCAACTATAATCACTGCTACAACAATAGTAATAATCCTTTTCTTATCCATTAAATTCCTCTAGTAATGCATCTGCAACACAAAGTCCATTTGCTGATGCCTGCTGTAATCCTCTTGTAATACCTGCGCCATCTCCCATGGCGCTAAGACCGCTTATGCTGGTCTTAAACTGCTTGTCAACTATAACCTTATTTGAGTAAAACTTGACCTCCACTCCATAGAGCAATGTCTCATCGCTGGCAATACCCGGTGTAACCTTATCAAGAGCATATATCATCTCCTCGATATCCACCATGATACGGTGTGGAAATACAAGTGAAAGATCGCCCGGAACTGCATCCTTAAGAGTCGGTATAAGATTGTTGCGGCACATTCTTTCATCAGTAGTACGTCTGCCTCTTCTGAAATCTCCAAACGTCTGAACTAAGATTCTGCCTCCGCAAAGCATATTTGAAAGCTCTGCGATCTTCTTACCATAATCAATAGGTGTCTTAAATGGTTTTGTAAAATTCTTTGATACAAGGATCGCAAAATTCGTGTTATTCGTTTTGAACTCCTGACTCTTGTATGCATGTCCGTTTACTACTGCAAGTCCATTTTCATAGTACTCAGTAGCCACTTCACCGGACGGGTTTGTACAGAAAGTACGTACTTTATCATCAAAGGTCGGTGTATGATAAATAAGCTTTGCCTCATAGAGATTTTCATTGAGAAAATGCATTATCTCATCTCTCACTTCAACCCTTACACCAATATCAACTGTACCAGGCTTAGTCTCTATGCCATGTTTTTCGCAAATTCCCGAAAACCACTCTGCGCCTTCTCTGCCGACACCTGAAACCACATGACCCGATAAGATCTTTTCACCCTTGTCAGTAACTACGCCCTTTACACAATTATCCTCTATAATTATATCCTGAACCATGGTATTGAACTTAAGCTCAACACCTGCTTCCTCAAGATGATGCTGTATGCTTGCATAGATCTTATAGCCTTCTTCAGTTCCGAGATGTCTGATAGGACATTCCACAAGCTTAAGATTAGCATTTATTGCCTTGCGTCTTATCTCGCGAATTTCCTTTTCACGGTCAACTCCATAGACATTTTTATCAGCACCAAATTTAAGGTAGATCTTGTCCGAGCGCACGAGAAGCTCTCTTGTCTTATCATATCCCAAAATATCCGGAAGAGTACCTCCGACATCCGGAGACAACGACAGCTTTCCATCAGAGAACGCACCTGCCCCGGCAAAACCTGTGGTAATGGAACAAGGTTTACAGTGCATGCACACCTTTGTCTTTCTCTTAGGGCAGTTTCGAGCCTCTATAGAACGTCCCTTTTCTATCATAAGTATCTTAAGATCAGGCTTTTTATTAATCAATTCATATGCACAGAATATTCCTGAAGGGCCTGCTCCAATAATGATCACATCATATTTCTCAGACATACAGCTTCCTCCTTTATAAAACCTATTTTTTATCCGATCATCAGACCGGATATGTCAAAGGCTTATAACACCATACTCTACTATATTATCATACATTGTATCTAATAAAAACCGTAATTTGGGCAAAAATTGAGTGCAATTCCTTCACTATCGCATTATACTATTAATATGAGAACATGGAGGATTGTATGGATTTCATTAGCCTTTCCGTCTTTTTTGCGCTACAGGATAAACATTTATATTCTGTGTTTGATGCATACAATGACGGCAATATAGATATATCTTTTTTTGATATAGCGGATGGAAAAAAGACTATCGTTAATTTGATCACAAGTATCGTCATTACCGATGATGCTTCTAAAGCCATGCAGTTCACAACTGATTTCTCCAATGCAAACGTCATCTATATCGGCGATTGCAATGCTTTCTTTGAAGAGTGCTCCTCAAATAATATCCAATGCTATGATATATGGTCAAATACTGACTCAGACCAGCTTCTTTTTTATCGTTTTTCAAAACTGATAAAAGATATTGCATTAAAATATGACGAATGGATTTATGAGCACTTCCTCACTACCATGATCGACTCAATTCCTGAGCTCATATGGTTTAAAACTAAAGATGGCGCACATATGCTCGTAAACAAACGCTTCGCCCAGGTAGTTAACAAGAGCAAGGATGACATCCGCGGACGCGGACACTACTATATATGGGACATCTCCCCGGATGAATATGCACAAGGCGAGTTTATATGCCTTGAATCAGAGTCTGAGGTCATGGCACGTATGGAGACATGTGTTTTTGAAGAGCAGGTTATCTCACCAAACGGAGTTATGCATCTCATGACCTATAAGACCCCACTCTATGGAATTGATGGTCAGATATGGGGAACTGTCGGTATTGCGCACGATATTGCAGATTTTGAAAATATGCAGCTGCAGATAGGCTATATTTTTGACAATTTCCCTATGCCTATAGCGATCACTGACATAAAAAATGACTCAATACAGCTCAATGCTCTTTTCAGAAAAGAGTTTCTTATATCAGAAGAAGAAGCCGAAGACTTTGACTTTGCGAAGTGGTTTAAGGATACTTTTGGTATTGAATATAAGGATGAGGACTATCCTGTTGACAACCTGGTTCAGCTTGTACACAAATTCCCGAGCATTGATCAGTACTATGACTTCGTCAGATCTGAGATCAAAAACAAACACGGTAAAATACTTGGTCACTATATGCTTTTCAGAAACACAACGACAGAAGAAGATTACAAAAACCAGATACTTGAGATTGCCAACACTGATTCACTTACCCTTCTTAATAACCGCAGGGCTTTCCTCACATATCTGAGTAATAATCTTGGAAATATTGTTACTATTATATTTATTGACTTAGACCACTTTAAACGTGTAAACGATAATTTCGGACATTCTGCCGGAGATTCGCTTCTTTTGCACTTAGCTGTAGATTTAAGGAAAAATTTCCCGGACGCTATGTGCGCAAGACTTGGCGGAGATGAATTTGCTGCTGTTTTTGTAGGTGCAAAAGATATGGAAAATATCCATATCAGAGCCGATATGATGCGTAAAAGCTTTGAAGAATCCTACAAGAGCCTGAATGTCGGACTGTCAATGAGTTTTGGAATCTCTCAAAGGGTAATAGCAACGCCACGTGATATCGAAGATTTCATAGACGAATGTGACAGACTTATGTATGAAGCAAAAGAGCGCCACCACACTTCATGAGTGTGAGGCGCTCTTCTTATATTATTTTATATCCTTCAAAAGTGAATGGCCTATAGTGCCTTCCGGCATCTCAAGTCCGAAATTGTCTGCAATAGTGTATCCTATCGCACCAAATGAATCTGTTGTTTCGATCTCGCCGGCACCAGTCAATGATGGAGAATACATAAGCAGAGGAACCATCTCTCTTGTATGATCTGTTCCCTTATAAGTAGGATCATTGCCATGGTCTGCTGTGATCATCAAAAGATCATCATCATTGAGAAGTGGAAGAAGCTCACCAAGCTTCACATCAAACCTTACTATCTCCTGTGCATATCCTTCAACATTTCTTCTGTGTCCCCAGAGTGCATCAAAATCTACAAGATTTGTAAAGCAAAGTCCCTTCCAGTCATCACGTTTTGCCACTTCTATAGTCTGCTCCATGCCGTGCACTGAGCTGTTGGAATGGTTTTCTTCCGTAACTCCATAGTGATCAAAGATATCAGAAATCTTGCCCACAGAGATAACATCATAGCCATTTTCCTGCAAAACATTCAAAGTTGTCTTGCCAAAAGGCTTCAGAGCATAATCGTGTCTGTTAGATGTACGGACAAACTCACCCTTTTTCTTACCAACATATGGACGGGCGATAACACGTCCAACTTTCCACTCATCCTTAAGTGTGATCTCTCTTGCTATCTCACAGCATCTGTAAAGATTCTGAAGATCAAAAGTTTCCTCATTTCCGCAGATCTGAAGTACAGAATCGGCAGAAGTATAGACGATCATTTTTCCTTCATTTATCTCCTGTTCTCCAAGTCTGTCTATGATCTCAGTTCCGCTTGCAGAAACGTTTCCTATTATCTTCTTTCCACAGCGCTTCTCAAGCTCCTCTATAAGCTCTGGTGGGAAACCGGTTTCGGTAAATGTCTTGAAAGGCTTGGTAGTATGAAGTCCCATCATCTCCCAGTGACCTGTCATGGTATCTTTTCCGGCACTTTTTTCGACCATCTTACAGTAATATCCCATTGGCTTATCAGCCTCTTTTACGCCTTTCATCGGCTTAAGATTAGCAAGTCCAAGCCTTGTGAGATTAGGTATGAGGAAAGTGCCTACCTGATCAGAAATGTGACCAAGTGTGTCAGCTCCCTCATCATCAAAATCTTTGGCATCCGGCGCATTTCCTATGCCCATGGAATCTATAACTATTACAAAAACTCTCTTAAATCTGCTCATCAAATCCTGTCCTTTCCAAATATAAGCGGCATCAGCTCTGTCAGCTTATATGAAACTATCTTATTTTCCGCATTTGCAAGGTATATATCAAAGGTATCCGGATCACAAAACTCACTCATAACCTGCCTGCAAACTCCGCATGGAGGACAAAAATCCTCTATTACACCATTCCTACCGCCAACTATGGCAATAGCTTCAAAATCTTTCTTTCCTTCGGATATTGCCTTAAAAAATGCCGTTCTCTCAGCGCATATTGAAGGTCCAAACGAAGCATTTTCTATATTACATCCGGTATAGACACTTCCATCCTTACATAAAAGTGCTGCACCCACCTTAAAATTACTGTAAGGAGTATACGAAAAATTAAGCATCTCCTTTGCAGCTTCGATCAACTGTTCCTTACTCATTTGCGATCAACTCCCTTATAGCTTCTACTGCGATCCTGATAGCAAGGTCTGTGTCATGTACTACAGGATTTTCAAGTCCGGCCTTTGCTCTTTCCTGATTTGCCATAACCAAAAACAAGGATCCAACCTGCACTCTCATGAAGCTTGCAGCGATAAACAGAGCCGCGCTTTCCATCTCAGATGCAAGGCAGCCCATGCGAAGCCATGCTTCCCACTTATTTTCAAGCTCATAAGAAACCGGCATAATCTCCGGATGATGCTGTCCATAGAATGCATCCTTACACTGTACAACGCCTGTATGATACTCCGCCCCAAGTTTCTTTGCACTCTTTACAATAGCATTTACTATCTCAAGATCTGCAACAGCCGGGAACTCGATAGGAGCATACTCTTTAGAAGTGCCTTCCATACGGATAGCACCGGTTGCTACAACTATATCTCCGCTCTTAACTTCCTTCTGCATTCCTCCGCATGTTCCGACTCTTATAAACTTCTTAGCACCGCATCTTACGAGCTCTTCAAGTGCGATAGAAGCAGATGGTCCGCCGATACCTGTAGAAGTAACAGATACTTTCACACCATTGAGTGTTCCTGTGTAAGTCACAAACTCCCTGCTGTCAGCAACAAGATGTGCATCATCAAAATATTTTGCAATTTTTTCACAGCGTTTAGGGTCTCCGGGAAGTATGACATACTCGCCAACTTCACCCGGAGCAACCTGTATATGATACTGACGGTCCTGATCCTCAGAATAATTTATCATAGTACAAAAACCTCCGTTTCATAATTAATTAGGAACTAATTATATCACCACCCGCATATTTTGACTATATTTAGCACGAATGTCCATATTTTGATACTTGTTAATCTTGCATTTCATGTGTATAATTATAATGCTAATTTCATACGAATACATTTTGGAACGTCGTATGTCAGAAAAAGTTTTTGTATTATTTTTGTTGGTTTTAAGCAAGGAGGTTCTAATGAAAAAGTTAATTGCATTGGCACTTTGTGTATGCATGAGTGCGTCTTTGGTTGCATGTGGCAGCAGCTCTTCTACAAATGAGAGTGCTCCTTCATCTGCACCAGCTGCAAGCGAGGCAGCAAGTGAGGCTGCAAACGAGGCTGAGGCACCTAAGGCTGAAAATGATACTGCAGCAGCTACAAGTGATCTCAAGATCGCTATGGTAACAGACTCTGGTGATATCACAGACCAGTCTTTCAACCAGAACACTTATGAGTCATGCAAAGAATGGGCTGAGGCAAATGGCGCAAGCTTCACATACTACAAGCCAGAAGGCGATTCTACTTCTGACAGAGTAGCTATGATGGAAAGAGCTATCGAGGACGGATACACAACACTTGTTCTTCCTGGATATCTTTTTGGTGAGGCTATTGTTGAGCTCGCTGACGAAAATGAAGATGTTAAGTTCGTTGGTCTCGATATCTCACAGAGCGACCTTGACGGTGCATCAAACGAAGAAGGTTACAAGAGAGATAACGTTTTCATTTCTGCATACAAGGGCGAGATTTCTGGATACCTTGCTGGTCAGGCTGCTGTAAAGATGGGCTACAAAAAGCTCGGCTTCCTCGGCGGTATGGCTGTTCCTGGTGTTACATCTTTCGGTTATGGTTTTGTACAGGGTGCTGATGATGCAGCAAAGGAGCTTGGCGCTGATGTTGAGCTTAACTATGCTTATGCAAATCAGTTCTTTGGTGATGCAGATATCACTGCTTCTATGGACACATGGTGCCAGAATGGTACAGAAGTTATCTTCGCATGCGGTGGTGGTGTTTGGACATCTGCTGCTGAAGCTGCTGCAAAGACAGACGGCAAGATCATCGGTGTTGACGTTGATCAGGCTTCTACAATCGACGGCAAGTATGGCGAAGGCATGACTATCACTTCTGCACTTAAGGGACTTAAGCCAACAGTTAACACAATCCTCAACGCTATTGCAGCAGATGATTGGGCTAGCTATGGTGGAACAACTCAGACACTTGGACTTGTTTCTACAGACGACCTCTCACTTAACTATGTAGGTCTTGCAGATTCAACAGTATGGACAGATAGTTTCACACAGGATGATCTTAAGACACTTATAAAGAAGATTTATGACGGCGAAGTTACAGTAAACTATGATTCTGAAGCTGAGGAGCCAAAGGCTGAGACCTTAACTCTTAACTATCAGGGCAATCTTAAGTAATCTAATTTAATTTAGATTTTTTGTGGCTTTGACACTCAAATGTCAAAGCCACTATTTTTATGTTTTTTTGTATTTTATTTAATATTTCACCCTAATTTATGTGCTTTTAAGGTATAATAGTATCGTGGTAGACTTGCCACGATTATATTTATAACTTCAACACATAATTATCTATTTTTAGTAAAAGTCAGATTTAATCTGTCTTTCACTATGATCACACTTGATATAGAAAGGAAGCAAAAAATTGGATAAACCTTATGCAATTGAGATGCTCCACATCACTAAGCGTTTCCCCGGTATCATAGCAAATGACAATATCACACTACAGCTTAAAAAGGGCGAGATACATGCGCTTTTAGGTGAGAATGGTGCAGGTAAATCCACATTGATGAGTGTGCTCTTTGGTCTTTATAAGGCTGAGGAAGGCGTCATTAAAAAAGATGGTAAAGAAGTTACTATCAACAACCCAAACGATGCAAATGACCTTGGTATCGGAATGGTACATCAGCACTTCAAACTTGTACAGTGTTTCACTGTTCTCGATAACATCATCCTTGGTGTCGAGACTACAAAGAATGGCTTTTTACAGAAAAAGGCTGCCCGTGAAAAGGTTATGGCTCTTTCTGAAAAGTATGGTCTCAGCGTTAATCCCGATGCAAAGATCGAAGATATCTCCGTAGGTATGCAGCAGCGTACTGAGATTCTCAAGATGCTTTACAGAGATAATGAGATCCTCATCTTTGATGAGCCAACTGCAGTTCTTACTCCACAGGAAATTGAAGAACTCATGCAGATCATGAAGAGCCTTGCAAAAGAGGGTAAATCAATTCTCTTTATTTCTCATAAGCTCAACGAGATCATGGAAGTTGCTGACAGATGTAGCGTTCTGCGCCGTGGTAAGTATATCGGTACAGTAGATATCAAAGATACTACTCCTGCCGAGCTTTCACGTATGATGGTCGGTCGTGACGTACAGCTTGTCACAAGTAAGGCAGATGCAACACCAGGAGACGTTGTACTCCACGTTGAAAATATGACAGTTGCTTCAAAGATACATAAGAACAACGCTGTAAGGAACGTAAGCTTTGATGTCAGAGCAGGTGAGATCGTTTGTATAGCAGGTATTGATGGAAATGGTCAGACTGAGCTCGTATATGGTCTCAGTGGACTTGAGCCTATCGTTGACGGTAAGATCACCTGCTGCGGTGAAGATATCTCACACGCTTCCATCCGTGAGCGTTCCAAAAATATGAGCCATATTCCTGAGGACAGACACAAGCATGGGCTTGTTCTTGATTATCCTCTTGAGTACAACATGATCCTTCAGCGCTACTGGCAGAATGAATTTGTAAAGGGTGGTTTCCTCCGTCGTGACAACATCCGTAAGTATTCAGAAAAGCTTATAGAGCAGTTTGACGTAAGATCAGGACAGGGCCCTGTCACTATTACAAGAAGTATGTCCGGTGGTAACCAGCAGAAAGCCATCATCGCCCGTGAGCTTGAAAAAGATCCTAAACTCCTTATTGCAGTTCAGCCTACACGTGGTCTTGATGTAGGAGCTATCGAGTACATCCACCGTGAGCTCATAGCACAGCGTGATAAAGGAAGCGCTGTACTTCTCGTTTCACTCGAGCTTGAAGAGGTAATGAATGTCTCTGACAGAATCCTCGTTATGTACGAAGGTGAGATCGTCGGAGAGCTCGATCCAAAGACTGTATCTACTGAAGAGCTTGGACTCTATATGGCGGGTGCCAAACGAAATGTTAATAATGCAAAGGAGGCCCGCTGATGAACAATAATAAAAAAAGCATTTTAAAAAATAGCGGTTTTCAGTCTATCTTAGCATCACTGCTTTGTATATTATTTGGACTGGTCATCGGTTATATCGTACTTTTATTTATACAGCCAAAGGGCGCTAACGAAGCAATACTTACTATCATTAAGAACTTCCTGAATTACAGCAGCCCTTCCAAAATGGTAAAATATCTCGGAAATACGCTTATAAAGACAGCTCCGCTCCTCATGTGCGCACTTTCAGTTCAGTTCTGTTATAAAGTAGGACTTTTCAACATAGGTGCAGCAGGACAATATGTTATCGGTGCCGGTGCAAGCCTTTACTGCGCTCTTGCACTCCATCTCCCATGGTTTGTCTGCATAATAGCTGCTGCTGTATGCGGTGCAGCTTATGGCGCTTTGGTTGGTATCCTCAAGGCATACAACAACGTTAACGAAGTTATTTCCGGTATCATGCTCAACTGGATCAGCTTATATGGAGTGAATATGCTTCTTTCAACAGTAAAAGAATCTTCAACTCCATATACTTATGCATTAAAGTCAGAGAATCCATCAGCTTTGCTTCCATCTTTCGGCCTCTCTGATATGTTTGCAAAAAACAAGTATGTGACTATAGCAATACCACTCGCTATAATTTTTGCTATAGTTATCTATATCATTCAGAATAAGACAGTTTTTGGATACGAGCTCATAGCTACAGGTTACAATAAGGACGCTGCAAAGTATGCCGGCATGAAGGAGAAAAAGAACATCATCATCACACTTGCTATTGGTGGTGCACTCGCTGCTATCGGCGCTTCATTCTTCTTCCTTACAGGATATGAGCAGTGGTCATGTACACAGTCTGCAGTTCCTTCAATGGGCTTCAACGGCATTGCAGCAACATTCCTTGGCGGTCTTAACCCTCTTGGAACAATATTTGCTTCATACTTTATACAGCACATTACAAGTGGTGGTTCTTATCTCGATAAGAATGTATATCCTTCACAGATATCAGATCTTATCTCTGCTATCATCATCTACATGTGCGGATTTGTTCTTTTCTTCAAGCTCTTCCTCAATTCAAGAGTAGACAATAAGAAAGATACAAATGCCAATGCTGTAGACACAAAATCAAATGAAGGAGGCGAAAAGAAATGATCTTACTTATTCAATATACACTTTTATTCGCTGCAGTTCTTTCATTGGTTGCCCTTGGCGGATGTTTTTCAGAGCATTCAGGTGTAATTAACCTTGGACTTGAAGGTGTCATGGTTATGGGAGCTCTCGGCGGTGCACTTACCATGAAATATATGGCAAATGCTCCATATATAGCAATATTCTTTGTAGTATTGCTTGTCGCAGCTATCTCAGGAATCGCCTACACCGTTCTTCTTGGAGTTGCCAGCATCAACTTCAAGGCAGATCAGACACTTATCGGTACAGCTCTTAACATCCTTGCTACAGCTGTTGCTACAGTTGTTGTAAAGGCTATTAACATGGCAGAAAATCCTGATAATGTTTCAAGTACAGTTGAGTATCTCGCAGCAAAAAAGGCATTCATCATCCGTTTTGGAAAATTTGAGTTTAACTGGTTTATGCTTGTTGCCCTTATAGCTCTTATCACTGCTCACACAGTGCTCTACAAGACAAAGTTTGGTCTTCGTCTTATGGCATGCGGTGAGAATCCTCAGGCAGCAGACAGTGTCGGAATCAACGTTTATCACCTTCGCTGGGCAGGCGTGCTTATCTCAGGATTCCTTGGCGGTATCGGAGGTATCGTATACATCACAGCAGGTGTTTCAGAGTGGAAGTTTGAATCCGGTGTAGCCGGTTTTGGTTTCCTCTCACTCGCAGTTATGATATTTGGTCAGTGGAAGCCTAAAAATATCGGACTTGCAGCATTGCTTTTCGGATTCTTCAGAGCGTTGTCAAATGTATACTCTGGTTTCGGATTCCTTGTTGCACTTAATATTCCGGGTACTATTTACAACATGATACCTTATCTTATCTCTCTTATAGTCCTTGCCTTCACTTCAAAGAACAGCAGGGCTCCAAAAGCAGAAGGTATTCCTTACGACAAGGGCTCAAGATAAGCATTGTCATAGTTGGGTGTTTACAACACTTTCAAAAAAATATATAATTAAAGGGACGGATTTTTTCGTCCCTTTATTGCTTTCGAATATAACATACAGGGGGAATTCTTTTATAAGGAGGGAACAATGATCAAAAAATTAGGAAAGCTCATTACTTTTGCACTTGTAGTAACTGCTGTTGCTGCCGGAGTATATTATTTTATCAAGAGTCGTGAAGATGACGATATGTTTGAAGATTCTGATAATGATATAGGTGATGATCTTGAGGAGTTCCTTAAGAACGAAGAGAAAAAAGCTGAAGACATCATTACTCCTAAGCGTGAGTATGTTCCACTTAGCTTTGACAGTACAGAGAATGCTTCAACAGGTACAGATCCTGTTGATAACACCATTCCTTTTACAACAGAGAAATAAAGAAGAGTTCCGCATTGCGGAACCCTTCTTTTTTTTATTATTCTTCCTCTTTCTTAGTCTTTGCAATGATCACATCTTTAAGCTCTCTTGCTTTATCCTTAAGACGAGGATTGACATCTCTGTCAGTGATAATATTCGATATAAGTTTAGATGCAACATCATACTTCTCAAATCTGGCTGCAAGAACAGCTATCATAAAGTCAAGCGTCATCTCATCCATACCTGCGATAGGATAATTTTCCTTCTGCTTAGCCTCATAAAAGCCCTCATAAGCCTTAAGAAGAGAAGCATTCTCTATCTTCTTAAGCTTAGCCATCTTTGCGTCATATCCTTCAATAGCAGGACTTACGCACTCCATCTTGCCACGCATGAGCCACCCTGTCCTGAGATACGTAAATGCCTTTTCTGATACAAGTGCATTCTTTCTTGCTTCAATACACTTGATAGCCTGCTGATAACGTACAAGAGCCTGATCATACGTATATGGTCCTTCCGGCTCCTGATACTCCGGATTCTGCATATTGCGAATCGCATCTTTATCAGAGTCAGTGATATCTTTGAAATATCTTTCCATTGAAGCGTAACCGCACTTTGGACAATATGCAACGCCATACTTCATAGTGTCAAGCTGCTCATGCTTAGGACGCAGATCATCATCAGAGCCAAGTCTTCTGATAGTGCTCTTTGCTGCCTTTGCGGTAAACTTCTCACCGCATACCGGACACTCAAAAGAGCGATTCATCAGATTACTTGCCTCAAACTTCCTTATTTCTTCCTGTTCTGCTGCAGCTGGTGCCGGAGCTGCTTCAGGAGCTGCTGCCGGAGCCGCTGCTGGTGCTGCTTCTTCTTTTTTACCCTTTCCAAAAAGTCCCATAAGTATTCTCCTCCGTATACTTGCCGTTACTGAGTTACTGGAAGACGGAACGAACTCTTGAGAGAGACGATACGGTTGAATACCGGTGCCCCCGGACGTGAATCCTTTGCATCAGCGCAGAAGAATCCGTTTCGTACAAACTGGAAGCTATCATAAGCCTCAGCCTTTGCAAGCTCTGGCTCTACATAGCAATCTTCTATAGTAGTAAGTGAAGCAGGATTAACATTCACATTACCATCAGCATCATAAATATCTTCCTTTTCAGGATCTACAAGACTCTCATAAAGTCTTGCTGTAACCTTTACAGCAGTATCAGCCTTTACCCAGTGGATAGTACCCTTAACCTTACGTCCTTCAAAACCTGTACCCTGCTTTGTCTCAGGATCGTAAGTGCAGTGTACTGCAGTAATATTGCCATCCTCATCCTTATCGAAACCTACACACTTAACAAAGTATGCATTCATGAGACGAACCTCATTACCCGGGAAAAGTCTGAAATACTTCTTTGGAGGCTCTTCCATGAAGTCCTCTCTCTCAATATACAGCTCCCTGCCAAAAGGTATCTGACGACTGCCAAGGCTCTCGTTCTCAGGATTATTGACAGCATCAAGCATCTCTGTCTGTCCTTCAGGATAATTGTCAATTATAAGCTTGAGAGGATGAAGAACTGCCATAAGACGCTTTGCCTTTGGCTTAAGATCCTCTCTGATGCAGTAGTCGAGCATATCCATCTCTGTAATGGAATTAGCCTTAGAAACACCGCAGAGCTCTACGAACATCCTTATAGACTCAGGAGTATATCCACGTCTTCTAAGACCTGCTATAGATACAAGACGAGGATCATCCCATCCATCAACTACTCCATTTTCAACAAGCTTTTTAATGTATCTCTTACCTGTAACCACATGGTTAAGATAAAGCTTTGCAAACTCGATCTGACGAGGCTTATTTTCACACTCGCACTCTTCTACTACCCAGTTATAAAGAGGTCTGTGATCTTCAAACTCAAGAGTACAGATTGAATGTGTGATACCCTCGATAGCATCCTCGATAGGATGTGCAAAATCATACATAGGATAAATGCACCACTTATCACCTGTATTCTGATGTGAAAGGTGGGCAATCCTATAGATGATAGGATCTCTCATGTTGATATTAGGTGAAGCCATATCTATCTTGGCTCTGAGAACCTTTTCACCATCTGCATATTTTCCAGCCTTCATATCCTCGAAAAGCTGAAGATTCTCTTCAACACTTCTATCCCTGTAAGGATCAACCTTGCCAGGCTCTGTAAGTGTTCCTCTATATTCTCTGATCTCATCAGCATTAAGGTCTGATACATATGCCTTGCCCTTTTTTACGAGCCTTACTGCATATTCATACATCTGATCAAAATAGTTTGATGCAAAGAAAAGTCTGTCCTCCCACTCAGCACCAAGCCACTCAACATCACGCTTGATAGAGTCAACAAACTCAGACTTCTCCTTAGTTGGATTAGTATCATCAAATCTAAGATTGAACTTGCCGCCATACTCTTTGGCAAGACCGGAATTCAAAATAATAGACTTAGCATGACCAATATGCAGGTATCCATTAGGCTCTGGAGGAAATCTTGTGTGAACTGTACTATAGACTCCCTCGGCGAGATCTTTATCTATCGCCTGCTCAATAAAATTCTTTGACTTTTCCATAAAATAAAACGTCTCCTAAATATATATGTATAAAAACATTTTAATTATAAAAGCCAAACTTTTCAAGCCATTATAGATTTAATTTATCTATAATTACGGTTTATTTTATAAACATGCGCAATCCTATATATATTATCGGCTGATGCACAAGATATATTAATAGTGAATGCCTTCCAATATATGAAAAAAATGGGATTTTTTTATAAAAAATGGATAAATCTGAGTATGGTTTCATCAGTTTACTAAAACCGTACCCGATAAAGAACATAAACACCCATGGAATAAATGGAAAATAATCTGCAGAATAAAATCCATGCTCCATAAATCCCAAGAAAGTCATAAACCAGCCTTTATATAAAAGTAAAGGCAGCTCTTTTACAAAAAGGCCGTCTATACCGACATATCCTTGACTTACATGCCTTGAAACTGCAAATAAAAGGGCAGAAACCGCTGTAAAAACAGCATAAAATCTTATAGATCTTTCATTGATCAAAGGGTATAAAAGATAGCAGGTAAATAATGCTGACGATATAAATGTCAGCACGCCAAAGTTGATCACAGCTGTCGGATCAGACAAAAGGCGGCTGACTATTGTCACAGCAGCACCACCTGCAAAGATCTCTGCTATGCGGCATAAAGACGGTCGTTTGAATGCAGCAGTGAATCCCGCTATAAATATAAACGACCAGCATATAGACTGCTGCCAGATGTCTGCAAACTCAGCATATCTTATTTTCGTATCAAAGAGGAATACCAGATCCCAGTATGCATGATACATCACCATACTGAGAATAGTCATTCCTCTTAGAGAATCAATTGTATGTAGTCTTTTCTTCATAAACAGCTGTCACCAATTGAGATTAAATAGTCGTCATGAACATTTTTTACACAACGCACATGCTGTTGGTGTGGCAGCGCAGCCACCTTTTGCCGTCTCACGGAACTCAACAGGCATACGTCTACCAACATTATACATACAATCCATCATTTCATCCAGCGGTATCATCTGTGTTATCCCGGATAGTGACATTTCTGCTGCTATCAGAGCATTTGCTGCACCTGAAGCATTTCTGTTCTGACAAGGATATTCTACAAGCCCAAGTACCGGATCACAGATGAGTCCAAGCATATTCATGAGCACTGTAGATGCCGCATACATGCACTGCCTTGCATCTCCCCCCATAAGCTCTGTAGCTGCACTCGCTGCCATCGCAGCTGCCACACCTATCTCTGCCTGACATCCGCCAACCGCGCCGGCAACAGTAGCATTGTGCATGGCAAGATATCCTATCGCACTGGCATTAAAAAGTCCGTCTATTATCCTGTCATCAGATATCTTGTACTCCTCCTGAAGTGCAAGCAGTACGCCAGGGACCACGCCTGAAGATCCAGCGGTCGGGGCAGCTACGATAAGTCCCATAGAAGCATTGACTTCCAAAACAGCCATTGCGTAGGTAATGGCCTTTGCCATCACATTTCCTACTATGCTCTTACCCTTTGCTCTGTGCTCATTGAGTTTTTTTGCCTCTCCACCTATAAGACCGCCCATTGATCTGACAGCATTCTTCGTCGGTCCTACAGCTGATTCCTTCATTATCTTCCATGCATGCTGCATTTTATATACAATTTCATCTTCTGTTGTTTCAAACTGGTCACATTCGCGTCTCTTCATGACCTCAGATATTGTCATGCCCTTGCTCTCACAGAGTTTGAGCAGATCTTCTGCTTTCTTAAAGTCCATTTTTTCAGCCTCTCTTAATTATATGATCAAACCTGTACTATCATTACATCTTCTACATATTTATTTTGAAGTATAGCATCCTTGAGTTCTTCCGGAAGTGAACTGTCTGTTTCCACGATCGTATATGCTCTTTCGTGCTTACCTTCCCTAAATAGCCTCATAAATGCGATATTTATGTTTCTGTCACTGAGTGCCCCTGCGATATGCTTGATAACTCCAGGCATATCTTTCTGCACTATTATCGCTGCGCTATACTCACCTGTAAAGTCTACAGGAACATTGTCGATCCTTACTATACGGCACTTTCCACCGCCTATCGACTCGCCTCTTACATCAAGTACCTTACCGTCTGCAGACTCGATATGGATATCCACTGTATTTGGGTGTACATCAGTCTCTGTTTCGTTGATCACAAACTCAAATTCAACGCCTCTGTCATTTGCTATCTTAAATGAGTCTCTTATGCGCTTGTCATCTGTTGTAAATCCTAAAATACCACCAAGCAGAGCCTTATCCGTACCATGTCCATGATATGTCTCTGCAAAAGAGCCATAGAGGATAAACTCTACCTTTTTAATATTTCCGCCTGCCATTTTCTGTGCAAGGTACGCTATCGAGCTTGCTCCTGCTGTATGTGAGCTTGACGGTCCTATCATATTTGGTCCCAAAACATCAAAAACACTAATTGAAGCCATTTTTTCTCCTTACTATCATTATCTTACTTTGAATGTGAAAAGGTCTGACAAAGCTACCATTATAGCACAGATTGATCCATCCTGGTTACCTGCTTCCGCACTAAAATACATCCACAAAATTTATTTCTGTGATTTTCATTCTCAAAATTCACATAATTTTCACTCTACTTGAGAATCAAAGATCAATAAACGCTTTAAAATGACCATCTAACTGACTTATAATATACATAATAGTTATTATCGTGGTCTTAAACCACGCTTGAAAGGAGTAATTGTTTATGATATTAGAATGTTTATCAAAAGTAGCTTGGAAGAAGGTTGGACTTTTTGCAGGTGGTGTTCTTTTTGGTACAGCAGGTTTTAAGATCTTAGGAAGCAAGGACGCTAAGAAGGTTTATACCGAGTGCACAGCTGCTGTTTTGAGATGCAAAGATACAGTACTTGAAAAGAAGGATATCCTTGTTGAAAACTGCACAGACATATATGAAGATGCAAAGGATATCAACCAGAAGCGTGATGCTGAAAGACGCGCTAAGGAGTTCGCAGAGGCAGAAGCCCTTGTAAAGAGCAAGGAAGAAGAGACCGTAAAGGAGTGATTTTGTGAACTTTACTATTTTACATGAGCTTGAAGGACGGATGAGAGTCCGCGCACATGTATACGGTAAGATGACAGCACATGAGGCTGATATACTTCAGTATTATCTGATCCAGCATCCTAACATTAAAAATGCTGTTGTCCACGAACGTACATCAAGTGTAACGATCACTTATAAGCTTGAGCGTCAGCCTATCATTGACTGCCTTCTCGCTTTCCACTTTGATGATAAAGCAAATGAAGAACTCGTTCCCGAGCATACAGGACGTGAGCTTAATTGCGAATATGAAGACAAGCTTGTCTTTATGCTTGCGCGCAGAGCCGTAGAAAAGTATCTTCTGCCGCTCCCAATACGCATCATATATACAGCTTGCAAAGTATCAAAATATGTATTAAAAGGTCTTAAGTGCCTCTTAAAAGGTAAGCTGAAGATCGAAGTGCTGGATGCAACAGCTATTGCAGTTTCATTCTTCCGTGATGACATAGATACCGCAGGTTCTATCATGTTCCTGCTGCAGCTAGGTTCTCTCCTTGAGGAATGGACACATAAAAAATCAGTAGATGATCTTGCCCGAAGCATGTCGATAAACGTAAAGAAAGTATGGAAAAAAGTCGGTGATGCTGAAGTCAAGGTATCTGTAGCCGATGTCAACGAAGGTGATATCATAGTTGTAAACTCCGGAAATATCATCCCTCTTGATGGTATCGTAGTATCCGGTGAAGCTATGGTAAACCAGGCAACTATGACCGGTGAGTCTATGCCTGTTAAGAAAGAAAACGGTGTTACGGTATTTGCAGGTACTGTCATCGAGGAAGGCACCCTTGAGATCAAGGTAAATGCGGTCTCCGGTGGTACAAGATACGAAAAGATCGTCCACATGATCGAAGAGTCTGAAAAGCTTAAATCAGCACTTGAAACAAGAGCTTCATCTATCGCAGACAGGCTTGTTCCATACAGTTTTGCCGGTACATTTCTCACTTACTTACTCACAAGAGATGTAAACAGGGCGATTTCTGTTCTCATGGTTGATTTTTCATGTGCGCTTAAACTCGCAATGCCTATTTCGGTTTTATCCGCCATGCGTGAAGCCAGCTCTTACAAGATCACAGTAAAGGGCGGCAAGTACCTTGAGGCTGTTTCACAGGCAAAGACCATTGTATTTGATAAAACAGGTACTCTTACCAAGGCTAATCCTGAAGTGGCAGAAGTTGTCGCTTTTGGTGGAAATGATCCGGACGAGATGCTGCGCATAGCGGCTTGCCTCGAAGAACATTTCCCTCACTCAATGGCAAATGCTGTTGTAAATAAGGCAAAAGAAAAGCATCTGCTCCATGACGAGATGCACACTGATGTAAAATATATTGTTGCACACGGTATCGCCAGTACTATAAATGGAGAAAATGCTGTAATCGGAAGCTATCACTTTGTCTTTGAAGATGAAGGATGCACTATACCTGCCGGTGAGGAAAACAAATATGAAAATATCGATGTAAGATATTCTCATCTTTACCTTGCACTTGGCGGAAAGCTTGCTGCTATCATTTGTATAAATGATCCACTTCGCGACGAAGCTTCTGCAGTCATCAATTCCCTTAAGCTTGTAGGAATTGACAAGATCGCCATGATAACAGGCGACAGCGACCGTACTGCCGCTGCCATAGCCAAAGAGCTAAACGTTGACGAATACTATTCCGAAGTACTTCCGGAAGATAAGGCTGCATTTATCGAACGTGAACATACCGCCGGACGCAAGGTGATAATGGTTGGCGACGGTATCAATGACTCTCCTGCCCTCTCAAAAGCAGATGCAGGCATAGCCATTGCTGACGGCGCCCAGATTGCAAGAGAAGTTGCTGACATCACAATTTCAGCGGACAATCTTTTTGAGCTTGTCACATTGAAATTCATAAGCGATTCACTTATGAAGAGAATAGATGGCAACTATCACTTTGTAATGGGATTCAATTTCGGTCTCATCCTTCTTGGAGTCGCCGGTGTCATATCTCCGGCAACATCTGCAGTGCTGCATAACGCTTCTACTGTAGGCATAAGCTTGAAGAGTATGACAAATCTACTAAAATAATATGTATAAAAAAAACGGACGACAGCAATGCTGCCAGCCGTTTTTTTATACATATTACAATGGCAAGTCTTTGAATACAGCTCTCATGGTCTTCACAACATCTTCCTTCTTGAAAGGTTTAACGATGAATTCTGAAGCACCTCTCTTGAGAGCAAGCACGATCATATTCTCAAACTTCTGATCTGAACACATTACAACCTTTGCTTTCTTATCAAACTCCATAATAGATGTCAGAGCATCTATACCGTTCAACCTTGGCATGTTTATATCAAGAATAACAAGGTCTGGCTTAAGATCCTTGTACATAGCTATAGCCTGCTCACCGTCTTTAGCTTCACCCACAATCTCAAAATATTCGCTATCAAGTGACGATCTGAGCATGTCTCTCATAAACTTTGTATCATCTGCCAACAAAATTCTTTTACGCATTAAGCCCCCTCCTTTGATAGTTCAAAGAAATAGTATATACAACTTGCTAATTTTTCCGCAATTAAACCTATTATTAGAATACTTCTTTGAACGGAAAATATCAACAGAAAACGGGCAAGTTCATTCTAAAGAACAAAGACAATAACCTATATTAATATACGATTATTAATACATAAAAATGCACTCATCCCACCCCTTTTTCCTTGGGTAGCTCTGTGTGAAAAGAGATTATCGGCATTTTCCATAGTGCAGACATCACTTATAAATATGTTATCCTCGCGGAGCCCTGCACTCAGCATGTTGTAGTAGTTAGCCTTATGAAGATCTAAAAGGTATTTTCCCTCAATATCAGCCCTTGGAACTACTACACCAAGGCATTTTTCACTGTCATAATTATCCTTAAAGATCTCTGCTACATCCTCACTTATCTCATAACATTTTCCGCAGATACCGGGGCCTATAACTCCAACAACATCAGTCGGGTCAGTACCATATTCCTGAGACATCATTTCAACAACATTTTTCGCAATATTTCCAGCTGTTCCCTTCCATCCGGAGTGAGCCAGCCCGATAGCCTTTTTCTCAGGATCCACGAAATATAAAGGGATACAATCTGCATGAGACGTAACCAGACACAGTCCTTCTACATTTGTGACGATCCCATCTATATCATGAAAGTTTCTATCTTTAATAATTCCCATTCCGGCATGAGTTCTGTCCACTTTCATCACATTTGCCGTATGTGTCTGATGCGCCAAGACCATATTAGCTGCATCAATTCCCAGTGCCTTGCCCATTCTCGTGAAGTTTTCCCTTACATTTTCCTCTTCATCTCCACAGGTAAAACTCAAATTCATGCTCGTATATATTCCGCTGCTGACCCCGCCGATACGTGAAGAAAAACCATTGGTAATAAAGTCAAATTTATTTAGCGGCTCAAAAGACAGGTATGATACCCCATTTGCCGCTTCCTCAACTTTTGTTATCCTTTTTCTGTTTTCTATATATTTAATATTCACTTTTTGCTCCTTTCCAGCCTTCTCTGCACATCCAGGTCAAGCCGTTTGAGGTATGCATCAACGTCAACCATGGTATCATATTCTGCCATGTAATCACTCCACATATCCTCAAATTCACTTTCATCCGCCATTATGACAAGAGGAAGCCACTTGCGCTTGACTTTTTCCATCGCTTCTCTTGCCTTGCCATAATCAGTATCACTTTTCCAGTCTGCTGTAACAGCATAGAGCGGATACCAAGGCTTGCCCTCTGTCTCTTCACCCAAAAATTCTTCCCATGTCCTGTGACCATATGCATCCATCAGCCTTTTATCGGCCTCAGACAAAGATTCATAAAAAATCCCGGGCTGCTCATTTGGTGCGACACAGTTAATATTATCAGCCAAAAGTCCCTCATATCCCGGAAACTGTGAATAAGGACACCTGTTTTCTTCCATATATTCGCCATTTGCCCAGTTTGCCTTCTGCTCCGGACTGCGGTAAAACACCCCATCCTTGTCTACTTCAAAGTCGATGCCCTTCTCTCCCCAGCTTCTGAGCGTCATAACCTCAGGCGTAAGCAGGCCGTCAAGAAATGACAGTGCTCCTCTGACATCCTTACAACTTACAGTTATTCCAAGACCCGATGCTGTATTGAGATTGATCTCTCGGCATCTGTAATTACCGCTGATGCTCTCGTTTGCAGTGATAGGCAACGGCACATAGCAGTGATCATCCATCCCCTTGCCATGAAGCTCGCTGACCGCGTCTATTATTTCCCAATACTGATCTACCATTCCCAGCACTCGTCCACTCGCAAGCCGCTGTATATACTGATCATATGAAAGTGTAAATGTCTCCGGATCTACAAGTCCTTTATTATACATTTCATTCAGCTTGCCAAAGTACTGTTTTGCCTCCGGAAGTGTATCATACACGCCGGTCTTGCCCGTATACGGATTGACCGTCGCACATCCATTATTTGGATAGCCTGCAAGAAACATCGGCGGATTCTCAAGACAAAAATATCTCCAGTCATCGCACAATATCTCAAAGCCGATGGTCTTCTCTCCATCTGTCTCAGGCACAGCCTCACAGTATCTCTCTATCAGATCAAAATATTCGTCCAGTGTCTTTATCTTTGGATACCCTGCCCATTCAAGTACCCGCTTTTGGATCCAGAATGCCTCTCCGGATGGCATCGTAGATGTCGAGTAGCCGTTTATCACGCCAAACTGCGGTATAAAATATATATGTCCATCCTCTTTTCTTAGCGACTCCCATTGTTCATCGCTTAGATATGCCTTTAAATGAGGATAATCATCAATATAATCTTCAAGCGGAACAAGTGCTCCGGCATCTATGAGCAGATCTGTTGCTCCACTGCCATCAAGGAAATCAGGGTATTTACCGCTCGCTATAAGACTCCTGATCTTTTCCTCCGCAGTCTGGGCCGACAGTCTTTCTACATCCACATCTGCACCTGTTATCTCAGCTATTTTCTTCTTTATTCTCGTGTCCTTGTTTTCTGCAGGACCTGTCACTGCTATAAATGCCGTGTATGACCTCACTTTGGTCGCTGCGGAAAGCTTCCTCCCAGTTGCGGCAATACTTCCGGCAACTATCAGCATTACCGCTGCCAATATAAAAAAAGCCCTACTTTTCATTTTTCATCCTACTCTTTATCCTGAACTGATTTGGTGTAACACCTTTATGCTGCACAAATCTGCTTATAAAAACATCCGCATTTGAAAATCCGAGTTCCTTTGCTATCTCATAAACTCTTTTGTTGCTGTGAAGCAACATGTCCTCAGCATCAATTATCCTCATATACGTCACATAATCCTTAAAAAGCATGTCATGACGTTTCTTGAAGAGCTGTCCAAGATAGACATTATTTACATGAAAGAGCTCTCCAAGCTGCTTAAGGCTTATATTCTCCCGATAATGCTTGGTAACATAAGCATCGACCTCATCACCTATGTCCCTTCTTTCGACACGTCTGAGCTCATCGCTTTTTTTCACAGCATCTATCAAGGGCTCGATATCCTTCTGCTTTGCAAGCACCTCTGAGATTTCCTCCGGATCCTTCTTCTCATCAAGAAGCTCCATAAGGATTTCCTTCTGCTCGCTATACAGTTTATCTATCCTCTCTGTATTTTTGTATCGCACCTTTTCTATTACATTTATCAGTTCCTCTGTCTGTATCGGTTTAAGCAGATAATCTGATATTCCCAGCCTCATGGCTGTCCTTGCATACTCAAAATCTGCAAAACCTGTCAAAATAACTATATGAGCCTTCGACAATTTCTCATTTTTAATCGTCTCAATAAGCTCAAGTCCTGACATTCCCGGCATTCTTATATCGACAAGAAGCATATTAAATTTATTTTTCTTCAATATGCTCAGCGCCTCAAGAGCATTACCTGCCTCCGCCTCTACTGAAAAATCGTACTTTCTCCAATCGATGAGTCGTTTTAACCCTTCTCTGATAAAAGGCTCATCGTCAACAATCATTACCCGCATGGTACCCTCCAACTTAATTTACCGGCATTACAATACACACTTCCGTTCCTCCGGTCTCTGAGCTGTTGATGTCTATTATAAGGCTTTCCCCATATGCCTGTTTCAGTCTGATGACCGTGTTTACTATTCCTATACTCCTGCTCGCAGACTCAATATATCTGATATCCGCATTAGCTATCCTGTCCTTCAGATCTGCAAGCTTATCTTCACTCATTCCCCTGCCGCTGTTCATTATTTCTATATACAAAAGACCTTCATCCTTTGATACTACTACAGAGATATTTCCTCCCATCAGGCTTCTCTCGATCCCATGTATGCAGGCATTTTCTACAAAAGTCACTATTGAAAACTTAGGTATCTGCACATCATTACATTCCTCCTGCACACTTACCGAAAACTCAAGTCTTTCGCCAAATCTGTACTTCTGTATCTCGAGATATCTCTGTACATTTCTGCACTCCTGAGAAACTGTCACGCTGTCACTGTTCCACTGTATAGTTTCTCTCAGAAGTATAGAAAAATTCTCAAGTATTTTTGCAGTCTCGTTTTCATCTTTTATGAGACTATGCATCCTTATACTTTCAAGTGCATTAAACATAAAATGTGGATTTATCTGACTTTGCAGCGCGTGCAGCTCAGCCTGCTTCTTTGCAAGCAGCAGCTCCTGCTCACGCTCTTTGTTTTTGTAGACCGTTTCGATCAGCTCACGTATCCTCGCCACCATCAGATTATAGCTCTGAATTATCATTCCAAGCTCATCACGTGACGGCTCAAGCCCGATCTCCTCATAGCAGTCCGTTTTTATCTTCTCGATATTTTCTCCGACTGCCGCAAGTCTTTTATTAATTGAATTATATATGATATACATTACGATCACAGGAAGTATCAGGTCAAATATATATATTGCAAAAAGTATATATTTCTTCTTTCCAAGCATCTCACTCCATGTGTTGCTCTTATCGATGATATAAAGCTTAAACTCGTCTCCGTATATTTCGCAATCCTTCTCTAATACCTCTCCGCTTTTTTCTATCATTTTCCATGACCTAAAAGGCTTTTGCACGTCCTCTTTTCCTTCTGAGGACACTATCACGTTTCCTTCTCTGTCACAAAAATAGCCATCCCGGGTCCCGCATATCCTCTTTATACTTTTCTGAAGCTGTCCATAGTCCAGATCAAGCATTATAAGGTTATCTCCGCCGTAATAATTCATTTTCTGGATCACAGCAAAATGCCTGCCCTTGCGAATATATCCTCCTGTATTGCCATCCTCATAAAAGTTACAGACTATATAATCTCTTCCCGACGATATCAATGCCTGATACCACTCTGAGCGGATCGCAGCACTTTTATTTATAAAATATGTGCCGTTTACGATCGTCGGATTGTCAGTAAATATGGTTATGCCTTCGGTAGACTGTGCCGTATAGTAATACTGTATAGTCTCATTTTCCATTAGCTCATTATATGCTTTATAATAATCAGCATTACTGCTGTACTTTTCTTTAAGGAATTTATCAAGCCCCTCCATTCGGTTCAGATAATCCGCGATCGAGATTATTCCCTGTACAGAATTTTTAATATCATATTCTATCTGTCTTATGCTGTTATTCATCTCCGCACGCTGCTGAATACGGCTTCCAAGCTCGATACTGTGAAAGAAAAATATATTTGTCAGTATCATGGGTATGAAAATACTGACCACAACAATAATTATACTTTTTTCCCGCAGTTTAAGATTATCGATCCATTTCATTGCCCTGTCATCCCATGTCCTATCACAGATTTGTCTCGTTATTGAGTATAGCGTATATCCGCCATATAAGCAAAAGATAAAAGATACCCACCCTATCTTTTTTTGATAAGGCGGGTATCTCTTTAATGATGGAAGATTTTAACAATATGTCATATTATGTGAGGGTTTTGACATTTTGTATATATCTCTTATTTGAATACTACTGTTGTGCTATACCTCCTGCCATTGATCTCAGCACTTACCTTTACGTTTCCTGTCTTGCTGGCTGTTACTGTTACATGACGTCCGTCAGGTGATACAGTAACCTTAGCTGTCTTAGGTTTGTTGGTTGTCCAAACAGCTGTTGATATATCTGTGCCATTAAGCACGAGAGTAGCCTCTTTACCTGTTACAATTACCTTTCTTTCCATCGAAGGCTTCTCGATATTGAGGGTCTTTTTAACCTCCTTGCCGCTTACAGTGTAGGAAATAACGCAGGTTGTGTTCTGCTTCTTTACAGTAAGCTTACCTGTCTTACTAACCTTTACACCCTTGCCGCTAACAACCTTGAATGAGCCCTTATCACCCTTAAGTACGAGCTTCTTTGCACTCGCATTGACTGTTACGACACCTGACTCAGCTGAAAGAAGTGTTGTCGTATCCTTAGGAGCAGCAATCTGATCTGCTGTTGAGCCTCTGCCATTTCCGGCAGATGCCTTTGCAGAAGGTGTACCTGAAGGTACCTCCGGATTTACAGTTTCCTTCTTCTCAGAATCAGCTGCAGGCTTATCCTCTGGCTTATCCTCTGGTTTTTCCTCAGGCTTATCCGGCTTTGGTGCTGGCTTGTCCTCTGAATCCTCCGGTTTCTCTTCTGGTTTCTCTTCAGGCTTTTCCTCTGATTTCTCTTCCGGTTTTTCTTCAGGCTTTTCTTCCGGTTTCTCTTCTGATTTCTCCTCCTTCTTCTCCTCCGGCTTATCTGCTGGCTTGTCCTTTGAATCTTCCGGCTTTTCTTCTGGTTTCTCTTCCGACTTCTCCTCCGGCTTGTCTGGCTTTGGTGCTGGCGCAGGCTTGTCATTTGACTCCTCTGGCTTATCTTTACCCGGATCAACTGGCTGTGGCTGCGGTTCATCAGGTTTTACCTCAGGATCTTCTTCCGGAACATCCGGATTCACAGATGCACCATTTTCGGTAAATACATATGAGTCAACCGTCATAAGATCTTCGCCTTCGCCTCTGAATACGAAGAATACATTTCTCTCCCCGCTAACAGGTGTAACCCCTGTTGAAAGCTCCTTGTACTCATCTGTTCCAGCAGGAACCTCCAAAGTACCGATAAGACTTCCCTCAGGACTGTCAAGACGTACCTCTATCTTGCCGCCCTTATCAGACTTAACCTTTGCTGTAAACTTATCTGCTCCCTCCTCACCGAAATCAACTCCGGCAACACTTGTCCAGTCGCCATCATCCAGTGATGTAATCTCTCTATTTACATCATCGATGTTTGAAACCTTTATACCTTTGTTCCATGCGATCGTCTCAGCCTCGATAGTCTTGTATGGGTTCATGCTCTCGAGCTGGCTGATACCTTCATATGTTCCCTTTACAGGAAGGATATTTCCATCCTCATCAAGCTCGATAGGATCGATGTGTGTAGAACGATATCCGTTTGCCTTACCAAGTTCCTTGGCTACTGTCTGTGCATGATAGATAAAGTAGCTCTTTCCCCTGAATACGAAGGTTGCGTGGTGGTTGTTGCCACCTACGTTGAACCACTTCTGAGGGTTGTCAAATATCTCTCCTGCATATTTGAATGGACCCATAGGACTGTCGCTTGTCATGTAAGCGATATTGCCATATCCCGGATATCCATCCTTATGAGGATTGATGAAGTTTGAGCAATAGCTGTAATAGTACTTGCCATCATACTTGAAGATACCTGAATCTTCAAACATTGCAGGTGCATCGATTTCTACTGCCTCTCCATCAATACTTATCATGTCATCGCCAAGCTTTGCAACTCTGGCTGTATGAGGGTTGTTCTGCTCACCGCCTCTTCCGTCATTTGGTACACCACCGCCAAAGTAGATGTAAGCTGAACCGTCATCATCCACAAGCACTGCAGGATCGAAGCACCATGTAACACCTGCACAGCCAGGAGTCTGTCTTGTGATAAGAGCCTTTCCGATAGGATCCTTCCATGGACCGATAGGTGTATCACCTTCCAGTACGCCTATACCGCTGGCATCATTTGCAAAGTAAACAAAGAACTTATCCTTGCCGTTGATATTCTTGTGAGCAATAGCAGGTGCCCATGAGTGTGAAGCCCATTTAGCCGCTCCATCCTCTCCTGCAACCTTTATCTCACCATGATCTGTCCAGTTGACCATATCAGAAGAAGATATTACTCTGAGTGTCTTAATGTAGTTAAAACTGTTGCTCTTCAGATTGCCGTTTGCATCATACTCATAGTCATCAGCTGTCATATATACATATACTCTGTCATTATAGACAAGTGCATATGGATCAGCACCGAGCTCCTGAGTCATAAGCGGATTAGAACATCCAAGCTGCTTTGCGATAGCTCCTGTATTAAGGAACTTAAGCATTACTGTCTTCTTGGCATCTTTAACAGCGTAGAAGGTCTCCTTACCGCCATCGATATGTGCATACTCTGTAACTATATCAGCCTTTGTATCCTTTCTCACATAACCGTTGAGCTTAAGCTTAACGGTTGCAAAAAGGCCGTCCGCTGCATCAAAACCGATGTCATCGCCGTTTACTTCTATCACGAGCCTGCCATCTTCTGTCTTGTAGCTTGCTTCACCGGAGATAGCATCCTTATTGAACACTACATCCTCAACACCCATTATATCCGGAAGTGCAACAGAAACCTTGAGGTTCTTATATGAATTCTTCTCAAGCTTATCAAGCTTAAGCTTTGCCTCAAACTCTTTGTTTACTACGCCAAGCACTTCCTCATCGGATACTTCAAGATTTGCCTTGATATCGCTGTCTCTGTAATCGCGGCTTCCCTCATCTGCTTCCATTGCCTTTTCAATAATAGAAAGATCATCAACCGTGATATCTATAAGATCGGCTTCTGTAGTATTCTGTGCGCTCTTCCAAGGTGTTTCAAAGAATACCTTGTCGATAGATGTATCGTCACTTTCTGCAAAGGTGTAGGATCCCTGAAGGTGTACCCACTCACCCTTCTTTGCTTCAGCAGAAGCAATAGTAGTAAAGCTTTCCTCCTTGCCCTTTCTTACAGTCATGCTGATAGTCTGTGAATCAACCTGATCCTGCTTTACCCAGGCACTGAAGTTGTAGGTGTAGCCCTCTCTGAACTCATCTTCAAATACCTGACATACACCATCATTCGTATGTGCTCTGTTGATTACCCTGACTGCCTTCTTTCCGCTGTGTGCATCATCTGTTGTTACGATATCAAGATCTTCCGTCGTGCCATCTACATGCTCGTATGTACTCCAGCCTTCAAGTCCTGCCTCCACATCTCCGTTTCCTACGAGCTCTTCATCCTTTGTCTCAACTGTCATTGAGAAATCATCGAGATAGTAGTCCATCAGGTCATTTTCCTTTGTAGGACTTCCACTCCAAGGTGTCTCAATGAAAACATAGTTTGTGTCATCGGTAAATGCCCACTCCTTACCCTCGCATGAAACGCTTTCAGGTATGGTATATTCTCCCTCAAACTCTGTCCATTCACCCTTCTTTGCGGTGAACTGTACGATGTTATCTCTGTAACGATATGACGGACCGTTCTGTATCTCAAGGCGGAATGCTTTCTGATCAGGACCATCCTTATACATAAGCCTTCCTTTGAACTTATAGGTCTTGCCTATCTCAAGTTTACCGCTGAGATCCTGCTGTGCACCGGCACCTGTGGTTTCTCTGTTCTTAACCCAGAGGCAATAATTTCCGTCATCATCTGTGCCCTCGTCCCCCGATTTTTTGAGTGCATTTACAGATGCTACATCTATCTCGCCTCTCTCAGTATTTGTAACGCTCCAGCCCTCTGTTGTGCCGGTAGCAACATCTCCATTTATTGCATATTCAACGCTTACCTTTTTCCTTGATGACTTTTTAGCTGCTTCGCTTGTCTCAAGAAAACTCTCTACAGCACTTTCAGTACGTACCTCCGCTGCTAAAGCATTGATAGGCATGCCTCCTACCGTAAGCATCAGTGCAAGACTTACTGCTGTACTGCGTGTCCTCATTACCCTAGATTTTTTACCCATTTCCCTTCTCCTTATGTCTAAGAAACTAAAACATGAAAGACTATGATACTCAGATGTGCAAGTTGTCTTATTCTTTCTTGTTTTTTGTTTTATTTTATATACATTTTACAGATTTCTTAGAAGTTTTCATCCCCATAAAGTTAAGTTCTTTGGGTATTTCGACTATCAAATCTATAGTTTAAAGGATTTTTTTGTAGATTTAGTACAACTTTTAAAGGCTGATGTCTAATTAAAGACAAGCCAAAAAATAAAGGGTAGAACGAAATGCTCTACCCTTTATTTAACCTTTATTTACTTTTGACCGCGGCCAATGCAGCTGCTATTCTTGAGACAAACTGAGTAATAGGCTGCGTCTGAAGCATGATATGTCCAGGTCCCGTAACTACGGTATTGAAGAATCCTTCTCCACCAAACAGCATATTTCCAATACCCTTTACCATGACAACATCTATACTGCAGGAAGCATCCATCATTACAAGATAACCGGTATCAATAGTCATCTTTTCTCCCGGAGCAAGGTCATATTCAACTACACCGCCGTCAATCTCAAGCAATGCTGTTCCGGAACCTGAAAGCTTATTCATAATAAAGCCTTCACCACCAAACAGACCTGATCCTATCTTCTTTTGGAAGAAAACAGAAAGGTCAACGCTTTCATCCATTGCCAAAAATGAACCCTTCTGAACTACGATCGGCTTGTCGGGAGTTATCTCAACTTTACGTATCTCACCAGGTGCATGTGCGCCTATCGCGATCATTCCCGGACTTTCTGCAACATAGCGGTTCATAAAAAGTGATTCACCGGAAAATGCACGACCAAGCATTTTACCTAAGCCACCGCCAGTGTTTGTTTCCATCTTAAGCCCGCCATTCATCCATGCCATTCCGCCGGATTCACACAATACAGCTTCGCCTTGATTCAGGTCACAGATTGCAACCGGAAAATTACCACCTTTGATCTCACACTTCATTCTTCAAACCTCCAATCATAGACTACAATAATAAACCACTAACTATATATCGGTATTATACTCTAAAATATTTATAGTTTATGAATGAATACATTTTTTATACGTTTTTTTCCTGCTGCGATGGCTCCGGTCGGACATACGATCTTGCACAGATGGCAACCTACACATTTACTTCCATCCAGCTTTGGTCTCCTGTCATCAAATCTGATTGCCTGATGTCCTCCATCATTACAGGATATAACACATCTTCCGCATCCGTTACATTTATCAAGATCAAATGCAGGGAAAAGAACTGTGTCCCTTTCCAGTACATCGGTTGTATCGCTTACGCTGTCAAGACCGGCACCTATGATGTCTTTAACAGACCGCAGTCCTATCTGCGCCAGATAATAGTTAAGTCCATCCTTCAGGTTATCTATTATTCTATAGCCATACTGCATTACAGCTGTGGTTATCTGGATTGAGCCAGATCCCATTAAAATGAACTCAAGCGCATCTCTCCAGGTCTCGATTCCGCCCATTCCACTTATATGCAGGCCCTTAAGATTTGGATTTTGTCCCATCTCAGCTATAAATCTTAGGGCAATGGGCTTTACAGCATTTCCACTATATCCTCCAACCGCTGATCTTCCCTTAACTGCCGGAGCTGAAACATATGTATATGGACTGACACCTACAATACTCTTAATTGTATTTATCGCAGCTATACCGTCTGCTCCACCCCGTAGTGCAGCTTCTGCAGCAGGACTCATAGTTGCAACATTAGGCGTCAGCTTTGCAAGAACAGGAATTGTGGTACTCCTCTTTGCTGCCCTCGTAAATCTTTCCACCAGTTCAGGCACCTGTCCAATATCTGAACCAAGGCCATCCTCCTGCATGTTAGGACATGAAAAATTAAGTTCCACAGCATCCGCGCCATTTTCCTCACAGAGTCGTGCCAATGATTCCCACTCCGCTTCATCTTTGCCCATAATGGATGCAAGGATGAACTTTGTCGGATAATTCTTTTTCAATCTCCTGAATATTTCCATGTTTTCAGCAACGCTATGGTCAGAAAGCTGCTCTATATTTTTAAAACCTATAATGCTTCCATTATCTCCCTTAATCGCAGAAAATCTTGGAGATGCTTCATGTATATCCAAGGAGCATATCGTTTTGAAGCAGGCTCCAGCCCATCCCGCTTCAAATGCCCTTGCACACATGTCATAGGTAGATGCAACTACCGAGGAAGATAATAAAAAAGGATTCTCCAAAGATACCCCGCACAGATCACATTTAAGTCTGTCTTCATCATCCGGTATAGGAATTTCTGCTCGAGGCCGGGCTTTTTCATATAGTGTATTCATCAGATGTTTTATGGGAACCCTTCCTTCATTCACACATGCTTTTTCACACGGTGCATCACATTTTGCACAGATATTTTCAGAGGGAAGTTTCATTGCTGCCACATCCTGATCATCAAACCATATTCCAAGCAATGCTTTTGCCGGATCAACAGAAGGACATACACTACTGCATGGTGCATCCATACATAATGCACATGCCAGCATATCCGAACGGGAAAGAACGTTTTTTATCAGCATAATTCAGCCACCCCTTCTACACTATTGATAAAATACAAAATAATACTCCATTTAAGTTATCGGCATGAATAATTCATTGCTTTACTCTGATTCTGTATGTATTTTGATGCAGAAAGCTATTTTGCAGCGATACTGATAAAAAGAAATAAAAAACGCAGAACAAAGAGTCACCTAATAACCCTTTGTTCTGCATCAATTCAATCCACTTTAGGAAGTGTATCAAAGCTCTTTTGCAATTCTTCATCCGTAGGGATGTAATCTTTCATTTCGCCATCATTAAACTTCTGATATGCTACCATATCGAAGTAACCTGTGCCTGTAAGACCAAATACGATCGTCTTCTCTTCTCCGCTTTCTTTGCATTTAAGAGCTTCATCTATCGCAACTCTGATAGCATGGCTGCTTTCAGGTGCAGGGAGTATTCCCTCAACCCTTGCAAACTGCTGGGCAGCTTCAAACACCGCTGTCTGCTCAACTGAAACTGCCTCCATATATCCGTCATGGTAGAGCTGTGAAAGGATCGGGCTCATTCCATGATATCTTAGGCCGCCTGCATGATTAGCCGAAGGAATGAAATTACTTCCAAGAGTATACATCTTTGCAAGCGGACATATCATACCTGTATCACAGAAGTCATATGCAAATTTTCCCCTTGTAAAGCTTGGACAGCTTGCCGGCTCAACCGCAATAATCCTGTAATCTTTCTCGCCTCGAAGTTTCTCTCCCATAAATGGAGAGATCAGTCCGCCCAAATTAGAACCGCCGCCTGCACATCCGATGATCATATCAGGCTCAATTCCATATTTATCTAAGGCCGCCTTCGTCTCAAGGCCAATTACAGTCTGATGCAAAAGCACCTGATTGAGAACGCTGCCAAGCACATATCTGTAGCCTTCGGTATGTGTAGCCATCTCAACAGCTTCTGAAATAGCACATCCAAGGCTTCCTGTAGTACCCGGATGATCAGCATTTATCTTTCTTCCGATCTCTGTTTCCATAGACGGTGAAGGTGTAACACTTGCACCATAAGTACGCATAACCTCACGTCTGAAAGGCTTCTGCTCATAAGAAACTTTTACCATGAAAACCTTACAATCTATACCAAGATATGCAGATGCCATGGAAAGCGCAGTACCCCACTGACCTGCTCCGGTTTCTGTAGTGACACCCTTAAGTCCCTGCTTCTTTGCATAATAAGCCTGAACTATCGCTGAATTGAGTTTATGGCTTCCGCTTGTATTGTTTCCTTCAAACTTATAGTAGATCTTTGCCGGCGTATCAAGAGCTTTCTCAAGACAGTATGCCCTTACAAGAGGTGCAGGTCTGTACATCTTATAAAAGTCCCTGATCTCCTGAGGAATATCAATATAAGCAGTTGTATCATCAAGCTCCTGTTTTATTAGCTCATCACAGAAGACCGGTCTGAGATCTTCATAGTCCATCGGCTTTAATTTAGCAGGATTAAGAAGCGGTGCAGGCTTGTTTTTCATATCTGCACGCACGTTATACCACTGCTTTGGAATTTCATCTTCACTTAAATAAATCTTATATGGAATTGTTTTTTCTGACATTGTGCCATCCCCTTCTACAAAAAATTACACAACAAAGACATTTTCTGTATAGTATACTAAACAATCTCATTTGTCAACACTTTAAAGTGTAAAAGCAATATTTACACCGCAATCGATACATTTCCATAGATAAGACATCTGATGATTCCAATGATGATAAGATGAACAGGATAATAAATGTAGAAAAACCATTTCATCCACTTTGCATTTCCTTTTTGACCATTATACAGTTTCAAAACCGGATATACCATGAGCACTCCAATCTGTACTATTGCATACCCCTTATTAACAAACAGATACGAAACTAATGCATAAAGAAAAACCCATTTTATCATCGCTATCATCTGCGCTTCCAGGTTTCCTCTTTTTTTGTACATTCCCAAAATGGACAAAACTGCAATGCAGCTCCAGTCTGCAGGAAAGGCACTTAGGATCAAAACTGTCTGTAAGAGAGTTTTCTTCCATCCTTTTGAAAATGATAAATGGTCATCAATATATAAAACTGCCACAGCAACAAAAAGCGGATACATTACGCTGGTCCTGTTAAATATCCCACCTACAAACGGGTTGAGACTTATACCGAACGCAAAACAATACGCAAAATGTGAGATAATAGCAAATATACCAAGCCTCAACATATATTTTTTAGCATCTTTTGTATAGTGATATCCTTCACATACAAAGAACCACATGATAGGTGCCGTCAGTCTCCCTATAAAATGCAATGCCATAGGCAAAGGCTCAATAGGAAATCCAGGAAACGGCAGATCTGATGCATGATCGATCGTCATAGCAATTATGGCGATCAATTTTAAAATATTCGAATTAAATGACTTTTTCATACTAATTTTTCCACACTCCCCTATTTTTTTGCCTTTACTTTTCCATCAGTTTTTTCATATATTTCTTTTTTAATTCGTTCTCATTACGTAAGCTCTGATTTTCATCCAATAAATGCTGGATATACTCCCTCGCAAGTGTCACTCCACCACTAATGGCAATATTTTCATCCTTTTCAATCTCATCAAGCCACTTCATAAGTGATTTATACCTTATGTCATTATAAGAATTGTCTTTTTCAAATACCATAATCAATGTCCTTTCTACTTTCTGTACTTTTCAATCCACCTAACTGCAAAATCCACTAACTCACGTTGTTTCATAAGTTTTAGTTCTGTTTCACCTATTTATCTAATTGATATTTTGACAAATCTACTTTGCCATCTATGACTTCTATTCCGTCCGCCTCAAGTAGTTCCTTTTGGGCCCATTTCCCTCCAAAAGCGTACTCTCCTGCCAGTTCTCCCTTAGCATTAACTACTCTATAACAAGGTACATTCTCAAAATCCGGATTCTTGTGTAATGCATTTCCTACTGCTCTACACATTTTGGGATTTCCAGCCATCTCTGCAACTTGAGCATAAGTTGCAACTTTTCCCCTTGGAATTCTTTTTACAGCTTCGTATATACGTTTTGTCGGAGTATCTGTTACAAGATCATAACTTTCAGCTATCATCCTTTTAATATCTTCATCCGGAATAGACCCATCCAAAATTACAGTATTCCAATGTTCTTTATTCTGATGATATCCCGGTTGTACTGCTTTATAGGTTTTTCGCCAAAAGTCTCTCCATTCAGGGTCACATTTTAAATTAAGGCAGATTTGTCCATCCTTTTCATATATCCATAAAAAGGCTTTCTTACTAGGTTTTACCCTTATCAATTGCCAGTTTGGATCATTGAATGGTGCATCCTGATACGAAAATGCAAATGTCAAACCGTAAGCCAATGCTTCTTCTCGTGTTCTCATAAATTATAAATCTCCGATGCCGGATTTATCATTTCCTGCATCACTGCACTTTCACGCTTTCTTCGTAAATCAACAAAAGCCTTAATCATTCCAACAGTAATAATGCCACTAACAGCAATTGCCAAGACAAAAATTGACAATGCCAGATTATAGTATGGCATAGCTACAATCTCTTCCGCAGAAGCGTTGGTAGTATCTATGTTTCCAAGACATACCTTTAGTGTTATCAAAGGAAAATCATATACAGTGTGCATGAGAATCGGTCCTGCAAGAGCAAGTATGCTGAATGCGGTTTTATTCTCTGCTTTTCCTCTTCCGTAAAAGTAGCCCATAGCAATCTGGAATAAAAGATGAATCGGAAAGAGCGCTCTTAATATTGCTGTTCCACCATCAAAAAACGTATATTGAATATCTTCAAGAAGTGCAAAACCAAAGGCAATAACGACAGATACAATGATAACATCATGTACCGTCCTAATCTCTTTATTATTTCGTACTGCAAGACGGAACAATACGTATTTAACGATTTCTTCAGGTACTGCTGCCAGTAGTAACGCTGTTATTAATCCCGCTGCTATAGGATGCATGCTAAAAAACATATGCGGATCTACAGGTGAGACTATCATTAAAACAATTAGTATTACACCGGTAACCGGCCCATAGATCAGAAATCGTTCCATTGACTTTTTAGAAAACGGCTCTCCCAGCTTCTGCTTCAACGTATACTTTAGTAAAAGAACCAATATCAGAATTTCTACAATAAGTGCTATTATCATTTTTCACCCTCACCCTCTACAATTTGCTACAGCCATTGTTTTTCACAACCACCGCCACAATCAATAGAGTTCTTTATTATCTGCTCCCGTTCTTCTCGTGTTGTATCCTTGATCAGAATTGACTTTCTCTCCATTATCTTCCCAACCTTTACAAATATCCACCCAGCCTTCGGCTCCGGAAACATTCTCAAGCTCATCTGGAGTGATCTTTACTGATGTAAATTCATTGCCACCTGCAGGATGAACATATTCGAATCGCTTCATAGAAACATCAAGCCAGATTGGAATATCCTCAGGCACAGCAAAAGGACAGACTCCACCGGGCTGAAAACCTGTGATCTCCTGCACCTGATCACGTGGAATCATGTGCGGCTTGGTGTGAAAGTAAGATTTGAACTTCGAACTGTTCACCTTGCCATCTCCAGCCATAACAACCACAACCGGTTTCTCATCCACTACAAAGGACAATGTTTTTGCAATCTCCGGCTCACTGCAGCCAATCTGCTGTGCCGCATGCTCCACCGTATCAATAGTCTCCGTATGCTCTGTAAGCCTGTCGCCAAGTGACTTCTCATCAAGAAATGCTTTCACCTTCTCGTTAATCATTGCTATACCTCCATGTTAACTTAATTATAACAAAGCAACGAGCTCAATATAAAATAAAAGATTTCTATTGCCAATTATAAATCTCATTTATAATAAGCTATATTCTAAAAACAAACGGACTTGTCATCTATTTTACATATAATCCTTTACATTCAGAGACTCATCTGTACGCTCTTCACCATCTGTTATACCTGAAACAAACTCAGTTACATAGGTTTCACCAGAAACAGAATCTATATAATAGCGTACAATTGCCCCCGTATATGATCTGTATGCAACAACTATCTGGTTTTCATCACTGGATTCAACATTCCAATTGATAGTATAATCATCAGAATTTACCATATCCTCTAATTCAGGATTCGTTTGAAGACAATATTTCTTGATTGCTTCAAGAGCCTGATCATCAGATATTATTTCCTGTTTATCTGAATTTATTTTATCTACTGTAGATGGAATTTCAATTGTAGTAGATTCATCTGCTCCACCAATTATTTTCTCATCTTCTTTTTTACTGCCACAAGACGTCATTCCAATCGCAAGCATAAACGACATTGCAACTATTACTACTCTTTTCATAAAGTATTATTGCTCCTTAAAAATCAGATATCCGTATCAAAGATTTGCATGGACTGAACCAAAGGGGTCTCACTATCAAATGAATGTACATATCCCTGAAGTGACTTTGCCTTCTGCATCAGATTCTTAGAGCCAGACCAGATAAATATAGCTGACTTGCCCTTGCCATTTTTAGCTTCCTGAATCAGGTTAACAGCAGCGCTGTTTCCATCAAAGGCCACCACCACTGAAGGGCGGCGCTCAAAAATCTCATAGTTAAAACTCTTGTATATTCCCATGCCCTGAGACTCAGTGGACACACGAACCTTTACGCCGGCATCCTTTATTCGTTTAGCTTCAGCCTTTGAAATAACAGAAGGCACAAAAGAATAAACTCTGAATCCCTTTGAGTTGTTGTCCAGAATATATTTTTCATAGCCAGCAATCTTGTGACCGATAACAAAACATACCTCATCAGGATTAAGATATTCCATCAGTTCATCGATTTGCTGTGTAGCATTACCGCTCAGCTTTGTAGCTCTGCTTTCTGTATTAAAGCTTCCTCCCAGAAGAACTACTGGAAGTCTGTCCCAGGTAATCTCCGAAATCTGCTCCTTCAGCTCAGTATTGGCATCCAGAAGTGCTCTTCCCTTAGCTTCCCTGCCGCCCGAAATCTTCACGGCCTGCATCTTTTCAAGAAGAACCTCTTCCATATCTCTGCTACCGATCAACTTGGCAAATGCCGCCTTCTTATCCGAATATGCCTTTTGACTTTCCTCAATTATCTTGCTTTCAACATCCTTCATCAGTTTAAGCTCGGCCTCAGAAAGTCCAAGCATTTTTTCCAAAGAAAGCTCTTCTTCAATGGCATCTGTTCCATAAAGAGCCGCACCATCCGTTCCCTGAACACAGGCAATTCCCTGCTTAAGATACTGCTTCAAAGGATGCTTATCCAAGGAATTCAAATTGTTTAGTCGTACGTTACTTGTGATTTGGAATTCAAGTACAACATTATTTTCCTTAAGCTGCTTCAATGTCTCCTTTCCCTTTTGACTGCTAAAGCTATAGGTATAGAGGCCATGTCCCAACCTCATCTTTGGCATAGGCTGTCCTTTAGCCAGTGAATCCCTAACACACTCTATTGAATGGGCAATATTATCCTTCTGGCTGTCGTTTTCTCCTGCGTGAACACGAATCACAAAACCAGGATCTGCAGCCGCAATTTTGCAAAGCTCTTTGAAGGCAGGCTTTAAGGTGATAATATCGTTAATCTCCTCACCTACGAAATCACAACCTGCCACGTATGGATCCAAAGCAGTAGCCTTAAGCACTTCAAGATTCTGCTCCAAATAGTTTTCCGGAGTAACCGCATCCTTGATAATAGTAAGTGGAATGCGTCGCATAGCTGCCAGGAATCGAATCATTACACCTGTCTCCTGATAGATGCTGGGCATCACAGCATGAACCTGGCGCAGCATTTCCAGAGACTCGTATTTTTTAACCAATGTGGTATCGCTAATCTCAGCGTAATAGATACCCTGTTTTTTATAGCTTCTTGCAATCCAAAGAAGTTTGTCCTGAAAAATAGTGTTATTGCAGTAGACAGGGTTCTCCTTATCCCTGATCATCTGAAGAAGTGCATTTTTCACGTCTTCATCTGGAATCATCTCAACTTTATTTGAAAGATTTATCTTCTCTTCACTCTCTGTACCCTTGCAGAAAACATAGCGGTAAAGATAAACCTTTTCAAGATTCGTAAATACGGCCTGACCATCCTTAATAACTGCAAGAGAACCACGGATTTTTACAATATTATCCTCTGCATTATCCAAATTATTAAGAATCAGATCAGCGAAATTTATAAAGGTATTGTCATTAATTCTTCTATCAAGATACTTGCCCTCAAGTCCCGAAGAAACAAACTGTCTGGCAACCTTTTCACGCTGTGGATTTATCTTTTCCCACTGAGCTTCAGTAAGCTTAAGTCCCAATTTCTTAACGTAATAAAGTGGATATCTGATCTGATGGGAAATACCAAGAGCAATTAACACATCTCCTGAAAGATTTCCATTCATGTGTGTGTGCAAATCAGCCCTAAACTTTGCCTCTCTACGTATATACGTTTTAAAAATAGTCTTATCAATTGGAAGAACCACACCCTTTGTCTGGCTCATAAGGGTCTTTGCAATAGCCGGAATTGTAGCCTTTACCTCTACTGTACCGTCAGTGTAAATGCTGGCAATTTCTGTATCAATAAGCTTAAAAATGTAACTTTCTCTATTATTTCCATCAATAAAGCAGGGCACTTCACCTGTGATAATGAGCATGCCATCCTCGTCCTTAGAAAGTGGCAGCTTACAAATCTTTGCTACATTCCTAATAAGGTTTCCTGTGCTGTGATTTGGAGTGGTAAGCTTAAAAAACATCCTGTCCAAATCCTTGTACAGATTAACAATAATATCCTTTTCTTTATCAAGAAAAAAACAGGTGAAATAGGTCATTTATTACCTCCGTTTCCAATTACACCCTATAGTAAGTTTTACACACATTCTACCAACGGACAGATTCGTTGGCAACATTTCCCAATAAGTAAGCACTTATTGCTTACCGCATATCAGCCTTAATCTTCTCAATAAGTGCCTGCTCCGACCAGTCCCATGCTGATCTTACCGTCAAATACACGTGAATATGATTTCTTGGTCTGCCTTGCTAACTGACCTCTATGAACCGACCACCTTTATATCAAATCCCCACTAAAATGCTGAATCTCATGTTGTATTATCTGTGCTGTGAAATCCTTATATTTGCCGTGCTGCTTTTGAAAATTCTGATCCAGATAATCCACTTCAATTTCCTTATAACGAGTACATGGTCTGGCTCCATCTAATGAAAGACAGCTTTCCTCTGTCTCATACTTCCCAGACTTCCCGGTAATCACCGGATTAATCATCGGAATAGAGAACGGACCGACAGCAACTACTATAATCTGCTTCTTTACTCCGATCATGTTTGCAGCCATGCCTACACAACGCTCACGATTTGCATTTAATGTATCTATCAGATCCTGTACTACCTGCTTGTCAGCTTCCGTTGCCGGTTCTGACTTCTGCTGTAAAAATAATGGATCCCGTATTATTTGTTTTACCATTGGTTCTCCCTTAAAAACTTTATTTAATGATCATAACTCAACAAACAACTTAATCTCCTGTTCCAATAAGCGGAATACATTCGCAACCAGATAACCATCCGCGATAGCATGATTCAATCGAACAGTGACCGGCATGACAAGTCTGCCGCTCTCTTCTCTATATTTTCCCCAATTAATAATCGGAGCAAAGAAAAGATGTCCGTCCGGTAATTCAATATTAAGTGAATCATATGACAACCATGATATAAAGGATGCATCAAACCAGTTCGGATGATTTTCCATATCCAAGCCATATTCACGAGTCTTCTTTGCCTCTTCTATATCTATTAAAGCTGCCGCATAAAACTTCTTATAATCCTCATTATATTCAGTATATACAGGTGTACACGTTTCAGTATCTTCGTGAAAAACATACTGTGTAGGATTTATAACATCATAACAGATCAGTTCATCTGTCTGCCAAAGATACCCCATTCTGTAATCTTCACGTGAATTCAAAACTTTTGAAAGAATATAAAGAAAGTTGATATAAAACTTTGTCCCCGTTTTCTTGGAGTATGCGGCGAGCTCCGTGACATCTATTCTTGCCGTCATTGATGTCGAGCATTTACAATCTTCCGAGAAGTGACGAAACACACCCTTTCTATAATAAGTTTCTCTTTCAATTACCTTATAGTTCATTTTTCATCATCCTCACAAATGCCGATTCACATGCTTTGCTTATCTCATATCACCTTTAATCTTCTCAATAAGTGTAACATCTGCCGGAAGCCAGTTTACGTCATCAATATCATCCCTGGTGAGCCACTTGGCTGCCTCAGCCTCTTTCAGCTCTAAATTACCTTCCTTAACTTCACAGTAGAAGCAATCCATAGAAAGATGAAATGTCGGATAATCATACTCAATAGTATCAATGAAAGGACCAACCTCGATAATAGTATCAAGTTCTTCCTGAATCTCTCTTATAAGAGCCTGCTCCGAAGTCTCACCGGCTTCAACCTTTCCTCCTGGAAATTCCCAGCCACCTTTTAAATCACCATATCCTCTGGCAGTTGCAAAAATCTTATTCTTCTCTTCAATAGTGTCGCAAATCACCGCTGCGACTACCTTAACTGTTTTCATAAAAAAATATCTCCTATTCATTGAGCAGATACTCATATATATCTTCCCTGACTGGCTTATCCAGACGCCATTCAATTTCTACAGCAGTTTTATCAGTATTGGCCATCACAAATTCCCTTGCCTGCCCAGTTGCCTTCATATGTCCAAGATAATAGAATTCCTTTGAAACCTTATCATCTTTATTCTTTCTGACAAAGAGCTCTACCTGAATTCCTCTTTCTTCTGATTTTAGGAAATTCTGAACATCCTCCGATGTTAAACTTCTGCCCGATTTTGATATGGCTATCAGAGATCGATTGCTTGTGAAATGATCTTCGTACTTTGTAGTATCACTGATATCATCAGCCTTTTCATAGTTTATAAATACCGGAAAAGTTTTGGTTTTCTTATCAAATTTATATCCACCAATATTTAAAGGCACTTCATTTGACTCCCAGTTCAAAAGCCTGCAAACATCTTCATAAGTATACTTCTGATACAGTACTAAATCCGTCTTTTCATAAGAATCGCTATAATTCTGCTTAAAACGGGAAATACCAAATTCTACCAACTCCTCAATAACATTGTAAAAATCATCATTACTCAGCATCTGTAGCAATGTATTGGTTGGTATGTAGTCCTGGTCATTCTTCTCAATAAATATACATGATGAATAAGTTTTCTTATTAGAACCGGCAGGGAATTTATTGGTCATTACATTTACAATGTTCTTACGCTGATTAGTATCCATAGTTTTTGAGTATTCATTTTCCAGATCCTTCGATAGTGCTGAAAACAAACCCATTTTTGAAAGACCTTTTGAATACGCAAGAATTCTCTTTAAAAGCTGCAGTTCCTGGATACGTTTACCATTCGCCAGCTTCACAGATATAAATTCAACCATCTTCTCTTCATCTTCAGACAGACGAATCTTATAGTCCTTCTCATATTTCACCAAGAATTTATAGTAAGATCCCAGACTTTTATTATCAAATATGCGAAGTACATCCATCTCACCGTGTTCATCAAAATCAGTAAGACGAGGTATCCTTCCCAGTTTATTCTTAAGATTGGTGTAATTTTCTCTGATAAGCTTAATATCGCTAAAATTGGCATTATCAATAGAAGAAAAAATCTTCTTTCTACTAATCTCATCAAAATGGACTGTTGATGCACCTGGTATAACACGCACACCTTCAAGAATGTAGCGTCTTATATTATCCTTGTTGTATGTCCTATCTCCCGAAAGTGCAATTGGAATCATGAAATTATTATTGTAATTGCCAATAAAATCAAGAATTACAACGTACTCTTTCCCATCAGCCTTTCTAAGACCTCTGCCTAACTGCTGTATAAAAACTATAGGCGATTGTGTAGGACGAAGCATAATGACTTGGTTAACTTCTATAATATCAACACCCTCATTAAGTATTTCAACTGAAAAAATATAATCTAATAGTTCTAAACCATCTTCAGTCTCATCCATAGCCAGTCTTTCAAAAGCATCAGCTCTTTGTTCCTCATTCGCACTTCCATTCAAAGCTATTGTTCTGTACTTTTTTCCTGTTTCAGGATTTATAGTCTGATTAAATTTATCTGACAGAACTTCAGATTCTTTTATACTGCTGCAGAAAATGAGCCCCTTAACACGTTCTCCGCTATGTCCAAAATAGTTTGCCTGCTCAACTATGTGCTTTACTCTTTCGTCCGATGTAAGCATTGAAAAATCAGCCCTATCAATAAATTCATCTGAATCGATAGAAATATCATTAATTCCAAAATAATGGAATGGGCATAATAAGTCCTCTTCCATAGCCTGCTGTAATCTGATCTCATATGCTATCTGATGATTAAATATCTCATAGACATTTCTTCCTTCGATATTGTCATCTCTCTTGTCAGGCGTAGCGGTCATTCCAAGCCAGAGCTTAGGTTTGAAATGATTCATTATCTTCTGATATGTATCAGCCGGAACATGATGAGCTTCGTCCAACACAATACAATCAAAATGATCTACTGCAAATTTACACAGGTGCTCATCTCGGCTTAATGTCTGAACAGTGGCAAATATGTAATCCTTATCATATTCATCATTGCCAGCTCCGGCCAGTCCCATACTAATCTTACCATCAAAGACGCGTGAATATGATTTCTTAGTCTGCCTTGCTAACTGACCTCTATGAACCAAAAAGAGTACTCTCTTAAATCCAAGTTCACGCATGGCAAAAGCAGAAGCATAAGTCTTACCTGTTCCTGTTGCAGAAATAAGTAAGGCCCTATCCTCTCCTGAGTCTACAATCTTTTTAAGGTTTGTAATAAATCCAACCTGCATGCTGTTAGGCTTTAAATTATACTTTTCAAGTTCAATAGTATTATCCTGTTTAGCCGCTGCACGCTGCTTTTTTATGATTTCATATTTAGTCTTGTAATTCTCATAAAAATCATCGAAACTTAAAGCATATTTTGAATTCCATAAGTCGTTATACTCATTAAGAATCTCAATAGCCTCTTCACCCTCTGTAGTAGAAACTATCTTAGTATTCCATTCTTTATTGTGTGTAAGTGCGGCACTCGTAATATTAGAACTGCCAATGATAATTCTATAAATCTCATCTTTCTTGAAAATATATCCTTTAGTATGAAAGCCCTCTTCTGCTGCCTCTACATCATACATTTTAAGCTTAATATTTTTTAATTCATTAAGCTTCTTTATTGCCTTTGGATCACTAAAGTTCAAATAATTTGTTGTAAGAATTTCGCCAGGTACACCTTTTCTCTCAAGCTCCTGAAGAGTTTGCAACAAAGGAGTAATACCTCCCATTGTTATAAAAGCTACACTTATCTGAAACTTATCACATCTCAAAAGCTCATCTTCAATAGATGAGAGAACCTTCTTTCCTTCTTTGTAATTATTAGAAACAAACTGCGGTCTATACTTGATTTCAGATGCAACAGACCCGTTAATGTATGCTGTCTCGAGGCCGCGTTTTAATTCTTCGATGTTTGACATTATATTATTGCCCTTTCGTAATCAGGCCATCCCTATTATTCCCTATACTTCTTTTCTATACATAAACTATAAACTGCCATTAGTACTATTGTTTCTAGCATTTATAAATCCTTTAATCTAACTCCATTTTCATCCTTCCAATCAACTTTACCATTGGATGCATGCCCCATTACTACCGCGGAAGCTGCTGAAGGAGCGTTGAATTCATAATCACGCTGAAACAATCTATCAACTATTGTTCCGTCTCTCTCCAATTGCAGTCGTAATCTAAAATACGACTTACTTCTTGTTTCAAAAGATGGTGCTATTCCATCCGAAACTTTGGAACCTCTAAGAACGGTAATTCCACCAGCACTTATAAACCCTTTGGCTTCTGCACCAGAACCCTTGCAAAAGAGATATTTAGTATCATCTGCTGCCTGTGGAGTAGCTGTAAGCACGTTATAACCAAGCGTTTCAATGAGAATCTTTATGTTATCGGTAAACTCTTCCATGGACGCAATCTGAGATTCTTTCAATACTGTTTTTCCATAAGTGTTCTTTGTAAGGACCTTATAACGCCCACATTCACGAGCAATCTTAACCAATCTATCTTCAAGATAACGAATATGTGCTTTGTTAAGAGCGCTCCCAATAAATGTGACCGCAGTATTCCAATAGTAATCTTCTTTATCAGATTGAAAATCTCTCAAATGCTGCTTCAATCTTTCAAGAACATTCTCAGCCTCGCCAATATAAACAGAATCTCCACCATCCTCTTCTTTGCAGAAAAGGAAATAAACTCCCACACCTTTAATATCATCTCTATCACATGTAGATACCTCAGTACGTGGAATCTTGATTGCTTTTCCATTCCAATTTGACAGTTCTGCTGTTGTTAAGCTTTCCGCTGTACCATTTACAAGAAATAATTCAATAGATTTACCATACATAATGCTACCTTCCTAATATCTAAATGCTGCTTGCAACTTATCAGCTGAAACAGCATAATTCTTCAAAGTTATACCTATATTGTTCATCAGTATTAATCTAATTCTGCGCTGAAGCTCAATCATCTCAATATGTTTTTAATATTCCATGCTATCTGTATTCTTATTAATTATAGCATCTATAAAATGTCTTGTAATCAGCAAACGGCTTATAATACATATTATTGGATTTCTTGCAATTAAAATCATGTGCAAGCTTTCCAAACGCATCATCTCCTCGATATTTGCCATTCACATAAATTATATGTATGTAAAGTAACACGATGCTTTTTCAGATGCTTTTTCTCTATATTTTTCCCGTTGTATCATTGCTCCAATAATGATAAAATGAAATCAACATAAGAGAAAGACATTAAACAAATGAGTGATTTTGAGAAAACCCAATGGCATCCGCCATTTTGTGCCGCTGTAAAGCTTGAGCTAAGAGCTAATAAAAAAGATTTGGCATTTGATTCAGAGCGAGTCCTCAATACTAAGCCAATACAACTTGATTTACTTGTAATTAAGAAACTACAGTTTGCAAACATCAAAAACGAGATAGGCAAAATCTTCAGAGGACATAACATTTTTGAATATAAATCCCCCGAAGATACTATGAACATTGATGCTTATTTCAAAACATTAGCTTATGCCTGTCTTTACAAGGCAAATAGTCCTACATCAGACGGTATAAAAGCTGATGATCTTACAGTTTCCCTCGTTCATGAAGGAACACCTGTCAAACTGATAAAGTGGTTTAAGGATAACAATTGTGTCGTAACTGAACAATTTCCCGGTATTTACTACGTCACCGGTATAAAGGCTCTTTTTCCGACACAAATTATCGTTTCTTCCAGACTCGGAGCGGAGGAACACGAGTGGCTCAAGTCACTTACCAGTAAGATGAGTAGAGAAGTTGGAGAACGTTTAGTATTATCAGCCAATAAACTGTCCGATAAAGACGATAAGGAAAATGCTGACTCTGTTATACAGTTAGCATTAGCTGAAAACCCTAATCTTTTCAAACAGTTAAAGGAGGTGCCTGAAATGTGTGAAGCCCTTAATACTTTAATGAAACCCGAATTAGATGCAGCATTATCCACAGGTATTGCAAAAGGCAAAGCTGAAGGTGCTACAGAATTAGCTACTGCAATTAGGCGTTTGAAGAGTGGAGAAACTCAGAAAACGCTTATAACAGAGGGATTTTCTAAGGATATTGTGAAGTCTGCAAAAGAAATTATTGATGAGCTTTGATTTTCATTTCATCATAGAATAAGTATAACAAAGGGAGCACTTGTTATAGATTCAACACGTGCTCCCTTTGTTGACATTCAACACCAGTAATTATGGGCTCTAAATTACTGGTCCATATAGGCTAGCTAAATCATCAATTACAGCTTTTCTTATTATCATAATCAGCCCATCCATATTATTCCTTATACTTCTTTTCAATACATAAACTATAAACTGCCATTAATATTATTGTTTCTAGCATTACTCCCAGTACTGACAATAAAATAAGTGGTGAATTCTGACCTGATAATAACGGTAGCCCCAACACAACAAAGATCAATCCATAAGAAATTAAAAGCTTACCTGTTGCATTGTTATAACCTTTTATGTCCTTTACTTCGATTGGCTTCATATTTGCCCAAAAACCAACCACCTTCTTCGTAAAGAAAGCTCCTATTCCAACACCAATGATAGAAACACCAACAATTGTCCAAATAAAAAAGCCTATGACAGTTCCACCCATAACTAACTCCCTGCAAAATCTGAATTCTCAACTAAGCACTTGATATCGTAGCGTAATCTACAATCCTAGATTTGTTTACAATCTCAGAAGCATATAAATCAATTCCTGAAATCCATTAGTACGCGAATTAAATCCAATTGGATTTCGCCCAAATTCCTCAAATCCCATACTCCTATATAATGCGACAGCCCTTTCGTTTTCAGCTACTACATTTAATTCCAATTGAAGGTATCCAGCATCTTTTGCACATTGAATGCAAGCTGTCAAAAGAGCCTTTCCAATCCCCATCCCCCAGTATTCACGTAATATACTTATTCCAAATTCTGCCCTATGTTTTACTTTGTGCTTTGTCCCTATTGCCTCTATTCCCGCAGTTCCTACGACTTTGCCATCCACTAACGCAATGATCTCTATTTCATTAGTGCTTTTAGTTTTCTCTTCCAAAAACTGTGCTTCCTGCTCCGGATCATAGCTGTTTTCATCAGGATATGAAAGTAAATAATCCGTTTCTGCGTGAGTAGCATTAAAATTCTCGTACACAGCACTTCCGTCCGATGCCTCACCATTTTTTAGCCATACTTCTTTTCCGTTTTTCAGAATTATCTTCTGACTGTATCTCATATGATTTCTCCTATGATTTTTCCTAGTTATTCTCCTTACTTATGCTCTTTTAAGCTGCCTTCCATAACACAATCCCCTCGCTCTGAATATTCTTATAGAAAGGCACTACATTACCCCATTTATTTTCTTTGATTATAGCATTTATAAAATAGCTTGTAATCAACATTCTTCATAAAAGGCGGAGTAAATTTACTGTAGGATTTGAAAGGTAGACTATACCCTATGATCAGTTTAGATGCTCAAACCTTACTCATTATACTGCTTAATAAGATAACAGTTCAAGGATATTTGTGCGTTCCGACGCACTTTATTCAAGGGCAGAGGCGTCAGCCTCTGGTTTCCTTTAGAACAGTTTCCAGATATAATTATGCATTCCTATGCTCATCCATTTCTTCAATTCTGCACTTAACTCTACTTGCATGCTGTCATAGTATTTTCCCCATGCCGGCTGCTTATGCATACTTTTTCTTACTTCTTTTACAGTTACTTCTTCTGCACCTG
>KN050797.1:54674-291629 GCA_000746015.1 Lachnospiraceae bacterium MA2020 | reverse complement strand
TTCTTACTATTTCCCATTTTTCTTTTCTCATTGGACTGTCTTTAAGGATCTGATTGCAAGTAGTGAGTGTCTCTGATATATAATCCAATGCCATATGTAATGCTTCATTCCTTACTCTGCTTACAAATCCTGCAAAGTCCATTGGGTTATCTGAAAAATCTTTTGATGCTTTCTGAAGATTTGGTATGCCATTCTCGATAAAATGCTGTATACTATTTAACATAAGGGGACTCCTCCATCTAAGTTGTATTGGCTTGGACACCGTATACAACTATATCATGAAGGAATCCCCTTTTTTATTTAATCCTACAAAAACTTTACGCTAGCTTTAGTCTAAATTTATATTTCCTGAAAAATTACCACTGAATGTAATAGTTTTTCCATTCTGAGTAAACATCTTTTTGGAAATACTCTTTACTTTACCATTCATATTGACCTTGATTGCCTTAACAATTCCATTCTTTACAGTCTTTTTGACAATTTTGTCTGCTGTAACATTAAATGCTGCAACATCAACAGTAAAAGTATCAGTGTTCTTAAAGTCCTTCTTAGAAGACTTTACACCCTTTATTGCCTTCAACTTAACAGTAATAGTACCGGTGTTCTTGCTTCCCTTAACCTTGAGCTTAACATCATCTCCTGTATATACCTGTCCCTGATATGTAACACTTATTCCAAGGTCACTGTTCTTTTTGTACTTCTTTCCGGTATATACAACTGAAACAGGTGCTGTAACTGCTATACCGTTTCCTAAATTATAAGAAACAGTGGCAGGTACATTGACAGCTCTTGATGGCTCTTTCTCAGCATTATTATTACTTGGTGTATTATCAGATGATTCTTTTCTTTCATCCTGACTCGGCTTGTTTTCAGAAGGATTCTTCCTTTCGTCCTCGCTTGGTGCTTCTTCAGATGATTCTTTTTTCTCTTCCTTATCTGTTGTATCGTCAGAAGACTCTTTATTTTCTTCTTTGTCTGGTGCCTCTTCAGAAGATTCTTTATTTTCTTCTGGGATAACCTTTTTATCATCATTTTCAGATGATTCTTTTGGAGTCTCTTCCTTCTTTGGAGTCTCTTCCTTCTTTGGAGTCTCTTCCTTCTTTGGAGTCTCTTCCTCTTTTGAAGTCTCTTCCTCTTTTGAAGTCTCTTCCTTCTTTGGATCGCTCTGCTCTGATGTCGGAGTATCGTTTGAAGGCTTATCATTTTCCTCTGTTGATGGTTTTGGTTCTTCTTCACCTTCATCATAATAGAACACTATGATATTTGAAGCTTTACCGCGCAGCTTAAGTGTAACTTTGCCTCTGTTATAAACCTTATATCCGCTAATAGACTCAAGTGAAGCTGAGTTAACCTCTACAACTGAACCATAAACTCCATCGAAGCTGGTTTCTTTAAGAACCTTTCCTGTCCTTCTTACTACCTGCTTTACAGTGTAGCTTGTATCAGCCTTTTTGTACATGCAGATAATTTCTCCTGACTGCTCACTGCCACTAACAAATACATAGCCCTTAATGCTTTCAGCAGCCTTTGAAAGCTCCACATTTTTGCCACTCTTTACAAGGTGAGTAACCGGCATCATGATCTCATTGCCCTGTTCATCAGTGAAATAAACTGTACAGCTCTTGTAATTTTTTGCTGTTCCCTTTGTAATTTTAGACTCAATTGTATCTGTCACAAAGCTCTCAGGTTTCCAGTCAGACTTGAAATAGTCATCTGCGCAGATACCGAGCTCAGCTTCTGTTGTATAAACTGTCGAGCTGTTTCCTGATACGATTACAGCCTTTGTTACCTTATCCTTCTGTTTATATATTCTCTTTTTCTGCTCTACAGGCTTGCCTGCTTCCTCAGTATCATACTCTTTATATGACACATTCATTGGGAGACGGTCGCCCATATTAGTCCAGCCCTGATCCAGTACCAAGCCATCTTCAACAATATTTGTATTTTTGAATGCTACCTTTGCACTTTTATCCCATGGTCTTCCAAGATAGTTACCACTAAGTGAGAATCCCTTTGAAGGACCAACTATTGTACAATTATTGAAAAGATATCCAAAGCTGGCATCTTCGCCTCTATTAGCAGTGATATAAGAATGCTTTTTGTTTACATCACTGTAACCTTCGTATTTAAGGACACATCCTTCAAATACATAATCACCATATCCAAAGATAAAGTCAGTATTTCCCGTGATAGTACAATTATTGAAATATCCTAAAGTTCCCGCATGAGTGTAAAGAGTATCCTGACTTCCAAGGAATGTACAATTTGTAAATTCCACATTTTTTGCATCTACTGCAAGTGCTGTAGCACGCTCTGTAGCAGCTGTTGTTCTTACATCTGCACCTTCTGTTCTCTTGAAAGTGATCTTTGTATCCGGATAGGCTGCTACAGAAGCCTCTACACCATCTGCAAGCTCTTCCTCTGTTACATATCTGTTAAATGAATTCTCAAATGTAATACCATCTGCCTTAAATCCACGTGCATTACTCTTTACATATACAGAGGCACCCCACTTATCAACACTACCTTTACTAAGCTTATTATAGGCTGATTCACTATCATAATAGCCTTTCTTTGCACTATAATAAACGTATCCGATACCATAGTACCATGTAAGCTTAACATTTCCTTCGTCTGCCTTAAGTGTCAGATTTGGTGTATTGATAACTACCTGCTCTCTATATGTACCCGGAGCAATATGGATAGTAACCCTATCCTCCTTATTTGATCTTGTCGCCTCTATTGCATCTACTGCAGCCTGTACAGTTTCAAAATTGAGGTCTTTGTCAGCATATCCCACATAAACATCATTTTCAGAAACTACATTAACATAAGACTTTTCAGCATTGAAATAGAGATCTTTCTCGGCATACTTATCATTTACCACAACAGTTGTCTTGGTATTGTAAGAAGCATTATCAATAACCGCTGAATAAGTACCATTCCTGAGCTCAGCTTTATACTTAAGTTCCTCAACTGTGCCCTTGTAGCTCTGCTTATCAGCTACATTTGTAAAAGTAATCTCGTTTACACTGACTCCATCCGGGATATTGAGGAGCTTTCCAAATACACTGTATGTAGAAATATTCTCTACTTCATAGTCCTGCTCGATATCTGCATCAGCCACAAGTGTCTTTACCTCTTTGAGCACATAGTCATAGCAATTTTCAAGTGAAACTGTATTTTCTGATCCTGCATTTACCTCTGCTTCATAGCTGCCATTTTCATCGAGTCGTGCTACAATTGAGCTATTATCTTTATCGGTAAATACGATGCTTACAGCTGATACAGTAAATCCATCATTAAAGCCTGTAACCTTTCCATGCACCTTTACGGTATCAACAGCCTTTATTTTAAGGTCATGATAACTTCTTTCTGTTATATCCTTTGTTTCAACCTTAATATTTGAAGTCTCATCAGCAATGGCATATCCTGCTGCATTTCTGATGCTGGCTTTGTAAACATGACCTGCCTTTATGTATGCGCCATATCTATTTGAATCAGCATCAACTTCTGCCTCGACTTCTTCTCCGGTTTTCTCATCTGTGAGCACGATCTTGTAGTTTTCAGGGACATCATAACTTCCAAAATCAATTCCACCCTGAACTACAGCATCAGTACGTTTAACAACTTTGAAGATATCAATCTTACCGTTATTTGTTGTCTCTGTATAAATCTTATATGTACCATCATGTTCAGCAATGAACTCATACTTAGAAGGCTCAGTAGATACTGTAAATATTTCATCCTCACCGGTTGATACATTTACAAAATGAGCTGTTTCCTCGGCATTTTTTGAATCCATATATACATCGATGATATTTCCTGCCTTAACATTTGATATCTCAATGTATCTTCTGCCTGATCCACCATTTCCATTTGCATAATAGTATCCGTTAGAAGTATAGCCATCTGCAAACTTAAACTGACCCTTCTTCTTTGTAGCCTGCTGTGTGTTTCCGCTTCCGCCTGCTGTGTAGATTCTGTCACCTGTTGCATAAGAAAGTGTAAGATCACCTATCTCAAGCTTACCGTTTGCTGCAAATGCCTCACTTACTGTCTTTACAACATATGTCTTGCCTGTTGCTTTATCAGTCTTTGTCTTATCATATGAAGCAACAAGATCAGTCGCTTTTTCATACTCATCTTCTTTGATATGATCTACCGCACCGGCAATATTTGATGAAATGCCGCCGAAGTCCCACACATCAACTGCTCCTGAGTCCTTAGTATCAAAAACTGACTTTGGATATGAAGCACTTATCTTGTATATGTAAGTATTGGCTGTACACTCTATGACAGCATAGCCGTATCCGTTATATTCACAAATGAAGTCATTGCCTGAGTTGTACTCTTCACCATTTATAGTGATCGAACCCTGTGTATAACTTACATTAATTGTTGCCTTGCCGTCTGTTGATTTATTGAGCGGTACAACTATCTTCGTGCCAGCATTTACCTGAGTATCATCCTTTCCACCATTTTCACGTGGATTAAATTTGCCCTTTGATGCATCAACATAAAGTTCATGAAAATAACCATCTTTTCCTTCAATTCTTTCTGCATCATTTTTTATCTCGTCGTAATTTGCGAAATCCCATTCATTATATTCAACAGGATACTCAAATTTATCTGAATAATCTGCTTTCTCTTCCGGCTCGTCTACAGGCTCAACCTCTTCTTTTGTATTCTCAGTCTGTGAAGCACCTTCATGCTTTACTTCAAGAGATTCGAAATATGTATTTTTAACAGCATCAAGCTCTATTATCTTTGCATCACCCTTATATTTGTAAACATATGTATACGGATTATATGCTCCAGACACTTCAAACTTATCACCATTTATTTCAAACTGATCTGCATCATTATTAAATGCCTTTAATGTGATAACTGCATCACCCTTTACAGGAATATAAAACTTTGTGTCTGCATTGACCTGTGTCCACTGCTTGTCATTTTCCTTAGTCCATACCTTTGCTTCCGGAGCAGAAGCATCTATATACATATTGTTGTAGACATATGTGTTTCTCTGCACATTAACAGTGAGACCATCACAGCCAAAATCCCAAAAATGATCCTCAGCATTGGTCAGATTGATCTTTTCACTAATCTCCGATGGCACAGATGACTCTGCCGCATAAACATTGGTCACTGGCAAAGCACCGACAATATTTGTGGAGATAATCGCAGCAGAACTCAATGCTGCAACGCATCTTGTAAATCTTAAATTCCTCATAACTTCCTTGTCCTCTTCTAAATTACTTGTATGCAATGTACAGTATTTTGTACACAATCATGTATTTTATCACAAACAAAATAATTTGTACAGAACTAAATACATTTTTTGTATAGTTTTTAGTACAGCTAATTCACGGAACAAAGAGTCACTCCGTGACTCTTTGCGCGCTGGTGCGCGCATGCGATGGCATGCAAACTTCATCTGCGCACCAGTCGCATCCTCGCGGAGCGTTTTTGCTGTATAGGGAATTTCGAAGAAATTTCCTATACAGTAAAAACTGGCGCCCCAGAGTATTCTCTGAGACGCCAGTTTTTATCTTAAACTCATTTAAATTTAGTTTACTACATACTTTCCAGCCAGATTATCTCCTCTGAACGTAATTGTTTTTGTAGCAGAGTCATAGTCGTATTCATCCTTTTTACACTTATATGCATGCTCGCCAAAAGTGATCTTTACTGACTTAAGCTCTCCGCTCTTACTAAGCTTAGTCATTACAGGTGTGTCCTGTGAAACTGTATATGCCTTTACTGAATAATCAAGACCTCCGCTGCCCTTTGTAAGCTTTTTTATTGCCTTTTTTACTGCTTTATCCGCAGGAGATATATTTGTTATCTGTAACTTTTTATTCTTTTTATTAATTTTTACCTTTGATGCTGTATACTGCTTGCCATCATACTTAATGTCTATTGTTCCAAAGCTGCTTGCGTTAAGTTTGCCTCCGCTAAATGCTACTTCCGAATTATATGAAATAATAAATCCATCTCTCTCAATTGTAGTCCTTGTCGGATCATTTACAGGAGTGTTTCCCGATGGTGTATTGCCAGATGGAGTATTTGATGATGGTGTAACAGGTGATGGCGCCGGTGACGGCTTATCAGGATTGTCACTTGATGGTGTGTCCGGTGTCGGAGTTGGAGCCGGAGGAGTCACAGGTGTAGGATCTCCATATGGATCATCCGGATCATCCTCTACACCAAAGTCAGCCAATGATGCATTAAAATGCTTTTTGGCATTGATAAACTTATCATTATTTGCTTCAACTTTTATCTTATTAAACTCTTCCTCTGAGCCCTGATAGTATACATCTGTCAAAGCCGTAGTCTCTTCGCTACTAAATGAACGAATACTGATCTCTTTTACCGTTTTAGGTAAATAAACCTTCTTTAGATTTTTGCAGCCAATAAATTCCTCCGTTACATTTTGTACTTTGTTCGGATATACAAATTTTTCTATTTTAAGACAATACTGAAATGCACAAGATAAGTCCGAAACCGTGTTTGGCAGTCTTACATCACTTAAATCTGTGCATATAAATGCCCCCATTCCTATTTTTTCCAATTTACGATTAAAAATAACATTTTCGAGACTTGTATGATACCCAAATGCACCGCCACCGATCTCTTTAAGATTCTTCGGAAGTTTTAGTGTTTTCAAGTTTCCAGGAACAACTAACCCCGCAAATGCGTCATCCCCTATATATTCTACACTATCCGGCAGTTCTAGTTCTGAAATAGCAACTGCTCCCATAAACGCTGCATAACCGATTTCTTTTAAAACGCTGCGCTCACTATCTCTAAACTCTACAGTCCTTAGATTGCGCTGTGCATAAAATGCTTCGTCTTCTATATACTCCAATGTAGGCGGAAGACTTATTGAGTTAATGCTTACGCAGTCTGACCATCCCACATCAAAAGCGTGTTTGCCTATTCCTACAACAGTGTATCCATCATAGACTTCCGGAATGACAACATCAAAGCCGCCCAATGTACCTTCTTTAGGCTCTTCATAGCCGATAACTTTAGCCGTCTTGTCGCGATTCAATACCCAGTACTTTAATCCCGTCTTTTTATCAAGTACTTCTTTTCCATCGAAAACTGCCTCATCTTCCCTCTTTTTACTAACATTTTCATCAGAGGCTTCACTGCCGCTTTCATCATCGATGGCTTTGTCAAAACTTTCCTCAATGCCATCATTAATCTCGACAATCTCATCTGCCCTAACATTCAAAGGCGGCATAATGCTGCCAAGCGCTAAAGCCACTATGGTCAACCATGCCACCCTTCTAAATTTACACATATCCTACTTCCTCCCTAAAAAGTTATATTATTGTATAAGTATTGAAGCAATTCCAATTGTAACACTTGTGTAATATATATGCAATATTGTTTTATAATTTTAAATAGTTTTACATGATATCGAACTCAATAATTGTATACTTCAATTATATCGCATCTGTATGTGATATAATAATAAAGGCTCAGAAACTTTGTTTTAAAGGAGAGATCAAAATGGATGCTAATATTAACAAAAGAAATGAATTACTGGCTCAGACAGTTATCAAAGGCTTAAATTCAAGAAATATGACAGGCTACTATGCAGCGAATAAAGAAGAAGCATTAAAGCTTGCCCTTGAACTTATTCCTGAAAAATCATCCGTTACCATGGGTGGTGCAAAAAGCGCTCACGAGATAGGTCTTGTTGATGCTCTTAAAAAGGGTGACTATAACTTTATTGATCGTGATGCGTATGAAGACAAGCGTGCTGCTATGCTTGCAGCATATGATGCTGATGTATTTCTATCAAGCAGTAACGCTATCACAAATGATGGTATCCTAGTAAACATTGATGGAAACTCTAATCGTGTATCTGCCATCGCCCAGGGACCTCGCAAGGTAGTTTTCATCGTAGGCATGAATAAAGTATGTGGAGATCTTGATGGCGCAATGAAACGAGCTCGTAACGTTGCTGCTCCTATAAACGCACAGCGTTTTGGTCTTTCTACACCATGTGCCAAGACCGGAGCCTGCATGGACTGCAAATCTCCTGATACTATCTGCTGTCAGTTCCTCATTACACGTTACTCAAGACATAAGGACAGGATACATGTAATACTTGTCAACGATAATTTAGGATACTAAAATTTATGGGAGGAAATATGGAACAAAACACAAAGAAATCAAGTTGGATCAGCTCACTGATCATTGGGCTAAGCATAATCATAAGCTGCAGCGCCATCGCATTTGGGCTTGCACATTTCAGATCTGAAAGTGTGCATACCATAGCTGCTACCGGTAGTGCAAGTGTTGACTTTGAGTCAGACCTCGTCATCTGGAGAGGCTCTTTCTCTGCAGCTGCCTACACTTCGCAGGCAGCTTATGACAAGATAAAAAAAGATGCAAACCTTGTAAAAAAATATCTTACCTCAAACGGATTAAATGAATCCGAAATCGTTTTTAATTCAGTTGATATCTCTACAACTTTTCGCGATATCTATGATGATAATGGTAACTATACCGGTCAGGAATTTAATGGATATAATCTTACTCAAAGTGTTGTAATTACTTCAAGCAATATTGACACAGTCGATATGATATCAAGAGATATTTCCAGCCTTCTCGATCAGGGTGTAGAGTTCACTTCTGATTCTCCTGAGTATTACTACACAGGACTTGATGAACTTAAGCTCGACCTGATCGACAAAGCATCTGTAAATGCAAAAGACAGAATTGATATCATTGCAAAAAATTCCGGTGCGAACATTGGCAAGCTAATGAACTCTTCACTTGGAGTATTTCAGATAACAGCCCGTAACTCAGGTACAGGCAGCTATTCATACGATGGTGCTTTTGATACTTCATCAAGAGACAAAACCGCAACAATAACAGTTCGTTTGGAATATGATCTTAAATAATAATTGATTAATATCTATAGACTCTTACTTCATAAGGTCTGAGGAATGGCGGCTGATTGCCAGGATAGTTACAGAGCATCAGCTGTCCGTTCCTTTTTCTATATTCCATCGGCATACTAAAATCTTCTGTTCTTTTTGAAAAAGAGCATATTATAAGATAACGGATATCGTTATACACCCGCTCGTACATATAGATTTCTCTGTTCTTTGGATAGTATTCCTTGTATTTTCCATATATGAGTGTTTTTGAATGCTTTCTAAGATCAAGGCATTTTCGATAAAAATTCAATATGCTGTATTTATCATCTTCTTCTGCTTCCACATTTATCTTTTTGTAGTTTGAATTGATGTAAAACCACGGTCTTACTTTAGAAAATCCGGCATATTTTCCACTATTCCACTGCATCGGTGTGCGTGCAGAGTCTCTGCTGGAAAGATGTATCCTCTTTAATCTTTTCGAAACTTCATCTTTTAAATTATATTTGTAATAATTCGTTTTTGATGAAACGTCAATATACCTATCAATGTGGCTTAAGCGAATGTTAGTCATGCCTATCTCCTGCCCCTGATATATAAAAGGGGTGCCCTTTTGAAAGATAAAGCATGCCGCAAGCATAGTCCCGCTCTCACGCCAGTATCTCTCACTTCCGTACCTGCTTATGATACGCGGATGATCATGATTTTCAAGATATAGTGAATTCCATGCTCTGCCTTCAAGCTTGGTCTGCCATTTGCTGAAGGCTTTTTTCAACTTAACAAGAGAAAAAGGTCTATGAAGATACTCTGTATAAAAGCAGTCTGCCATCATGTGGTCGAAAGAGATCATCATATCAAGTGACTTTGTCGGCCCAGTCAGATATTTAAGCGCAGAATTAACCGTGGTCATAGGCCCTTCACCGATCTGAAAACAGTCATATTCATTGCAGACTTTCCTAAACTCTGCCATATACTCATGGATATGCGGGCCATCCTTATAATAAGGCATACCGTTAATTACAGGGATGAACGGCAGTCCGTTTGGAAGTCCCTCTTTCTTTGAAATAAAATTGATCACATCTTCACGGAAACCATCTACGCCCATATCAAGCCAAAAGCGCATGATCGACTTCACTTCTTCGCGGACTTTCGGATTATCCATATTTAAATCCGGCTGTTTCTTTGAAAAAATGTGAAGATAATATTCCCCTCTGACCTTGTCATAGCTCCATGCCTTACCCTCAAAAATGCTGTCCCAATTATTGGGTTTCTTACGCCAGATATAGTAGTCACTATAAGCATTGTCGGACCCTTTTCTGCTCTCCTTAAACCATCGGTGCTCATCAGAAGTATGGTTTACGACCAGATCCATGATGACCTTAAGTCCAAGCTCATGTGCCTTGTTAAGGACTTTTTTAAATTGCTCAAGAGTCCCGTAATCTTTATGAATGTCCTTATAATCAGATATGTCATAACCAAAATCAGCATTAGGAGAAGGATAAATAGGCGAAAACCATATGCCATCTACTCCAAGGGATTTTACATAAGGAAGCTTTTTATAAACTCCGTAGAGATCGCCTATACCATCTCCATTACCATCAGCAAAACTCCTTACCCATATCTGATAAAAGCTCATCCGCTTATACCAGTCATTTTTACCTTCACTATACCCACTCATATGATCATTCCTTCCTTGAAAGGATATTCTCCATGTTTTCCTTTATCTGTTCCTTGATCTCTTTTCTGAGCTCTCTGCCAAGCTCCGTCAGACTTTCGGTATAATAAAGAGACATATCTGTCAGCTGTACAAGGTTTTCTTTCATTCCACCATAAATATTTCTTGGAATATCGAAAACATGCTCCGTTCCTTTGAGAATTAAAGAAGTCGACTCTAAAAACAAATCAGAAGTATGCTTTCTTCTGCGCTTGAATGTACCGTCAAGCACCATCTCATGCAGCTCACCATAACGTTCATAAGCCGCTTTTACACTATCTTCCCAGGAAATATAGATCTCATCCATTGCATTCTGACCGACTTCTTTAAGATATGGTATATCACCTGAAACTCTTTCAAGAAGCGATGCCATACTCTCAGCGTTTTCTTCTATTATAAATCCGTTTCTGCCATCAGTTATGCCCTCTGCTGCACATGAGTCCTTGATAAGCACACTTGCCAGTCCGCAGGCAGCCGCTTCTCTTACCACAATTCCGTTTGTGTCATATACTGATGGAAAAAGGAAGAGATCTGCCCGTGTATTTATTGCTCTAAGTCTTTCTCTATCACGCTCCGGACCTGCAAAAATGATAAGTCCCGTCTTTCCATCAATACCTTCAAAACGCTCCTTGCTGCCATCTTCACTATAAACTTCAAGCGGGATACCCATTTCTTTGATTTTTTCCTGCATCTCGCCGGCATCAGCGCCGCCACCTATAAATACCATGCGGAAATCTATCTTTTTTTCGGACAATATATTCAGAGCATCAATAATTATAGGAAGTCCCTTGTACTTCATCATTCTTCCAACAAATAAAAAGCACGGTACTCCATCCGGCAGGTCAAACTTTGCTGTCACTTCGCGCACTTTTGCCTCATCCACACGACCTTTCGGGAAATCAACCCCATTTGACATGACTCTGACATCACCTTCATACCCAAGTGATTTTAGATTTTCACCGGCTCCCTCTGATACTACCCATACTTCATCGCACGCTGAGATATTTTTGACCATAGCACGGATAGTCTCATTTTTTAAAAATCCCTCACCCACTGCACGGGCTATATCGATATCAAATTTTGTATGGTATGTAAAAACTATGGGCGCTCCTGTCTCATTTTGAAGTATCCTCGCCATGATAGTAGACGATACCGGACAGTGAGTATGTATGATATCAGGCTTAAAATCAGCCATAATACCGATCTCACGCATTGCAAACGGATATCCTGCCCTATATCCTGCCACAAGATCAGTCGTATCAAGGCTCGGGTAAGCAATAACTTTATATGGATAATTTGTATAATCTGCGTTTGGATACTTTGGTGTGCCAACTACAACATCAGCATTTAAGTCGTTTGTTAAGATCCTGCCATAATTCATGACAACATTTGCAACGCCATCAATTACCGGTGGGAATGAGTCATTTAATAAACAAATATTCAATAAGATACCTCCCGAAACTTTTCAAAATAAATTTCAATCCTCATATTTCCCATTATCATTCAAAGCCTGCTACCTGCCTAAAATTAATGCAGATAATCAAAAATATCCATCTGACCATTTATCCATGATTTCTGCGCTACATCATGAACAACATCATCCGGTCTGTAATTTCCAATAATAAATGGAGAGTCAGGATCATGATTTTTTCTATTTAAGGCAACCATCGATACATCATTATTTGCATAGCAATATTTACACAAATGTCCGCATGTATCATAAGCTCCTATGTCTCCGGAAAGATAGCATGTGCACTCTTCTCTTGACGGCTTTGTTTTGGGTGCCTCAATTTTTTTACCAATCGCTCTTTCATAATCGGCGATCGTCATACATCCCTTGCAATCCGCGCCATACTTTTCCAAAAAAGTGCCTTCCCCACAAGGTTTCACAAGCATGCCGTGTTTTCCGGCTATCCTGATTATCTCCCGACCAATGTAATGCTTTTCTTCATTCGTCACAACCCGAACTTCCGGAAAATTTCTCTTCACTTTCTCATATAGATCAATAAAGCTAATAACTACAACTTTTGTATATCCTTCAAGCATTGAAGCCATTTTCTCAAAAGCTGAAATATGATAGTCAGCCGTATACTTTTCATTTACAAATATAGGATCATAGCGCCACCCGATGGCATTTACTCCCACCTTATCTGAAAGATATTTAAATGATTCTATAATCTGTCTCTTGTCGGGAACCATAGGTTCAATATCTTTACCATAAGATGTGATCGTAACATACCAAAACTGTCCAAAATTCTTTACCATATCCAAATAAGGAAAGAACGGAGCCGGGTTCTTTGTGCAGAAACCTATTACATCCACGATATCAGGAGAAATTACATATCTACTTACCTGCATTGGATTATAAGGATTTCTTACACAGACAAAACCCTCTTTTATTCTGTTTGCAAGCCATCCTGGGAAAAAAGCAGGTATATCAGTCCGTTGACCCGTGTTTAAAATCATAGAATTTTCCCTTACTTAACTCTATTCATTACCAATGTGCCCTTGTAACGCGCGCGCCAAATGGTGCCAATGATAACACTAATATACTATCTTGCTATCACCACAATTCTTCGAAAGCCGCCATCTTACCATGAAATTGTATGTTTTCCTTTAAAACAAAACCTTCTTCAATGGAGTCAACGCAGTGATAAGTATCTGACCAATTATCACGCATGAAATAATTTCGCCGGCACCTACTGTAAGTGCCATAAACCATACCGCATCTGTCATACCATATGCATATTTTAATACAAACGGAACTATCAGCATATTTGATATTACCGGAGGAATTGAGCATAAATATCTGTTTTTCCTAAGAATATAAGATCCAAATGCCGCTACAGCTGTTGCAATTGTTCCAAAAATTATATCCAATACTACACATCCGGTAATTATATTACTGATAAAGCATCCTATGATCAATCCCGGTATCGCTGCAGGTGTGAAATATGGCAGCACTGTAAGCGCCTCTGATATCCTCACCTGTATAACTCCATTCGCTAAATTGAAACTTGCTGCCATCAAAGTAAGTACGACATAAATTGCTGCAATTATACCAGCCTGTGCGATATGCACTATTTTTTCTCTGTTACTATACATTTTAAACCTCGTAATAATTAATAATATTTCTTTCCGTCTGCGTGCCTCTTGCAAACGAGCCAAATAAGTCAAGTCGTTTTGCGTTGTATTTATGAGCAATCGATGTAACCCGTGATATTATTTCTTCAATCGGCATTGTTTTATTCAAGTTTGCCATATAAAACCTTCTTTAATTATTTTGATGCATTAATAAATCCTTCACTATTATAATAAATTAATATAAAGCATACAATTATTTTATCGGTATTTTTCCTCAGCAACAAGTATACAAAAAGAGCGGAGAAATCTTCTCCGCCCTTGCGTCTTATCTATTCTTCTCCATCCACCCCACTGCAAAATCAACCAATTCACGTTGTTTCATAAGTCGGAGCTCTGCGTTACCCAGTGTTGTCTTTTTGACATTTCGTCAATAGGATTTGGATAATTATGCAGTATACATTTATCTCTTTTTATAAAGAACCAGCTCCGGATCAGCGCCTCCTTCTGCATAAGTGCAAACCATGATAAAATCCATATCTGCAAGTATTCCAAAACACCTGTCACCACCGAATTCAGACTCAAGCTGATTTCCCAGATATGTTTTCTGATCATTAAGGAATTTGACCTTTTCTCCGCTTGGAAGTCTATATTCAAGATTTACAAACTTTCCGACAAGTGCATTCAAGCTTTCTACTTTCGGCATGCCCTCAATATGCAGATCATTGATTTCCTCTATCAGTTTCTTCTTGAATTCTTCAAATTCGCCATTATCGCTAAGCTCATCATATTTCTTCCAATAGTCGAGTTTCGGAAGCATGTCTTTTAAGTAAACCCGTGCCTGCTCCTCTGAAAACTCTTCATTGACCATGTTTTTCACGCATACTTCTATAAGCTCGTCCATATCGCTGTATGTGTAGGTTCCATCTGCATAGCACCATTTACAATAGTCTTCATTAAGTGATCCGTCTTTATTCCTGCCGATCATCTCATCTTCGAGAGGCATTCCGCAGCACTGACAGATAAGCTTTCTCGGAGAACCAAGCAGTGTATTTATAGAAACGTTGTAAACACTAGAAAGCAGCTTAAGTGTTTCTGTATTTGGCACTGTCTCACCCTTTTCCCAACGTGAGACCGCCTGCCTTGTCACGAAGACCTTTTCTGCAAGATCATCCTGAGAAAGGCCATTTTTTGTTCTAAGCTCTAATAAAACATCTTTTGTATCCATAATCTAACTCCTCCTCTAAAAAAAATAATTTATATCAATCAATAACTTTCGACCCTGATACTATTATAGTATAGTAATCTGAAATATACACGCAACTTGCTGTTGCTATAAACAATTATCATTTGCTATAAAGCAAAAAAGGGAGTACCATAACCGATACTCCCACTATAATACTATTCCACTCTATCTATGCTGATACCTTTAATTCCGGCCTCGCTCAGTATGTCTCGCATTGCCTTTACATACTCTTCGCCGTGGAAACCCTGATACCAGTCAATGTAGAATACTCCGCCGACCTCGGTGATCTGCAGCATGATTCCCTTTTCCTGCATCGCATGGAATGCGCTCATGCGTATGCGCTTGCCATAGTCTCCTGTCTTCAAAGTGCCCAGATAGCTGACGCCTCCTGATCCCTTCACATTCTTGCGCTGATCCATAATTACCTTATCAAGTGCGCCATAAATGAAAGCTTTTGTATATCCTTCACATATACCGCGATATACTCCTGAGATCATCTTTATACTTTCTTCAGAACAGAACTTTTTAAGATGTTCTCTATATCGGGTGTTCAATGTGGTCTCATCTTCGTCCGTAAGATCCTTTGGATCTAATGGATAACTGGTATGCACGACCTGATGCAGAAGTGAATTTTCATTACCCATGACTTTTCGTATACTTACAGGATTCATAAAAACGTATGGAAGTGTATTGTCCGGATGTACCCTCTTGAGCGCCTTCGCAAAGCATATATTAAATACTGACATCGGACTGCCCTTAACAGACTTTGCGTAAGCCATAAACTCGTCACCCGGTACACTTATACAAAAGCCTCTGCAATCCTGCTTTGGTACAAAAATGCCGCTATCAAGATTTTCAGGCACAGTAAAACTGTCTTTAGAACCATATAATCCCATCAAGGCCTTTGGATCAACAGCATCAACCGTAAGATATCCGTCAACATCCTGTCCTTCTACTGCTCCATCCTTCTCAGTAAATACGCCATCCGGCACTGCATATTCCTTGCCATCAAGCAGGCAATAATAGTGATAGAAGAACGTCTCTACCACCTTCATAAATCCCGTGCCATCATAAGGGACATGATCTACATACATCCACAAAGTATTGCCTAGATAGCACAATGTAACTGAGTGGAAATTGCCGCTTGCCTCAAACGGCTCTATTACTTCACCTGTCTCTTTAATTACGAATGGTAGCGGGTTCTCGGCAAGTACAAGACGACTGCCGCGAGTAACTACTGCATATCCCACATACGGATAGACTTTCAATGTCTTATCCCATGCCTGTTTTAGTGCATCAGGATCAACACTTTCCTTCAGATCATACCTGTATGTCATGAAGAATGCCTTGTCAGTCGGATATGTTCCCCTTGCAAACATTCCGGCTGTCAAAGGTCTGATGACATTCCATCCCTCTGTCCTCGGATCTCCATCTATTCCTACTGAAAATTTATATGTTCTCTCATACTTATTTTCATTTAAGGAAAGAACCGTATCCCATCCATTACACTGGCCGGAGCACATAAATGCGTTACAGCGGGACAAGATATACAACGCATAGAAATAATTAACTGTAGTATCTTCCATCTTTTCCGCATACTCATTTCCGCCATGCTCTTTCTCATATTCGGAGATGACCTGTCCTACTCGAAGTTCATTTCTAGACAATCTATGCTGAGACAGAGCTATCATCGTCTTGCCAAACTCTTTTCGCATCTTGCTTAAGATATCGGCATCTTCCGTTGCAAGGAAAATCTTTTCATAGCCGTAATCAGACATCCATTTGCGGATCTTTGGTACCATCTGCTCGACACTTGCCATCTTACGGGTACCTGAAAGACCGGTTGCAATATAGTCCGTACCTCTTATCAGTATTCCAAGCGTCTTCTTTTCGCCAAATACCGCATCATAATACTCGTCCATCTCTTCAAGGAACTTATCTGCTATCACAGACTTATCCACAAGTCCCGGCTGCATGTTGTAAAACTTTGTCTTAATGAACAGCACAATGTTCGGAACTTTAAGTGTATTCTCCTCAGTAACATCTTTATTCCAAAGATCGACTGAAAAGTAACGCTCTACCAACTCGCGCGGATACTTTCCAAAGTGATCCTTATCCGGTGCAGAAAACTTAAGTCCGAAATGCTCAAAAGCCCTCTGATAACGCTTATAGCCGGAAAGTAGTGCTCCAATTCCTCCCGTGTTGTCAATTGGCATGGTTACATACTTAAACTGAGAAAAAGATTTCCCATTAAGTATCCATTGTATAAAAAAAACATTGTGAAACGCATAAGTGTTACTCAGTCGGTTGAAATTATTATCCTCCAATCCAACTCTCATCTGCTCTTGAATATAAAAGCAGTCATCTGAAAACTTATCTTCCGGAAATTCCTCAACAATATGGATCCTTGGGCTCTTATCTACAAACCAAAAAATCCTGTCATCGGTGCACCACACTTCCATATCGGTATAAGCAAGCACAACCTTTGTAATGACAATGGTATACTCATTCAATTCTTCAAACATCAGTCTCTTGAGACCATTAAAAAAGTCAAGATAAAGAGTATCCTTGTCATGCTCATCATACATCCAATACTTTGTCATGTATGGCGGCTTTACATACGCAGGATACGCATCTCTTGGCTCAATATCTTCATCATTATCCCAATAGACGATATCAAAGTCCTCCCCTTTGTCGTTCTTAACATGATAGCGCGCTTTACTAGCCGGCTCATCCTTGAGTGCATCGTGAAATAAACTATCACTCAGCACCAGTGTCTTAGCTTCCTCATCTGCTCTTACGCTTTCAATTTTAAACATATAATGTCCCTTCCCTTTCGTTTTCAAGAAATATCCAATTTCTATATCGACAAAAGAGAAGGGAATAATTATAACTGATATGCATTTAATTCAGAGTAGATTGGATAAAATTGGGAACATGGGGATGGTGGACAAACTGACTTGTCAAGATATTGACCCGTGAAGATGAAGAACAATTAGAGCAAATGTTTAGGATAATGTGTTTTAATGTCTTTACGCACAATAGAGATGACCATACCAAGAACTTTTCATTTTTATACAATAACAATAAATGGGAACTCGCTCCAGCGTATGACATGACTTACAGCACTACATATTTTGGTGAACATACAACATCCATCAATGGTAAAGGCCGACATATATCAGACATTGATATGATAAGCGTTGGTGTCACCGCGGGCATGTCAAAAAATACTTGCAAACAAATTATTGAAGAAATCCGAGATAAAACAGCGGATCTTGTGAGCATCTATTCAGACACGATTTCAAATTCATTAGGGAATGAACGTGTAGGGTATCAAAAGGAGTTAAAGGATATTATGCAGAAAAGGCCTTAAAAAAGACCTGACAACTCACTTCACTGAAATCAACAGGTGGCTCATATTGCTTCCTGTTGATTTCGCTTTAATCCAGCTATTTGCATATTATTTTGCAGATAACATATCCTGTTTAAAATGCTTTCTGCAAAGCTTTGCTTTGGATCACTATCTTCTGCCCAGTCTTTATCTTCCGGAATATTTTCAAATTTTGGGGGCATCTATAGATAGATCTTACTACCTTTGCCTGCACCCTTTTAACGAAGATATAGCATCTTCTCTATGTGTATCCGCCTCATCCGGCATAGGATGTGCCTACTCCTGAACTTTTAGAATATAAACTCTTCAGTACTATTGGCGTCAATATCGAGCTTATGACAATTAGCAGAATGACCGCAGTAAAGTACTTGCTGTCAATAATTCCTGCTTTTAAGCCTCTTTGTGATACGATAAGTGCAACTTCGCCTCTGGTCATCATTCCAACTCCGATTTTTAGACTATCAGAAATATTGTATTTAAGTAATCTGGCTACCAGGCCGCAGCCAATGATCTTTCCCAAAAGTCCGACTAAAACAAAGGCAATTGAAAAAGTCATAAGCGTCATATCAACAGTTTTAAGATCAGTCTGAAGTCCAACGCTGGCAAAGAAGACAGGACCAAAGATCATATAGGAATTTATATCGATCTTTCTGTCAATATATTCTGAGTCATCAAGTGAACTCATAATTATTCCGGCTACATATGCACCTGTAATGTCTGCAACTCCAAAATACTTGTCAGCGATATATGCGAGTGAAAAAGCAATTGCAAGTCCTATAATCGGTACTCTTCTGGTATGAGGCCATCTTTTGTCTACCATCGCCATCGCTTTCAAGATAATAATTCCAATAGCAATTGACAGTGCAAAGAAAGCAACTGTCTTAAAGACAACAGAGAGTATATTTGAAGATGGATCTTTCAGTCCAAGAACTGCTGTAAGTACAACAATTCCGATAACATCATCAATAATAGCGGCACTCATGATAGTTGTCCCGACATCTGTAGATATCTTTCCAAGCTCTTTCAACGCCTGCACAGTAATGCTGACTGAAGTTGCAGTTAGTATGGTACCGATAAACACGGCCTCTACAAATTTAGTAGTTCCAAAACCTGCAAACCCATAGAAACACATATACATGATGGTTCCGAGAATAAGAGGAAAAAATACTCCTGCGAGAGCAAGAAGTGTAGCCTTGACACCGGATTTTTTCAGCTTATTGATATCTGTTTCAAGCCCGGCGCTGAACATAAGAAGAATAACACCTACTTCTGCCATTCCTGCAAAAAAATCATTTTCAACAACTATGTCTAATAATGTAGGACCAATCAAGAGCCCTGCAACGATCTCACCTGCTACCTGAGGTGCTTTGACTTTTCTGGCAACTAGTCCAAAAAACTTTGTTCCTAAAAGTATGATTGCTAATCCCTTAAGAATTTCTAATGTATCCATTTTCGTTTACACTTCTTTCTTATATTTTTTTATTAAATTTAATTTTAATACCACCATTGGTTTCCACAGCAGATAGTCTCCTGACGCAAGAGAATAAACAACTTTGCCTTTCTTTCCGATAATACTGTCGTGAAATCTGCTTTTTCCATGACAATGTCCATATATCACTTGCTCTGCACCATATTTCTCGGCAATTTTAGTGAAAATACTATCTGACTGCAGAATATTGGTAGGTGGATAATGCAGAAACATGATGAACTTCTTATAACCGTCAGCTTTTGCAGCCTCAAAAGAAGAAACTAATCTTTCATATTCTCTTTTGACTAACTTCTCTGCATGCTCTGCCTCTTTTTCATCCCATCCTTGAATATTCCCATATCTATCAAAATAAAAAGGACCCTCAAAAGTATATCCTTTAGTTCCGACTAATGCATAGTCCTCATAAGAGAAGTAATTATTCTGCAAAAATTCCAGCTTTCCCTTGAACATTTCATTCAGCTGTCCCGTCTTTTTTACATCCCAAAACATATCATGATTTCCGCGAAGTAAGATTTTTCGTCCAGGCAAATTCATTATATAGTCTAGGTCGTACCGGCATTCAGCCAGATTTTTGCCCCAGCTATGATCGCCTACCAGGACTAAAGTATCATTTGCAGTAATCATACTCTTACAGTTATCTACAAGAACTTTCTCATGATTTTGCCATACTTTATCTTCAATCTGGTTTCTAGCCTTTAGCTCTGATTTAAAATGTAAATGTAGATCTCCTATAGCATATAAACTCATAGCTGATTAAGAAAACCCTTTCCTGTATCTCCGTCAACCTTAATAATACTTCTGAAAACAAAATGCTATTAAACTCACTGTCGCTATTCTATCACAAATCAGAGTTAAATTCCAAGCGTGTGTATAACAGGAAATTATTAGTACAAAAAGGCAGGGGTACCACAATACGGTACCCCCACTAAATTCATCGATATTTTAGAACAGTTTATTGATATAATCTGTCAAAGCTTTACGATTATAGAAATTGTCCGGATCATCAATATAGAAATCAGGCTCTGCACCCTGATCTATATCATAGAAACTTCCATTCTTTGTAAATGACATACGCAATGGTCCTGAAATCTGGAAAGTAGTTCCTGATGCAGTAGCTGCAGGTAATACCATACATGATCCTCCACCTGATGTCTGACCAAGAAGTGTAACCTTATGAGTATTCTTAAATACATTTGGAACAAGGTTTCCACATGAGAAACTGTATCCGGACTCAAGGCAGTAGAGATTATATCCCTGAAGCGAGTCTTTTTCATCAAACTCATGATCCAGATTTAAGTCTACGTTAACGTAATCGGTAATAGTTGCTCCTGTGATCGCATTTTTAATTGAGTATGTACCTGTTCCCATGAATGTTCCAAGTACAAATCCCGCAGTGTTTGAATCCCCGCCGCCATTACAGGACAAATCTAATACGACATTTTTGATCGGACTTCCGTCTCTTGTAATCTGTCCATATGAATAGATAAGCAATCCAACTGGATCTTCCGGATCTCCCTCCGTCGGAGGATTGTTGTAATAATCTGCATCATCCGGAATTGACTTAAATCCATCAAATGTAATATACGCAGTATTTCCTACTTCTTCATATCCTGGAACTCCATCAGGATAGTACTTGCTCCTTGCGATCATAAATCGCTTTACTTCATCAACAAACAAATTCAGCGAGCTTCCGATTGTTACATCTATTCCCTTGTCTTCTCCGCTATAGTATGACTGTAAACCAAAAGAGCTATGTCCGTCATCCAAATGCTTAAAAATAAAATCGCAAAGTGCCTTATCCGCGACTTCAGGATCATCACTCAAAAGTGCTGCCTTGGTTCCGGTCTGAAGGAATAATTCATCAAAACTGTCGATTCCATGCACTTCTTTTAAGCCATAGTGATAATCAAGCATCAGACAAAGCTCATTATAAGAGAACTTAGCCATAGACTTACTGATTTTACCCGGCTTACCCTCAAAGTACAGTTTTCCGAGCTCCTTTAGCTCACCTGTATCGTCATCTTTTAAGTCGCCATAATTATAAAGAATAACGCTATCGCCATTATATACAGCCGGTATATAATTATGTGCCAGTACAAAATCATTAAGCGTTGCCAACGGCATGTAATAATGATCCCCATCCTTAATGAGATCTATTCCATAATCTGCAAGTTTAAGTACAACAGCATCTCCATAACGCTCAGAAGAGTTTCCGGTTGAATGGAAAAGATCTCTCGCTTTCTCATTTTTTAGGCCCTGTGCATTTACAACATCTCCCCAGGAGTCCATAGTAGATCCCATAAGAAAACCGTCAAGATCTATAAAAGTGATGGTCTCCTTATCACAATCAAATTTCATCCAAAAGCCATTTTCACGCGTTAAAGTTGCCACACTTCCTTCACCCGAAAAAGTCAGTTTGAAATCATTATCCAAATACTGTGTTTGATAAGCCTTTCCCATGACAGTTGGAATATCTTCCGCGCACAAATACGGTACTGCACCATCTTCATCAAAGAAAGCCAGTTCAATTGTATCATTATTGCTTACAGAATTATAGTAGATTGGAACTTCCTTTTTCGTGATCTGCCCCACAGTAAATGCAGGATCCAGCTTGCCTCCATTCTCCAATCTCTCCAATTCACTCTCAAGCCATTGGTCAATTGTCATCTCTTCACTTCCTTTAGAAGTGTCAGATGCTGCAGTTTCAGCAGATGCTGTAGTCTCGGATGCAGCTGCTTCTTCAGTTGATTGTACAGCTTCTTCCTTAGTTTCATTTTCTACAGGTGCCTCACTTGCCTTACCTGCAGGTGCTTCAGCAGTCGGCGCACTATTCGATGCACATCCTGTAGATACCATACTGACAGCCATGATTGCTGCCAATATGCTGCTCGTCATTTTTCTTTTCATTTACATCCTCCTTGTTTGCCGTTCCAAAAACATCCACTTTATATATCGACAAAACAAAAGAGAATAGCAATAACCATTTTGTATTTAATTAAAAACGAGTGCAGAGCCAAAGCCCTGCACTCGGTAATCCTTACTGCTCAAATTCCATCAATTCTCCTGCATCCTCAGTTACAGATACATCTTCATCATCATCTGATGGTGGAGCCGGGATAAACTCAGTCATGTAATCTGCAGGTGTCTTGCCTGCAAGCATGACCGGGATATTGATTATCACGCCATCCATATTGTAAGGGATCGGCAGCTTTACATTCATTTTTGTAGAAGCACCGCCCTTTTCCTGTGTCACTACAAGCTGCATTGCCAAACTCTGGCCCATGATATCTGCCTTGCCTCTTTCACCGGCCTTAAGCTTAGCTACCTTTTCACCTTTAACATAAACTTCAATGCTGTAAGGAGTTTCTATTGTTTCTCCACCGGCTTCAAATGATTTATTGTCAAAGTAAATGGTATGTCCTCTGCCTATTACAAACATTGCAGCTGCGATCATTATTACTATCAGGAGTGCCACTGCCCTTATGATAAGTGTTTTTTTATCGATTTTACTCATTCTTCCTCCTGCTCCATAGCCAGCCTTTCTCCGGCCTTGTTCATCTTTCTGCGTTTATTTGTCTCATACATTATAAGGGCAACAGTAATTACCGCATATGATACAAATACTCTGAAATACTCACCGATCATAGAGTCACCCGTGATGACTGTTCCAGCCTTAGGTGCAACTATGAACATGGTATGGAATAAAACTATTCCTAAAAAAACATTTCCGATTGAAGCCTTATCTACAGACGCACCACCTACAAGAAGTGCTGCTATACAGAACATTCCAATCTGTGAATGTGAGCTGTATGTTGCAATATTACCCATGTTCTGAAGATAAATGATCATTCCGACACCTGCAAAAACTGTAGAAAGTACCATAGAGATAATTCTTGTACGCTCTACATCAATACCGGCATCCTTGGCTACTTCAAGATCCTGACCTACCGCTCTCATATCCTGACCAAGTTTTGTCTTACGGAACCAGACAATTACGAGGCAAAGCAAAAATACAATGATAAAGGTTGCCACAGGGATTTTTACGCCTGCAATGCTAAGCGGGATAAGGTTATCAAGCTTTTGTCTCATTGAAAGAAGTGATACTGTATTTCTTACTCCATAACCACGAGGAAGCTTAATTGAGCTGTGCTTTATCGGAATAACAGGTCCCATCATATAAAGTACAACAAGCTGATAAATACCATTAATAAAGAAACTTATGATATAGCTTGTGATCATCTCACGACCCTTTGCCATGTTCAGGACTTTTCCACAAAAAAGACCGAGAAGCGCTGATATCGGGATAGATATGATCATTGCAAGGATCATTCCCGGAATACCTACTATCTGCCAGTCACAGACTAAAATGAGTCCTATCTCGCCTGCCATAGCACCAAGTGTCATACTGAAATTCAGTCCCATACCTGCCATGATAGGTATAAGGAGGCTAAGTATCAAAAATGCATTTCTTCCCATTCTTGTTACGATCTCATTTATCAGATAGCTTGGTGAGAGACCTGAGATTGGCGCACATACTGCGCATATCAACACAAACATAAGAGGGACAGAAAATCTGCTTACGAAATCGCTTAACTTAAAATTTTTCATTTTGATCCCTCCGTTTTACGTGTAAGTGCATAAAGTATCATTCCGTTTGAAACGATTATTCTGATGACCTCACTCATGTCAAGATGGATCATGTTGTTCATTACTGTAGGAGTCATTGTAACAATTCCCTGAAACAGGATCGTACCAATTATAACATTTGTAACTGAAGCCTTATTTACAGTCGCTCCGCCGATAAGGATAGCGGAAACAGCCGGAAGTGCCATATAAAATGGTGCCATATAAAGCTGTATAAATCCAAATCCCTGCTCGTAGACCAAAATTCCAATTGCAGCAAGCCATGTTGACATTACTACAGATATAAGACGGATCTTGTTTACATTGATACCGGCTGATCTCGCAAATTCCGGGTTAGATCCAACTGCTGTCATTGCTGTACCGGTCTTTGTGTGGAGAAATGCCCACATGCCAAATGCAAGAAGTGCAAAGAACAGTATAGCTCCTGTTGGTATTGAAAGATTTCCGATATTAATCTGAAGTATCTTTGCAAGTGCCTGAGTATAATATCCTTCAAGAGAAATTGTGGTCCTGAGTCCCTTTCCTGCCATACCCCAAACCATGTTTGGGCTGTGATATGGAAGCAGGAGCCACATCATACACATCATTGATACAGATGAAAAGCCAACGTAAGTTGCTATCATCATTTCTCCGCCCTTGATCTTATTTAAGAGCCATCCATATAATGATCCAAATACCAGTGCAAATGGTGTTGCAAGTATAGCTGCCATAAAAAATGACGTTGAACCGGTAAAGCCAAGCTCAATAGAAAGTGTAGCACCTAAAAGTCCAGAGATGATTCCAAGCGGAAGTCCAAAATTGAGACCACATCCTGAATGTACCATCGGAACCATTGCAAGTACCAAAATTCCGTTCCAGCTAAAACGGTTAATGATATTTGAAATCTGTGTAGGCAAATCTGCCCCAACAAAAGGTGAAACTATAAGTAACAGAAGCAAAAAGCCTGCGATTATCAGCCTTGGAAGTCCAAAACTTTCAGCAAAGCCTTTTACTCTGTCCGTAAATGAAACGCCTTGAGCTTTATCACTCATAACTAAACTCCTCTACAATTATATAATGTTTCGTTCAAAAGGATGCCAACGGATTGTTTCGTGCTCTGCACTCCCACAATCCTATCAAATATTCGTGTTTTCGTGCTGCTTTGCATCACTTCACACTCATATTTAGGCGGGTCATAAGGTCTGTTACCCACTGGCAAGCTAGCTTGCCATGGTAAAAGACTTTTGACCCTGGCATCATTATCTCAGCAGTTTTTCAGCATCAACTCTCCGAATTTTTCCAGATCTTCTCCAGCCGGCAGTATACCTGCAACCTTACCGCCTGAAACTACTGCGATACGATCACATGTCTGCCTAAGTTCTTCAAGCTCAGAAGATACCATTACTACTGTAACATTCTTTTCCTTGTTGAATTTTTAAGTGCCTGAAGTACAAGTGACTTAGCTCCTACGTCAATTCCGCGTGTAGGCTCACTTACGAAAAGCAGTTTCGGCTCAAGTGCAAAAGCTTTGGCGAGACATACCTTCTGCTGATTTCCTCCGGATAATTCCTTTGCTTTCTGCTTGGAACTTCTGCATTTGATCTTTAATTCATCAATATATTTATCCGTTACTTCTTTAATTGCAGCATCGTCACGCCATTTGATCAGTCCGCCAAAGTATTTCTTTAGGAACTTATCCTGTACCTGCATTGCAGGGAATGAAATATTCCATTCAAGCGACTCATCAAGCAAGAGTCCCACGCCTCTTCTATCCTCTGATACAAATGCAAAATTACTATCGAGACATTTGCGAGGATTATTGAGATCAACCTCCTGACCGTCAAAAGTTACCTGTCCGCCAGCCTGACAAAGTCCCATAATTCCATTTGGAATACCAAGTTTCCCCTGTCCTGCAAGACCTCCGATACCTAAAATTTCGCCTTCTCTGACATCAAGATTGACATTTCTGACTGTTTCACCCGGCATATCTACCCACAACTTCTTGATAGATAATATCGTTCTTTTATCAGCACCCTTATCTTCAATCTTCTCCGCTGCACTTCCTCCGGATACTTCTCGTCCTACCATCCATCGGGTGATCTCTTTTACAGAAGTCTCTTTGGCAGGCGACTCGTTTACAACATATCCATCCCGCATTGTGACAACTTTGTCGCATACCGCAAGTATCTCATTTAATCTGTGCGTAATAAATATAACTGCGATACCACGCTTTGCCATCCCCCTTATTGACTCAAGAAGTGCCTCAGCCTCTTTTTCTGTAAGAACAGCTGTAGGCTCATCGAGAATAAGCAGCTTAAGCTGATCTTTAGACAATTCTCTTGCAATCTCAGTAAACTGCCTGTGACCTACCGGCATCTTACTGATCCTCATATCTTTATCTATGTCAACATTCATCTTGCGAATAGAATCTTCTGCTTTAGTATCCATTTGAGGACGATCAAGTGTATCCATTCTTTCACCAAACAGCTGTGACAGAACGCTTTTTTTCTTTGATTCACGATTGAGCAGTATATTCTCTGTTGCCGTAAAGCCGGGTATGAGCGAAAACTCCTGATGAACCATTCCCACACCCGCTGCAATAGCATCAAACGGTGATTGAAAATCAACTTTTTCAGAATTGATAAGGATATCTCCTGAATATCCTCCTGTTTCCCTGATAACATCAGCGCCAAACAGTATCTTCATAAGAGTAGATTTACCCGCACCATTTTCTCCAACCAGTCCCACTACTTCACCTTCATGAAGTGTAAGGTTTATATCAGTCAAAACCTGGTTTCCAAAAAAATCCTTTTTTATATTCTTCATTTCAAGAAGAGGTGCTTTTCCCATTTTTGTAAAAACCTTTCTTACATTAACGATTTTTGTGTAAAAATAGTGGGAAGAAATGTATCTCCCCACTATAGCAAAGCTTTTCGACTTTTTACTTTGTAGTGAAATATTTCTCAGGAACTTCAACCTTTGTTGATCCCATATATCTGCCAGGATTTCCCATAATATATGTATCCTGATAGATAAGGAATGTGTTATCAGCCTTTACACCTGTCTCTGCATTTGTGTAATTTGAACCATTCCACTCAGCTCCAGGTGAGAACATACCATAAGCTGCTGAAATATCGTCGATATCTGTAAGCTCGCTCTTGCCTTCGATAACGTTCATTGCATGCTGTGCAAGACCTGTTGATACTGTGTAGCCATAAGAATATGCCCATGTACCAAATCTACCTTCGCCGCCCTTTTCTACTACAGCACTCTCAACCTTTGCAAGGATCTTCTGGAAATCTCCAGCTTCTTCTGTAAGGTCAAGTCCAAGTGCTCCAGGATATCCCATAAGAGGTGATGGAAGATCTGCCTCGATGAAGTATCCGCCGTTCTCAAGAAGTCCTCTGAGCAATGGCTCTGTGTGAGCGTCATTTGTGCAGAAGTATGCAGAATCTTTACCATACTTCTCAACCCACTCAGGTACGTGCTCAGCGATGTAAGCCTGTGCACCAGGAACACCAACGTCTGTTGTTGGATCTGGAGCTGACTCCATAACAAATTCCATTCCGAACTCTTCGCAAGCAGCCTTCATAATAGCTACTCTACGGCTCATTGTCTCGTATGAAAGGTGACGAGGGAATGAAATATGAACAAATGTCTTACATCCGAGCTCATGAGCTGTACGGATGATAAGGTATCCACGAGCAACGAAGTCATTGTTGCAGACAAGATCTGCAGCACTTCCGATCTCTGGAAGATCTTCATGTGACTCACCTGCAAGGCAGAGAATATCAGGTCTTCTCTCTTTGATCTGACGGAAAGCTTCTGTTGTACCAGGGATTGCCTGATTTACAATGATAGCCTTCATCTCTGGATCATCTGAAAGGTTTACAATTGTCTGAATTGTTGTCTCCAACTCTTCTGTGAAGTTATCAGGATAAGTTGCAAGGATAACCCTGTCTTCACCGTATTTTTTCTGGAATGCCTCAGCTCCACGTCTGTCATCTTCTGACTGTGAAACTGAACCGGTAACAATACCAATATGGTAGCTCTCGCTGCTCTCAGTATCTCCTGCGCTCTCTGATGCTGCAGCATCGCCGGCTGCTGTAGATGCGCTCTCGCTTGCTGCCTCAGGAGCAGCCTCGCTTACCTTTTCAATAGTTGCTCCACCGGAGCTGCCACAACCTGTCATGGTAACGGTTACAGTGAGTAGTACTGCCGCGATCAGTGAACTAAACACTCTCTTGATCATACACAATCCTCCTTGTTTATGTACGACACCCACACTTCGTACACAATTGATTTTTAATAAACTTCTTATAAAGTATATCAAAAATTTATAAATAGCACAATAAAATCAATCAATTTAAATGTTTTTGTTGCTATTGCCGCACTTTCGCTCTGTTGTTTTAACGCTTTGGCGCTCTGTATTTTCAACGCTTTGACGTGTTGAACACATTTAAAAAAATAAAAAAGTGCTTTCCGCACTTTTTTATTTTTACCAGTCCGAATCCCAGTCAGAGTCTCCAGAATCCCATGAACCGCCACTGTCCCACGTGGAATCCCCCATGAGCTATCCGAATCTCCCCAAAAGCTGTCAGAATCCCAATCTGAATCATCATCCGAAGTACCACTATCATACCAGTTCGTGTCTTCAAACCGCTTTCCATCATTGTAGTCTACGCGGTAATCATTATCGGTATCACTGTTTATTATTTCGTTTAGTTCATCCTTGTTTGAAGCATATGACCAGTCGTCCAGAACCGGATCGTAGGAATACCACGATGAACCCTGATAGTAATAATCTTTTCCGTTGTAGTTATAGTATCCTTTTGCCGGAGAATGATCAAACAAGCTTATTATAAATACTGCGATGGCAATATATATCGCTGCAAAAACAGGAGATACAAAGGGAAGAAGAACTATCGTTAAAAGTACATCACCGATGCTGGTGCCTTCCTTTTTTCCCTTGTTCTTGTTTTTATTTTTGTTACTGCTGCCTCTGCCATTTGCTTTTTGATCAGCAATCTCACTTCTAAGCCTCTGATACAGCTCATTTACAGCATAACCTTCATCTGTTCCCTGATAACGGATTACTCTTTCGCCGTTACTCTTATTTTTATATACAACGAAGTCACCCGCACTATTTTTGTATATTCCAAATGCCTTGGGCTCTTTTATATCCTTACCGATAAAGAATCTTGTGATTCTTTCCGGCGGAAGATTATGATCGATATACCACTGCTTTAGCTCTTCGATAGTTTTCGGCTGATCCCCCGCCACTCGATTTGCTGTTGGCATGGGTGCTCCGCAGATTGGACAGATTTTTTGACTCTCATCTATCTGCTGACCACAGTATTCACATTTTACCTTCATCTGTCCCCTCCTGCTCGTCATCATCCCAATCGATTGTGAATTCCATCCCCGGAATCAGCGTATCGTTCTTTGAAAGTTTCAAAAACTGCCATACAGTAAAAGCTGTTATCACGATTTCATATATTGCAAACAAGATAAAGAAGATGCTCTTTTTCGTACCTAGACAAAATACATAAAGACCATGCATTACAGCTGGAACTATCACAGCCTCCGCTGTATGTATTATGACTTTTTTCTGATCTCCAAGCCCCTTATTTAATCTGGCAAGTCCATAAAAATATCCCATAAATATCGCATAGATGAGATGCGCCGGTGCCTGCAAAAGAACTCTCACAAGACTTGCGCCGCGTCCGTTTACGATTACATAGATGATATTTTCTATAGTCGCAAAACCAAGCGACACCATTGCGGCATATACGACACCATCAAAGGTATAGTTGAACTCTTTACTTTTCCATGTGAGAAATCTAAGCACTAGAAACTTACCCATTTCCTCAACGAGTCCCACAAGGAAAAATGAAAAAAGAAAAAAGTACACTAGTGAGCCTGTATCTTTATTACACATCCGCAAAAGCTTCTCACCTAAGAAACCAATAAGTTGTGCACTTAGAATTGTTAGCGCACCGCCAAAAAAGAGCTTTGCTAATAGTCCGATTGGTTCTTTTTCTACCGTATCAAATTTCCATACGGCAAATAGCAATATCAAACTTGGTATTATCGCAAGGATAAGCATAGAATCCCTACTGTTCATGTTATTTCTTTATAATCTTACCACATTCCAACAAATTTTTATTTTATGTTAAACCAGAAACAAAAAGGCAACTATGCATCAGGCTTTCAATCTTTTTATACTTTTCATCTATTTCATCAACTTCACCGCCATTATATGAACATTATGCTCCACATCATCCATAAAATAAATACCATGTAATGACCTAACTGCTGATAATCCTGTATCCTCTTCTGCATCATCCCATTGTATTTCATACTCTGTGTCTGATGCCTGATAGCCTTTTACACATTTTATAAAGCTATTCCAAAATCCACCAAATCCTGTGGAATACCCACGTACATATGCAACGATAAACACTTCTTTTACTCCTTGCGGATTATAGTTTATAGTTGCCTTTTTTATATGGTCATATATATCTTTTGAATTAACTCCATCCAAACGAAGCCCCTCATATATGCCGATTGGTCTTCCATTATTTCGGATTTGTATATCTAGTTCCCCCGCCCGTCCTTTTTCCGCTGAACTTGAGTTTCCAGATATACCCTGCCTTGTCTGATCCCGAACTTGTAATCCACGTCCCAAAATGTCCCTAATATAGTCGTTCATTTGATTTTCAAGTGAAGATGAATTAAATGATGGATTACCACACAGAGATGCAAGCGCACCAACAACCTCATCAAAAAGAAAAGGTGAAGTACGCAATACCTTAGCATACGCCTCTGCATTTGCTTCTGCCTGTCGGAGAATCATATTTTCTTTGCTCGCCTCTATACTCTCGATTAACTCTGCATTAGGCCTTATCCAATTTTTTGCCTGCTGAACAATAGAATTGTTTATTCTGTTAATATCATTAAAGCTCACTCTATCCTGAATTGCTACAATTTGCTTATCAGTTAATCCCATATACTCTCCCATTTTTTAGGTTTTTAGCGCAGAACCACCAGGTCCAATAATCTCATCTGGCATCCCCAACAATTATCTCACCCGCCTGCTGTTTTATAAATGAAAATGCCTTGGGCGGTTTTTTACTCCAAAGTTTTGATAAATCAAACTTATGTCTTTTCAAAGTCTGTCTAAAATCTGTATCCTTCATACGGTTTATTACTCTTTTCATATCATAAACAGTATTACTCTTCGTAAGTTCTTGAGCCTTGCTTACGTCAGTACTTCTTACCATTTCATCCTCAAAGTTCAACACTTGAGCAATGGTAAGCACCTCAACCTTTGAACACACCTTCTTTAGCCTTTCGATATTCTTTTTCAAATGTTCAGTAACTTCCTTGTCAGTATCGAAAACCAGTACAACTCTGCTTCCGGGATCAAATGACATAAGCTTTGATGCAGGAATCTCATTTTGAACAACATTGAATTTTTTTACACTTCCTGGATTTATCAGCGATGGCTGCCCCTTCAATGCTTTCAAAAGTTTTTCCTCACACTCTCCTTCAACAAGATAAAAGCATTTTCTATTCTCCATAGACGATGTCCTCCAATTCATCCAGCATTGAATCATCAGGAATCGATCCAAAGACATCATTTTCCATAGCACATTTTACGGAATCTGTATTTCTTTTTAATATCTCAGAAGCAAACGTTACTGTAACATTATAGTTATCATCATCAATCTCTTTTTTCATAAATGCAAACGCATGCTTTGGAAGATTCAGGTTAAGCATATCTGTATTATGTGTTGTAAATATCAGTTGTTCTTTCTTCCCAAGTTTTCCTACCATCAAGCCAAAAATTCTTTTCTCAATATCACTCTGTATATATGAAAAATGCTCATCACAGTAATAAAAACAATTTTTTTCTGACAGCATAGATGCAAGAAAAACTGCCACATCAATTCCCTCTGCTGTACCGCTTGATAACAGTTCACGATTTAACAGCTTTCCTTCCTGAATTATGATTTCCTTTCCTCTACGTCTGATAATGAAAGAATCTTTAAGATCTTTCGCTATTGATACATCTGTTAATGTTGGATCCAACGTACCTATTACTGCACGCAAAGTTTTAAGCAGCTCCGTTTTATTTACATCATTAAGTCTGATTGAGTTCTCTATTTCCGGATATGCAAATCTATATTCAAGCACACCCACTGCCTTTTTTAACGCTTTGATATCTCCGCCTATTTCGTAAGTTCGGTCAACTAGTTTTTCTACAACCATCTCATACGAATCCATTTCCTCAATATCTGCCGAATAATATTTAAGCGTAACGTTTTCCCCATCTACAATGCCAGACAAACGATGTAGCACAAATCCCTGATTCACAAAATCCACCTGAAATTCAGAAGGATAATCCCCCTCATTTAATTCTCTAAGTATAGCTTCGTTTGATTCTTTTATGGATTTGAATATTTTTAGCAATGCTCTTCCAAGGCTGGTCTTGCCAGTTGCATTTGTCCCCATGAGAATAACCGCTTTCTTAAAGCGAAAGCGCTCCCTACCTTCAAGAGATTCACTTCCCAACAAAGAAACAGATAGTTTTCTTGGATATGTAAAATTAATATGAAAATCATCAAAGCCATATATATGATTTAGTCTTACATCCATGACAATCATTTTACTCACCTCCGTTTTTTCATATATTCGTCTTTTACGAATTTATGTTATTATATTAGCATATATTTGTCAAGTATGTGCCCCCTAGTCGGATCATCATTATTAACTTCTAGTAATTTTGCGACTCTATAATTCTATGTATGGAGTAAGACTTCCAAAATAAATTAAGAGCTTCGGTCCTAATTGGGCTGAAGCCCTTTAATACGATTAACTTGCAAGATAAACGACTATGCCTAATCTCTACAAACTTGGATTTGGTAAATAGATCTGAAGACATGTCATTTATGTTTCTTCATCAAAGCTGCTCCGACATCTAGTAGGCGTCTTTCTTCCTACCCTTCTTTTTTGAACAAAATGGGCACCCATGTCCTGCTTTGAGTGAATGGGGTTGCGGACTCCATTCATATAGGCAACTTCTGCATCTACATTTAATTCCAGTTGCTGTGTTTACATATTCACCAAGAATCTCAATGTTAGGATTAATGTCCTTCATAAGTCTAGTAAAACTATTTGTGTCCAACTTTAATGTTCTTGCACACCTAGGACATCCAGTAGGCTTAGAATTTATTATAGAAGTAGCTTGAGGATTCCACACATAATTACATTTTTTACACCTACACTTTATTCTTTTTTTGCTTCCCTTATAAGCCTCCAATGGTTCAATGTTAGGATTTCTCTCATTCAACAAATCAATAAACTCTTTTTCTGAATGGCGATTTGACAAACCTCTTCGCCGTTCAAAACAAGTAGGGCATCCTCTTCCAGATAGTAAATCTCCTGGAGCAACTTCCCATTCATATCCACATATCTCACATCGACAAAGTGTTTTTGTCTTTGAACTTCTGTATTCCCCTAATACACTTATATGTGGATTGACTTCTTTTAATCGTTCAACGAATTGTTTTGTTGTAATTCTCCTGGATTTTATATATGCTAAGTCGCTTATTCTTTTCCAATCATCATCATTCAAAACATGATTAATTCCAATCATATGTAGAAGAGTATAAAATAACGCTATTAAATTTGGCTGTTCACTCTTCTTTGACAAATCCTGTGAATAATATAATATATCATTCTCATCACTCGCATCACCATCATAATCATAGTATACAGTCATGAGTCTTATATTCTTCTCACGACACTGTTTGCTTTTTAACTCATCTGTACTAGTTTTCTTCTTATGGAATTTCCAAGAACCAGGTTCTATGGCTAGATGGTACTTTGGAATAAAGATATCGAGTTCTTTTCCAATCTCTGTTCTGTTTCTTGAAAGGACTTCTTTTTCTCCCAACACATGTCGAAAAGAAATAAGAAGGAACTGCTCGATATATGATGTTGAACTATGAGCACACACAGGGCAGCCTCGTCCAGTAAGAAGATAATGCGGTTTTGTTCTCCATTCATTTTCACAAACATTGCATTTACAACTAATTTCCTTGTAAGTGCCTTTATACAATCCCAATACTGTTATATTTTCATTTATCTGATTTAACTTACTGATAAACTCTTCATGTGTCATTACAGTTTTCTTTTGGTTTTCTCTATATGCACACCTTCGGCAGCCTTTCCCGCTAAGTAAACTGTCTCCAATAGGGCTCCATTCATAACCGCACGTTTTACATTGGCATAATACAGGAGCCTTGGTTGTTGTGTATTTTCCCAATACAAGAATATTCTTATTAGCTGCCCGTAGTCTTTTGATAAATTCATCATGCGTCATCTGAAAAGACTTCACAAAAGCTTTTTGAGCGCAATTAGGGCAATGGCTTCTTCCTTGCAAAAGATTATTCGCTGTGGGATTCCACGTAGCACCACATTTTTTACAACAACATTCTAAAACTTCTGATGTTTTGGTATAGTTTCCAATCACTTCTATGTTTGAATCTATTTCATGTACCCTTTCCTTAACAGAAGATTGTGTCCATTTATGTCTTTTTGCCACTCGGGTCTTCATCCTTGTACTCAGTTCTATCCTGGCACACTCAGGACATCCCGCTCCCTTTAACAAATTGCCTGCAGCAGGAAACCATGTATTATCACATTTAGAACAACGGCATTCTATTTTGTCTGATAACCTTGTATATTTTCCAATAACAGTAATCGAAGGAGATATCATACTAACTGCCCTTGTAAATGACTCATTTGTCCATCTTGTTGGTTTGTTTCTTAATGCCATTTATGCAACCTCTCAAATCATATGATGCCTATGCCAGAAAAACTAAAGTTTCATGGTTCACCTGCCAATTCAGATGTGTCGTTCTCATTTATATTCAAATATAATTATATAGCTGGTTAATATGATATGCTGGAATGATTCAATGCTGTTTTATAAGCATATCTCGTAGAAACAGATCATCAACCTTTAGATTTATAACAGGCACACTAACAATGCTGCTAAGTCCAGCTTATCTCCACTGACATCCATCACAAGTGAAAACCATTTTTTGTTATCCGTATGTCTGAATACTGCATTACTGTCATATTTCTTCCATAGGTATTCCGATAAAACCTTATATTTATTATCTATGTAGACAAATACTTTATCCTTCATATCATATCTATTCTTTGTAATACCTTAACCCACTCATTATTTTCAACTCTCCTTGCAAAGTACAGACTCCTTCAGTACCTGCCTTAACTCTGAATCACACGCATAAATATATAATCCCTTTGTGCCCCTGGTAAGTAGTACACGTAACTCGTTTTTTGCAATCTGAGAAGTTATATTAACCTTTGTACCATCCTCCATCATCCGATACCCTTTCATATATTCCTGTGATTTATACCGCTCATCAAACCATATTACTTTTTTATCTTTATCATAGCGGACTGATGGACCAAGAATCACTCCAACATATGATAAATCAAATCCCTGAACGGTAAACGTAGAACCAGCTTCATTAACTGAATAGTCTTTTTCTGCCCAATCCAGCATATTATATTTTTTTATCTCACGCTTGCTTAATGAATCGTACATATCCCTCCAAAAGATTTCCTCATTCCATGGAATCTGCCACGACCCTATTTCTATATCCCAATAATGCTTATAATGCGGATAGTCCGTATTCTTATATTCCCAATCCATCGTAGACACAACCCTCGATAATGAATATTCTCGGCTCCTAGCCTTTTTCTTTATCGCCTTATGCATACCACCTAGATTGTCATATATGATAACCTGATATCAATCCATTACCATTTTTTAAGAACAAAACCTTGACAAAATCTGGTCTTAAATGCTCGCTAACGGAAATAGCAGCAACAGCCTGATCTATTGTCATAATTATTCTTGCCTCCTGTTTTTAGATAATATCTTCCATTTCTTGCTTACATCCTCTCTAAATCTTTGCTCATCCTCAACCATTTTCTTTTGATCGTACTTAATATATCCATATTTTATTATTTCATCTGCTGTATTATTCATCTCATCAATTATTCTATCAATGCGATTATCTTCTTCAAGAAACGAATAAAATGAAGGCACTAAGAATAATGCACTTATTGTCCAGCACTTCTTTCCCCATAACTTCTGAACTCCTCGAAAAGTACTTTCTTTATAATCTTTCCCTATCTCAACAATATCTTTCAGTATACACGAATAAAAAAACAACTCCGAAATTATACCAAGTTTAGTATTTCCATCCTCTTTTAGCTCAAATATGCAGATTTGTTTATTAATTTCATCCACTCCCCATAAATCAATATAACCATCACTAAATAGCCTTGTCTTCTCATTTTCATAAAATATACTACAAGGAAGTTGATCATGAAGGACAATAATCCGCAATATGAACTCTTTTTGAGAGACGATACTTTCTTCTTTTATCCCCGTCAAAACAAAATACTTTTCTATTAAGTTTTCTAATTTCGATTTGTATGATACAGACGTTTCTTTTGTCGGACCAGAATAAACAAGGTTATCGTTCTTCAAAGCAGATTCATACTGTATCCCAAAATTCTCGACCTCTTTTACATTCATATCATCTATGAAAAATCTGGTCGAGTATAATGATTTCATCTTCCATGCTCTATATAAAAAGCGCATATAATTTAACAATCTAGGATTTCTCGCATTCTCGTCATCTTTAAGACCTGATATTTCACCATTCCATACGTACGGATCATACTTAAGATTTATATGACACTTAGGATATTCACTCCATATTGAGAATGCAATGCTTTCAAAACAAGCATAGTCCTTCTGCATATTAAAAGTAGCGCACGGATATTCTATTTTATTTTCATCTGGAGCCTTTCTAAAATATATGGTAACTTTTTCATCTTTTCCCGGTGTCCCAACACATGTGATATATGAACTATATTTAAGAATTACGTTTGAACCCTCGAATTGCAAAATTCCCATTCACCATTCCCCCTCATATTCGTTCATAACATAATTAATTCAACATAGCCAAACAAAGCTATTCCATTATCATCGGATGTTCTATATTCATGTCTATTCCTTTAGTAATCGATGTATAGCAAACTATAAGTTTATATAGTTATACAAATCCTTATAGTATATCGGCATTTTATCGATGGATATTTACCTTGCTATACCAATTTAATATTTAATTTTTAATTTTTCTCTATGCTTCAATAAACAATATTAGCTCTCTCTATGATTTTCTGGATATCCAAAGTTTAGTAGTGTCACCTTTCCGTAGGGTCTCTTATTGGGGTTCTTCGGCAGGTTCGTTTAGTGGGGTCTGATATTTTAACAAAAACAGGGCAGGAAATCATTCGATTTCTTGCCCTTCCTTGTCTCATTTCATATGATAAATCTGTAACGAAATACTAACGAGGAGACAAATGAATAGTATCACAGAACTATTGGACTTGGAAGATGCTGAAATCAGCATTACAGACATCTCAATCGAGGTCACTAAGAAAACACTGACATTAGAAACCAAAGTCTGTTCACATTATTGCCCAATCTGCGGTTTCAAAATACACTCGCGTGGGATTAAGACCAGAACTATTAATCATCCCGTACTTCAAGACACATATGAACTGGTTCTAAAGCTCAAGCAACGTCGATGGCGTTGCACAAACAAAACATGCCTTTATACAATTAACGAGTCCTTCAACTTTGTAGACAAACGAAAACGCAACACAAATGCGACTGACATGTTGATTATTAAAGCTTTTCGCGACCTTTCTGTATCGGTTGCGAGCATTGCCACAAAGTATAATGTATCAGATACTTATGCAATGGATACCTTTGACCGCTATGTAAAGATGGATCGTCTTCCACTTACAGATATCATATCAGTTGACGAAGTATGCTTAGATCTCGATCCTAACTGCAGATATGCGCTGGTCATACAAGACTTCTATACCGGAGATCCCATCGACCTTCTAAGCAGCCGTCGGACAAATGATACAGAGCCATACTTCGCTGCTATCCCCACTAATGAAAGAGTCGCTGTAAAGTACCTGATTTCCGATATGTACAATCCATACATTAACTGGTTTAATCGGTTCTTTCCTAATGCTGTCTCAGTTGTTGATTCATTTCATGTACTCCAATGGATTACCCATAAGCTCGACATGTATATCAGGGATTTAATCCGGCAATTTCGCAAGCGCGACCGTGAGGCTTACATTGCACGTGGGAAAGAATTAGATGAGCATACCTATATCCCACCATCTCGAGAAGTATATCTACTCCAAAAATATCGATGGATAATCCTTGCAAATCAATTATCTATCGCCTATCACCCAGAACTAAGGATGGATTCCCACCTCCATTGCATGATGAACACTTATGATTATGAGGACTTGTTATTCTTAATTGATCCAAATCTAAGAGAACTTCGAGATTTAAAAGAACTATATGTGCAATTCAACACGCGTAACACGGGGAAACCAATGGATGCTCGCATCGAACTAGACGACCTTATTTCAAGATACTTAAAGTGTGGCAACAGTATCTTCTATGATTTTGCCAATCTTTTAATACGAAATCATGATTACATCATCAATTCATTTGTTATGGTCGAAAAGTACGGTCCAGGCGGTATTTATAGTAGCCGGCTTTCAAATGGTCCAATTGAATCTCTAAACAGAAAAGCTAAAGACTTGAAATGACTTGGTCATGGTTATCGGAACTTCGAGCACTTTCAAACAAGGTTCCTTTACGCCACGAGAAACAATCCAGTAATAACAGCTACACCAGACTATAATCCTGTCACCTACTACGACATGGAAGACTAGAGAGTTAGATATTTCGTTGCTCGTAAATAGGAGCAGGTTGAACTTGGTCAACTTGCTCCCATAACTATTGTCCTAAAACAGCAAACCCTACTAATTGCCCCCACTAAAGTATGCGATTCTTAGGCCTTGCCCCTACTAACTAACCCTCCAAAACTTCGGGAAACCCTACTTAACTTTGGAGACCCAACAAAAATACTCTTTCTATACCTAATATTTAACTGCATAAAAAACAAACAGCAAAAATCAACTGTCTGTACAGATTATCCAATCCTTTAAACATAAGCGTCAAGCCCCCTCAATACATATTAGAAGTATACTATTTCATTTATGCTATTTCAATAAAGTAAATGTTTAAAATATCATGCATAGTATCAAAACATCTCATAACACCCACTGAAACAAACTCAGATCCACTTTTCCATCCACAACCTCTACACCTTCAGACCTAAGTCGCTCTGCCTGTTTCCAAGCTCCTCCAAATACATACTCTCCTGCAAGCTCTCCTTTGGCATTCACAACTCTATGGCAAGGAATACTTGCAGGATCAGGGTTCTTATGCAAAGCATTCCCAACTGCGCGAGCCATTTTTCTGTCTCCTGCAACTTCTGCTATCTGAGCATATGTTGCAACACACCCAATCGGAATTTTTTTAACTGCTTCATAAATTCTTTTTGTCGGGCTATCAGATATAAGGTCATAGCTTTCAGCGATCATAGCTTTGATATCTTTGTCAGGTATGCTGCCGTCAAGAATTATCGTATTCCAATGCTTTTTATTCTGATGGTATCCGGGTATGACAGATTTATATAAATCTCTCCAGAAAAATGCATTGTCAGGATCAACTTTCACATTTAAGTTAATACAGCCGTCTTTCTCGTATGTCCACAAAAACGCCTTTTTATTATATTTATATCTTACTAGCTGCCAGTTATCATCATGAAATGGCGCCTCCTGATAAGTGTCAGGAAAAGATAAGCCATATTTCAATGCCTCTTCTCTTGTTTTCATACCAACTCCAATCCAAAAAACAATCTAGCTTTTTACTTATTTTTCAACATCCTAAGTTTAAGATTTGTCTTATAAAAATCTTTTGTGGAACAGCCTGCTCTGCCGCCGCCTGCGCAGGCGCATGCACAAGCACATGCACAGGAACTATGTGCACATGAGCTGTGATGAGATCCTGAGCTGTATGTTCTTCTCGGCTTTGGTACTGATATAACATTTACACTAATAAATGTATTTGGATCGTCAGTATATCTAAACACACCTTTTTTCTTAAAGTTTGCGGCTTCCTTTTCCTTACCTCTGATATCCTTCTCTGTGATCGTTTCCTTACTCTTGATAAACGAATTTCCACAGTATTCACACTTGGTCTGTCCGTCACCTCTAACTGCGCCGCAGCTAGGACATTTATCATAATAAACTATCTTGGTCCGTGTGATCTTCTTACCATGAGGACCTGTGCCAAACGCAGCTCCTGCCGCATAGACTATACCACTGACGATTCTGATAAAACCAACGACGATCCAACCAAACAGCAGAACTAAAAACAGTAATGCATATATCCAGTCATCATCATCCTCAGCGCTTTCTTCAATATTTTTGCTAAGATCAAAGCCATACGCATCATTTGGATATGTGACAGTTACCGTATATTTTTCTCCTTCCGAAAGAGGTGATCGCTCCCAAACGAGACTATTCCCTTCCATAAAGCAGTCTGGAGTCCAGCTCTCGGCTTTCGAAGCATCTTCCCATCTGATGGTCATATCATCAACTTCGATATCATCAAACCATCCCGGTGTAAAGGAATATACAGTATAGCCCTCTTCAAACTTATTTACACTGTAAATATAATCCTGAACGAGGCTAAAATCAAAGCTGACCACTTCTCCTTCATAGTATGCTCTGTCAAAATCAATCCTGACATTGCTTCCACTATTATCGTCATAAGAAATCATTTTTATCGTATCTGAAAGCGGCTCAAGCTGGCTGTAATGCTTATTGGGTATACCAATAGTAACCCATGTCAATGGACCTTCAGAGTCTGAGTCAAGCACCTTCCATTCGACGTGATAGTGAAGCAAAACTGTTGCGTCATCATTTACCGATGCAGAGATATCATATCTGACTATCTCGTCAAGATCACCAGCAAATGCACTTACCAAAGAAATGTTGATAAAAAATATAACTAACAGTGAAATAATAATTGCTTGAATGAGTTTAAAATTCCCTGCTTTATTCATCTTATTCGACACTTCACTCATCCCCCTTTGTCTTGATACGCAATGGACAATCCCCAAGCATCAGGGCTGAGTGATCACGCCTTGCCTTACATTCTTTTCCGTTCCAGATATTTTCCCATTCATCATTTAAAAAATTGCCCAGACTCTCTCCTGACAGCCAACTCTGACATGGTACTACATTTCCTCCCGGAGTAATTGCCATATTGCTGAGGCACGCTCCGCAGCTTGGAGTTGTAATGCCCAGCTCGTCACACAGCTTACTATCAACCCATCCAGGTGAAGTAAAACTAATCTCCATAGTATTATCAAAACAGTACTTTACAGCCTCTTTTAAAATCTCACTTATTTTTTTCTGGCTAAGCTGAAGATCTGCAGATTCTTCCTTAGTCGCGTTTCCTGTAGTGATAAGGCCTGAACATGTTATATAAGTTACCCCAAGTTCATGTAAAAACTTTAATGTACTTACATAATCTTCATTTAGTTTGCAAAGAGGTGTATTTACACTGACGCTCATTCCGGCTTCAAAAGCATTTTTTATACCATTTACTGTATCATCAAAATGATCTGTTCCAACAAGCTTGTTGTGTATTGCTTTGTCAGACGAGTAAAAAGTTATCTGAATGCTGTCAAGTGATGCCTTCTTAAGCTCCCGGCAGTATTCCTTTGTAAGCTTGATACCGTTAGTATTTAATCTTGTAATGAACCACTGTCCATAATTGATAAGCTCTGCCAGATCGTCTCTCATGGTAGGCTCACCGCCTGTAAATGTAATCTGAGGAACACCTATCTCCTTAAGCTTATCTATAATCTTTTTCCAATCAGAAGTTGAAAGCTCTTTTTCAGTAGAATGATGCTGACCTGCGGCATAGCAATGCACGCACTGCTGATTGCAATGCCAAGCATCATCCTTTGTCATGGCAGAGACCATAAGATCCATCCTGTGAGGAGCCTTCATATATGGAGCATATTCCCCCATACTCATATACTGGATATCTTCTGACACTTCTTCACGATATGCTATCTGCTTAAATGTATCCATTATTATCTGGATATCTTTCTTAAAATATCTATCCGGAAGCAGCGGATACACTTTCCTCATGTTTTTACATGTATTTTTGATTATGGAATTAACTTCGTCTTCAGTCACTTCCCTGCCGCTGTATTTATTTACTTCTGATATAAACTCAGACAATAATATTGTCCAAGAAACATTTACCGGAATGATATCCTGCCCATTTATAATTGCCACAGAAGGTCCTATATCATTATCTTCAATCTTTGGTGGTATAAGATGTATTCTCACAACTCCGGGTCCTTCAGGATTGAGTGTAGTATGTTTTACTTCATTAAAGTTTTCTTTTGCATATTTTAAGATTCTTTTTGTAATCCGCATACTATTATTTAATTCCTCCTATCACAAAACTGGGATATTAAAGTAAAAAGGCGGATATAGACTATTACATCTTATATCCGCCTTTTTATACTATTCAGAAAGATTATGAAAATTATGCGTTTACGATCTTACCGAAATCAGCCTTAAGTGATGCACCACCAATAAGACCTCCATCGATGTTTGGCTTGCTAAGAAGCTCAGCAGCGTTGCCAGCGTTCATAGATCCGCCGTACTGGATACGAACTTCGTCAGCTGTAGCCTGATCATAAAGCTTAGCAATAAGCTCACGAATGAATGCGCAAACTTCCTCAGCCTGATCAGCTGTAGCTGTCTCGCCTGTTCCGATAGCCCAGATTGGCTCGTAAGCGATAACAAGCTTCTTAACCTGATCTGCTGTTACGCCGCTAAGATCCCAAGTAATCTGTCTCTCGATCCACTCCTTGTATGTGCCAGCCTTGCGGAGTGCAAGTGACTCACCACAGCAAAGGATTGGTGTAAGACCAGCAGCAAATGCCTTCTTAACCTTAGCATTGATAAGGATATCGTTCTCGCCGAAGATATCTCTTCTCTCTGAGTGGCCCATGATAACGTACTTAACACCAGCATCAACAAGCATTGGAGCTGAAATTTCGCCTGTGAAAGCACCCTTATCCTCGATGTAGAAGTTCTCTGCACCGATTTCAACGTTTGTGCCCTTTACAGCCTCAACTACAGGTACGATATCAATTGCAGGTACGCAATATACTACGTCAACTGCATCATTCTTTACTAAATCCTTAAGCTCAGCAACAAGCTTTAAAGCCTCTGAAGGTGTCATGTTCATCTTCCAGTTGCCGGCGATAATTCTTCTTCTTGCCATTGTTAAATCTCCTTAAATATTATATTTAATCCAGACAAGTAAAAAATAGCGAAGCTATTTTTTACTTGTCGTCTGCTGCAACTACACCTGGGAGCTCTTTGCCCTCAAGGAACTCAAGTGATGCGCCACCACCTGTTGAGATGTGAGACATCTTGTCACCGAAACCAAGGTTGTTTACAGCTGCTGCACTATCACCACCACCGATGATTGTTGTAGCGTCTGTCTCTGCAAGAGCCTTAGCTACTGCTACAGTACCGTTTGCAAGAACTGGGTTCTCTGAAACGCCCATAGGTCCGTTCCAAACAACAGTCTTAGCATTTCTAACAGCCTCAGCGAATACTTCGCGAGTCTTAGGTCCGATATCAAGACCTTCCTTACCATCAGGAATCTCGTTTGAAGCATAAACTTCAACCTGAAGGTTAGGATCGTCGATAGGATTTGGGAATCCATCAGCTACTACTGTATCCTCTGGAAGAAGGAGCTTCTTGCCAAGCTTCTCAGCCTTAGCAATCATCTCTTTGCAGTAGTCAAGCTTTGTATCGTCAACAAGTGAGTTACCAATGCTGCCGCCCTGAGCCTTTACAAATGTGAATGCCATACCACCACCGATGATAAGTGTATCACACTTTGCAAGAAGGTTATCGATAACTGCGAGCTTATCAGCAACCTTAGCACCACCAAGGATACCTACGAATGGACGAACTGGGTTCTCTACAGCGTTACCAAGGAACTTGATCTCCTTCTCCATAAGGTAACCAACTGCACAGTTTCCGCCCTTCTCACGAACATACTTTGTAACTACAGCTACAGAAGCGTGTGCTCTGTGAGCAGAACCGAATGCATCACATACATAATCGTCGCAAAGATCAGCAAGCTCTTTAGCGAAAGCCTCACCAGCCTCGCCTGGCTTTGTCTCTTCCTTGCCTCTGAAACGTGTATTCTGAAGAAGAACTACATCTCCGTCCTTCATTTCAGCTACAGCCTTTGTAGCAGCTTCGCCTGTTACATTGTAGTCAGCAACGAAGTTAACTTCCTTGCCAAGCTTCTCTGAAAGGCTCTTTGCTACTGGAGCTAAAGACTCACCCTCGTTAGGGCCATTCTTAACTTTACCAAGGTGTGAGCAAAGGATAACCTTAGCGCCGTCCTTGATAAGCTTCTCTATTGTAGGAAGAGCAGCCTTTACACGAGTCTCGTCTGTGATCTTGCCTTCCTTAAGAGGTACGTTGAAGTCGCATCTTACAAGAACGCGTCTTCCTGCTGCATTAAAATCATCAACTGTTTTTTTATTAAGTGCCATGAGTTCACCCTCCTCTAAATAACAAATGAATAAGGCCCGGTCCAATAGGACCGGACCTTTTGATAGTCTCTTTCAATTAATTTGATCAGAAACCAAAAGATTAAGCTAACTCTGAGAAGTACTTGATTGTACGAACCATCTGAGATGTGTAGCTGTTCTCGTTATCATACCATGAAACAACCTGAACCTCGTACTGATCATCAGAAATCTTGCTAACCATTGTCTGAGTAGCATCGAAGAGAGAACCAAATCTCATTCCAACGATATCAGATGAAACGATCTCATCCTCGTTGTATCCGAATGACTCGTTAGCTGCTGCCTTCATAGCTGCGTTGATGCCATCAACTGTAACATCAGCCTTGTTTACAACAGCTGTAAGGATTGTTGTTGAACCTGTTGGTGTAGGAACACGCTGAGCAGATCCGATAAGCTTGCCGTTAAGCTCTGGGATAACAAGTCCGATAGCCTTTGCAGCACCTGTTGAATTAGGAACGATATTGATAGCTGCTGCACGTGAACGACGAAGATCGCCCTTTCTCTGTGGGCCATCAAGTGTCATCTGATCGCCTGTGTAAGCGTGGATTGTAACCATGATACCAGACTGGATTGGAGCATAGTTGTTAAGAGCTGCTGCCATAGGAGCAAGGCAGTTTGTTGTACATGAAGCTGCTGAAATAATTGTATCAGAAGCCTTAAGTGTCTCGTGGTTTGTATTGTAAACGATTGTAGGAAGATCATTTCCTGCTGGAGCAGAGATAACAACCTTTCTAGCACCTGCATTGATGTGAGCCTGTGCCTTTTCCTTTGATGTGTAGAAGCCTGAGCACTCAAGAACTACGTCAACCTTAAGGTCACCCCATGGGCAATTGTTTGCATCTGGGAATGCATAGATCTTGATTTCCTTACCACAAACGATGATTGAATCATCAGTTGCTGATACCTCATCAGCGTGCTCATACTTACCCTGTGAGCTATCGTACTTGAGAAGATGTGCTAACATCTTTGGGCTAGTTAAGTCGTTGATTGCTACTACTTCGTAACCTTCTGCGCCGAACATCTGACGGAATGCAAGACGTCCAATACGTCCAAAGCCATTGATCGCTACTCTTACTGCCATTTGAATAATCCTCCTGAAATTGAAAAAATTAGATTTAATTGGTACACTATATGTACTCCTTTGACCGTGAACGAAGAAAGGAGAAATTTCTTTCGCCCTAAGTCAGCGTCTTTATTGTACTTTATTAGCGAAAAAAATTCAAGTCTATTTAACGTATTTTGTCATTTTTTTAACTATTTTCTTTGATTTATGATGCGTCCAATCGAATCAGGAAACCAGCCGCTAGCGGCATTCGATTGGCGCGGTGTAAACGAAATTTATTATTTCGTTTACTATAAATAAAAAATAACGGAGGTCTGACAATGTTAAAAAGTGATTTTCACATGCACACAACTCTTTCAACAGACGGTAAGTCTGACATGGCTGACATGATCCATTCTGCCGCTTCAATGGGGCTTCAGAGCATCTGCTTCACAGAGCACAACGACTACGATAATCCGATCGGAGAGACTCCCGATTTCTTTGTCGTCGATACAGATGCTTATTATGCCAGGTACTGTGAATTAAAAAACATAGAACCTGATCTGGATGTTTACTTCGGTGTAGAACTTGGTATTTCACAGGATAATCATGAATATTTTAATGAATACACCAAAAAATATCCATTTGACTTTATAATAGGTTCATCACACTATGTTGGTAATCTTGATCCATACACAAAAGAATACTATGACAGCTTTGAAAGCGAGGAAGCAGCTCACCTGAAGTACTTTGAAACAGAACTGGAATGTGCCAAACTCTTTGATACATTTGACGTTTATGGTCACCTAGACTACGCATTGAGATACGGTCCTACGCGCGATCTTTCTTTTACTTATAAAAAATATGCTGATATTCTTGATGAACTTCTTAAGACTCTCATATCAAAAGGAAAGGGTATCGAGATAAATTCAGCAGGTTTCAGAAAAGGTATGATCGGTCCAAATCCTGCAGAATCTATAATCAAACGATATAAAGAGCTGGGCGGAGAGATCATAACTGTTGGATCTGATGCACACCATATTTCAGAGCTGGGAGCAGACTTTGACAAAGCCGAAGCTGTCCTTGAGCGCTGTGGTTTCAAGTATTACACTATCTTCAAAGAAAGGAAGCCTGAGTTTATTTCATTATGACTAACATGACACGCAAAACTAAACTATCCTATCTCGACGTTATACGTGCGATCAGCTGTATCGCCATTGTTCTTTTTCACTACAGCTATACCTTTTTTGAATATGGTATCCCTGGTAACGGGCCTAATTTTCTCCGCTTTGCAGGCGGTGACTGGGGAGGCGTATTTGTTGCAGTATTCTTTATGATCTCCGGAGCATCTATCTGGTATAATCACGACGAAGCGATGTCTTTTAAGGATATACTTACTTTTTGGAAAAAAAGATGGTTTTCGCTCTTTCCGGCCTTTTATATCGCATGGATAATAATGTATGTTATAAACTCCAGAAAGCTTGGAATATGGAACTGGGGTGGTCCAAGAAAGAATTATCTGTTTACTCTGTTTGGAATGGATGGCTATTTTTCCCACCTTGGTCAAAATTATTATTGTCTTGGAGAGTGGTTTCTTGGAGCGATCATATGGCTTTATTTCCTGTATCCGCTCCTTGCGCTTGCATTTAGGAAATTTCGTATAGGCTCGACACTGATCATCACTTTTATATATGTTTTCAACCTGTATAGAAATGCTTTTTCAAGCAGTCCGGACACAAACATTTTTATTGTACTGATAAAATACTACAACAGCCACATTACTATTTCAGATAACATGTGTCTTTGGACCTGTATCATGAATTTCTGGCTCGGTATGCTGTTTATAACTTATCGCGAAAAACTGATAAACAGATATACTTCTATCGCAGCATTGATAATTACCGTTTTCTTTGCAAATGCAGAAACTGCTGTACCTAAGATAATCGTATGTACTCTCCTTGCCTTCTGCATGATGATAATGCTTGCATATGAATCTTATATACTTGAAAACAATACTATGATCATGAAGTTCGTAAAACAGATCAGCAAGTACTCCTATGGTATCTTTCTGGTACATCATGTGATCTTATATGCTGTAATGGAGAAATTCAGATATGTACGTTTTAATACGCTTACATCATTACTGCTGTTTATACCGATATTTGTCCTTATCTCCGCAATAGGATCTATATTGGTCACAATAACCAACCTTGTTATATCTAAGTTAAATGTGATATAATTCAGTACATTAATTTGCTAAAGGAGAGGAAAAATGTCTTTCACATTCAAAAAAAAGCTGCCAACACCTGAAGATATCAGAAAAATCATACCTATGACAGAGCAGCTTGTAGAAGTAAAAAAGAAGCGCGATGAAGATATTAAAGCTGTACTTACCGGTCAGTCGGACAAATTTCTTGTGATCATCGGTCCATGCTCTGCCGACAGTGAGGAGCCTGTTTGTGAGTATATAAGACGTCTGAAGCCTATTCAGGATAAAGTTGCTGACAGACTTATCATCATCCCAAGGATATATACCAATAAACCGCGTACTACCGGTGAAGGTTATAAGGGCATAGTACATCAGCCTGATCCAGAAGGTGATACTGACTTCGAGAAGGGGCTTCTCTCAATGAGACACATGCATGTGCGTGCAATACGTGAGACTGGGCTTACCGCTGCCGATGAGATGCTCTACCCTGATAACTGGGGTTATGTAAGTGATATGCTCTCTTATGTAGCTATAGGTGCAAGATCTGTCGAGGATCAGCAGCACAGAATAGTCGCATCCGGCTTTGATGCACCGGCAGGAATGAAAAATCCCACATCCGGAGATCTTTCAGTAATGCTTAATTCTCTCGTAGCTGCACAGGAATCACACACTTTCGTATATCGCGGAAACGAAGTAGAAACAAGCGGTAATCCTCTTGCACACGCAATTTTAAGAGGATCTGTAAATAAGCATGGCAATGCTCTTCCAAATTATCACTACGAAGATCTCATGCTGCTTCTTGAAAAGTATAACGAAAGAGATCTTAAAAATCCTGCCTGCGTGATAGATGCAAACCACGCCAACTCAGGCAAGCAGTTTAAGGAACAGATAAGGATCGTTAAAGAAGTGCTTCACTCAAGAAACCACAATAACGATATAAAGAATCTTGTAAAGGGCGTCATGATAGAAAGCTACCTTATCGAAGGTAATCAAAAGATATCAGACCATATGGTATATGGCCAGTCTATCACAGATGCATGTCTTGGATTCGAAGATTCTGAAAGACTTATCTACCAGATTGCTGATCTTGTATAAAAACTTTAGTATTAGCATAGAAAAAAAGCATTTCGCCAAAACAATGGCGAAATGCTTTTTATCTTCTTGGATGTGCCTGTTCATAGACTTTCTTAAGTCGTGTCTGAACAAGATTGGCGTATACTTGTGTAGTTGAAATATCTGAATGTCCGAGCATCTCCTGCACTGCATGCAGATCTGCTCCATTCTCAACGAGATGAGCTGCAAATGAATGTCTTAAAGTATGAGGTGTTATATCAACCTCAATACCAGCCTTCTTTGCATAGTACTTTATTAGTTTCCAAAAGCCCTGTCTAGACATCGGGACTCCTGAACAATTTACAAATAGTGAAGTCTCACTATCATCCATTATCATTGCATTTCTTGCTTCCGCAAGATACTTTATAAGAGCTGTTTTTGCCTCAGCTCCAAAAGGTATTACCCTGTCTTTGTCATCATCATGGCAATCAATGTATCCCATTGCAAGATTGACATCAGTTGTCTTAAGTGAAATAAGCTCACTTACACGAATACCTGTCGCATACAAAAGCTCAAGCATCGCCTTGTCACGAAGATCCTTTGGTGCATCCCCGCTCGGCGCCTCGAGCAGCTTGACTATATCCGTGGTAGTCATGATAGTCGGGACTTTTTTCTCGATTTTAGGTGCCTTAATATTCTCTGCAGGACTATATGCGATCTTTCCCATCCTATGTGCATAATGGAAAAATGACTTCATCGAAGCTATATGCCTCGATACTGTCGCTGCAGTAAAATTCTTTCTTTCAAGATCAAGTACGTATGAAGAAAGATCTGTCTCTGTAACATCTTCTACATGCGATAAACCTTTTGAAGATAAAAAACTGATAAGTCGTGCGATATCTCGTCTATATGAAAGCTCTGTATTTACAGAGGCTTTTTTTACATCATGTAAGTAGCCAATAAATCCTGTTAGCGTGTTTTCCATAGCTTGCCCTCTCCGAGTTAAAAAAAGCACGACTCCCCAATCGCGCGGTAAAGACATTATATAGGCTAATCCACCGAAATGCAAACGTTTTTTTTCGGATAAATTGGGCATTTATGCCATTTTGAAACAAAAATCACAATATATCAGAGGTAGACATAAAATACCTCGCAATATATTGTGATAAAAAAACTTTGATTTTTTTATAATTATGCATTATTTTCTGCAATTTTATTCTTATATGCCATTAAAGCAGCTATTGTTTTTGAGTCCTGGATCTCACCACGATATATCATCTGTGCAAGTTCTTCTATATCAAAAGATCTAAACTCAATAAATTCATCATCATCAAGATTCTGCTTTGTTTTTGTAAGATCAGATGCAACATATACTTCTATCTTCTCATTGCAGTATGCTATAGCTGTAATGACAGTAATAAGATGTTCCATCTTACCTGCCTTGTATCCTGTTTCCTCTTCAAGTTCTCTCTTTGCAGCTTCAAGAAAATCTTCTCCCGGATCTCTCTTGCCAGCAGGTATCTCAGTTGTAGCCCGCTCAACTGTTGGACGATACTGCCTCACCATAAGGATCTTACCATCTTCCATCACCGGTACAACTGCTGATGCTCCGCCGTGAAGCATCATATCATAGACTACAACACTGTCATTTGGAAGCTTGTATGTGTCATTACAATATGTTAGGATACTTGATCTGCGAAGTTCTTCGCGCTTGAGAAGCTCAAAATTTTCAATCATGGTAAACTCCCTCTTTATATTTTATACATTATAATCTTTAAACAAGTTACCACCTATATCATTTTTTTTCAATATACAGATTGTTTTTTGAATAACTATGTGCTATGTTGATTGATGTCAATTCTTTAACAAAGAATTGATGTTATATTTTATCAGAGTAATAATTATTATATAGGAGTTTTTAACATGATTCTGGCAATCGATATGGGAAATACCAACATAGAAGTTGGATGTGTAGATGACAATAAAATACACTTCACTGAGAGAATATCTACAGATATACGCAAGACAGAGCTTGAGTATGCAGTTCTTCTTAAGACTATATTTGAGATTCATAAGATAGATAAAAAAAGCATAGACGGTGCGATCATTTCTTCTGTTGTGCCTCCGCTCACTCACATTATCAAGCAGGCGATACGTATGGTCCTCCATATTTCACCTTTGGTCGTAGGTGCCGGCCTCAAGACAGGTCTTAACATAAAAATGGACAATCCGGCTGCAGTAGGTGCAGATCTTGTCGTTGACTCTGTTGCGGGCCTGGTTGAATATGGTGCACCTCTCATCGTAGTAGACATGGGTACAGCAACTACTATGACAGTTATTGATAAAAACGGCGACTATATAGGCGGCGTAATTATACCGGGTGTGAATGTATCCCTCGAGTCCTTGGTAAACCAGACTTCTCAGCTTCCACGTATCTCACTCGGTGCTCCTAAGAAGTATATCGGCAAAAACACTGTTGACTGCATGAAAAGCGGTATCATCTACGGTGAAGCTTCCCGTATCGACGGGATGATCGACCGTTTTATCGATGAACTTGGCTACACACCAACAGTTGTTGCTACCGGCGGTCTTGCAAAAGTTATCATTCCAAACTGCCGTCATGAGATCATTCAGGACAATATGCTTATGATAAAGGGCTTAAAGTACATCTACGACAAAAACGTAAACAATAGTAAAGGGAAATGATGGGCAATCCATCATCTCCCTTCTTTTATTTTATTCCATTGCTTCTTCAATCTTTTCTATAAGCTCATCCTGCTTTACCGGCTTTACCAAAAAGCCACTTGGTCTGAGAGAAAGTGCACTCATAACCATATCTTTCTCAGAATTACCTGTAAGGAATATTACAGGCACATTTTTTCCATTTGGTGTCCCACGGATTTTTTTCAAAGTCTGAGGACCATCCATTCCCGGCATAAAGCAATCAAGCAATACGCAATCCGCTATCTGCTTATCCATATACTGCAAAGCCATATTTCCGGACTTTACACATGTAACATGATAGTTTTTCTCAAGATAACTCTTGATAAGTCTTAGGACAACAACGTCATCATCGACTACAAGCACCCTTCTTGTCCTGCCCATTGTAGCTATCAGACGATCGACTATCTGACGGATTTTTGGTCCGGTTATGGTCACTTCACCTATATAATCCGGGTCCACAAAGAGATTTTCATTGAATACCTCTCTGTCTTCTTCATTTGCAAGAAGTACAAACGGTACTCGTGCATATCTTGTATCTTCTTTAAGATCCATTATAGGAAACAGTCTCTGCCTTTTGATGCCTTCTGCGCAGAATATCATGCAATCCGGCACAAAAGGACCTATCTGCTCAGTGATATCCGCACTTGAAAGCAGTGCCGTCTTTACCTTATAGAATCCCTCAAAGGCATGAGCAAGACTAGCCATCTTATTAGAGCTATTTGATATGATAAGGACTCTGTTCACTATATCCCCTCCTCATAAAAGTTACAATAAACTTTCACTAAAATTTTATCATATTATTATGCAAAATAACAGTATTAAAGACTATCCAAAACATCTCTTGCCGTATCTGCCGCTGCATCATAATCAAAATTATCAAGCTGCTTTGCAATAGTTTCAAGCGCATCTATAAGCTTTTGGGTATCTGCGTCTGATGAAGCACTTCGGTTTGGTTTTTTTTCGGTACATACATCCAAAGCCTCCCTGGCTGATTCAAATACAGGTCTGTAAAGCAGTCTCAGTTTCTCATGATCTTTTAGTATCTCATCAACCTTTTCATCCTTTGCCAGATCTTCAAGATGTTTAGCCCAGTCGGAAAGCTCACCTGCACCAATATATCTCGCTGAGCTTTTGAGTGCATGGACGGTGATACGATAGTTCATTATATCTCTTTCTTCCAGCTGGGCATCAGAAGTACCAAGCTGATCCTGCCCTACAAACGCATCCAAAAGACCAAGATATGATTTCACATCTCCCTGACAATTCTCTATTCCACTTTCAAAATCAATGCCCTTTAGTATGCCCCTAAGTATTACTTTCTTATCTGGACCTTCATCATTATCATCATTTTTATCAATTCCGTAATCAGGCGGTACTTCTTCCTGCTTTTCCTTTGGTAGTAATTCCTCTAGAATACTTTCAAGCTTTTTTATCTCTATCGGCTTTGATAAAAATGCATCCATGCCCGCATTATAAAACTGCGTCTCAACGCCCTTTATAGCATTTGCGGTAAGTGCAACAATAGGAACTTTTTTAGTCCATTCATCCGGAAGCTCTCGTATTACCTTTGTGGTCTCTATGCCATCCATCATCGGCATCATATGATCCATAAAAATGACATCCATATTTGGATTTTCTTTAATTTTATCCAATGCCTCATATCCGGAGGATGCAATAACTACCTGTATTCCATACTTCTCTATCAGACCTTTTGCCACTTCAAGATTAACCTTGTTATCATCCACGACCATGATCTTTGCCGAAGGTGCAATAAATGGAATTTCAAGTCCATCATCATGCTCCTTGCCGCTCTGTCCATATATGAACGTACATTTTTGTGTACTCAAAGGCTTTTGTGGTACACAAAATGTGAACATACTTCCCTTGCCATATTCGCTGGAAACATTTATCTGCCCATTCATAAGCTGTAAAAGACTCCTGCACACCGCAAGTCCTAAACCTGTTCCCTGAATTCCCTTATTTCGTTTTGTATCAACCTGGGTAAATGAATCAAAAAGCTTGCCTATATCTTCCTGCCTTATGCCTATACCGGTATCCCTTACTGACACAAACAGATTGCCCTTGTCATCATTGCCCTTCATCGGCGCATCCCATGATACCTTGAGCTCGATCTCTCCCTTTTCGGTATACTTAACGGAATTACCCAGTATATTTACAAACAACTGTCTTATTCTGGTCGAATCGCCATACATATCCTCCGGAAGATCCGGATCAATATTTACCTTAAATGCAATTGGTGTATCTATCAGTCTCATTCCAATAAGTGCGGTAACATCATAGAGAAGAGACGACATTGAATATTTATCTTCGATGATTTCAAATTTACCAGACTCTATCTTTGAAAAATCAAGTATTTCATTTACTATAGAAATCAGATTATTTGATGCCTGCCGGATATCAGATGCATACTTTTTGGTCTTTTCACTGATATTCTTATCTGACAATATGAGCTCCGAAAAACCTTTGATAGCATTCATAGGAGTCCTGATCTCATGAGACATTGATGAAAGGAAATTTGATTTTGCAGCTGAAGCTCTGTTTGCAACATCCCTCAAGATATAGCTGCCTATGATACTTGTGATCTCATTAAGCTTATCCTTATCCTCTCTAGTCCACTTGTCAGTAGAATCAAATCGCTCATATATTATAAAGCCCCATATAGTATTCTCAGATCTTATCGATGAATACATCATATTTGCATCACGGGTAGTACACCTCTGAAGCATTGGAGAAAAGCTGTCATAAAGCTCCGGAGTAAGCACTGCACAGTCATCTTCGCCAAGCGCTCCGGCAGTTGCCTCAGCATCTGAATGTTCTAACTGAAACTTCATTCCAAGTATCGAGCCAAAGCCTTCTCTGGGCTTCATTTCAACCTCATGTATGCAATTAATAACTTCCTGCGAAGTTGTTGTATCTCTTGATACAATATGAATGGAATCAACACTGAACTCTACACATATACGTTCAAGAACCAGCTGTATGGCACTGTCAAAATCAGCAGCCCTTTCGAGAAGATTAAAAGTAAATGTCGTTATCTCATCACTTCCTGAAATACCATTACTTCTGCTGATCGCATCATTTCCTGAGAACTTCTCTTCTGCCGGCATAACATCAAAAAGCTCAACAAGAGTTCTGCAGAAGCGAATTGTATAGTTAAGCTCAAACTTTTCGCCAATTCCTTTATATATGCTTTTAAGGCGCATTTTAAATTCATTATCAAATTCTTCATTTCCGCCCTGTTTCATACCTTTTACCATGATTACGAAGGACGAATATGCTACCCTTATCCTGACATCTCCATCTTTAGTTATAGACCTTATTGCCGCAGCAATACGCGAAATAACCGCATCACCAATTATCATACCCATATCATGCGCTATTACGTCCAGATTAGTGATATGAATATAGATAATAGTCGGGCGATAATCAGGATTGCCACTGTCAGTTTCTCTGTCGAGCATCTTTAGTCCGACATTCCAGGTATTAAAGTTTGTAACTTTGTCACGCTCGGTTTTTTCAAGAAGACTCTGTTCCTGCTGCTTTTCAAGAGAAATGTCTTCAATTTTTCCTATAAGCTTTATAGGGTTCTCATCTGAGTCATAATAGATCCGGCCCGAAACAGAAAGCCAGGTATAAGCATTGTTTTTATACCTGTATCTGATCTCGATAGGCCCTGTCAGTTTTCCTTCCAAAAAAAAGCGCACCTTGGGAACATCTGCCAGATAGACCTTTCCTCCATCTTTCAGATTGTCCTCAAAGTGCGCAAATATTTGGGGCTTGGAGATTTCCTCTTTGGAAATCCCCTGAAAGCTCCCATAGCAATATGCTGTATCTTCAGCATATACATACTCATAAATTACTTCGCGTGACCAGCTCATTATAGATCTATAGCGCTGGACTTCTTCCTGCAATTCATTCATATTATTCATGCTTTTTCTTCTTCTTTTTTTCTGGTGTGAAGCTCTCCCACCAACTATCTTTCTTTGGTTTCTTTTTCTTCAGATTACCATTTTTATCAAGATCCTTTGCACGTACCTTGTCCTTGTCCGACTTCTTGTCACCCTTGTGACCCTTGCGATCTGAGAAACCTTTGCGATCACGATCATGTCCTTTGCGGGATTTTCTGTCTCCCCTGTCGCCATCGCCCCAGTTCTTTGAACTCTTACGCTTCTTTCTGTCAGCAAAATAGTCCTCTGTTGGGATATCCTCTAAAGGCTCATCTCCCATTTTCTGCTTAAGGAAAGCTGCTGCAAGCTCAAGTGCTGTGCAGTCCTCATCATCAAGCTTTGCCTCAATGATCCTCTGCATCTCAGAAAGATCCTCGCTCTGTACAAGCTCAAGTACGTCTGAAAGGATCTTTTCAGACTTTGAAGCCTTAATATCAGCAACAGTAGGAACTGTACGTGGCTTGATCTTTGTCTTACAGATACGCTCAAGATCACGGATCTTATAGATCTCACGACCTACAACAAGTGTGAAGGAACGGCCCTTCTTGCCTGCACGTCCTGTTCTGCCGATACGGTGTACATAGTACTCTGTATCCTGAGGAATATCATAATTGAATACTGCCTCAACACCACTTACGTCAATACCTCTTGCTGCAACGTCAGTAGCAATAAGGATCTCTACTGAGCCATTTCTGAAGCCCTGCATTACATGGTCTCTCTGAACCTGTGAAAGATCTCCATGAAGACCTGCTGCAAAATAACCTCTTCCAACAAGGTTTTCTGTAAGCTCATCAACCATTCTCTTTGTGTTACAGAAGATAAGTGAACGCTTTGGATTGTAGTAGTCGAGAAGTCTTGCAACTACTTCCTCCTTGTTCTTCTTGGCAACCTCATAGTAATACTGCTTAACAAGTGGTATTGTAAGCTCCTTTGCAGGCATCTTGAGTGAAACAGCATCTTCTTTAAGATACTTGCTGGTAATCTCTAATATAGGTTTAGGCATTGTAGCTGAGAAAAGTGCTGTCTGATGCTCCTCCGGCATTGAGTCAAGTACTGTCTCAATATCCTCTCTGAAGCCCATGTCAAGCATCTCATCTGCCTCATCAAGCACGATAGTCTTCACATCATTCATCTTCATTGTATGACGGCGCATGTGATCCATAACACGACCAGGTGTACCAACAACTATCTGAACATTTCCCTTAAGGGAGCGTATCTGCTTCATGATATCCTGTCCACCATAAACCGGAAGGACACGGATGCTTGACATATACTTTGCGTACTTTCTCATCTCCTCAGCAGCCTGTATAGCCAACTCACGTGTAGGGCAGAGAACTATAGCCTGAAGATTTGGATTCTCAGGATCTACTGTCATAAGCAGTGGGATTGAAAAAGCAGCTGTCTTACCTGTACCGGTCTGTGCCTGTCCAAGTATATCCTTACCTTCGATCATAACAGGTATTGCCTGTGACTGGATCGGAGTCATAGCCTCAAAACCAAGCTCCTTAACAGCACGCTTAATGCGCTCATCTACCATTGAATCCTCATAGGTAATTGTCTCAACTTCAGGTGTCTCATTTGTCAAAATCTTTTCTTCGTTACTCAAAAATCTTCTCACTTTCAAATAAAAACTTCTATCAAGCGACTCGTCAAAATGACCGTCGCACTGTAAACAGGCATTACAACGCTAAGTTCATACGCCCTCACAACTATCAAAATCCGGAATAAAACTTTCCTTAGCGACACTACAATCCTGCATAAAGGCATTTTTCACACCTATCCTGATGGCAAAATCAATAAGCCTGTCATACTCACTTTTCTTTGTTCGCCGCCCTAGCTCTGGACATATATTCTCAACTCCCGGCATTGGGGTGTACTGATTCATGATGCTGATCGTTATCTTGTCACCGTATGTCTCATAGAGATAGCGGATGACTTTCTTTGAATTCAGTACATGCCCCGGCAAAAGTAAATGCCGGACAATAACGCCATCGGTCATTATACCACGGCTGTCAAGTCTTTGGAATGGATGTTGACGAATCATTTCAGAAATCGCCTTTTTAGCGACTTCCGGATAGTCCGGTGCATTTGAATACTTCAATGCAATATCTGTCTCCATATACTTAAAATCCGGAAGATAGATATCTATAAGGCCATCCAATGCCTTTATGCTCTCTACCGTCTCATATCCGGAACAATTGTATAGAAACGGCAGATCAAAGCCCCGCTTTTTTGCGAGCTCTATCGACTTGATCACAGGCACAAGATAATGAGTTGGTGTAACAAGATTTATGTTATTAGCACCCTTATCACGTAATTCAAAGTATATATCGGCAAGCCGCTCCAAAGAAACAACCTTTCCAACTGTATTTTTTGCAATGCTTCTATTTTGACAGTATACACACTGCAGATTGCATCCCGTAAAAAATACTGTTCCTGAGCCTTCTGTCCCTGATATACAGGGTTCTTCCCAAAAATGCAGCGCAGCACGCGAAATCTTTACTTCTTCACCAGAACAGCAATAAGCCCCCGCCTCTGCTTTAAGCCTGTCTACATTGCAGCGACGGGGACATAAATTACATTTTCCCATTATTTGATTCAATTCCTTTTTGGTAAATGTCCATGAGAATATTATAATTCTCTTCTTCTGTATATTTCTTGAGTTTATCAGCATCAAAGCTGTATTTTGAAGCGTTAAAATCGTTCATGCACTCAGCCAGCTTCTCCTCAATATTTCCGCTGTTTTCTATAAGCATATCAGAACTTCCATATATGTCAGATATGATAGAACCACCATTGCCAAGACTTAAACCGATCATTGGGGTACCCACGCTGAAGCTCTCAATAATAGTCATTGGGAAACCTTCATACCATTTCGACATAAACAGTGACGCGTCAGATTCTGCCAAAAGTTTTAATACTTCTGAATGCTCTACATTCCCAAGAAATTCTATATTTTCCAGTTTTTCTTCTTTTGCAAATGTATGGCACCATTCCTCATCCGGCCCGCTGCCGCATATCCGTACCTTTACACCATCTTTAAGGTACTTACATGCCTTAAGAATAGTATCTATACCCTTTGCCTTATCAAGCCTTCCGACATAGATAAAATTCTTTCCATCCTTGATACTCTTTGTTTCGAAGCCCAACTTTTTTGTTTCTTCTTCAGGAATGAAATTTGGCTTAACAAATATCCTCTTGGGATCAACGATTCTTTTACCGACTTTATTTAATCTTTGCAGTTTTGAAGCATTAAAATCAGTAAGGCAGATAAAGTTTACATGTTTGTATAGGCCATGTGTCCTTGCAGCCATCTGTATACGCATTGCCAGACGCGACTGCACACCACTGCCTCTATAGCACTTGTGCGCTACCCCGCATTTCAAGCCTTTTTCAATACAATCCTCGCATATTTGTCCATCGCGATAAAAAATAGCATTAAGACACATCATTCTAAAGTTGTGAACTGTCTGAAATACCGGAATATCTGCATCACGGGCAGCAGCAAATATTGATGGACTTATCAGCATCTGAGTATTATGAACATGTATCAGATCGATATCATTGTCTTTGATAAGCTTAATGATATCACGATAAGTCCTTGTGCTGTATACTGCCTCAAAAAGTGACATTGCTTTATTAAATACATTAAAACTGTCAAGTTCATGATTATCACGGGTATAGGTAAATACATCGTGCCCATGCCTCTCAAGCATGCGCTTTTCATTATTAAAAACTGTATCTTCACCACCCGTGATCTTATAAAAATTATGTACAAGAAGAATTCTCATTATTTTATAATCACTTCGACAATCCTGTCGATATCTTCTTTTGAAAGCCCTGCATACATTGGAAGTGTCATTACTTCTTTAGAAAGTCTCAAAGCTACCGGTGTTTCTTTTGCATCATATTCCTTGTTAAAACTGTCAAGCTCACTTACAAGCGGATAGAAATACTTTCTTGCATAAATATCAGCCTTCTGAAGTCTTGCATATAGCTCATCCCTGGACTCGCCATACTCGTTTTCGTCGACAATTATCGGGAAGTATGCGTAGTTTGGCTCTATGCCTTCATGGTATCTATTTAGTCTGATACCCTTTACACCATCAAGCTTTTCCATGTAATAGTCATATGCCTCTTTACGCTCTGCTATCCAGCTGTCTACGTGTCTCAGATTACATAGTCCCATAGCTGCAGCAAACTCGTTCATTTTAGCATTAGGACCCACCATTGTAGTAGTCTCTTCATCAACGATTCCAAAATCTCGGATAACCCGTATGCTCTGCTCAAGCTCATCAGAATGACACGCTATAGCACCACCTTCGACAGTATTATAAACCTTTGTAGCGTGGAAGCTGAATGTTGAAGCATCACCGAGATCAGCAACGCCTCTTCCCTTGTACTTTTCGCCAAAAGTATGTGATGCATCATAAATAACCTTAAGACCATGTTTCTTTGCTATTGCCTCTATGGCATCCACATCACAGATATTTCCATATACATGAACAGGCATTATAGCAACTGTTTCAGGGGTTATAAGCTCCTCTATCTTACTCACATCAATTGTATAATCATCATCATTTACATCACAAAAAACAGGCTTAAGTCCCTGCCTTACAATGGCATTAGTTGTTGAAACAAATGTAAATGGAGTTGTGATGACCTCTCCAGATCTGAGACCAAACATCTCGAGTGCAATCTCAAGTGCCATGTGTCCATTAACAAGAAGCTCTAAATTGTCTACGCCAAGATATTTTTTTAATTTATCTCTGAGCTCATTATGCTTTGCACCTGCATTTGTAAGCCAGTGATTCTCAAATACCGGACGAATCTCCTCCATATATTCATCTAAAGAAGGAATAGATGAACGTGTTACAAATATTTTATCCATTATAAGTTTGCTCCTATCTCATCTAATATATTCACAGCATTAATAATAAATCCAAGTACTTTATGAGGATAGTCTATGTGTAAAGGGAGCATCGACAAAAATAAAGATGCCTCATATAAGCGTACCCTTAAGTAATCATATCCATTTGCTGTCACCTTTTCACAAAATACATCTTTATAGGGTGAATTGTCAAATGGAATATTTATTCTATGTGTAAATGTTTCATCAAGATTGATATCAAAAAGTGCATTGTTAAAGAAATCATAGTTGCCACAAACCGAATGACTTAATTTTGCAATGTCATAATATGGATCTGTCCATAATTCTTCTTCTGTAAGTGCACCCTTTGGATCTATAAACTTCAATGTATGCGTAGAACGATTATACATCGCATTTGCAAAACAAGGATCTCCATGGCCAATGACAGAAACATAATTGCATTCGGAAGATTTTTCAATCCTGTCTTTTAAATCAAGATATCTTTCAAAAATAAGATCAATATCAACCAGATGCTCATCAGAAGCTATAATCCCACGAATTTTATCATATTCTTTAAGCTTCTTTAAATCTTCGATCCTTTCCCTGACTTTTTCTACATAGAGTTCTCTATTTTTACTCATGTACTGCTCTTTTGTGATCTCTTTTTTGCTTCTTTCATTATAAAAAGCAAAATACATATCACAAAGTGTAGAAAATTCATCAATCCCTATTGAGCCATGTACCCACTTTATTGCAACATCAGTCATGTAAAGACGTTCCATTGCATAGCTCGAGCATTCACCATCATCTTTATAATCATATGGCATTACTACCCATCGCTTCATATTCTGAGGCAGAAGCTGCCAATAGCGGTATTCACTTTCAATTTTCACCTTATTGGTCGAATACTTTCTAATGCAGAACTCATCACCTTTAAGTGAATTGAAATATCTGGAATCAAAATTGCCCGTAATGCATTGTATAAAATTGATAATATCTCCGATAAAAGCAACTCCGTCAACCGGCGTTTCAATAAACTCATATTCACTTACTGTCTGATCGATGCCATGTCGCAATAACTTTCTCAGAAAAATGAGATACTCTGAAATACTCTTAAACATCAGAGCAACACTGCGCTTATCTTTAACTGCACGTACATTTTCGTTAATGAAATCCAACTTTTGAAAAGTGTATTCAAGCTCAGTTTCATCAAGCACGATGTGATCAGAAAAACAATGGATGACTTTAGCGTCTTCAGGGGCCTCTGCTTTTTCCAAAAACTGCTCTATATCGTAAGGATTATCAAAGCTGATCTTAACATACGGACTCAAAAATCCAATCTTTTCAAAATATGTATCAGACAGCTTCCTTCGCTTTACTACGACATCTCCAAAACCCTTATCGCCAATGACTTCTCTTATTATCTCATTTGGTTTTATGCAATTGTCATATACAACGATCCTTTTCATAAGTTTACACTCTTCACTTTCGGAATGATCAAAGCAACAATCTCTATAATGGCAAAAACCGTAATACTTGCAACAACATATACAATATTTTCTGTGATACTTTCATCTGTCATTATTTCATTTAAGTATATACTCATGCCGCCAAGCTGTCCTCCAAACACGCTATGCAGCATTACAGTTTCACTTGTCCATGCAAATACAGACAAGATATATAGAATAATAAAACGTCCACCAATCACAGACTTCAATCGCAAAAAAGCTTTTTTTAGTATTTCAAGAGCTTTTAATGCATTCAGCCTTTTCTTAGTTCCTTTCTTTATGATCAAAAAATGATTCCAATAATCATAAAGTGGCTCAAAGAGCCAATATGCCATCAATATCAGAATAAGAAACAATGTGAAGAAGACATAGATATTAGAAAACTTCATATATCCTAATGTACACGCAGCTACAACACACGATATCAAAGCACATGTATCGGCAAATCTGTCCGCAATGGTTATCATATATCCGTTATAGTAGCTATTTACTTGATTCCCAATGTAGTAGCCTCTAAAAAACTCTCCCGACTTAAATGGAAAAATCAGATTGACAAAAGTAGTTCTCGCATAAATATGCAAGAACTGCCTGAATGAAATACCATATCCCAATAAAATAATATAAAGCCTCAGTGCCTTAAAAAAATGAACAGTGATCGCACCGGCAAGAAAAATAGGAAAACTGCATGAGGTAAAATCTATCCTTATAATACTAGGGATATAGAAATACATCATACAAAAAACCCCCAGGGCAACACATATATAAACTGTCAGAGATCGTTTTTTATCAAAAGGCATATGATGTCTCCCTCGTCCTTAATCCTTTCTGCGCCTATTTTCTCATAAAACCGGATTGCTCTCATATTTCGTCTGTCAACGTTTATAAAAATCTTCTTGAGCCCTATACCCGAAAAAGCTATACGTTTGAGCTGTCTGATCGCCTCTATGGCATAACCGCTGCCAATGGCACAGCTTCTCAAAACTATTGACAACTCCGCTGTCATATCTTCATCATCAATGTTTTTGAGACTTACTGTACCCTGGTAGATATCCATTTCATCAGCAATGGCAAAATCCTGACGTGAAATCCTAAACGCAGAACTCAAAATAAACTTCTCGCAACCGTCTAATGATATATCCTCAAAACTTCCATCAAGATACTGCGTTATATCTGCGTCCTTCATCCACTCAAGCATATACTGTGCATCTTCTTTTTTTAGATGCCGTAGCCTTATACCCATTACTTACTAAACACCTCATCCTTTGTCTTAGGTGAGACTTTTCCATCTTTTACTTCATAAATAAGATCACAATTTCTTATAGTAGTAAGTCTGTGTGCGATTATGATCATGGTCTTTGAACCAGCAAGTTTCTCTATTGACTCCATAACAGCAGACTCTGTTTCATTATCAAGTGCAGATGTTGCCTCATCCAAAATGAGTACTTTAGGATTGCGGTAGAGTGCACGCGCAATACCGATACGCTGTCTCTGACCACCTGATATCTTCACTCCGCCCGCACCGATATTGCTGTCAAGACCAAGAGGCTGCTCTCTTACAAAGTCAGCAAGCTGTGCTTCTTCAAGTGCTCTCCAGATCTCAGCATCATCAATTTCTGATGGATCAACACCAAAAGCTACGTTATTTCTGACCGTATCATCAATAATATAAATGCTCTGTGGAATATATCCAACAATCTTGTGCCATGAATGAAGATGCTCATATACATCTATATCATCAGCATATATATGACCTTCCTGCGGCTCAAGCACACCAAGGATAACGTCAGCAAGTGTAGTTTTACCAGCACCAGAAGGGCCTATAAGTGCTATAGACTTATTCTTCGGAATATCGAATGAAACCTTATCAACAATGATCTTATCCGGCTTTGAAGGATATGCAAAAGTTACATCCTTTAATCTGAGAGCATCATCAAGCTCTATCTTTGTTGTATCATTATTATCCTTTACTACTTCCTGCCTAAGTCCCTCTATCGCATGGATATCTTCATATACTGCATCTAAAGAAGGCTTGCTGTACATTATCATGCTTATGCATCCACTTATTCTGTTGAACGAAGGAAGCATACGCACTGCAGCAACCGCAAATACAGACATTATCGGAATAAAGTTTGTCATAGGCGCACCAAGGTAAATACGAACAGCCATAAAACCTAAAAGTCCACATATACATACTGTCTCCATGATAGGTCTTGGCAAAATACCGAGCACAGCCTGCTGACGTGTAATCTTTACAGAATTCCTATAGCTCTCGTCATAATGATCAAGGAAATACTGCTCCTTGTTCTGAACTTTGATCTCCTTAATGCCTCCAAATGCCTGCAAAAACCATTTGCCCTGAATAGCTCCAAGCTCACGTCCCTTCTGTCCCAATGCTGTCATCTTCTTTCTGTAAAAGAAGATCAAAAACACTATAAAACCAGACATCAAAACTACTACTGCCAAAGTAGTTGCAACATCCTGCATCAAAAGGAAAGTTACAAGGAACAAGCATGTAAACGCTTCTGTAACAAGCTGAATGATATTGAGGACAACCTGAAAAAATCCATTTACATCCGAGCTGCAGTTTCGCTGAAGATCAGCTACATTGTGAGACACATGGAAAAGATAATCCTGACTTAAATAGCATTGCATAAGCCTGTATGATACTTTACGCTGATTGTTGAACGTATACCTATATTGAAGATTATACATAAAGCTTAGATATAGGTTCTTAATTATATAAACTGCAATCAGCACAATAGCCATTACAAGTACAAATGTCTTTGCATCTGGAATTGACAGCATATTTTTGATCAAGTAGTACTTAGATGTTTCATCTTCTATTATCTCAGGCTTGGAAATAATATTAACCAGCGGCAAAATAGCTGACACTCCAAGCGTTTCAAGAAAAGATCCACCTATGATAACAAGCATCAAGATCAATAGATTTAACTTCTGCCCTTTATCAAGGACATAGTTAATTTTTTTCAGCATTACTAATCCCATTAATTATACTTATCCTCCATTTTACTGCTCTTCGGGCATATACATCTGAGCATTTTCCTTAGCTTCAATAAATGCACGCATTATATAAAAATCTTCCGGAGTTGTAATCTTTATATTCTCCGCTGGTCCAACAATCATGTGAAGTCTATGTCCGTAGTGCTTCATAATAGAACAACTGTCGATGTAATCGTCTCTACCCTCGGTCAGAGCGTTATTATGAGCAGTCAGGATATCATCAAGCCAAAAGCACTGAGGTGCCTTCGCAACTCTGGAATCTTTCCTTTCAGGAAGATTTGTAACATATCCTTCTTCATCAACTACAGCTATTGTCTCAGTCACAATTCCGGCAGTGATCGCATTACCATAGTTCTTAACTGAATTAATGCAGTCAGATAATAACCCCGTATTGATAAGAGGTCTTACACCATCGTGGATCAAAACGATAGACTTATCTCCACCAGAGACCTCTTGAGCCGCATTCAATCCATTGTATATCGACAGCTGACCGGTCTTTCCACCGGGAACGATCTTTTTTACTTTTTCAATTCTATACTTATAGATCAGGCTCTCAAGATACGGTATCCATTCCTCGATACATGAAATAACTACAGCATCTATATCCGGACTATTCTCAAAATGCTCAAGTGTATATATAATAATAGGCTTGCCATACATCTCCAAAAACTGCTTTGGCTTATCCTTACTATGCATACGTCTGCCGGAGCCTCCGGCAAATATTACTCCAATATTCATATGCTGATTTAATCCTTTCCTTTGAGCTCTTCAATCATCTCAAGATATGTTTCCTTTAGGCTTATATTTGCTTCAAAGCCCAGTTTTCTCATCTTTTCACCAGAAAGCCTGAGTCCTGTGTCTGCTGCATACCCACTTGCATTGCTTTCGTCAAGATCGTATACCACTTTGATTTCACCATGCGCAATCTCATTTGCGACCATTTCCGCCATATCGCAGATACGCATAGTACTATTCTCATTTACAAGATTATACGTTTCTCCATTACTGCCCTTTTCCAATAAAATATGAAGTCCTCGTATAACATCTGTGATTTCACAGTAATTTCCCATTGACAGGCCTCTTGTCTTGAGAACGATATCTTTTTTATCTATTACGGATTTAGCAAACTGCGCAAATACCCTGTTTTCACCAGGCAATAGCCCTTTTCCAAAAGTCTGTGCAAGTCTTGCTATCTTAACCGGAACTCCATATTCATTCCAATACAAAAAGCACAGATGCTCAGCCATTCTCTTTCCCATAGGATAACAGCTTCGTGGGCTAAACAGATCAATATTACCAAGCTCATCCTCTTTTGCCCTATGTCCATCTGAGCAGTCAATGTCACCATAAGCTTCCATAGATGATACATAAACCATACTTTTTACATTGCAGCGTTTTGCGAGCTCCAGTATATATTTTGTGCCTTCAACAATTCCATCAGCTGTCTCCACAGGACATGATACCATTGTTGCAGACTTGGTTGTAGCAGCAAAATGAAAAATATAGTCATACTCTCCATCAATACTGTCCATAAAGCTTTTATCGGTAATATCACCCAAAAGCATTTTTATACTTTCAGCCAGCATTGCCTTTGCTTTTTCTTCATTTCTTACTAATACTGTTATATCAGCCTCTTTATTTAAAAGATCTTTAACGAACATAGAACCTACATAACCTGTAGCCCCTGTTACTAAATATCTTGATTTCATTTTTCTCAAATTCCTTTATTTTAGCTTTTCATCTAAAGCATCTTTAAATTGCATACTTTCGCACTTAATCCTTTTCAAATTGAATAAGCCCCTCAGCTTGATTCACTTTAATCAGCTTAAATCCACTCATATCTGCGACTACTTCTTCGTCAACCGTATTCTTAGAGTTATTATAAATTGCTGGTGCAAACATAGTATACCACAAATAGATTTTATCATATTTATTTATCTCACTCTGCTCAGATACAATGTTTATATTTTCATATTTTTCACCAAGATAAAACTCCTTAAACCCCTTTACCGGATAATAAGGGACATCCCACTGACTATCTTTTTTTCTATAAACAAGGACAGCTGAATTTTCATCTATATTCTCTTTAATAAATTCAGCCATTAACCTGTTCTGTGGCTTAAGATTAAAAACATCCTCTACACGACCTACGATATTCCAGCGAAACATAGAGATAACGGTTAAAATGCATATGCCAAAGCACGATACACTCACAAAGCCGTTTCTGATCACTTCTGGAATATCCAGCTTTGATACAATGCATCCATAAATAGCCTCTAATATTATATCAAGTGAAAACGCGTAAAGTAAAAGCATTTCAGGATATATGACCAGAAAATATTTGCTTATGAATATACTTCCGTTTGGATTGACATACCTTCCATAAATATATACTATAAGAATCACGAAAAAGCCGCACCAAATGCTTATCTGCCAAAGGCTGAGTTCCTCTCCTGATATTTTCAAATTCTTTAACAAGAATCGAATAATAAATGCAACTATTACTGAAAATGCAAAAATAGCTATAACATCCTTGTCAACAAAGAAGACATTAAAAACATCCACTATACTACTTAACGTAGGCACACCTGCCCAATATGACGAAAGACTCTTTGTGCGATTTAAGGTTGCAGCAAAAAGATAAATACCGGTTAATACTCCTGAAATAATATATGGTATAAAAAATATCAATGATCTTCTTTTTATTATAAAAATCCAAAATGAATATATCCCAAATGCAGCAACCAGAAAAATCCCATAATAATGTGTCAATGCTACACATGTCATAAAAGTTCCAAGTAGTATACAATCGCTGATTTTCCCACTATTCTCTGTCTTGTGATACATATATAAAACAACCGCAGAAAACATAAATAGCATTGCATAACTCCTAAGATAATAAAGCATATACAAATATGAATTTCCGTTTATCCATGCAATCATCATTATCAACAAAGAATACTCTATATGCCCGCTCACTTTTGTTATAAGCCTTCCGGTAATAAAAATACCTATAAGAAAAAATATAATATTAGGTATAAGCAGCCATATCTCACTAGCCGGAACTATCCTATACCAATAATACAGGAAAATATTATAAAGTGGCGGATTTGTTACCTCATCTGTCATGAATATTTTCATCATATCAGCAAAACTTATTTTCTTACTAACAAAAGATAGCGTATATAATTCATCATACATAAAAGAATGTGACTTATAATTAATAATAGTAATCGCTGACATCACTATTGCAAAAAGAAGGATTAATAATTTATATATCGTTGTTTTATCTGGTTTTATACTCATTTTTTTCTTTCCAAATTCACCCCATATGGAATACTTTCGATTGTTTTGTCAATGTAGTATGCTTCATATATATCATTTGCTCTGCTTGTATCAAAAGCCTTCACAAAAATGATAAGATAAACAGCTACCATTATAATTGATAATACATAATTTAAAGTTTTCATCAACACACCTCAAAATAATACAGTATTTCCAAGCAAATATGCTCTATATATGGTTATTGAAAATATGATAAGAAAAAAGCCGATAACTAATTTCTTTAGCGTTGACATCTTGGATAACTGATCGACGAAAGCCAGACACACAGTAAAAGATCCCAACATAAATCTCGGAATAGACATGAAGGAGCTCATACCTGCCACAATCAAAATAATTCCAGGAAAAACAGCCTCTTCATATCTTTTATCCTTAATAAGCACTATTACAAAAACGATAGCTACAAAAAAAGCAGTAACTAAAATATCGGGAGGAAAAACATTCCATGCCGCCTCTTTAATGTTAATTATAAAAGACTTTATACCGCTAACTCTGCTCCAACCGGCCTGAACATGTACAAAAGCCAAACCATCTCCTAACTCATGCTCCAAAAATGCTATATAAGAGAAAAGACCCATAGGAACCATACAAGTGCCAAGTACTAATTTATAATTATCTATAACTTCTTTAAGGTATTCTCCCATTAAAGAAAACGCTGACCTGTCCTGTTTGTTTTGATTTTTTTCAATAAAATTTTTAATAGTATCAAAAAGCACTACAAAAACAAATAACACACCGACATTTCTCGTTGCACTCAGCAATGCTCCAAAAACACCCATTAAAATATAATTTTTCTTTTTTAAATAATAGAAACATAATGTAAGCAATAATAAAAATAAGGACTCCGTATACATTACGAAAAAATACATATTCCACGGGCCAAATGACATTAAAAAAATATAAATGTAACTCCTTTTTATGTCATTTCTAGTCAGCATTATATATTTGTGGCCAATATACATAGCTAAAGAAAAATAAACAACATTCAACATCATACCAACTTGGTAAATTGACATGAATGGTGATAGAAAATAATAAAACGGAGCTATTGTAATTGAATATAATGGAAAAAATGCCCACACAGCATGCTCATAAATATCCCCATCAACATGCGAGTAACCCATATAATCATTATGTACTATGGCATTTACTATATTCTCATACCACTTTACATCCCATTGACTGACATGATTAATAAAATCAGTAATGCTATAATTCTTAAAAATAGCAATATATAAAAGTAACATTGCTACTCTGGAACAAATGACACAAAATATAATAAACTTAATTACACTTGATCTGTCATCTTTAAAATACTTCATTCTCGCTCTCTACTCTTCCCTATATGTCCTAAAACCTTTTCTCTTAAAAAAGTATTCACTAAATACATTTTTCTTCGGCCATCTGTCAAGCATATGCATTTCCTGCATATATTTCAGACATGTTAATTCTACCGCAAGTATGATCCCCGTATTATCATCTAACTTTTCAAAATCTTCCATTTCGTACTCGTCAATATTAAATGTATTTCTTCCTTTCAATTCCAATGGGAATCTGATCACACCATCAGGCTTCACTCTGAACAATTTGAGCATCTTCTCAATTTGCTCATAATACTCTCCATATCCGCAAATATACAGATTTTTATATTCCTTACAGAAATTCTTTAAAAGCAAAACCATATTAATATGATGAAGCAGCAGACGAATTATATTCTCGGGTTTCTTGCAAAAAACTGCAGGCTTGGATACGAGAGTTTTAGCATAATTATAATCTGCCCCTGAATACTTTCTGATCGCATCACTATATTCTGAAAACGATCTGCTATTTAGCACATTAGCACATCTATAGCCTAAAAGATTAGAGTTGGAAAATACCTTTGCGTTCTTATTTCCCCTCTGTATAACTTCATCTTTATCTTTATATATATCAGGAAGAGCCTTAATGGTATCCGGCCAAAATCTCAGCCAGACATCAAATACATCCTTGTGCCATCCTGATCGGATCACAAACGCTCTGCTTATAACCACTACATCTTTGTATGATATATGCAATGCATTAAAATTATCAAGTTCTGCAATCTTCTCAAAATAGAATGCCAAATGAGAAAAATTGATCATATTTTTTACAAAATACTTCTTTTCAAATGATTCCCAGTCAACATTCCTAAGTATTGTATCGCAACGAACAACTGTAGCGCCATACAATGTCATGTGCCAGCAAAAATCATGAAAAAGAATATTAGCATCAGAATACTCTTTGGTGCCAATATTCTCAACATCTCTGTTATCAGGTATTATAAAGTCATATTTATCTTTATTTGCCGCATCTAAAATAGATGAATAAACAACCTCTTGCCATGACAATGCATCCGTACATGTCCATATATATTCATATTTACTGATCAGATCTGCATTCTGAAAGATCATGTATATCTTTTTATTTGAATGTACGGATGATGGTATCTTCACATAATGAAGATTATTGATCTTCTCTTTATACTTTAATACTACTTCTTCCGTACGGTTATCCGGACTGGAATCCCATATATAAACATCAATATTGTATTTATTATATACATCCAGCTCATTATATAATTTCCAACTAATATTATCGGGTCTATTATATGTAGGTATGCATACACATAATTTTTTTTTCATCAAAACTTCCCCTTCTATACATTAAAATCTAATTAAATATTTGTTCCAGCAATTTACCCGATACTATTTCTCGCAGAGTATTCACCGATCTTTAAATTTCTGGCTATTTTTCTAAATATTTTATCCTCAATATCGGTAATTTTATTGTGTAATGATTTGTTTTTAACCCCGGAAAAAGTATAATAATGCTCATATTTATCGCTAAATGCCTTTGCATAACGTGTAGAACCACAATAAATACCGTATATTGAATCACAACAAGTTAATAAATATAATACCGATAAATAATCTATACTTTTTATATGTTCATCATCTTTTCTGTCAAATTTTACATTTGCAAGAAATCTTTTTTCATCTTTCTTAAACCGCTGCTGTGAAACGCATGAAACCTTTTCGCCATACTTTTCCTTAAACAATTCAACGACATCTTCTACTTCCGTTGCCAGGAAAATATGATCGTATCCTATTTTCTTTCTATATGCTTCAACTCCATCGATAAACTCTCCGATATCAATTGGTTTTGGATGATCAAAGGCTGAAGAAAAATCTGTTCCACGATATACTACTCCCAAAACTTTTTCTCCATTCTTTGGAAAAATACTATTTTTTAATTCGGAAAATTCTTGATTCAAAGTAAAGTTATACCTAATTTTCCCATTATTATCAACATCATTATTAAATCTTTTTCCACATAGATAAACTGTCTTACTGCTATAGACTTCTTCAAGGCTATACTCTGAAACCTGCTCAAAGTACTTTTCCCAGACATTAACCTTGCCTAAATCTTCATCCGAAATATATTGCGTTTTATAGTTTTTCATATCTATAACCGGGATATATCCATTATTTCTTGCAAACTCTATCTGATGTGCAAAAAATAATTGAATTATAGCCCACCCGCAATACCTGTCAAAAGTTAACACCAAAAACTTTTTGTCAGGATTCAACTCACCATTTGTATTTATAAGACAGTTACCCGAATGAAGATATACGCCCCAAACAGTGCTGTCCAAAATCCTGTCTTCATCATATTTATACTTTTCAAGAACAGCCTTTCTGATAATATTACCTTCTTTAACTGACTGTTCCTGACTCGTATACCACTTTCCACAGGTAAATATATAATCAAAATCAGAGCAATTACCACTGAATTTTTCTATATTTTCATAATACTCATGGTGCTTAAAAATGTACTTTGCACCATATGCATATCCATCCAATTCATCTTTATCTCCGATGAATAAAACGGACTTGTCTTTCCAAAAACCACTCGAATTGATTACCTTGCAGAAATCAGGCAAATCTATAAGCTTATTTCTTAATTCAGAAGGAAGTAATGCTTTTGATTCATCAATTCCTACTCCAGAAAAAGTTTCAAGCTGAACTATATAATCAACACCTGTTCTGCTATCTATATTCTTAGGATGTACAACCTTATATCCGCAAAAACAACTGCCTTCGCGAGCTTCACAATCATCTGCAACAGATACTATATTAATCCCCATTTCTTCAGCACATACCGGAAGTATCTTTTTTATGAAACGACTGGCATTTCCAGCAGTGCCCCAAACTACAATATTCATTGATCCTTATCTCCATTCAACAGATGTATAATCGTGATGCGAAACGCGCTCCTCTACAGGCGGAAGCTCCATGTAATTAGGAAAAACAATTTCTAAGATATCATCATATCCTGCAGGAACAGGCATCATTTTACCTTCAAATTCCATATATATTGTTTCAAACCACTGCCTCTCAAATACAAGTCTTCTTCCCCTTATATTTATATTAGATGGAAATCCACAATACTTTGAAGATGCAAATCTCTTATATCCTTCAATCAGCTTAGTCTTTTCTCTTATCCACTTTTCATACAAAAATGCAAGTCTGCAATTTCGCCTAAGCAGCGCAAGCCCGTATCGAAATACGCTTCGTCCATCCTTTGCAGGCATATACACACAGCGATTAATATTATCAGAAAGCTTATCAAGCCGATTCGATAATTCCAGACGTTCACTTTCAATCTCTGAAACACCATCCATCGGAAACACATCAATAGAGACTTCCATTTCATATTTTTCTCCATAACTCGGATACTTAATAACCGTATCACTTCTGCATACTTTGCCAAAAGCACTAGGATAAAAAGCCTTTACAGGATGTGCATTATCTACGAAGTGAATATTTGTCGCCAAAGGATTCTTTTTTATATCTTCTACGAATTTCTCATAGTCCTCTCTAGGCATTGCAATATCGATATCATCATCCCACGGAATCATACCTTTATGTCTTATAACACCTAGTAAAGTTCCCCAGAAAAGCCAATATGTGTATCCCTTCTCACGACATCTTTTATCTATAAGATCAAGCATATCTAATATTAGTTGCTTCTGTTCTTCGTCTGTTATCGCCTTCGATGACATTTATCTAAAATCCTTTCACAGCATACTTTTATAAGCTTTTATATACAGATCAGCTACACGTGCTTCAGAAAAACTATTTCTTACAAACGAAACTGCTTCTTCCCCGAGGGTATCACAATTATCAGTACAATATTGGATTCCATATGCGAGATCCTTCTCTGAAAAAGCCTCTGCAAGATATCCGTTTTCTCTATGTTTAATCATATCCGGCATCCCACCTATGTTAAACGCAACAGCAGGTGTTCCACATGACAATGACTCCATCACTGTATTTGCCAGATTTTCCTGTATAGACGGAGCCACAAAACAATCAGATGCACCATAAAGCAATGCCAAATGCAGATCATCCCTTATGTATCCCATATTGTGAATTGTAAAACCGTCAAAATCATTGACCACTTCACTGCCAAACAGGACTAACTCATATTTTTCAGAATCAAGTATCTTCAATGCTTCTTTTATATGATCATATCCCTTTCTGGCATCTGATGTCGAAGCTAAAGCACCAAATAGTATAAGTTTCTTATCTTTAGGCAGGTTAAGTATTTCCCTGCATGCGTACTTATCATTTTTCTTAAAGATCCTGTCACATATAGAATTTGGTATACAGATGCAGGACTTTTTGCTTTGCTTTGCTATATAACTTTTATTAAATTCATTTGTTATCCAGCTACTGCAGCCCACAAAAAGCATTTTACTCTTGCCAAAATAATGAATCTTTTGAATCGATGCATTATATGAAGCATCTCTGTCAGCAGGTCTTATAAGCATAGGACAATTATTGCAACCTTCTACATATTTATTGCAGTAATTATCATAGTGACATCCTCCAGTAAAGTGCCACATATCATGAAGAGTACAGACTATAGGCTTTTTCAACTTTAAAAGATGATTCCAAAAACTTTCTGACCAAAATCCGTCATTTATCCAATGGATATGGATAATATCTGCATCTTTTATCTCTGATACTTCAGAAAAAGATCTGCCATATTTTTCTACTTGAAAATATCCATCTTTAACTATTTTTCTATTTTTAAAATTGTTGAGCTTATTATATATTTTAACCTGTAACTTATTCTTAAAGCCGTCGCCTAAGTATACTACCTTTGCATCACTTTGCTTATCTATAACACAAACCTTTGACTCTTGGCCTGCATTATTTAAAGCCTCACTTATCCTTATTGCTGCTCTTCCTGCGCCATACGAATCCTGCGTTACAATGTGTACTATCTTCATATTTTATTTCCCATAAAATCCATAGCATTCTCTGGAATTGCTGGCCGTCCCTTTAAATATTATGCTTACATCTCTATACTTTTCATTTCTGCTTCGCTTATTTATCCTTGCTGCCAGACTCACCTGTGAGACACCTGCGACAAGACCTCCGCAGTGTGACAAAGAATACATGTCTCTCATAACTTCAAGTCCAAGTTTATAATGATGCAGTTCCCTTGAGTCTTTACTAAATGCGACCGAAACATCTCCCTCAGACCTGAAAACATCAGTATAAAGTTTTAACTTATCATTAAATACAGCTTTAAATATTTCAACTGCCTTCGCATCATCGGTTGCTAGGAAAACACTGCCATATCCACCCTTATCAAATATCTCACGCGCCTTTTCCACATACTCTTTAGCACCAATGAAAAGTGGATGATCGTTAAATTCCTGCTTATAATCAGTTCCTCTGTAATGTACTGCCAAGGTATTATTATCAATTCCCATTTTAGACAATGAATCATCAATATACTTTTGCACTACAGGATTGAGCTTGACATACTTTCTCTCAACAGCTGCAAGCATATCGATATACTCATCAGATACCTGATAATCCCCCTCCTTTTTGGAAAGAATATCATCTATCTGAGTATGTATGTACTCAGCTCTGGCAACATTTTTACACTTCATAATGTCGTCAGGAAAAATTCCACAGGGCTGCACATAATAATATTCAAATGGATTGCAGCTTCCATTTACCTCCTGCTCCTCTGAATATATATACTTTTCGGTATATCTCACTACAGGGGTCAATGAAAATCTATCGGCAAATACAAGAAACTTTAAGAGCTTTCCCTGCTCAGCAAAAAATCCATCGCTTGCATCTCCAATCTCTATATAATAGATGTTCTTGTCAGTATGCTCCGTTCCAAAATTATTAAACTTCAACACATACGGATCTGTCTGAAGTGCCTTTGCAATATATTCTTTATCCGTACTATGCTTATACGCATACAATGCACATGCAAGTCTTGGATGATTTTTAATCAGATTTTCTAAAAATTTATTCATAATCTTATCGATATCCTCAAGTTTTAATTGATTTTGAGTTCATTATCATTTTTAAATAGTAGTTTAGTGTTGGCAAAATGATAAATAACGAATAGCGCAGTCTTTTGCCTGCGCTTAACATCGTCTTTCCTTCCTCATATACGTTTTTATACTCATCAAAAAGATTACGCGCCAAGTCTGCTTCATCCGGAAACTGATAATGAACACCATAATAATAGTATTGAAAACGCTTGAGGAAATCATCATACATTAAGGCTATAAGCTCAGCATCCCCATAATCTTTAAAGAAGCTCAGTCTATCTTCAAGAGCATTTATACAATCAAGTCTTTTCAAAGAAAAGCCCGACTGTGTAATACTTTCATTTCCTCCATCTTCCTTATAGTAATAATAGAGCTTACTGTCATTTACCGTGATCTTTTCAGCCCTATAAAGAAGATAGTGTGCAAGATATTCGTCCTCATGTATTCTTCCATCCGGATACTTGATATCCTCAAAAAGAGCTCTAGAGTACAATCTTCCCCAAGATACGATGAATTGCAGCTTCTGATCACCAAACAGCCCTTTGAATTTTTCACTGTCAGTAAGCACCGATACTTTCACGTCCTCAGCTATCTCAGGAAACTCTTCTCCCGAACCTTCAATATATGAGCCAATCGCCATCTGTGCATTGTTATTCAGAATATCCTTATATAGTATCTCTACCATATTGGGGTGGATGAAGTCATCAGCGTCAACAAACATCAAATATTCTCCGGTTGCTTCCTCTAACGCTCTGTTACGAGTTGAAGCAAGACCGATATTATTTTGATGAATTACCTTTATCCTCCAGTCACCATCAGCATATTTATCACATATACTGCCACTTTTATCTGTTGAGCCGTCATCAATAAGTATTATCTCAATTTTTTCATAACTTTGATTCTGTATCGAATCAATACAGCGCTCAAGATATTTCTCTCCATTATAAACCGGTACCATCACCGTTATTAATGGCAGCTCTTTTTCCCCACTAAACATCAGCCTTCACTCTTCCTCCACTGCTCAACCATGTGCAGTCTAAACTCAAATTCCTGTCTGTCTTTCGAAATCATCGTATTAAGAATAACTCCTGCAAAAAACAGCAGCAAAGCCGTCATTGCTATAAAACCACTTACTATTAAAGTCGGAAATCTTGGAACCAAACCTGACTCAAGATAGGTAATTATAATAGGAATATCTATAGCAAAAGCAAATATAAATAAAATACTTGCAAAAAAGCCAAAAAAGCTCATAGGCTTATAGTCTCTGAATAATCTTGCTATAGTCATCAAAACTTTTAATCCGTCAGAATATGTATTCAGCTTAGAAACACTTCCGTCCGGTCTGTCTCGATACTCTATAACAACATTTTCGACCTGCATATTTTTATCTACGGCATGAATCGTCATTTCTGTCTCGATTTCAAATCCATGTGACAAAACAGGGAATGTCTTTACAAACTGATAACTAAATGCCCTGTAGCCGGTCATAATGTCTCTTATATTTGATTTAAAGAGCCAGTTTATCGAATTCTTTACAATATCATTACCAAAATTGTGAAAAGGTCTTTTATTCTCCTGATAATAAGTAGAAGAAAGCCTGTCTCCTACTACCATATCCGCACCTTTGTTTAGAACAAGCTCCGCCATCTGACGACCATACTCGGCAGGATATGTATCATCACCATCAACCATTATATAGACATTTGCATCTATCTCACGAAACATACGTCTGATAACATTGCCCTTCCCCTGATGATATTCATGTCTTACAATTGCCCCGTTCTCTTCTGCAATTTCGGCCGTACCATCATTTGAGTTATTATCGTAGACATATATTACTGCTTCAGGCAATACCGCCTTCCAATCACATATTACTTTTTTTATAGTTTTACTTTCATTATAGCAAGGTATGAGAACAGCTATATTATCCATAATCCTTTACAATACCCTTATCTTAATAATTTTTTATTTACAACAATACTTTTAATTTCATCTACCAAAGCAACCGCTATCAGTACATACAATATGATAGTCGGCATCATTGCTGATCCACCCAAAGCAGGAATTGGGATCATACAATAAAACAATGCAAACAAAGCTGCATATACATAGTCTATAAAAAAATAGTCATCCTTTTTAGCCATTTCAACCAAAAATGCAATAAATGGTATAAATATATAGCTCAGACAATAAGAACCAGACTCCGTATTTACAATGACCATCATTGAACCGATGAACAGTACTGTCTTCCATGTAGTCTTTTTATTCTCAGTCAGAATCAGTACCAAAATAATCAAAAAATAAACTATATCAACTGCCTTTGCGAGTATCAGCGCAGCTCCCGGAGACACAAAATGCTCAAAAATAGTGGATGCAATTCCTATTATAGTGATCCCGGTAACTATACCGCTGACTTCTGTAATATTTTTCAGAAACATCCTAAACCCATATATTCCATCAAAAAATATAAAAGGAACAAAGAAGAAAAGAATACCATATATTATTAATCTGATCGCCTCTTTATATCTATGTTCTTTTAAATATAACGCTCCCATTACGCATGGATAAATCTTAAATGATGCAGAAACAGCTATAAGGATTAAAGCTAACTCCCTCAATATTTTATTGTCTGACTCTCTTATAATAAAAGCTATAAGCAGCAATGAAGAAACCGTAAAAGCAACATTTCCACTTGTAACAGCCATCAATACCACATTTGATGCCACAAGCATAAAAGCAATTATATTTGTAATTGTGCCTGATACTTTTTCTCTATCAAGCACATGCTTAAATGACATAGCAATAACAACTAAAGTCATGCCTTCGACAAGTATAAGTGACAATAGATATGAAGTTGATCCGGACAGTTTATCTGCTGTCAGCGGTGTATTATCTACTCTGCAAAAACTCGCAATTGCCTTATAAAAGAGATATGCCAATGGCGGAAAACACGAGCCATTGCCCTTATCATATACGTTGCCCGGCTCTAAAGCTGTCCTGACATGATATACATAATCCCTAAAACTTGTGTCAAACTCCCATATATAGTTTCTAAGGGCTTGTCCATTAGTCACCAATATGGAAACACATTTATATAAAGTAAGAAATAACATTATATACGCGATCAGATGTATCGGATCAAGACGTACACTTTTCTTATCTTTCATCAGCTATCTCCTCTGAAACAATCAATTTATAAAAACAGATCATTCCAAATACTGTAATTACAAGTATCCTATATACCCAAAATGTCGCATGTACTCCGGAATGATTCGACATAACAAGTATCCATATAAACGGATATAATGAAATAAACAATATTGGCAAGGCTTTTTTCAAATTATTTTTAATAGTATTAGTTCGCTTTAATAGCTTCACTACAAGCACAGCTATTGCAAGTACACCAACAACAATAAAAGGAATAAGCTCCCTTGCGCTTTCTCCAAATGGGAGCATACATGCGATATTTTTTGCCAGAGCTGAAACAAAGTTATATTTTTGTCCCGTCCCAACAGTCTGCCACAGCTTTGCCTCACTCATACTATCAGCTATCACGTTTTTTCTCAATATAGCTGATCCTATGAACCACTTCTCAGCCCACATAACCGCATATCCTATGCCCCATGCAACAGAGTTTCTTATGATTGCAATATATCTGTTATCCTTTTTATCATCGCGAATATCTAGCAATATCTGTATCATAAGAGGAAAACACAACGTAACGATAGGTGTAGTCAAAAAGTCAACATATGAAGTCAACGCACCTATAATAAGGTAAAAACACCACGCAAACTGCTCTGAAGCCATCTTTTCCTGATTATTTAACACATATAAAACTGCAAGAAACGCCACAAAAAAAGTGATTCCTACATGCAGACTAAAAGGAACAGCTGAAAAATGAACTAAAATAAGTGAAACCAGCAATCCAAAGCCTATACCACAGCCATTAAACTCTTTATTTAGCTTATTTATCATTAAATAAATAAGTATGGCAAAAGAAATAAACATAAGGTATCTGAACTGTCCGTAGCTGAAAAACACTAATAAAGGTCTTAAAATGAGCAGATATCCATGCCAATATCTTGCATATCCATTTATGTCCATTGCTCTTTCTATTGGAGTCAGACTTTCATCATTTGCAACTACTGCACGCATCATGTCACTGTCAGCAATCAGTTTGCTTCCAAAAAAGTGAGTGATATACTTGATATCGCTATGCTCTATCCCCTCACTTTTAAATATTTCCCATGCACCATCAGCATTGTGCTGAAGTGCCGCATTCGGAATACAAAACACCAAAAACAATAACAAAGTACCTATGACGCCTGCTCCCGCCAGGATCAATATAGTACGCTTGATATTTTCCACAACTACTCTCAAAGTACGCTCCTCACAGCTTCCATAAATCCAACTGAAGTTTTCTCAAAAGAATAATCCAAAGACTTCCTTTTTGCTTCGTTAGACATACTTATGCAGCACTCTCTATCCGTCAAAAGCCTTTTTATTGCTTCTGCCATTTCTTTTTTGTCATAAGGATCAACAATTAATCCTGTAGTGCCCTCATCTATCAGATCATAAGCACTGTCAGCATACTTAGAACTAATTACCGGCAGACCACAGCACATGGCTTCAAGCGTTACGAGCCCAAAGCAATCCTCTCTTGTAGGAAAGATCATCATTCCCGACTTTTCATAAGCTCTTGTCAGATCATCTCCCGACAGATAGCCGCAAAAAACGATTCTTTCTTCTATTCCAAGCTTTCTCGCCTGTTCTAAGAGATTTTCCTTCTCCGACCCATCTCCTACAAGCTCAAGTTTCCAGTCATAATCCTTTAAGAGCCCCAACGCATCCAAAAGAAGATCTATCCCTTTACGATTTATAAGGCTTCCTACTACGATCATAGTATTGCACTGTCTATAATCGTGACCTGCATCCTTATATCTATCTATATCTATAGCAAGTGTACTCTGGAAAATCTTATCTGCCGATGCTCCAAGATAAATCTGATTTTCCTTTGTCTTTTTTGAACTTGCTATAAATGCAGCTGTATTTCTTACAATGTACTTTCTAAACCATTTTTGGAAAAACTTTATATTTCTCTCAGCATGCCGCGTCCCATCAGACCATGAGATATATGGTACCTTATGGACATTACACCAATGCTTGGTGATCAAAGCGGTAGGATTATACTCCATACACACAACCACATCAGGTCTGATACTGTCCAGCTCCCTCTTGCATCCCGTAGGTATAAATTTTTCCGTAATATCATTTCCTGTCGCCCTTATCACTTTTGACTTAAGGAAATGCACATTTTTTAATTTGCTCTCTCCACCATCCCATGTCCTAAATGAACTTGCATTATCCGACTGAAACAAAATATGAATTTCAAAATCATCCACATGCTTTTGCAGATAATAAAAAAAATCAACCCTATAAGGAGATGGAATATTTGTAATTATCAGTAGTTTTTTCATTTCATGTCCAGCAGATCAAGTAGCTTTGCTGACTCCCCACTCTTCATTTTCCTTGCATATAAAAATCCATCAAGCCTGGTAAGCTCGTCATAGTCTTTTTCATCAAACACTTTTATATGTCCCGGAAGATATTTAAAATAATCAAGATTCATAAAATCACCGATATCTCCGGATCTAACTTGTGCTTTTGGTACATTATCCCTAAATCTTGAATTATGCACTATTGTAGTAAAATAAAGCTCGTCCACAGTAGAAGCCATATAAAACCAACGGTTAAAGCTATCATGCGAATCATAAAAATCAACTATATATCCTGCACATTTACCCGTCAGAGCCCACTGCGCAGATCCCCAGTAAAGATCATAATTCTTTCCATTTTCACTGATGATACCTTTTCGGATCTCTAAATTCAGCTTCCTGAAAAGAACATTCAATGCCTTAGTAAAAATATTCCTGCATACTGAAAAATGAGGCACTGTAACCTTGTATCGTATCTTATCAAGCGGCGATGCTAATGGCATACACCCCTTTATGAACTCAGTATCCTTATTGGCATAGAAAAAAGCTTCTATCTCATGATCCGACTTAATAGGATAGTCAAGTCCTTGCATTAAGACAAGCCGGTCATATTCTTTCCCTTTTGACAATGCTTCACGTATAAGCTCTACCTCAGCCTGTACAGATGTCCACGTTCCCCATCCTACATCATATCGTTTCTCCAGATAAAAAACTCGTGGATCATCCTGCAATATAAATGGCTCCTTATCAGCCTTTTTATCAATATGGATGTAAACATCCGAAAACTCAGCTAATCGTGTCGCGGTCCTTTTAACCATTTCCGGATCCGTATGACATAATATCAGATGAGCAATTTTAATCTGGCTCATGAATCTCCTCTAATAACGCCTGTTATTATCTGACTAAATGTTGTCGGATGTCCGTTTTTGTAATGTCGTGCAAAATACGCACGACAACAAAAAAGGCTCCTATATGCTTCCCGCAAGGCATAATAATAGCCGTGTTATTGTACCAGTATAAGTGCATAAAAACACCAAATACTATAATACAACAAATCACGGCTATTATCAACCAACGTTAAAACCTGGTCTTTTTAACGTAAGATATAAAGTCTCTATTTGACTTAGTATGTGCGAATGTATCTATGAGACGCTCAACAGCTTCTTCACTGCGAGCACCATTTACCGCACGATGTATGATATCTGTTGCAGTCATTTCTTCTTTTGAAAGAAGAAGATCATCTCTTCTTGTACCTGACTTCTGCAGATCTATTGCCGGAAATACACGCTTTTCCTGGAGTTTTCTGTTAAGAACCATTTCCATATTACCTGTTCCCTTAAACTCCTCATAGACTACATCGTCCATCTTACTTCCAGTATCAACAAGTGCTGTTGCAAGGATTGTCAGTGAACCACCCTCGCGCATATTTCTCGCAGCACCAAAGAATCTCTTTGGCATATGGAGAGCTGCAGGATCAAGACCGCCAGAAAGTGTTCGTCCTGAAGCTGTAACAGTGATGTTATATGCTCTTGCAAGTCTTGTGATAGAATCAAGAAGGATCATAACATCTTCGTGAAGCTCTACAAGCCTTCTTGCACGCTCAATCGCCATCTCAGATACTCTCTTGTGATGATCCGGAAGCTCATCAAATGTTGAATGTATTACCTCAACATTCTTTGCTGTAATAGACTCTTTTATGTCAGTAACTTCTTCCGGACGTTCATCGATAAGAAGTATTATAAGATGAATTTCCGGATGTGCTTTTGTTACAGACTGTGCTATCTGCTTCAAAAGGGTTGTCTTACCGGCCTTAGGAGGAGCAACTATCATACCTCTCTGTCCCTTACCGATAGGAGCAATAATATCCATCATCCTCATTGCTACAGAATTGCATCCAGGCTCAAGCATTATTCTCTCATTCGGGAATATCGGAGTCATATTCTCAAAATTCATTCTCTTGATTGCTTCTTCCGGGTTTCTGTCATTTACCTTTGTGAGATAAAGAAGTGCCGGGAATTTTTCTCCCTGATTGCGAACTCTCAAATTACCGGAAATTATATCTCCGGTTTTAAGATTAAATCTGCGGATCTGGCTTGGAGCAACATATACATCGTTTTCACCAGGCATATAATTGTCGCATCTTATAAAGCCGAATCCATCCGGCATTACTTCAAGAATACCGCTTACTGTGATACCGGAATCAAGCTCTTTACGTTCTTTTTCATCGAGCTCATCTTTATTGCTATTGCTGTTATTATTTGTATAAACTACATTCTTTTTAGGAGTATACCCATTTCTATCGGTCTGTGACTGACCATCCTGTGGATTTCTTGACTGATATGATCTATCTTGATTATTTCTGTCTTGATTGTTTCTATCCTGATTATTTCTGTCCTGATTATTTCTGTCCTGAACATTTCTATCTAGATTATTTCTGTCCTGAACATTTACAATTCTGCCACGAGGTGACTTCCTTGCTTGATTTTCCTGCCTTATAGGTCTTTCAGATATTTCTCTGACTTCATCCTGTATGCTCTTGGTTGCAACATCATCATATGTCTTTTCCTGCACTTCAGCTTCTGCTTCCTTAGCTTTTGCAGGCTTTCTGCCGCGCTTCTTTGGAGCTTCCTCTTCTACATTAATGGAATCCTGACTGCCTCCGCTTGTCTGTACTAAAGCATCTATAAGGGTTTCCTTATTCATAGTAGAATAGCCCTTAATGCCGGCATTTTTACCCATTTCTTTAAGCGCAACAAGGGTAAGTGTCTTCAATTTTTCTCGCATTAATAACCTCCGCCAAAAACATCTTTCACGTATTTAACTCTATAAATAATTAATTGGGATTTCTTTAAAATATATCTCTTTTCTGATTAAATAGATTTATAGACGATGGTATTATACCGCTTGCACACTGATGATGCAAGCGGTTTTATAAGATTTTTTTGAACTTTTATTTAAACATTGATAAGAATAAAATTGGCACTTTCGGCAGGGATCTTGACCTTGTCACCATGAGCAGCTACCTTGCCGCCATATGTAAAGATCGTCTCGCCACCCTCAGGAATAGTCAATTCAATTTCTGTATCACGTCCGCTTGGATTGATTATGACTAACACTGTTCCTTCTTTTTCGTCAAATCTCTCATATACAAGCGGATAACTGAACTTCTCGCAATGAAGAAGCTTAAATCCACTCCTGTTGTGAAGAGCACTGTGCTCAGCACGCACTTCTGCAAGCTGCTGTATGGTAGAATAAAGTGAATTGATATTCCTGCGCTGTGTCATAACATCAGGTCTCTGCTTGTCCGGATCTATCGGAATATACAGCTCATCTGATGGTGCTGCAGAAAATCCGGCATTTGCCTTCTTATTCCACTGCATCGGACTTCTTGAGCCTGTTCGCTCATATCCACCTTCTACAGACTTTAAGCCCTCAAGATATCTCATACCTATCTCGTCACCGTAGTAGATAAACGGCACACCTGGCATAGAAAGCAAAAATGCAAATGCGATCTTAAGCTCTGACTCATCAAGATACTTGGATATACGCTGCATATCATGATTTCCTGAAGGAATACAGATGAGTCCGTCACCTCTGTCTGCAAGATGCTTATTTCTCATGTACTTGCCAAAAAATGTAGCTGCATCTCCTTTTCCCTCACGACTAAAAAACGGATGCTCCACTCTGAAAAGATCCATGTAGTTAGACGGTCCAAAATGAAGCAGGAAATCCATATGGAAACCGGCAGCCAGTGACTTATCCGGCTCTCCCCACTCAGAAACCATTACCGCATTAGGATACTCTTCATCAAGAAACTTTCTGAAATCCTGCCAAAGACTGATAGTTGCAGCCTGGTCCTCATCATTTTTAACCAGTGATCCTGCCATATCCACGCGGAATCCATCGCATCCCATATCGAGCCAGAATCTCATAACATCTTTCATTGCTTCGCGTGTTGCCATAGGACCCGGCTCATCGTATTTTTGCTGCCACGGCTGATCAACACGTGCAAAACCATAGTTCAAAGCGGGCTGTGCCGTAAAGAAATTAACCAATGCAGCACCATTTCTCTCATATCCACCCCTGATAAATCCGGTAGTATTATGCACAGCTTCTGTATTTGACCAGATATTATCAGTCCATACATATCTGTCCGTATACTCATTTTTGTCAGCCATTCCGGACTTTTTAAACCATTCACAATCAGATGAAGTATGTCCCGGAACAAGATCGAGAAGAACATGCATCCCTCTCATATGAGCCTCGCGGAAAAGGCGCTTCAGATCTTCATTTGTTCCATACCTCGGCGCAACTTTGTAATAGTTACGAACATCGTATCCCGCATCTACAAACGGTGAATCAAAGCATGGATTAAGCCATATGGCATTACATCCGAGTTCAAGTATATAGTCTAGCTTTTCTATGATACCCTGAAAATCACCTATACCATCTGCATTAGTATCCATAAAGGATTGAGGATAAATTTCGTAAAAAAGCGCCTTATCAAGCCATTCATGTGCCATATTGAAATACCTCCGTCATTGTCCCTAGCGTATCGCTGGTTTATTATTTTTCTTAATCCTTTCGGGGCCGATCCCGTAATCTCGCTGCTTCGCTACTTCGAACGGTATCTGGCTCCGCTTCACTGCGGATCTTTTTCATGTGTTCGCGAATCTTTTTTTCATATCCCATACCAGTTGGAGAATAAAACTCCTTGCCATTAAGCTCGTAGGGAAGATACTGCTGTTTTACATAGTGATTGGGATAGTCATGGGCATATTTGTACCCCACGCCATGACCAAGTTTTTCTGCACTCTTATAATGAGCATCCTGTAAATGTGAAGGAATAGTCACCCTGTCCACCTCCTTTACAGTCCTTAAAGCCTCATCTATAGCGATATATGATGCGTTGCTCTTTGGCGCCGTAGCAATATATGTTGCCGCCTGGCTAAGTATTATCCTTGCCTCAGGCATACCTATCCTCTCTACTGCAAGAGAGGCTGCAACTGCGACCTGCAGAGCCTCTGGGTCTGCATTTCCGACATCTTCAGACGCTGCTATCATCATTCTTCGAGCGATAAACTTAATATCTTCACCTGCATCAAGCATCTTTGCAAGATAAAATACAGCTGCATCCGGATCTGAGCCTCTAAGGCTCTTTATAAATGCCGAAATCGTATCATAATGATTGTCACCATCTTTATCATATCTAACAACGCGCCTTTGGATACATTCACTCGCAACATCAATATCTATATGAATCTTGCCATCTTCAGACTTCTCTGTAGTCATTACCGCAAGCTCAAGTGCGTTTAACGCTGATCTCGCATCGCCATTAGACACATCTGCAAGGAAATCAAGAGCATCATCATCAATCACTGCTCCGTATGAGCCCAAACCTTTGTCATTATCTGTCAAAGCCCTCATGATAAGCTGCTTTGACTCCTCTTTAGTGAGAGATTTAAGCTCAAATATTATAGAACGCGATATCAAAGCCCCATTTACTTCAAAATATGGATTCTCCGTTGTCGCACCGATCAAAATGACTGTACCATCCTCTACAAATGGTAAAAGATAATCCTGCTGGCCCTTATTAAATCTATGTATCTCGTCGATAAACAGAATAGTTTTCTTCTGATACATGCCACGATTATTCTTGGCAGACTCAACCACGCCTTCCATATCTTTCTTACCTGCAATGGTAGCATTCAGCTGCACAAACTCAGCCTTTGTAGTGTTTGCAATAACCTTTGCTATCGTGGTCTTTCCCGTACCGGGCGGTCCATACAATATAATTGATGACAACTTATCAGCTTTGATAGCACGATAGAGCATCTTATCCTTGCCGACTATGTGCTGCTGTCCTACTATCTCATCAAGAGTAGTCGGACGCATCCTCGCAGCAAGCGGAGACTCCTTTTTCATGCTATTAGCACGCATATAATCAAAAATATCCATTTTACTTAAACTGGTTTAACTCCTCATCATATTCATAGTTAATCGCTGCCAGTCTTTCTTTAAGCTCTGCTTCCGTAATACTGTTTGCTTTGCAAAACCTCTCCAGAGTTGGAAATCTGTCTCTTAAAGCAACATTTACTACGCTCATAAGCATAACCGGATCTTCAGGTAAACTCATAATTAGCCTCTCTCTCTTTCTGTCAATACCTAATAATGATAACGCGAAAACAGGTGTTTAGCAACAAAAAAATCGTCACCGATATAGAATATCGATGACGATTTTTTCAAATTACAATCCAATCACTTTAAATGCTCCGGCTGCAACAGCGCCAACAATGACACCTGCAAGAAGCACACCGGAAAGAACTGCTATAGTACTCTTTTTGAATCCCATATCAAGGAAGCTTGCCGCAAGCATGCCTGTCCAGGCACCTGTACCCGGAAGTGGGATGCCTACAAAAAGCATAAGTGCAATATAAACACCATTTCCGCCTTCTTTGAGCTTTTCTCCCGCCTTCTCGCCCTTTGTAAGACAGAAGCGGCAGAAACTGCCTATTATAGGAAAATCTTTTGCCCATTCAAGAAATCTTCTTGCAAAAAGATAGATAAACGGAATAGGTATCATATTTCCAATAATGCAAAGAATATACGCCTGAAGCGTAGGTACCCCAAAGCCCAAAGCAAAAGGAAGGGCTCCTCTAAGCTCCACAAGCGGAACCATTGAAATCAAAAGTGTAAGTAAATAGTATTTCAGCATTACTTCTTAGAACCTCTCATCTTCCAAATGCCCCAAAGTGTTGCTGCGATGCAGATTGAAGAATATGCGCCGCTGACAAGACCAAATGTCATTGGAAGTGCAAACTGATATATTGATGTAATACGATACATTACTGATGCGACAAGAATGATCACTACGCAGATAAGTGTTGTTACTGATGTGTTAACAGAACGCGCGATAACCTGTGTAACACTCTTATCGATCAAATCAGCAAAGCTCATTGAAGGATGAGCATTTCTGTTTTCACGGATTCTATCGTATACAACGATAGTATCGTTGATAGAGTAACCGATGATAGTAAGTACTACTGCAACGAATGAATCTCCAAGCGGAATACCGAATGCTGTAAATGCAAAGAGTACGATACATACGTCGTGAACCAATGCTGCGATAGCTGTTGCACCTGCAGAAAGTCCTGAAAGTGCTGCAAAACGGATACCAATGTAAAGCATGATAAGTGCAAATGAAACGATAACAGCGATTACAGCCTTTCTGAGTGCCTTTGCACCGATGTAAGGCTCAACTGCATATGTCTGGCTTGGCTCAAGGCTATCATTTCCGATAGTAGCGCCAACTGCCTCACTGACAGCCTTCTGCTCCTCAGGTGTAACACCTGTATTGCCTGTCATTGTTACAACAAGTGCTGTAGTGTCATCTACATTGCTCTTTGAAAGCTGAATTGTAGCATTTCTGTTGAGTACGCCATCAACTGCAGCCTTAACTGCTGCGTCATCAATGTTGTTCTCGCTTACAGAATACTCAAGAACTGTACCGCCCTTGAACTGTGTATCAAGCTTGATACCCTTAACGAAGATAGCTGCAATACCTGCAACGAAGAGGAGACCTGAAACGATGAGGCACCATTTACGGTTCTCGACGAACTTAAACTCCTTCTTCTCTTTCTTAGGCTTGAAGAAAGCAACCTTATTTAATCCCTTAAATGTAAGGAGTGACTGAAGTACTACTCTTGAAACCGGAACACCAACAAAGCAGTTAACGATTACACCAATAAGAAGTGTGAAACCGAATGAGATCATTGTACCTGATCCTGCAACCATCAATACGATTGCAACTATCATTGTAGTGATGTTACCATCAAGGACTGATACAAATGCTCTCTTGTAACCGCTTACTACAGCGCCTCTGATAGTTACACCCTTAGCAAGCTCCTCAGAGATACGCTCAGCTACGATAACATTAGCATCAACGGCCATACCTACTGTAAGGATGATACCTGCGATACCGGGAAGTGTAAGTGTGTACTGTGAGATAGATACTGCAAGAAGCTGCAGGAGCATCTGGAACACAAGCATGAAGCATGCAAGGATACCAGGAAGTCTGTAAACTACCATCATAAATACACATACAAAAGCAAATGCAATAAGACCTGCATAAACCATTACATTAAGTGCATTAGCACCAAGTGATGGGCTTATTGTACTGAATGAACGTGTCTCAAGTGAGAAAGGAAGGGCACCTGCATTGATCTTGTTTGCAAGATCCTTTGCCTCCTCAAAATTAGCCATACCAGTGATAACAGCTTCGCCGCCAGAAATCTCCTGATTTACTGTAGGATTAGAAATAAGAGTGTCATCCATGTAGATGCCCATCTTCTGTCCTACAAGGCTTGCTGTAGCCTGCTGGAATAATGAAGCGCCTTCATTATCAAATACAAGGGCAACAACGTACTCTGTCACACCGTTCTGTGTCTGAGCTTCAGGCTTTGCTGAAGTTACGTTCTTACCTTCAACCATGATGTTTCCGTTTGGATCACGGAATGAAAGCTGAGCCATCTCTCCAAGCTCTGCGATAGCTGCTTCCGGATCATAGTTAGTCTCATCAGACTTCCATGGGAAACGAACGATGATATAGCCACCGTCTTTATCAATAGTTACTTCTCTGTCAGCGATGTTCTCACCATCAAGACGAGTCTCAATGATACTTCTTGCTGACTCCAGCTCATCAGATGTTACCTTTTCTTCTGTCTCTGGCTTAAATACAGCCTCAACTCCACCTCTGATGTCGATACCGAATCTCATCTCGGTGATACCCTTGATCTGGTTGCCGAGGCCAAATGCAGCCAGCAGTCCCAGAAGCAGCGTTATAAGCAAAAAGACAAAAACGCCGCCCTTTGTTGATTTGGATTCCATTTTCCCTTCAACCCTTTCCTTAAATAAAATTTTCATTTTGAAAGGCGGATGCGCAAGCATCCGCCGTGTTCTATAATACCAAATATAAATACAATCTTCAAGGTTTACTTTAATACTTCCTTAACTCCGCTTGCAAGACCTGCAAAGCTCTGTATCTCAGATGGAATAATGATCTTTGTAGCCTGTCCGTCAGCTGCCTTTTCAAATGCCTCAAGGCTCTTAAGTCTGATAACAGCCTCATCTGCACCGGCTTCTTTGATCATCTTTAAGCCATCAGCCGTAGCCTGCTGTACCTTAAGGATAGCCTCAGCCTTACCTTCTGCCTCTCTGATCTCTTTTTCCTTCTGCGCTTCCGCTGCAAGGATAGTAGCCTGCTTCTTAGCCTCAGCCTGAAGCACTGCTGACTCCTTCTCACCTTCTGCTTCAAGGATCATAGACTGCTTATGACCTTCTGATGCAAGGATCTGAGCTCTCTTTTCACGCTCAGCCTTCATCTGCTTTTCCATTGCTTCCTGAATAGCTGCAGGAGGCATGATATTCTTAAGCTCTACACGTGTAACCTTGATGCCCCATGGATCTGTAGCAAGATCAATTGTTCTGAGCATCTGTGAATTGATCACCTCGCGGCTTGTAAGCGTCTCATCAAGTGTCATATCACCGATGATATTACGCAATGTTGTTGCTGTAAGATTTTCCATGGCAAGGATAGGATTCTCTACACCATATGAGTAAAGGCGAGGATCTACAACCATGTAATAAACTACAGAGTCGATCTGCATTGTTACATTATCTTTTGTAATTACAGGCTGAGGTGGAAAATCTGCCACCCTCTCCTTCAAAAGAACTCTGCGGGCAACCCTGTCTACAAAAGGTATCATCAGACGAAGACCAGCGCTCCATGTTGTATGATAGCGTCCAAGTCTTTCAACCACATACGCACTTCCCTGAGGAACAATTCTTACTCCTGCTGCAATCACAGCAAGGATCAAAACGAGTAAAACGATTAAAAATCCCATAATGAAACACTCCTTTTCATGTTTTGTACAAATTGTATACACATAGATACAATCTGCGTTCTCGTTAAGTGTACATCATTATAAAGATTATTTCAATGTCATAAGCTTATAAAGCAAACAATTCCCTTTTGCGCTCTATCATTTCGTCTATCTGCTCAATATAGAGTCCTACATCTTTTGCAGTATCGCACCTCATGATGGACTTATCAGGAAATACTCTCTTGGTGACAGTACCTGCTCCCAGTGCCACGATAGTCTGGACTTCTTCATTTATAAGGATATTATAAATACCTTCTTTTCCAGGTTTTGCATATCCGGTATTTTCAAAGTTTCCGGTCATATTCTTCTGTCTGTACAGATAATATGGCTTCATACCCATGTCCGAGGCACATTTTGACGCAATTGCCATAGTGCTGTCGGTATTATGAAGTACCTTATAGCCCATTTCGTCTATTACACGATTTAATTTTGAAGCACGCTTTATGGCAAGTGAATGAACAGTAAGATTGTCAGGTGCGAGCTTTTCGATCTCAGACATAGTAAATGACACTTCCTCATCCATCTCTCCCGGAAGACCAAGTATCAAGTCCATATTGATATTATCAAAGCCTACGCGCCTTGCCATAGCGAAAGCTTCCTTGACCTGCTCGACATTATGCTGACGGCCTATGAGCTTAAGCGTTTTATCATTCATGGTCTGAGGATTTACTGATATCCTTGTAACTCCGTACTCTTTCATGACCTTAAGCTTTTCTTCCGTGATAGAATCAGCTCTTCCGGACTCCACAGTAAATTCGATCAAACTACTTGTATCAAATTTAGCATAGATTCTCTCAAAAAGCTGCCTGAATTCTTCCGGCTCCAGTGTAGTTGGTGTTCCTCCACCAATATAAATAGTATCAAGCACCTTATCTTTCATCAATTCCGCTGTGAAATCAATTTCTTTGAAAAGCGCCTCAAGATACTCCTGCACTCTCTTTTTCCACATGCCTATAGGATATGAAGTAAACGAGCAGTAAAGACATGTCGTAGGGCAAAAAGGTATGCCTATATATAAGCTGTAGCCATTGTCTGTATGCAGCTTTGACAGTATCTTTATCTCACGCTCGGCAATATCTACTGCAAGCTCAGATTTTTCATCACTTGCAAGATAAACATCTTTCATATAAAAAGAAGCTTCTTCATGACTTGCGCCACTCATAAGCTTCTCTCTCACAAGCTTTGTCGGCCTTATACCATTCAGTATGCCCCATGGAAGCTCTTTACCGGTAATACGTTTAAGTTCCCGGTAAACTCTTCGCCTGAGCTCATTTTTGAAACCACTCTTATCCTCATCCATTGTATCGGGCATCTCAAGATTGATGATCTCTTCACCATCTTTGAGTATCCTTGCGACAAAAATACCGTTTTCACAAGGTGCATCTGCCATCTCAATGTCTTCCGGCGGATAGAATGACTTCAAAAGTGCATTCATGTCATACTGTAGGTTCGGCCTTGAAAGCTGTGCTGTTATCATATTTTCTTATAATTCCTTTTCATAAACTATGAGGAGCGTGCCGGTATCAACCTTAATGCTCACTTCCTCACCCTTGAATTCATTACTTACCCCAAGAGCAAAGGTATTTTTAAGAGTCGCATCCTCCAGCTCATATTTCAAACCTTTAATACTTACGCCCTCTGACGCATCAGAAAGTGAAAATACCGATATATAGCCTTTATCCTGAGCCGGGTATACAAATTCACTATCTAATATTACTGTTGAAATCTCAGTTTGTCCATACAAAAATCCTCTTCCGCCCTGCTCAGCAATATTTGCAAGGAGCTGGATATTTGCCATAGTATGTGAAAATCTTGATCCTCCGGTGCCTCCGTAAATATGAAACTCTGTATATCCCTTCTCAAATCCGGCACACACAGCAGCTCCAAGATCTGTATCATCTTTCATGACCGGAAGCTCAAGAATGTTTTCGTGCTCCGGTATCTCTCCTGAACGTGAGTCAAAATCACCTATTACAAGATCTGGGTGAATGCCCAGTCTCTCGAGGTAATCATACCCTCCGTCAGCTGCAATTATATAGTCATCTCCATCTGGTAAAACGTCAAGGCCGAAGAAATCTCCGGCCCCTACAATAAAACACTTATTCATAGATCATCAATATGGCTCAAGTATCAATGCCGTATAACCCAGTATTCTCAAGCCGCCTCCAAAATCAATAGTATTTCCTGTAAGTAAGTTCTTTGCACGTCCCGCTCTTGCGTCGAAATGTGCAACAAATTCATTTTCTTCCGCGTTGATGGCAACCATTACCCTGTCCCCATCTGTCTCACGCTCGAAAACGCATTGTTTATTTGTGAGCACCAAACTCTTAAATGCACCATACTGAAGTGCCTTAGACTCTTTCTTTGCCTTTGAAAGAGCTGCTATACTATCAGTCAGCTCATTCCACTCCGGCTTTTCGAAAGATACCCTGAGTGCAGGATCTCCCTCAGACTTATTTGCCTTAGTTCCCCACTCACTTCCATAATATACTATAGGAATACCAGGCATTCCATACATAAGCGCATATATAAGCGGAAGGTGCTTTTCATTATTAAGTACACTGGCTATCCTTGAAACATCGTGATTATCAACAAATGACAACAGATGCTTGCCCTTATACAATGTCCAGTTTTCAGGGCCGAACTGTCTGAGAAGTGAATGAACTATCTCAAACATGTTCATGCTATTGAAGCTTGAATGTAACCCCTTGTAGCACTCATAATTGGTAACCGAATGACATGCATTATCATTCATCCACTGATTATAATCACCATGAAGTGTTTCTCCCACAAGGAAGAAATCCGGCTTTAGGCTATCTGTAAACTCTCTGAGGCGCCTCAGAAAATCTCTGTCAAGACAGTAGGCAACATCTAGTCTCAAGCCATCAATATCAAACTCCTCAACCCAGCCTTTGATACATGAGAAAAGGTGCTGAATGACTTCCTCGTTTCGCAAATTCAGCTTTACGAGATCATAGTTGCCTTCCCATCCCTCATACCAAAGTCCGTCATTGTATCCGGAATTGCCATCAAAATTAATATGAAACCAATCCTTATATGGAGAATCCCATCGTTTCTCAAGGACATCCTTAAAAGCCCAAAATCCTCGACCAACGTGGTTAAAAACTCCATCAAGAACAACTTTTATACCTTTCTTGTGCAACTTGTCGCAAACTTCTTTGAAATCCGCATTGCTGCCAAGGCGAGTATCAATTTTTGTGTAATCCCTTGTATTGTACCCATGAGTATCTGACTCAAACACCGGCGAGAAATAGATCGCATTGCAGCCAAGTTTCTCAATATGCGGTATCCAGTCGATCACCTTTAAGATACGGCTTTCCGGCTTACCATCATTTTCAAACGGTGCCCCACAAAAGCCCAAAGGATAAATCTGATAAAATACACTTTCATAAGCCCACATAAGCATTTCCTCCTTATGCAGAATTGTATCACAATTTAACAATAAGGGGTAGGGCGAAACTTAAGCTGTCTGCTTTTTAGAGGACCTTTTGCCCCCAAGAAACTCAGGAAGCTCTCTGCCTTCATCTATCCATTGGCGGTACTCTGCTGTAGCTGCAAAAAGTACATCACCTGATGAATTAAGAGCTGTCTCTACGCTATCCTGCACTACGCCAATGATAAAACCTACACCTACCACCTGCATGGCGATGTCGTTTGAAATACCAAACATTGAGCATGCCATAGGGATAAGAAGGAGTGAACCGCCTGCTACACCTGATGCGCCGCATGCTGCAAGAGCAGAAAGTACGCAAAGTACAAGTGCTGTAGGAACATCAACTGTAATACCAAGTGTATGTGCTGCTGCAAGTGTCATTACTGAAATAGTGATTGCAGCGCCATCCATATTGATAGTAGCTCCGAGAGGAATTGAAACAGAGTACATCTCCTTATCAAGACCAAGCTTTTCGCAAAGCTCCATATTAACCGGAATATTTGCAGCAGAGCTTCTTGTAAAGAAAGCTGTCACTCCGCTCTCCTTCACACATCTCCACATAAGTGGGAATGCATTCCTTCTGAGTGTAACGCTTGCTACTACCGGGTTAATGATGAATGATACAAAGAACATACATCCAACAAGGAGAAGTAAAAGCTTTCCATAAGTTGTAAATATATCAAGACCATTTGTAGATACGTTTGTAAATACAAGTCCCATGATACCAAATGGGGCAAAATTGATTATCCATCTTACTGCCTTTGATACAGCATCAGAAACATCATTTAAGAGCTTCTTTGTTGTATCACTTGCTTTCTTCATTGCAAGTCCAAGTACAACAGCCCATGCAAGGATACCGATGTAGTTGGCATTTACAAGTGAAGCGACAGGATTGGAAACTATATTCATAAGCAGATTCTGCAATACCTCAATAATACCGCTTGGAGGTGTCTGCTCAGCTGTGCTCTCAACAAGCACGAGTGTCTGAGGAAACATAAAACTTCCGACTACGGCTACCAGTGCAGCAACAAGTGTCGTAAAAAGATATAAAAAAATAACTCTGCCAAATCTCTTGTCCATACCATTTCTTGACTGTGCAAGAGCTGAAAGAACAAGTACAAACACCAAAATAGGTGCAATAGCCTTAAGTGCTCCAACAAACAGATCTCCGAGGAGTCCTATAACTGCTGCGCCCGGAACTGTAAGACCTAAAACTGCTCCGCAAATAAGACCGATCAGGATTCTTCCTATAAGGCTGACTTCGAGGTACTTCTTTACTACTGCTTTCATAGTATTCTCCTAAGAATAATTATTTATACTTATTCCGTCGTACAAAGACACATGTAAATCTCATGCAATACTCTGTCCGTCCTCCAAGTACATATGTCATTGTACCACACTACACTATGTATTTAAAGTAAAATTCATCAATATTATAAATTTTTCATAAAACTACATTTTTAAAATAATAAAAGAGTCTATGACTATACATGTTGCATAAATCATAGACTCTTTTATATTATGATTCTTTTATTCCCGCACTAAGCGCCGTGCCGTCGCTGTCAATTACAATAGTATCACCTTCACCTGCCTCACCTTTAAGTATAAGCTTCGCTGAAAGTGTCTCAACATTCTTCTGCATGTACCTCTTAAGCGGACGCGCGCCATACGCCGGATCATAAGCACTTTCTACTATGAATTTTTTAGCAGGATCTGTGATCTCTATCTTTAAGTTCTTATCCTCAATCCTTCTATTTGTATCCTCAAGTATCAGATCTATGATATGTCCGATATTATCTTCACTGAGCGGCTTAAACATAATTATCTCATCAAGCCTGTTCAAAAATTCAGGTCTGAAAGATGCCTTAAGCGCTGCACTAACGCTTTCCTCAGCTTCTTCAGAGATTTCTCCGTTTTCGTCGATTCCATCAAGAAGATCTGCTGAACCTATATTGGAAGTCATGATAAGGATAGTGTTCTTAAAATCAACTGTATGTCCCTGTGAATCAGTGATCCTGCCATCGTCAAGAACCTGCAGCAAAACATTAAATACATCAGGATGTGCCTTTTCTACTTCATCAAAAAGCACGACTGAGTATGGCTTTCTGCGCACTGCCTCTGTAAGCTGTCCGCCTTCGTCATATCCAACATATCCCGGAGGCGCTCCGATAAGCCTTGATACGGAGTATTTCTCCATATACTCACTCATATCTATCCTGACCATATTGGTCTCATCGTCAAAAAGTGCCTCGGCAAGCGCCTTTGCAAGCTCAGTTTTACCTACACCGGTAGGTCCAAGGAAAAGGAAGCTGCCAATAGGTTTTGTCGGATCCTTTATCCCTGCCTTAGCTCTTATTATTGCGTCTGTTACCCGGCTTACAGCATCATCCTGTCCTATCACCCTCTTATGGAGCTCTGTATCAAGATGAAGCGTCTTTGACTTCTCTCCCTCTGTAAGCTTTGCAACCGGAATACCTGTCCATCTTGAAACTATTGTGGCAATCTCATCATCCGTAACCGCCTCATGTACCATCGAAAGGTCTTTATCTCTTTCCTTTGCTTCTTCCTGCGCAAGCTGACTTCTCAAAGCAGGAAGCTGACCGTACTGAAGCTCTGAGGCTCTATTTAGGTCCCCGTTTCGCTTTGCGATCTCTATCTCATTATTAAGCGATTCAATATTTTCTCTAAGCTCTGTAAGCTTATTAACCGCTGCCTTTTCGTTGTCCCACTGCGCTTTTGCTCTTGCAAAACTGTCCTGGATCTCAGCAAGCTCGCGTCTCAGTTCTTCAAGCCTTTCCTTGCTCTTGGAGTCCTCTTCTTTCTTAAGCGCATTTTCTTCGATCTGCATCTGCATGATCTTGCGATTCATCTCATCAAGCTCTGCCGGCATGGAATCAAGCTCTGTCTTTATCGAAGCGCACGCCTCATCTACAAGGTCGATTGCCTTATCCGGCAAAAATCTGTCTGAAATGTACCTATGTGACAATACCGCTGCAGAAACAAGCGCTGAGTCGGTTATCCTTACGCCATGGAAAACCTCATATCTGTCCTTTAAGCCACGAAGTATTGAAATAGTATCTTCAACTGTTGGCTCATCTATCATAACTGGTTGGAAACGTCTTTCAAGCGCTGCATCTTTTTCTATATATTTCCTATATTCATCAAGTGTAGTCGCGCCAATGCAGTGAAGCTCACCTCTCGCAAGCATAGGTTTGAGCATGTTGCCTGCATCCATTGCTCCTTCAGACTTACCGGCTCCGACGATAGTATGAAGCTCATCTATGAAGAGAATGATCTTTCCATCTGATTTCTTGACTTCCTCAAGTACTGCCTTTAGTCGTTCCTCAAATTCTCCTCTGTACTTCGCACCGGCAACTAAAGCTCCCATATCAAGTGCAAATATTTCTTTATCCTTAAGTGCTTCCGGAACATCGCCCCTAACAATCCTCTGAGCAAGTCCTTCAACAGCCGCTGTCTTACCTACACCCGGTTCACCTATCAGCACCGGATTGTTCTTTGTCTTTCTGGAAAGAATACGGATTACATTTCTTATCTCACTGTCACGACCAATGACCGGATCAAGTTTCTGATCACGGGCACGTTCAACAAGGTTTGTTCCGTATTTAGCAAGTGTGTCATAAGTAGCCTCCGGATTGTCACTTGTGACTCTCTGATTACCCCTTACTGTAGAAAGTGCCTGTAAAAAGCGATCTTTTGTAATTCCAAAAGAATTAAAAATATCCTTAACCTCTTTATCAGGTTTCTTCAAGAGTGAAAGCATCAGATGCTCAACTGAAACATACTCATCACCCATTGCCTTTGCTTCATCCTCAGCAGAAAGAAGAACCTCATTTACTTCTCTGTCAAGATGCATGCTCCCGCCCTGCACTTTAACACATTTTCTAAGTCCTTCTTCAACTCTTACCCTGAAGCTTGCAAGATCGACACCCATCTTTTCTATGAGCTTCGCTATAAGTGAATCATCTATGGTAATAAGTGACTCAAGCAGATGAACTTCTTTGATCTCTTGATTGCCATACTCGATAGCTACTTTTTCACAGCCATTTACGGCTGCAATTGAATTTTGTGTAAATTTACTAATGTTCATTTAAGTCACCTCTCTTCTCAACATTTTTCTTTTGTTGAAAAAAGTATAACACCATTTGTTAGCACTTGCAATAGGTGAGTGCTAATTATTATTTAAAATAGTATCTTCGCCAAAATCAAAATGACATTATGGCGAAGATGCTATTATATTCATCCTATACAGAAGGTATCCTTACCATCTTTCTTTGCAATATGAAGCTGCTCATCAGCCGCCTGATACATATCATCATAAATCTCCTCCGGATCCTGATGAATATGGATACCTATAGAGATCGTTATCATAAGATCCGGCTGGTCTTCAAGACATACCTCACCTAAACCTTCATATATCTGTTCAACTTTTTTAATTATCTTACTCTGTTTTTCAATACCCATTGCAAAAACAGCAAATTTATCTTTGATGACTCTAAAAACTATATCGTTTGTTCTGAACTGGCCTTCGATATAATTGGCAAAATTCTGAAGTATCCTGTCACTTGTCCTTGATCCAAAGGTATCATTGAGTATCTTAAAATCATCGATATCGAATAGGAAGAAAGTTCCTGTCTTTCCGATCTTCATGAGGTTCTTGACCTTGTCTTCGCCTTCATCTCTTCCCAAAATATCCGATACTGTCTCGCGTACCCTCAGATACTTATTCTCACTGTCTCTAAGATGCGTTTCCGTCACATCAACCTGTGAAAATACAATTTGCTCTCTTGTCTCATCAAAATAGAAAAAGTTGACCTGTTTCTTCTTTTTTCCCTCTGTTTTAGAGTACGAATAAACAGCCTGTCCTTCTAGTTTCTTGACAATTTTTTCTTTATCAAAGCTATCTACTTCATTATTTCCGTAAAAATACTCGACTTCATCCGTATTTACATCCAACAGGCCAAAACAATCATAAGATTGCTCTACTATCTTTGTGAGGATCTTCTCTTCCTTATACTCTCTATCAACATCAATAGTATATACAACAACTTCAATATCATGTGTCTTTGGATTTTCTATCATGTGGTAGAAAGTCTTTACCCATACTGGACCACCATTATCTCTCAAATGCCTGTATGATATGGTAAACCTTCTTTCACCTCGCTGATACTTTGCTAAAAGCTGCTCTCGAGAAACATTCGCAATATACCATCTGATGCTGTAATCATCCATCATTACCGATGTCACCCGCCTCAGCATATCATCTACTGTGGCTGCATCTACAAGATTTTGTATATACTCAGTCGCTCCATGACAGTCAGAGCATGTATTTTGAGTGAGATTGAGCTTATATGCACTTCTTGCATTCGGGTTTGCTACAAGAAGTTCCTGAATTGTATCATTATAATTACTTTCCTGCTGTTCAAGATTGTTTTCCTGCCGCTCCTTAAGTGCTGTAACATCAACTAATGTCACACAGAAACACTCTCTCCCCTCCGGATCTGTCACAAGATGACCCTCATCCTTTACCCACATAAGTGATCCATCACTCTTTTCTATACGGTATATGCAGGTATCATACTCATTTCCCGTAATCTGATCAACTATCGTAGAAAGTGTTGCCTCACGATCCTCAATATAAACAAGCTCAGAAAACCTGTTATCAAACTTTTCCCGGAATGTCTCTTCTGTATAACCCAGCATATTCAGCATATTTTTGCTGACATATGTAAACTGATCATCATCTACATGATATATGCACAATCCTCCCGGCATCATATCCAGTATCTGACCAGGTTCAAAAGAACTGACATTCCATTTACACTGTCCTTCAAACATATAACACCCCCAAAGTTTTACCATTTCCAAATGCTATATATTCTAATTATCGGCAATTATATATGAAAAGTCCATACACAATTCATTATAAAAAGTGCTAAATTCAGAACATTTATCTTGAACATCAGATAAATCTCATTCTCCCTAATTGCTTAAAATTTATCTATATGATATATTTTAATATTACATAGGAGGATTTTGTATGCAGCACAGTTATAAAACAAAAGGCACTTGTGCCACAAACATTACATTTGATCTTAATGATGGCAAAGTTTCAAACATCCAGTTTACAGGCGGATGCAATGGAAACCTCAAGGCCATTTCAAAGCTTTGCGAAGGCAAAGATGCTTTAGAAGTAGCTTCCATACTTGAAGGCAACACTTGCGGTTTTAAGAGTACTTCATGTGCAGACCAGCTTTCTAAGGCACTTAGAGAAGCCGTAGGCGCATAAAGCAAAAAAGATTCTTCACTTCGTTCAGAATGACGAAGCGAAGAATCTTTTTTTACCCTTCTGCGTAATTATTAAAGCTTACGCCTCTGTTGATATCTCCCTGATGATTCTTTTCGAAAGTATAATCATTGCCCGGAAGTACTGCATTAAGTGTGATACCCATGATTGCAGCTATAGCAAGAGATGTAAGTGTTATAGGTGTACCTGCTATAGTAAATGTTAATCCGTCAGAAAAACCAAGACCCGATACAAGGATAACCGCTGCCACGATGAGGTTTCTAGATTTTGTAAAATCTACTTTATTTTCTACGACATTTCTAACTCCGATCGCAGAGATCATTCCATATAATACAAAACTGATACCGCCGATGATCGCTGTAGGCATTGTTCCGATGACTTCAGCGATTTTTGGAACAAAGCTGATAACTATCGCATATAAAGCTGCAATTCTTACAACCTTTGGATCATATACCTTTGAAAGCTCAAGAACTCCTGTATTTTCACCATAAGTTGTGTTTGCAGGACCGCCAAACATTCCTGCCAAAGCTGTTGCAAGACCATCTCCGAGAAGAGTTCTGTGAAGACCAGGCTCCTCAATAAAGTATTTACCTGTTGTTGCTGAGATTGCTGAAATATCACCAACATGCTCCATCATGGTTGCTATAGCTATAGGCGCCATAACAAGTACAGCTGTGATATCAAACTTTGCAACTATAAAAGGTGGAAGTCCTACAAACTTTGCAGCTGCGATAGAGCCATAATTTATAATTGCACTTCCATCAGCATTTGTAAAGCCTGCTGTCTGCATAATAACCGCTGCAGCATAGGAAATAACAACACCCATGAGGATAGGTATGATCTTCCACATTCCTTTTCCCCAGATATTGAAGATAACAACCACTGCAAAAGCGATAAATGCAAGAATCCAGTTTGCTGAAGCATTTGCCACTGCAGATGGTGCAAGCGAAAGACCTATACAGATGATCATAGGACCTGTAACAACCGGAGGAAGGAAATGCATTACCCTTTTTACTCCAACAGCTTTAATTATAACAGCGAGGATCAAATACAAAAGACCGGCAACGACAATGCCGCCACAAGCGTAAGGAAGTTTCTCTCCATACGACATATTTGCGAATTTTCCAGAATTTAACTCAGCGACAGTGGCAAAACCACCCAAGAAAGCAAATGATGAACCCAAGAATGCAGGAACTTTGAACTTAGAACAGAGGTGAAAAAGTAAGGTACCTATACCCGCAAAGAAAAGGGTTACCTGTACCGAAAGACCTTCACCATTAAAATAACTGTTGACCAAAATAGGAACTAAAATCGTTGCTCCAAACATCGCGAACATGTGCTGTAAACCTAACAGCATCATTTTCGGCTTACCAAGGGTACTGGCATCGTAAATTGCCTGTCTCTTTTCTTCCATATGACACTCTCCTTAAATCAAAACGTCATGCTCATAAATGAGCCCAACCAAAATCTCTAACATTATGAATATAAAAGCAGAAAATGTCAATAGAAAAAACGGACAGGAAATCATATTTTTTCCTGTCCGCTCAAAAACCCTTAATTTACCTTAACTGTAGCCTTGTATTTTTTCTTACTTGTACCCGATGATGTTGTGTACACTGCATATATCTTTGTTTTGCCGCTTCCAATTGCTACCACATTTCCATCATCATCTACTGTTGCAACAGAACTCTTCGATGACATCCATGAGGATGGTTTATATTTTGTACCACTTATCAGTTCATCAAAAGCATTAAATTTTGTCCCAACTGTAACCTGCTTGGATTTAACCATTGTGGGCTTTTCTATAGTGATACTACACTGACTGACAGCCTTCCAGCCTCCTGATTCCTTCTGTTCGAGCGATATCACAACCTCACCTGAATTCTTTCCTGTCACTATTCCTCTTTTATTTACCTTAGCTGTACGTTTATCAGATGACCTGTATCTGTATTTTCCGGATGGTGTTCCAAGGACAGACGATACATCTATCTTTGAGAAAGCTACACAGTAAGAAAGATCACTGCCATCGTATTTATTATTGGATACTGTTTCAGTGCTTTTATTTTCTGACGGTGTATTGTTTTCTGAAGGTGTTTTATTTTCTGAAGGAGCCCTATCTTCCGATGGAGTTTTATCTTCGGACGGTGTATTATCTTCTGACGGTGTATTGTCTTCCGATGGTGTATTATCTTCTGACGGTGTATTGTCTTCCGATGGCGTTTTATCTTCTGAAGGTGTCTTATTTTCTGATGGAGTTTCATCATCAGATATACTGTCATCAGATGTCTCACCATCTTTTAGTTCATTATCAGTAAATGCTTTAATCCTGGCGTTTCCTCCAAAATTCATTCCTTTCACATCAATCCATCTACCATTCTTGATAAAGCTTTGACCACTATCAATATTAGCTGTGATAAAAAGATCCCCTATAGGTGATTTGTATTCTGTCTCATATGCTATAGCTGTATTCTCGCCTTCAAGAGTCAGTACTACTGAAAATTTTGATGATGGTTTTAATGAAACAGGCTTATTAAGTGATACTGTGTAATAGCCATTATATGCTATTCTATCGTTTACTGTATCAGCAAGTTTACCACTTGTAGGATCAGACGGATCCGTAAGATCTTTATATATCTCAATTTTATAATCAGCATCCCATGTTCCATATGTTTCAAAAGAAACAGCTCGGAGATACTCCTGTTTATCACTATTCGCAGTTACTTCAAATACATTTGCAGCAACACTTTGTTCGTCAAAACCGAATCCCGTTGTCCCATAATTTATTCCACCATCATACTGATAATTATTGTCATAATTATCTGCAGCCTCCATATCAACTGCGGTTACTGTGTCATAACCTCCCTTGTTGTAATATGAAAGCCAGAAATAGCCGTTGTAACTCTCCTCCCTGCCACCTTTTACCCAACTGTTTCTTACCAGCCAGGCGCCATTTCCTTCAGGAGCAGAATTAAACTTATCCTTTGAAAAGCTATCATCCCAACCCACGATAGCCACACCATGATCAGGAAACTCAGAGTCATCATTGCAATAAAAAGAATTATTGTCCGCATTATAGTATTTGACATAACTACAATATGCAAGTGCAACCGCACCATGATCAAGTATTGCCTGCTTGACGTCCTCTATGTCATCTACGGCAATCTCATACATTCCCTGAAGATGGTACCGGCTCAGACCATACTGCAGCCCACTATCAAACTCTGTATCACTATTAAAACCAGCGTCCCCATCTGACATCATGTCTTTTTCATTGGCAACACCGGTCCATGAAGCAAATATCTGAAAAGCATTAGTATAGAATCCTCCGGCATTCAGATAATCTCCCTTAGACTCTACGCTGTCCCCTGCCGTTCCCCCAAGAGGATCAGCAACGCCAAGATTAAAATGATTTGTAAAATATGCCGTATGCACTTCAGAAAGATCAGCATTCTCTGCTGTCAGCAGCCCTTTCTTTATAAGATCCGCCTCTGCTGCAAAAACCGCAGAATATGCCCAACACATTCCATGGGACTGCGCCCTGAGCTCCGGTAATGCTTCCAGATTCATGTATTTTGACGGGAGCGCACTCTTAAGTCTTATACCGGACTCTCTATGATGTCCTGCTTCATAGCCCCTGTCACGTACTTTTAAGCCTCTTTTAGCATTCTCAGACGTGACATACCTATGCTGCACATCAGCAGTATCAGTAAATTCTTCTGCCACAGTAAAAGACATATTTGACACAATCAGCGCGATCATTAATATCAGACAAATATAAAGTTTCCTCTTTCTCATAAGCCCTACCTCATCATACTAATCTATCTTTGATAAACTACCATAATGTTTATCGGCATATTAGAAGAATTTCTTTATATCTTTTTTACTGCCCTTCACAGACCCTTGTACCATTTCCGGTTTTCCGCCACCACGGCATGATATGCTCTCCTGCATTCTCTTTAACACTTCACGACAATCAGCATTTTTTGAGCCTATAATGAAAGCGTATCCCTCATTATCATTCCCAATAAATACAGCAGAAAAGCCGCTATGCACTAGCGTCATTGAATTAACAGCATTTCTTGCAACTATATTGTCGATTCCATCAACAAAAATACATGCATTCTCAGCATCGCTGTCAATTGCTTCTATCTGCATATTCATGACTTCTGCCTGTGCGTCTTTAAGCCTTCCTAAAAGCTCATTGCGCTCATTTAAGAGCTTGCATACCGTATCATATACTTCTTCATGCTTCACACTCAGAAAATGCGCCGTAGACGCTATCTGGTCATGCACAAGCTTATAATTATCAAACGCTCTCAGTCCACACAGTATAGAAATCCTCGTGCCGCCCTTATAATTCTGCGCAAACTGTACCTTTAATATACCAACTTCGCCAGTAGTCCTGACATGAGGTGCACAGCAGGCGCAGACATCTACCCCCGGGATCGTCACTATCCTTACATCACCAGTAAGCTCAATCTTGCTCCGATAATCCATTTCTGCTAATCGTTCTTTTGACGGATATTCACATATCACTTCAATATTTTTTGCGATAGCTTCATTTACTTTGCGTTCAATGTCCTCTATCTGCTCTTTTTCAAGCTGCACATCATAATCCATCGTAACAATAGAATCACTCAAATGAAATCCAACGTTCGTACAGCCATATAAGCTATGCGCAAAGCCTGAAAAAATATGCTCACCTGTATGCTGCTGCATATTATTGTATCTATGCGTAAAATCAATCTTTCCATTAACAGGCATACCTGCGTCCATCTTGCCTGATACTTTATGAAAAATAATATTGTCCTTAATCTGTACATCAAGAACTTCTACTTTTTTATCTTCATTCCAAATGATACCCTTGTCCGGTGTCTGCCCACCTTCTTCCGGAAAAAACAAAGTCTGATCCAATGTTATAATATATGTGTCATCATCAGACTTCTCTGAGGACAATACCTTTGCGCTGAATTCTACCGCATATGCGTCCAGATCATATAATTTTTTAGTCATAGTCTCTCCTAAATGCCTCACTGTTTATTGAAGTATTTGATGCCGCTGTTTGGATTAAAATAGGTTCTGATATATCCATCTGTAGAAACAACAACAAATTCATTGGTTTCCTCAATATAATACACATCATCACCATCTTCTTTTTCTGTTTTGTGCAGCGCCTCTTCACTGGCCGGAACCTCTGATGCCGCATTTTCATAAGCTTTTGCCGAAGAAAAACCCATCTCTATGCCATGCTTTTCATAATGCTGATTTAAGAGCTTTTTGTTTCTGAATCTAAGTCCCGTCTGGATTGCATCATTATTTACTTTTTTAACATTCGATGCTGTTTCTGTCGAATATTCATCATTTACTTCCGATGATTCATCCGACGTATAAGTAATGCCAGTTTCAGTTGATCCATCAGACGCATATTCATCACTTATTTCCGTCGCCGCTTCTGTCGTATAAGTCTTATCAGGCGTCCCGGAATGCTGCAATGCCGGCAATGCCTGACTTCCGCCAAAAAGCAATACTGCCGCTGTAATTATCGCTCCCGCAGCTTTACGAATATTATTTTCACTTTTACTCTTCCTGCTCATTATTTATCTCCATCTCAATATAGTTTTTCCTTGTCTCGTTCAAAGACAGCTTATTGGCTCCACCTGCAAAATCAGGCTCTGCTTCCTGCACAGGATCCTTTTCCCAACCACACACCGGGCATATCTCGTAATTCTCAGGTGGCTTATTAAATACCTTATTGCCGCAGCAGGCGCAGGCATACTTTTTCTTCTTCCTCATCTTTCCCTCCTCTGACTTCGTGGCTCTTTGCGCATAAATATCCTATATAGTCAAAAAAGCCGACATAACGTATATTAACTATACATCATATCGGCTTTCTTTTACAATAATTAGATTATGAAACTGCTAAGCTCAAGCTGTCCGTCAGCGTCCTCAACAAATGTATCAGATGTTGTCGTAAGACTGATATCTCCAATCTCAATATCTGCTTCCGGAGCATTAACTGCTTCAGCAACCGCTACATCATCATTCTGCTCAGCTTCTGCTTCAATACTAAGATTTAATGCAGGATTCTCATAAGCTTCTGCTGCAAGAGCTGCATTATACTCTTCTATATCAGCTATACGCGCATACTTGCCGCACTTCTCACAGTGTGCAAACAGACCATTAATAGTAACAGTATTTTCCTTACGAGGAAGCAGGTAAGAAATCCTACGCTCCTCAACAATATATCTCGCTGACCCATCATTACATGGTCCACAAACAAAATTTCCGCTTAACTTTGGAACTTTTAACATCATATACTCCTATTTACAAAACACCTGTTTGTTTTCATCTCACAAGAAATTACTCTAACACATATCAATTCATTTTTCAATACATTTCTGCCAATGTATTTTTTTATGCATGAAATAGGGCGCACGATATCCAGTGGACATCGGCCCTGAGCCGACCGGAGCGCATTGCCAATAATGCAGGAGATGGGGCGCACGGTGTCCAGTGGACACCGGTCTTCACTCTGTGTACAGAAGTACAACGAAATCAAAGATTTCTGTACTTCTAGCAGCGCCGACCGGAGCTCTGCTCCTAAAATAAAAGATACACTAGCAATGCTAGTGTATCTTTTATTTTAGCGTGCAGGAGATGGGACTTGAACCCACACGATATTGCTACCACAGGCACCTGAAGCCTGCGCGTCTGCCAATTCCGCCACTCCTGCATTAAATTATCTGTTGCGTTGCCGCAACAGATAACATTATATGCATAAATTGTATTTTTGTCAATACTTATGCGTTAGCTTTTGCAAGCTCAGCAAGTGTTGCAAATCCAGCTGCATCGTTAACAGCCATCTCAGCAAGCATCTTTCTGTTGATGTCGATACCAGCAACCTTAAGACCGTGCATAAGTGTGCTGTATGTAAGACCATTAGCACGAGCTGCAGCGTTGATACGAGTGATCCAGAGTGATCTGAAATCTCTCTTCTTCTGCTTACGTCCTGCGAATGATGAAGTAAGTGCACGCATTACAGACTGCTTAGCAACTCTGTACTGCTTTGATCTTGCTCCTCTATAACCCTTAGCGAGCTTAAGTACTCTATTGTGCTTCTTCTTTGCGGCCATTCCGCCCTTAATTCTTGCCATTGTCTATTTCCTCCTTACGTCGTAAACCTTAAATCAAAGATAAGGCATGATCTTCTTCATTGTCTTTACGTTTGTAGAATCTGTCATTGCTGCATGTCTAAGATTTCTCTTAGTCTTTGCAGACTTCTTTGTAAGGATATGACGCTTATAAGCCTTAAATCTCTTGAGCTTTCCTGTTCCTGTAACCTTAAAACGTTTTGCTGCTGACCTGTTAGTCTTCATCTTTGGCATGATTAAAAATCCTCCTGTTATTTTTTCTCAGCAAGCTGGATTGTCATATTTCTACCTTCAACCTTTGCAGGCTTCTCGATAACTGCAACATCCGCAAGACTTGCCGCAAAATCGTCCAGAATGTGCTTGCTGGCGCTCATGTGTGCCATCTCACGACCTCTGAAACGTAATGTAACCTTAACCCTGTCACCTTTTGAAAGGAACTTTCTTGCTGCATTGGCTTTCGTGTTCAGATCATTTGTATCGATATTAGGTGAAAGCCTGATTTCCTTTACTTCAATTGTTCTCTGCTTTTTACGTGCATCCTTCTCGCGACGAGCCTGCTCATACTTATACTTACCATAGTCTACAATTTTGCAAACTGGTGGCTTTGCATTTGGCGCAATCTTAACAAGGTCAAGATCAGCCTCAATAGCTCTGTCCAAAGCCTCACGTATAGGCATAACTCCAAGCTGTTCGCCGTCTTCTCCAATCAGTCTTACTTCTCTGTCTCTGATCTGTTCATTGATATATAAGTCGCTAATAGCCTTATACCTCCCTGCCGTTGTGGCAAAAAAAATCCTGCATCCATCAAAAAATGGACAGTACACACAAAGTTATACTGTCCACATTAAATACCATTTTTGTATTAACGCCTGCAAGCTTAAGTACCGCAGGGTGAGAGTGGAAGCTCTGCTTTGTTGTCGTACTCAAATACAATACCACCTCTAAACTCTCATGTCAATAGTTTTTCTAAATTTTTATTTCAAAATCAATTTTTCTAAAAATCTTTTTGCATTTTCAGGATGATCACAGCCTGCAACTACCGAAAAATCACAGTAATTAGAACTAAATTCACCTGCCAGAGCTTTCCACTCTTTGCTGTCATCGATAATTACTGAATATGGAAGCTTCTCTCCTCTGCCGTTTCCATTGTCATCGATGGAAATGCCCTCATACTCAGAGTCAAATCCCGGATTCATAAGAAGCTTCCCATTACCGTCAAGCGATTTTACAAGATCAGCATCAAGAAGCTCATTCACATCTGCAAAATATCCAAATCCGGCAAGCTCAGCTGTCCTTTCGTCATCAGCGATTATCACATCAACGCTGTGATTTGCCACAAATACCTGCAGTCTTTGTTCATCATTGATATTTCCGGATCTGTATGTATCATCTATTACTATCTGATCAGGCTTAACACCATTACCTATCTCGGCTGCCATCTGCTCTTTAAGCGACTCAACTTCGGTCTGATCAAGTGTGATATCATATACCGCTACATATAGTTCAGCGCCCGGCTTCGGAAATAACATGTGCCAGATCAGATTGATAAGCACAGCTGCCACTACCACAATACCTACGCACGGCCAAAGATAATAGTCCTTAAAGAATTGGATCTTCCCTTTTCTGTCAAGTGTTTTCCATGTATCCCTGCTGTTCCATTCGCTGTCTTTCTTCATTATCTATATACCTCGCCAAAAAATGTGCGTATCTGTACAAAAAGGTTACAAATGCGCTCAAATTATGATTATACGACATTAACAGAAAATTTCCAATAAAAAGAAAACTACCTGACCAATAAATGATCAAGTAGTTTATTCTATCATTATTATCTGTTTTCCGGTATTGTTACCATTCTACCTATATCAGAAGATGCCATTGCCGCAAATATCACTCTCATAGACTTAAGTGCTTCTTCTCCGCTGCATCTGCACTCTTTTCCGGTCTGAATGCATTCCACAAATTCATCAATAACGCCGGAATGATGATTTTCACCTGTTCCTATAGTCTGATCTGTATTCGAAAGCATATGCTCTGTTGAAAGGAACTTCTGCTTTCCATCCATATTTTCAAGTATCAGACTGTACTCTCTGTCATCATAGCATCTTATGGTGCCCTCAGTACCATGAACTACGATGGAATTATACTCTCGTCCATAATCTGTCCAGCTTACATGCATGGTACCTGTAGCGTTATTATTTAAGCGGTAAATGCACCATGCATTATCCTCAACATCTATAAGATTGCCATCCGGATACTTCTTATCAAGTGTTGCCGTGTGCGCATAAACCTCAGTAACGGCTTCACCTGTAAGATAATGTATAAGATCTGTCTTATGTATCCCTAAGTCTGCAAGTGCTCCCATTCCCGCATCTGTTTTCTTAAAGAACCATGTATCGTCAGAGCCTGTCCATCTTTCAGGACCGGAATGTCCGAATTTTGTCTCAAAAGACAGGATTTTTCCAATCTCACCCGCTTTGATCAGATCGCGTGCTTTTACATGCGCTGCCGAAAACCTCTGATTTTGGGCGATCATAAGAAGCTTGCCTGCTTTCTTTGCTTCCTCAACCATCGCAATGCACTTATATAAAGTAACATCCATTGGCTTTTCGCATAAAACATGCTTTCCTGACTGCAGCGCAAGTATAGCATCATGCGCATGACTTGCATTTGCAGTACACACACTTACAGCATCAAGATCCATGGCTACAAGTTCCTCAACACTGTCACACACGACTCCGCCATACTTCTTCTGAGCCTCTTCCGCCTTGCTCCTTGTACGATTATAGAGCGCTGCAATTTCGACATCATCACGTCCTGCATACTCAGGCAGATGCCTTCTTACGGATATCGCACCGCAACCGATAACTCCTATTTTTAGTTTTCTCACCTTTTTATCTTCTCCTTGATCTCGGGGCCTGCTACCTGGATAAGAATTACAATTATCAGGATGATTCCCTTTATCGCATTGTTAATAAGTGAATCCATCTTAAGTGCAATAATGATCTTGTCTATAACGGTATATGAAAGTGAACCGAAAAGTACTCCGAGCATCTTACCTCTGCCGCCGCTCATTGCAACTCCGCCAAGTACAACAGCTGCGATTGCATACATCTCATAGCTTGAACCGGTGGTAGCCGGATCAGATGAAGCATTCATGCATATCCAAAGATATGAAGCGATACCTACCATGATTCCCATTATCACAAAAACCATCATCTTCATAAGGCGTACATTGATACCTGTCATGAATGCGCCCTTCTCACTTGAGCCGATCGCATATACTTTTTTACCAAACTTTGTATCCTCTGTAATATAAACAAATACAGCTGTAAATAATATAAGCAAAATTCCAACGATAGGAATAGTTGCAAGTTTGTTATTACCAAGGCTGTACATTACCTGATAGCCATCAAACGAATTAGACATCCTGTAAACTGAGCTACCACCACCTATAAGTGCCTTTTGCATATGCTGGCAGAAGTACTGTGAAAACGAACGGTAGATAAGCATCGTTGCAAGTGTAACTATGAAGGAAGGCATCTTTACTACGCCGACCAACGCTCCGTTTACAAGTCCAAGAATTGCGCCAAAAACAATTGCAAAAAGTGCTGTCAGCACTATATTTCCACTTGTAGCATTAAATACAATTACAGAAAAGCCGCTCACAAGCGCAAGTGTTGAACCTGCTGACAGATCGATCTCACCCGTAAGGCACACAAGTCCCATTCCAAGTGAAATGATACCGATAACTGCTGAATGTCTCAATATGTTCATCGTAGCGCTCCAGGTCATCGTGCTGCTTGAAAGCGCATATACTAAGAATATTATAAAAAATACAAATATGAAGCTGTATCCCTTCCAGATCTTCCCGATCATATTATTTTCCTTTTTCATCTTCATCGCTGTTTCCATTGGTGTTTCCTTCCTGTGCTCCTACAGAATTGGTCGAATACATCATTACGCGATGTTCTTCTATCTCATCGTGAGAAAGCACTTTTATAATCTCTCCATTGTAAAAAATCATGCATGAGTCTGCTACCTGCTGAAGCTCAGGTATCTCGAGTGTATTTACAAGTATAGTCTTGCCCTCTTCAGCCAGACGGAGGATGAGCCTATAAATCTCCTCTTTTGCTCCTACATCGATTCCCTGTGTCGGATTGTCAAAGAGAAGTATGTCAGAATTGGTATTGAGCCATCTTGCAATAAATACCTTCTGCTGATTTCCTCCGCTGAGCGAAGTGATAAGATCATTCCCCGACTCTGCCTTTATATTTAATTTATCCTTATATTCAAGATAATTGTTTTCTTCTTTTTTCTTATGTATCTGAAACTTGCCTGCTGAAAGCGTATGCTCTGCAAGATACATATTTTCTATCAAAGTCATATCCGGTATTACCGAATTTTCTTTTCTGTTTGATGGAAGAAGGCTTATACCTGCTTTCATAGCCCTATGAACTGAGCCTGTCTTAACAGTCTCGCCACTCACTTTTACAGTTCCGCTGTAAATTGGCTCCGAGCCAAATATTCCCTGCATAAGCTCGCTGCTTCCGGCACCCTGAAGTCCTGTAAGACCAATGATCTCACCCTTCTTCACACTGAAAGAAATATTATTAAATCCTTTGCCGGAGACATTTTCAAGTCTCAGCACTTCTTCACCGACTTTACGCTTTTTATAGATCTTTCCTGCCTCTGATGCCTGTCCAACCATGAGGCGCGTTACATCATTTGGTGTCGTATCGGCGATCTTTCCATGACCGATGTACTCTCCATTCCTAAATACCGTATACGCATCACAATATGCAAATATCTCCGGCATTTTATGCGAAATGAAAATAAATGAGATTCCCCTCTGTTTAAGATCATTTACAATCTTAAACAGATGCTCAACTTCCTCATTTGTAAGTGAGGTCGTAGGTTCATCTAATATAAGAAGTTTTGCATCAAAAAATAATGCCTTACATATTTCGAGAAGCTGCTTTTCCCCTGTGCGAAGATCTGATACCATTGCTGTCGGATCAATGCTAACTCCGAGATTTTCAAAAAGTTCTCTCGATCTTTTTATCATCTGGCGCTTATCAAGTCTGCCAAATTTAGTAGTTATTTCTTTATTTATATAGATATTTTCAAAAACCTTTAAGTCATTAAATAAATTGAGTTCCTGGTGAACAAATGCGATACCAAGTTCTTCACTTTTTTTAATTGTGATATTCTTAAGTTCCTGACCGTCAAATCTAATACTGCCTTCATCATAGGCGATCGTTCCGGTAAGTATATTCATCAGCGTAGATTTTCCGGCTCCATTTTCACCAAGAAGGGCGTGGATCTCACCCTTTTCTATTGTCAAATCCACGCCTCTTAAAACCGGTACGCCGCTAAAGGATTTATAAATACCTTTCATTTCTAAAAGCGACATAGGTTCTTCCTCCTAAATAATTTATCAGTTAAATCCCTTAAACTCTGAAACATTGTCTGCTGTTACATTCTGGCACTCGATAACGTGATCCTGTGTAACTGTGCTTCCATCAAGGCTGTCAACCATATCCTGAATAGCTGTCTGGATCATGCTTGGGCTGTATGTAACTGACATAAATCCGCCAAGCTTGCTGTAAAGATCACCGTAAGACTCACCTCTCAAAACACCGTAGAACTCATCAAGTCCGCCACAGCCTGTGATAACCGGCTTATTTGCAAGGAAAGCTTCCTTAGCTGCATCATCGATACCGCCGCCGTTTAATGCCTCAAGGATACCCATTGCAAGCTCGTCATCCTCTGCATAGAACCACTTGATATCTGTGTTTGAGCTGTCGCCCATAAGTGTCTCAAAAGCTGCCTTTGTATCAGAACGGCTCCAGTTCATAGCACCTGAATATGTGATAGAGCTGTCGATCTGATCCTGTGTCCACTTTGCATCATCAGCGATCTTCTGTCCGTCAAACTCAATATCTCCGAGAAGATACTCTGTAAATCCCTGATTTCTAAGTGTTGTAACTGATGAAGTATCGCCTTCATATACGTAAACCTTATCACCAGGCTTAAGTCCAAGTGATACAAAGTAAGCTGCTGAACCTGCACCGATTCCTTCGTTGTCACCCTTAACATTTGAAACTGCACTTGATGCAACACCATCAATGATCCTGTCGAATGCAACATATGGAACACCTGCATCTACAAGTTCCTGAATTGCTGACTGTACTGTGTCATCGATAGGCTGGATAACAACTGAAATGTTCTTCTCACCCTTTGCAATGATATCCTCTATCTGGTTGATCTGATATGAAGCATCATCACAAGTGATAACCTCTGCTGAATACTTGCCTGCGCCGTTTACTTCCTCAACCTTCTCTTTTGCGAAAGTTGCTACTGAACCTGTCCAGCCGTGATCTTCCGGAGCTGTAAGTACATAGATATGTGATGCATCACCTGATGCTGCACTCTCCGAAGCTGTTGTTGCTGCTGCCTCACTTGAAGCTGACTTAGCTTCTGCACTGCTGCCTGATCCACATGCTGTAAGTGAAAATACCATCACTCCAGCCATTAATGCTGATAAAAGTTTCTTCTTCATAATTTACTTCCTCCTAATTACTATCATTTAATGAAGTTTTGTCGTTTGTTGTAACTAAATAATACCTTTTTTATGCAAAACCCTCTTTCCACTATATCTTCATTTTGTTTACATATATTGCATTAAAAGAAACAATGAAAATTCGTCGTGCAATAAATAAGTACTATCTGTTGCAAGTGTTCTTGTCCACGCAAAAAAGGTCAGAAAACTCATATTGTTTTCTGACCTTTTATAGGTAAAAGGATACTTATTCTGGCTTGTACTCATCGAAATCATAGTGGATTGTACCAAATGGTGTCTCCTGATCTCTGATGGCAACTGACTTAGACATAGCCTTAATCTCTTCAGCTGTTACGCTACGTCCAAGTTCATGTGAAAGCATAACACCTTCCGAAAGGAATGCTGTCTGCATTGCGATGTATGGAGAATCGATTCTTGTCTCATCTGTAAGCTCTCCACGAAGGTATGAATACCACTGAAGCTGGTTGTCGTTGTACTTCTCCATCTCTGGGTTAAGTGCAAGCTCCTGCATGCCTGTGATATCACCGATAGCACACTCAAGCTTTGTATCAAAGAGACGACCCTTTTCATCAACACCAAAGTACTCAAGTCTTGGCTTCTGAAGGTTGCCGCCGCCTACGATAGATCCGCCTTCCGGTACAGCCATAGGACCACCTGTCTGGTCAACATCTGTAAACTTAAGTCCGCCGAGAGAACCAGCAATGAAGCTTGTTCCGATCTCATCCATGTGAATTGCCCAGTCCTCATAGATATCCATCGAAAGACCATTCTTGAAACGAGCAATAGCTACTGAAAGATCTTCAACTGGTGTGTGGCAGTTTACAGCATCATCAATTCTCTTATCTCTCCAGTAATCACATGTTGTTGTTCCGTATACGCTCTCAAGCTCAGGCATACCCATTACATAGAGCATCTGTGCGAGGTGGTAAATACCAAGGTCGAAAAGAGGTCCATGTACACCGACTTTAGGATCGACAAAGTCACGGCTGAAGAAGGGCATATCATAGCCTGGACGGCCCTGACGTCTGTGTCCGACTGAACGGCAGTGATAAATCTTACCGAGCTTACCATCAGCGATCATTTCCTTGGCAATTCTTGTCTGAGGATTGTAGATTGAGCTGATCTGGATAGCGAGCTTCTGACCATACTTCTTCTGTGCATCGTAGAGGATCTTTGCATCAGCATAGCTTGCTGCCATTGGCTTCTCTGAGTAGCATGGGAATCCTGCTGCCATTACTGCTGTTGCAACAGATGTATGAAGATTGTTGTGTACGCAAACTTCTACTTCATCAATATCATCTCTCTTAAACATCTCGCGGAAATCCTGGTAGAGATCCTTTTCATCAATACCATACTGCTTTCCGAAAGCCAAAAGCTTTTCTTTGTCAATTTCTGCTGCAGCAACAACTCTGAGGTTCTGCCCGCGCTTTTTAAGATTCTCAATTACAGTCATGTGTCTGTGTGAGATCATACCTGTTCCGATAATTGCAATTCTAATTTCCTTCATTTTTAGTCTCCTTATACTTATATATCAATACCTTCTCTGTGATATTTTTTGTTCACCATCCAAGTATTCTAAGATACTCTCTGCTTCTTCTTGCGCACTCAAGTGGCTCAAGATCATAGTGTTCATCCTGCTCTACGATAACAAAGTTAGCATTAGCTTCTATAGCTGCATCCAATACAGGCTCCCAGATCATCATTCCAAAACCAACAGGTCTGAAACCGAAGTATCCCGTATCTCCCTCTTCTTCCTCAGTATCAATTCCGATGAGCTTGTACATATTTTTAACTTCACCCTTTTTGATATAGTCCTTAAGGTGAACTACAGGGATTCTGTCCTTATACTTCTTTACGAAGCCTTCTGCATCATCTGTTGCAACCTGGCACCAGCATGTATCAAGCTCTGACATAAGATTGTCGTGTGGGATAGCTTCAAACATCTCATCATATCCCCACTTGCCATTCTCCATCTTAACAAACTCAAAATCATGATTGTGATAAAGGAATGTCATGCCTGCATTATGAATCTTCTCTCCTATCTCATTGAGGAGCGGAAGGAACTTCTTGAAGCCTTCCGGATTAGCCGGTCTGTACTCTTCTGACATATATGGCATTACGAGGTACTTAACACCGATCTTTTTGTAATCAGCGATGATAGTGTCGATGTCTTCCATCATCTCAGCAAAAGCAACGTGAGCACTTATTGGGATGAGTCCTACCTCATCAAGTACTTCTTTGATATACTCAGGCTTATGGCCATAAAGACCTGCAAGCTCAACGCCGTCATAACCGATTTCTTTAACTTTCTGCATTACATTCTTGAAATTCTCAGGTGTGTTCTCGAGCAGATCTCTGAGTCCATAGACCTGAATTCCTACTGGAAGTGTCTTACTCATTTTTCATTCTCCTTCTATAACAAATTACTATTTTTTCCCTTTTTTATAATTAGGTATGTAGCTCTTTCATGTATCTAATGATACCTTAATCGTCCATTTTAGTATTTTCTGTTGTTTCACAATGATTCTCATATTTTGCGCTATTGGCATTTAAACAAAAAAAGGATGCAACAGACGATATACATCTGTTGCATCCTCTATAATTAAATGTGAAAACACTTCTGTACGGTCTTGTAATCTCCAAGAACCATAAGTGTAATGTCCTTTGTCAGTATCATATCCGGTCTTACAGAAAGGTACATCTTTCCATTCTTCTTAAATGCAAGAATGTTGATGTCGTACTTCTTACGGATATCAATCTCTATGATGCTCTTATGCTCCCACTCATCCGGAACTTCTACTTCATAGATAGCATTTTCTTCATCAATTGAGATATAGTCCAAAATGTGATCTGAAGAATAACGCATCGCAGCCCACTTTGCAGCCTGCTTCTCAGGATGAATTACAGCATCTGCACCGTTTCTCAGAAGAAACTTCTCCTGAACATCTCTTTCCGCTCTTGAAACTACATATCTTGCTCCAAGCTCTTTCAAAAGTGAAGTCGTCTCAAGAGAGCTCTGAAAGTCATTTGCGATCGTTACGATGCAAACATCATAATTGTTGATTCCAAGTGACTTTAAGAAATTCGGATTTGTGCTGTCGCCTATCTGAGCATTTGTAACATACGGAAGTACATCAGAAACTTTCTGCTCATCCTGATCTACTGCCATTACCTCATGACCAAGGTCATTGAGCTCGCATGCGATCCTGTTTCCAAACCCGCCAAGTCCTATTAAAAGTATTGATTTCATTATATCTATCTCCTTATCCTACAGTTATACTTTCCTCAGGCATCTTTGATACCATTGGTGCTTTATGATTAAATGTTGCATAAATTACGGTAAGTCCACCTACGCGTCCAAGGAACATCATTACCACAAGGATCAGCTGTGAAGCGACTCCAAGCCCAGGAGTGATACCAAGCGTAACACCAACTGTACCTACTGCAGATGCAGTCTCAAAGAAACACTGATAAAGCGGCAATCCTTCTATAAGGCTTATCGCAAGTCCACTCATAAAAAACAATGTGATATACATCACAAGAATTGTAGATGCATGATGTATTGTATCATGATTAATTCGTCTGCCAAAGAATTCTGTATCTGCTTTCTGGTTAAATACTGCTAACGAATTTGCAAGCAATACAGTAAATGTCGTTACTTTCAGACCACCTGCTGTAGATCCCGGTGCGCCGCCTATCAGCATAAGTACGATGAACACTGCACGGCTCACCTCAGAAAGATCATTTAAATCCTCTGTATTGAAGCCCGCCGTTCTCGAAGTAACTGACTGAAAAAGAGAAGCAAGTATCCTCTCCTGCAGATCCAAATGGCTATAATCATTTATAAAGAACAGCAGTGCCGGAACGGAAATCAAGAACAAAGTCGTAGTAAGAATTACCTTACTCTGCATACTGTAACGCTTAAATTTGATTCCATAAGTGCGGATATCATTCCATGTCCTGAAACCTATGCCACCGATAACTATGAGAAGCATCAAAACAATATTAATCGGTATATTTCTTCTATATGATACGAGTGAAGAAAACTGTGCATCCGGCGTGCCCATGAGGTCAAAGCCGGCATTGCAAAAAGCAGAAATTGAGTGAAACATCGCAATTCCTATACCTTTAAGCCCATAGTCAGATATAAATACAGGCATCATTAGCAACGCTCCGATAAACTCGATCAAAAGTGTCATCTTGACCAAAAATCCAGTAAGCTTTACAATACCACCAACACTTGAGGCAGCAAGCGCATCCTGCAGCATACCCCTCTGAAACAGCGATATCTTCCTGCCGGACATAAGCGCAAACGAAACTGCAACAGATACTACTCCAAGTCCCCCGATCTGTATCAGGATAATTATCAATATATGACCAAATGTAGACCAGTATGTAGCTGTATCATGTACCACCAGTCCCGTCACACATACTGCCGACGTAGCAGTAAACAGTGTCTCATTAAACGGTGTAAAAACTCCTGCCTTCGAAGAAAACGGCATCATCAGAAGCAATGCTCCAAGCAGTATAACACCTAAAAATCCAAGTATCACAATCTGAAAAGAAGACAGCTTTATCTTCTTTTTCTTAATTCCTTCCATTGAGATTAGCTCCTTAAATATTATGTCACAACTCTATGAGTATATATAAAAAAGTGTTGGTTTTCAAGGCATTATATAGAAAAAAACTGCCGGGATCTCTTTTATTTGAAATCCCGACAGCCTTCGTTATGGCAAGTATTTAGCGGTAATGTTTTTTCAGACGATGATAAGTCTTCTCTCGTTTACATGATGGCCAAACTCCGGCATGTAAACCATTGATTCTTTATCCGGATCAAGTCCGTTCTGGATAATTGGAGGCATATATGATGAAGTAAAGCAGAAGCCGTACTTGATATCATGATAGCCCTGTGCAAGACCGCCCTTTTTCTTAACCTTAAGTGTTGCAGGTGTAGTTGTTCCCCAGTGTGTCTTGAAATCCTGAGCCATCTGCTCATTTGAGAACTCTTCGCCCTTGAAGCACCATGTGATGTCTTCTTTTTCAATCTTTTCTCCATCAATGTAAAGTGTTCCAGGTCTGAGCTGTGAAAGGAAGATTCCTCTATAGTAAGGAAGCTTTACCTTAAACTGGAAACCGCAAACGTTTCCATCGTTATCTTTAATATTTCTAAATCCTACTGACTGAATTACCTGTTTTTCCATTTCTTTCTGCCTCCATCAATCTCCAAGAAGATTCTTAAGTAAAATGTGGTGCTTACGAAGTGTCTGTCCTACTTCATAGCCATCGTCATATTTGTCTGCACCTTCATACTCGCTAAGAAGATATCCTTCATAGCCGTTGTCCTTCATAACCTTGATGATCTCAGGATATGGAATTGTTGTCTCCTGGAAGTCATCACTCATGTTGATGAACTTAGCGTGGCAGCAGTAAATATAAGGAAGAAGTGGAATGATATCCTCTGGCTTATTTGGTGTATAGTTTGGATCAACCCATTCGCCTTCCTTAAACTCTGTACGGAATACAGAGAAATCAATATTTAAGCCAAAATTCTTTGTGCCAGTCTCTTTAATGAAATCTACGAAATCAGTAACAAGCTTACCCTTAAGATTTGAAGGAGTGTGGATTTCAGGGCACATCTGGATTCCAAGCTGCTCAGCAAGTGGAAGTGCTCCCTTGATTATCTCTCTCCAGTTTGTAACAGGCTCAAGTAAATCATTGATAACAGGCATCTTTGTTCTCATTACTGTAAAGCCAAGGCGGTGAGCAAGTCTGATGTCTCTTTTAAGCATTTCAACTGACTCTTCTGTTGTAAGATCTCTGTCGCCAAGTACATGTGAGTCAATCCAGTTGCCATACTCTACAGGTACGATCTCATACTTGTCGCAAAGTCTGTGCCAATTCTCTACCCATTCATCTGATGGATATGGATAATTCTCGATATGAGTATTTGCAAGTATCTCGATACCGTGAGCTCCCATATCATAGAGATCTTCAAAGCAGTCTTCAAGGGTCTTGTTAAGACCAAACTCAGCAGAATAGCTGTAGAGAGCTACACCTCTCTTAGGTCCTTTTCTGTCATACTTATACATAATATATAAACTCCTTTTTTGAATTGCTTTATTTAAGCAATTGCTTTTGTTGTTTCGTTCTGATGATGTAATTTTACTCAATTGATGAACATTCATCTTTTCATTTTTTCGAGTTTTTTATATATAAATTGCACACAAATAAAAAAACAGCAAAAAGATGCAACAAATATATCGTATTCGTTGCATCTTTTCAAAAATAACGTTTTTAGTTTTGCAAAAAGACGTGTATAAGATCTACTTCATGCATTTCCATCTTTATCTCAAGCTCGATAGTTCCTCCATCCTTTTCAACAGTAAATTCGCTCTGGCTGAGATTTGGGAGACTTATCGCATCAAGATATTTCACATCCTGACGGGTAAGGCGCGTATTATACTGAAATTTCTTCCATTCGTTAAGTATGCTTCCATACTGACTGTTCAGCGTCCTCTTCTTTATGCAATAATTGCCGGCCTTAGCTACATTCTTAAGCTGCAGCCTTAAGGTAATAGGCTCATCATTATCAAATATCATCGCATCAGATTGCCTGATATCCAAATCTTCATCCTGCATAAGATAATTCTTACGGAACCACGAAAAATTAAAGCACAGTATATAAAAGTCTCCATTTTCTTTACGTGTCACTATATAGTTTTTATCTTTAGCGATCACGTACTCTCCAAGCTGATTCATAAAATCAATCGCATAGTATGCCGGCTTGCGGATGGTATCTTTTGTAAGAAGTCCTATACCTCCATTCACGATCCCGACCGTATCCATATAGCTGCTTATCCAGTCAGATCCACTCATAATGCTGATAGAATCAACTAATCCCGCTATTCCCGACAGCTTCTTCGCAATATATGCCGCCCTGAAGCAGCTGTCATTTAAGAAGTTTCTGTTTGAAATAGAGTTATTCCACTCCGTAATATATATTTTATAGTCTTCGTATCCGGAATTCTTAACAAATTCAGCGATCTCATATACCTGATGTTCTTCATAAACATCACTTTCTGATATCCTTCTGATACGCTTTTTTTCTTCTTCAATAGTGTTGTCATAAGGAAACAGGGAAAATGAAAGAAAATCAAAGCGTAAATTATCTTTCTTTGCCTTGCTGAAAAAATCTCCAAGAAAGCTTCCATCAGTATTCAGGATACTTCCAACACCGCCAAACTGCGCATTAGGCACTCTTGTACGTATTGCATCATTAAAATACTTAAATGCATCATAAAAATCATAGTCATCATCAATATAAAGACCGCCATTTTTGTGACGCATCTCATGTCCGCCAAATCTTGAAAGCTCAAATATCCAGCCGGATACTTCTTCCTGTCCATATCTCCCTACGATATGTGAAAGGAAATCTGCAACAAGTGCCTCCCATGCTTCCTTAGATTCAAACTCAATGTACTCTTCGCTAAAATAAACTACTTTTTGACCGGAACTTATAGCTGTCTCAGGTCTACGTCCAAAATCAAGAAACAGCTTTAATTTATGCTGTACAAAAAAGTCAAAAACCTGATCCATCAGATCATAGTTATAAAGTCCTATGCTTCTTCCATCAAAAAGCAGCATTTTTTTGCTGAAAACATTCCATACACGAAAGTATTTATAATGAAGCTGCTCACTCAGAAACATTACATGATACTGCATATTTGCCTTTGTCATATCATGTATTGCGCCTATATTTATTATTTTCCCCCAGCTCTTCTCGTATTTTTCTCCGGAATTCTTTTCCAGATCGACTACTCCAAGAGATATTTTATCCTGCTTTCCTTTCTCATATCCTTTTTCCAAAAGCTCTTTACGTATCTCTTTCTCGCTCTCGATAAACTCATCCTCTTCACGCTTAGTCTCAGACTGATTGTTTTTGCGGTAATCAGTAGGAGTCTGACCGTAAAGCTTACGGAAAGCACGATTATATGAAGCCGAACTTGCAAAACCCGATGAAAGCGCTATCTGAGTGATACTCTGCTCTGTATGCTTGAGAAGCGACAGCGATGAGCGGACTCTGAGCTGCATCACATAATCAGCAAAATATACTCCTGTATTTTTCTTAAAGATCCTTGAAAGAGTAGACGCCGATACATAGAGCTGATCTGCAAGATCATTTAAGCTTATCTCTCGATCAAGATTTGAGATAATATACTGCATCATCTCTCTCATTCTGAGATCAGACTCAGACTCCTCGCTCTTTATATCATCCTGGCTCACCTGATAGTTTTCAACTATACAGTCTAAAAGCTTCAGCATGAGGCTTTCATTCAAAGCATTTGTCTGATGACTGCATGAAGTATACTCCGCCGTAAGTTCAAAAAAGATATCCCGTAGATCTCTGTAAGAATGCTTGGTATCCATTACAGAATTGCAATAAAAAATCATTCTTCTGTTTTTAAGAATGGAAGAAGTAAAGCCCATTGAAAACGAAGCGATACCGTAAAGAGCATCCTCTCCCTCTACGATCTCATAGTTGGTTCCAGGATTTATAAGGATGATATCCTCTTTCATCATCTTATAATTTTCTTCCCTGTATCTTACCGTCATCCATCCCTCAAGTAAAAAAAGAAGGATCATATCTGTCTGCTTATTTTCCCTGCCATACTCAGGCTTTTTAACAATATAACTCAAGCCTCTGCTTTCCATTAAATGCCATCCTTTAAACTAATAATAGGTTATCGGATCATAAAAATCCAATAACCTATAAATTATACCATATTTTATCCTTAATTATCTATCCACATGTGTATGTGATGTCAGATATTTATTCATTCTTACTACTCCCCAAGGATAATATATGCCGCATGTTACACATGTCAAGAGCCATATAATAAGGAACTGACCAAGTAAGCCTAAAGCAGTACCGACAAACTTAAGTCTGTCCTCACCGATTACAGAATGACGTACAAGCCATCTTTGTACCATAGTGATCGCCCAAGGTGTTCCAAGACCGCAGGTAAGGAGGATGATAACGTCTTCTAAGATACCATATCCAAGGAACTGTAAGCTGTTTCCATCAAATATTCCCCTGTTTGAAGGATCATCAGCATAAAATGTATGCTTTAATTCCCACTTTTTCAATGCTACGAAAACAAAGAAACTATAAATTCCACATGTAATAACTGTAAGTACCTCCCAGAGAATCCAATTTCCAAGGAGTGTAGCACCGTCACCATCAAAGTCAAGCCTTCTGCCATCAATTACTGTATGCTGTAATTTCCACTTTGTGACCTTGCAGATCATCCATGGAGCAGCGATACCGCAAGTAACCATGCTTACCAATGCTGACAATATTATAAGACCAAGCAGTGTTGTGCCTTCTCCATCAAAGTATGATTCAGGATATCCTTTATTCTCATCATTTTTATCCTGATACTCCTTATACTGATCATACTTTTCACGATAAGCATGCATATCCTCACTAAATGAAGGTGCTGATTCCATACCTTTATTCTGGAGGACAACTCTTGAAATCGCATCAATAGCAAAGATAAAGCACAAAAGTCCAAGGAAAAATGATACGCCATGCCATCCTGCAATAGAGCCAAGACATGATATGAATGCAAGTACGTTACCGGCAAGTGTGACATATGCCCATGTAGCCTGTTTATTTTTATATGTAACGATCTGATATGCTGAAGCTGCAATACCCGCACCGGTGCAAACCAAAAACAGGATCTTTACAAGTAACGGCACAATCCCAAATATAACTCCTACTCCGGGAATGAGAGATAAAAGCCCAAAAATACGGGATATAAAGATATTTACCATCCCCATCATAAATGGAAGTAAAAGTGCAAATGCAGCAAACTTCTCATAATTATCCGGAGTCATATAGTCACGCCAGTTTTTCTTCATGTCTCCTGCTGCACCGGCTGCCTGTTCAAACTTTCCTGCTGCTCCTTCAAACGTCTTGGATGCTGACTGCTCAAAATTCTTAAATTCACCCTCAAACTCTTTGGCTGTATCTTCAATTGTGCTGTTTATCTTCTCTCCAAGATTATCAAACATTCCACCTTTTGAATTATCGTTTGAGCTACTATCATTTGAGCTATTCCCATCTGTGTTATTCGCAGTATTACCTCCGATATTTTGCGCACCTCCACAATACGTACAGAATTTACTTCCTTCCGCTATCTCTTTTCCACAATGAATGCAATACATAAACTTTTAATTATCCTCCTTCTTTTTCATATCGCAATAAAGTTTCTGTATATAAAAAATCCCACACAAACTGCTAAACATGCCAACAGAAAAACTATATCATACCATTTAAAATCCTCGTCTCCATCTTTTACATAACTAATAGTCCTGAAAACAAGATAGACTCCCAAGACCGGCAACAGTGTGACCGAAAGAGCATTATAAGCATATGCACTGCCAATATCGCCTCTTACAACCGATACAAGTGCATGTGACATGCCACATCCGGGACATTTTAAACCTGTTAACTTCTTAATAATACATGGAATACCAAAACCAAAATGGTAAAAGAAACTTAGATACAGAAATCCTAAGAACATAAGACCGATCATTGTCTTTAAACTATTTTTAAGTCGTTGTCTTTGTTTTGAATTTAATTTTTCTGCTCTCATGATTTCAACATTATATATCAAAACAATTATGTTGTAAATAAAAAATTATATTTTTAACTTTTTATTAACAAATCAGAAATCCCGGCCGGGAAGATTTTCACCACCCAGTCGGGATTCTGAATTGAACCATATATCTGATCACGCCTTCAATAGCTCAGCAGCCTTATCAAGTGCTACTGCTATTACCTGATCCATGTCGTAGTACTTATACTCACCAAGTCTTCCGCCAAAGATAACCTTTGTCTCCTTATCAGCCAGAACCTTGTAATCTGCATAAAGCTTGCCGTTCTTTTCATCATTTACAGGATAATATGGCTCATCTCCAAGCTTCCACTCAGAGCTGTACTCTCTTGAAATAACAGTCTTTGGAAGATCATTTCCATCCTCATCCTTGCCAAACTCAAACCACTTGTGCTCTATAATACGCGTCCATGGTGTATCTGCATCAGTGTAGTTCACTGCAGCATTTCCCTGGAAGTTTGGCTTATCAAGCACTTCTGTCTCAAAGCGAACAGAACGATACTCAAGATTTCCAAGTTTGTAGTCAAAGTATGCATCAATAGGACCTGTGTAGATCACTTTATCCGCCTGACTGTCAAGCTCAGCTTTGTTAGCAAAGTAATCAGTATCAAGTCTTACCTCAATGCCATCAAGCATTGATTCAACCATCTTAGTATATCCGCCTACCGGTATTCCCTGATATAAAGCATTGAAATAATTGTTATCAAATGTAAGTCTTACCGGAAGTCTCTTGATGATAAATGCAGGGAGATCCTCGCAAGGACGTCCCCACTGCTTCTGAGTATATCCCTTTATAAGCTTCTCATAAATATCTGTTCCGACCAAAGAGATAGCCTGCTCCTCAAGATTCTGCGGATTATCGATTCCTGCAGCTTTTCTCTGCTCTTCAATCTTTGCAGCTGCTTCCTCAGGTGTCACAACACCCCACATCTTATTGAAGGTATACATGTTAAAAGGCAGTGAATAAAGCTCACCCTTATAATTAGCCACAGGAGAATTTGTAAAGCGATTGAAGACAGAAAATCTATTGACATATTCCCATACGCTCTTGTTGTTTGTATGGAAAATATGTGCTCCGTAAATATGAACATTGATGCCTTCCATCTTCTCTGTGTAGACATTTCCCGCAATGTGTGATCTCTTATCTATCACAAGAACCTTCTTGCCTGCATCAGTAAGCTGACGCGCACAGACTGCACCGTAAAGTCCGGCACCGACAATTAAATAATCGTACATTAGATGTTTTCCTCTCTTAATTTATATTAGATATCTTTGACGTTTAATTATAGAATAACCGTAACATCAGTCATTTCTATAAATTTAGCACAATATCCCCATTTGTGTAAAGCGACCATGTTTTTTATTGTTCTAAAAAATATACTTGCATTATTATACATTGTCTGCTAACCTATACAAGTCCACAGGACATCTTATATAAGCTAGTCTTGCAAACACATCTTTGACTAGTGTTCCCAAAATTTTTTATAGATTCTTATATATGCAGCGTTGCTATGTATTATTGTGCCTTTTTACATAGTTTATATTTATACGCTTATAAACGCTGCTATTCTTTCCTGCTATATGAAGTATATCTATATTTCCCCTCTTTAATTTTGAGCTTATATTAAGATGTCTTGGACTAGTTCAATTTTATGGTTCTTCACCAAACAATCCAAAATTTACAATTTAACAACGAAAGGATTTTTTATGTCTAACAATCAAACAAAAATCACTTTTAATGAAGCCCAAAAGCGAATAATGGCTATGAATCTTATAGATAACTACCTCTGGAACAGCGCAAATGAGGATAAGGAAGATTCAAAGAAAATCGCAAATATCATTCTTTCAAATGTGTTGGATAAAAAAGTTCAGATACTTGATGTTACTGTCCAAAAAGGATATTCAGCCGCTGATACAATCTATCATGCCATCCGTATGGATGCAAAAATTGACACATTCCCAAAAGATGATGAACTTTTATCAACTCTTTACAATATAGAAATGGAAAACCGTGAGTCAGATCGTCATGAGCTACCAAGACGACTTCGCTTCTATACAGCTGTTCCTGACAGTAAAAATCTGCCTTCCGGTTCTGACTATGATATGCTTCCCAACTACATCTCTATTATCATTCTTTCATATGATCCATTTTTACTTGGCAGCATGTACTACGAAGCCAAAATGCACCTCTCTACTCACCCTGATTATAACTATGATGATGGTCGAAAAGTAATTTTCTTATATGCGGACGGAACACCAAATTTTATCAATGACGCCTATGGAAAAAGAATCCAGGAACTGCTAAAATATATAGTACACGGAGATAAATCAGCTTCTAATGATGATGTTGAAACTTTGGACAACATTGTTTCCAAGGTAAAATCACAATCGGAGGTGACAGTTAAATATATGAGACAGATTGATTATGAAAGAGGCCTTATACGTGATACACGTCGTGAAGATGCTATAAAACAAATACTCATCAGCCGTAAGCATCACATCCCAGATAGCGAAATCAAACAGGATATTGTTGAATCTTATAGCTACGATGATTCCCAGATAGAATCACTGCTTAAAGAAGCATCAAAAAGAAGCACCTCAAAAAATGTATGATTTCTTTGATATTTCCTCGTATGAAGCAAAAAATCCCGGTTTCAGCAAAATCGCCAAAACCGGGACATTCTTTATTCAATATTTGTTATATAAAATTGCCTCAGCAACTAACATTCAGCAGTTGCGCTCTTCCATGTAATTTCAATTCTACGGAATTTGCCGGTACAAAAATGCAGTCTCCCTTGAAGAATGGAATATCAACGCCATCTCCAAGTAACACTCCACATCCATCAACACAAAGTAAAACATGAAAGCTATTCTCTCCTGTCTTAAATTTCGGCATCTTACGACCTTCTGTGTTTAGAAGCACTCTTTCAACCTGAAAATACTTGCATCTTGTAAGTAACTCACTCGCTGCACCATTTTCATATCTAAGAACTCTCATCGGCTGGCGCGGAGCAGCGCTGCTCTTTAAGTTTGCCACTTCCATAGACTTATCTATGTGAAGCGGTCTAAGCTTCCCATCTTTATCAGGTCTGTTATAATCATATAACCTGTAAGTAAGATTACTGCTTTCCTGTATCTCTGCAATAAGACAGCCTGCACCTATTGCATGGACTGTCCCCGCTTCAATAAAAAACAGATCATTCTTCTTTACCTGAACATGGTTGAGCATCTTCTCAACCGTACCTTCCGCAATAGCATTTCTGACTTCCTGCTCATTGACATCACGATTAAACCCGTACACGAGTGAAGCATCATCTTTAGCATCAAGAATATACCACATCTCTGACTTGCCAAGTGAACAATTTTCGTGTTCTCTTGCATAATCATCATCCGGATGCACTTGGACACTGAGATCCTTCTTCGCATCAATCAGCTTTATAAGAATCGGAAACTCACCACCTGCAACAGTCTGTGCATGTGTTCCAAGATATCCCGGGTGTAATTTAATTACATCAGCTAATTTCTGCCCATCTTCAAGAACTGAAGGGCCATCAGGATGTACCGAGCATACCCATGCTTCTGCAAAAGGATCTATATCAATTCCCAAATTAAAATCATCATTAAGCCTGCTGCCACCCCAAAGGTAATCTTTAGCTGTAGGTCTCAGCAGAAACGGTTTATTCATAACTACTCACCGTCCCTTACATCTCATACTTTTTTTTATCTGCAACACTTATCTCAGAACCAATCTGAACTTCGATAAGCTGAAGACCATCATCACCTGCAATAACCGTATGCTTGCAGCCTGCAGCCATGGTAATCACATCTCCAGGCCTAATTGGCTGCTCCATACCGTCAACCAGTGTTTTACCCGTTCCGGCAATTACATTCCAGATCTCGTCTCTCTGCTGATGGCTATGATAATTCATCTTATGACCAGGATTTAATGTAACCTTGACTGTCAGACTGCCTTCTTCCACATCAAGAACCCTGTAGCTGCCCCATGACTTCTCAGCAAACATGATCTGCTGCTTGATATCGTCAACAAAAGGCTTGATATAAGAGCTCTGCTCCTTATCAGATACAAGTATGCCTTCAGCAGAAGCACTGATAACAACATCCTTAAGTCCCATTCCAAGAACCGGGATTCCAAGCTCATTGATAATATGTACATTTTCACACTTATCATTAACCCTGCCATCACCAATAATAGGCTCCGCCATAGCTTCTGTAAGCGTATTCCAAGTGCCCAGATCCTTCCATTCTCCGGAATATCGCAGAACTTCAATACTTGTCTCCTGCTCAACAACAGCATAGTCAAAAGAGATCTTTTTCAGATTGCTGTAATTACTAAATAATTCAGAATAATCCGAAGTACCAAGAAGCTCCTTGCTCTTTCCAAGTACATATGAAAGCTTGTAAGCAAAAACTCCGCCATTCCAAAGAGCACCCTCTGAAATATATTCAGCTGCCTTCTCTGCATTAGGCTTCTCAGTAAATGTATATCCATTAGCATTAGGCTTAATATATCCGTACTTCTCAGATGGATATGTTGGCTGAATTCCCATAAGGACAAGGTTTTTATCCCCATTCTCAGCAACCTTGTAGAGCTCATTTACACACTCAAAATATGAAAGATCCACATATGGATCAACCGGGCATACTACAACAGCTTCATCCTCCGGTACATTCATCACATCATGAAGATAAGCTGTAGCAAGAGCTATTGCTGCAAAAGTGTCACGACGGCACGGCTCAACACTTATACCAACGTTTTCACCAAGCTGATTATGAATTGAAGATACCTGTGACTTTGAAGTAGCAATGGTCACCGTAGCATAAGGATCTACAGTCTTAATCTGACTATATATGCGCTGAACCATAGACTCATATTCACCATCTTCTTTTTTGAAAATCTTAATAAACTGCTTAGAGCGGATATCATTAGATAAAGGCCATAATCTTTTGCCTGATCCGCCTGATAATAAAATAATGTTCATTGTTAAGTAACCTTCATTACAAAAAATATTATAAAAACAACTATTGAAAAAGCTCCCAAAAAGTTGAAATACATAGTATCAATAAACCCGCGAAATCCCGGCAGCAATACCTTTCGCATCCCAACAACTGCTTTTACCGTTCGCTTAAATTTTTTGATGCATTCCCTTCACCATCAGATCGATACTTTTCTTCTTCATTTCCATTGATGGATGCACATACCTGTCCATTGTAATCTGCACTGATGAGTGTCCCAGTACCTCACTTAGTGATTTGGTATCCACACGATACTCTACGCATCTTGTCGCAAATGAATGCCGCAAGGTATGGCATGTCACATTTTTCATTGAGAGTTTTTCCGTCAGGCTTTTTATATATCTTTGCATAGTTCTTGGCTCTGTTGCCTTGCTCTTGCCTGACAGTAGATATTCTCCCGGTTGTCCTTTTATTTTTTCCAGTACCGGCATTACATTTGATGTGATCGGTACCTGCCTTATTGACTTCTGACTTTTGGGAGCTGTCTCGACTATCTTTGTCTTCGCTGCTTCTCCCTCTGTCTGTATCCTCTGCAGAGTACGACTTATATTTATACTGCTGTTTTTTAGGTCTATATCACTCCATTTTAGGGCTCAGAGCTCCCCTATACGGATTCCTGTAAAGAGCATCAGGATTATCCCTGCATCCTTATGTGTAAGTTTTTCCCTGCACTTCTCCTCAAGGCTTATCTGCTCCGTAGTCGTAAGTACTCTATACTCTTTTTGCTTGCTGTCCGCCTTTAGGTCAGACAGACTTGCGACCTTTAGCCTTTTGGCATTTGCGGCATAGGCGAATATCGACTTTATCACGGTCACTATCGTACGCAGAGTTGCCGCAGATAATCCTTTGCGCTGTTTTCCACCGGATTGCCTTAATTCTTCTATATATTCTTTTACTTTCTCATATGATAAAGTCCTGATGTCTTTATCGGCGAAGCATGGTAAAAGATAGGTCTTTACTATGTTCCTGTATTTTACGAGACTTGATTCTTTTAAGTCACCCCTTCTGTACTCAAGCCACTCAGTAAAAATATCCTTAAAAAGATAACGTGCAAATATTCCCCTCATAGATATCCTCCCCATTAACAGAAAAAACCGGCATCGCTGCCGGTTTTTTTGAAAAATTATATATACCCTTGATATTAATACATAGGTGCTGGAGCTGCAGGCATTGCTGGCTGTGGCTCTTTCTTTGTAGCTACAACTGACTCTGTTGTAAGGAGTGTTGATGCTACGCTTGTTGCGTTCTGGAGTGCTGATCTTGTAACCTTTACAGGATCAAGGATACCAGCCTTAACCATATCGCAGTACTCTTCTGTAAGAGCGTTGAAGCCAAATCCTACCTTTGACTCTTTTACCTTGTTGATGATAACTGCGCTCTCAAGACCTGCATTTGCTGCGATGTGTCCAAGAGGAGCCTCAAGTGCCTTAAGGATAACCTTTGCACCTGTCTTCTCATCACCTTCAAGTGAATCTACAAGCTTTGCAACAGCTTCCTCAGCGTGGATATAAGCTGATCCGCCGCCGCTGATGATACCCTCTTCAACTGCTGCTCTTGTAGCGTTGAGAGCGTCTTCCATACGAAGCTTAGCTTCCTTCATCTCTGTCTCAGTAGCTGCACCTACGCGGATAACTGCAACACCGCCAGCGAGCTTAGCAAGTCTCTCCTGAAGCTTCTCCTTATCGAATGAAGATGTTGTTGTCTCGATCTGAGCCTTGATCTGGTTCTTTCTAGCATCGATATCAGCCTTCTGACCAGCGCCATCAACGATAGTTGTGTTGTCCTTGTTAACCTTAACGCTCTTAGCGCGTCCAAGCTGATCCATTGTAACGTCCTTAAGCTCAAGTCCGAGATCAGCTGAGATTACCTGACCACCTGTAAGGATAGCGATATCCTGAAGCATATCCTTTCTTCTGTCACCATAGCCAGGAGCCTTTACACCTACTACGTTGAATGTACCACGGAGCTTGTTTACGATAAGTGTTGTAAGAGCCTCTCCGTCGATATCCTCAGCGATGATAAGGAGTGAAGAACCTGTCTTTACGATCTGCTCAAGAAGTGGAAGCATATCCTGAATTGCAGAGATCTTTCTGTCGCAGATAAGGATGTATGGATCCTCAAGAGCTGCTTCCATCTTGTCCATATCTGTGCACATGTAAGCTGAGATATAGCCACGGTCAAACTGCATACCTTCAACCATGTCAAGCTCTGTCTGCATTGTCTTTGACTCTTCGATTGTGATAACGCCTTCGCTTGTTACCTTGTCCATAGCGTCAGCTACCATCTGACCTACTGTCTCATCACCGGCAGAGATTGAAGCAACCTTTGCGATGTGATCCTTGTTCTCAACCTTTGAGCTCATCTTTACGATAGCGTCAACTGCTGCGTCACAAGCCTTCTTCATACCCTTACGAAGGATGATTGGGTTTGCACCTGCCTCAAGGTTCTTCATTCCCTCGTGGATCATAGCCTGAGCAAGTACTGTAGCTGTTGTTGTACCATCACCTGCTACGTCATTTGTCTTTGTAGCAACTTCCTTTACAAGCTGAGCGCCCATGTTCTCAAATGGATCCTCAAGCTCGATTTCCTTAGCGATAGTTACACCATCGTTTGTGATAAGTGGAGCACCGTATGACTTATCAAGTACAACGTTTCTTCCCTTAGGTCCGATTGTTACGCTTACTGTATCAGCGAGTTTATCTACACCAGCCATTAATGCTGTTCTTGCATCTGAGCCGTATTTAATTTCCTTTGCCATTGTTTTTTCCTCCAGAATATTATATTTTTATTGGATTATTCGATAACTGCAAGGATATCACTCTGTCTTACGATGATAACCTTCTCTTTATTATCAAGCTCGATCTCTGTTCCGGCATACTTAGAATAGATAACCTTCTGTCCCTTAGTAACTTCCATCTTTATCTCTTTGCCATCTACTACTCCGCCAGGACCTACTTCAAGGATCTCAGCCTGCTGTGGCTTCTCCTTCTCCTTGCCAGGAAGAACGATTCCTGATGCTGTAGTCTCCTCTGCCTCGATTGGCTTAAGTACAACTCTGTCTGCTAATGGTCTTAACATTGTTAATGCCTCCTTTTTACTCTATAGATATAAAACTAAAAATCCTTTTTAGTATTAGCACTCATTTTCGTTGAGTGCTAACCACATGTCTTACTATACTAAAAAGCCCATTTTATCTCAAGTAGGTAAAATGGACTTTTTAGTATATTTATCTCTTTTTATCTCTCTTTATCTATTCTCAGCTCTTCTTTGCTGATGAGTAAAGAAATATTGGTAAAACTCAGTCTTTAAGCGCCAATACAGCAAGGAGATATTCCCATGTGCGCTTTGTTGAAGATATGCTGAGTTCTTCTTCTGTTGTATGTACTCCGCTCATCTGAGGGCCAAATGAGATAGCATCGATATTGTCAAGCTTATCTGAGATAAGACCACACTCTACGCCTGCGTGGATTGCCTCAACCTTTGGCTCTTTTCCAAACATCTCTTTATATACTCTTACCATGTCATCTCTGAGCTTAGAGTCTTTTCTAAACTCCCATGCAGGATACTTGCCAGATACCTCATATGTACCGCCAAAGGACTCTGTGATAGCCTCAAGCTTCCTGAAAAGGAACTCTTTTGCTGTGTTCTTGCTTGAACGTACTGCATAGCGATATCTTACAGTGTCCTCTGTGATCTTCATCACGCCAAGGTTAAGTGATGTCTCTACAAGACCTTCTACATCAGCGCTCATTGCCTGTACGCCGTTTGGAAGAGCAAAAAGAAGTGCTACTGCTTTCTTAAAGCTGTCCTCTGTAAGAACTTCAGCAGTCTTTACACCATTTGGGGCGATTGTCATTGTTGCATCAGGATCCTGCATCTCAAACTCAGCTTCGATATCGCCTGCGATCGCTTCTACTACGCTCTTAAACTCTTCTGCCTTATCCTCTGCTACGATGAACTCAGCGCTTGCGCTTCTTGGGATAGCATTATCCTTTGAACCGCCGTTCATTGTTATAAGTGAAGCTCCGGTTGCTCTGTATGCTGCATCAGCAAGGCGTCCCATCATGATATTTGCATTTGCTCCACCATTGATGATCTGCATTCCTGAGTGTCCGCCTGTGAAGCCCTTAAGTGTAACTTCAAATGAAAGACCTGTTCTTGACTCACGCTTCACATCAAGTGAGCAGTCACTTCTTCCACCACCGGCGCAGCTTGTAAGGATCACGCCCTCATCCTCGTTATCGATATTGATAAGACGACGATTCTTAAGTCCTGAAAGATCGATGTGGCTAGCACCTTCCATTCCGGTCTCCTCAGAAACAGTAAACACTGCCTCGATATATGGATGTGGGATATCCTTTGAATCCATTACTGCAAGTGCATAAGCGATAGCTATACCATCATCTCCGCCTAGAGTTGTTCCCTTAGCTGTGACTACGTCGCCCTTTATCTCAAGCTCAAGTCCATCTTTTTCAAAGTCTATTGTGGAATCTTCGCTCTTCTCGCATACCATGTCAAGATGTCCCTGAAGGATAACACCTTCTACATCTTCATATCCCGGTGTAGCAGGACATTTGATGATAACATCATAAAGGTCATCCTGAATCACCTCGAGACCTCTGTCTTTTGCAAACTTTACGCAGTAATCACTTACTGCCTTTTCATTGTATGAGCCGTGAGGAAGCTGTGTGATATCCTCAAAAAACTCAAATACTTTTTTAGGTTCAAGATTTTCTAAAACTCTCATATTATCTTACTCCTTCTATAAGTAGTAAAGCAGCGTCTATAGAGACGCTGCCCTCTAAACATAACTATTGGTTACTGCCCTATCGCCTGCTGTTGTTGCTGTTGCTGCTGAAGCGCAGCTGCGGCTGCTGCCGCTGCGGCTGCCTGCTGCTGTTGCTGCTGAAGCGCTGCTGCCGCTGCAGCTGCTGCGGCCTGCTGCTCTGCCAAAGCCTGCTGCTGCGCATTAGCATCTCCTGTGCTTGCAGGTGAACTATCCACAGTTCCGTTGTCAAGGAATCGCTGTGCACGATTCTTATACTGAGAACTTGGGAAATTATTGATCAATTCATTAAATAATCTCGTTGCTGTATCTTTATCATCTGACTTGAGATAGCTCTGTGCCAGATAATACAGCGCCTTGTCGCTTGTAGGATCAAGTTCATAAGCACTTGTAAGATTAGCTATAGCATCTGTATATCCGCCGTTATTGTAGTTCTTTATACCTGTTTCAAGATACTGTGCTACTGCCTTTGCAGATACATCATCCTTTAAGTACTTATAAAGACTCATAAACTCATTTGAAACATTGTTGCCGCTTACAGAAACCATACCATTTACAGCATTTACACTGACAGCATCTATCTGCTCTAAATATCCTGCGGTAGTAAGGACATCATCAGAATTTGATATATACTGCTCAGCTGCTTTCAACAGAAGGTTGTAGTCCTGCATGATACCTGTATTGCCGGTAAACTCCTCAAGCTGCATTCTAAGGTCTGAAGCCTGTGCCTCAAGTGATGTTATCTGCTGATTGAGCTCATCCATATCTGCTGATTTATTTGTCAGCTGGGTAGAAACATCCTTAAGCTGCTGGCTGTTTGATGAGCTGTTTGCCTGCATACGAGCCGGTATGATAAGAAACCAGCTTGCCGCCACGCCAAGCGCAAGTCCTATAAGTATATTTATGAATGTCTGTGAACCGGCTCTTTCTTTGGTATTTAATGGCTGTATGATAGTCTCATTACCACTTCTGTAGGCAATGACATCATCAGGCAGAGACATCTTTGCCGCCTTTTTCTTTCCGGCACTTCCGCCTCCATCTTTTTCAGACATTCGCTCCCTTGCCTCTGCAATATACGATAGAGCAAGAGTATTGTTTGTATCTATTTTGAGTGCCTTCTCAAGTACTTTCTCTGCCTTTGCCCACTCACCTGCATCAAGATACAAAAGACCAAGAAGGTTGTAGGCAACGAGATAGTTTGGATTGAGCTGGACTACCCTTTTTAGCTGGATGATGGCAAGATCCTTACTATCCTGCTGACAATATGCCAGCGACTGATTATACTTTTTGATAGCCTGACTCAGCGCACTGAGCTTAGCAGGATTGTTCTGTATATCGTCTATGTACTTTTCAGCGACATTTCTCTTTGGACGGATACTCTTTGATATTACCCACTCCGAAAGAGCTGCCACCGCATCACCCATTTCAAAATAAACAAGGCCAAGCAGATTTCTAGCCAGTATATGATTGCGGTTGCACTTCAAGCTCTGCTTAAGTGAACTTACCGCGCCTGTCAGATCGCGCACTTGCGCCTTTTTTAAGCCATCGTTGTAATATGCATTTGCAAGATGTATCACCTTTTTATACAGGCTGACATCTGCCCCACAGGCATTGCAAAAATTATCATCTGACAACGTACAGCCACAATTATAACATTTCATGTGTTCATCCCTTTACGATTTATTTTTCTGAGGCTTGTTACCGTTAATGATAGACAAAAGCAGATCCATCATATCCGAAACGTCATGATTATATATCGCATCCTCAGCATCCTCTATCTCCAGAGATGGATGAAATTTCTTTAATTCTGCATCAAAATCGATCATGATTTTTTCATCTCCCCATATATGCCTAAATTAAAGGCTTTATGATCATGTTGTCTTTGTCGTCAATGACAAACTTTATCTGACGTCTCTCCTCCTCGACAACATATTGCTGCTCTCCCAAAATAAATATACTTCCATTGTAAGCAGTATTTTTTACAATGATCTGTGCGCCGGCACTTCCGGCAACCAGCGTCTTTAGCTTTTCTATCTTTGTCGTTGTCTCTTTTTGCTCACTGGTCTTTTGTATCTTCTCCCGTCTTAAGGACTGTACATGCTTTGTCATAAGCTCATCAGCTGTACCAAGTCTTACGCTTCTTTCAGCCTCGTCCAGTTCTTCCTCCAATGTGACAAGAGTCCTGTCTATTGAGTCAATGGCCTTTTCATACAGCTTCATCTGTCTGGCATAAACATCTTTTACACCGGCTGAAACTATGGTCTTGACTCCTACATCATTTCCTATATAAGCCGCATCTACTCCAGCAGCTCCATAGACTTCTCCACCTATTATCGCACCGACCTTGCCGGTAGCATGTACCTGAAAATCAGCATTTACTTCACTATCCCATATGATATTTGCAGAGACTGAGCCCTTTGCATCAACTTTTGCATACTCGATAAAGTCCGCAAAGACATCTCCACCACTCTCGATCTTGGTAGAGCCGTTTCCCATGACTCCACCCTTTATGATAACATCGCCGCCGGCTACAACCGTAGCTCCCTCAAGCACCTTATCTATAGTGATGCTCTTGGTCGCCTGGATATGCACTCCCGGAAGCACCGAGCCATGAATGATGACATCGCCCTTGAAATTGATATTTCCAAAAACGATATCAATGTCTCTTTTAAATTCCTGTATGTCAAGTACTGCAAGCCTCGCCTTGCCGAGCTCTACCCTGCCGGCACACTCTGCCGTATAGGTATATGTTTCTTCATCGTATGAGCAGTTTACTGTGAAATATGGCTTTAGGTCCCTCACGCCCTTAGGATTGATGACTCTTCCCCGCACGGTAACACCGGGCTTACCCTTTACTGCCGGATGATAAGTAGCAAGCTTATCACCCTCATTTACACAGTATATAAGGTTTACACTTGTATAGTCTACCGAGCCATCAGTACGTATCTCAGGCTTTTTCTTCTTTTTTCTTCCAAACTTGTCAGTTTCTTCAACCGGGAAGAAATAATCAAAATAGCCGTTGACTCCCTCAGTCGTGTAAGTACCCTCGGCGATCAGCTCTTCTCTGCCATAGATATGCTTATCAAGCATAGCAGATATAGCAGACTCATTGATGCCTGTATTGATGCCATATTTAGCGAGAGCTTCAGAAATCTCATCTTGTGTAAGATCTTTCTCACCCTTTTCAGTATCAGGCGGCAGTAAAAGCAGAAATGCTTTCATGTCGCCATCTTTTACTGTGATCTTGAAGAGCTCTTTTTTTGCAGGCTCACTTATTCCAGCGACCTTTATGTATTTAAACTCTTCTTCCTTTTCTTCTTCATCATCACCGCCTGCAGCATTTTCAGCTGCGGCCTTTGCCGCATCAAACCGCTTAAGCTCATCGTCAAGATTATTTTTGGAACCAGCCATAGTTTCACACCTTCTCTTGCTTAACTTTCAAAAGTCGGTCAATTACTTTCTAAGTTGGTCAAGTCTAGTCTGAACTTCCTGCATCATCTTCTCGTAGTTAGCAAGCTTTTCCTTTTCTTCATTTATTTTTGCCTCAGGTGCTTTAGAGAGGAACTTTTCGTTTGAAAGCATTGCATGTGATCTCTTAAGCTCACCTGAAAGTCTTTTTTCTTCCTTTTCTAAACGCTTGATTTCTTCGTCAAGGTCAACTAACTCACTGAATGGTATATAAATTGTAGCCTGAGCAGTAACTACTGAAACATCGTTCTCGTTTACTCCGCTCTTGTCTCCCTGTACCTTTACCTCATTTGCATAGGCAAGTGCACCAAAGAAGATCCTGCCGCGCTCAAATGCACTTCTTACATCCTCGCTTTCAGAAACTACTATGACGTCAGCCTTTCTTGAAGGAGCAACATTCATCTGGCTTCTAACGTTACGGATACCGCGAACTGCTTCCTTGATGATCTCAAGATCTGCAGCCTCTCTTGCATAGTGTCTGTCCTCTGTGTAAACAGGCCACTCAGAGATCATGATAGATGCAGGGATATCGTCGCCTGTCTCCTCTCTAAGTGTGCAGTAGATCTCCTCTGTTACGAATGGCATGTAAGGATGGAGCATCTTGAGTGAGTCGATGAGAACGCTCTTAAGTGTCCAAAGAGCTGCATTCTGTGACTCAGCATCGTCTGAATTGTAAAGACGAGGCTTAACCATCTCGATATACCAGTCGCAAAGTGAATCCCAAACGAAGTCATAGATCTTTGAAGCTGCGATACCAAGCTCGAACTTCTCAAGATTTTCTGTAACTTCCTTTACTGTGTCGTTGCACTTTGAAAGTATCCACTTATCTACGTCTTCAAGTCTGTCTTCTGAAGGCTTTGTAACTGTCTTGCCATCAAAGTTCATCATGATGAATCTTGATGCATTCCAGATCTTATTAGCAAAGTTTCTTGATGCCTCTACTCTGTCGTATGAGAATCTCATATCGTTACCAGGTGCATTACCTGTGATAAGAGTAAATCTAAGAGCATCAGAACCGTATTTATCAATAACCTCAAGAGGATCGATACCATTGCCAAGAGACTTACTCATCTTGCGTCCCTGCTCATCACGAACAAGTCCGTGGAAAAGTACTGTCTTAAATGGCTTATCTCCCATCTGCTCGTATCCAGAGAAAATCATTCTGATAACCCAGAAGAAGATGATATCGTAGCCTGTTACAAGTACATCTGTCGGGTAGAAGTACTTAAGATCCTCTGTCTCATTTGGCCAGCCAAGTGTTGAGAATGGCCAGAGCGCTGATGAGAACCATGTATCAAGTGTATCAGGATCCTGTGTGAAGTGCTCGCATCCACACTTAGGACACTTATCAGGTGTCTCTCCTGCAACTACCATCTCACCGCACTCATCGCAGTAATATGCAGGGATTCTGTGTCCCCACCAGAGCTGTCTTGAGATGCACCAGTCACGGATATTGTCTGTCCAGTTAAAGAATGTCTTATCCATTCTCTCCGGGATAAGCTCGATATCACCGTTTCTTACTGCATCAGCAGCAGGCTTGATAAGCTCATCCATCTTTACGAACCACTGCTGCTTAACGAGTGGCTCAATAGTTGTGTGACATCTGTCGTGTGTACCTACTTCATGAGTATAGTCCTCAATGCGTACAAGAAGTCCCATCTCATCAAGCTCTTTAACTATCTGCTTTCTGGCATCAAGTCTGTCCATGCCCTTGAACTTGCCGCCGTTCTCATTGATAGTAGCGTCATCGTTCATGATATTGATAACAGGAAGGTCATGGCGCTTGCCTACCTCAAAGTCGTTAGGGTCATGTGCAGGTGTGATCTTTACTACACCTGTACCAAACTCCATATCTACATACTCATCAGCAACGATAGGGATCTCCCTGTCCATGAACGGAAGCATACATGTCTTGCCGATAAGATCTTTATATCTCTCATCCTCAGGATTAACTGCAACTGCAGTATCTCCGAGCATTGTCTCAGGACGTGTAGTAGCAAACTCGATGAAACGGTCTGTACCAACTACCTGATACTTGATGTGCCAAAGGTGTGAATCCTGTGACTCGTACTCAACCTCAGCATCAGAAATTGTTGTATGACATACAGGGCACCAGTTAACGATCTTGTTGCCCTTGTAGATCCAGCCTTTCTTATAAAGCTTAAGGAATACTTCTTTAACGGCGTCATTGCATCCCTGATCCATTGTGAAACGCTCTCTGTCCCAATCACATGAGATACCGAGCTTTTTAAGCTGGGAAGTGATGATTCCGCCGTACTCTTTTTTCCATTCCCATGCTCTCTCAAGGAACTTCTCTCTGCCGAGATCCTCTTTTGATGTGCCCTCTTCACGAAGCTTCTGGATGATCTTAACCTCAGTAGCTATTGAAGCGTGATCTGTACCCGGCTGCCACAATGCATTGTAGCCCTGCATCCTCTTAAATCTTGTGAGGATATCCTGCATTGTATTATCAAGTGCATGTCCCATGTGAAGCTTACCAGTAATGTTTGGAGGTGGCATTACGATTGTAAACGGCTTCTTTTTCTTGTCTACTTCTGCATGAAAATACTTAGCTGAAAGCCAGTTTTCATAGATGCGATCCTCCATTGCCTTGGGATCATAGTTCTTTGCGAGTTCCTTGCTCATTTTTAATTCTATCCTTTCAATGTACATTATTGATATAATGATATAATCCTATGATTCTAAACATACTTACTTATAATTTTAGGTAAATACGTGTTTTTTGTCAAGTTAATACCTACTATGCTAATACCTACGGATTGTTCCGTGCTGCGCACTCTCACAATCCTGGTATTATACATACTTCTGATCCACCTGCACCACAGCTATGTAGGTGCCCATCGCTGCAATGTCTTTTTCTATAAGTTTCTTGAGCTCGGATGAATGCATACCAAACTTAGGCGGGACTACCACATCAAAGATAAGATTGGTATGCGTATTTCCCGGCACCATCCTGAAATCGTGTATAGTGAGCTCTGCATCTATTGCCTGCACTATCGTGAGTACACGTTTTTTCATCTTTTCTGTGACTTCGTCATTTTTGTTTATCGGATCCATATGTATCACCGCTTCACAGCCAAGTCGGTCATGCAGCTCACGCTCGATAAGATCAATACAATCATGAAGCTCGTATATATCCCCTTCACCATCAACCTCTGCATGAATCGACATCATCACACGCCCCGGGCCATAATCATGTACAACGAGATCATGCGTCCCAAGGATTTCCTTATGTTCTGCGATTATCCTGTAAACATCGTCAACAAACTCCATCTTAGGCGGCTGTCCAAGGAGCGGCTCTATCGTCTCCTTTGCAGACATGCAGCCCTGATACATGATAAACAAAGATACCGCAAGACCACAGACGGCATCCACATTTCTGCCAGTCAGATATAAGATTATCATCGACACAAGTACTACTGTTGTAGATAGTACGTCCGAAAGTGAGTCCGCAGCCGTAGCCTGCATGGCTGACGAGTCTATCTTCTTTGCTATCGCACTGTTGTAGATATACATATATATTTTTATAAGTATGGAAATGACGAGAATTATCCCTGCAGCGAGTGAAACTTCTACCGCCTCGGGATGCAGCAGCTTATCAAATGAATTTTGAAAAAGCTCTATTCCGACAATAATTATGACTATAGAGACGATGAGCCCCATGACATACTCTATCCTTCCATGCCCGAAAGGATGCTCAGTATCCGGCTCTGCTCCGGCAAACTTATACCCAAGCATTGTTAAAAAAGAAGATCCGGCATCAGAAAGATTGTTAAAGCCGTCTGCGACGATTGCCATCGAGCCTGTGATAAAGCCTGCAAGCTCCTTGAAAGCAAACAATAATATGTTAAATGCTATGCCCACGATCGAACATAGCATTCCATATCTCTTTCTGACTTCCTGATCTTTTGTGTCCGGATTTCTGCCTATAAAAATACCAGCAAGTATACTTATCATTTTTTCCCCTTATTAACGGTAAGGCTTCCAAGCTGAAGTATGACTACTACCAGCCCTGAAAGCACTACAACGCCATAGAAACTGATTCCCCTTGAAAGTACCATTGAAGGAACTAAGAATGAAGCACCAAAAACAGAGCCAAATATGCGTAAGTAACATGTCTCGCTTATGCCTACAGCTCCCGGGATAGGCATCATATCTGCCGCTACTGAAACTATCGCCTGCATAAGCACTATAGTCGTCAGTGATTCCAGACTTAAGCCAAATGCTCTATATATCAGATATGTAACAGCAAAGCGGCATCCTCTCTGTATAAATGTAAGCAAAAGCACCATGTAAAACATTTTCCTGTGCTTAAGTATATGTGCCGCGCCCTCACGGTAATTCTTCATCAGATAGTTAATCTTGTCAACATATGCATCATACTTCTTAAGCGGATGCTTCTCATCAATAAAATGAATTATCCCAAGCATTAGCTTTCTGAAAAAATCTCCGCAGAAAAGTGCCATCATCATGAAGGCCACTGCGCCAAAATTAAGCAGCACTCCCAGCTTGAAAAGCCATCTTAGATTCCCTAATGAATTGATTATACCATTTTGTGCCAGAACAAACATCCCGGCAGCATACACCAAAAGCATCGCCTTATAGGCTATGGCTACGACAATAAGCGCAATGGTCGAGCTCGAAAATGCTATTCCGTCACGCTTCATTTCAAGCATCTCCATAGGTTGTCCGCCCGATGCCGATGGTGTCACGGCACAGAAGTAGGTCTCGACAAGGACGTACTTGAGCGTTTTGATCAGTTTTACCTTTTTACCAATAGAGCGGAGCACAAGTTTTAAATTGAGCGCTCCTATGACAAGAAAGGCAAGATTAGCTATCACTGCAAGTGTTATCCAAAGCTTATCGGCAGTGTGGAGCACTTTCAGCGTTTCGTTTAAGTCGTAGCTCCTAAAAATAAAGTAGAATGTGATCGCAATTAGTAGTATCAGTATGCCGACGTATATCAGATTCTTTTTTCTTGAACTCATTTTTTCCTTTTGAAAATCTCCCAGAATATTTACATTATGACTTGCTTTATAAGTTATACCACAATTTAATCACATGTTAAAGTATACAAATACTGCGAAGCCCGGAGTTTATTATAATTTAAGAATCAATTTCTTAAAACGCTTGAATTTTGTGCACACAACGTATAAAATTGTATACATAAAAGTCTGTTTTATCAAACAGGAAAGGAGTCCTCCATGATAAGCCAGTCCTATATCTCAAATAGCCTTAACAGCATAAACAAACCCTTAAAACCTGCCATTGAGCCGCCAAAGCAAAAGAAGATCACAAAAGAAACTAATGATAAAAAGGATAAAACACTTAATAACAAAGCGCTTGATGAGGAATATGGCGAAGTTAAAAGTATTTCCAAGGACGGGGATACTTTGCGAGTAAAAGAAAAAGAAGTTAAGAAAGATACTGAAAATGATAAAGATATTGAAAAAGAAAAAGCTACCAACTTAAAAGTATACTCTGATGAGGAGCTTGAAGCTATGTATCGAAGTGGTAAAATTTCCGGAGAAGCCTATGCCATAGAGATAAAAAAACGTGAGCTCGAAGAAGATACTGAAGAAAATGATGATTCCAAAGAAAAAACTACAGAAGAACTAATTGAAAATATTGAAACTAATTCTAAAAAAATGGCAGTTTACGAATCAATACGTTATCAGAATGAGCTCGACCTTGTAAAAAACAAGATAATAATAAGTGAGGACTCTTCTGATAAGATACCTGTAAAAGAACGGCTCAAGGCTATGGACTCTGTAAAAAACGTAATTAAAAAACCAGACCAAAAGCACGAAGTAAAACCTAAAGAAAAAGACCAATCTACGGTCTTGCCTAAAAAAGCAATAGTTGGAAAAGTCATACTTCCTTAGAAGCTCTAATGCAAAATGATCAAGGCATCTCGGCCATACAGACAATGGCGAGATGCCTCTTTTTATGCTTATTTAAAATCGTAGCAGATCTTTATCGAATTTCCCTTTGCCTTCACTTCTGCCATTGCGCCCTCCACAAAAGGCATCATTGGCGGCAGGTGTCCAAGGTCGATATCCATTACCACCGGTACATTATATTCACGCAAGATTCCCATGACGGCCTCGTATCTGTCAAGTCCCATCATTGGCTCATCAAAATGATATGGTCTGCCGATCAAAAAGCCCTTTACATGGCTAAACCAGCCTGCTTCTTTCATCTGCCAGATTGCTCGTCGGATGCCCATTACATTCAGATCACAAGACTCAATAAACCATATGATGCCATCATCAGAATATTTCTCGCAAAATTCTTTTACCCTGTCAAATCGTGTACCAAGAAATGTTGTGAGACAATCGAGACATCCTCCGATCATCCTGCCCTTAAACTCAGCCTCATCTTTTTTATCTCCATAAGCGATGCCGAGCTTTTCAGTAATGTTGTATGGTGCAAGTGGGTCTGTATCCTTAAGCGACTCCATCTCCCATCCATCATAATTACTGAATTCCTTTTTCTTTCCTCGCAAGAGATCAAAAGCATCCTGTACAGCCGGGTGCCACTTCCTCATTCCAAACGTGCCTGCACAAGGTCCATAGACCGCTGCCGTATCCGCTATCGTTGCAGAAAGAAATCCAAAATTCGTATTGTCTGAGTAGCCCATGAACCACTTGGGCTTTACTTTTGCGATTGCCTCAAGATCAAAGTACGGGATATCCTCGCACATCAATTCTCCACCGCCGCATGATATCAATATATCACTCTCATCAGAAAGGTATGCTTCATTCAACTCTTTTCCGCAGTTTTCCGGCGTGCTGCTTATGCCAATGCCCTCAGCCTTTCTGCAGTTTGGGCCAAGTACCGTCCTGTAGCCCATTTTCTCAAATGTCGCAAGTGCATTGTTAAATGCGCTTTCGTAAGGCTCACCCACACATCCAAACGATGGCGCAACAAATCCTATAGTCCCGTTATCCCTCAAAAAATCAGGATATCTCATCATTAATCCTCCTACAAAATTTCCTTTATAGCCTTCAACTTCTGATCCTCAAAAAACTTATCTATCGTACCCACGATCTCAGCCGGATCCATAGTCTTTAAAAGATACCCCTCAGGCTTAAGCGCCAGTACCTTCATGACACTTTCCTTATCGCCTTTTGCCGTCAAAAATATAACAGGTACATCACTTACAGCCGGCTCATTTCTTATCATCTCAAGTGCCTGCGGGCCAGAGCATACAGGCATCTCGTAGTCAAGAAGTATGAGATCCGGTCTGTTTTTTACAAGATATGTGATAGCTGTCATTGCAGAATTTGCCATTGCAACCTTATACTTGCCATCCAGCCAGCTCTTTATAGTGCGCAACATCATGCCGTCGTCATCTACCACAAGTATACTCTTGCGTTTATCCTCGTCAGTGATCTTTTCAAAGATAGGATCAAGGCTTGCAACCATAGTCTTAACGTTAAGCGGACGCGGGAAAGTACCTGCCACAGCAGCCTCTGAAATATATGAAAATACCTTCTTAAACTCGATATTATCGCCAATAAGGAAAATCTTGTTTTCCTGCTCAAGACATATATCTTTCAAGTACACAAAAGCCTCAGAAGACTTGTCAACATACTCTCCAAGATAGACCAGTATTACAGGTGGAAATTCTTTGATCTTTCCAAGATCTTTAATATCAATAGTTGAAAACTCCACCTCATATCCGGCATTTCTAATATTATCCTCAATCGTATTGACCATAAATCCATGTGATTCTGCTATCAGCAGTACCTTTTTCTCCGTTGCCATCTTCCATCCCCCTTAGCCAAGTGCTTTAAGTATGCCATCATAATTTACTTCCTTTATAAGACTCTTAAGCGTTCTGAACTTTTCCTTCTCCTCATCCGGAAGTGAATATTTATCAATAGTTGCAACAACCGAATCTGCGCTGTCAAAATCAAATGCGCTTACGAATTCTTTTATAGCTCCATAAGCTTCAACAAGCATTGCATTATCTATAAGAGGTTTATCCTCTTCTTTTTCATCACTTTCGATAGCTTCTCTTATTATATCGACTACCCACTGATAATACTGAAGCATTCCCGGAGTCTTCTCAAGTATATCAAGTGTCCTGTTTTCATTACCACACTTCTCTAAAAATGCAGCAAACCCCGACAGCTCCAATGCACCGGCAAGCCTTGACGAGCTCTTAAGTGCATGCACTCTTACGGTAAAGTCCCTCACATCCTCTTCCATAAGGTCAGAAAGTATCGCATTCATCCTGTCAGGAGCCGATATCACAAACTCCTCAAGTACTTCTGCGTAAATGTCAGCACTGCCGGAATTCTTTATACCTGCCGCAACATCCACTTCACTAAATCCCATAAGCTTCTCAAATCTCTTTGTATCATCTTCTGAGATCTTTTCCGACTCTTCGATGTAGCTTCCATCCCTTATAAGGCTGTCATCGAGATAATGACGTATCATAGCCTCAAGCATTGCCGAATTTACAGGTTTTGAAAGATAATCATCAAAGCCTTCCTCAATAAATTTATCCCTTGCTCCCGCAATTGCATTTGCTGTCAGTACGATTATCGGAGTCCCTACATTTTTGCTCTCATTTTCCGGAAGCTCCCGTATAGTCCTCATAGCCTCACTTCCGTCCATTTTTGGCATACGATGATCCATAAATATTATATCATAATGGTAGGTTTTAGCCAGTGTTATTCCTTCCTGTCCGCTCTCAGCCGTATCCACCTTTATCTGAGTGCGCTTCAGAAGTCCCTTTATGACCTTCAGATTCATCACGGTATCGTCTACTACCAGTATCCTTGCATCAGGAGCAGTGTACGGATTGCTTGTGAAAGTATCCATTTCAGTTTTATGCTTCACACGCTGCTCAAAATTGCCTATCGGCTCCTTATTTACTATAGGCTGGATAATCTTGAAGTAAAACTCAGATCCTTCTCCGTATACACTATCTACCTCAAGTCTGGTGCCCATCTTATCAAGCAGATTTTTGACAATATTCATACCAAGACCTGTTCCCTCTATAGTCCTGTTGCGTTTTTCCTCTATCCTTTCAAATGCTGAGAAGAGTTTCTCCAGATCCTGCTTCTTTATACCTATGCCTGTATCCTTTATACGAAACTCTATCGTAACGTTATCATCATCGCGATCAACTTCCTTTACTATAAAGTAAATTCCACCTTCTTCTGTATATTTCACAGAATTGCTGATGATGTTGATAAGAATCTGACGTATGCGCATTTCGTCACCAAGCAATGCATCCGGAAGATTTTCATCAACTTCAAGATCTATAAATAAGCCTTTATTTTCTGCTTTTGTTGAATTGATCACAAGTATATCATTCAAAAGTGATGAAAGACTATACTCCACCGGTATTATTTCAAGTTTACCCGCCTCTATCTTAGAGAAATCAAGGATATCATTTATGAGACCGAGAAGCATAGTCCCTGCATTTTTTATATTCTCAGCATATTCAATTATGCTTTCATCAACTGCCTCTCTCAGGATCATCTCATCCATTCCAAGTATTGCATTTATCGGTGTCCTTATCTCGTGAGACATGTTAGAAAGAAACTGCGATTTGGCATCATTGGCCGCCCTTTGTATCCTAACTTCCTCTTCAAGCTTATTCTCTTTTTCACGTTCCCTTTGCTCTGCATACTCCTTACTCGCTATCATCAAAAAATTGAACATTCTGTCAACAAGAGGGGTATTTCTGTTTTTTTCCTTAAATGCATCAGAATTAATATCAACCTGATTTGAGTAATCCGGCTCTCCCTCGCGATAGGCGGTAGCAACAATAGCACAATTAAACAGTGTTACTCTGTCTCCGACAAGCGCAATCTCACCAAAAGCACTGCATCCGCCCAAATTTTTGCACGTATTGTCATAATATTCGAGCTCAGTCTGCTCTTCATCTTTCAAGTACATAAGTCGGTTTCCGCATATTATGACCTGCAGTGCCTCAGGAACAAATTTAGCTATGTCAATAGAATTAAGTCTTGAAGCCTCTATAACTTCTTTTATATTTCCAAATGAAAGCTGCACCTTTTCTCCTTCATAAATATCAGAAGGGAATACAAGATTATTATTCTCATCAATCCTACCTATAGCTCTGGCAATATATACACCGTCCCTTTGTACAACCATAGGAAACTCAAATACGCTCTCAAGAAAATTTTTATCTGCCGGTACTCCGAGATATTTTGTATAAAATTCAATTGCCGGTCGGTCATCAATTTCTGCAACTGTCCTATCGTCAAGCATTTTAGTTACCTTATGCTCAATGCCGCAAGGCATCCAGCCAAGAGTAAATCTTGTAATACAGTTTAGCTCTTCTCCTGAATATACTGCGACGATCACTCCACTTTTTATTATCCTGGAGCTAAAAACAAAAAAAGAATCATGTGCATCCTTGAGCATCGCATAAGGAAGTCCTGCGCCTATGCCGCTTACAGCTATGGACTTATCTTTTATCACTATATTTCTTAAAATGTCATTAGGGTGTTTCATATAGATAGTATTAAGTACGATCTGCACACTCTTTACATCTTTTATATTAGCGATAAAATCTGATATCTGCTCCGCTGCCTTTACCTCTTCCTGATCTAAACAGTCTATTTCGATCAGATCTACATGGCTCTTATCAAAAAACAAAAAAGTGATGACCACACTCATCTCCTGCAGTTTGCCATCATATATCTCAGAACATGTCGTAGAGCCGATTATTTTTATGTTTTCATCAAACTTATTAATGGTATCAATTATAGAATTTGCTAATTGCGCATCAGGATCTCCCATGTAGACCTGAGCTATAGCACTTGAAGCATTAAGATAAAAGCTTTCATTTTGAAAGCCTTTCATAAAGTCAGAAAGCTCCTCTGAGCTCTTTATAGTGATAGCAAGCTGTTTCATATACAAGTCCCCCCATAATCAGCAAAAGAAAAAGGGAAATCTCAGCTACCCTACTGAGATTTCCCTCTGAAATCATTTTTCCTTTAGGCCATTCTCGTCGTAGTCCTGATAAGTTTCATACACGCCGATACGGCACCAGTCTGCTTCAGGCATTCCAACAAAAATGCCTCCGTAAATATTTCCATTTTCCTGTCTGCTTACTCTTACAAGGTTGATGAACGCTGAAATAGTATCGCCTGTCCAGATCCTGATCTCTGTCTGATAAACTGCTCCATTAACGAGCTCCTTCTCACAGAAGAAACCAATGCCGGCTCTCGATATATCCAGTATCTCTACCGGTATCTCACCGCTCTCATCGCTGTTGTCAATCCTTGTCAGCTTGATGCGAACATCGAGATCCATTCTCTTATACTTCCTGCGCTCAACACCAAATTCTCTGTTATCTGTAGCCATTTACTCGCCCTCTCTAAACTTATTAGTAAACGACAAAAGTACTACTTTGGTCGTTTACTCGCGCCAGATGCACGCTGCAAAGCAGCAACTACATCTGTGCATCTGTGCGCATCACTATAACAATAGAAACCCTTTGGATACATTATCCAAAAATAACTATAAAGGATAATTATGCATCCGTCAATTATTTAAGTTTAAACTGTCCTACGACCCCATTAAGGTCAACTGCTACATTTTCCTGTTCATTTGACATATTTGTTACATTGCCAATAACTTCCGATACTTCATTTACAGTTTCTACGATCTCAGAGCTATGTGCAGCCGAATCCGTCGCAGATTCTGCAATATTCTGTATTGCAGTACTTACTTCATTGATAGAGCGTCTGATATTGTCAACCATGACATCAATCTTTTCAGCTGCCTTACCAAATGTAGTTGCATCTGCTCCGTATTCCTTGCCTATACCTGCAAAGTAATCATAGTCAGGAGATACTGTATCTTTAACAAATTCCAAAAGCTCTGTAGAGCTGTTTGCAAGCGACTGGAATGCATTTTGCACACCGTCTACCGTCATCTGGATCTTTTCTACAGCCTCAGCGGTCTCTGTAGCAAGCTTATTTATCTCAGTTGCCACAACTGCAAAGCCCTTGCCATGCTCACCGGCTCTTGCAGCCTCAATAGACGCATTGAGTGACAAAAGATTGATCTGCTCTGCTATCTCAGCGATCGTACTTGCAAGATCACCTATGTCATGTACTATATCAGCCTTAGCAGCTGCCGTCTCAAGCTCTTTACCTCTGGTTTTTGCTATACTTATCGCATTTTCATATGCCAGCCTGCTTCTCTCCTCTACACTGCTTGCCTTTTTATTGATGCTCGAAGCATTACTTGTAGTCGTCTGCGTCTCAGCCGAAAGGTGCTCTATAGACGCATTTATCTCCTGCACCGATGCATTTACTTCCTCAGTAGCAGCACTCATTGACATCATTGCATCGTTCATATTGGCGAGCTTTTCACGTATAGATGAAAACTGCTCATTTAAGCTGCCTGCAACTCCGGTAAGATTTTCACTTGTTTCATTTACAAGCTCTGAGCTGTCTGCAATCTTATTGATTATGCTTTTGTTGCTTTCATACATGTCATCAAGAGAATCCGACATCTGACCTATCTCATCATTGCTCTTTGACGAAAGCTTGGCAATAGTGAAATTGCCTTCTGCAAGCTGATTTGTAAACTTCTGTATCTTGACTATCTGATTTACGACTTTGCTTATGAGCAGGAGTATTACTATAGCACATACAATAAGTACGAGTACGGAAAGCGCTATCATCTGATTTGCAAGCCGGAAGATAGGTGCCTCATTCTGCTTTGTAGGTACTTTCAGTATAAGATGCCAGTTTACCTTTGGAATAACTGAATAATATCCGGTATATGCTACTCCGTTATCCTTATAAGTTATAATACCCTTTTCGCCCGCCATTATCTCCTTGCCGGCCGCAGCAAATGAAGGATCTGTCTCTTCAGTGATATTCTTACCATCTGTGACCTTTGAAGTGTCATCATCATAGAGGTACACACCTTTGCTGTCTGTCAGCATAGCCGGTCCATCATCGCCAAAGCTAATTGCCGAGATAGTCTCTTCTATACTGTCGAGTGACATATCTACAGTCACGCACCCAATGTATGCGCCACTCTCAGGATCAAATATAGGCGCTGAACATGTGGACATTATGATACCTGATGTATCATCATAATAAGGATCAGTAATAACCGCATCCAAAGACTTTATTGCCTTTGCATTAGTATAGTACTCCTGATTAAAATAATCATAATCTTCATTACTATAATCGTATGTTTCAACTATTTTGCCGCCATCTTTGTACCAATACGGTCCCATGTACTTTTCATTGGCATCAAATACATTTGGCTCAAACCATAGACCGCTTCCAAGTATCATATCGTTGCCATTTATGATTTCTGTAATTGAGTCTTTATAGACATTGATATCGGTTGTTTTGTAGGAATTTGATACCACCCTTGATATATCCATAGCCGTTATACGGAATTCTTCAAGAGTACCATTTACATCATTGACATTGGCCCTAAGCTCTGCATCAGCAGTGTCATTGATTTGTTGCTTCAAAAAAGACGCGCAGGTATTAACACTCAACAACATGAGCAATACCATACCGACGGCAACAATTCCAAGCGTTCCGCCTAGCATCTTGAATTTTAAACTGGTTCTTCTTTTTTTACTGCCTTTCCCTTTGCCAGCCTTATCAGACCGTTTTACAGCGTCCATGTACACCCCTCCTAGAATAACTCCAGATTATTATGTACCAAAATCCGTTCGGGGCCGATCCCGTAATCTCGCTGCTTCGCAACTTCGAACGGTATCTGGCTCCTAGATAAGCCTTAGTCTATTCACTAACAGCATCATACATAGATATTTTAACACTGAGGTCTAATAATTTGTACTAATTACACAAAAAAATACAATCATTTTCTGAATATTTGTTTAATACTGTCGTAATGCAAGAACATTTTCTTATCCGCATGTTCCTTTATCTCATCAAGAGTAACAATTGCAAAACCTGCCGTTTCTTCTTCCTGCGCAGTAACATCCTTTTCGTCAAAATCAAGTTCATAACAATATACATCAACGAAGTAATTGTTCTTCTCTTCCGGATTTACTCTCTTATAAGTAAACTCATATCCGCCCTTTGCACCGTTTACATCAATACCGGTTTCTTCAAGTATCTCACGCTTTACTGCATCCTCTGAAGTCTCTCCTGCTCTTACGCCGCCGCCCGGTATCTCCCAGGCTCCGGGAGCCCATTCCTTATCCATGGAGCGCTTGGTCACAAGATACTTTCCATCCGGCCTTTTGATTGCTCCAAGTACTGTAAGATGAAAATCGCCCGGCTGCATATTCCAGTCATTTCTCACCATAGTACGTCCTGTAAGCTGCTTATTCTCGTCATAAATATCCCAAAGCTCCACTTTTTAACCCTCCGCATTTAAGTTTTCCTTAGATTGTAATTAAAAAAAAGCATGCCGTCAACTAACGACATGCTAATTTTATCAGTTTATTTATTCAATGGCTGCAACATCCGCAGCAGAATGCTCTGGCTGCATATAAGCGGTACTGATTTTATTTAAATTTGCATTTCCATTTATAACCTGCAGAACCGGCAGATCATCATTATCCGGATACTGCTTTCTTATCTCGACAAACTCGTCATAACGATTGATAAAAGCATCGACACATACAGGAGAGAACTGTGTTCCTCTTCCCTTAAGTATCTCATCCCTTGCATCATCGCAGCTCCATGCATTCTTATATGACCTTCTGCTTGTCAATGCATCAAATACGTCTGCGACCGCTGCCATCTGGGCCTCGATATGTATCTCATCACCGACAAGCCCATATATATAGCCCTTTCCATCCCATCTTTCATGATGTTCAAGCGCAATATTCTTTGCAAGCTTCAAGATGCTTCCTTCAGTATTATTTAATAACTCTGCACCATATGCTACATGCTGCTGCATGACTGCAAACTCCATGTTAGTGAGCTTGCCCGGCTTTTCTATGATCTCATTAGGGATCATGAGCTTTCCTATATCATGCATCATTGACGCAAGCCTTATCTGCTTAGCGTATTCATCATCAAAGCCAAGCTCACGAGCAAGCACTGCACAATACTCGCCTACACGCTTTACGTGCTGTCCCGTCTCGCCTGACTTGTTTTCAGTGATCTCGCTGAAAGTCATAACAATATTTGCCTGTTCATCTATAAGCTGCTGATTAAGCTTATCTCGTTCAATAATAGTATTCTGAAGATTAATTGACTGTTTGATCGATTTTATCATTACCCTTATAAATAAAATCGAGCTGATATGCAAAAATATAGCCATTAGCCTTGCAGACACTATCATGATTATAGATGCTGACTTGCTGCTCTCCATCATTATAGCATTTGTTACTATAGGAAAACTGATATACAGAGGTATTATCAAAAATAATGCTCTGACATACAGTGGAGCCTTATATCGTGACTCATGCTCAAGTACATACGGCAGCTCTCTGCATATGAGAAGATATCCATATAAGAGCAGCATGCTTTCAACCAGCATACGCATCGCCAGATTATCATAAAACAGCATACCAAGGCAATCAAGTGCTACAAACTCAGCATACATACCAAGCGTTATACCAAACTTTACTTTTGCGATCTTATGGTACGCATATAATATAAAAGGCTGTACTGCAAGCAGCGCCAGCAGCCATAAGGCATTGTATTTTATTATTAATGACAACCCTAAAATATCGTGCGTTAACGAAAAACGATATACTTTTGGATATACAAAATATCTAAAAGCCATCAGCCAAAATTCAAAGGTACATGGAATAAGTAAAAAACCCTTAGCTATCCTTTCTTTTAAAGAAGAACATTTTACAATACACAATACATTCTTTATCACAAAAACTACCATTGTGCATAACAGTGGAAAATAATACAAACTACTCACGTTAGACCCCAAATAATTAAAACCACCAAAAAGTCTTTCAAAATTGTTTTTACCGAGTATACATTTTATAAATAAAATTTTAGAAAATCAACATATTCTCTTAATTTTGTTGTTCTAATTTGTATACATGTAACGTATGTGACAAATAAAAAGATCCGTTTGCTATATTCTAAATGACAAATGTCATTTTAAACATAACAACGGATCACTATTTCACAATACTATCTCATACAATGTTTTCCACTGATTCTTCTTATCATCTATGAGCGCTATCGTACCACCATGTGCCTCCACGATTTTTTTTGCTATTGCTAGCCCCAGTCCTGTACCCTGTCCGCTTGTTCTCGACTTATTGCCAACAACAAATGGGTCAAATATAGTAGATTTGAGTTCTTCAGGAATACCATTTCCATTATCTCCGATATTGATCACGATCTTATCGCCCAATCTTTTGATAGTGGCATATATGACGGTTCCTTCTTTATTGTGCTTTATCGAATTGACGATAAGATTTTCAAACACTCTTTTTAATTGCATATGATCAAAGCTGTATTTTATCTTTTCTTCCGGAATATCTGTATCAAGATCAAATCCGGCTAAAGTAAGCTCATCATATTTCTCTGCCAGGTACTCCCTTAAGTACTCGCATATATCTCCATCTTCCCGTGTCAGCTCAAACTCGGGATGCTCGATACGGCTGAACTCATAAAACGAATTTATAAGCTCTGAAAGCAGATCTGCCTTGTTCGCTATAATTCTCAGATACTGTTGCTGTGACTCCTCTGATATAAGGCCATCTGCAACGGCACTCGCATATCCTTGTATGACAGTCACAGGTGTTTTGAGGTCATGTGAGATATCCGCAAGCATCCGCTGCCTGTCTGCCTCTACCCTCTCTTTTTCCTGCTCACTTTCGTGAAGTCTTGCAGTCATCTCGTCATAAGTATTAAATATTCCGACAAACTCCTTCGGTCCTTCATAATCCGGTGTACCCGGCTGCTTGCCATATCTCAGATTATCCATCGCATTCTGCAGGAGTCTCAGCGGCTTCATGACCATCCTCGTCACTTTAAGCGTGTACATGGTCGTTATCGCAACTATTGCAATGATCATTCCGACAAAAATTCCAAAAGTTATTCGTCTGGCACCTTCGGGATTATTTCTCGAAAAAGGATCGATATGAAGCAGTAAATATCTGGTATCTCCCTCCGGCGCAGTAAACTTATACTTTGTAAGATAAAGCATATCTTCATAGCTAAGCAGCACATCGAGTACATTTTGTGAAAGCTCATCCGAGCCAAGGTTCATGTTTGTATATACTATCTTTTTATTTTCATCTATCAGGGCAATTCCATTTGCCTCGACCATCTGGTCATCCTCTTTTGGCATACGGTAACGCTTTACTTCATATCGGACATTATCTTTGCCATTAAGCTTTTCTACCGTATAAAATATCTCGGCATTAACGTCCTCTATAAATCGCAGTGTATCTTTACTATATGTATTCTTTTTTGAATCATCACTGGTATATATAATATCAGCATTCTCATTAAGCACTTCTATATATCCGCCTGCTCCCACAAATCGGTCTATATTTAAGCTGTCATAATGCGTATTTTCAACAGACTGTGCATTTTTTAATAGCTCATTAATGTCCGGAGCCTGACTGTACTTATTATTAAAATAATCTGATATATACAGCATGAGAAGTACTATCAAAACACCTAATAGTACAAATATGATATATCCTCTGAACACAAGCGAATACAGGCTTCCTTTGCAGCTGCGATTATTGACAAATCCCTTTGGCATGTGCTGTTATACCCTTTCAAATTTATAGCCTAATCCCCTTACAGTCTTTAAGTACTTAGGCTTCTTAGGATCATCCTCGATCCTGTCTCTCAGCTTTGAGATGTGTACCATCATCGTATTTTCATCTGACTCAAAATATTCACCGCAAATACTCTCATACATCTGCATACGTGTAAACACCCTGCCCGGCTTATTCATAAGAAGCTTAAGTATCTTATACTCCATAGGTGTCAGAGATATCTCTTCTCCATTTTTTAAGCACTTCATTTCTTCAAGATTAAGCTCAAGCTCGCCTATCTTTAAGATCACAGGCTGATCTTCCTGCGCATTCATATCATTCAGCTTATAAAATCTTCTCAAAGCCGCTCTGACTCTGGCAACTACTTCCTCCGGATTAAACGGCTTTGTAAGATAGTCATCTGCGCCTATATCAAGGCCATGAATCTTATCATCATCCTGGCTCTTTGCAGAAAGAATGATGATAGGAAGGTTTTTCTCCTTTCTCACTTCCTGTACAAGTGAAAAACCGTCAAGACGCGGCATCATTACGTCAAAAATACAAAGATCTACTTCATGATATCTAAGCTTAGCCAATGCCTCCATGCCATCATATGCAGTCACAACGTCAAACTCAGCTTTTTCAAGGTAGAGCTTAAGTATCTCTACTATGTCTTTGTCATCCTCTGCTATCAGTATAGTGTACTTGCTTTTTTCAGTCATATTTTCAACCTCTTATTCGTATCTTAGCGCTTCAATAGGATTGAGCTTTGCCGCCTTGTTTGCCGGATAGTAGCCAAAGAATACTCCAAAAGCCATGGAAAACAGCACACATCCAACTATTCCGCTGACAGAAGGCATTCCCTTGCACTGCAGAAGTGAAGAAACGCCAATGCCCATTCCTAATCCTAATATTATACCAATAATTCCTCCAAGTGCACAGACTACAACTGCCTCTGTAATAAATTGCAGACGGATATATCCGTTCGTTGCTCCAAGTGCCTTTCTGGTACCGATCTCTCGTGTACGCTCCGTGACACTTACGATCATGATATTCATTACTCCGATACCACCAACTAAAAGAGATATCGCGCCGATTCCCATAAAGGCAAATCTCAGCGTATTGAGCATGCCCTGTACCTGCTCTGCCTCTGCCTTCAGGCTATATACATAAGCTTCATAGGCATCATTATTTTTATATTTTACGCCATTAAGCCATTCTCTTAATTCCTCTGCTGTTGCATCCGGGTCTTCACCTGCGCTGACAACTACTTCAAACTCTTCAATATGCTTATTATCTTTATTCTGATGCATAGCAGTCAATACCGGTACATATGCTTCAGTCTGTATATCTTTTACTGATCCACCTACTGAAAACATTCCTGTTTTTTCCTGATATTCATATACTCCGACTATTGTGTATGTGTAGTAATTATTTCCTATAACCACTTCGAGCGGCTTGCCAAGCGCACTTTCAGTATCTCCGTCATAAATGCTGTCCACATATTTATCTGAAACAAGCACAACGTTTGTAGCATTGACATAATCATCAGAATTTAGGCTTCTTCCTGCCATTATCTTTACTTTACTTTGATTAAAGGCGGTACGATTTACACCGAGCAAAGTTATATTGGCGTATTTTTTTTTATCTTTAACCTTCATGCTGCCAATTTCCTGCTTCAGAGAAACACCATCTATCTTTCCCTTATACTTCTCCTTAAGCTCATTTAAAAGCTCAAGGCTGAAATAGTCTGAATCCTTGATTTTTCGTACATTATAACTACTTTCATTGTTATCATCTGTTTTTGTAGTCAGAAACACAGTAACATTGTTGATGCCAAGATCATTCATCGAGTCCTGCATGTTATTGTTCATGGCATTGCCGACAGTCATTATCGCGATAACGGAAGCTATACCGATGATTATTCCAAGCATCGTCAAAAGTGTTCTCAGCTTATTAGCCGCAAGCGCCGTAAGCGCCAGTTTTATATTTTCCAAAACCATAGTTGGCTCCCTTTCTTTCACCTATGATATTGCCGTCCTTCAATGTCAGAACCCTCTCTGTTTCCTCTGCAAGCTCATTTGAGTGAGTTATCAGAACTATCGTAATGCCCTGTTCTTCATTTAACCTGTGAAAGAGATCCATGATTATCCTGCCGGTTTTAGAGTCCAATGCTCCTGTAGGCTCATCAGCAAGGATTATGGATGGGGAATTGCCAAGTGAACGGGCAATTGCTACACGCTGTTTCTGTCCGCCCGAAAGTTCGTCAGGTGTGTGGTCCTTTCTCTCTTTCATATCAACGATTTCAAGCAATTTTTCTGCCTTTTCACGTCTCGCCCTGCTGCTCATCCCTGCATACAGCATTGGAAGCTCTACATTTTTCAGTGCACTCGTCCTGGCGACAAGGTTGTAGGTCTGAAATACAAACCCTATCTTCTGGTTTCTTATATGTGAAAGCTCATCATCGCGAGCTGCACTGACATCCGTGCCATCAAGTACATATTCACCCTCTGTAGGCTTGTCCAAGAGTCCCAAGATGTTCATGAGAGTAGACTTGCCTGAGCCCGATGTACCTACTATAGAGACAAACTCACCTTCATATACCTTTATATCTATGCCATGAAGTATCTCTAGCTCGTTCTCTTTTCCTATATTGAATTTTTTAACAATGCCCTTTGCATCTATTACAGTTTTTCTATCAGAGCTCATCTGCTGCCTCCATATCTTCTGTCATAGCAGAATTATTTATAATCTGCATACCTTCACTGAGCTCGCTGCTCTGCACTTCTGTATAGTAATCTGTCTTAAGACCCAACTTTACAGGGATCTTCTTTGTTTCCGGCTCTGCTGATGCATTTTTTGATGCCGCCTCGTTTCCGGATGAAGCTCCACTCTCAAGCGGAACCTCCACAAAAGTATTTCCGTTTTCATCCTCAGTAACAGCACTGTTAGGCACTGCAAGCACACCCTTTGCTTCTTTCTCGATTATCGTCAGTTTGACATTCATGCCTATACGCAATCTTTCACTCGGATTGTTGATAGTTGCCTCTATAGGATAGTCTGTGCTTGCAGTAGTGGATGATGATGAATCATCCTTACTTGATGTGACTGTTGCCGGAACTGGTGATACAAACGAAAGCTCACCTGTCATGACCTCATCTCCTGTTGTCTCTGTCTTCATCTCAGCCTGCATACCGTTAGCCACATCACTTATATCATACTGATCCACGACAGCTGTAACCTTGTAGCCTCTGTCATCTTCAAGCATTGCGATTTCTTCACCCTTGTAAGTTGTGCCTTCCTTTGCACTCACAGAAGTGATCACTCCATCTGAAGGTGCCTTTATAACTGCCTTTTCTATCAGCTTTTTATATTTTTTCACTTCCTGTTTCTGCTCTGCAGATGCTGTTTTGGCTGAGAGCTCGCTGCTCTTTACGCTGTCCTCACTGTCTGCCAGATTTTTAGCATTTTCCCTTGCAGTCTCCTCCACTGCCTGCTGTGCCTTGAAAGCCGCATCTTCAGTAGTCTTTATATTATCATCAGCAGTTTTCTTTTCGCTTTCTTTTTCAGACTCTTTACTCTTTGCTTCGCTCTGGTCACTCTGGATATCTGAAAGGTCCGTCTGCTTATCTTCCAGTTTGTTTTTAAGCCTGTCTGACTTTTTCTGAAGCTCTGCAAGCTCATCTTTTTTTGCATTATACAGAGCCTTATTTTCATTTTCGTCCAGTTTTTCAATTTCACGCTGGAGATCAGCTATCTCGGAATCAATCTTTCTTGACTTTTTCTTTGCCTTTTCTACTTCTTTTTTAGCCTCATCCACGTTTCCATTTTCCTGCGCAACCGATGCTGATGCCCCGCTGTACTCACTTGTAAGTATCTGCGATTTAGTTACTGCGTCATTGTACTCTTGCTGCGCTTTCTGAAGCTCTGTCACAGCCTTGACTGCTGAAGCATCTGCGCTCTGCTTTGCAAGTTCATAATTTCTCTTTGCAGAAGCGATTTCCATATTGCTCTTTTCCTCTGAAACTTTCAGATTTTCCTCAGCATTTGCAAGTGACTCTTCAAGAGTAGAAGTATCGAGCTCTGCTATGACATCGCCTTTCTTTACTCTGTCTCCGACCTTTACACGTATCTTTTTGATCTCAACATCTGCCATATCTACAGCTATAGGATAGGACTCTGCACTTGCTATAGTTCCGGTTATGCTTATAGACTTCCTCAGATCCTGCTTTTCCACTGCTACTGTGTCGAGCACAGGCTGCGAACCTGACGCACGTGCAGCTATAGAATTAACTGTGATCGCTGTTCCAACTGATGTCGCAACCAGCACTGCAGATATTATTCCTATAATCTTTTTACTTTTAAAAACATTTTTTACGACCGACTTTATCTTCATGATCAACCTCACAAAAAAATACACTTTTCATTTTCATATGCGAGTATACCCATAAAACCTTAACAAAACCTTTATGCTTGCTAAAGAATTGTAAGGAAATGCGGATTTGGTATATAATTATGAAGTATTGTTATTCAAGGAGAAATGCTATGAATGCTGAAACAGAACAGTTTATTAAACGTATAAAAGAGCTATCCGAGACCTCATACACAAACTCGCAGTATTTATTTACAGATTTTTTAAGTGAAGCTGAGATATCAGATATTCTTTCGATTGCAGGCAATGCATCTGATGCCATATCAAAAGGTGAAACTATCATCTGCAGCGCCTATCCGTCCGGCATCACGCTCTATGGAGGTCACGCTGAAGCAACTCGACGCATTGCCAGATTTGGCTCGATCGAGGCTTTTGCCTATGAAGAATCTTTTCCCATCAGAATAATCCACATCGAGCCAAGGCTTGCAAAATTTGCCGACACCTTTACTCACCGTGACTTTCTAGGCGCTATACTCAACCTCGGTATCGACCGCAAAGTTACCGGAGATATCCTGACCGACGGCACAGAAGCCTACCTTTTCTGTGATGAAAAGATTGCAGATTTTATCCTCGATAATCTTGATAAAGTCAAGCACACAAACGTAAAGTGCTCTCTTAGCGACTCAGTGCCTTCCTCTATGGCTCCTCATATGGAGAGCTTTGAGTATCAGGTCAGCTCTGAGCGTATAGATGGAATCGTCTCACAGGTCACAAAGCTTTCGAGAAGTAAGTCTCTAGAGCTTTTCCGTACTGGCAAAGTTTTTGTAAACGGCAGACAAATGGAAAATCCGTCATTTACTCCAAAGTCAGGTGACATGATCTCTATACGCGGATACGGAAAAATGCGCTATGCAGGAGTCAATCGCACTACTAAAAAAGGCAAGCTCAATATTTCCGTTGAAAGATTCATATAATAATTAAAGCTATATATTTTTTGATAAATATGTTATGCTTAGATTTTGTATCATAAATATTCAGGAGGAATCTGACTGATAATGAAAAATCTAACCTATAAGATCACGGCTATTTTATGTGCCGCATCTATTTCTTTCTGCTCTATCCCGTCAAGCTTCGTCTATGCTCAGGAAGAAACATATGAAGAAGACAGTATTTCAGTAGATACTACTATCAAAAGTATTAATAATGAAGGGGATATCATACTCAATATCACCACAGAAGAGCTCCGAAATAAAGGGTTCTCTGTCGGAGATGAGGTAAAGATTGTAATCGATGCATACGACTACTCAAAAAAGATGCCTTTCGTCGTTACCGACTCAGACAGCCTGACTGATGAAGAAGCACTTATAAATGAGGATGATTACGCTGCTCTCTCTGTTGCAAAAGGAAACTTTGCCGAAGATTCAGGTCTATTCACCTCACACTTTGCTCTCTTCAGCCGTAAGACCATATGGAAGGATATCAATAAAAATAATGGTATAGGCACAGCTGTCAAGATATATCTGCATGAAAAAGGTGAGTACAAAGAGCAGTACGAAATGCGTAACCCTGAGCGTACATATGACAGAGACGATTATTCATCTGACGCAAAATATGCCAACTTCCGAAATGTTACAGCAGGCACCATCAAACCCGACATCCTTTTCAGAAGCAGCAGCCCGATAAATGATGACCTCAACAGGGCAGACTACGCAAGAGAAAAGATGGAAAAATACGGAATAAAAGCCGTCTTAAATCTGTCTGATGACGAAAAGAAAGCAAAAAAATACATCGAAAAAAGCGGCAATGACTATTACAAAAAGCTCTTTGATGAGGGAAATGTAATCTGCCTTGCGCTCAGCTACGACTTTGACAGCGATGAATTTGGACAGGGTATCGCGCAGGCTGTAAAGTTTATGGCGACCCATGATGGCCCATACCTCGTTCATTGTACTGAAGGAAAAGACCGTACAGGTTTCCTCTGTGCTCTGCTTGAGTCGCTTATGGGAGCATCCGTTTCAGAGATGACCTCAGACTATATGCAGACCTACAAAAACTTCTACCACTACGACTCAGATTCAAAGGAGTTTAAGTATACCAAGAAGAATTACTTAAACGAGATATTTATGGATATCGCTGATGCTGATACAAGATCTGAGCTCAAAACCATAGATTATCATCAGGCTGCTGTAGACTTCCTTACAGTCAACGGTGTTACCGAAGCTGAAATCGAAAATGTCGTAAATAAACTTAAAGAAACCGACACAGCTTATGACGAGATACTTGAACTCAGTCTTGACGATAGCAACGTTGACGAAAAAGGACGCCTTGAGCTTGGTCTTCAGGATAATGCTATTGCCACTTTCACAGGTGAAGCTATCAAGCCCGGTGCAAAGACAATGCAGATCAATGATACCTATATGTATCGCGGACGTGACTACAAGGTATCCTACAGCGACAATAAGCATGCCGGCACAATGACCTTAAAGATCAAGTTTAAGAAAAAAACAGAAATATATCAGAGCGGCATCAAAAAAGCGACAATAAGCTATACAATCAAGCCTAAGGAAGCTACTTCCGCAAATATAGAAGTGAAACTTAACAAGAAAGGAACAAAGATAAAGAGCGTTAAGGATCTCGACCGTAACGCCAAGATCAAGTCCTCAAACTATTCATACGATATGTCATCAAGAGTAGTTAATTTCTACGGTGATTACACCGGATCTGTTTCATTCTGATAAAAGCAAAAGAAAACCTGGCAGAGATTAAATAATCTCCGTCAGGTTCTTTTTTTGCTTAAAGGCTATCTGTAAAGAAGCAGGCATCTCCAAATGAAAAGAAGCGATATCTCTCTTTTACTGCCTCGGCATATGCATTTAAGACATTTTCACGGCCTGCAAGTGCTGATACAAGCATGATAAGTGTTGACTCTGGCAGGTGGAAATTTGTAATAAGGCAGTCAAGTACCTTAAACTTATATCCAGGATAAATGAAAATCTCAGTATTTGAGCCAAGTGTTGGCTGTACTACTCCATTTTCATCTGCTGCTGACTCGATCGTGCGGCAGCTTGTGGTGCCTACGCAGATGACACGTCCGCTTCCACTCTGTTTTGTCTCATTTATCATATCTGCAGCCTCTTTTGTCACCATATAAAACTCTGAATGCATGTGATGATTTAAGAGGTTTTCTTCCTTTACCGGTCTGAATGTACCAAGTCCAACGTGCAAAGTTACATAAGCTATCTTAACTCCCTTTGCCTTAATCTTTTCAATAAGCTCAGGTGTAAAGTGAAGCCCAGCTGTAGGAGCCGCTGCAGAGCCATCAAACTTTGCATAGACAGTATTATATCTGTCACGGTCTGCAAGCTTATGTGTGATATATGGTGGGAGCGGCATTTCTCCAAGCTTATCAAGGATTTCCTCAAAGATGCCTTCATACTCAAATCTTACAAGTCTGTCGCCCTCTTCAACGATGTCGATGACCTCAGCCTTCAGTATACCATCGCCAAAAACAACCCTTGCTCCTATTCTGAGCTTTTTGCCAGGGCGTACGATAGTCTCCCATACATCCTTTTCTTTACGCTTGAGCAGCAGTATCTCTACTGCCGCTCCGGTATCTTCTTTTACGCCCAAAAGACGTGCTGGGATAACCTTTGTGTTATTCATTACAAGACAGTCGCCGGCATTAAGGTAATCCACGATATCGTGGAAAACCTTATGCTCATACTCTCCTGTCTCCTTATTTACGACCATAAGCCTTGAGCTGTCTCGCTGCGCAAGAGGATCCTGCGCGATAAGCTCTTCAGGAAGGTCATACCAATAATCTTTTTTTAATAATTCTTCCATAACTACTTACTTTTCTAAACCAATTTATGAACGGAGCTCGATGCCAAGTCCCTCAAGTCCGTTAAGTATCTTCTTCATTGCAGCGTTTACATCATCATCAGAAAGTGTACGCTCCTTGTTTCTGAAGCTGAGGCTGTATGCGATTGACTTAAAGCCAGCCTTAACCTGCTCACCTTCGTAGATGTCAAAGAGATTAAATCCTTCAAGGATCTTGCCGCCGCGCTGTCCGAGTACAGCCTCGATCTGACCTACAAGAACTTCCTTAGGTACTACCATAGAGATGTCTCTTGTAACTGCAGGGAACTTTGCAATTCCGTTGAAGTGATGGTCAAATGTAGCCTTCTCGATGATACTTGGCATATCGATAACTGCAACATAAACTGCAGCATCAAGAGGCATATCATAGCTCTGACATACGAGCGGATGTACCTGTCCCATATATCCAACCTTCTGTCCGTCGTAGATAACCTCTGCCTGACGTCCCGGATGAAGGTAAGGGCGGTTGCCTGTTGGCTCGTATGAAGGTCTAAGCTTGAGGCCTGCTTTCTCGAAGAACTCTTCTACTACTCCCTTAAGTGTGAAGAAATCTCCTTCACCGTAGAAGCCGAGTGTAAGCTGCTCTCTCTCATCAGGAAGCTCTGTAAGAGGAAGGCTCTTTGGAAGGTAGATGCTTCCGAGCTCATAAAGCTTTACATTTTTGTTTCTTCTGTTGTAGTTAAGTGCAAGAGAATTCATCATTCCGTTCAATGTAAGAGTTCTCATTACTGAGAAGTCCTCACCAAGCGGATTGGCAACTCTGATCGTCTGTCTCTCAGGTGCATTTTCATCGAGGCGGAGCATATCAAATACCTTAGGGCTCTCGAATGAATAGCACATAGCCTGTGAAAAGCCTGCAAACTCAGCAACATCACGGGCAACAGCCTCAACTCTCATCTTGAATGAAAGCTTACCTGCTGTAGCTCCGGAATCCGGAAGAGTTGTAGGAATCTTGTCATATCCGTAAAATCTTGCAACTTCCTCTGAAATATCAGCAAAGCTCTTGAGATCCTGACGGAATGTAGGACATGTGAGCATGCCTGTAGCCTCGTCATACTCAATCTCAAGTCTCTTGAAGTAGTCAAGCATATCTGAAACTGCTATATCTGTGCCGAGGAAATCATTGATCCTCTCTGGCTCAAACTTGATCTGTACTGGCTGTGGAAGCTCGCCATGTACATCAACTGCACCGTTGAGAACTGTTCCGCATCCAAGCTCCTCAACAAGAGCACATGCACGGTTCATTGCATCAAGTGCATTGTTTGCGTCAAGTCCTTTCTCAAAGATACCTGAAGCATCAGTTCTGAGACCAATCCTCTTTGAAGACTTTCTGATATTAGGTCCGTTGAAGGTAGCTGCCTCGAAAAGGACTGTATTTGCGCTCTCAGTGATCATTGAGTTTTCACCACCCATGATACCGCCGATAGCGATTTCCTTCTCACCATCACAGATCATGATAACTTCGCTGTCAAGCTTCCTCTCCTGACCATCGAGAGTAACAAATGTCTCGCCGTCCTTTGCTCTGCGAACAATGATCTCATTCTTAGCAATAGTTGAAAGATCAAAAGCATGCATAGGCTGACCATACTCAAGCATTACATAGTTTGTGATATCAACGATATTGTTGATAGGTCTGATGCCTGAAGCCCTGAGACGCTTCTTCATCCACTCAGGAGACTCAGCGATCTTTACATCCTTTACAACACGTCCTACATATCTTGAGCAAAGGTCCTTATCCTCGATAGAAACCTTGATATAGTCAGACGACTTCTCACTTGCATTTTCGCCCGTTACAGGGACAACCGGAGCCTCAAACTTAAGATTAAATGTAGCTGCTGCCTCTCTTGCTATACCAAGCACTGAGTAGCAGTCAACACGGTTTGATGTAACCTCGTACTCGTGGATCACATCATCAAGTCCGAGAAGCTTTACTGCATCATCACCAGGCTGTACGTTTCTCTCAACCGGAAATACATAAATGCCGTCCTCAGGAGCGTCCGGGAAAACTTCTCTTGAGCTTCCGAGCTCCTCGATGCCGCACATCATACCGTTTGATGGAACGCCTCTGAGCTTTCCTGCCTTGATCTTGATGCCGTTTTCAGGATTCTCGCTGCCATCATGACCGCCTGCTACCTTACCGCCGTCAAGAACTGTAGGTACTCTGTCGCCAACCTTGAGGTTCTGCGCGCCGGTAACGATCTGAATTGTCTCGCTGCCGATGTTTACCTGGCAGATCCAGAGGTGATCTGAGTCAGGATGCTTCTCCATTGAAAGCACTTCACCGACTACGATCTTCTCAAGATTCTTATCAAGCTGCTCAAAGCCCTCACCCTTTGTACCAGAGAGTGTCATGGCGTCCATATATTCCTGTGCTGTCGCATTAAGTCCCGGCACAAGATCTTTTATCCAATTATATGAAGTATTCATTTTAAATCTCCTCTATAAAAAATTTAGAACTGTTCCAAGAAACGTGCGTCATTTTCATACATAAGGCGCATGTCATCTATCTCGTACTTGAGAAGTGCTATTCTCTCAAGACCTACACCAAATGCAAATCCACGATACTTAAGTGGATCGATACCACTCATCTCAAGAACGTGTGGGTGTACCATACCGCAGCCAAGGATCTCTATCCAACCCTCGCCCTTACAGAAACGGCATCCCTTTCCACCGCACTTAAAGCATGAAACATCCATCTCTGCAGAAGGCTCTGTGAATGGGAAGTGGTGAGGACGGAACTTAACCTTTGTATCCTCTCCGAAGAGCTCCTTTGCAAACTCTGTAAGAGTACCCTTAAGGTCTGCAAAAGTAGTCTTTTCATCAACTACCATACCCTCAACCTGATGGAATACAGGTGAATGTGTAGCATCAACTTCGTCCGAACGATATACACGGCCAGGGCAGATCATTCTGATAGGAAGGTGTCCCTTCTCCATCTCGTGAACCTGTGCTCCTGAAGTCTGTGTACGAAGGAGTATCTCCTTATTAATATAGAAAGTATCCTGCTCATCCTTTGCAGGGTGGTCTGCAGGAATATTAAGCGCCTCAAAATTGTAGTAATCTTTCTCAACTTCAGGACTTTCGATAACTTCATATCCAAGTCCTGTAAAGATCCTCTCCATCTCTTCAAGTGCGATCTGATTTGGATGACGGTGTCCTCTTGCAGGTCTCTTTGCAGGAAGTGTAACGTCAATTGTCTCAGCCTTCATCTGTGCCTCAAGTGCAAGGCTCTCAAGCTTTGTTTTTGCCTTTGCAAGTGCCTCTTCGATCTCGGCTCTTGTCTCATTTACGATTGCTCCAACCTTTGGTCTGTCCTCAGGTGCAACATCCTTCATTCCCTTGAGCACTGCTGTAAGCTCGCCCTTTTTACCAAGTATGCTTACACGTACTTCATTAAGCTTTTCAGGTGATAAACTTTCCTGTATCTGCTTTAATGCCTGCTCTTTAATCGCATCCAGTCTCTCCTTCATAACAGAAGTCCTCCTAAATTTTAAAATCAAAAGAGGTGATACCGAAAGGGACGAATCTCTCCGCGGTACCACCCTAATTTTCCTAATTACAATAAGGAACTCTCTATGCTTAACGCGCATGAAACGGCCGATATGATCAGCAGCTCAGTATCTGAACATCTTTCCTGATATGCAGCTTTGGAAGCTTCCAGCCGATGGCTTCCTTCTCTGGCAGCGGCATCCTCACCAGGACTCTTAACAATACGTCATAGCCTTTATCTTATTCTTTTAAATACAAACAAATTTATTTTAGCTTTGATAATAAATTATGTCAAGCGGATATTATGACTAAAACTTATATTCAAAGCTGATATCCGCTTATGTCTTTAACTATCTCGCTCGCAATTATAAGACCTGCAACCGATGGAACAAAAGCTGTGGACCCAGGAACCGCCCTGCCGGTAGTACCCTTTGTCTCGCTATTTGTAGTCTCATCTATAGGCATCTTTGGTATCTCATCAGAGTACACCACCTTAAGTGAATCAACGCCTCTTTTCTTAAGCTCCCTGCGCATGACTCTTGCAAGCGGACAAATGCTTGTCTCATAGATATCAGCAACCTTAAACCTTGTAGGATCCAGTTTATTGCCGGCTCCCATGGCACTGATCACCTTTACGCCCTTTTCCTTAGCTGTCATTATAAGGGCAATCTTTGCCGTAACTGTATCCACACAGTCAACCACATAATCATATTTTTCAAACGGAAAATCTCTTGCGTTTTCCGGAAGGAAAAAGCATCTATATACATTTATCTCTGCCTGAGGATTGATGTCCATTATCCTTGTCCTCATGACATCTACTTTATACTGACCTATCGTCCTTGTCGTAGCTATTATCTGCCTGTTTAGGTTTGTCAGGCTCACAGTATCGCTGTCCACAAGATCAAAAGCTCCTACGCCGCTTCGTGCAAGTGCCTCACAAACGTATCCTCCAACACCGCCTATGCCAAACACCGCCACTCTCGAACCCTGAAGCTTTTTTACAGCATCTTTACCTATAAGTAATTCCGTTCTCGCAAATTGATTTAACATAATCATCACTCCCCTTCGTTCAAACCCTTAGTATAGGCTAATGGAGCACTTATGTCAAATATATGGTCGATTTTTATGAACAGTTAACTTCTAATCTTGAATCTTCTTCACAAAATAATTCGAGCAGATACCACCAATGGTATTGCCTGCAGTAATAATAAGCAGACGCACTATCATTTCTGCCGAATAAGCCCCCGCCACATTTATATAAAACATATCTGCGACGCAGTGCTCCGTTCCGGCTATGATAAATCCCATTACACCAAGAAAAATCGCAACATACTTTCCGGTTATGTGTTCATTTTTCTTAAACTCATCGACCGCAATGAAAATAAAGATATTGCACAAAAATCCAAGTAAGAAAAGGCTTAAATATGAATCATCAAGCTTGACCTGACACAAAGCAAGCGCCCTTTCACTTATTCCCGCTCCTGTCCTTGTATTTCGGATGATCAAAGCAAGTATCAACGATCCAGCAAAATTGCCGAGCCATGTTATGACAACGTTTATGATGTTGTTAATCTTATCTCCATCAATTACATAACATATCTTGCCTGTAAACAGGCTCAGTTTCATCGTCAATACCACAAACAGACCGATGCTGAATAACGCCGAGCCGACAACCTTGTCGTCAATCGAAAGATATATCATACCACCAAGCCCTATGCAAAATCCTGCCAGCACAGCCGTCAAACATGTTTTAGAGTATTTCAATCTAGTGTCCTCCTGATCAAGTTAGTTAAATCTAACAAATGATATCATATTATCAGGAAAAAATGAAGAGTTGTACATTTAAAGGCAGCTGCGATCTATATTTCACAGCTGCCTTCCGACTATTTATTCAGTTAAAGTATACATTGCAATCTCGTCGATCTCGCGGTTGGCTCCGATCACTATGTCCTTGCCATCCTTATTCTTGAAGTGAAGTGCATTTGCACAACCTGTATTCTGATCAAGGAACTCTGTCTTATAGTTGCCTTCCTCAGCATCCCATGTGATAACGATCGTATCCTTAGTTCCCTTTCTCCAGCCTACTACCCATGACTGCTTTCCGCCAATCTCGCAAGCCCATGTAGCGTGGATCATCTCTGTATCTGCCTCTTTTGCGGCATACTTCCACTGAGGAACGTAGTTTCCGTGTTCATCAAGGTGATAAATTGTAAGAGAATTGCCGTGGAATGGAGCAATACATCCAAGCTCGAGCTGTCCGTCGCCGTCAAAATCGATAAGTACTGAGTCACTTGATGGCAGATCGTGTATCTTTGTTACAGACCAGTCTGCGCCAAGAACTGCAGGTGGCTCAAAGAGGAATGTACCCTGCTCGCAGCCTACAAGACCTGCCTCATAGCCGCCCTTGTTGATCTTGCAGTAGCCATGATTTTTAAGCATGCCGTCTTTGATAAGAGTAAGCTCAAGATTTTTATCACCGTTAAACTGCTCAAGATCCTTAGGAAGAACTGCTCCAAAGCATGCACCATAGCTTCTCCAGTCATTCTTGTACTCGTGGCCTGTCTTGAGGCAGCATACAAGAAGATACTGTGCTCCGCCTCTTTCAAGGATTCCAAAACGGTGAACGAATGGAGCCTTGCAAAGAGTATATGTCTCCCAACCGTTTGCACCCGGCTTTACTACTATGATCTCAGCCTCAAGTGAATCGTTAGGTGAGTAAAACTTTCTTGTAGCAAGGAAAACTCCGTCAGTCCCCGGAACCTGCGCCATTGTCATAACTCCGCCCGGTCCGTCCCAGACTGTATCGATCTTCTCGCCTGCCTCATTAAAGAGGTAGCATGGATCCTGCTTTTCAGCTGCTACCAAAAAGCAGTGATCTCCCTTATACTCAAGCTCTGCTATAGAATAGCACTTATTCAAATTTGCGATTACTTTCTTCTCAACCTTCATGATCTAAGATCCCTCCAATTCATTAATCCTGTTTATCAAGTATTGCACTCATTGACTTACATGCGAAAACGATATCCTCTTTCCAGGTCTCGTTTCCTACATCCCACATCTCAGTAACAAATCTTCTGATGCCAAGCTCCCATGCCTTCTTAATTACAGCCTCAAAATCAACATGTCCTGTAAGGAATGGTATCTCGCGGAACTTACCCGGTACAGTTTCCTTAAGATGAAGTGCCACGATATGGCCTCTTCCTGTCTCAAGATCGTCAAGCACGCTTGTGCCGTAAGTTACTGCCGCATTTGTAAGATTTCCGGAGTCAGGATATACTCCAAGATACGGATTATCCACAAGCTTTACATATTTCATAGCCTTCTCAGTAGTATTCATGAACTCTGTTTCCATAGTCTCAAAGCCCATGACGATACCCTTTGACGCTGCCATGATCGTTGCCTTTTTAAGGTTTTCTGCAAAAAGTCTCTCACTTTCCGCTGTACCCTCTTCATAGTAAACGTCATATCCGGCAAGCTGTATGATCCTGATGCCGAGATCATCTGCAAGCTCGATGGCCTTTTCCATAATCTCCATACTTCTCTTTCTTACAGCCTCATCAGACGCTCCGAAAGGATACTTTCTATGTCCTGAAAGACACATACTTCTTATAGGTACACCGATCTTTTTCATAAGACCTACAAGCTCAAGTCTTTCATCCTGACTCCACTCAAGTCTTGCAAGCTTTTCATCGGTTTCATCAATACTTATCTCTACAAAATCATAGCCACAGTCTTTAGCACACTGCAGCTTCTCTTCCCATGACATACTCTTGGGCATTGCCTTTTCATATAGTCCTATTGCGTATTTTTTCATAAAAAATTCTCCCAAAAACGATCACTACATTATATAGTGTGTAATCATATCGCACTCGCTTTATGTTTTGTTTTAAGCAAATATGGAACATAAAACACGAACATATAAATAACATAACCCAAGTCATACATATTTAGTTTTCTTTTCTGTCCTATTATGAAATATTTCATATAAGACAGATTAAACTGTCATATCTTTTCCACGCTTTGATTATATGTATTATTCTGTAGTTTTTCAAGTATTTTCCCTATATTTACGCAATTTTTATTATCCTAAAATTTTCGTCATTATGCACAACCACAAGCGTTCATAAAACTTCAAATACGGTATTTTTGTGCCAAAACCCTTGATTTTGCTCAACTTGTCTTGATAAGCTATTTGCACAATACATTTACTAAACGAACATATAATGCTTTTTAACAATCATATAACTTAATTTTTATGATTGATTTTATTTCGAAACAAGATTATTATATAGTCATAAAGCAAATATGGACGGAACATAAACATTTAATCCAACCATTACTCATGTTTTGAAAATGTCATTATCATAAAGGAGGAGAAATGAGTAAGATTTCAGAAATGACCCGCGAAAGCTGGATCAACAGTACTTTCCCAGAGTGGGGCACATGGCTTGTAGAGGACATCGAAAATGCAGTAGTACCTGAGGGACAGGTAGCAATGTGGTGGCTCGGATGCACAGGCATCTGGTTCAAGACACCAGGTGGCGCAAACATTACTATCGACCTTTGGTGTGGAAATGGTAAGCGCACACACGGTGACGGCAAGATGAAGCCGGGACACCAGATGGCAAATATGTGCGGCGGACGCCTTATGCAGCCAAACTTAAGGAATGTACCATTCGTTATTGATCCATTCGCTTTTAAGCAGGTTGATGCAGTCCTTGCTACACATTATCATCAGGATCATATGTCTGCTGAGTGGGCTGCACATGTTATTAACAGCGGCATGACAACAACAGATGAGAACGGAAAGGAAATCCCGGTACCATTTATAGGACCTTTGAAGTCTGTTGAGACATGGATAAAGTGGGGAGTTCCTGAAGAGAGATGCAAGATTGTAAAGCCTGGCGATGTTATCAAGCTTAAGGATATCGAGATCGTATGTCTTGACAGCTTTGATCGTACATGTATCGTTACTACAGACTCTACTGGTGAGGACAGAGAAGAGCTTACAGGCAAGTGTCCTACAGATATGGATGAGAAGGCTGTAAACTACCTCGTAAAGACACCTGGCGGAAACATCTATCACTCAGGTGATTCACACTTCTCAATCTACTTTGCTAAGCACGGTAAAGATTATGATATTGACGTAGCATTCGGTTCATTCGGTGAGAATCCTATCGGAATGCAGGACAAGATGACATCTATCGATGTACTCCGTATGGCTGAGAACCTTCGTTGTGACGTTGTAGTTCCTATTCACTGGGATGTATGGACAAACTTCCAGGCAGATTGTGATGAGATCAAGCTCCTTTACGATTTCAAGAAGGATCGTAACGAGTACAAGTTCCATCCATTCTTCTGGCAGGTAGGCGGCAAGTATATGTATCCACAGGACAAGGATAAGATCTACTACCACCACCGTCGTGGATTTGAGGATTGCTTCGAGCACCCACAGAACATTCCTTACAGATCATGTCTGTAATATAAACGGGAGAAAAATAAATGGCTAATGTATTAGAGACAATCGTAGAGAAGAAACACTACAGCTTCATCAACGGTGAAGGTGTGACATGGCAGGAGGCAGTGCGTTTGAGCGCACTTCCTCTTGTAGAGGATGGCAGTGTAAGTGAAGATTACTACAAGCAGATCGTTGCATGTATCGAAAAGCACGGTCCTTATGTTGTTTTCGAGCACAATATCGCAATGCCTCATACAACTGAAAATCCAGAGGGCGCCTATAAAACAGGCATAGGCTTTATGGTATCAGAGAACATGATCGACTTCGGTGAGGACGAGGACGGAGAAAAGAAGGAAGCCAATCTTTTCTTCACTCTTTCAGCTGTCAACTCTGAAGAGCACATGAATAATATTTCGCAGCTTATGGATATTTTCATGAATGATGACCTTATCGACGCTTTGGGGAAGTGTCGAAGTGCAGAGGACATTCTGGAGGCAATGAAAAAATATCCATGTGACAATGAATGATGTGATAGTAACATAAGTTACTAAATTAAGGAGAAGATATGGCTATATTAAATGCAATTTGGACATTTTTTGCAACTTACATTTTACAGAAGGCCCCATACATGGTTGGTTTCCTGACACTCTTAGGATACTGCCTCATGGGCAAAAAGTGGTATGATACTCTTGCAGGTACTTTGAAAGCTATAATTGGTATGCTCATCCTTAATGTTGGTTCCGGCGGACTTACGAGCACATTCCGTCCTATCCTTGCAGGACTTAAGGAAAGATTTAACCTTACTGCTGCCGTTATCGATCCATACTATGGACAGAACGCTGTTACAGCAGGTGTTGAAGAAGTATTTGGTAAGGGCTTCTCACAGGTTATGACACTTCTTTTGATCGCGTTCATCGTAAACATCATCCTTGTTCGCTTCAATAAGATCACAAAGTGTCGTACACTTTTCACAACAGGTCATGTTCAGGTACAGCAGGCTGCTACAGCTTACTGGCTCATCCTCTTCGCTCTTCCTGCACTTCGTAACAATGACGTAGCACTTATGATCGTTATGTCAGTTATCCTCGGTGCATACTGGGCAGTAGGTTCTAACCTCACAGTTAAGCCTATGCAGGAGCTTACAGAGGGCGCAGGTTTCGCTATCGCTCACCAGCAGATGTTTGGTATCCGCCTCGGTGCCTGGCTTGCAGAAAAGCTCTTCGGCGACAAGACAGGCAAGAAGAAGATCAAGAAGGTCGGCGACCTCGAGATGCCTGGTTTCTTCTCAATCTTCAGTGAGAACATGGTTTGTACAGCTATCCTCATGACAGTATTCTTCGGAATTATCATGGCGATCATCGGAAAGCCATTCTTCGTTGCAGCTGAGGCTACAAAGGAGACTGAGAATTTCGCATTCTACGTATTTAATACATCACTTCAGTTCGCTGTATACCTTGCAATACTTCAGCTTGGTGTACGTACATTCGTTACAGAGCTTACTGCTTCATTCCAGGGTATCGCTGACAAGCTTCTTCCAGCTTCAGTTCCTGGCGTTGACTGCGCAGTTTGCTACGGTTTCGGTGATTCAAACGCAGTAACATTTGGTTTCCTTGCAGGTCTTACAGGACAGATCATTGCGATCATCGCACTTATCGTTATGGGTTCACCTACTATCATCATCTGTGGTTTCGTTCCTGTATTCTTCGATAATGCTACTATCGGACTTGTTGCTAATGAAAAGGGTGGCTTAAAGGCTTGCCTTATCATCCCATTCTTCTCAGGACTTATCCAGGTATTTGGTGCAGCTCTTATCTCTGGTTGGGTTGGCCTTGCTAACTACGGCGGATACCTCGGAATGTTCGACTGGGATACAGTATGGCCACTGTTTACAGTATCTATGCACTATCTTGGTTATATCGGTGTTGCAATCGTTGTTATCATACTTCTTGCAATCCCACAGATCGAGTATCGTATGGATCCAGAAGGATACTTCCTTATTACAGAAGATTATGACGCTTATGTTGAGCATAAAGCAAAGAAAGGTTGATTTTAATTATGAGTAAATTAGATGGAAAAAGAATTCTCGCATGCTGCGCAAACGGCGCAGGTTCATCACTTATGATGGAAAAGGCTATCGACAAGGTTATGAAGAAGTACAGCGCTAAGCCTGCTGAGCTTCGCCACTGCCCTATCTCTGAAGGCAAGAGTGCTGCAAGAAACTACGATATAGTTTTCTGTGCAAAGACATTCACAAAGAATTTTGAAGATGTTGGCGATAAGACAATCGTTATTCCTCTTAAGAATGTTATGTCTGACAAAGAGATTGAGGCTGGACTTCAGGAAGCAGGTCTGTTAGACTAATATATGTCAAAGCAAAGTAGCCTGGGCAATTTAGGTTGTCCAGGCTATATTACACAGCGGGGTAAGTAGTATGAAGAACAGCAAGACTAATGTAGAGGCAAGACAACAGGATATTTTGAAGCTCGTACGTGAAAAAGGTGAAGTTCATTCAGATACTATTGCAGGCAGATTTCAGATTTCCATAATGACTGTAAGACGTGACCTTAAAGAACTTGAGCAGCGACATCTCCTGCGCCGCACCCACGGCGGTGCCATATCTCTCGACAGAGCAAGATCCAACCGCTCTATCCGCGAAGATATCCAGGAAAGCCGCGATGTTATATCAAAATACGCTGCCGGACTTATACAGGATGGCGACAGCATTTTTATAAACGGAAGTAAAACAGCTCTTAAGATGCTGGATTATCTTGATGAAAAGACCGTTACTGTTTATACAAATAATGGTCTGGCTATCACTAAAAGATATCCTGCAAACGTTACGATCAAAATGACCGGCGGTGAGCTCCGCAATCATATAATGGTCGGTGATTTCACCATGAGAAACCTCTTGGAAGTCTCTGCTGACAGGACTTTTATAGGATGTGAGGCCGTTTATGATGACGGCGAATTTCAGTATAATATACCAAACGAGATCGGTATTAATGAGGCAATGATAAGCCGTACCAAGCATGAATTATATATACTTGCTGACCACAGCAAGCTGCAGCGTCGCGAAAACCGCGAAAACTCGTACGGCAGTTGCAGTTACGACAGGCAGGTCACACTTATCACTGACAGCAAGTCTGATCCTGCAATAATCGAAAAGCTCCGCTCCTATGGGATGGAGATCATCATAGTACCTATGTGATACTAATTATGATACTTATATTGAAAGGAATATGACCAAATGAATTTCTCTCAGATACTTATGTATGTCCCGGGCATCATAATGTTTCTGGTAGGTACAAACCAGACTAAACAGTTTATTTTACAAAATCGAAAAAATGCATGCGCTGACGGCACTGTCAAAAGCTGCAGCCATGTTCAGAAAAAAGACTCTAAAGAACGAGACTTATATAACTATTACAATGTATCAGTAACCTATACTGACCCAAAGAACAACCACATTTATACTAAGAACGTGAAATCTCCCGCTCCTTACCAGAGTGGTCAGAGCGTACGCCTTTACTTAGTCAGTAATGATGACAGGATATCTATCATAAGTCAGGAAAATGAATATCCTATGAATCCATTTTTCATACTTATCGCAGGCATCCTGCTCATCTTCCTCGCTCTCGCCGAAAATCAAGGCAAGGAGCCTATTGCAATGCTCTGTCTCGCCGGGATATTGGTATCAGGCGGGCTCAGCCTTATCTTAGAGTTTATAAGCTTGAAAAACAAGCAGCTTGAGATGCTCGACTCAGAGATCATCGACATTTATACCCGTCAGGTCTCAAAGGAGTCAAAGATAATAAAGGGTGCAAAATTCACATACTACCCTATTGTTTCTTATCTTATCGATGACGTAGAGAATTACCGTCTCTGCAATGTCAACTCGAGTATTGAAAGTACCTTCAAGATTGGTGAGCACATGCCGCTGTACTATAGTCACAAAAGCGGCACTGTTACAGAAAAGCATGCACGCCTCGGTCTCATGCTCCTTGGCATCATCCTTTTAGGACTTGGAATAGCCGCTGCTTTGAGTATTATAACTGTTCTATGATCAAAAAGATCCCCTTGCTTACATCCAGCAAGGGGATCTTCATTTTATTCTATCTTTTATTCTTCATCTTCTACTGTTATAGGCTTTCCACACTTAAACAGAGCCATTTCTCTCTCAATAGTAGGCTGGAAACGCTTCACTTCATCTGCCACAACATTTGATAATGCGATAAGACTGATGAGGTTTGGAACAGACATAAGAGCATTCATGATATCTGATATATTCCAGATAAGCTCAAGCGTCTGCGTCGCTCCAACAAATACAAAAAGTGAATAAACTACTCTGTATGCATATATAACTTTTCTATTTGGTATAAGGTACTCTACTGCTTTCTCACCGTTGTACTCCCAACCGATAATTGTCGAGAAAGCAAAAAGCACAATACCTATCGATACAAGATATGAACCAATCGGTCCAAGAGTCGCCGCAAAAGCAGCCATAGTCAACGGAACTGCTGAAAGCGTCTTGCCCGCAGCATCTGCTGTGCCGAGCACACCTGAAGATGCGATCACAAGACCTGTGATAGAGCAAACAACTATGGTGTCAAAGAATGTACCTGTCATGTTGATGTATCCCTGGCGCACAGCATCGTCCGTGGTAGCTGATGCAGCTGTGATAGCCGCAGATCCCATGCCTGCCTCATTTGAAAAGCATCCTCTTGCTACGCCAAATCTTATAGAATTCATCACACTTACTGTGATAGTACCAACTACTCCACCGCCTATAGCTTTAGGATTAAAGGCCATCATAAAAATCTGATATATGCCGTATGGAACATTCTTGATATTTAATACAATGCATATAACTCCGGCGATCACGTAAAATAACGCCATGGCAGGTACGACTACTGATGACACCTTAGATATGCTCTTGATGCCGCCTACGATTATCGCCAAAGTAAGTACTGTAACAATTGCTCCCGTGATCCAGTGCGGTACTCCAAATGAAGTATTTACTGCCGATGCAATGGAATTTGACTGTGTCATGTCTCCAATTCCAAAGGATGCAAACGATACAAAAAAAGCAAACAGAAAACCTAGTGCTGCACCAAGCTTTTTGTTCTTGAAGCCATTTCTCATGGTGAACATCGGTCCACCATTCATTTCGCCTATCTCATTTTTCTCTCTGTACTTTACTGCAAGCATGCACTCACTAAACTTTGTCGTGAGTCCAAAAAGAGCACTGATCCACATCCATACGAGTGCTCCGGGACCTCCTGCAGCCATCGCCGTAGCAACTCCGGCGATATTACCTGTACCGATCGTAGCCGCAAGAGTTGTCATAAGTGATGCAAATGGAGAAACGTCGCCTGTTCCTCTCTTTGTATGCCTTGAGTCACTGCTGAAGATGATTCTCAATGCATAACCAAGATTAAACCAAGTCTGAAACTTTAGTCTAATTGTCATATAAATTCCGGTACCGACAAGCAATATGAGCATTACAGGTCCCCACACAAACCCATCTACAGCCGAAACTATTTCCGAAAACTTTTCCATCCGATTTCCCTTCGTAGTTAAAAGCTATCAGCCAGATAGCCTGCAATATTTATTCCGTGCTCTACAACACGACGACATCCTGTCAGATACTCAGTCATATAAACACTAAGCTGAGCATCACTTTCGCCATTCTTGAGTCCCTTGATATCTTTCTTACGCAAAAGCTTGATACGACCTACAAGATCATTAGCACGCTCTATCACGTCAGAAGCTTTATTGCCATCTTTTTTGATATAACACTCCTCGATATCAATGAGCAGATCTGTAATCTCTGTATTAAGGACTCTACACTCTTTTCTGTAGTACTTTGGCGGCTTTTTCTTCATTTTTTTTGTCGCACCGGCAAGTGAGAGTGAATAGTCGCTTATCCTCTCCATATCTCCAAGACTTTGAAGCATGTCAGCAACATATACAGCATTGATATCTGTAATATTATTAGAAGAAAGCTTGATAAGGAACTGATTGCACTTCTCTACAAGGTCATCAACTGTCGCTTCCATCTCCTGCACCTGACCGTCTTTTTCCTCGTCATACTGCTCAAACATATCAAGAGCGATCTTAAGTCCGCCAAATGCCTCATTCATGACAAGTACAGTCTTTTTCCTGCACTCTTCTACTGCAAGAGTAGGAGTCATGAGAAGACGGTCATCAAGGAATACCTCTGCAACAGTATCTTCTTTAACTACCTTTCTTGCTATATATACGAGCTGTTTTCCAAATGGCAAAAGGATTATAGTTGTCATAATATTAAATACGGAATGAAATCCCGCAACCGCAAATGGGGTTATAGGCTCCTCAAGAGCCGGTATCCTTATGATCGACTCACAGATAAGATACACTACAAGTCCAACTGCAGTACCTATGAGATTGAAACTCACATGTATTACCGATACTCTTTTAGCATTTTTGCTTACACCTATAGCAGACAAAAGGGCTGTTACACAAGTACCGATATTTTGTCCCATGATGATCGGGATTGCCATAGCATATGAAATCTGACCTGTAAGCGATAACGCCTGAAGTACACCGACAGATGCCGCTGATGACTGGATAACGCCCGTAAATACCGCACCTACGATAACACCAAGTATAGGATTGCGAAAAGCCGTAAGAATATGCGCAAACTCAGGCATATCTGCAAGAGGCTTCAACGTGTCAGACATGATCTGCATGCCTTTCATCAAGACTGCAAATCCTATAAGTATCGAACCTATGTCTTTTCTTCTCTCCTCCTTGGCAGCCATCATCATGACTACGCCCACAAGAGCGATAATCGGTGAAAAGTGCTCAGGCTTGAGCATTGATAAGAAAATATTATCAGTCTGTATCCCGCTGGTACTGAGTATCCATGCTGTAAGCGTAGTACCTACGTTTGAACCCATTATTATACCAACAGTCTGCGTAAGGTTCATGATACCTGAGTTTACAAGACCGACAAGCATTACTGTCAATGCCGATGAGGACTGTATCGCTATAGTAATGATCGCACCAAAAGCAAGGCTCTTAGCCAGATTATCTGTCATTTTCTGAAGCATCTCTTCCATGCGTCCACCGGCTGCCTTTTTAAGACCTCCAGACATAACCGTCATACCAAACAGAAAGAAAGCAAGCCCTCCCAATACATTGAACAGATCAAATATCGTCATTAAATTTCTCCTTCATAAATGACATTCTTAAGTCGTTTTAACTCTGCCATAATAAAATTACATACCTTTAAATTTGTACTAAATTACCTATCTTTTGTCAAGTTCTTATGTTACTTTCCCTGCTTTACAGTGATGCTTTCTGTGATTACTGACATTTCATTGATTTCTTCACCATTTGCCTCATTGATCCATTTAGATCCTTCATCTGCCGGAGGAAGCTCTCCTATTGCCTCGCCGCTTATCACCCCAAGTTCTAAGCCTGTTCTGTCATCGAATGTTATAATACAGACGTCATCATTATCAATAAATATATCATCAAAAAACTTCAGTCTTCCTATGCTAAACTGCTCGACATCTTCCACAACATTTTTCACGTTATCAATATTTCCCTGCCAGCGAAGCGGCTCCATTTCATCTGTAGTAGGTATCTTTGCATATTCATAGACAATGCCATCATTAATGATCTTCTGTATTATCGGACGGAACACATTTAAGTATTCGTCTCTTACGATCGTTCGGAAATCTTCATTTTTTGTTACAAGATTAAAGAATATCTTTGTATTTGAGGCATGTGCTGTCAAAAATGTCATATGCCTCACATCATCTATCATTGGATTCATGGCATTTCCAAGACATTTATCATAATCCCAGGCAGGTCCTGCAAAAACATGGCTGTCCACTCTGTCAGAGTCCTTATAAAAGAAAGAACTCGTAGCTCCTGAAGCTTCGTTTGCCACAAACTCCTCCAAAAGATACTTATCAGCAAAGCTCTTTAGATCTGCGTACTCAGAAACATCCTCTCCTTCCGCTGCCCCATCTTCAATTTTTTGCATGATTCCTGCAATATACTCGACTTCCTCCATAGAAGCATTATACGGTGAGCGTATACAGTACTTCTCGCCGCTATTAAGCCTGAAGCGGCTCGGGAACCTGGTATATCTGTCAGAATAGTTTTTCTCAAAAAGATAGCCGCCTGTAATATCCTCAGGGCTTGAAATATCAAATCCGCGTCGCTCCCCGGGATCGCTCGCATTTACAGAAACCGCACTATACTCACCAAGAGGCTTTACATTGACTCTTCTGTTTTTAAGCTGAAGGTCCTCTATGTCAAGCCTCTGCTTATCAACCTCATTCTTTTCAGAAAGCAGATACAAGCCTCTGTATTCACCATTGCAGTAAAGATCTACATATTCACATCCGGGAACGAATTTCATATCCATCTGGCCTGCTATGTACTTTACAAATCTGTCTCTTATCTCGGATCTGTCAACATAGTTAGCGATAAGTGCCCAGTTTTTTGACCTCGACATGCCCAAAAGAGAAGTACTTTTTTCCAAAATTATAGCATAAGGTCTCTTATCATAACCCCATGTAGTATTACCCCTGCCCTTTATACTTGAAAGCCTGCCCCGATATTCTATATTTCCATCTGTATTTTTAAGAAGCATCTCTGCCACTTCTGAATGCTTTTTGCTTGAATGAATATAGTCAAGGCTTCCTGACTCCGTATTTATAAATAATGCAGGCACTTTTTTAGACTGCATCATCATAAATTTACCTTTTTTGATGACTCCGCCTCTTTTGTCGCAGAACTCTATATAATAAGTTTCATTCTGACGGACATCCTTGAAACGGTCGTTATTATCAAAGCTGTAATGTACTCCATTTATATCTTCAAGCTCAATATGATCGCATCCCTTAAAACTTAAATGGATGTTTTGCGGATCAAATACAGAAGGCAAAAACGCATACCATGTATCGGAGTCATGATTTGTGTCATAATGCAGTCCGATACTCAGTATATCTTTATCAGAATTATCTGATATTCTTACACTGTCAAACAGCTTTGTTTCCTCCTGATCATTCCCCAGATATTTTATTATCAGGACAAGCGGGATCAAAGCCAGCAGCAATAACACCACCGGCATAATGCGGACTTTACGCATCATAGCATGATCTCTCCATCATGATCGAGCACTGATACTGAATTTACGGCCTCAATACCAGCTACTGCTCTGGCAAGATTTCTTTCCTCTTTTGTCCTTACTTCATATACTATATCTTCGACCCCAGCTCTTACATTTCTAGACTTCACATGGCTTGAGCTGCTATGCTTTTTGATCACAGCTTCAAGTTTTTCGATCGCGTCATCATTATCTTCAATATTTACGATCAAAAGCTCAGATCCATGCATATTTGGTATCATCTCAAGGACTACAACTAATATTGTGATCACCATTGAAGATATCACTGCGATCTCAAGCATACCTGCGCCGCACATTATACCGATACTTATAGACCAAAACATAAATGCAAGATCCATAGGCTCCTTGACTGCCGTACGAAATCTTACTATGGACAGAGCACCTACCATACCAAGTGATACCACAAGGCTTGACTGTATCGTCAAAATTATAGCTGCAGTTATCACACTGACTACTGCAAGTGAAATATTAAAATTTTTAGAATAGAATGTCTTGCGCGTAACAACTCTGTATACTGCAAAAATGTAGCATGCCAGAACACATGTCAGCGCGAGTGCAGCAAAAATCTCTATTGTTCCAATTTCTCTGCCTGCAAATCCCTGCAAAAACGAGTTCTTAAATATATCACCAAACTTCACAATAATAACCTCCCTGCCTTCCGGCACAAATAATACTTAGAAAACGTCGTGTAATTTAACTCACAATTATCTATAGCCGACTTAATATAGTCCGGCAGATATGCATCATACTTGACTTCAAGTAAATGCTGACCACTGCAAAGAACCGGCAGAGTACTTATACGATCCTCAAAGAAATGCTCAAAGTCCTTTGAAGCTGATATATTCATATCAAAGGTTATCCTGACGTTTCCATTGTTACATATAAATGGTATCCTCTCATACTGCACTATGATCTTTGGTGCCAGAAGTCTTGTCTTTTTGAGCATCATTACCTTCTTAACCAGTGCAGGGCAGCTTTCTTTTATGTCAAAAGATAGATCATCTCCCATCAGAATATCATACATATCTCTGTCGATGACCTGTGTATCCTTATGTGTCATTGACCGATACTTCTGCTTACACTCAAGAGCGATCCTTGAGCTGTCTGCATTGTAGATACGTATCCTGAATTTCTCCCTTGGATCTGCTCCATCCTCATTCTCCCTATAGCAGGAATTGTTTAAGTCATCAAAATACACACTGCGTATGAGATACCGACCGGTATCCATGACATGGCTGTCACGCGCCACCACTCCATTCAGCCTGACTTCCAGCTGTCTGAGTGCTCTTTCAGTGGACAGATACTTAAACTCATGACGATAATTCCTGTCCGTCATTACATCACCTTCTTTGTACTAATATTTATACACCTACATAATTTTATGATATTATCTTTTTTCTTGCAAGTCCGCCTTTGGCGGATACGCAACAAAAGACAGATACCGGTTTTATGCCGATATCTGCCTTTTTATAACCTACAATATTATGTTTTTAATCTCACTTAAACTTAACCTATGACATATTTTCCTGTAAGATTACTTCCCTTAAATGTCAGAGTCTTTGATGCCTTATCAAAGTCATACTCATCTTTATTGCACTTGTAAATATTTTCACCAAATTTGATCAGGACACTCTTAAGTTCACCTTTCTTTGTGAATTTTGCAGTTACAGGTGAATCAGACGAAACTGTGTAAGCTGTGACCTTAAAATCTAAGCCACCGTTACCTTTTGTAAGCTTCTTAACCGTCTTTTGTGTTTTCTTGTCCACAGGCGTCAGCTTCTTTATCTGAATTTTGCCTGACTTTTTATTAACCTTTAATTTTGAAGCAGCGTAGGACTTTCCATCCTTATTTACTGAGATATCAAAATTTTTGATATCCATTTTTTTACCCGAGAATGGCACTTCTGAATAATAGCTTATTTCAAAACCATCCTTATTGATAACTGTCTTCTCCGGTTTATTTGGTGAAACCGTGTTATCTGATGGTGTTGGCTTATTTGGCGAAACAGTATTATCTGATGGCGTTGGTGTCGGTGCCGGCTCTGGAGTTGGCTCTGGTTCCGGTGTTGGATCCGGTGCTGGTGTTGGCTCCGGCGTTGGTTCTGGCTCTGGTGTCGGTGTTGGATCCGGCTTTGGTGTCGGCTCCGGTGTTGGTTCTGGCTCCGGCGTTGGTGTTGGCTCCGGCGTTGGTGTTGGCTCCGGTGTCGGTGTCGGCTCTGGCGTTGGTGTCGGCTCTGGCGCCGGTGCAGGCTTCGGTGTAGGATCACCATATGGGTCTGCCGGGTCATCTACTGCTCCAAAGTCAGCTAATGATGCATGGAAATGCTTTGTAGCCTTCTTCAAAACATAATTATCAAACTCATCATTCCTCTGTATAGCATTCCATTCTTCCTCTGATCCCTGATAATATACATCGGTCAGACTGCTGCTGCCTTCAAAATCTTTTGGAACAAACAGCTTCATTGACTTAGGCACATATATCTTCTTTAACGAACTGCAGCAGTAGAAATCATACTTGCTTTCTGTGATCTTGTTAGGAAAGATAAACTCTTCCAGTTTCTGATTACTCTGAAAAGCTCCCGAAAGATTAGTACAGGAATTAGGAAGCTGTACTCTTGTCAGGCCAGCATAATGAAAAGAGGCATGTCCCAGTGAAGTGATCTCTTTTCCAAATGTTACCGATGAAAGATTTGGATGCCCCTGAAAGGCATTATCACCTATTGTCTGCAGATGAGCCGGCAATACAAGACTTGTAAACTGTCCCACAGTCGATCCTGCTGTATTGCAGCGAAATGCTGACTCCCCTATAGTTGTCACGCTATCCGGCAGGCTTATGGATTTAAGCTCATCATTATATGCAAAAGCGCTATCCTTTATCACCGTAAGTTTACTTTTCTCAGGCTCGCTGAAAGTAACCTTTTTCAAATCCTGAAATTCGAACGCCGATGCACCTATCGTTTCTACCGTCGGAGGTATTACTACTGACTTAACTGTTGTGTAATATTTTTTATTTGGATCACGATGGCTAAAAGCTTCTTTCGCAATTCGAATTACTTTCTTACCACCAAGTTTCTTCGGTATCTCGATCTTTACGCCCTTATCAGAGTTGCCGCCGGAGTAGCCTTTTACGACAGCTCCTCCATCTTTGATCACATAGGCAAGCTTAGTTTTATCATCTATCGTATCGCCCATGATTGAGAAATCATTATCTTCGTCTTCTTCGCTTTCAGCCGCAGTCTCAGATGCAGATGATATTTCATCCTCATTAATCTCTACAACTTCATCTCCCCACACAACGGAAGATGGCATGGTTGTCCCCAGTGCTAGTGCCACTGCGGTCATCCATGCCACACAATCCCATTTACGCATACTTCTTTCCTCCCTAATTATTGTTTCCGAATTAATGCAATAATCATTGTAACATATGCGTAATATTTCTGCAATTATTTTATGACTTTTCGATAAAAATCAATATTTTATGCCATTTTTTCTTCTACCATCACATGTGTATTTCCTTCAGCATGTCTCTCAGCAAGCTTTCTTCTGATCTCATCCGCATCAGCATCTGTCATATTCCAAAGAAGACACGCAACTGCTGCACCGATAAAGAGAATTGCCGGAATGAGGTTTACTGTGATATTGATACCCTTCAAAGCTTCTACTGTCTGCTCAGCGTTTGCTACATATCCGAATGCGCTCATGATCATGATACCAAAAGCACCACCGATCGCATTACCAACCTTTGTTGAAAGGCCATATGTTGCATAAGCTGTACCATCTGTACGAACACCTGTCTTGAGCTCCATGTAATCAACAGAGTCAGCAACCATTGAAAGACTCATAGGGAATCCAACATTGAAAAGACCAAATATGCAGTCGCCTGCGATAACCATGTTCATGTTGTCAAATGGTGCTGCGTACATTACCAAAAGACCGATACCCTGTGCGATCATAGAGAACATAAGCACATTTCTCTTGCCAAATCTCTTAGCAAAGAAAGGTACGAAGAATGATCCGATGATTCCACCTATTGATGGAATTGTCATAATTAGACCAATCATAGTAAATGAACCAAGGCAGTAGATAACATAGTATGCTGTAACTGCGATACGTCCCATGAAAGCTGTCATCTGAAGTGCCATTACAAGAGTGATTATCATAAGATACTTGTTGTTTACAAGATTAGCGATAGTCTCCTTGAAAGAAAAGCCCTTTACCTCTCCGATAGGCTGTACAACTTCCTTACCTGTTAGAGCAACGATAATAAAAAGTGGTACTGCAACGATGCCGTAAACTACAGCAACCATCATATAACCGTGTCCGTCAGCTACCTGAGCGCCTGCATGTGAAAACTTGAGTGCAAGTCCTGCAGAAACACCATTAACGATAACCATACCAAGGTTCATGCCGATATTTCTGCATGTATTGATGATATTTCTCTGGTTTGTATCCTCAGTCATAACACCTGCAAGAGCACCATAAGGGATATTTACAAGTGTGTAAACCATGCCTGCTACGATATAGGTGAGTGCTGCCCAGATAACACCTGCTGTTGTATGTCCCCCAAATGGATTTACAAATGTAAGTACACTTAAAACTGCAAGGAATGGTGCTCCAAACGCTATATAAGGTCTGAAACGTCCAAACTTAGAACGTGTTCTCTCTGCAAGTGCCCCCATCATTGGATCATTTACAGCATCCCAAATACGTGCGATCATCATGATAACTGTGACTGCAAGCGGTGCAAGACCTACTATATCAGTGTAGTAGATCGTCAGGTATGAACCAACATATGTCCATACAAACTGTGATGCCAGGTCCCCAAGTCCATAGCATACTGTGCCTATTGTGGAAGCCATTTTCTTCTTTCCCATTGCAATACCTCTCTAAAAAAGTCTTTATTTTGGATATCCCGCGTTAACCCATGACATGATTTTAAGCAATCATTGCAATATCATCTTTTCAAATTTTTAATAATTGCGTTTACAATTTGCACCGACTTTTGTACAACAAAAAAAGATGCAAGAGATGAATTTCATCTATTGCATCTTAATAATTACTGCAAAAAATCGCCGCACCCAGAGCAGAACAGTGGGTAGATCACATAAACCTCTCCACAAACTCATCCTCTGTGATTATCGGGATTCCAAGCTCTTTAGCCTTCTTATTTTTAGAAGAAGTACTTTCTATATCATTGTTTACAAGGAAATTTGTTTTCTTTGACACTGAGCCGGTCACAGAGCCATTCTGTGACTCGACATATGCCTTGAATTCATTTCTGTTTTTGAAATGGTGTACATCTCCGGTAATTACAAATGTGAGGTTGGAGCACTTTCCGTTTTCATCCACCGCTGCTCCACCATTCTCTACTTCTACTTCCGCAAGAAGTCTTGAAAGTGAGGCAGCATTTCTTTCATCAGCATACCACTTAAGTATGGAGTCAGACTTCTCTGAGCCTATGCCGTCTATGTCGTCAAATCCTGCACTTGTACGCAGTCTTTCAAGGAAACCGTCAAACCCAAGCTTGCCAATTATCTTCTTCGCAGCGTCTACGCCAATCATAGGTATACAGAGCGCAAAGATAAAGTTCACCGGATTTGCCTTACGGCTCTTTTCTATTGCAGCATTCATGTTTTCTACAGACTTCTCTCCAAAGCCATCCATATCCTTTATGACATCATAATGCGCACGTAGCTTATAAATATCCGCAAACTCAGATATAAAGCCCTCATTCATAAATCTGAGCATTGTCTGTATGGAAAGGCCGTCTATATCCATGCCGCTCTTACTTACAAATCTTGTATAGATCTTTAAGTGCTTTGCCGGGCACTCTGCATTGCTGCAGTGAAGTGTCTTTGTGCCGCTATTCTCACTTACTCTGATCTCAGTTGGAGCATGGCACACCGGACATTCATGCGGGATCTCAACTTCTCCGACCTTTTCCTTTACCTCGATGATCTTTGGGATTATCTTATTTGCCTTGATACAGCTCATGACTGTACCTTTTGCGCCCACTCCAAGTCTCTCGATTTCGGAAAGATTACAAAGTGATGCTCTTGAAACCGTAGTACCTTCAAGAGAAACCGGCTCAAACACTGCAACCGGTGAGATAGTCGAAACAGCACATGACCACTCAATATGATCCAGCTTTGTCTCAGCTGCTGTATCCTGCCACTTAAAAGCATAGCCGGCTCTTGTTGCATGATGCCCCGTCACAGAGCCGCCCTGCGCATAGTCATTATCCTCGTATGCTATTACAAGCCCGTCAACCGGAATAGGCATCTCGCCGTTTTCAACTCGCTCTGTCCAACGCTCGATGACCTCACCTATACCATTTGCATCCGTTTTTTCACGATCAACGACTGTAAAGCCCATTTTCTCAAGAAGATTCATTCTCTCGCCCCATGAACTTATATCGTCATCAATATGCACTAGTGTGAAGGCATTAAAATGAACGTGTCTTTCCTTTACCTTTGCCGGATCATCAAGGGCAAGCGTTCCGGATGCAAGGTTTCTCGGATTGGCATACTTTTCATCATCATCCTCTATCATCTCGTTGATCTCGTCAAAATCCGGATATGAAATGGTCGCCTCTCCGCGCACTACCATATGTCCCTTATAATCGATCTTCTTTGGAAAACCAGCTATTGAATCCTGCAAAAATGTAATATTGTTTCCTACTGTTCCGTTTCCACGTGTAAGGATCTTTGTGAGCTTTCCATTGTCATAAGTGATCACAAGCGTAAGGCCATCAAGCTTCCACGAAAGCCATATCTCCTTGTCCCCTGCCCATGTCATAAGCTCGCTTACCTGCTTCGTCTTTGCAAGAGAAAGCGCAGGAAACTCATGCATCTCACGGTTCTGTCCCTCTGATGCATATCCTGCGTTCTGTGTAGGACTATCCGGCAGTATGATACCCGTCTCAGCCTCAAGTGCGCTAAGCTCATCAAACATAGCGTCCCACTCGAAGTTGGACATTATCTCATCCTTACCGTTATAATATGCCTCTGAAGCATTATTAAGTGTAACTACAAGCTCCTCTATCCTGTCTCTTTTATCTGCCATCAGTCCTCAATCCTTGTATTTCTTCTTCTGAGAGCTCCCGCCACTCACCCATAGCGAGTCCTTCCAGAGTAATATTCATAAATCTTATTCTCTTAAGGCTCTTTACTTCGTAGCCAAAATGTGCACACATTCGTCTGATCTGTCTGTTCATACCTTCTGTCAATATACAATTAAAGCTATTGTCAGACAATCTTCTTATACGGCATGGCTTACTCCTGCGCTCATCACCTTCTATCAGTGTAAGACCGCCCTTTGCCATCTCCTTTAAATCCCTATCGTTCAAAGGCTTGTCACAGACCACTTCATATTCCTTCTCATGGCCGTATTTTGACTTCAAAAGCCCATTTACCAGCTCACCGTCATTAGTGAGCAATATGAGCCCCTCAGAGTCCTTATCGAGCCTTCCAACGGGGTATACGCGTATAGGATACCCGATAGTATCTACAATATTTTCACCCACTCTGCCCTGATCTTTTGTAGAGCAGATGATGCCTCTTTTTTTGTAGCAGGCAAGTACTACTTTCCTGCTTTCTGTCTTTATACTTTTGTTATCAATGAGAATTTCGTCAGCATCTGTTACCTTCTGTCCTTTTTCGGGAAATCTGCCGTTTACTAAAATTCTCCCTTCATCAATAAACCTGTCGGCTTCACGTCTGGAACAGACGCCGACAGCCGACAGGTATTTATTGAGCCTTACTGGTTCATTCATTAATTCTGCTTATCCTTCGTACTTATATCCTGCTTCTGCAAGCTTGAGGTGCATGTCAATCTTGCGATATACATTTTCTTCAATAAAAGGCTTCTGTAAAAAGTCGATTGCACCGTGGTCAAAAGCCCTTGCCTTTGTGATAACTGATACATCGTTCATAGTAATAAGGATTGGCACATTCTCAAGATCCGGAACCTTGTGAATAGCCTGCATACATGTGATACCGTTCATATCAGGCATATGCATATCGATCAAGATGATGTCCGGCCTGGTATTCTTAGCCTTCTCAATAGCCTCGCTGCCTGACTCTGCTCTCTCAAAATCATAGCGGATCTCAAGTAAATTCTGCGCTTCATCAAGGATTGTAGGCATATCATCTACAACCAATACCTTTTTTCCTGTCTTACCCATTCTCTCTCGCCCTCCATAAATTCGTAATCACTGCTCACCTGTCTGATGCCGGTGATCAGTTCTCCTGTGAACAGCAACAATTCGTACAGTCAATTCACTGTAAAGTTGACTTAATTCTATACAATATGTTACGATATTTGATGGTATAAATCAAGATACATTTTTACCAAAAATAGTGTTTTAGCACTTTTTATACAATTTTAAACAGATGGAGAGATATCATATGATCACTAAGCTTTTTGAAAGAAACCGACTTACAATTTCCTGTGAAGTATTTCCCCCTAAAAAAGATGACGACTTTGCAAAAGTCTTCCAGGTACTTGACCGTATCGCTGCCTGCGAGCCTGACTTTATAAGTGTCACATATGGCGCTGGCGGCACCAATGCCGGTAAAAACGTAGAAATAGCCAGCTACATCAAGAACAACTGCCATATCGAAGCTCTTGCTCATATGACAAGTGTAGGCTACAGCAAAGCAAAGCTCGCCGAGGGGCTTGATGAGCTCAAGGCAAATGGAATAGATAATGTTCTTGCACTCAGAGGTGACAGGCCAAAGACAATGACTGACGAGGAATATAACTCCCGCGAATTTGAGCATGCGAGCGATATGATCTCCTTCATCAAAGAGCATGGTAAATTCTGCATCGCCGGTGCCTGCTATCCAGAAAAGCATTTCGAGGCTCCGGATATGCTCACAGACCTCCAGAATCTTAAAAAGAAGGTAAATGCCGGCTGCAACTTCCTTATAAGCCAGCTCTTCTTCGACAACAATTACTTCTATCGTCTGTGCGACAGCGCTGAAAAAATAGGCATTAATACACACATAGATGCCGGTATCATGCCTATTACTTCCGCGAAGCAGCTTGGTACTACAGTGTCACTTTCCGGAACCTCCGTACCTAAAGAGCTTGCTGATATTATTGCTAAATATGGCGATAATGCTGAAGATATGAAAAAGGCCGGACTGGACTTTGCTGTCCGCCAGGCGATCGACCTTGCCAACCACGACGTAGACGGTATCCATGTCTATGCCATGAACAAGCCAGAATATGTCGAAGAGATCTTCTCAGCTATCAGATAAATATGCTTAAACATAGCAAGAATCCGGCCTAAGCCGGATTCTTGTTTTCTTACTTTGTCGGTGCCATAACCCCTATCGGAGCCAATGCACTTGACTGTGTAGGTGCAAATCTCTGACTATCAAGTACACCGCTATCAACCACAACCGGTGCTGATGCGACAGCCATAGGTTTTGCACTTACTGCCTGTCCTCCAACTACCTTGTCAAGCTCTTCTCTTGAAAGAGCTCTTCCCGCCATTATCTCAATGCTCATACAATCACCTTCCTATTCGACCTAAAATAGGTGTTGTACACATTATACCTTTTTTCAACACTTATTGTAAATATGTATACAAAAAGTTCTTAAAAAAGTACTTTAAATTTCCTCTTTTTTATCCCTGCACATGAGATCGTTGATAGCCTGTTTTGGATCTTTTCCATCAAAGAGTATAGCATTTACCTGCTCAATGATAGGTATCTCAACATGATATTTTTTTGCGAGCTGCATTGCAGACTTTGCAGAGTAAACACCCTCTACTACCTGCTTTACTTCTTTCATAGCCTCATCATAAGACTTACCCTGACCTATGAGAATACCGGCTCTTCTGTTTCTTGAATGCTGTGAGGCACATGTAACAATAAGATCTCCGATACCTGTAAGGCCATGGAATGTAGCCTCATCACCGCCGGCAGCAACACCAAGTCTTGATATCTCAGCAATACCTCTTGTGATAAGAGCTGCCTTTGTATTATCTCCATAGCCAATGCCATCCTCGATACCAGCTGCAAGTGCAATGACATTCTTAAGTGCTGCACCAAGCTGCATGCCATATGGATCATCAGAAGTATAAACTCTGAAAACATCGCTCATGAAGATATCCTGAACATACTTTGCATCCTGACAGTCCTTAGAGCCAGCTACAACTACTGTAGGCATGCCCTTTCCAACTTCCTCAGCATGTGAAGGTCCGCAGAGTACAACAACCTTAGACTGCGGGATTTCCTCTTCAATGATCATTGAAAGAGTATCGAGAGTGTCCTCCTCAAGTCCCTTTGCAACACTGACAATGAGCTGACCATATCTTACGTGGTCTTTCATCTGCTTTGCAGTACTTCTTGTAAATGGTGAAGGTACTGCGAGCACTAATATATCCTTATTTGAACAAGCTTCTTTAAGGTCTGTAGTAAATATAACATCATCTTTCAGCTTTACACCCGGAAGCTTATCTGTATGCTCACGGTTCTCATTGAGAAGATCTATCTCATCTTTGATTGCTGACCATACTGTCACATGATGTCCATTATTACCAAGGAGCCATGTAAGTGCTGTTCCCCAGCTGCCTGCTCCTATCATTCCTATTTCTGCCAAAATAACCACCTCTACTACAATTTATTTATTAACGATATTATTATAGCGTTCCGCTTCCGCTTTATTCTTTTCCTTGGAAATATAGGTCTTTCTCTCCGTACCTGTAAGAAGACGGTGAATATTTGCGCGATGCTGATAAAAAGCAAGCACTGCGAGCAATATGAGCACTACGTAAAACTCTATAAGCGAATTCTGAGAAAGAACCTTAAATCTGCCATAGTGGAGCTGCCCCATTACCACACACTCTGTCACAAGGCCAACATAGACAGCCAAAGATCCAAGTGATACGTAATGCGTTGCAGCAAAAATCCCAAAGAATGTGATGATTCCAAGGATAAGGATTATCGGATCATGAAGCCCGAGTATAAGGCCCGCTGTTGCCGCTATACCCTTTCCGCCCTTGAAGTGCATATAGAACGGAAAATCATGTCCAAGAATAGCACCTGCAGCTGCGTACAGCTCTAAAAGAGGCATTATATCAGCATTTGAAGCGTGAAATACAAGCCAGCTTATAGAGATAGCAAATACAGTCTTCAATGCGTCAAACAGAAGTGTGATAAGTCCGGCCTTAGGTCCAAGTGTCCTCAGCATGTTTGTTGTTCCTGCATTTCCAGAGCCTACCGAACGAATATCAATACCATTAAGCTTTCCATAAATATAGCCGGTCTGCAAAAGTCCACAGCAGTAGCCGATCAAAACACAACATACACGTGCCAGCATTTAATCTTTCTCTCCTCGTTCCCTAATGATAAATTTTATTGGTGTACCAGAAAATCCGAATGCTTCTCTTATCTTATTCTCAATGTATCTCGTATATGAGAAGTGCATAAGCTCCTTGCTATTTACAAATATAACAAATGTAGGCGGCTTAACAGATGCCTGAGTGATATAGAAGAGTCTGAGTCTCTTACCCTTATCTGTAGGCGGCTGATTAAGCGCAACAGCCTCTGTCATGATCTCGTTGAGCACACCTGTCTGAATACGCATTGCACAGTTGTTTACAACCATGTCGATCTCTTCAAACATCTTGTGCATACGCTGTCCTGTCTGCGCAGAAATGAACATTATCTCCATGTAAGGCATGAATGAAAGAGTATTGAATATCTGCTTTCTGTACTCATTCATGGTCTTGTCATTCTTCTCAACAAGGTCCCACTTATTGACTACAACGATGATACCCTTTCCTCTATCATGCGCGATACCGGCGATCTTGGCATCCTGCTCTGTGATGCCTTCCTTACCGTCGATGACGATCATTACGACATCTGCTCTTTCTACCGCACTTACGGTCCTGAGGATCATGTAATGCTCAAGACTCTCTTTAATCTTATTTTTACGACGAAGTCCTGCTGTATCAATGAATACGTACTCCTTGCCGTCATGCACGATCTCAGTATCTACTGCATCTCTTGTCGTACCAGCAATATCAGATACTATTACTCTGTTTGTACCAAGAAGCTTATTGATGATAGATGACTTACCAACATTTGGCTTACCTACTATAGCGATCCTTGGTCTGTCGTCATCTTCTTCGTTTTCACCCTTCTCTGGGAAGTACTTGATCACTTCATCGAGAAGGTCTCCAAGACCGGTTTTTTGTCCTGCTGAAATAGCTACAGGATCTCCCATACCAAGATTATAGAACTCGTATACTGCAAGCTCTTCCTTTGTGAAGTTATCTACCTTGTTTACTGCAAGCACTACTGGCTTTCTTGAGCGGCGGAGCATATCTGCTACCTTTGAATCTGTATCCGTAGCGCCCATCTTTACATCTGTTATAAATATGATGACATCTGCACTGTCTATAGCTATCTGTGCCTGCTCTCTCATCTGAGAAAGGATGATATCACTTGAATCAGGCTCGATACCACCTGTATCAATGACAGTAAAGTCCCTGCCTGCCCAGTTTACATCTGCATAAATCCTGTCACGTGTAATGCCTGGAGTATCCTGTACTATTGAGATACGCTCTCCGGCGAGTACATTAAAAAGTGTTGACTTACCAACGTTTGGACGTCCCACAAGTGCAACGATTGGTTTACTCATTTATTACCTCTAAACTTTCTACATTTATCCTTCTATCAATTTATACACGAAATCATGCCCATCTGATTCTACAATATCAACCTCGACTTGTAAAGCATCGCTGATATCCGCCAATGTCATATCATCAAGCAGGAGATCTGACTGCGCTCTCAGGAGATTTGCCGGGAGATAAAGCTTCTCTCCAAGCGGCTGGCCTTTGAGCTGCGCTATGATATCCTGTCCTGTAAGAAGACCTGTTACAGTTATCCTCTCTCCAAAGAAGTCATTTCTGATAGCATAATTGTGTATGATAACGTTTGGATAATACTCGTGAAGCTTCTCTATCAGCTCCTTCTTTACCTTATCCATGATCATGCCGCCTGCGATCGATACTTCACGCTTTATCGTGCTGTCCGGAGTTCTTTCCTCAATCTCCTCTTCAAACTCATCTATGAAACTGCGCACCATTCCTACGCCGTTTTCATACTGAATATAGCCGTCATAATTATCTGCATCCGGCAAAGGCTCTTCTGCAAGGAAATAAAACTCATCTCCTGCATGTATAAAATGCGTATGATGCTCTTTGTATATCTTATCCTGCCATGAATGTATCACCTTAAGGACTTCCTTTGCATCCTCCTTTGTGAATGGCTCCAGTGGGTAAAGCCCGTCACGATGCTTGCTAAGTCCTACCGGCACTACTGATACACTTTCCAGATATGGGATATACTTTGTAAGGTCAGAGATCGATCTTTCAAGCTCCGGGCCATCATTTACACCCTTACAGAGCACGATCTGACCATTCATGGTAATACCGGCCTCGCAGAGCCTGTCTACCTTTTTAAGAGCTTCTCCCGCAAAGCGATTATTAAGCATCTTGCATCTGAGCTCAGGATTAGTAGTCTGAAAAGATACATTTATCGGGCCAAGATGATACTTGATGATCCTGTCTACATCATGGTCTGACATATTTGTCAGAGTAACATAGTTGCCCTGCAGGAAAGAAAGGCGTGAATCATCATCCTTAAAATACAGTGTCTCTCTCATGCCCTTTGGCATCTGATCTATGAAACAGAATATGCACTTGTTATGGCATGAGCGATAATTGTCCATAAGACCGTTCTCAAACTCTATACCGAGATCCTCGTCCTCGTCCTTATCGATCTCAAGCTCCCATTCCTCTCCATTGGGCTTTCTTATGAGTACCACAATGTGAGTATCTTCTGTAAGATACTGATAATCAAATATATCTTCTATTTTAGTGTCATTGACCGATACGACCTCATCGCCCGGCTCGATTTCCATTTCTTCAGCTATACTATCTGCAACTACGCTTTTTACAATGTGCTTAACTTCCATATATACTTCCTAAACTCAAAAAACAATTTATGCGCAAGTTTTGATTGTACACTATTATTGTGTCAAACGTCAAATCAAATATGATCAATCATCATCGTCCTCAAAATTTCCGTGATCTTCATCATCCATCATTTCACGATTCATAACTCGTTTTGACTGTCTTTCCTTTTCTACAGCCTCAGACAGCATTTCCTTGACCTCTTTTACATTCTTGATGTTTTTTAAGTCAAAATCTTTCATTGTCTTATCCGCTGAACATACGTGGATGGTGCCAAGCCCAAATATCTTCTGTCCCAAAGTCCTCACAAGCTGCACATCCATTATCCTGTACAGCCTGACTTCGTTTTCTACAGAAGTCAGAAATCCCGTATCAATGATAAGTCTCTCTTCAGTAAGTGAATATCTGGTAAAACTTAAAGGAAGACCAAATAATGTTCTCTTTTTATCTGTCCAAATTACCTCTTTTGCCATTTTCATATACCTCCAATCGTATTTTAGTTTACCATTTTTATTATGTTTTTAAAAGATGCAGTTTCGTATACTGTAACTATAAAACAAAAAGAACAAAGGGCTTTGACGCTCTTTGTCCTTTCTTTAGATCATTTAATTCAATTTAATCAAAACTTCTCAACCTCAGGAGCCTTTGTAAATGAACTGAAAGTCGCTGTCGCATTCTTAAGATAAAGAACTTCTGTGTTGTCATCATCTGCTGAATACATACCCTGAAGTGATGGATAAGCGTCAAGCATTGCCTGCTTTGCCTCACGTCTGTCATCAGCCACAAGCTCGCCTGCAACTCTGAGCCACTCGCCATTCATAAATGCGCAGAGCTCTACCTTTGGGTTGGCGTGAATCTGCTTTGAAACGTCCTTTGACTTGCCAGTCTGAATATAAAGTTTATCCTCAAAGATATTAGCTGTTCCAAAAGGTCTTACACGTGGCTGATCACCATCAACTGTTGCAAGATAGTAAGTTCCTGCTTTCTTCAAAAATTCTTCTACTCGTTTCATGTTCAATACCTCCAAATCATAAAACAATCTGAACGTATTATAGCATAGTATTACATTGTATGCAATGCATTTTAAAAACTATATTAAACCATCTGTACTAGCCATACATCGCTCTTTACCATGAAGTATCCTATTATAACCTTTATCAGCTCTGTACCCGAAACCACAAAGTAAAGTGCAACTATGTTAAGGCTTGTGAAGTGAGCCAAAACAAAGGCAAGAGGCGCGATTATCACCCATGTAAATACTGAGTCAAACAAAAATGTGACTAAAGTCTTGCCACCCGAACGCAGTGTAAAATATGAACAATGGCTATATGAACAGAACGGCATCCAGATTGCTGCCACCGCTATAAACTTTGTCGCCAGTGCTCTTATATTGCCATCAACATTATACAGCTGTGGAAACAGTCTGCCGCAGGCAAGCATCAGTGATGCCATGACCACGCAGCATGATACTGAAAAGAATATCATTTTATTATCTGCGTCCTTAGCCTTTTCAAGCTGACCTGATCCAAGATACTGTCCGACTATGATACTTATGCACGATCCAAGCTGTATAAACACGATATTAAAAAGATTACCTACAGTATTTGAAATGCTCAAAGCCGCCAAAACATCCATTCCTCTGACAGAATAGCTCTGTGTGACAGCGCTCATACCTGCAGCCCAAAGCACCTCGTTTATCATAAGCGGTGTACCCTTTATCATGATCTTGGACAAGAGTTCTTTTGGGATTCCGAAGCCCTTATAAGCATCTGTAAGGTATCTGTTTTCTTTCCTGTGCCTATGAGCCCACACAATAACTATAGCTGCCTCAATGTATCTTGCGATTACCGTTGCTATAGCCGCTCCCGCCACACCAAGCTTTGGAAATGGCCCTGCTCCAAAGATGAGACAATAGTCAAGTATGCCATTGGCAAATACAGCAACAAAGCCGGCGATCATTGGTATCAAGGTCTGACCAGTCTCTTTAATATTAGTCGAATAAGCCTGGTTTACGGCAAACGGGATAAGTCCTATCAGTATTATCCCGAGATATTTCAGTCCGAGATCCAGTGCAAGCTCTATCGATGCTCCCTCACTTTCAGTCAAAAACAGTGATATGAGCGCATTTCCCTTTGCCATAAATAAAGCAATCGCAAGTAATGTCACAAGTATTACTCCATAAAGCTTAAATCTGAAGCTGTACATATGACCTTTGTGATCACCCTTGCCATAATACTGCGCTCCAAAAATGCTTCCGGCAGATGCTGCACCAAACACTGCAAGATAATAAACAAATATCAGCTGGTTTACAGTTGCTACTGCTGAAATTGCTTCCTGCCCCAGCTGACCTACCATTATATTATCAAGAAAACTTACAAAATTTGTTATCGCATTCTGAAGTATCATCGGTATTGCCAAAATTATGTATCGTTTATAAAACTCTCTGTCACCTATGTACTTCTTCAAAAAACCAGACATCAGATCACTCCTATTTTAAGCAAAATATTATAGATTATTGATTTTTATCGAAAAATCAATAATCGTATTGGACTAGCATTTAGATTTATCTAAATGCGTATCCTGCGAAGCAGGATTTTTGCTGGCGATTTCAGATTTGTGCCAGCAAAAAGTCATGCAACATTAATTTGCGTAAAACATATTATAACAGTGCCTAATAAAAAAAGCTATCGCATATTTTCAATGCGATAACTTTTTTATCATTTAATTTCCATATTCAATATCTTCTTTTGTATCATCGATCAGATTATTTATGATGAAGTTTGCTTTCTTGTAATCCTCCTTATCAAGTGCATCCTTGATACCGATAAAATCATCAAGTAAAAGCCTAAGATAGCTGTTTAATATAGTCTTCTCATCTCTAGTTGCAGTGCTAGCATTCATAAAAATACCCCCTGTAATTTTGAACTGTCAAATAGCTGCCCCTTGTATGGATAATTATACTATATTAAATTGCAAAAATAAACATATTTTTTGTGTTATTTAACTAACAATCTATAACGTTTTCGTAAATATTTAGTCAGTTTTTAATATTGTTTGAACTTTTCAATCCGTCAGTATCTGATCCGCTTTGATATCAGTTACCTCATGCGGCACTTCATCTACTATCTGCTCATTAAAACACAGAGCGATTTTTGGAACATCCTTGTCTATAGCCTCAAGAAATCTGTCATAGTAGCCTCTGCCATATCCCATACGGTTCCTGTCTGCATCAAAAGCGACTCCCGGCAATACCACGAGATCTGCAGGCGCCTTTATCACTGGTGCATCTTCTGCGGGCTCCAATATACCCTTAAAGCCCTCTACGAGATCGTCAATCGCATGTATCTCACAAAACTTCATATCAGTCTTGCTTACGACACGCGGGACTGCCACGCGCTTTCCTATCTTTAACGCTTCTCTTATCATAGGCGCTGTCTGTACTTCCGAGCCATATCCAACAAAAAAATATATGACAGACGCTTTCTCAAATGCTTCACAAGACCTCAGCTTAGACCATATCGCAGCAGACTTTTTATCTATGAGCTCTGATGGTATATTGTCTCTTATTTCCAAAATCTTTTTGCGAAGAGCACGCTTCTCAGCTCTTATATCACACATATACGCTTATTCTTCCTCAAAGTAATCACTCAGGTAAAAATCAGGATTCTTGTGTGACTGTATCCATGTGCCGACATCTTCGCCATCTACGATCTGGTGAATAACATCGAGGTTTTTAGCATTTGCAATGACCATATGTGCGCCTGACTCAGTAGCTATGTGGGCCGCCTGCATCTTTGTCGCCATGCCGCCTGTACCAACCTTACTGCCTGTACTTCCCTTTGCATAGTCATCAAACTTTTCAGACATTTCCTCTACATAAGGTATAAACTCAGCATCAGGATTCTGTCTTGGATCATCAGTGTAAAGACCATCTATATCCGAAAGCAGTATAAGGAGATCCGCCTTTACTAAAGAAGCCACGATCGCTGAAAGTGTGTCATTATCACCAAACTTGATCTCATAAGTTGAAATGGAGTCATTTTCATTGACTACCGGGATCGCACCGAGCTTTAAAAGCTCGTCAAAAGTGTTAGTTACATTAAATCTGTTAAGGTTATTTACAACATTTCTCTTTGTCATAAGAACCTGCGCTGTAAGCTGATTGTACTCAGCAAAAAGCTTCTGATAGATCATCATAAGCCTTGCCTGTCCTATAGCTGCAGCCGCCTGCTTTATGCGAAGTTTGTCATCCGGATGCTCCGGATCGCTTGTTCCGTCATAATATATATCACGGATATTTGCAGCCTGAATGCCGACAGAAATAGCACCTGACGATACAAGCACTACCTCAAATCCACGATTTCGGAGGTCCGACAACTCTCTCACCAGCTTCTCAAGCTTTATAAGGTCAGCCCCGCCTGTTTCCTTATGTGTGATCGAAGATGAACCAATCTTAACAACAATTCGCTTAACACTTGAAAGATCCCGTCTATTATCCATTTTGGTTTATGCTCCTAACAATTTTTTCAACTGCCTTAAGTCCATCCATTGCCGCAGACATGATACCGCCTGCATATCCTGCACCTTCTCCTACAGGATAGATACCATCAACATTTGAAAGTCCTGTGTTCTCATCTCTGTTTATCCTTACCGGTGAGGAAGTCCTGCTCTCAACACCAGACAAAAGAGCATCAGGATCATCAAATCCTTTTAATCTTTCTGCAAAGCAGTGCATGCCCTCGACTATATCTTTAGATATAAACTCAGGAAGCACTTCTCGTAAATTTCCAAAATCATACTCGCCCCTGCACGAAGGCTTTACTTTTCCAAAGCCTGTACTCATGCGGGAATTTTCAAAATCCTCAAATCGCTGATAAGGAAGCTTGCCGCCCGCTGCCGCAAAAGCTTTCTTCTCAAGCTCACGCTGGAACTTCACTCCGTCAAGAGGTGATGAAGCGCCATAGTCTTCAGGCGAGATAGTCACTATTATAGCACTATTTGCATTAGCTGCATCTCTTTTATGCTCGCTCATGCCGTTTGTTGCAAGAAGCCCCTCTTCACTCGAAGCATTTACAACATAGCCGCCAGGACACATACAAAATGAGTATACTCCTCTGCCGTCGCTTGCCTTTGCCGTAACCTTGTATGGTGATGCCGGAAGATTCTCATCATATTCTTCGCCATACTGAGATCTGTTTATCATCTCCTGTGGATGCTCAACCCGGACTCCCACAGCAAAAGCTTTTGGCTGCATACCGATACCGGTCTTTTCAAGCATCTCAAAAGTATCGCGTGCAGAGTGTCCGAGACATAAAAGACATCTGTCCGTCTCTATCTTCTCTCCGTCATTGATCACGACTGCTTTAAGATTGCCATCATCCCCAAATTCAAATCCCGTAAGCTTAGTGTCAAATCGAACTTCACCACCAAGCTCTATAAGCTCCTTACGCAGATTTTTTACTACAGTTTTAAGTACATCTGAGCCAATATGAGGCTTGGCATCTGTCAGTATGGCATTATCAGCGCCAAACTGCACAAATTTCTCGAGCACATAATAATTTCGTCCAAAATCATCATGCACAAGTGTATTTAACTTTCCATCAGAAAATGTGCCGGCTCCGCCTTCACCAAACTGTACATTGCACTCGGTATCAAGCTCTCCTGTCTTCCAGAAATGCTCGACCTTTTCCGTACGTGCATCTACATCGCTTCCACGCTCTATCACTATAGGCTTTGCCCCTGCGTTTGCAAGAGAAAGTGCCGCAAACATGCCTGCCGGACCAAATCCGACTATGACAGGACGCTTGATCTCAGCGTTTTCAGACATTATCTTTGGCTGTCTGTACTTCTTTGGCTTAAAGATCATTACATCCTTTGAATTCGCCCTTTTTACAAGCCTTTCCTCATCATTTGCACTAACAAGGATAGAATAAATATAAAGTATCTGATTTTTACGTCTTGCATCGATAGATTTTTTGACGATCGTAAGCTTTGAAAGAGCATCTTCCTTGGTTTTTAAGAGCTTCGCCGCTTTTTTATAAAGATCCTTAGGAGAAGCTTCACTCGCCATCCTGATCTGATTTATCTTAATCAATACTTGCCGCCTTTCCTGCTAAATAGCCTGTTGCCCATGCCCACTGCAGATTGTAGCCACCACATATGCCATCAACGTCCACAACTTCACCTACAAAGAAAAGTCCCCTGGCTTTTTTAGCCTCCATATCCTCTGTCAGCTCATCAAGTGAAACACCACCGCTCGTTACCTGAGCTTTTGCAAAGTCATTTACTCCATCAGCCTCTACTATAAGCTGAGTTGAAATATGTGCAAGCTTTTTCAGCTCCTTATCATCCAGAGAACCTGCTTTCTTTTGAGGCTTTATTCCTGCCTCCTTTATGAGCATATCCGACAGCTTTTTATTAAAGAGGCCCGTGAACATCTCTCCCACTGATCTCTCAGCAAATATCTCTCTTCGCTTTTCAAGCATTGAAAGAGCCTCTTTAAATGTACATTCCGGAAGTAAATTTATCTCTACCCGGCACTTCTGCCCATTATCAGTTGCCCTTGAAACAAGCCCTGAGATCTCAAATGTACATATGCCGGATATTCCATAGTCTGTAAGCTGAAGCTCTCCATGACTTTTATGTACAAAGCTGCCATCAATATAGAGCGAAAGCTCCGCCTCAACTCTCACTCCTGCAACATCCTTAAACCACTTCTGGCTGCTTTTTATCTGAGTGAGCGCTGGAAGCGGCTTTACTACTTTTAAGCCAAAATTCTCAGCAAACCAGTAGCCATCTCCGGTTGAGCCGCTTTTTGGAACCGTCTTGCCTCCGGTTGCGACTATGACAGCATCATAATATGTGCCGGATACATCATATCCATCGCCTTTTTTCTTGATATATATCTTGGGGCACTCAAAGATAATCTTTACTCCAAGCCTTTCAAGCTCAAAGCTGAGAGCATCCACTATTGACACTGCTGTCTCTGAATACGGATAAAGTCCGCCATTTCTCACACGTTTCTTTATACCCAGATTTTCGAAAAAGTTGATCGTGTCCTTTTCATCAAAACGGCTGAGAACACTTTTTATCAAAGTACTCTCAGTCGATGAGCGAAAATATGCCGTATCCATATCTTCATTTGTGAAATTGCATTTGCCGTTGCCGGTCTGAAGTATCTTCCTGCCGACAGCTGCATTTTTTTCATATAGTGCCACAGAGGCGCCAGAACGGGCGGCAGATATTGCTGCTACCATTCCTGACGCTCCCGCACCTATCACGCATATTTTTTTCATTTATCAAAAAATCCCAAAAATTCTGGCAATCCTGCCAATAAATGCGCCGCCTGGTATCTCGTTAAGCTCCTCCTGCCTGATGCCGCGAAGCTTCAGTATGCAGAAGAAATATGCTGCACCACCTACAACAATAGAGATTATCGTTGCAGGGATATTGCCTAAAAATTTGCTAAACAGCTTGTAAAGCGTAAATACTATGATACCCATGATCACAGAAGATATAGCCGGTATAACAAAAGTACGCGGCATCTCCTGCTTGTAATGGAGGTATCTCTTGATAGCAAACTGATTCATTATGCACATAAGCACTGCAAAAAGGATGTTTGCAAATACTACTCCATAGATACCCATGTTAAAATAATCAAGCATTACCCAAAGTGCTGCAAGATGTATTACAAGTGATATAGCAGAGTGTCTTACAGGCACCTCCAGATGATTGATACCCTGGAGCACTCCATTTGTAAGTGTCGAGATCGAGAAGAACAATATCGAGATACTTCCGACTCTCATAAGCTGTGCTGCTAATGTAAGATCACCCTTAAAGAGCATTGAAAGAATAGGCTCAGCAAGGACTGTCATACCTACACAGCAAGGGAATGCTATGAGCATTGTAACTCTGAGTGCAGTAAATATCTTGCGCTTTGCAGCTCTTGTATTCTCAGCTGCCATACACGAAGCAAGTGTAGGCACTACTGATGAACACATAGCATTTGCAAGTGCTATAGGGATATTCATCATAAGCTTGTATTTACCGGAATAAATACCCCATATTGCTGTTTTTTCAACGCCCTGCCCTTTAAGCGTCATTATTTTGTTAAATATTCCGTTATCCAGAACATCGCTTACATTATAGATAGCTGTACTTAATATTACCGGGATCGCAGTAAGTGCAATAAGTGACATGATCTCACCCATTGACTCAACGGAACGTCTTTCTTCCTTTGCCCTGTAACGGCGAAGTGAGCCCGAAACCAGTAAAAGGACTATCAGCAGAAATATAAGACCTGCCAAAGCACCGGAGCTCGTACCAAGAGTACTTCCGGCTGCGCCATACGCATATGAATAATGCTTGTTTTTAAGAAGCTTTGCAACCTTTTCACCGTAGCTGAATAATGTCTTTGCCGCAAGTATGCTGACAACAGCGTTTACGATCTGCTCGATTATCTGAGATATTGCAGTAGGAACCATGGTCCCCATACCCTGGAAATATCCTCTGACTACACCCATTATCGCAACTATCAGAAGTGTCGGTGCAAATATCCTCAAGGCTATCGCGCTCATAGGCTCACTCATCAGAGTACCCGCAAAGAAGCCGGCACCAAAGAAAAGGAGCAGGCAAACAATACCGCCTGAGATAAACGCAAAAATCAGACCGCCCTTAAAAACACGGTCTGAATTTGTATATTCCTGCCTTGAATATCTTACAGAAACAATCTTAGAGATAGCCAACGGCAGGCTGTAAGAAGATATCAACAACATAATATTGTATATCTGATACGCCGCCGCGTAATATCCATTTCCCTCGTCACCAATGATGTTTGTGACAGGGATCCTATAAAACATACCGATGATCCTTGTGATAACACCGGCTATTGCAAGAATTCCACCCTGCACTATGAAATTATTTGCTTTCTTTTTTTTAGAAGGCATATTAACTTATAACCACCTTATCAGCCATTGTATCCTGGATGATGCATATCCAGGTCTTTCCTTGATTTACAACTATTTCCTTACCCTCTGAGTCGAAGTAGCGAACTGAGCCCTGATCTCCATCAAATCTGATCCAGGTACCTGTCCTTGCCTTACCATGAGTAATGTAAGTCATCTGTCCGCCGGAATGACAGTCAAATCCAAGGTATCCCTTGTCATCAACCTTCTCCCATGAAGAATACTGGAGAATGATATTATCTACAGCAAGCTGCTCATTATTCTCAGCATCAACCTGAGGCTCATCATACTCAAACCTGTAATACTTTCCATCTTCTGCATTGTATTCAAACCAAGGCTTATTTACAAGATAACCCGGCTCAACTCTTGTTGCATCAAAAGCATCAGCAGAATCAGGTACAATGATCTCATCATCATTTGCAAAAGTAAACTTTCCCTTATAGTCACTTCTGTATGATGTCTCATATCCAAGCTTCTCTATGCCTTTCTTTATTCCCTTTGCAGATGCATAAGCATTATGTGGAACTACTCTGTCAGTTGTCCTATAGAAAACAATATCACCCTCAGATGAAAGTCCACTCAGATTGTTAACGAAATCCTGCTGCAAAAGAGGCATAGCATAAGCTGACTGTCCGTAATGACAATAAATCGAATCAAACTCAAGTGCATAATAAACAAAGTAATTACGGCAGCTTCTTACAGAACCGATCTTATCAAGCTTATCATAGTTTTCAAAGATACCCATCATTCTTGTAAGAGAGCCCTCAACTACGCACTCATACAGCACATCTGCCATCGATGAGCCAGACATAGGCTGAGCTTCTTTGATATTATTGAGCATGACAGCGATAGGTCTTCTCTCGCCTATCTTTTTGTCTACCCATTTACCTGTAAGATAGCTTCTGATCTGGTCGCCCTTTGTCTCTCTCTCAGCACCATAGCTTGTTGTGTGATCGTACTCAGCGATAAGACCACTTGCACTTCCGGTTGCTGTTGAAGTAGAGTTCTCAAAATTTTTGTATGCGTCAGGATCTGACACTTCCTCCATCCCATCCTCTACTTCTGCTGTACCTGCAGTGTTCGGATTTCCGGCTGACTTGCCACATGCTGTAAAAAGTAAAACACATGAAAGTGCAGATATCAGTACTGCAGAGATCAGATTTTTTCTTATCATAAAAACCTCCAAAAAAATCTTTATCATATCAATAATGATCATTTATCTTGTAATGCCAAGGCTGTCCAAAGCCTCTCGCTGCTTGGCTTCCATAACTGCTGCCTCATCAGGCTCCATATGGTCAAACCCAAGTAAGTGTAGCATACTATGAGCAATAAGAAAAGCAAATTCTCTTAAAACGCTGTGGCCGTACTCCTCAGCCTGCTCTCTTGCCCTCTCAAGACATATCACGATATCACCAAGCATAAGCTCACCTGTCTCCGGGTTAAAGCAGTCCGGAAAATCCTCCTCAATATTAGAAAAATCTGCCGGTGACTGATACTCAACCATAGGAAATGACAGTACATCTGTCACTTTATCAATGCCTCTGAACTCATTGTTTGTAGCACGGATATCCTCCGGATCTACTAAAGTAAGGCTTATCTCAGCCTCATAAGGACACTTTTCCTGCTCAAGAACTTTTAAAGCCACCTTTTCTAATATAGCACGGTAGTCAAGTCCAAGATCTGTTTCTGTTTCTTTCTCAACGTAAAAAGTCATAATAAAGCTTCTCCTCTTTTAAACGCTGCTTTATAACCCTTAAATCTCTCATACTCAGATCTGACTCCATGATCTGAGGTCTTGCAGAAACCTTTTCGCATACAAGATTTATAAGGGCATCATAATTGATCTTCTCTCCCGGTCTTTCACTCATAAGTCTTAAAAGAGACTTAATAAGCTCATCCGAGAACATTGTAATAGCATTTTCTTTTGAATATCTGTCGCGAACATATCCTGTGTAGACATTTATACACCTTTGCATATCATCCGGAAACTCATGCTCGGCAATGAGATTTGCAGTACGCTCAGAAGGTGAACTGTCGTTCTCCACGAGTCCGCCTATCCTGTGATAATATGCACATGCTCTTGCCATCCTTCGATCTGCTCCGATCTTTTCAGCAAGCCTGTCTGCCAGATATCCGCCGTGAAGTGCTCTCTTATACTCAAGATTATTTTCCTTCTTTAGCCTGAGCATTAACTCATACTCAGGATCTACAACAGCTGCGTACTTTTCTTCAAGTGCAAACAGTACCTCATGCCCGATCTTTGGCAGAGCTATCAGCACTATTATCACATTTACAAAGAGTCCGCATGCAGGTCCTATAACACTCTCAGGTGTAAGTCTGACAGAAAACTTAAGCATAAATGCCACATAGATCAGTATTGAATAGAGACTGTAAAGCAGCAAAGGCTTTTTGTAGGTAAAACCATTGACCGGGTTTCTATAGAGCAAAAGCAAAATAAGCCCGGATACAAAGCAATAGAAGAAATAAACACTTCCATCATTGTAGGCGACCATGGAAACAGCAGAATAAAATGCCAAAAGCCCTGTACCCGCTGCAAAATCCGTATAAACCATAAAGATCAATGCTATCGCCTGAAAAGGAAATATAAACTCCGGAGTAAAAAACGCCACGATCGAAAGCACCATACCTATAAGCATTGCCCTCACAGCTGGCTTCTTATGGCGATCATCCTTTAATTTATCTAAAGATATTATAAGTAATACTGCCGAAACAGCCAGGATTACAATATCACATATTATGGCGCTTAACTGCATGTAGCCTCCTGTGCTTCAGGTCTTTCCTCTCTTTATGCTTTGCTTCAAAATCCTCATAAGCCTTGACGATCTTCTGTACAAGAGGATGTCTGACCACGTCTTTTGATGTGAGGTATATAAAACCGATATCACTCATCTTGCCAAGCACTCTCTCAGCAACATCAAGTCCTGATACAGTACCCGCTGCCAGATCCTTCTGCGTCTTATCTCCTGTGATGACAACCTTAGAGCCAAATCCTATACGTGTCAGAAACATCTTCATCTGCGCCGGTGTGGTATTTTGAGCCTCATCAAGTATTATATATGCATTGTCAAGTGTACGTCCTCTCATGTATGCGAGCGGAGCCACTTCAATAAGTCCCTTTTCCATGTTTTTCTGGAAAGAATCGGCACCCATTATCTGATAAAGCGCATCGTAAAGAGGGCGAAGATATGGATCAACCTTGCTCTGAAGATCTCCCGGCAAAAATCCAAGCTTCTCACCCGCCTCAATTGCAGGTCTTGTGAGAATGATCCTGCTGACCTCTTCATTTTTGAAAGCCATGATAGCCATTGCCATTGCAAGGTAAGTCTTACCTGTACCCGCAGGTCCTATGCCAAACACTATCATTTTGTCTCTGATAGCATTGATATACTTCATCTGTCCTTTAGTTTTAGGCTTTACAGGCTTTCCCTGTACGGTATGGCATATAATATCGCCATCGATCTCGCCAAATACATCATCATCTTCTTTGACCATATCGATCGCATAGGTTACATTCTGCTCTTCTATTACGTTTCCGGCCATAGATTTCTTCAAAAGCTCTCTCAAAACCTTCTCAGCATGAGAAGCTCCCGGCTCCTCCCCCTTTATCTTAAGCTCATTATCGCGGACAACCAAACTAACACCGTAGCTGTCTTCTATCTGCTTTTCAAACTTGTCAAACTGACCAAATATATTTCTCAGATGCTCAAGCGGAACATCTTTTATAGTATGAATTATCTCGTTTTCCATTTTTTCTCACTTATGGTAAGGCTCGTGTGCAATGATCTTGAACGAACGATATATCTGCTCAAACAATATGACCCTCATCAGCTGATGCGGAAATGTCATATCAGAAAAGCTCAGAGCAAAATTACTCTTTTGCTTTATCTCATCAGCAAGGCCGTCAGACCCGCCTATGATGAAGCAGATATTGCTCTTACCATCTATCCCAAGCTGCTCTATTTTATGCGAAAGCTGGACTGAATCCAACTTTTTACCGCCTATTTCCAAAGTTATAATATACGCGTTTTCCGGTAAGTGTGCAAGGAAACGGTCTCTCTCGGCATACATATCCGGTCCGTCCGCAACCTCTGTCACCTTACACTTACAATAACGCGACAGCCTTTTTGAATACTCGGCTATCGCGTCTTGAAAAAATTTTTCTTTAATCTTTCCGGCACAAAGTACTGTTATATTCATAAATCTTCTGTTTCAAAGACCTCCGGATAAATTTCATCAATTAAAAAGTCAAGGAACTGTGGATCAAGATCCATAAAACGCTCCTGAATATGCTTTTTCATAATCTGAATCCTCTCGAAGTACTCATCTCCGCCTGTCTCAGCTTCAGACTGAGCCTCCTTGATCTCAAGATCGATACTATATGCTGTATGATTCTCTATGAACCACTTGCTGATCTCCTCAGCCTTAGCAGCTTCTCTGTCAGCATCTTCTTCCAGCTGAGCCACCTTTTTTAAGGATCTGACGCCTGATATGAAGAATATGAGGAAAAGACCACCCATAACTATATAAGTAATGAACGCGCCAGCTCCTCCGATCTGTATAGGAAGTGCTCCAACAGATGCAAGTATAAGAAATACGAATCCAACTATAGATACAAACAATAATGTTGTACCTGATGACTTCATATCATTTGCTTTTTCTGCCGCAGTCATAAATGGCTTTGAAGGAGCCGCTGCTTCCGGCTCCTCCTTTGCCTCTGTTTCATCAATGCCTTGCATTTCCACTGATGCGGTCACGCTCATATCGGCATCCTCGCTATTCTCCTCAAAGTTCTCCGGTAATTCTTCAACCAAAGGGATATGACAGTATGCACACTCTTCAAATCCCTCTCTGAACTCAAGACCGCATTTAGGACAAAACATTTCTAAAACCTCCAAATATTACTGTACTTTTGAAAGGAACTCATCGATTCCCTTTGCAGCTGCCTTACCTGCACCCATTGCAAGGATAACAGTAGCAGCACCTGTTACGGCATCACCACCGGCGTAAACTCCGCTCTTTGATGTTGCACCAGTATCTTCATCAGCTACGATACACTGACGCTTGTTGATCTCAAGCCCCTTTGTAGTTGAAGAGATAAGTGGATTTGGTGATGTACCAAGTGACATGATAACTGTGTCACACTCTATCTCATACTCAGAGCCCTCTATCTCTACAGGTCTCCTTCTTCCTGAAGCATCAGGCTCGCCGAGCTCCATCTTGATAACCTTGATACCCTTTACCCAGCCATTCTCGTCCTCGAGGATCTCTGTTGGGTTCTGAAGAAGATCAAAGATGATGCCCTCTTCCTTAGCGTGATGTACTTCCTCTGCTCTTGCAGGAAGCTCTGCCTCAGAACGACGATATACGATGTGTACCTCTGCACCAAGTCTGAGTGCTGTTCTTGCAGCATCCATAGCAACGTTACCACCGCCGACAACTACAACCTTCTTACCTCTTGCGATAGGTGTATCATAGTCATCTCTGTAAGCCTTCATGAGGTTGTTTCTTGTAAGGAACTCGTTTGCTGAATATACGCCAAGTGCCTGTTCACCAGGGATACCCATGAACTTAGGAAGTCCGGCACCTGATCCTACATATACTGCATCAAAGCCCTCTTCCTCAAGAAGTGCATCGATAGTAGTTGACTTACCGATAACAACATCTGTCTCAATCTTTACGCCAAGAGCCTCAACATTCTCGATCTCAGGCTGTACAACCTTGTCCTTTGGAAGACGGAACTCAGGGATACCATAAACCAAAACACCGCCTGCTTTGTGAAGTGCCTCAAAAATAGTCACATCATAGCCAAGCTTTGCAAGATCACCTGCACATGTGAGTCCGGATGGACCGGAACCGATAACTGCAACCTTCTTGCCCTTCTTCTCTGCTTTAACCTCAGGCTTTACTCCGTTTTCACGAGCCCAGTCAGCAACGAATCTCTCGAGCTTACCGATTGAAACAGCTTCTCCCTTGATACCACGTACACATTTACCCTCGCACTGACTCTCCTGTGGACATACACGACCGCATACTGCAGGAAGTGCTGAAGACTCTGCGATTATCTCAGATGCCTTCTTGAAATCGCCCTTCTTAACCTCATCAATGAAACCTGGAATATTGATAGATACCGGACATCCAACCACACACTGAGGATTCTTACAGTTGAGACATCTTGTAGCCTCGTCCATAGCCTCTTCCTTGTTGTATCCAAGGCAAACCTCGTCAAAATTTGTAGCCCTAACCTTAGGCTCCTGCTCTCTGACAGGAACTTTCTTCATCATATCTATAGCCATTGTCGTATCTCCTCTTATACAGAATATCAGTCGCCGTTGCAGTTGCCGCAGCCACCGTGATGTGTATCGCCTTCCTGTGCCTTAAGATATGCTCTTCCTTCTTCTGTCTTGTAAAGAGCCATCCTCTTCATAGCTGAGTCAAAGTCAACCTTTGCTGCATCAAACTCAGGTCCGTCAACGCAGGCAAACTTAACTTCACCGTCAACAAGCAGACGACATGCACCACACATACCGGTACCATCAACCATGATAGGGTTCATTGATACGATAGTATGGATACCGTACTTAAGAGAAGTCTGAGAAGCAAATTTCATCATGATCATAGGTCCAATGGCAACACAAACATCGTAGTGTCTGCCCTCGTTACCGATAAGATCCTCCATACATACTGTGACCATACCTGATCTCTTGTATGATCCATCGTCTGTAGTGATGAAGTAATGCTCTCCTGCTACTTCTTCAAACTCTTTTTCAAGAATAAGAGTATCGTGAGTCTTTGTTCCTACGATTACATCGAAAGAAACACCGTGCTCCTTCATCCACTTGATCTGTGGAAGTACAGGTGCTGTACCAAGACCGCCGCATACAAAGAGATAATTTCTCTTACGTACTTCTTCAATATCTTCGTTCACGAAATCTGAAGGCAGTCCAAGTGGGCCTGTAATGTCAGCCATCATCTCGCCAGTCTTAAGCTGGGCGATCTTATATGATGAAGCTCCGATCACCTGGATAACGAGTGTTACTGTTCCAGCCTCTCTGTCATAGTCACAAATAGTCAACGGGATTCTCTCTGAAGTCTCGTCAGCACGAACAATAACAAACTGTCCCGGTTCGCAGGTATGTGCGATACGAGGTGCTTCTACTTCGAGAAGGTAGATCTTCTCAACGAGCATCTTAGCCTTTACAATTCTGAACATAGTGCAATCTCCTATTCTTTTAGTCGTGTGAATATATGTTTGCATGTATGAATATACAAACACACAAATGACATTTTAAAACATATGAAAAGAAAGTGCAAGAGATATGGAAAATATTGTAAAAAAGGCTTATACTATACAGTAATAGAAAACGAACGGAGGATCAGTCATGAATCTACTTAAGGAGAGAATATTATCTGACGGAAGAGCTATCAACGCCGATGTACTCAAGGTTGACAGCTTCATTAATCATCAGGTTGACACTGTACTTATGGAGGCCGTAGCTGAGGATTTCGCAAGACATTTTAAAGACAAGGGCATCACAAAGATCGTAACTATTGAGAGCTCCGGTATTGCACCGGCACTTCTTACAGCCCATGAGCTTGGTGTACCGCTTGTTATCTTCAAAAAGAAGGCTTCACGAGTGCTCAACGGCAGCCTTCTACAGACCGAAGTTACATCTTTCACAACTAATTCTACCTATGAGCTTACAGCATCTCCTAAGTTCTTAAAAAGCGACGACCACGTGCTTATTATAGATGACTTCCTTGCTAACGGCGAAGCAGTTACAGGTGCCATCCGACTTCTCCGCATGGCTCACGCAACCGTTGCAGGTATCGGTATCCTTATCGAGAAATCTTTCCAGCCGGGCCGTAAAAAGCTCGAGGAAGCCGGTTTTGAAGTTTACTCGCTTGCACGCATCAAAGAAATGAGTACAGGTCACATTGAGTTTATTGATTAAAACATATCGACATCAAAAGGAGCAGCGCGTCATTTAACGCGCTGCTCTTTCATTCTTCTTATAGCAAGATTTAATTCCATCATATCAAGCGGCTTTGTAAGATATTCATTCACACCGCACTCAATCGCTTTCCTCTTGGAATCCGGAAAAGCATCTGCCGTCATAGCCACTATAGGGATCCTCTTGGAATCAGATCTGTCAAGGGCACGGATATGGCGTGTAGCATCATATCCGTCCATGACCGGCATCTCCATGTCCATTATGATCATGTCATATTCATCAGGCTTCGAGCGATTAAATAATTCCATCCCTCTGAGTCCGTCATATGCATAGTCACACTCAATGCCAAATCTTTCCATCATACGCATGACTATTTTCGCATTGATCTCATTATCCTCTACCAAAAGGATCTTGCCGCCGATCTTCTCCTCAAATCTGGTCCTTGCCTTTTTCCTCTGTCTTACATAATCCGACTGCTTGCTTGCCTCATACATGAGAACTTTTGCCGAAGCATCAACAGTTGCAGACTTAACGGCATTGTCAAAAAACGAAAGAAGAGAATAGCATGATCGCTCTATCTGATCTAAGTCTTTCATCAGCTTTTCTTTGTCCTCATAATCCTCTCTTGCAAACTCCACAAGATTTTGGATTGCTCCTATTGAGGTCCTTATATCGTGACTTACCCTTGACACAAACCTTGTCTTATTATAACCATCATTGTCCTCTAAAATCCTACTCAGCTTGTTATATTGATCTTCTTGTCCCATAGTGCTCTCTCCAACGCTTCTCTAAGTTCTTCAGCATTTAAAGGTTTCGTCAGATATTCATCCATACCTGCTTCCATTCCTTCCTGCCTTGCATTGTCAAACGCATCCGCAGTCATGGCAATGATCCTTATCTGTTTTCCCTCTTCCTTCGATGAACTTCTTATACGCCTTGTGGCCTCAAGTCCATCCATCTCAGGCATCTGTACATCCATAAGTATAGCACCAAATTCACCTTCCGGGCTACTTTCAAATATTTCAACCGCTTTCTTGCCATTTTTAGCCCAGGTATTCTCAAGGCCAAACTTAGTCAGTATCCTGTTTACTATCTGGTAATTTATAGCATTATCTTCAGCTATCAGAATCTTGCCCGACAGCTTCTCTTTTCTTGTAGCTTCTTCCAGATTTGTAGGCGTATAGTCGGTCATATCAAAGACATACTCGATCGTTACCGTAGTTCCCTTACCACGCTCAGACTGCACTTGGATAGTTCCATTCATGAGCTCTACCATCTTCTTTACAATGGACATTCCAAGACCTGTTCCACTCACGCCCTCCGGTCTCAGCGGATTGTCTGTTTCCTGCATGAAGTCCTCAAACAGATGCTTTTGGAATTCTTCACTCATGCCTATACCGTTATCGATAACGCTGAATCGGTATTTGATCTTATTGCCACCGATTTCTTCATTATGAGATCTGTATATGATCTTTCCGCCTTCAGGCGTATATTTTACAGCATTCGAGATTATATTAAGTACTACCTGATTTACCCGGGCCTTGTCAGCCATCACATAGCCCGCAAAATCATCTTCCCTAATTATCTCATACTCCTGATGCTTATCAATACACATAGGTTCAATCATATTTTTGACATTTCTTATGTACTCACTATAGCTGTACGGTTCATACTTAAGGGATATCTTACCGCTGTCAACCTTTGATATATCGAGTACATCATTGATAAGTGACAAAAGGAATTTGCCTGATGCCTCTATCTGGTCAAGATCTTTATTGAGCATCTCTTCATCGTGAATATCCTCACGTGCAAATGCCGCAAGGTTTTTAACTATTCCGATAGGCGTCCTTATGTCATGACTTATCCTTGAAATAAACTCAGATTTAGCTTTATTTGCCTTATTTGCCTCTTCAAGCGCTTTTTCAAGCTTTTCCATGCTCTCCTTTTCACGCTCGTACTGCATTGTTATATCAAGTATTCCAAGGAATATCATGGTCTTTTCGTCATCAAGATATGAATACTGTATCATATGCCTTCCATTTTTACCTGTATCGGTCGCTGATGGGAGTACAGAGCATGAATATACATACGTTCCGTTCGCCTCAAGTTCTTCTTTTACCTTATTATAGCTAAGCGCACTCTTGACCTCTTCCCTATACTTTTCCGGTACATTAGTGTCAACTCTCCTTATCATGCTTTCATCATAGGTACACTTTTCATCCGGAGAATCCGAGTCGGAAATTCCTATTTCCATCACTTTCTTTGATAATACTTCTATTATCGAAACATACTCATAAACGGTATTTGTCATCCTTTCAACTATCATCTGCTCAATTGCCGACTCTGTACTATCTTTAACATACAAAAACATCTCTATATGTCCATTTTCAGGGTTTTCAATCAGCACAACATCTGAATGAATATACCTTGCCGTCAAGCCATCTCTTAGGCTATATTCAAGCGTAAATTTGCGTTCTCCCTTTGAATAATCGACCAGCAATCTTTGAACTGACAGTTTTTCATTTACTCTTTCACCTTCAGTAGTCCTTATATTTCCTTCATGCTTAAATACTTCACTATAGGACATACCTTCATATTCTTCACGTATCGGCACACTGCTAAGTATCTTATTTGAAGAAATATCGCAATGAAGTTTTCTCTTAAGATCTTTATCCAGGAATTTCTTAAAATAGGTCATCTCCTCGTCATAATCATCATGTTTTTTGACCTCTTTTGCTATATTTTTGCATGATCCATAAGCCACTGCCGGCTTGCCGTTTTCCTCTTTTATGCCTATGCAGGTGATCTTTACCGGAATAGTATCATCAGACTCTTTGATCTTAAACGGGATAACCTCCGATATCTGTTCTATACCATCACACATACTCTCAAACATGTGTTGGACAGTCGCTGCATGACCCTTTGTAGTCATATGCTTCACAAAATCAACCGCTGATGGAATGCTTTCCGGGATATCATGCATTCCCATTGCTTTGACTGTATACTGAGTCTTAAATACCTTCAACTCTCCGCTTTTCAGATTTATCTCCCACAGTATCATCTCTGCGCTGTCAACAGCTGCACTCATCATCTCATTTATCTGGCGCTCATTTTCAGCTATTTCTCTCATCCTGTCTCGAGTGATCTTCATATTGTGTGTACGTACCAGCATAAATAGAATTGAGTAAAAGAATCCGACTATTATAGCCATAAGCAATAGCTGCCATTTTAAGGACATCTTACGAAGCAGTGTCCATAGAGAATCCTCCTGCATTCCCTGTCTGGAGATTATCTCGTACATATCATGTCTCGCCAGCCTGGAAGCTTTATTTAGTACTTCTACTAACTCAACATTCCCTTTCCGTACCGCCCCTTGCAAGAAATAACTCAGGCCGTCAGCGCTCTCAATCGTAAAGTTTGTAAACTGATAATTGTTCATCAACCATATGGTTTCCGGCATGTCACATATTACTGCATCTACTTCTTTCTTTTTCAATGCCTTAAAACAACCTCTTATATTATCGTAAGGAACTATATTTTCGCTCAGTCCCCTATACCCATATAGTCTCGAAATATAGTCTCTGTCACTTCTAATAGCTGCTATGTTATCTATTTTATTACTTTCCTTTTCATCTATAAGATAAAGTTCCTGCTCAGAATAAGTATGAGTCAGCATCAGCCCGACTTTATCTATCTGTATTGGGTCAGAGCATATTATACCTATGACATCAGCAGTTCCATTCCTGACTGCCTCAATAGCCTCTTCCTGATCTTTATAAGGCAAATAGATAAAATTTAAGCCTGTCTTCTCGGACATCTTTTTGTAAAAATCTACAGTTATGCCTGTAACATTTTGATCTTTATCCAGATAACTATACGGAGGATCAAACGCGGCTACAGCTACTTTGATCATTTTTTTATCTCTGATGTATTTTTTTTCACTTTCAGTAAATTCAAACTGAGAGTTTTTTGTTGAAGTATTATATTTTTCACTCAGTTTTTCAGAATAGTTCTGATTATTGCCAAGAATACTAGCCATTGCCGCATTTACTCTCTGGCAGAGAATAGTTTCGTTCTTGTTAAATACAGGATAATATCCGGTATAGCTATACACAAAGATTCTCTTCAGATCAAATGCATCAGGAGTCGCGACCGCTGCGCCATCGATCTCTCCACTATGCAATGCATCTATAAGATCCTGGTCGGTATTATATTCAATTATCTCAGACTCAGACTTGTTCGCCTCTGCCCATGCCAAAACCTTTGTCCCCTGCACGCTGCCCTTAGTGTATCCTATCCTCATATTGTTTACGGCAACTGGGTCATTATAAGAGTACTTTTCATCATATTTAGGCACAGATATAGCTACTGCCGACTCATTAAATGCAGTATCGGCATATAAAAATTTTTCCTCTCGTTCAGGAGTTTTCGAAACCCCCACGGTCATCTGCACTTCTCCCTTTTCGAGCGCACTGAGAAGCTCATCATAATTTTGATATACTATAAACTCTGGTTCTAGTCTGGCTGTTGTACAGATATTCATAAGAAACTCTGCATCAAAGCCTACTTCATAGCCATCTTCATCTTTTGAAAAATACCTTTTTTGCTCTACTATGCCGACCTTTACCTTATCAAAATTTTCTGATGCAGCAATAGATTTGGTAGAATTAAGCGTAAAAGCGGCACAGATTGCGATCATGAGCATAGATAAAACAACTATAGACAATAGAACTTTTCGTTTCATTAAATCTCCCCCACAAAAATTGGAACAAACTATCAGGCACTCTGCGCCTTTAATTTCCTGATCGTTTTATTTAACTCCATCATATTTATCGGCTTGGTTATATATCCGGATACACCGCATTCAAAAGCTTTCTTCCTTGCCTCTTCAAAAGCATCTGCCGTCATTGCAATGATTGGAACAGTAGCCGCATCAGATCTGCCTGACGCTCTGATCTGCTTTGTCGCCTCATATCCGTCCATCACCGGCATCTGTATATCCATAAGTATGAGATCATACTCATTCACATTGGATTTTTTAAATAATTCAAGCCCCTGCAGTCCATCAGTAGCTACATCATGTTCTATTTCAAAACGTTTCAACATACGCTTGACTATCCTGATGTTTATATCATTGTCCTCCACAAGTAGTATCTTTCCGCCGATTTTTTCCTCAAACTTGCCTTCTTCATTATGCAGCTCAGCTTTCTTGCCATTGTCCATAGTATCGGCATTAAATACCTCTATATAAAGAGTTATCTTTGTGCCTTTACCTATCTCGCTTTCTACTTCTATCGTACCACCCATGAGATCGATCATCCTCTTTACGATAGCAAGCCCAAGTCCAGTACCTGTCGTAGTCTTATCGCGATACGGATTGTTATATTCCTGGTCAAATTCGTCAAACATATGCTTTTGGAATTCCTGACTCATTCCGATTCCAGTATCAGTTATCTCGCATCCAAATCTTATCCTGTCCCTGCCTATCTTGCGAGTGAGCGATCTGTATGTGATTGTACCGCCCTCAGGCGTATATTTGACGGCATTTGAAACAAGATTAAGAATTATCTGATTGAGTCTGACCTTATCAATAAATATGGTTCCTGTTATCTCAGGTCTGCTCGGATTATCGATTATGCACTTTAAGTGCTTCTCATTACATAGTGGCTCAAGTGTATTTTTCACCATCTCAGTATATTCACTATGTGGATATGCCTCTGGGTTAAATCTTATCTTGCCGCTGTCTGCTTTTGATATATCAAGGGTATCATTTATAAGTGACAATAGATATTTATTAGAAGTCTCAATCTGCTCTATGTCTTTTAGGAGCTTTTCCTTATCATCTACATCATCTTTAGCAAACTCAGTAAGATTTTTTATGGCTCCTATAGGTGTCCTGATGTCATGACTTATCCTTGAGATAAACTGTGTCTTGGCAAGTATCGCATCCTCAGCCTTCTTTACAGACTCAGTAAGCTCCATCATATGCGTCTGCTCTTTTCGATAAGTTACAGTAACGTCATTTTGGATAAATAAAAGATATCTTTTTTCTTTATCAATATACTTAAATCGTACCTGCTTACATCTGACATCCCCATTTTTAAGTACTATGACATAAGTGTTAGAATAAATATTTTTTTCTTCCAGTTCTTTTATGATCGTATCAAGTGACATAGCCTTTCTATAAAATTCCCTATTATGCTCTGTAAAGAAAGCACCGCAGCCATCTATCAACGATTCCGTGTAATCTAAAGCTTTTCCATTCTCAAACTCAGGAATAGTATCATGTACATATTTGTGTACAAACTTAAAACTTATCCGATTGACCTTTGGCTCAACAAGTGCCACAATATCTGCGCCTTCTTCCAGCACAAGTCGGACAACCTCTTCATCAATTTTCCTATCATTTATATCCCTCGTGTAAAAGAAAACCAGCAGATCTCCGCTGTCCGGCTCCTTTATCAGGACCATCCTTGTCGATATCCATCTTATCTCGCCATTAATATAGCGGGCATGTTCAAAGGTTTTCTCTTTCACACCTGCATGAAACATCTTTAACATTCCGAAATGATTTGTAAGTTTTATAAACTCCCTGCGCTTATCCCTGTCGACTATGAGCTCAGCCGTGCTTAGCATATATGCAAGCGTTTCCGGTTTTTGGGATATTAACAGCGGCTCGATTTCAATAGCTTCCTTATATATCCAGTCACTATAGCCCTTAGACGCAGTCTCACTGACATCATACTTTGTATAAGATGAAATGACCGTATCACGCGTCACATTAAAGCATGACATTCTAAGAACATGCTCATCCATAGAGGTCAGCTCTATGTGCTCATTTGAGACAAGACTCTGAACATTCTTGTATTCATCAACATTGACTGCTGTCCCCAGTATACGCACAAGTTCTCCGTCACTGTTAAAGACCGGAAGCATCCTCAATCGATACCAGCTGTACTGTCCCGTCGTATTCATACGAAGTGTGCAGGTTGCTTCTTTTTCTCCCTTCTTCATATGTTCAAGAGTTTGTTCAAGAATTTTTGCGTCAGTTTCATTCAACCCTGCCAGTTTAACTATGTTTTCAAAAAAGTCATCTCTCAGTGATGTGACCTTTTCTATATAGTCATTCATGACCTCCGGCACAACCACTGCTTCCATGACCTTTTCAGTAGCAAAATACTCAAGCACTAAAATATCAGAATATTTTAGGGCTTTTAAGAGTAAAGATATATCGTCTGCAAGTATCTCATTTAGTTTTCCTTTGATGAATTTTTGTTCCATAATGCTCTCTCCAGTGCTTAGAGTGGCGGCATTCAACGGTTTAGTCAGATATTCATCTATACCGGCTTCCATGCCTTCTTTGTCATGCATTATCAAATGCATAGATTATCCTTATCATATAACTATTTTACACTTTTTCAGCTATAGATATGGCATATTATCAAGTACAAAAACACACACCAATGTACTTGATAATATGCATTAGGTCTATTGACTTTGTATACCAAATGCAGTATTATGTATACATCAAGAACAAAACATTAACGGTCTCCTTCGGAAAGCTTATCGTTTGGTCACGAAAAGTATGGTGAACCGTAGTAGTCTTAGGAACAAATCAATTGTTATATGGAGAAAACTACATAATGGGCAAACTTATCGTAAGGTAAGGACGCAAAACTACAGGGTCCAGTTATGGATAGCCAGCTGCCATGACGTAGTTTCCAGAGCAAAAGCGAGGAAATGAACATGAAAAAAACATCAAGGAATATTTTTAAGTGTCTTATAGTTGCCATCTTAGCAACAGTCTTAGTTATCGCGTCAACATCAAGCGCTACCGCATCAGGTGCCGCATCTGTTGATTCAGTTATGCTCTCCAAAATTAATTCACTCAGAGCACAAAATGGTCTTGCAGCTCTTACTCTTGACGCTTCTCTTTGCGCATTCGCAGAGACAAGAAGTGTAGAAGCAGCTACAAAGTGGAGCCATACTCGTCCGGACGGCAGTCAGGGCGCTGACATGATCCCTCACAATAAATGGAGAGGCGAGAATCTTTCATACGTGACTTATTCAGGTTACACAGGCTCAGGCGCTGAACAGACAAGCGCAGCAGACCTCATGTATACAAATCTTTGTAACAGTCCAACTCACCTTGACAATATGCTTTTTGGTCAATTTACAAAGATCGGTATCGCTACATCAGTTGTTCAAACTCCAAGCGGTACAAGACTTACAACAGCTTACATGTTCTCCAACTAAGACTATATACAAGAAAGGCAGGAACTCTGACCAAGTCCCTGCCTTTCAAACTTTTAAACATCTTACTCTTCACTCTCTACTATAAAAGCAATCTTTCCTGCAAGCGACGGTGAAGTCTTAAGTATCTTATCCGGAGCGTCTCTCCAGTAAAACTTATCCGTACCAAGATCATAGAACATGCAAAGCTTATCCTCTGCAACATTCTTTTCAACATCGCCATTACCTACTCTTGTAGGCTCTCCGCTTGCCCATGCGCCTTCATATATGCCTGTTGTAGTGATAGGATTTTTGCTTATCGCGCCACTGTTTGCTATCCAGTGGTACTCATCATCACCATAATTATCTACATCTCTTGCTCCGCCGATCCAGAAGATATAATTCTGAAGACCTGACTGCTTGATAAGCTCACTCACATAATTAAACTCCTCTACAGAAGTGATACGTGCAAGATACTTATTGCTGCCATTAAGCTTCACAGAATCATATGCGCCTGTCCATGAGATATCTCCGACAACAAACTCATACTTGTGGATATTGGTATCCTCGGCATTAAAGTAATCAACATTTATGCCTTCACCCTCATTCTCATCATACTCTTCACTATCATCAGCATCATCAAATGATACGACCGCATTTGTACTTACAGAATTTGCAGATATATTTCCCTTCTTAAACATAGAGATCATATCTTTGTATGGATAAAACTCACTTATGACGGATATATTACCGCTAAGTGAATTGCCTTCTTTTTCCACCCAGTCGCCGTTTTTGATCTTATACAAAGTATCATTATTGAGAAGCTCATTACCTTTTTCTGTAAATGACATCTTATCTGCATCTATTGCAAGCTGACTTACTTCTCCATCATGCCATGTATAGATGCGGCTTGTCCTGCCCTGCATCACAAGCTCAGGAATCTCATCATCATCAACATATATAAGGGCATACCCCTCATAATCTTCCTCATCCATCTGATCAAGTATATATTTGTAATCATTTATCCACTGGCCGTCGTCGACCTCATCCTCTTCTTCTGTAGACGCCTCGCTTGAAGCTACACTCACAGCTTCTGAAGCAGATACACTTGTAGAAGCAGCATCGTCACTTACTATCTCCTCAATAGTAGCGATCGTTTCAACCTTCTTCGTGGTATTCTCAGAATAAATGAGTCCCACAGCTCCTATAAGAGCAACAACGATAACCGCTATCGCTATAATAAACGATAAATAATCCTTCTTCATTAAATAATAATCTCCTCTTAAATATCCCTTTTTGGCATAGCCTTTAACATTATATCATCATTGTATTTAAAATAAAACTTAAGTTTTTGTGAATATTGTAGCTTTTTAAATTCTATTATGCTACAATGGCACTCGCTCCTTTTTTCAGACTACTAATCTTTTTGATGGCGCAGGAGGTTTTATGGGTAATTTTATACTAAAGGGAAACATTATTTTTTCAGATGCTGACCGCACTCTGAACGTATATGAAAACTCTTATGTTGTATGTGAAAATGGCATAAGCCGCGGAGTATTTCGCATCTTTGATGATATACCATCCACATACAGAGATTTTGAACTTATAGACAAAAAAGAGTCACTTATCATCCCGGGACTCGTTGATCTGCATGTACATGCTCCGCAGTATTCTTTCAGGGGCTTCAACATGGACGAAGAGCTGCTTGACTGGCTCAACAACAATACTTTCCCTGAGGAGGCAAAGTATTCAAACATCGAATATGCTGAAAAAGCATATAGCATCTTTGCAGATGATATCAAAAACAGCTTTACCACAAGAGCCGTTATATTTGGTACTATCCATAAGGATGCTACACTTCTTCTGATGGATAAGATGGAGAAAAGCGGCCTCATCAGCTACGTAGGCAAAGTAAACATGACACGTAACAGTCCTGACTGTCTCTCAGAATCTATCAAAGGGTCTATCAGTGCTACTGAAGAATGGCTTAAAGAAACAGAAGGCAGATTTGATCGTACGATGCCTATACTTACACCAAGATTCATACCTTCATGTGATGATGAAATGATGGAATGGCTTGGTCAGACACGCAAAAGACTGGGTCTTCGTGTACAGTCACACCTTTCTGAGAATCCATCCGAGATCCAATGGGTACAGGAGCTTGTGCCTGCATCAAAGGGATACGGAGATGCTTACAACATAAATGGCATGCTTGGAAGCAAAGAGAATCCTGCTATCATGGCTCACTGTGTCTATAGCGACAAAGCCGAGCGAGACCTTTTAAAAAAATGTGGTACATTTGTAGCACACTCACCTGAGTCAAACCTCAATCTCTCATCAGGTATTGCTCCTATCAGCCTTATGCTTAAGGAGGGCATAAATGTCGGACTCGCTACAGATATTGCAGCCGGCAGCTCGATATCTATGATGAAACAGATCACTTTGGCAATCCAGTCGTCAAAAATGTATTGGAGATATATCGACAATAATGTTAAACCTCTCAGCTTTGCTGATGCTTTCTACATTGCTACACTTGGCGGCGGAAAGTTCTTTGGAAAAGTCGGAAGTTTCGAAGACGGATACGAATTTGATGCACTTGTGCTTGATGACAGTGCCATCCGCACAGCAGACAAGGTAAGCGTCGTTTCAAGGATCGAACGGGCAGCTTACAACGAACGTGAAATAAAAATAACTGATAAATACGTAAAGGGTATGGCCATCTGAGCCATACCCTTTACGTATTTATTAATGCTTTGCTGCATTATACATTGCATTTGTTAATTCTGTTTTTACTGATGACCAGTCACTTCTAATCTTGCCTGTAGTGGCACATCTTACAGTAACCCTTGACTGACCTCCCACCGTACATGTAAACAGCGTCAGATCCCAGTCTCCTGCATCCATCTCTTCTATACCGAATGAATCGATTATCTCAGTATTTACCACCTGATAATAGAAGCTATGTCCATCCATGTCGGTTATGATGACCTCATCACCACTCATGAGATTTTTTAAGAGTCCAAAGTGACGCTCATAATTATGCGCAGCCACAATTAAATTGTTATCATATACAGATCCCTTGTATCGGCATGGAGAAATCTTTGCGTTTGCCTTAGACCAGTCTCTCTGTATAGGAAGCTGAAGCGAAAGCGATGGAACTGTGACTATACCTATATAAGTATTGCCGCTCACATCAACTGCCGGCATATCACCGGAAGTCGGTATCTCTTTATTGCCATCTACTACCTGCTCCATGACACTTCCGAGGTCGCGTCCCGCCGTTTCTCCGGCCATCACATCTTCAGTGCGGTTGTGCATATAGAGGCTTACAGCGCCAGCTATACACAACACACCTATCAACATAAAAATCTTTCCCTTGATAGAATTCATACTTCTTACCTATCATTTATCCTGTCAGTGATAAAACCATATATAAAACTTATCACGCCAAGTATCATCAAAACAAAAACCGGCCACCAGAGCTGTCCTGTCTGCGGAAGCTTGCGTTCACCAAGTACATCAGATTCAGGACCAAATATCTCTCCCAAAACTTCTGCTATCGGAGATAGGATACGCTCTCCTACCGACGGCGGTGTAGTTATTTTTACCGAATCTCCGGGCGGAGTTTCATCATTATCTCCCTTAGGCTTCTTTTTCTTCTTGCTGTATGTATTTGTAAGTGTGAAGCTATTACCGCCTAAAGTAAGCTTCATCGTATATCCGGTGAGATTTGGCTCTGCCATAGTCCAGCTATGCCCCGGCTCTGATTTCCAGGAGTAATGCCAGCTGTTCTCAGAAGAAAGCGTTACTGTCTTATAGAGAGTACCGTCCTTATAGATACTTACCTCTATTGACGTAGGGCGCACACTCTCATGTCCGTCATCATCCCATCTTTTATAGAGGTTATATTCTACCTCTTTTGGTACTTCTGTTTCATATTTCTCACATTTTGGTACCGCTATGACATCATATACCGCATTCACCCAGTTTCCATCTGCATCCTTTGTAGGCACAGACATAAAGAAAGATGAGAACGTATAAGTGCAATAACCCTTTACAACAGAATCTGCTATCACAAGATAAAGTCCAAGGTCAAGGTTTTCAAATTTTGCAATTCCTTCGCTGTCTGTAATGGCGGAAGCTGTAGGTGCGATTTTATTTGTATAAATATATGCCTCAATAGGATTGAGCATGTCATCCCATTCAGATTGAATATCTATTTCATTAAGATCCGTAACAGGAAATGAAGTGACATCATTATATGGCGGCAATAGTGAAAAATTACCCACGCTGTCGATCTCAGCCACGCGATAAATACGTGAATTTACACCATCTATCAGCTCTTCCTGATACTGATATGTGATCTCCAGACTTCCCTTCTTTGACAGATCAATATCTCCCGCTGCAAAGGCAGATGAAGGAAGCTCAAGCACCAGCAATATCAATGCCACAACAGCGACTATTAAGTTGTAAATATGTGAGCTTAAAATCTTTCTCATTTTATTATCTCCGCCTGTGACGTGATGTTACTGCAAAATAAACTACTATCAATATTATAAGTATCGGAACTCCTATAAAAGGAGCTACCAGAAGCGGACTATAGCGTATGCCGTCTGCTGCCACTATAAGTCTCGACTCTGCATTATATTCAACACGCTTACCTCTCACCAGAAGCCTGTGAGAATTGACTCCATATGGCGTACAGGTTACAAGCGTGCAATAGTCTTCTTTATCATATATTCCCAAAAGCTGGGTTTCATCAGGCAGTACAATATTTATCTGATCTACCTGATAGGCAAATGTCTGATCAAGAACATGAAGTAGAAATGAATCTCCTACTACCATCTGATCCAAATCTGAAAACAGCTTGGATGAGGGTAATCCTCTGTGTCCTGAAAGCACTGTATGTGTTCCAGGCGTACCTGTCGGAAAAGAAGTTCCTTTTAAGTGCCCTATACCGACCTGAAGCACTGACTCATCTGTACCGTGATAGATAGGAAGGCTTACACCAATGTTTTCTATCTCGATATATCCAATAATTCCTGTATTTGTAGCATCTAGTACATTGTTGTACTCACTCTCCTGTTCATCTGTGAGCGTAAGACTAAGAGGGTTCTTTGCCAAAGCTTCATTAAATGAACGCGCTGCCTGCCAAAGCTTGCTGTAATCCTCTTCTGTAAGATTACCTATCATATCTTCATAATTTGAAATAGCCCGGCTCTGATTTTTTGAATTTACATAATTACTGAATGAAGGATATAAAAAAACACACAAGCCCACTACGAAAATAAAGCCGAACAATATATTGGGTATTTGGTTTTTTACCGTTTTCTTACTCATAATCCTTCATCCCAAACATACTTTTTCAAGTGGGGGACACTCATCCCCCACCTTAAATCAAATATTAATAGTAATTATTCCTCAACTCTTCTTCTGACAATAAACCATGCAAGACCGGCTACGATTAAGAATCCGCCTACAAGGTAGAAAATAGTTGTACCGATACCACCGGTTGAAGGAAGTACAGAACCCTGATTATTCTCAACAATTGTTGTCTCGAGATGATCGATAACCTGATTATTGATATCTTTAGTGTTGATAGTTACTGATACTCTTGAAACAAGCTTGTTGTAACCTGTAGGAGCAACTTCCTCCTGGAGCCAATATGTCTTGGCATCAAGACCAACTATAAAAGCCTCACCATTACTATCTACTGCGATATTTACGCCTGTCTCGCCATCCTTAGCCACACGATATGCCGGAATCTTGTTACCTGAAACTACTGCTTCACATGCAACTACCTTAATCTGATTACCGTTATTATCAGCATCCCAAAGTGTAAACTCAGCACCACTGATAGGCTTCTTATTAGCACCGTCAATCTTGAGAAGCTTAAATCCAAGAGTTTCAACCTCTACAGGCTCAGTCTCTGATGATGTGTAATTATCATACTGGATGTAAGCTGTATTTTTCTCAGGAACAAGTACTACTGCCTTATCATTGATCGTACCTTTATACTTAAATTCAACAGTCTGACCCTTGCACTTAACAACATTTTCTGCTTTAATTACAAGCTTATAAACATTATACTGAGCATCTGATTTTTCATCAACCTTTGTCCAAGTGTAATCATCTACCTTAGTTCCACCAAGATATGCCTCTACAGCCTTGTCACTAGTATCAATTGTGATGCCTACTGAAGCCTTATCATAAACTTCAATATCCTTCTCTGCCACATTTGCAGGGATATTAACTGAAATTGTGTAATTAATAGGCTTATCAAAGTCAAACATTGAATCATAATCCTTATCATCTGTCTTCTGAACAGTAGGATATGTATTCTTCTCGTTGATTGTAACATTGCCCAATGTCTGAATTGCTGCCTTTGTACCAAGGCTTGAAAGCACAAGATAGTAGCCTGCATCAAGTCCATCCTTTGTGGCTGTTTTCTGAGCCTTTCCATCTGCACCGATATTATCGAATACACCAGTTACTGTAACAGCATTCTTAATTGCATCTTTATCAAATGCCTCAACGATTTTAGCTGCTGCATCCTCACCTTCATAAACAAGTGTTACATTCCATCTATCGCCTGATGAAACCTTCTCAACCTTAAAAAGACCTGTCTTTGAAATTAAATCTGCAAGAGCTTCGCTTTCTACATAGTAAGCTGCTGTTCCACTCTGATCTGCACCATTATTTGTTACACTGAGGATATCAGCCTTCATTATCTGATAGTATGTGTAGTCAATTTTAGCAATATCTCCCTCGTTATTGTTCTGATTTGTAATCGTGATTGACTCTGCCATTACAGGTAAGCTAGATGTAAGCACCATAGCAGATACCATAAATCCCACCGCAAGTTTCTTGAAAAGACCTTTCATTTTCATTCTCCTGTTAAAATTTTTTATACCCTTTGTTACTCTATTGTTAAAATGCATTTCTGCACCTTTAACCATTAATATTTTTCAGTTTCTTCCTATGTATCTCATAGCCCAGAACTGACAAAGCAAGCATTATCATACCAATAATCTTAAATGGTAAAGTGCCTATACCACCTGTTGCCGGCAAAACAGTTGTAACTACTTTTTTATTTGTAACTGTAACACTGCCATAGCTAAGACCTGTATCATCAAGCTTTATTTCATACTCTTGATCTGAAAAATATTCATGCCCGTTATAGCTATATATTACAACGTGAGTTTTTGAGTAGGCATCATCCTCTTTTACACAATAGATATAGTCATTACCATTACTATCCTGCTGTTCAAGATTTTCTACTGTCGCAGTCCATCCTGCTTTCTGATACAATTCTACGTCTTTATAATATTCCCAGCTGTTACTTGCTGCCGTCTTACGCATTATCTTAAGCTTCAGTGAAGTATAGCTTTTTGAGTCATCCTTACCCTTGTCGTCGAGCCATACTTTCTTTACATTAAGAATTCCGGATCTTGTATTCTTGAATGCCGGGGCACCATTACTGTAATTCTTATCCCACTCTTCAATAAAGTGATTATCATATTTCTCAGATGTATCTGGGTTATTTCCTAAATACAGCTTTTCTTTTGCAAGTATATGACTCATATCTTTTTTGTCAGAATATGTTATGTCTGCGCGAAGATAATAAAAGTCTTCGTCAAGAGTTGTATCCGATGTATACTTTTCAGGATTAGTCATATTTTCATAAGAATAGGTTTTTGAAAAGTATGTATGATCTTTCTGAACAACAATCTCTAAATAATAGACTGCTGAATCATAAGTTATACCATCTTTACCTTCATTAACCTCTGTTATCTTATACTTGTACGTACCTTCACACCTGAATGGTATAGCACCAAAACTTGCAGTAGCACTCCATACATTACCATTTAGTACCGCCGAATCACGCGTAACTGTTGCCTTAGTAATATCAGGCATAGGTTGTGAGCTTAAAGTCACATCATTACCCTCAGAATCATGCGCTATATATCCAATAGGCTCGATGTTAAAGCTGAAGCTCAGATTTGACTCCCAGTCCTTACTGTTAAAGTTTTTGTTTATGACAACAGGTCCAACCGGTATACTGTAATAGTTACAAACCTGGACAGTCTCCGTATGTGAATCATTATCAACTGTCATATCCCCTACTTTAACATTTGTAGGACCGGTATTATTGTGGTTTTCAAGGTCTACCGAAAATACCTTGCGGTAATTAGTTCCACCGGTGCCAACCCAAAATCTACCTTCTTTGTCTACTGTCAGGTCATACTTTGTAACCCTGCAGAATTTTGCATTATCTATGAAAGAGCTTTTGTTTGTATCCGGATCATATGTAAATGTATATCCATCTGCAACTTCATCAACAGTATATGTACCAGCAGGTATCCCTATCAACGTCCATTGTGCATTATTGTTGTATGCAACACTGTAAGTCTTCTTAGTCGGCTTATGTGTGTCCTTATCATACTCTTCAGCCCAACCAACTTTGTCTTGATTTTTACCTGTAAAGCCTCTAAATACAATGTAATTTCCGGTATCATTATTCGTAACCCTGAATTTCACCATATCAAGTAAAGCCTTGTCATTTGTGGCATCTCTGACCATCTTGGTTCCATAGTCATTTACAACCATCTTGTGAATGCGGAGATTACCCTTACCTTCATTGTAGAAGGCTACATCCGAAGCGTTACCAATTCTATATGCAGAGCGTTTTGTAAGAGATTCAAGATATCCAGCTTTATTAGGATATCCAGCATCTTCCAGACGCTTTACGTTTACATACATACTTTCGTCTTCAGCTTCGTTATGTTTATAGTATTCTACAGACTGTTTATCCGTCATTGGATTTATTACTTTGGCAATAATATACCCACTGTCCTTAGTGACTTTGTCGTCGCTTAAATCATTCTCAGTAATGACAAAATATGCAAAAGATGCGTCTCCGTTCCGTGACAAATAGGCTGATGTCAGCTGAGTCGTGAAAGTAATATCTTTGCCATTGTTTTCAAGACTGTCCGTAAGCTTTTGTAATGAACCATCACTCTTAAGTACCCTGACCGTAAACTTGTATTTGTTATTTCCCGGATCACCCTTATTAAGGTACTTAAACAACTTAAGTGTTACACTGCCATTGCCGGACATATTATTAAATACCGGTCTGTCTTCGGCGGTATATCTGTTCTTACAGCTTTCGTCAGTGTAGTATACCGGCTCTGATACCGTATAATAATTTTTACCGTTATTTTTCAGTGTAACAGTAACTTTAGCAAAATACTCTGTTGAGTCTGCGATATACGCATTTCCATGACTGTCTTTTGTTCCGGCTGTTTCGCTTATTTTATAGATAAAATCCTGTGTGGATCCCACTTTCTTTAGGCTGGTATTGCTTTTGGAGTAGGTGATAGGACTGAAAGCTATATTATGTCTGTCATTCTTTACAGTCTCTATCTTAGCCCATTTGCCGGATTTCTTTTGATATAAAGTAAATTCAAAACCCGAAGCCTTTGCCGCACTTCCGTCTATATTTTTATAAGCTTCAAATACTACTGTTCCGCTTATCTGCTTTACACCATTGTAAATGTTGTGCCACTCACCCGAATAAATATAAGCAGTCTTTGCAACAAGCCAGCCTGCAGAAGTAGCGTAGTTATACCATACTGATGTCGGTGCAATAAATGTTCCAACAACTGAGCCATTTGCATTGATAGTTGTAGCTTTAGTAAAATTCCAAATTATCGTCTCAGAAGTTTTACTATAACTGTTACTATTGAGCATCGAATCACTTCCAAGTCCGTTAACACTGTACTTATACATGTTTATCGTTTCGGAAGATGTGACATTAAACACAATGGTCTGACCATCATGTTTGTATATCCGAAGCTTATCAGCCTCAGCTATTTTTTCCATATCCGATTCGTTCATTGTCACATAGTATGTTCCATCGGGCTTATTTCTTATATCAAGGACCCACTTAGAATTACTATATGAAAGCCAGGCTGTCTGGCTTCTTGATGCAAGCTCTTTTGACGCAGCTTTTGCATAGCTGAGCATGTCACTTACATCTTTTTTGATAGCTTCAGATGAATATGATGTATCCACCTTAAAATAAGTATTATTATTACCGCTGTTGTTAAGCTGCTTTGAATACTTTGAAGGAATCAGGAAGTATGCCGGATACGAGCCTCCTCTATAATTCAGCGTATAGCCAGAAGCGATTGAACCAATCATAAAAGTCTGCTCGGCTTCATTTGTAAGGTTATTACCTGTCTGATGCGTTGCACTAGATACATAGCCGGCTGCAAAGTTTGTCTGTGAATCTCCTCCAAGCGAAAATGTATCCGCTGTTATACCATAGTTGATCGCATCACCGAGAACTGTCTTAAAATTATCAGTTCCTGCTTCGTGACTCTGATAAACCGTTATCGCATATACTGAGAAACTATCCTCACTAAACTGAATTTTCTCACTGTCACTCACTTCCACTGTTGTTTCTGTAAGTTCCTTCACTTCTATGTCATTAGAACTGATCTGTGTTGCTGTCTGTGTAGCAGTAATTTCCGTACTTTCCTTAACTTCCTCTTTGATTGGAAGATGGATTACTGCTATATCCTCTTTATCTTCAACTGACAGATCCTCCGTCAGCTGATTTTTCTTAAATTCAGCGCTTATACTGACAAATCCTTCTTTTGGCTCTACTTCTTTTCCGTCACTTATGAAAGCGATATCATAAAGCAGCGTATTGCTTTCATCATACTGGACACTATTTGCTGATACCTTATTGTCTGACACACCCTCATTAAGTGCATCCATATAAGCATCATAGTTATAATCTTTGGTAGTCTTTGTTACTTCCGTAACCTTAAATTCTGCCTCGTCAGGTATTGCATCTGCTCTTTCGAGTGTAGCTACTACCTTTACCTTACTGTCTTCATATACATACTCCGTCTTTACGGCGTTCTTTGAAACACTGTCATCGGAAACTGTGTTGCCCGAAACGCTGTTGCCTGAAACACTATTGTTTGAAACACTGTTATCTGACACGCTATTGTCTGATACGCTGTTATCTTCCGCTCTATTATTTGATACACCATTATCTGAAGTGCTGTCATCTTTTGCATCATTATTTGATACGCTATTATCTGAAGCACTTTCTTTTTCAGTATTGTTGTCTGATACTGCACTCTTTTCGTCTGAATCGTTTGAAGCCGCTTCATCAGATGCTGTATTATCTGATACTGTCTTCTCTACGTCTTCCTCCTGTGAACTACCTTCACCGGATGCCTCATTATCAGATACAACCTGTTTTTCGTTGTCCTCTGTGCTTTCTTTTTCTTCTGATGTGTTATTACTTACTGAGCTCTCATCAGTATCGTTAGATCCGCTGCTGCTTTCAAGCTGCTTCTCTGCACCGGCTTCAAGAGAAACTTCACTGCTCTCCTGTGCTTCTTCTGTAGGCACAGACTCTTCGCTTGACTCTTCATTTGAACCTTCTGTCACTTCTTCACCTGAAGTCTCATCTGAATTCTCTTTATTTTCTTCATTTGAAGATTCCTCTGCCACAGAGTTTTCATCAGATTCTTCAGCTTCATTCTGCTCTGGTTCTGATCCATGTGATTCTGATCCGTCTGTTTCTTCTGCGGAGTTTTCCTCGGCCTGATCGTTTTCCATTTCTTCAACAACGATTTCCTCTCCTCCATCGCTGTCGTTTTCACCTTCCATAACCATGCCCACTTCTTCAGCAGCTTCATCAGATACAGCCACCGCCGAATGTTTAAGCATATACATAGTCACCGAACCTACGATCAGTGACATTACGAGAAGCATGCCCGCAAGTCTTTTCTTCAGCAAACGCTTTTTTATGAACTTTTCTGCGCGATTTTCTGCTTCACGTCGCATTTTTCACACTCCTAATATACCCAACTAATATGTCAATCGATTGACATCTTTTACTCAAAAAAAATTAATTTAACTTACTAATTTCCTTAAATGGAAATACTCTGTATACAAGCTTTCCTATAAGCTGCTCCTTAGAAACACATCCTACTACTGTCGAACGACTGTCTATCGACACGTCTCTGTTGTCACCGAGGACAAAGTACCTGCTCTCCGGTACCTGATATGGAAACTTGATCTGCTCACTCTCCGATGTAGAAGACGCATACTTAGCTTTAACTTTTAAGTACGGCTCATCGAGAGGCTCTCCATTAACAGATACATTTCCATCTTCATCTATATTTATCCAGTCACCGGGGGATCCAACTACTCTTTTTACCAAAACCTTATTATTGTAATAAAACGCTATCATCTCACCCGGTGTAAATTTGTCACTATTTAAAGCAACTACAATCTGCCCGGTTTCGAGCGATGGCGACATGCTCTCTCCAGATACCTTAAGTACTGTAAGGAAAAAGCTTGATATTAGAACTGAGACCGCAGCTACAACCAAAAGAACAAAGATTGTTCCGCGAAATGTCCTGCTGTATTCCTTTTTACGCTTCTCATGTCTCAGCTCTGCCTTGAGCTGCGCTAAAGAAGGCTTCATCATCACTGTGCTATCCATCATAACCTCTGCAATAATTACTGCTGACTTTTTCTCTTAGCTTCTTCAAGCATCTTTTCGCACTTGGCTCGTGTTTCGGCTTCCATTTCATCACACTTAGCCTTAACACCCTTATAATACAGCGCTGCAGCTTTCTGACTTGCCTTAAAGACATCATTGAGCGAAAGTGCTGCTTCTGCAAGGTTTCCTGCCCTCTCTATCTTGTCTATCGCTAAATCTACCTCGTCCTGTATTTCTGCTTTTTCTCTTTCAAGCCTTGCTTTCAGACCGTTGATATCCTTATCAAACTTCGCCTGCATTGCGGCTTTTTGCTCATTAAACTTTGCTCGCATCTCAGCTTTTTCGGCATCAAACTTTTCAAGCATCTGAGCTCTCTCTTCAGCCATCTGAGCTATAAACTGCTCTTTTTCTGCCTCAAGCTCAGCCTCACGCTGCTTTGCGCGCTTATCAGCTGCCTCTGCATCTTCCGAAAACTTGATCATCATTTCCAGAAGCTCGGCTCTTTTTAACTTTCTAAGATTCACCTCTGCCATTTTTTATCTCCGGTATCTGCAAAAAATTTCACAGATACAAGCACAACGCATATCCATCAAAACAACAGATATAACCATTTACATGTATACAATGCACAATATAATGTATCTTGTACACAGTGTAAATAGAATTTTAAATATTTTTAGGTATTTTTTCAAGTACAGTTTATGCAAAAAATCCTTCATCTTCCGTCATCAAATTCAGTCAAAAACTTGTTTATTGTATACATAATACTGTATAAAATTATTTTTAGTATAAAAGTTAAAGGACAACAGCTTTCACTGTTGTCCTTCTACTAAAACTCCATGTACAAAAAATCTCTTTTTACTTCCAGATGAACCCGAGCATGTTGCGAGCGTCACTATATGATCATCCGTTGAAACCGAAATCCCTCTGTTTTTGATCGTCTTAGGCATTATGTAGTCCAGATATGCCTGATCATCTTCTTCCGTATTTGTCAGAACATAACTGGTAGAAACTGAACTATCTATGTAATATGAAAAGATCTCATATCTTTTTACTCTATTACCCGGCAGGATTATCTCAAAATAAGGAGCTCCTTCCATTAAAGCCGTATCCTGATACAACTTTTTTAATGATCCAAACATACTTCCGTTTTTCATGTTGTGACCATATATGATCGTATTAAAATCCGAAAAATCAGGCTTGCAGTCATGATCAACAAATATCGCACCACTTTTATTTTTATTCAGCTCAAATGTCTTTGTAAGATATTTGCTGTTGTCATCTGCCTGTACGATCGGATAGCTTATCCCGCATGCAGGAACACTTATCCAGGCTACAATATCTGAGTTTATATCTTTGAGTGATTCAAAATCAATATCCCAGCTATTCTCCGGTAAAGATGAAGCGCCAGAGTCTGATGCTCCGGCACTTATATTTTTATTAACGTATTGCTGGGACAATTCATTATACTCAGTATCAGCCTTGCCATACTCATTATATATGCTAAAAAGCTCATAGGCCGATATAGCAAAGATCACAATAGCTATGATCAGTGTAAGTAATGAAATCGTCTTACGCATACTTATCACTTTTCCTTTCTCAATTCCTTAAGTGCCACATATGCAACACCAAAGGCAAAGATGCCAATACCAATCCATACAAATGGCTCAGAAGTATCTCCGGTTTCCGGTGCTTCCCTGTCTCCCAATACTCCACTATCAGCTTCTGCATCAGGTGACATCCTTTCACCAAGTACGTCAGACTGCGGAGCTTCTCCTGCACTTGCTACACTATTTGTCGAGCTGTCGCTGTCATTACTATTATGTTTTTTGCTCTTTTTATTTTTATCCGAACTGCTGCTTGAACTTGATGAGCTGCTGCTTGAGCTACTGCTCGAACTTGATGAGCTGCTGCTTGA
>KN050797.1:0-54539 GCA_000746015.1 Lachnospiraceae bacterium MA2020 | reverse complement strand
CTGCTTGAGCTTGACGAACTGCTGCTTGAGCTACTGCTCGAACTTGATGAGCTGCTGCTTGAGCTTGATGAGCTGCTGCTCGAGCTTGACGAGCTGCTGCTTGAGCTTGATGAGCTGTCATCATACTCTGATGGCTCGATGCTTCCCATATATACATTTACAAACTTAAGTGTATATTCTTTCTCATCTTCATCAATCGTGACCACATCTGAAACAATACTTCCCTTACAGCTATCTGTATCTGTCCTTACATATTTGAAATCATCATTTCCACCGTCTATAGAGTTATAATACTCGACTGTATCAGGTCTTATGGAATTAGACGATATAAGCTCCACTACCCTGTACTGAGTATTGATAAGAGCATCTTTTAATAAGTATGAGCCATTTTCATCAAACTCATCATACTTTACTGTCTTAAGATTATTCCAGGTAGCGCCTTCATCCTCACTATACTGGAAAAGGAACTCTGCATTCTTAAATTCTTCCGGCTCTGGTGCATTATCAGCAGAAACACCATTTATAAAGAACTGCTTTTTAATCCTGATATCTGAAGTCTTAAAATCATTATTAATCTTGATCTTAACTCCTGTGATCTCACTCGGAGATCTGCTCCAGTCATCACCTTTTAAGTATGTTTCAGTAGTACCATCCGGCTTTTCAAGGATATACTGAGCTTCGCAATCCGGATCTGAGGATACTTCCTCAACCCTTACCTTTGAATTATAAGGAAGGTTCTCGAAACTTGCAACCTGATTAGCCTTGAGCTCAAAGCAGCCATCAGCACTGGTCTCCTGCTCTTCACTCTCACCCACTATCTTATACTTTTCACCTGCTGAATACTTTCCGTCTTTTATAAATCTGAATTTGTACTTTACGTCATTCTTTATCTTTTCTACATTTTCCTTATCGATAGCCTTGCTTACATTAATAGATCCTTCCGGAACTGTCGGAAGATTAAACTTAAGATTAAGAGTTGATGCCTCTTTACCTCTCTCCATGTAAAACATCTGAATCAGATGCTCTGTACCATCCTTAAATCTTGTGTGGTCGTCTGTCCACTGAGTACGGTCAAGTGTTCCGGCCTTTTCATACTGCTCGTATATGGAAGTTGTTTTCCACTTAGCAGCCTGTCCAGTCGCTGTATCCGTATATTTTACAACTCCTGTCGCAAAGTCTATACTTCCGGACTGAGTATCATGGATACCACCAAGGTCAAGCACAAGAGTGCCATCAATATATATGAGCAGATCGTCGTCACCAGCAAAATCAAATACCATATGCTCATATTCGCCACTATTATTCTTAATTTCGCCATCTATAGGCTGGAAAAAGTGACCATAGCCATAGTATCCGAACTGATAATTTGTATTATTTTCCTTTATTCCGAATATCGGCTCATTGTATCTGTTCTCCGATACATTTTCAAGTTTTTGTCCACACGCATCGTACAGATTGTAATTAACTATCTTTGTACCATCGAGCTTATTGTATGGGATAAAATTGCCTCTTTCAAAATAGTATCTTTCCTTTTTCGCAGTCAATGGAGCCATTAACTGATCAAACACTGTGAAACTGCCATCTTCATTCTTGTAAGCAGATGTCTCTGTACTCTTATAATAGTAGTAACTTGTCTCTGCGTACCTGTCCTCTCTGAAAAGATTGTAGACTTCATCGCCTAAGACATATTTTTTTATACTCTTTCCATTGAGTTTTGAACCATTATAGGAAATAGTCGGAAACATCTCAAAGTCTTTGTCTCCCGGATTTCCAGAAGTCGTACGGCTGTATAGATTTTCTATTGTTTCTCCCTTAGCCTTTATCCCGGCATGAGCTTCATACTCCTTGTCGAAAACTGTATAGTTGACAGTTCCGGGTTTAGTCATAAACATATGATAACCATGCTTTCTGTTATCTATAGTCGGTATCATCTTAGCAAACAGAAAATCATATCCATTTGTACCATCTGTTTTTTGTACTATAGCGTTTAATGAAAGACTATGGACATCTGTAGTCCCTGACAGATAATTTTCTACTTCGTTCTTGTAAACGCTGTCATAACAGCTTCTAAGCTTTGTCATTAAGTCAGGATCTCCCGTTATTAAACGAGAAGAACCATCGCATTCATCTATTACAATAAAACCTTCATCTTTAAGTTTTTCTATAAATCTGCTTTTCAGATAATCCAGTCTTGTCAGATCTTCACCTGTCGCATTTGACAACATGCTAAAACTGATATTACCATCAGGCATCTGCTCGTTTTGTGACATTGAAGGCAGATATGAGCCATTAACATTGCTATCATTACTACCATTAAAAGACTGGGCACTCTGAGTGCTCAGATCACTTACTACTATTTCATCTCCTGCATCTTCTTCTGCCAAAGCAGAACCAGAAACAGTGCTAAAGGCTAAAACAGCGCACAATAAAAACGCACTCCCCTTCTTAATCCTATTAGCAATCCTCATATTGTCTTTCCCCTTTAACCCAAGTTGTATATCGGTTTTAGCTATCAATCAATTGTTTTATGTATTATTTATACAATTTTAATATAATGAACAAAAACCTAACGAAAATTTTACTGTTTTTATACTCTTTTTTCAATTACCAATTATGTAGATTTTTTTGCACAAATTGTAGTACATTCCTACAAGACATCTTTTGTTTAAATAATGAAACCTGTCCGTTCTTTTGACTTGGTTTCCTCAATGCCTTGACACCCTCTAGTATTACTTATAAAATGGTAAACGTTTGTATCTGTAAAGGTCATTCATCTCTTTTGAATTATCTTTACCGGACAGCAATGGAGGATTATTATGAAAAAACTTAACTATGCGAAAAACGCGCTATTACTGATTATAGTGCCGTTCCTAAGCTTCTATCTTATGGAATGTTTCCTTAGAAACCCATGGGATGAAAAATGGGGGCTTAAATTATCTCTACTTATTATAAATACAGTCTTTCACGAGATAGTGGCTGTCATTCTTTTTGCCATCATCGGAAGGCTCCGCTGGTCTCTCAGGCTCCAGACCATATCCTGTTTTCTTTTTGGACTGCTTGAGTACTATGTACAGCGTTTCCGCGGCAAGCCTATAGTGCCATGGGATATCACATCTGCAGGCACAGCAGCAAGTGTTGCGAACAATTTCGACTACTTTTTAGATATGCGGGGCAAGCTTGTAATAGCCGGATTTATAGCATTACTTGTGCTTACGCAGCTTGCAGACGCAAAGTTTCCTTCTATAAAAAAGGAAAAGAAAGCTCTGATTCCAAGGATAGCAGTTGCACTTACAGCTTTTATACTGCTTTTCCCATATACAGCATTTTGTCAGAGTACATCCACTATCAAAAAGTATAAGATCTACGACAAGCTCTTCACCCCTACTACTATCGTATGGCGTGACGGTATCGCTTTTTCCATGCTCTATGAGCTGCAGTTTATGACAGTAGATAAGCCTGCCGGCTACTCAGAGCAGGCAATGAAAGAAACTCTTGCAAGCTATGCTTCCGACGCAGAAAGCACTTCAACTGAGGATCTTCCAAACATCATCGTGATAATGGATGAGGCTTTTTCAGACCCTGCGATATTAGGAGACTTTAAGACAAATGAAGACTATATGCCATTTGTTCACTCACTGCAAAACGGTGCTGAGAATGCTATCACAGGCTACATGAACTGCTCTGTAGTCGGCGGAAATACTCCAAACACTGAGTTTGAGTATCTCACCGGCAACTCTCTGGCTTTCCTGCCACAGGGCTCTATCGCCTATCAGCAGTTTGTAAACGGCAAGATTGATGCAATGCCTTCATATCTTAAGTCACTCGGATATGATACTCTCGGTATGCACCCATATAAGGCTACCGGATGGGACAGAGACAGAGTTTACCCGCTTCTCGGCTTTGACAAAGCTCACTTTATAGACTACTTTGAAGCAAGAAATCCAAAGTATGTAAGAAATTATGTATCTGATGAAACATTATTTGACCAGATAATCAATGAATATGAAAGCCGCAAAAAGAACAGCAGCGCACCATTTTTCTCATTCAATGTCACAATGCAGAATCACTCAGAATATTCAGGCGAGCTTGTAAACTTTGAGCCTGAGATTACTGTAGACGGTCTTGGAGATACGCTCATCACCCGTTATCTTTCACTCGAAAAGATAACAGATGAGGCTCTTAAAAACTTCTGCGACTATTTCAGCAAGACTGATGACAAAACTATCATAGTATTCTTCGGTGATCATCAGCCTACAGACTATGTTGTAGAGCCTATCTGGAAGATGAACGGCAAGACCGGCTCTGACCTTTCTTTCGAGGACATGACAAAACGCTACAAGGTACCTTTCGTTATCTGGGCAAACTATGATATCGAGGAGCAGAGCGGCATCGAGACAAGTGCCAACTATCTTGGAAATCTTACCTTAAAGACAGCAGGCATACCTCTTGATCCATACCGCAGCTTTACAGATGCTTTCAGCGAAAAGTATCCTGTGATCTCTGCTATACATGCTGCAGACGCAAACGGAAACGATGCCTCTATAGATGATACTGATGCAGACGGCTCACTTTCAGACTACCGCAAGATGCAGTATTATGAGCTGTTTGACGACAAGGACGACTATGAATAATAAGAAAAAAATACAACAATTTTATTTACTTAGTTTTGCACTGCCTTTACTGGCGACTTTGATACTCTTCATCGTTGACGGCATATATCCTTTCGGAGGGACAACCTTCCTCCGGAAGGATTTTTACCAGCAGTACACCCCGTTTTTCTACGAGTTTTACCGCAAGATGAAAAATGGCGAAAGTCTCTATTACTCCTGGAATGCCGGCATAGGTGCAAATTTTCTTGCAGTTTACGTATACTACCTTGCAAGTCCTTTTAATTTCCTTTCATTACTGATACCGGAAAAATTCATCCTTGAGTTCATGACCTATATGGTAGTGCTTAAGACTGGTTTCATGGGACTTACAATGTCACACTATCTTCGCCGTCATTTCGACAGGACAGACCTGGCAATGACTGTATTTGGCCTTGCCTATTCTTTAAGCGGTTTCATGGCTGCTTATAACTGGAATGTCATGTGGATGGACGTGCTGTTTGCTGCTCCGCTTGTAATACTCGGGCTTGAATACATCCACGCAGGTAAAAAGCCTTATCTTTACTGCATTGCCCTCGCTTTTTCCATTTACAGCAACTACTATCTGTCGATCATGCTCTGCATGTTCCTTGTGCTCTACTATATAGCACTTACTGTAATTAATGGATTTCGTCTGAGCGGTTTTTTCAGATTCGGCTGGTACTCTCTTCTTTCAGGCGCTTTCGGTGCAGTACTTATGCTCCCGGAGCTTGCAGCATTGCAGTTTACTTCTTTTACGAGCAGTAAATTTCCTAAAGATATAGAGTTTTACATGAAGCCTGTCGACATATTCGGGCGTCACTTGGCAGGAGTCACTACCGAAACAGGTCTTGATCACTGGCCCAATATATACTGCGGCATCTTTACCATTTTTCTCGTAGCACTTTACTTTGCTACAAGACAGGTTCGCCTAAAAGAAAAGATCGTAAAGCTTGTGCTTGTCCTATTCTTCCTTTTAAGCTATGACCTCAAGCAGCTAAACTATATCTGGCACGGATTTAATTATCCAGACTCACTGCCTGCAAGACAGACTTATCTATATATCATACTTCTGCTTGTGATGGCTTACGAAGGATTTACTCATTTGCGTGACAGTGGAAAAAAGGCATATATAGCAAGTCTCGCTGTCTCCACTATCGCCATCGTTGTCACTCTCATTTTTGACAAAGATGATGCCCTCGATGTGAGTACTATTTGGATAAATGCAGCCTGCATCATTGCCTGCCTTGGATTTTTCACGATCCATAGACTCGACAAGACCAAAACTCAGAAGTACTCTTTCACAAGAGCGATCATCTGCCTTTTCATGGTGGTTGAGCTCTGTGTAAACATGGGTATAACCAACGGACACTCTATAAAGAGAAAAGATTATTTTTCATCTTTTTCAGCTTACAGAGAATTAAACAAAACCGTTAAAGCCTCAAATGTTGAGAAAAATAATCCTTTAGGACGAGTAGACGAGATAAAGCGTAAGATCAGAAACAACTCAATGCTTATTGACTTTTCCTCACTTTCATGCTTCTCTTCGACCACAAACGGACTTATACAGAAGTATTGCGAGCGCTATGGACTGACCGGAAGCCGTGTTTTCTACTTAAACGAAGGTGTCACCCCTGTTTCAGCCGCATTCATGGGACAGCACTTTACAATGGTCCCGGCAGGCTCTACATGGAACTCCAGAGATCTTGGTGTACAGATAGATGAAAATGACGGTGCAAAGCTTTATTCGCTCAATACGACACTTCCTGCAGGATATGTGATACGCGGTGGAGACACTGATCAGCTCTTTGCTTCTGTAGACACCTGCAAAGATATATTGAGCAAAAAAATCAAAGGCTTCGGCTATGGCAGCAATCCGCTTGAGATTGAAAACAGCCTTGTCAATGCACTCGGCATAGAGGACAGAGCTTTCTCTTATCTAAAGCGACTTGAGGACAAAGGCAAGACCACAGAGTACACTACCACTGAGGACGGTCACTATTATCTTTACGACAATAAAAAGACGACCGAAGACCTCAAAGTTACCTTCGATGATGGCTCTGATGCGCTTACATATTCTTCACGAAGATATAAGTATGTACTTGATCTCGGTTATCACGCTGAAGGCACAAAGGTTACGTTCACTTCTGATAAAAATGTGGAAACAGACTTTGACATATGCGTTTATAAAATGAATAGCGATATTATCGAAAAGTTCAGCTCACTTATCAACAGCAATGAAAGGTTGGAAAACATCGTGCAGGATGATGTTTCACTCTCCGGCACTATCGAAATGGCTGATGACGGACATCTTTGCCTGCAGGTTCCTTACGAAAAAGGCTGGACGCTTTATGTAGACGGCAAGGAGACTCCTATCGAGACTTTCGACAGTTTATATATAAGCACTCCTCTTCAAAAAGGACTTCATACAATAGAGATTCGCTTCTATCCTGAAGGCTTAAAGACCGGTATGATGATCACATTGCTTGCAGCATTGTTGATTGCTGTATCTTTTATAGTTGAAAAAAAGAACAGGGCTATCTAAGCTCTGTTCTTTTCATATCTTCATTTTTTCAGCAATTTCCCGTAAACACATTTTCAAGATGATCTCTTGCCAGATCTGCCAGATGGTAGATCAGCCCTACATCTGTCGCATCTCTGTCCCTCATCCTGAACTGAGGGAAAAATCTTGATATGTGAAGTGCTATTTCTTTTTTGCCTTTTCCATCATTCAAACTTGCAAGCCACGAAGACAGCTCTTGAATCTCTTCATCAGAATCATTGAGCCCTGGTACAATAAGACATGTAACTTCTACATGACAGCGTCTTGCACTATATTCAATAAAGTCCATAACCATCCTGCGGTCACCTCTTAGCACATCCCTATAATATTCATCCGTAAACCCCTTTAAGTCAATATTCATAGCATCAACTTCAAGCTGGGTGTATATATCCTTTGAAGCACAGCCGTTAGATACCAGCACAGTCTTTAATCCATGCTCCTTTGCAATGCGAGTAGTATCTGTTACATATTCATAGCCAACCAGAGGCTCATTATATGTAAAAGCTATGCCAATATTTCCATCATCTCTGCAGGATAACGCTATATTTACAAGCTCTTTGGGACTTATATACCGTGCAACCCTCCGCATAATTTTCGGATCTAACCCATAAGATATCTCATTATTCTGGCAAAACGGACATCTAAGATTACAGCCATAGCTTCCGACAGAAAGTATCTTCGTGCCGGGATAAAACATCCTTAACGGCTTCTTTTCGATCGGGTCTAAAGCGATGGATGTGATATATCCATAATTGTCTGACTTTACAGAGCCGTCAACACATCTGCGCGACATGCATATACCTAAAGCGTTTTCCTTTATATCACAATGATTATGACAGACGTTACAGATTGCCATATTCTCACCGCCTTACAAATGCCGCACAACTTCAAATCTTTCAAGTGCTACAGTCTCATCTTCTCTGATACCTGCCTTACGTCTTGCGATACTTATCTGCTCATCTATAGTATCGACACCATCAAGATTTGGCAAAAGCAATCCCCGCCTCTGACCGTTCGTGACAATCACGCCATAGCGTTTAACATCAAGCATTTCTTTGCTTTCTATAGGTTCGGGCTCAGACAATACATCCACGCTCATTTCAAGATAAGGAAGCTCATCAGACGTTATCGCCGGAAATCTGGGATCATTGACTGCCGCACTTATGGCATTTTGAAGTATCTCTTCCAAAACAGACTCGCATGTAGGCATAATAGTGCCGATGCATCCCCTGAGCTGTCCTTCCTTGTGGATTGAGACAAAGGCTCCTGCCTCCTTTTCAAGCATTTCATCCGGGATATCTGCCCAGCTTTCTCCCCTCAGATCTTCTTTTTTAACTCTTATCCCATTCAAAATGTAGCTTTCCAAAGAAAATCTTGCCGCTTTGACGTAAATATCCTCATTTTTACGATGTTCATTTAATTCAGCAAGCTTATTTGCCTTCCATGTATCAAGAAAATGTCGCGAATCATCTTCACCACCAACCTCAAATGAGCATATTCCATAGCCCACGCCAAAGGTCGCCTCATGCGATAATTCCTTACCTGAAACGGCAAGTCCATCAAGTGCTCCAGCCATCATTACAAACGACCGATGCCCGCATTCCGCTGCCTTATCGCAAAAATTTTCATCAAAATCAAGGAGCTTAATAAAATCAGCCTGACTGCATACCTCCATGATCTTTTTGTCATACTCCGGACCTTCTGCCGCATAGCCATACGGTCCGTCTTCTTTCATCTTGTGTGAAAGATCTCCACTGGCGACAAACACCACGCGCCTTTGACAATTTGATGCAGCCTTTTGAATGATCATTCCCATCTCATAGTGCATAGCCAGTGGAAGACCCGAAAGACCTATCCTTACAAGCTTAAAATCCTGATATTTTTTAAGTATATAGTAAAGCGGAATAAGTGTACCATGATCAAGCTTTGGATTTCTCTCTCCCATAGTACCTGCCGGAAAATCCTGTATCTCAGATGAGTCACTGCTTCCATAGTGTGTGGCCAGACTGCAGATCTCATCAACCAATTCTGTATCATACTCAACGGAAATACTGATTTCACCCGCATTAAACTGCGACATATCGCCCGAAGCGCTTCTCCCCGGTGAGATATGAAAATAGTCGGCATACATAATGCTGTGCGGACTAGAGATAACTATCGTATCCGGCTTAAGCTCTGCGATCCTTTCTGCTACCTGCATGTATGCAGCAGTAGTTTTTTCAATCTTCTTTTCCTCGCCTCTGCCCACATCCGGCAGCATTATCGGCGGATGTGGAACCATAAATGCACCTGTAATAGACATAACTAACCCTCCCCAAGAACTGTTAAATCTTTACATACACTGACGAATGGAACACTTCACCATCATTTTCGAACGTTGCATTGCCTCCATGCTGCTCAGCAACGGTCTTTATCGATTGAAGTCCTATACCTATGGCATTTCTCTTTGATGAGACATACTGCTTGTCTACTATCTTAACCTTACCTTCGAAGCTGTTATCCATAGTTACTACAAGCTTGTCAAATTTGATGATGCTTCTGATTGAAAGATATTTCTTACCTTTTTTCATACGACCACAGGCTTCTATGGCATTTTCCATCATATTTCCAAATATGATGCATAGCTCGGAATCAGTGATATTTTCAAGTGTTGCCGGTACAACTGTTTTTACAGAGCAGTCGATTTCATTTTCTTCTGCCGCTGATGCATAGTAGCCTATTACAGCATTTACTGCGATATTTTCGCAATAAACAACATCATTTTTCACAACAGTCCTGTCTATAAGCTCATCAAGATACTTCGAAAGCTGTTCCTTCTGCCCGCTTTCATTCATTTCCTTCAAAACCGTGAGCTGATGCCTCAGATCATGCCGCTGTCTCCTTACCTCTTCCTTAGCCTTCAGCTCTGTTTCCTGCCTGCGCTTTCCATGCTCTATACGTATCTTGAGCATCTTAAGCTCATTTTCCTTTGCCTTTTCTTCATTCCTCAGTACAATGACATCTTTTATGAAACTTCCACCGATCATTGCAACGCAGCCAAAGAAAATGATCATGCCTATCTGGAAAGCAACCGAAAAGCTCCTCGAGAGCCCAAAGCAATAGTTTATTATTTCCATAGCAGCTGCGATGATCAAAATCACAACCGGAACCAAAAGCCGCTTTGCATTTATATTGTCGTATTTAAGCCATTCATAGACCAGCATACCTATGAGACATACCAGAACATAGGGAACTACATACACATAAAAATCAAGTGATTTACTAAGCATCACCTTGCCGGTCAGCTGAAGTATGACAAAAGCGTCAAGCAACAGATATGACAAAATGGTATTAATCCTCAGGATCTTATAGTGATGGAATTTTACCATTTCTATGACAAGCTGATGCAGCATAGGGGCAAGCAAAAACATTCCCATATAATCACAAAAGTACATGGCTGTAAAATTATCTACAATATACCATGCCACATCGCTTTCTCCAAAATTCCATAGTCCGACTGACATACAAAAGCATCCAAGCCAAAAGAATACGATACCTTTTTTCTCAAATATCATTACGATAACAGATGCAAAAATAAAGGCTATGCCCAGTACCATCATAAAAATGCCAGCGATATAGGCAATACCTGTGCGTTCGCCAAGCTTTCTTGCTATAGCCATATACGATCCATATATTGGCGCATATATATATAATTCCTCTATTGCCGAAGGATATTCATAGCGCAGCTCAAGTGTCTTACCCGATATTTTTTCTTTTACCGGGATTATTTTAAAAAACGTAGGCGGATTGGACATACAGTCAGGGTAGGTTCCCCTTTGACCATATGACTCGTCAAAAACACCTTCAATTTTAGCATTTAATGGAGAATAAACTGACTTTACACAAATGTACCCAAAATCCGCATCCGGTACGGTCATGCGTACTATTACCTCTGTTCCTATTTCGAGACCTTTTAAAGAATAAGGCAGGGTTACAGGCATACTCTCACCATTATAAGCGATCACAGCATCAGTTATCTGAATGCTCTCTTTTGCCTGCACCTCTGCCGACCTAACGCCATAGGGCATTGCTACTATAACTAATATATAAATGATATATAAAAATACAAACAGACTTGCAGCTCTGAAAAGCTGTCTTTTACTCATTTGCGAGCTCCCCCTCTTTACTGACTACGCGCCTCAGTAAAAAGATACTTCTCGAACTCCCGCTTTGCAGACGCATAATCATTCCTTCTAACATGGACATTATCCCCATTGTCCATGACAAATACCCGGAACTCATCCTCTACATCTGTTACAAAATCAAGATTTACTAAATAACTCTTGTGACAGCGGAGAAAATTAGGAGCATCAAGTTTTTCCTCAAAATCATCAAGCTTTCCCGAAATCTTGATAACTTCGTCCTTCAAATGGATAAACGTTGTATGCCCACTCTGCTCCAGATATCGAATCTGATTAAATCTTACGTCAATTATCTCACTATTTACTTTTATGTTCAAGTGTGGAGTTGCAAGCTTTTGCAGGCTCACCAAAGTAAGAAGCTCTTTCAGCGCATCTTCGCTTACAGGCTTCTCAAGATATCTGACTGCATGCAGTCTGTAGCCTTCAAGGGCAAAATCCTTACTTGTTGTAGAAAATGCAACATTAACATTAGCATCCACCCTGCGGATTCTCTCTAACGTCTCCACTCCGGTGATGCCCGTCATATAAATGTCCAATATGATCAGATCATATTTATTTGCCTTAAAATTTTTTAAAAAACTCTCACCGTTCACAAAAAACTCCAGCTCTGCGTCTGGTGCCAGTTTTGTGAGCATGTCAGACATGATAGTCCTCTCGAGTTTATCATCATCACAGATGGCTATCTTTAAATCTTCCATATTTATCATCCCCTATATGATGCCAAGGTCAAAAAGTCAATTCCGCGGTTTCTTTTTACCTAAACACTGCATCATGCCTATTATTATAATTGTAGCAAATATTTATGAAGTATTAAACATCAACTTATGAACAAAAAATATAAAAAAGGTACTTGACAAAATACAATCAAGTACCTTTTTTTACTATCCTTAATTATTTAAATCTTTTATTACGAATGATGGTACCTGCCCAGCCTTAAAATCAAAACTAACAGAATCATCCTCCCTATAATAATCATTGTTGTACTCATCATTATCTTCCTCTAGCTCATCGCTTTCGTTCTCTTGGACTGAAGGCTTTGAGCCTTTATCATAATATACATAAACATAATAATCATGACCATCAGCATCCGGCTGACTCCAGTTTCTCATGCCGTATGACTGATATACATTATCCATAATCTCAGCTATCTTGTCTTTTTCAGTGTACTCTATAGAAGTTTCACCAGGTCCAAGATAACCATCTTCATCATAGTCATATTCCCACTCGCCCAAATCCAGACCATATACATTCTCACTATCATGATCTATCATGGTCACTTTGACCTTTTTAATACCTTCTGTGCTAAATGAATTATCGATCCAGATATCATTTTCCTTTAAGAAAGCTATCGTATTGTCATAACCTTCATACACCGGAAACTCTATGTCTGTACTGTCAGCGTAATAATTACGTGACTCATAGTTCTCCTTCTTGCTTCCTTCAAGAGTAACCGAGCCTATCGGAGTCCCGTTCTTCATAAGAGTATAGCTGTATTTTTCAAGATCTTTATCGTAAGCTGCCTTCAACTGCTCGTACTTATCAGCTACATCATTTTTAATCCTCTTTTCTTTTCCGCAATATGAATAGCATATTTCCTGCTTATCCTTGTAATATTTCAGAAAAGTACCATCATTACGGTGCGGAAAGTAGCCATCCTTATACTCCTCACTTCCAACTATCTGATCCATGATTGCTGCATCAATGTTATAAGGAATTATAAGCTGTCTCGCAACTGTCTTACCATTTGCAAGTCTATATAGGAATGTAGTCTCATATCCGTTTACAAGCTTTCCACTCTTCTTTAAGTCAAGAGTATTGGCTGTTGCAATACTTGCCAGCTTTGTCATAGCATCCTTATCTGTAAGCTTCATGTTATATCCAACATACTCAAGCTGAGATAGGCTGTTGTTTCCTTCATTGTCAAGATAATTAAAGCCTGCACTTCTGCATAATCCATAGCTCTCTACCTTCGCACTATTTGGAACATATCTGTCATACCCAAGTACATCATAGTACATTCCAAGATAAACTATCAAAGACAGCATTGCTACTATTCCTACATTAGAGAAATTTCTTAAGCAGGCACGGATATTGAAGCTAAGTATTGCCTCGAGTATAAGTGATACGATTATCGAATTTACAACAATAACCGCTATCATAAATGCCACTGTACCAACGCTTCTCCTGCCGTCCACTGACATAAGGTAAAGCCATGTTACATTGAGTGTCCAGGTCGTAGCTAGTGCAACCTTTAATGGTGTCCTAAGCGGCTTAAAGGCTATAGCCATACCTGTCATCTCATTCTTTCTCTTTGTAAAGATGAAATATGCAAGTAGCGTAGCCACAATAGCTATCACAACATTAAGCACTTTATGCTGCCATTCCCCTTGATAGTCTTGCGCGTAATTCATGATCGGATTCAAAGAATAGGTAATGTTAAATCTATTACTTGTAAAAATATCTCCGACATAAGTCGCATACATCTGATCTGCAAATCCCGTAAATACGAGTTTTAAGTCATCATACCACCACAAAAGTACTACTGTCCCCATGATCGCGATTATCACATTTCCGCATATCATAGCCGCAAGTGTTGTAACTGCATATACAGCAGTATAAAGGATAAGAGCCTTAAGTGTTGATGTAATCATCCCCCAGAACAAGAATTGATTTACCGCTCCTATCACTGACATAAATACGAATCCAATGAGCTTGATCACAATATGTGGAATTACCACAATGTATATTCCGCTCAAAAAGATATTCCACCATCTGAAACTGCGCTTTATCGGCTGAGCCTCATAAAAATCAACCTTCTGCTTATTATAAAGGTAGCAGAACCCAAGCAATGCCGATGCTACAGCCATACACACAAGTGCAGGTGCGCTTATACCTCCGCTGAATACTATATGGGTTGCCTCCAATAGCGACTGCTGCATATTTTTATCAGTATAGTTCGTCTTTATAAAGAATACAGCGGTAGCACTGCCACCAATATAGTAGATCAGGAAAAGGAAAGATACTACTACAAGCTGCCACATCCTTTCCCTTAAGATGTTCGTCTGGAATTTAATGAACTTATCCAGCGATGAGCTTTTTGACGTCATATCCAACGACCTCCGTTTCACTAATAAATGCCTCTTCAAGTGTCAATGGCAGCATCTCAAAGAATGTCATCTCAAAACCGTTAAAGTGCGCCATCACATCTTCTCTTCTGCCCCTTATAGTGAGTGTGTGGAGCTTACCACGTTTCTCATTGAGCATTACATCTACTCCACTCAATATCTTCTGCTCGTCACCATCATTTGCAAATACACACTGTATCTTCTGTATGCCAAGCTTGATATCCTCGATATTCTGGCTCATTAGCACTCCACCCTTGTGAAGAAGACCGATATTTTCACATATATCCTCAAGCTCACGCAGATTGTGTGAAGCAATGATAGGTGTAAGACCGCGCGTCTCCATATCATTTGCAAAAAGACTCTTAACCGCCTGACGCATTACCGGATCAAGTCCGTCAAAGGTCTCGTCCATCATTAAATACTTAGTACCTGCACATACTCCGATGATAACTGCAAGCTGCTTTTTCATACCCTTTGAAAATGTAGCGATTCGCCTGTTGAGCTTTAAGTTAAAATCATCAAGAAGCCTGTCAAATCTCTGCTTATCAAAATTCTCATAGATATCAGAATAATAGTTTTTCATAAGCTCAGGTGTGGCATTTGTGTGATAATATGGCTCATCAGCAATAAAAAATACATTTTTCTTAGCCTCAAGATTATCAAATGCCTCCCTGCCGTCTATGCTGACACTTCCGCTGTCAGGCCTGTATATACCTGCCGCAATGCGCATCATCGTAGACTTTCCGGAGCCGTTAGTACCTATCAGTCCAAACACCTGCGACTCATTTATATCAAGCGAAATGCCGTTGAGCGCCTGCACAACGTCCTCTTTTCCGCCCGTATCAAAGGTTTTATATAAATCTCTAATTTCGATCATTTTGCCCTTCCTCCATGTTTCAAAAGCCCTTTTTCAGCTCTCCAGGTCTTTTAGTATCTCACTCTTTGAAATACCGAGCTCCTCAGCCTCTTTAAGTATTGCCTTGATCGCATCTATCAGTTCCTGCTTCTTGTTTTCTATAAGTGATATATTTTTCTGCACGAAGTTTCCCCTGCCTTTCACTGTATATATAAAACCGTCACGCTCCAGCTGTGCAAATGCTTTCTGCACTGTATTTGGATTTGTAGACAACTCCATCGCCAGACTTCTTACTGATGGCAGCTGCTCATCCGGCTCAATAACTCCTGATAATATAAGTCTTTCGACCCCCGCGGCTATCTGCTCGTATATAGGTCTGCTATCCTGGTAATCAATCCTTATCAGCATCCATTGTGCCCTCCTTTCATAGATTAATGTGTATTATCTGTACTATCTGTATTAACTGTATTACATATCCTAGTACACTTAATATAGCACATACTTTTCTATTGTCAATATGATTTTTAAATGAATACAAAAATGGCGCCATATCTTTCGATACAGCGCCATTGGTATTATTAAACTATATTCAATTAAAGCAGATCCTGATATCCAGGTACATAGAGGTGACGTGGGATACCATCAACCATGATTGGTGATACATCACCCTGGATAAGAGGCCTTACATAAGTAATAAACTCATTTGTAACATATGTGCCATCAGCAGTGATCCAGTTTCTAGGAACAAGACGCTCATCATTAGCAATCTTGTGAACATCCTTGACCTCTGTTCCTGCCTGATAAGGATCATCAGAAAGCCTCTTGATAACAACCATCTTTCCGCTATCACCTTCGTCAGCAGCCTTCATAGCTGCACCACCTACCTCATAAGCCTCAAGGATATCTACACGTGAAGCACAGTGGCTTGCTGCTCTCTGAAGTGTAGAAAGCTCGATAGCACGTGTCTTACAGCCAATTTCCTTTGAAAGCAGATCGCAGAGGTATCTTGCCGTACCAGTAAGCTGCTTGTGTCCAAATGCATCTACATACTCCGTGGTATTGCCCATCTCACTGATGTATGTGCCATCAGCTGTATGGATACCTTCAGATACTGCAACAACGATCGATGCTTTCTTCTTAAGCATTTCACGACATTTATCAACAAAAGCTTTAATATCAAAATCAAGCTCCGGAAGATATATAGCATCCGGTCCGTCACAATCCTCGCCCTTTGAAAGAGCAGAAGCGCCTGTGAGCCAGCCTGCATTTCTTCCCATGATCTCAACGATCATAATCTGGCCGTGTGAAGTCTCAAGACTCCATCCATCACGTATGATCTCCTTTACAGAAGTACCGATATACTTAGCTGCTGAGCCGTAGCCAGGTGTGTGGTCTGTAAGTGCAAGATCATTATCAATAGTCTTTGGACAACCAACAAATCTGATATTTGAACCCATCACGATAGCGTAGTCAGAAAGCTTCTTGATAGTATCCATAGAATCATTGCCGCCAATATAGATAAAGCAGTCAATCTCAAGTTCCTCAAGGATCTTGAATATCTTTTCATAAACTTCCTTATCCTCATAGATTCCAGGAAGCTTATAACGGCATGAGCCAAGATAAGCTGAAGGTGTACGCTTTAAGAGCTCTGCATCAAGACCAGTCCTGATATGCTCCGACAGATCAATGTATCTTCCCTCCATAAGACCCTGAACACCATGAAGCATACCGTAAATCTTATTGTACCCTCTGTCCTTAGCCGTCCGGAAAACGCCTGCGAGCGAAGAATTGATCGCTGCTGTTGGTCCTCCAGACTGTCCGACAATTACGTTTCTTTTTACCTTATTGTGCATAATATAGTCCCCTTCCATATTTTATGGATCTGTAGCTCTCCAACCACAGATACAAAGAATACGATTTATTGTATCAATAATAGATAGTATACCATAAAAATTGTCGGATGTATTCAATATTTATACATTTTTGCAAGTATACATTTGTACTTTTATGTATACTGCACAAATATTCAGACATAATGTAGATTTAAAACGTCAATTTCCAGAAATCCACATCCATTCTTGCTGCTCCATTGGATGAAAATCTCACATCATCAATTTTCTCCGGTGTATATAATGCTGCTGAAAAAGCCTGTTCTCCGTCATTTACAAATATCTCTACAGAGAAACGGTCAAGAAGTATACGGAGCTTTATCTTTCCTCCATCATATCTTACAGGGATATCTCTCTTTGAAAGGATGTCGTTTGCGAAGCCATTATATGTCCTGTCAAATCTCAAAACGCCTTCTGAAGGAACATAGACTATATCAGTATGGTAATCATTTTCAGACACAAGCTCGACCTTAAAGCTCTTGTAGATGTCTGAGCCGTTTGGAGACACTTCAAGCTCCATATCCCATACTCTTCCCTCTACGCCCTGCAGCTTTTCTGTCTTTCCGAGATAGACATTCTTAAACTCACGATGTCCCGATCTGTAATTGTTGATCTCTCTTACAGGGAGCTGATACAGCTTGCCGTCTTTAATACTGAGCTCACGCGGAAGTATCATCTGACCAAACCACTTCTGCCCCTCCGGCACTACTCTTGAAGACTCCCAAGACTGCATCCAGGCTGTCATTATTCGCCTGCCATCAGTCATTTCAAGGGTCTGCATAGCGTAAAAATCAAGTCCAAAGTCAATGGCATTTACATATTCTCTCGTAAATTCATGACTTGCCTTATCGTAATCGCCAATGATCACGATATTTCCGTTTCCATTGTGAAACTCTATACCTCTTGCCTTCATGAACTGAGGAGATGTCATGATCACATGCCTGCCGTCAAGCTCAAAGAAGTCAGGGCACTCCCACATTTTGCCATATTCATTTCTGCATCTGTCGAGGACTGTCACAAAGCTCCAATTGCGTGTGTCCTCACTTCTGTAAAGTACAATTGCCCCGCTTGCATCATCTGTCAGATTGCCGGCCACGAGATAGTAGCACTTCTCATCCTTATCCCACCATATCTTAGGGTCGCGGAAATCTATTTTGCTCCATCCTTCCGGTAAAGTAGAGGCATCAATAACCGGGTTGCCCTCATACTTCTCATAGTCAACTCCGTCGCCATAGGCTACGCACTGGGTCTGACGTATGATCTTTTCGCCATCTTCACCATCTGACTCTTTAACTGCTGTATATACAAGCATCTGTCTGCCATCCTGCATCTCGACGGCACTTCCGGAGAAGCAGCCGAAATTGTCATAAGCCTCATCCGGCGCAATGGCAGCCGGCAGGAAATCCCACTTCACAAAGTCCTCTGATACAGCGTGCCCCCAGTGCATCGGGCCCCATGCGGTCTCATACGGATAATACTGGTAAAATTGATGTACTTTGCCCTTATATATGGAAAATCCGTTAGGATCGTTCATCCATCCTGCCATCGGAGTCAGATGAAAAAGAGGTCTCTCCTCGTCAGCTATCTTCTTTGCCGCGCTAGCCTCATATTCTCTTGCCTTTTTTAACTTCTCACGGATCATAGGTAATACCTGCACTTTCATTTATTAATTGTCGATTCGCCTCGCCTAAATGAAACCGGCAGGGTTATGAGATCATTCTCTGTCTTTTCACCATTCATGCGCATCTCAAGCTGTCTGAAACATTCAGCCGCCAGCTCCTTGATAGGCTGCACCACTACTGTAATAGACGGATGCGACAGCCCGATCATACTTGTTCCGTCATAGGATACTATTTTTAAGTCCTCCGGTATCCTAAGTCCCGACTTCAAAGCCTCGATTTCAAGATTGAGCGCCAGGATATCCGTTGCAAAAACTCCGTCAATATTCGGGTATTTTTCAAAAAATCCCTGACAGAGCTCACAATTATACTCGTAACTCAGATAATTCCATTTAGTAAAAACATTCTGGTATTTGACACCGTTTTCTTTCATTACCTGCTCGAAAGTATTGTGACGGATAACGAACGGCGCCGATTTATTATTTATAGCTCTCAGCTGTACCACATTCTTGCAGCCTGCTCTGACAAGCTCTTCTGCCGCCATACGACCGCCGACTTCGTGGTCAGACCTTACACAAGGTATCCCATTTCCTAGCTCCCTGTCAAAGGCAACTATAGGTCTGTCGATGGATGAGTATTCTTTCACATCAAGAGTATGTGATGCTACAACTATGCCGTCTACAAGCCTTTCTTCAAGCATTTTAAGATATTGCTTTTCATAGTTTTCCTTAAACCAGGTATTACAGAGCATTATCTTATACTTATGCTCGGCACATATTTCCTCAAGCTCATTAACAAACGATGCAAAAAACGGATGGTCGATCTCAGGAACTATTACAGCAATTATTCCGTTTCTGTTGCGATAGAGATTTCTCGCCATAGCATTCGGGGTGTAATTGAGCTCCTTTATAGCCGCCTCTATCCGTTCCCGGGTCTCCTCTTTGACGTATCCCGTCCCGTTGATAACTCTTGAAACGGTTGCAACACCGACTCCTGCCGTTTTCGCAACTTCCTGAATAGTAGCCATATATCATATTCCTTTCGGTTTATTTTCCATTATATTTTAACCTTTTATACCGGAAGATGCGATACCTTCAACATAATATTTTTGCATGAAGACAAACATCAAAATCATAGGAATTGCCGAAATAACGAGAGCCGCCATTATCGCGCTGTAATGAACCGGCTGAGTACCGAAGAATACCTGTACCGCAAGCTGAATAGTTCTTTTTTCTTCGCCTGTCATTACGAGGAAAGGCCACATAAAGTCATTCCAATGCGCTACAAAATCAAGGATAAATACAGTTGCATAGACCGTCTTGGAGATCGGCATCACAATTTTGAAAAACGTCCTCGCAGGTCCGCATCCATCTATAGATGCTGCCTCGATCAATTCATCCGGAACATCAACAAAAAACTGTCTGAACATGTATATCGAGAAACACTTTGGTATAAACGGAATTACCAACGCCTGCAGCGTATTTACCCAATGCAGCTGCGACATTTCTATATATAAAGGCAGCATGATCGCCTCCATAGGCAGTACCATAAGAGCGATCACAAGGCTCAGCACCAGATTTCTTCCCTTAAAATCAAATTTTGCCAATGCGTATCCGCATATCGAATTAAAAAACAGATCTCCCGCAAGTATCAGCGCAATATAGAGCAGAGTGTTTTTAAGTACATTCGGTATATTTAATCTTGTAAATACCTCTATATAATTGTTTAGCGACGCATGAGTCGGTATAAACGTTTTTATAGAATTCATGTTGGCGAATATTTCCGCCTCCGGTTTCAGCGAGGCGCAGACCATCCACAAAAGAGGTGATACAAATACTATACCTATGAGAAGATTACCAAAGTAGAAAAGGAACCTGCTCAAGGCATTCTTTCTTCCAATCGAACTTTTCGTATTCATTGCTTTATCCCCTTTCAGTCTTTCGCCATAGTGATACGTTTCATAATAAGTGACATTGTGACTACGATCACAAAGAATACTGCAGCCGCAGAACAGGCATATCCAAAATTACCCTCCTGGAAACCTTCGGTATAAATGTAATATACGAGGGTCTTTGTCGCATTCTGAGGTCCGCCCTTCGTCATAACATACGGCTGTGTAAAGAGTTTCATAGCCTGTATCATGGTTATCATCAGGACATATTTTATCGTCGACTTTAACCCCGGGAGTGTGATATATATGAGCTTTTGAAATCCTGTTGCTCCGTCCACAGATGCCGCCTCATAGTGTGAAGCAGGTATAGCCTGAAGTCCCGCTATAAATATCATCATCTGATAGCCTGCGCCCTGCCATGCCGACATAAATATGATCGAATTCATCGCTGTCCTGGGATTACTTAAGAAATTCACACTTTCCAATCCAATGCTCGTAAGCAGTGAATTGATAAGTCCTGTTGAAGGGTTGGAATTATAAAGAATGGTCCAGAGTATGGATATTACTACCATAGATGTGAGCTGAGGTGCAAAGTACATAGTACGGAAAAAAGCTACTCCTCTGGTCTTTGACGCTACCAGAAGTGCAAGTGCCAGAGCAAGTGTACACTGTACAGGAACTACCACTACCGTGAAATACAATGTATTTCTGAAAGCATGCCAGAAGTCTTTATCCTTGAAAAGCTTTATGTAATTCTGGATGTCTACAAATGTTATGTCATTAGGCCGCATGATCTGATAACGGTATATCGAAAAATATATAGTATAGATCATAGGTACTACCAAAAAAGCTATCAGAAGGATAAGTGTGGGTGTAACAAATGCCGCAGCCGCCACATGTTCGCTTCGTTTACTAATTCTGTTTGGATCAGCCATTGGAAATTCCTCACTTTTCATAGCACTTATTTATTTGGTCCACCTGCATTTTTGATGCAAGCGGACCATAGCTCCATTACTTTGAGTAATAGGTATTATAATCTTCTGTGAAGTCTGCAGCTACGCTGTCAAGCTGCTCCTTGATATAAGCCTCATCTACCTTGTGATCTGATGCTGCAGCAGAAAAGATATTTGTCATAGCCTCAGCATACTTTGTTGAGAATGATGCATAGGATGGTGTACGAGGACGAGGAACTGCTGTATTGTTGAGCTGCTCTACCATCAATGAAAGTGGGAAATTCTTGTAATCAGCCATAGTCTCATTTTCATAAGATGAATTTCTTGTAGCAGGCTTTGCGATAGCAGATGCATAAGTTGCAACATTCTCTGTGCTCATGAGCCACTGCATAAATTTGCCTGCAGCCTCTACATTTTTGCAGTCCTTAGAAATTGCTGCTGACCAGTCTCCGCATGGTGAAACAGCCTTCTTTGTGTCATCTGCAACCGGATAATATGTTACGCCCCAGTCAAAATCAGCATTTGCTGTAAGTGTGGCAACTTCCCATGATCCGCCGATCATTGTTGCACATCCCTTGTTGAGAAACTCATCTGTTATAGGCTCCACGTTTGCATATCCGTCTGCGATAAGCTGTGCAAGGAATGCACTTGTCTTTACTGCCTCATCGCTGTTTACAAAGCCTTCTGCAGAGTCACCTTTGTCATTTATGTAATCTTTTCCCTCAGAAATATACATTGGTTCAAGTGCATATGGAAGACCCTCGCCGTGATCCATGATAACGTGTGTACCAACATGATCGCCTGTCGTACACTTCTCGGCTATAGTACGCATCTCAGACCATGTGATAGGGTTATCTACTGTCCTCTTGTCGAGATCTTCTACATCTACACCTGCATCTTTAAGCATCTCTTTGTTGTAATAAAAAGCTACAGAAGACTCAGTAGCAGACATAGCGTAGAGCTTGCCGTCATATGTACACTGAGCAACGGTTGAAGGAACAAAATCCTTCATATCGTCAGCTGAAAAATAATCATCGATCGGTACGATTATTCCATTTGCCGCATAATATGATACCTGCGGGCCATCCACATAAAAGATATCAGGAAGTGAGCTGGAAGTAACAGCTGTCGCAATCTTATTATCATATGCGTATGAGTCAGAGCGGTCGATAGCCTCTCTCGAAACCTGTATATCCGGATTTGCAGCATTCCACTCACCAAGTTTCTCTGTCCACCATGTCTCTACTGACTCTCTATCGGTAGGACTCCAGATAGTGAGATTTACTGCTCCGTCAGCTGCTGCTTTTGCCTCTGTAGAAGACGCTCCTTCTGTACCACCTGAAGAAGTAGCTGCACTTCCGGCTGCAGATGCTCCTCCGCCACACGCTGTAAGTGACATCGCCATAATTCCTGCTAAAGCAATTGATAAAGGCTTTTTCATTTTGACTCCCTTTCCCCGCACATCTTGCGGACATGAATAGTTATTTGTGGAACCCTTTCCACATTTCTCCTTTTTTAATGCGCAGTAATTTTCCTGCGCATTATCAACAACCTTTCTCCGTATGGAACCCTTTCCATATGACATTTTCACTATACATCTTCTTTTTCGAAATGTCAACGAATTATTTTAATAAATTTCCGCACACCCTAAATAGACAAAAATAGTCAAGAAAAGAGCCCGCCTTGCGGCGAGCCCTTTTATCTATTCTACTATATTATCTTTTTCCAAAAACTTTAGAACTCTCTGTATTCATTATCATAATTGCCATTTTCTTCTTTAAGTCTCATATAAAGCGCTGCATTTGTGCTGTTAATGTAAGGTGAAACCCAGAAAATTGCAGCAATACCGCAAGTACAAACTGCTGCTAATATCCATCCGATAAATGAAAGATCCAAAAGGAAAGCCTTAAACTTATGTCCATTCATAAGCTCTCTTGATCGCGTGATCACTTCAGTGGATGAAAGCTCTGGGTTATCAGCGATTATGTAAGGTACTAAACGATATGAATAGCTTTTGATGATTCCAGGTATTACAAAAAGCAGTGACCACAAAGACACGAAGAGATCTGTCAAAAACAGAGTAATGAATGTCCTGCCAAAACCATGGAAACCAGAGACTATGTCATTCAGCTCACCTTCTCCTTGAATATTCTTTCTGAAGAAAGTATAGCATCCTACCTTCAAAGGATTAGATATAAAGATCTTTATCAATATACCAATGATCATAGCCAATGCAAATATTGACATGATAGTTGCGATAATTATAGGTATAAGCTCAGGATCCATACTTTCAAAGTACTCTTTGAGCTCTCGTGCTCCGCTTCCTCCGGCTGCCGTTCTTCCGCCTGCTGCACTTCCTCCGGCTACTATGCCCATTACTAAGCTTACGATCACACAATTCCAGTAGTTAGCCTTAAAAGCTGCCTTTCCCTGTTCCTTAATCTCGCTTATAGTCCACATCGTGTTTTCCTCCAACAATAATACATTGTACAAAATCTCTCACTACACAATTATTGTATCACACAATATGATATAAGATTGTTCTTTTTTTATCAGATTATGTTTTTTATTATTTTGGTGGATTTTCCTCGATATATTTTTCAAGTATGCCTGCTGCGCACGCACAAAGATCAGGGCATGGTCTCTTCTTGTAATACTCTTCCGTCCTCTTCTCCGGCACCGACTCATCACTCTTATGATCAAGTCCCAAGAGCTCACGGCATACTATAGAGCCATTCGCCTCTCTAAATCTAGCTGCAAGCTCCTGCACTCTCGCGTAAAGCTCTTTCTTACCTTCATAATCCTTTGGGTCATTGTAGCCGTAAAGCATACCAAGCACCATATACATACCGCTCACAGTACCACAGACTTCACGAAGCCTGCCCATACCGCCACCAAAAGGTGAGCAAAGCCTCAAAACTTCCTTAGCATCCATTGTATACATATCTTCAAACGCCAGCACAACCGACTGAGAGCAATTATATCCCTCTAAAAAAAGCTCCTTTGCACGCTCCGCGTGATTAATATTTGCCATGATGATTTCTCCTAATTTTCTCTTTATATTATATACCAATTTTTAAAACAAACACGAATTTAATCATTCATTATTCGCAAATTAAATCTAGTTCAAGTGTCCCTTCCAAAGAAAAAGGACTAAATCGACAGATTTAGTTCCTTTTTATGAGGAAGCTGCGGAAGGCGGGGTGAGAAGGAAACAGAAAAAGGTCCAGTGGACCTTTTTCCCTTCGAACCGACCGACGAAGTCGCTCTGCGACGAGGAGATTGAACCGTTTGCCGCAGGCAAACCGGGTTCAAGTGCCCCTTCCAAAGAAAAAAGGACTAAATCAAAGATTTAGTCCTTTTTGCTGCGGAAGGCGGGACTTGAACCCGCACGCAAGTAGTATGCACAAGATCCTTAGTCTTGCTCGTCTGCCAATTCCGACACTTCCGCGTGATATATTTTTCTTCGCAGCACTTGAGTGCCGCAACAGATATAATAATATCACTCTTCAATCTATATGTCAACAAATATTTTAAGAAAACTTAAAATATTTTCTTCCTGTCTCCATATCAGCATGCATCTGTTTTTTGAGTGCATCAAGCCCGTCAAACTTCATCTCTTCTCTATGCCAGTGAAGCAGCTCGATACGCAGATACTCTCCATACAGATCATCATCAAAATCATATATGTAAGTCTCGACACTGATAGCATCATTTTCAGCCACTGTAGGCTTTCTGCCGATATTTGTTATACCATGATAGACAGCCGTACCTATCACAACATCTGAAAAATAAACTCCAAAGGGAGGCAGCAGCTTAGTCGAATCCGGCATAATATTCACTGTAGGCATAGACAATACAGAGCTTCCAAGCTTCCTGCCATGAGCCACTCTTCCACTAACAGAATACGGGTGAGCAAGCAGCTCTTTAGCATATTCCATATCGCCTTTAGAAACTTTTGAGCGAACGAGGGTGGAGCTTATTATCTCATTGTCAAAACTTACCTTCTCGACCTCGATAGTCTTATAGCCAAGCTCAGACTCCATCTGCTCCAAAAGCTCAAGATTTCCTCTTCCGCCCTTACCAAAACTACAGTCACTGCCTGCCGCGATTATCCTCGCATGAAGCGACTTTACAAGCACATCTTTAATAAAAAACTCAGGCTCGATAGATACAGTCTTATCATTTACCGGAAACTCTATGAGGAAATCGATTCCCATATCCTCAAGATACTCCCTGCGCTCCTCGTTGGTAGTGAGCACCTGCACTTCATGCCCTGTAAAATAAGCGGCAAGTGGCATATCAAATGTAAAAACTACTGTCTTAAGTCCTTTTTCTCTTGCAGACTTGACCACATCAAAAAGCTTCTGATGCCCTCGATGAATGCCATCAAACTTGCCGATCGCAACAGCAGTTCCACACTTTGAAGTATTTGATTTTGTCTTAAACTCTCTTATGTCAGAAAATATCCGCATATCTTCGCTATCCCGCCTCTTATGTCATAAACTGCAGCAAACTCGCCGCTTTCCAAATAAACCCTGTATCTTCCATCTGGCTTTTTTATCTTAAAACTGTTGCCATTACGTACTTTTTTCTCAATCTCGCCAGAAATAACAAGGGACTTACAATCATCAAAAACTCTGTCCATAGGAAGTATCTTTTCCTCGATACGACCTTCCTGCATAAGCTTCTCACACTCATCAAGCGTAATTGCCTCATCAAGTTCAAAGCCGCCTGCACGGGTACGGACAAGTGATATCATTGTAGCACCACAGCCAAGCTTCTCACCAATATCTCTGCAAAGTGAGCGTATATACGTACCCTTTGAACATGATACATCAAAGCTAAACTCCGGTAGATTGATCTCCAGGTTCTCGATGCCAAGTATCTTCACATCACATGGCTTTCTCTCTATGACCTTGCCTTCACGCGCCAGCTCATATAGCTTCTTTCCACCTACTTTTTTGGCTGAGTACATAGGTGGTATCTGGCTATAATCTCCAATAAAAGAGAGCACTGTATCTCTCAGTGCTCCTTCCGTTACTGAAGATGCATCATATTCACCGGTTATGGTACCCTGTATATCCTCCGTATCAGTAGTAATGCCAAGCCTTGCCACACAATGATACGTCTTATCTGTATCTGTAAGAAGATTTACAAGCTTAGTACCGCGTCCAAGACACACCGGAAGCACACCTGTCGCCTGTGGATCAAGTGTGCCCGTGTGACCTATCTTTCGCATATGAAGAATTCCTCGTAGCTTTGCCACTACATCATTAGATGTGAAATCCAATTCTTTCCTGATCGGGATTATCCCGTTAAAATTATTTGTCTGCATCCAGCTGCTTCTCTATCAATTCTGAAACGTTGTTTAATATATCGTGATATGTGCCTGTCATGGTAAAGCCAGCTGCTCTTACATGGCCGCCTCCGCCAAAGTGTGTAGCGATAGAAGCCACATCAACCAAATTGCCTGAGCGCATGGAAACCTTATATGTGTGAGGATCTGACTCATACATAAAGATAGCGCACTCTACTCCCTTAGTAAGCAGAAGCTGATTAACGATTCCCTGAAGGTCTGCGCTTGTAACGCCATAAAAATCCATAACCTTATGATCGACAACTGCGGCTATGCAGCGCTTATCCATAAAGCGGATACTCTCCATTACAGCACGTCCCAAAATAAGATTCTGCTTATAAGTCCTTTCATAGAAAGTCTTATTGATGATAGCGGTAAAATCAAAGCCATAAGTGATAAGCTTTCCGGCTATCTCCATCGTGCGCTTTGAAGTGCAGGAATACTGAAATACACCTGTATCATGTATGATTCCTGTATAGATACACTTTGCTACCTCAACATCAACCTTATCTTCATCAAAAGTAGTATATACGAGCTCAGCAGTTGAGCTTGCAGTAGCTTCGATATAATTTGTCTCGCAAAGCCCCTTATTGCTGACATGATGATCGATACCGACAGTCTTTTTAGCAGCCTCAAAATATGCTGCAGCTTCACCAAGTCTGTCAACATCTCCAACATCAAGCGCAAAGAAAAGATCATAAGACTCAATCTGAGCAGGGAACATAAGCTTCTCTTCAGCTGTCTTTTTCTCAAGTGTCACGATCTCTTCATATCCTTTAAGATAAGAATATATCTCTTCAGGCTTTTCAAGGAAAACTGTTACCTTCTTATCAGGCCAATTGTTCTTTATATAATTGTATAAACCAAGAGTGGAACCAACAGCATCGCCATCAGGGCGCACATGCGCACTAATGGCAATAGTATTAGCTCCACTCACCAATTCATTAATATTGATCATCGTCTTCACATTCCTCATCTTCGTCATCGCTCACAACGTCAGAAGATATACCGTCATGTGCAAGGACTTCTTCAATCTTTTTCGACATGTCCACGCCATAGGCAATAGAGTCATCCATAATGAATGTCAACTCTGGTGTGTTTCGCAAATTAACGATATGTGCGAGCTCTCTTCTAATGAATCCCTTAGCAGAATTCAACCCGTCAAGAGTACTCTTTGCCTCATCAGCTCCGCCAAGTATACTGATGTATACCTTGCAGGTCTTGAGATCAGGAGCAACAATTACATCAACCACAGAAGTGAGAGGACCCACTCTTGGGTCCTTCACCTCTCTGATGATGCTTGAGAGTGCACGCATTACTTCGCCGTTTATTCTGTTATTCTTAGTTGAATTTTTTCTCATTTTACTTTCTTTCTACTTCTACCATCTTGTAGAACTCTACGCGGTCAAGCTCCTGAACCTTATCGAAGCCATCGAATACGAGACCACACTCATATCCTTCCTTAACTTCCTTAACGTCATCTTTGAAACGCTTAAGAGAAGCAAGCTGTCCTTCGAATATCATGTCATCACCACGATAAATTCTTACAGAGCATCCTCTTTCAACCATACCGCTTGTCATGTATGAACCAGCGATATTACCGATAGCAGAAGCCTTGAATATCTGTCTGATCTCGGCATGTCCGATGATCTTCTCCTCATATACAGGAGCAAGAAGTCCCTTCATGGCAGCTTCTACATCATCGATTGCCTGGTAAATAACCTTGTAAAGTCTGATATCTACATTTTCATTATCTGCAGACTGCTTAGCCATGTTATCAGGACGAACATTAAATCCGATAATGATAGCATTTGAAGCAGATGCGAGGATAACGTCAGACTCGTTGATGGCACCAACACCACCGTGGATAACCTTAAGTGCAACTTCCTCATTTGAAAGCTTCATAAGGCTTGCCTTAAGAGCCTCAACTGAACCCTGTACATCAGCCTTGATGATAACGTTGAACTCCTTGAGCTCACCCTCTTTAATCTGTGAGTAGAGGTCATCAAGTGACATTCTGTTCTTTGTCTCATTAAGAAGCTCTTTCTTGTGCTGAGACTTGAATGTCTCTGCAAAAGTCTTTGCTTCCTTATCTGTCTCAGGTGAAACAAAGATCTCACCTGCCTCTGGTACATCATCAAGACCAAGGATCTCAGCAGGAGTTGAAGGACCTGCATCCTTGATGCGCTTTCCGTTTTCGTCAAGCATAGCACGTACACGTCCATGACAGTGTCCGATAGCTATGAAATCTCCAACATGGAGTGTACCCTTCTGTACGAGGATAGTTGTAACTGGTCCACGACCCTTATCAAGTCTGGCCTCAATAACAAGACCACGAGCCTTTCTGTTTGGATTAGCCTTAAGCTCAAGCATATCTGCTGTAAGAAGACACATCTCAAGAAGCTGATCGATACCGTCACCAGTCTTAGCAGAAACAGGTACGAATACTGTTGATCCGCCCCAATCCTCTGGGATAAGCTCATACTCAGCAAGCTCCTGCTTAACTCTGTCAACGTTAGCATTTGGCTTATCCATCTTGTTTACAGCAACGATGATCTCAACGCCTGCAGCCTTTGCATGGTTGATAGCTTCAACAGTCTGTGGCATTACACCGTCGTCAGCAGCAACTACGAGGATAGCAATATCAGTAGCATTAGCACCTCTCATACGCATTGCTGTGAATGCCTCGTGTCCAGGTGTATCAAGGAAAGTAAGCTTTCTGTCATCAATGCTTACGCTGTATGCGCCGATTGCCTGTGTGATACCGCCTGCCTCGCGATCAGTAACGTGTGACTGTCTGATCTTATCAAGGAGTGATGTCTTACCATGGTCAACGTGACCCATTACGCAGACAACTGGTGGACGCTTAACCATTGCAGCCTCGTCTTCTTCGTCTTCTTTAAGAAGCTCAGCAATAACGTCAACAGTCTTTTCGTGCTCACAGAGGATATCGTATCCTAAAGCTATCTCTTCAGCCTCTTCATAAGAAACTTCTGTATTAAGTGTAACGATCTTTCCTTCAAGGAAAAGCTTCTTAATGATAGCTGATGGCTGCATCTTCATGTTATCAGCAAGCTCGCGGATAGTAAGGCTGTCCGGAATAGTGATAACCTTAACTTCCTCTTCCTGCTTCTTTTCTACAGGAGCTGGCTTATGGAAGCCGTGAGGATTAAACTTCTTTGCCTTCTTCTCTTCTTCCATCGCAGCTTCGTAATTCTGTTCCTTACGTCTGCGTGCCTCGCTCTGTCTTCTGCGATCTGCATCACGTCTGTTTACTGACTCTTTTGATGATGGAGCATCTGACGCAAAGCTGTTATTGCCTCTCTGTCCTTGGCCCTGAGCGTTCGACCTCGAGTTTCCTCTGTTATTATTTGAACCATTGCCACCATCGTTAAAGCCACGACCGCCACCTTGATTAAATGATCCAGAACGGTTGAAACCTCCTCGATTCTGGCCCTGATTTCTTCCATCACCATTGCCATTTCTGTCATTCCTTCCGTTTTGTCTGTCACCCTTACGATCATCACGGTTAAAACGATTGCCATTGCCCGAATTTCCGTTTGAATTACGATCACGATGATTCTGGGTATCATTCTGCTGCGCTGCTCTCTTAGCTGCACGCTCTTTCTTAAGTCTCTCCATGTTCTCAAAAACATTTCCGATAACACGAGCGTGTCCTGCTTCCGGCTTAGTCTCAGCTGCCTTCTCCTCAGTCTTTGCCTCTGCAGGCTTCTGAGCTGGAGCCTCAACTGTCTTCTCTGGAGCCTTTTCTTCTACAGCAGGCTTTACTTCAGTTTCTTCCTTATTTACAACAAATGCATCTGGTGAAGCAACCTCAGTGTGCTTGAATGGCTTTTTCTTTGGCTTATCATCCTCGATCTTACCATTTGAGATACGAACGATCTGTCTGTTCTGACGATTGCGTCCATTTGCATTGTTAGTAGCTACGATAATATTGTGCTTAGCCGCCTTTGGCTTCTGAGCCTTTTCTACATCTTTTACTTCTGACTTAGCAGTATCCTTCTGATTCGTACTTTTCTCCTCCATGTCCTTACTCTGATTGTCAAACTTATCTCTTACCATCTTAATATACTCATCGTCTATGGAAGACATGTGACCTTTAACATCAGCACCATTTTGATTAAGGAATTCGACAACATCCTTGTTGCTTACATTAATTCCTTTTTCTTTTAGTTCCTTTGTAATTTTCATAATTTGCATTTTAGCCATTCGGTCACTCCTCCAGACGTTCAATCATCGATTTCGCGAAACCTTCGTCCTGGACTGCAACGCAAGCTCTTTCCTCCTTGCCTAATGCTGCCCCCAGACTCTCTTTCGTTCCGTAAAAACGAATCGGAATCTCATAATATTTACACTTATCTCTAAACTTCTTTGCTGTATTTTCCGACGTATCGTTTGCAACGATCACAAGATACGCCTTTTTCATCTTCACAGCCTTTTCGACTGAAAACTCTCCACTTACAACGCGACGTGCTCTCGCCGCAAGTCCCAGCAAAGAAAGAACTTTATCTGATACCAAGCTTATCAAACTCCTCCAAGAGACTGTCCCTTACTCCATCTGAAAGCTCACATTTAAATGAACGTGCAAGTCCTTTGCGATCTATTGCCTTCTTAATACAGTCAGCAGACTTGCATATATACGCTCCCCGTCCATTTGCCTTAAGTGTGGCATCCAGCGATATGACGCCCTCGCTGCTTTTGACAACTCGCATCATATCAGCCTTAGGCTTTATCTCGCCGCATCCTACACACTTTCGTGTAACTTCTCGCTTGACAGCCTTATTATTACTCATCTTCTTCTATCTCTTCTGAAGCCTCTTCAACATCGGCTTCCTCAACTTCTGCCTCGTCCTCAGAGTAATCTTCTTCGTAATCTTCCTCGTAATCCTCATCAGACTCGATCATATCGTCATCCATGATGTCGCTCTCAAGAACTTCATCATCTTCGTAGTACTCTTCGTCGTCCTCATCACTAAGGTAATCTTCCATTCTGAATCCAGGAGCATCCTTAGCCTGAGTCTCAGACTTGATGTCGATCTTGAAGCCTGTAAGACGGGCTGCAAGTCGTGCATTCTGTCCTTCCTTACCGATTGCAAGTGAAAGCTGATAGTCAGGTACTACAACCTTAGCTGTCTTTGCATCACCATCAACGATAACAGATACGACCTTTGCCGGTGAAAGTGCATTTTCAATGAAGATAGCAGGATTTTCATCCCAGTCGATGACGTCGATCTTCTCACCGCCAAGCTCCTCAACGATAGCATTTACTCTTGAACCATTCATTCCGACACATGCACCTACTGCATCAACGTCAGGATTGTTGCTCCATACAGCCATCTTTGTTCTTGAGCCTGCTTCTCTTGAGATCTCCTTGATCTCAACAACACCGTCAGCAACCTCTGTAACCTCATTTTCAAAGAGTTTTCTTACAAGCTCAGGATGAGTACGGCTTACAAGGATCTTTGGTCCTCTTGTAGTATTCTTTACTTCTAATACATAGAGCTTAATCCTGTCGTTTGCACTGAGTACCTCGTTGCGAACCTGCTCATTTTCTGAGAGAAGTGCATCAGCATGTCCAAGATTAACGCTGATGTTTCTACCTATAAATCTCTGAACAGTACCTGTGATGATATCATGCTCTTTTTCAATGAACTCATTATATACAGAATTTCTCTCTTCCTCGCGGATCTTCTGCAATATAACGTTCTTTGCATTCTGTGTGGCAATTCTGCCGAACTCTTTGCTCTTGAGCTCAACCTTTACAACACTGCCGTAATCAGCTGAAGCGCTGTACTTAGCCGCATCATCAAGTGAGATCTCTGTGAGCTCGTCTGTAACTTCCTCAACTACAGTCTTTTCTGCGTAAAGGAAATATTCGCATGACTCACGGTCAATCTCACAATGGATATTCTCAGATCTTCCAAAGTGATTCTTGCAGGCTGTAAGAAGGGAATTCTCAATAGCATCAAAAAGCGTATCGCGGCTGATCGCCTTCTCCTTCTCTAATAAAAGAATCGCCTCAAGCAGTTCATTCTTTGCAGCATCCTGCGCCTTGCCTGATTTTTTCTTTGTAGCCATTACTCTGTATCTCCTTTCACATCGGGCTCATTCATGAATCCCGGAGAGCTTATCTCCATTGTATATGCTTCTTCTATATAATCTTCCTTATCGAGAAGCTTACTGGCTCTGCGACTTACAAGCACACAGTCATCAATAGTAATCCCCTCCGGCTTATCAATGTAAGCTCTGAGATAGTAATTACCGCTTTCATTAACATACTCTGTTTTTATAAGCTCAAAACCATATTCATCTACAATCGGCTTTATCAACTGTGCAAACCGCATTGCAATCGCATTATTATCCACTGGCTCCTCCATATCATACCAACGTTTTTTTAACGCAAAACAAGTGGGCCCGTCAAGAGCCCACTTCATAGTTACATAGCTACTATATCATTGAATTTTGTCTTAGTCAAGTGTAATAAAAAAAATTATGCCCGAAAAGTGCCGTTTTTACGGCATTTTTTACGATACAATAAAAAAATTTCAAATTTTTTCAAAAAAACACTTGCATTATTGTTTTGGTTGTAGTATTATCTTCATTGTTCGCGACACGCGACAGACACAAACCCAATACGGCTCGTTGGTCAAGGGGTTAAGACGCTGCCCTCTCACGGCAGAATCAGCGGTTCGATTCCGCTACGAGCTGCGACTGTTTTTAACAGCCCAACCCGATTCCAGTAGATTTTTATCTACTGGTTTTTTTTTTTGCTTCAATCCAACAATAAATAGCAGAAAGAAAGCCATAGTTCTATATTAACATGAACTATGGCTTTCTTATTTTAAAGATCCTTCACTTCGTTCAGGATGACAATAATCCTAAAGTAGATCACATCTCAGCAAGTCTCTTACGAACAGCCTTAATGAAATCTGCGGTATTAAGTACTGTAGGATTTGGAATGCTTGTGATAAGAGCAAGATCCTTTGTCATTTCACCTGCTTCTATAGTATCAATAGTAGCCTTCTCAAGCTTATCAGCAAATTCTTCAAGGTCCTTAAGACCGTCAAGCTCGCCTCTCTTTCTCAGTGCACCACTCCATGCAAAGATAGTAGCTACTGAGTTAGTGCTTGTCTCCTCTCCTTTGAGATGCTTATAGTAATGACGCATAACAGTACCGTGCGCGGCCTCATACTCATACTTTCCGTCAGGAGATACGAGCACTGATGTCATCATTGCAAGTGAACCAAATGCTGATGAGATCATATCACTCATTACGTCGCCGTCATAGTTCTTACATGCCCAGATAAATCCGCCCTTTGACTTCATTACTCTGGCAACGGCATCATCGATAAGAGTATAGAAATATGTAATTCCTGCCTCTTCAAACTTATCCTTAAACTCAGTATCATAAATATTCTGGAAGATATCGCGGAAATCAGCATCATAAAGCTTTGAAATAGTATCCTTTGATGCAAACCAGAGATCCTGCTTCATTGAAAGCGCATAATTAAAGCAGCTGCGCGCAAAGCTCTTGATTGACTTATCTGTATTGTGCATGCCCTGTAATACGCCAGGTCCCTTAAACTCAAATACAGTCTGTCTGATCTCCTTGCCATCCTCGCCTGTGAAAACAAGCTCAGCCTTTCCTGCTCCCGGAACCTTTATCTCTACATTCTTATATACATCACCATAAGCGTGACGTGCTAAAGTTATAGGCTTCTCCCATGTAGAAACTGTAGGCTTGATGCCCTTTACTACTATAGGTGCACGGAAAACTGTGCCGTCCATCATAGCTCTGATGGTTCCGTTCGGGCTCTTGTACATTTCGTGGAGCTTGTACTCTTCTACCCTGGCATCGTTTGGTGTGATGGTCGCACACTTGACAGCTACTCCAAGCCTATTGGCAGCATTGGCAGCATCGATAGTTACCTGGTCGCGTGTTTCGTCCCTGTAAGGGAGTCCAAGATCATAGTACTCTGTCTTGAGATCGATAAAAGGTGTAAGAAGCTCATCCTTTATAAGCTTCCAGATAATACGTGTCATCTCATCTCCATCCATCTCAACAAGTGGTGTAGTCATCTGAATCTTTGCCAAAATATTTCCCTCCTTATTATGTCTGTTAAGTTAAGCTACCTTCATTCTCCATAAAATCCCTAAGTCCATTATCTAGTGCATTCTGAAGCGCCTTCATGATATGCTCATGTGCCATCCTCTCAGCTTCATCCGGCTTATTCTCCCGGATAGCCTTCGCAATGGCTTTGTGCTCATCATTACTTATTTTACCACGCTCTGACGCAGCTAGCGAGAGCCTTCTGATAGAATGCTGATACTGATGATAGTCATCAAGTAAAAGCTCAAGCCTCTTAGAACCGGATGCCGCATACAAAAGCTCGTGAAACTGCGAATCAAGCTCTGTGACCTTATCAAAATGACTCCTTCTTGCATGAAACTCAGACATATACAAAACTTCTTCCATTTCGTCCATCTGAGCCTCTGTGATGTGCTCACACGCCCATCTTGCAGCCAATCCTTCAAGACGTGAGCGTATCTCGTAAATATCAAAAACATCTTTTGCGGAAATGCCCTCTACGATCGCACCCTTATTAGGCACTATCCGTATAAGCCCCTCAAGCTCAAGCTGATGAAAAGCATCCCTTACAGGAGTACGGCTCACCCCGTACGATTCTCCTATAGCAACTTCTTTAAGTTCATCGCCTTTCTTATATTTGCCGTTTAGTATGTCTTCTCTCAAATCCTTGTAAACACGGCCTCTCAGCGAAAACTTATCAACGCCTTCCCTTTGTATGTTCTCTTCCATCAGTGCCTCCGTTTTGTGTCTTATAATCTTATCCCCATCTTAGCTGTGATATCCATGATCTGTACATCAAGCTCTTCATCGGTAAGTGCTGTCACACGTCCATCCTCATACTGCTCATCAACCCAGTCCTTAACTGATGAAACAAGCTCTGACTGCTTGTCAACGTGTCTCTCATCAGGAAGATTGTAGTATGTGTTGATCCAATGAGCTATGCCCGCAAGTCCGGAAGTATTGGAAACTGCAACCCTTACCGGACGCTTGAGGAACTTCTTTGTGTCAAATATATTGTAGATTTCCTCGTTTTTAAGGATACCATCAGCGTGGATACCGGCTCTTGTCACATTAAAGTTCTTGCCGACAAATGGTGTCTGATCAGGCATTGTATAGCCTATCTCCTTAGCAAAGTACTCAGCAAGATCAGTGATCACAGTAGTATCCATACCATTGAGATCGCCCTTGAGCTGCGCATATTCAAATACCATCGCTTCAAGAGGAGTATTTCCTGTCCTTTCACCTATTCCAAAGAGTGAGCAGTTTACGCCGCTTGCTCCGTAGAGCCATGCAGTAGTTGAATTGTTTACTGCTTTATAGAAATCATTATGTCCATGCCACTCAATATTTGCGCTAGGTACACCAGCATGCTTCTGCAAGCCGTAGATGATACCCGGTACTGACCTCGGAAGCACGGCACCAGGGAAGTTTACGCCAAATCCCATAGTATCGCATGCACGAACCTTTATCGGTATCTTGTACTCCTCCTGCAGCTTCATGAGCTCTACGCAGAAAGGAACTACATATCCGTAAAAATCAGCTCTTGTGATATCTTCCATGTGACATCTTGGTGAGATACCCGTTTCAAGCGCTTCTCTTATGACTGAAAGATAATGCTCCATAGCCTCGCGTCTTGTCATGTGAAGCTTATAGAATATATGATAATCAGAGCAGGAAACAAGTATTCCTGTCTCCTTCATTCCCATGCTCTTGACCAGCTCAAAGTCCTTTTTGCTCGCTCTGATCCAGGATGTAACCTCAGGGAACTTATATCCCTTCTCCATACACTTGTAGCAGGCATCTCTGTCCTTCTTGCTGTAAAGGAAAAACTCACTGGCTCTGATCATACCATTCGGGCCGCCAAGCTTGTGAAGGAACTCATATATATCAACTATCTGCTGAGTTGAATATGGTGCTCTTGACTGCTGTCCGTCACGGAAAGTAGTATCAGTGATCCAGATTTCGTTAGGGAGATGATGCGGCACAACTCTATCATTGAATGCGATCCTCGGAACCTGGTTGTACGGAAACATATTTCTGAATGTATTCGGGTTTTCAACATCATTAAGCTGGTACATCTTTTCTTCGATCTCAAGAAGATTAGTATGTACATTCATCTTGACCGGACGGTCTATCATTTCCTGCTTCTTCTCCATAACACGTTCTCCTTAATTCTATTTTATAATCAGAGGATGATTAACGCGTTAACGCGTAGACGCGCTAATCTGTCATACATTTGTACTATCGTATACAATTATACACGTATTTGTCAAGGGACAAATTTAATCACTATTATTGATACATTTTAATTTGACTAAACCAGCCAGCTATGATAGATTTTTTTAAAAAGGAATCTAACGTCTTATGTCTATATCAGAAATCATCCAATACGCAACTGAATGTGAGCAAAACGGCTGTTACTCCAATGAATTTGACGCAATAAGAAAGGGGCTCGAGGTCAATCCATTTAACGCTGAGCTTTATCTCATGCTGGGGCTTTATTATTTCACAAAAAATATCGATCAGGCATATATATGCCTCCAGCACGCTTATTATTGCTGCGAAGATAAAGATGAAGATTCAGAGATAGTTTCTGCTATAGTAAATGCTCTATCTGAGCTTGGTAAATATAAGAAGTTTTCTGTGCGCGATACTTCTATTGTCATTCTTTCATATAACGATATTGAAATAATGAAAGAATGCTTAAAAAGCGTGCGCGCATATACAGATCCTATGCATACCGAGATAGTTGTCGTGGACAACGCTTCGACAGATGGTGTCAGTGAATGGCTTGCAGAGCAGAAAGGTATCATATATTATGGTTCAAAAGAGAACCTCGGCTTCTCAAAAGGCTGCAATATAGGCTACTCACTCTGCAATAAAGAAAATGACGTTTTCTTTTTAAATAATGATGCAGTACTTATGCCTGCATCACTTCTATATTTAAAGCTTGCTCTCTATGATTCTCCTGATACCGGTATGGTAAGCGGCGTCTCAAACAATGCTATGTCACAGACAATCCCTGTTCCTGACAATACTATCAAAGGATGCTTAAAATCAGCACAAACTATCAATCTCCCCTCCGAAAATCCATTGGAAGCACGCGCCCGCCTGACAGGCTTTGCGCTGCTCATAAGGCGTGAAGCTTGCCAAAGCGTAGAACTTTATGATGAAGATCACACCATGATCTTTGATGAGCTTTTTTCACCTGCCTACTTTGAGGATGATGACCTCGGCATTCGCATTAATGCTGCCGGCTGGAAAGAATACCTTGTGCACAATTCATTGATCTATCATAAAGGTGGAGAAGGCTTTGATAAAGAAAATAAGACCATGGTAGAAAGCCGCCAAAAATTCATAGATAAATGGGGCTTTGATATATGGTGCTATATCATCGGCGATGAAGATGCCATAGAAAAGCTAGAGTCATGCGAAACTGATCACAATGCATCATTTAGGATACTCGAGGTAGGCTGTGGTATGGGTGCCACACTCAGCCAGATTAAATACTTGTACCCTAATGCTGATGTTACAGGTATAGAAGAAGTACCTTTCATAGCCATGCTCGCAAAAAATTCCAGACATATAATCTGCGACAACATCCTTGAGTACGATTACACTTTGCTCGGAAAGTTTGACTACATACTCGCAGACCTCTCAGCCTTAGATGAAAACATAAAAAACAGGCTGAAAGGAAAGCTCTCAGCCTGCTTGAAAAAAGATGGAATAATCATATAAATGTGCTGCAAAAATTACCTTTCATACGTTACATTGTATGACACTGTATTTTTCCCGGTATTCTTTTCCTTTTTTTCATTGCCCGAAAAAGAATTATAATTGTCCGTAGGAATGATAAATGCTGAACCTCCAACAATCTTTCCAGCACCCACTATTCCCTTTGGGTGCTCCCTGTCAACAGGTTTGTACGGAGCTTTGGTCCCCCATACCGAGTTTACGACAAGTGAACCGCCATTTTCGACAGTACCAACACTCTTTCCATTTCCACTGACGCTCGATAAAGCAGACCCGGTATCACCATTCTTATCAGATTCCGTCTTAGCTTCTTCTGCACCATTCTTCTTATTATTGATCTTCTTGGCTTCATTTCCAGAGACGATCTTATTCCCGGACGCTGTTTTCTTGACAGCAAACCTTCCTGCATTAGTTCTGAATGCAGACTTGTTCACATCAAACTCAGGCTCAAGTCCCTCTGCGCAGCCGTCAAAAGCTGCCGGATCAATGTCACAGGCACCATTTTCAATCGCAACATACTTGAGATTCCTGCAATCCCTAAACGCATAAGCCTCTATACTTTTCACAGAATTCGGTATATAAATGCTTTCAAGTCCTGCAGCGTTGCAAAAAGCAAAGGACTCAATAGTCTCTACTCCATTGGAAACATATGCGCTTTTCATATGCTCACTGCCCCAAAACGCATATGGCTGTATCGTCTTTACCGAAACCGGCATCACGAAATCCGCATCAGTCCTGCCTGCAATATAAGAGACAAGTCTTGTAGAATTCATGTTATAAAGGACATTTTCATTTAAGAAAAAGTATGGATTTGGCGTAGCCAATATGACACTATCGAGCGCAACATCCCCCGCAAATGCTCCATCTCCCACCTCTGTAAGCGTGGTAGGAAGCGAAAGGAGCGAAAGGCGCGAGCACATCGCAAAAGCGCTCTCTCCTATGCTCTCAGTACCATTTTGGATAGTCACATGAGTAAGTCCTGAGCAGCCGTAAAACGCTCTCTTTCCAATCTTTTTGACCGAAGACGGTATCCCGATGGCCTCCAAAGACTTTGCATTCATAAATACTTCATCGCCAATCTCCCTGACAGTTGCCGGGATATTGACGCTTGTATCATTATTAGAAATGGCGTACCGGACAAGTACGCCATCCTCAATAGTCATAGAACTCTCAGCCTCAGAAGTCCCCGGGGCTACCAATAGTATGCTCAGCGCTCCCACCATGAGAAGCGCCGCAGCAATTATACATAAAGTCCTTTTCATCTGTCTACCTCATGCGTGTCCTCTGACTTGGGTTAATTCTCGGAGCTGCAGGTCTGTTGTCTACCGGTACTTTCACTACAGCTTTTGCCGGCTGCGGTATCGGATCTTTCTTAAGGAAAAGGAATACCGACAATGCCGCAAGTCCAAGTGACAGGAACCACTTAGGATTTATAGGATCCGCCGTCTTCGGTGTCGAATCGAGCGAATTGCCTGCTGACAGGTTATTTGTATCAACATAGAAGCCATAGGTTGAGAAGTGTGTTGCTGTGAAGCTTGCACATGGTCTTCCATCGATTGATGTAAATCTTGTCGAAAGATTCTCAAGCTTTCCTGAGTGATCTACTGCCGCTGCCTGGTTATTTCCTCCATACAGAGCAAGCTCATCCGGAAGCGGTACTGTAAGCGTTACAGAAACGCCTTGAGGATCTTCGATCATAGTTGTACCCGTCTCATCGTAGAGACTGATATCCATTGCATAGTATCTCAGCGCATCAATGTTTCCATATTCATCGAGAAGCGCCGTCCTAAACTCAGCATCTGCAAAATCAGACTTAGTGATCTTTACTACATAATTGTCGGTTGAGCCGTTAATCGTAGCTGTAGTATTATCAAGTCCGGAATTGCCTGTATCTACAGGTGTAGCTGTACCTGTGTTGACATAGCCATTTCCATTGCTTTCAGATGCATTGGTCGGTGTAGTTACATTTGATGTCTCAGTTGTCGCACCATTTGAGCTTGTCGAAGCTGCCGGTGTGCTTGAGTTTGAATCAGCCGCAGACGATGACGAACTCGATGACGACGACTTAGATGAAGAGCTTGAACTTGATGAGCTTGAACTTGATGAGTAAGTTTTAAGTACTGAGAACTTGGCCGAGTTAGTACCATAATAATAGCCAATTCCCTTGATAAATACCTTGCCCTTCTTCTTATTGATCTTTACATTATTGTCTATCTTTGTAATAACGAAATCAGTACCCTGCTTGAGCTGCTTGCCGCCATCAGTAACTGTTACTGTCGGAGTTGTAGCATTTCCCGTATACTCGGTATTGTTTGCTTCGATATCACAGTTTTCAATAGACTTAAGTATCGAATATACTGTAGCAGCACTCTGTCCGCTGTAGCTTGAAAGTCCGTTTACTTCTACCTTTGCCGCACCCGGATTAATATTATTTGAGTACGTCGAAGTATAGTCCGTGCCAAGGGTAAGCTTCTTCGAGCCATCATTAGTCGAGTAAACCGTAAGATTAGGCTTGATCTCAGATCCTGTCCAGTACTGATCAGGTATCGCATTGATCGACAGCGTACCCTCAACAGTATTTGACAGCTGCAATACAAGACTTATCGTTCCCCTAAATTTAGTCGAGCCCTTCTTTGCACTTACAAGTACATAGTAGCTTCCTGTAGCTGAAGGAACTGTGACAGGAGTTCCGCTTGCATCGGTATAGCCTGTAACCTCATACTCAGATGTTGGCACAAGTTTATTATTTGATACCAGATACAGATTGAAATCCGTACCCTTAGTTACCGCAACTGAAGAACGTCCGTTACTGTTCTTCTTAATTATAGAAGGATTAGCATAGCAGTTTTCTGAAAGTGAGAGCTTGCCTGCATCCTCATCTTCTTCCTCCTGCAATGTAACAACCATCTGCCCTATCGTATATCCACCAAATACTGTAGAATTAGCAACTACTTTGAAGTAATAAGTTCCCGGTGAAGACGGAATAGGTATCTGGTCAGTTGCCGCATCATCGCGATAGTATGCTGCCAATGAGTACTCTGTCGGAGGCACAAGTGTGTTTTCCGGAATCGTATAGAGATTGAAATCCGTTCCCTTGATAACCGGCACAGTATCACTTGACTTCTCCTGTACCTTCTTGACAGGCACCGGGCTGATGTAGCAGTTTGCTGAAAGCTGTTTTCTCGCCGCATCATCACCTGATGTGTCTGTTACAATGAGCGTTCCCACTATATAGCCGCCATACTTTGTCGATTTAGCCACAACCTTGAAGTAGAATGTACCAACCTTTGCCGGTATCTGAATCTTATCAGTACATGCTTCATCCGAATAATATCCTTCAAGCTCGTACTCCTTAGGAGCTATCAGACGATTGTTTGAAGTAGTATAAACATTAAAGTCAGAGCCCTTAACCAGCGCCGCATTCGTAACCTTGCTCGTAAGCTTCTTTGTTACAGGTGAAGGATCGATGTAGCAGTTGGCGGAGAGTTGAGTTTTGCTGGAATCATCGTCAGTAGGCTCATCTGGATCAGGTTGCGCACCGGATTTAACCTCAAGAGTTCCGACAATGTAACCACCATATTTACTATCCTTAGTTGCACTTACCTTAAAGTAATAGGTTCCCGCTGCAGACAATGAACTAGCACTCTTTGTGCACTGTTCATCCATGTAGTATCCACTCAGAGTATAGTCATTTGTATCTACAACTGTCTTATCATCTGTGGTGTAAAGATTGAAATCCTTACCTTTTGTCAACATAGCAGAGCCATCAGCTAAATACTTTGTAACCGGATTCGGTTCAATTATGCAGTTTGCTGAAAGCTGTGGCTTACTCTCGTCATCATCCTTGGTAGAAACAATTGTATAATAAATTGATTTTGTTCCGTTATAATCTCCAGTACCGATGATATCAACTGAAACTGTACCAGGCATTACAGTATTTCCATAATACTGCAATGTATAGTCCTTCTTACCTGCACTATCATACTCAAGTACGTCTGTAAAGTTTCCATTCTTATCATAAGTAACTTTCAAGTATGACTCACTTGTCGGATCTTCCGGATCAAGAGTTATAGGATTACCTGTATATAAGTAATTCTCCTTGTACTCTACTTTACAATCTTCAATCTGACGATTTGAAAAATCTTCCCAGTTAATCTTCTTTCCATTTGCAGTCACACCCTTATACCACACATACATATTTCCATCTTTATAGCCCTTAATTGTAGCCGAATATGCAGTGTCAATTCCTTCATACGGGTTACCTACACAAGTTACCTCTTTAGAAGGATAACGTGTCAATATTGTCTGTGTAGAATATGCCTCACTCTTTGTATAGGCCTTATCCTGTACAAACTGCAAGCCAGGATTTGTATAAACAGCCTCCAATGTATCATTATAGTAGAAGCACATTTCCGGAATCTGCGTAAGATTTGATTTTTCAAGATTAGCCAATTCAAAATTCTTATACTTTCCTGCAAATGAATACTTCTCCAATTCAGTTACTGTACTTGGAGCAACATAAGTAGTATTGCCCGGCAGACATTCATGAACTGTAGCACCTGAATTTTTGTAAAGAGCTCCATCAGCTGATGAAAATCCATCAACACCACCGGTAAAATCTGCGTTCTTTAAGCTCGTACAGTACCAGAAAGGTGCATAGCCGACTATGGCATCATCGGTGAGAGTTATGCTGACTTTAGCACCATTTTCTCCCAAACCACTATTGCCGCCAAATTCAAAATCTGATATGTAACGAAGCTTTTCAGCAGTTATACTCTTAAATGTCTGATTCTGTGTTCCATTTACTGCCGTTTCCGGATCGTCATAGCCAAATTTTTGGAACATCTTGCCTAAATACTCTATTCCTGATGGAATCACAACTTCTTCCAATCCACCTGTGCTATAAAGTGGATCACAATCTATCAGAGTATTAGCTGGTTCATTTATCGTTTTCCCCATTATAGTTGCAGCTATATCATCCTTATGCTGAACTGTGAGATACGGATTTGACGATGTACCCAAGCCATCCTTATTTACAAATTTAATGTACTCACCATTCTTTAAAGTATTCGACATTGCATAATTAAATGCCTCATTACTTTCGTCTATGTCTCCATAGAATCTGAATTCATCATCTTTTACTCCATTAAAAGCTGAAGCACCAATACTTATGTCATAAGCTCCTTCTGCTTCAAATGTAACTTTCTCTAAATTTTCACAGTTATTAAAAGCAAGATTGTCTATAATTTTTATGTTATCTGGTATGGTTACGCTACTGATGTCATTCTTATCTTGGAATAATACACCATTTGCAGCTATCCCCGTTACTGTCTTGCCGAGTACATCAGTTGGTATTTTTACATCATATTTACCGTCAGCATTAGGTGTCAATCTACTATAGTTGATATAAACAAGATTTCCGCTATTGTCTACCTTATATGTTCCATCAAAATAGTCTTCTGTATCTTCAGTTCCATTGCTGTCAAGGTCATAAAACTTAATACCCTTTTTCTCAGCATATAAAAATAAATCTGATTTATTATCATTAGTTAATGGAGCATCTTCAGTTTTTTTCGCATATGCGACTATATACTCTATTTTTGCATCTGGCGAAAACCAATCATCAACCTCATTCCAAGAACCATCAGCATTTTTTGTAAATCCTTGCAACATGGTTTCTGCAGCCAGCTGCCTATGATATGCAACGAAAGATGTAAATGATTTATTCGTAGTAAACGAGCCAGTTTTAATTAACGAAACTCCTCCTGCTCCAGTAGATCCACCATCTTTTTTAGGAAGTTTGATTTCTGTTAAAGCAATACAGCCTGAAAAAACATCGGCATCAAGAGTTAAAATAGAAGTATTCTCAAGGTTTTCAACCTTTGTCAGCTTTTCACAATTCATAAAACATTTAGAGCCTATCGCAGAAACATTAGAAGGTATTTTAATAGGATTAAGTACTGTACAACCTTCAAACGCACTTTGACCAATTGTGGCAAGACCCTCTGGGAGGGTAACACTTTCAAGCACAACACAATCCTTAAAAGCATTATCACCTATAGTAAATCCTTCACGCTCTGCTGGGAATGTGACATTTTTCAGTAAAGAGCAACCTTCTGCAGCATTATCTGGAAATCTTGTTAGGGAATTACAGTTCGACATATCTAGCGTAACAAGACTATTAGCACCTGAAAATGCATATTCCCCCACATTATCCTCCAAAGCACTGTCACTTTGGAATGAAATAGAAGTCACTTCTGTATCCTTAAAAGCAAATGATCCTACATGAGTTGCAGCTGCTCCGATTATTTTACTTCCACTAAATTTTTTGCAACCATCAAAAGCATGTGCTCCTATGCTGGTAATATTCGTAAATGAATCAAAATTTGAAAACTTTGTATAATTGCATAAAGCATAATCTGTCAATTCAAGAGATGTCACTGCTGAATTGTTTATCGACTCCAATACATCATTACTATCAGTTGCACTACTTATACCTAATGCTATAACAGTATAGTCCATTCCCTCACATGTTACAGATGCAGGTAACGTAAACGAGGCAATACTGCTTTTGTCCCAATTAGTTGTTTCTTGATCATTAACAAGATCATATGCCCCACTAGCACCGTAATCTTTTAGTGTTAATTTATCTCCATTACTAATATAAAATTTAAGCACAGTTTCATCAGCATCTGTTGTATATAGATATTCTCCTTTGATAACAGGAAATGCTACAGCCTGCACATTCATCCCGCCGCCATTACTCGTATCATCCGGAGAATTATTAAGCAGAGTTTCTTCACCCGTAGACTGTTCATCCGGATTTGTCATTTCATTTTCAGACTGCGCACCTTCTGCGAGCGCTGATGGCGCAGGTATAGCCGCAACTATAAGAGCCGTCACCATAAGCAATGCAGCTATGGTGCGACGTGCTCCTCTCTTAAGTCTTAAATGCTTCTTTTTCTTTTTCAAAACTTTTTTAGCCATATTCCCTTATCTCCGTTTTCTTAAAACCCTCCAGACACCTTCCATGGCGTCCAACTCTATAGTTACCACAAAATCATGGATATAAACAAACCAATACCCCTATTCAAAGAATTTATCGGCTAAATCTTTCCAATTATTTATGGATTTAAGGCATTATTGTGCACAAAACAGAGAACAAAAAACAGCCTACGCATTTTACTGCATAGGCTGGGGTTATAATCATTTTTTATAAATATGCTTTTGCATCTTTTTCTTTCAAATTGTATTTTTCCATAAGCCTGGCAACAATTGCTTCATCAGTGCCTCCCATATCCCTCATCGTTTCCACAAGAATCTCAATGCCTTCCTTTTCCTTTGCACCTACTGCGGCATCTAATTCTGGTTTCATTAGTCTAACTAATGCTTCACACATCTGCTTATCCTCCTTCACAATTCCAAATACAACACTATTTTCATCCAATGCTATCTGCATTACAGAATCTGCATTTACCTTATCACCTTTTTCCTCCAACGTTTTAGTTCGTTTTATCAGTTCTTCTGCTTCAACTTCCTGCATTTTAGAAGTAAGTGATTTCAGCCATAGATGCTCTTTAAGATCCAGTTCTGACGATACAATGATCTGCGCTCTAAAGAATGGGCATCCTTGCAAATCATATATTCCCTTGTATCGCTGGCATATCTCAACACCATTCTTCTTCAATATCGAAAACAGTTTTTTGGGTTTACTTTCTCTTACAAAGCTTATTGTTATCTCTTCAGCTCTAATTCCATTCACTTCACTTGCATTTGCTTTATAAAGTGAAGCATATGCCACTACTTTAAAGAATGTATCAATATTTAATCCATCCTTAGGATTTTTATACTCAAAAATGTTGTAGCGTTCAAAGAAATCTCTTCCTATTTCATTTTCTACATTCTCAGAGCTTTTCTTTTTGATTACTAACAAATCCATTTTTATGGGCTTTGAATTAATCTCATGTTCTCTTTCATATTCCAGCTTGCCCTTTTCCTTGATAAATTCAAGTTCCATTGCAGAGCAGAATGCCGGATGCCACTGAGTTATCTTCTTACTCATTATGTTCCCGTATTTCTCCTTAAATTATAACATTTTTTGTTCCGGAATTCAGCCTTGAAACGGCCAAGAATTACATTTAGAAATGCAATTAGAATTTTTAGAACTTGTATACAGTATCACATATTATTTATAACGTCAATAGTTACTTAAACGAGCGTTTTACTTAATATAAGCTTTCCAATTAAGAAAAATCAGCCTACGCATTTTACTGCATAGGCTGTAGGTTAATTCTCAAAGATATTTATTCCCTTTTCATCATAGTATATATCTGCAATGTACGATGGACCATTACACCACAATTTAGTATCCGAATCATACAGTGCATGACCTGTTTTTGATTCTATAAAATCCACAAGAACCTCCCTGCTATTCTTTCCCAATTTCTCAGATATTTCTTCTACCGTCATTGTCACCAACGCATCAATAGTATAATTTAGCCTTTCCTTGGATATCATCTGTTCATCCATACTTTATCACACCCCTTGTATTTCAGGCATTTTAAGGCCCTCACTGTCTTAAAGCAATATTGGTCTTTTAATTTATTAGGTAATAGCTGATTAATACAGAAATTATCCGCTGCGGCACTTCCTATATCACCAAATGCCCCTGCCATATAAGCTGTTAGCGTTGCATTTGTTGCATCATCTGCAATCTTACCAACTATTACATCATAATTTTCCATCATTTTTTCGATTTCAACAAACGTATTTCTTTTTCTGTGCGCAGCTACACAATGCAGCCATTCAATATCAGCTTCCTTAAAAACATGAATATCCAGTTTATCAATACTAGTAACCTGAAAGCTAGATACAAAGCCATAATTTCTACCAGATTCTATAATTCCACCGGAGGAAGCCTTAGCAATTGAAGTTTTCAAAAACCGTTCCGCTTGCTGCCTTGAAGATGTAAGATAAAATCCCCTTCCAAAATCTTTTCTTTTTGCACACTTATCAAGATTAGGGTCACTAACTTCACAATAACTCCCATGATACAATACAAGACCTTCTGTTAGTTCAAACATTTACATTATGCTCCTTTCGGTCCATTAATTGTTCAATATCCTCCAGCACTGCTTCGTCCCCCTCACAATGAAAAATCCCAAATGCATCATCGATATATTCTAAAATCTTATATTTTTTAAACAAATCCAAAACACTGGTCAATGACATATTCCACTTATCTGATGCGAGTCTGAGAAGTCGTGTCTGCATAAATAAAATCTGAGTTTTCTCATTCATATTCGTAATTTATTCCTCCGATTTTTTTGTATATGTAATTTATCTATTTTTTATTTTACATTAAATTATAACATTTTTTGTTCCTAAATTCAGCCTTGAAACGGACAAGAATTACATATGAAAATTCTTAAAGTGGCTGCTAAACAAAAAATAATTCATTCGCAGCCACTTTAATTTAACATAAATTCAGCCTACGCATTTTACTGCATAGGCTGTTATACTTATACGTTATAGTACTCCGATCTTTACCCAATAATTTCTGTTATTTACCTTCATTCGGACAATAACAGTTCCACGTGTTAAAGTTTTTCCACTTATCACATACTTCCCATCTTCATTAAAGCCTGTACCTGTAATATCCGCAACACCATCATTCCTTATACCTCTCAGATACATATTGAGCGGTACATCTATTGCTAACTTTATATTCATACCACGTTTGAACCATATAGTCTTTTTATGATTGGCAGAGATAAGCGGTTTTATTACTCTTACCGTTAGCTCTACATTCTCACCCTTATCATTTACCAGACTGATCTTTGCACCATCTGTTGCTCTTTTTGCAAACACAACGCCCTTAGAAGAAACCGAAACGCGTTTTCTCATTGAGGAAGTAAATGATCCTGCCATTGCATCAGTAATTCTAAATTTATTGCCTCTTGCAATAGTGATCACTGCATTATTTCCAGAAATATCGCGTGCTGAAAGATAATACTTGCTACCTACCAATGTCAAAGCTATCGTATCATCGACTGCACCCAGGTTCTTCTTTATAGCATCTTCAATTCTATTAAGATTACTACTGACCGTTTCGGTATTTTTGCTGTCATCTACCGATTCTTTTCCATTATCTTCACTATTCCCGCTATCCTCTTCATCGCTCGGATTATCCTCACCAGGGCTGTTATTATCACTCGGTGTATCTTCTTTTTTCTCCTCCGCATATGGATTGACTATTTCAAACTCAAGGACAGCTACATCATCAAAATTATAATTTCCAGATACAGTTATTTTTGCTGTACCTACATTTACATTGTTGCTGTATGATTTAATATAATCCAATCTCTCATGAAGCTGCATGCCATTAAATGTAACCTCAAGTTCCGGCTCTACTTCACCTGTCGAGAAGTTTTGGATTTTATCGTAAATGAAATCTGCCTCTTTGATACTTCTCGGAACTATTTCAAACGGCAGCTTACGAGTACCGCTATATTTATTTATCCCTTCGACTATAGCGACAGCCTCACCCACATCAATGTTTTCTACATATCTTACACTGAAATCTTCACCCTCGATCAATTCATTTCCACTTACATTTGCACTTACTGTTGGCTTTAGCTCAGTTCCATCATAAGTAACTACGTTTGATGAAAGTGAAATACTTATTGATTCATCTGACAGATTAGTAGGTTCTTCCTCATATACAGTAAATTCGGTAGTATACGTTCCAACATATTCTCCTATTCCTGTTAAAATAAGTCTCACCTTACCGGGAGATGTCATATCCCCGTCATATGTAATTGTATAATCTTTATCCTCTGTAAGTGGCACACCATTGCAGCTGACGATCAATTCCGGCTCTGCCTTGCCTTCAACCAAAACTACATTTTCTAATCCACTTACAGATATGGTATCGTCATTAAATTCACCTCTATAAATATTAAATTGTTTCGTAACTTCAGATCCTTCGACAATATTCCTTTTTAAGCCCTTTATAGTAATTGTTGCTGTTCCAATATCTACATTGTCACTATATGTCACGCTATAATCTGTACCTTCCAAAAGACTGGTCCGATTACATGAAACTGTTATTTCCGGTTTTATCTCACTTCCCGTATATATGTAGTAATCCTCAATCGTATTGGTTTTTAATTCAGACATATCGATTGGCAATATATTATAGCTGACAGTCATAGAACCTTTATAATTTGTTCCCAGCGTTATTATCGTTGCATTGACTGTTCCAGCATTTATATTCCCAGATTCGCCAAATAGTATATCGTAATCTACTTTATACTCAAGTCCATCGATATAAATGGTATTTTGCTCCATTCCATCATATACGACATCTGATGTAGAAACTGTCTTGGTAGTAATACTAGCCTTTCCAATATGAATCGGCTCTTTCCTGTTTCCACTAAAGCTGTTTATTCCTGTTATCCACGCATACCCTGTACCGGCATTGATATTAGTCTTATTGTAATTAACAGTATAATCAATTCCATATGTCAATGTTGATCCATTATACTCGATTGAGCTAACAGTTTTAGCCTTGCCATCATATACATAATCAGTAGGAATATTTACAATAACATCATCATCTGCAATATTTTTTCTATTATCTGTCGCTAAAACCATATTGTGAGAAGATAATACCATCACGATACTCAATATAATTGCTATTTTCTTAAAAATCTTATTCATATCCATGTATCCTTTCCCACAGATAAACATAGTTATACCTACATATATTTATCGACAGTATGACTTCTCATATTAACATAAATTGTGTACAAAACCCAAAACAAAACCAGCCTGCGCATTTAATGCATAGACTGGTTTCATTAACGTATTTTGATTTTTTATTTAACTCTCAGCTTCATCGTATACTTCTTATTGTGTATCTTTAGCCGCATCCTCACTACACCTTTGTGCATAGCAGTACCATTTATTTCCAGTTTACCTGCTTCATTAAAACTAGGATTTGTAATCTTTGCAACCCCATTGTTTTTAATGTCTACTACATATGCATTAAGAGGTACATTTACCTGAACACCAATTTTACCACCTACACTCAGATTGATCGCCCTTTTGTTAGAAGCAATGATCTTAGGATCTATAACCTTCACTGTAAGCCCTACTGTCTCACCACTGCTATTCATAAAGAGGATTTTTGTTCCATTCGAAGCCGCCTTTGCCTTTACAACCCCTTTCGTCGACACAGAAACTGTCTTGTTGTCTGCCGATGAAAACGATCCATTCATCCCATCTTCAATAGTAAACTTATTTCCTTTGGCAACAGTTATCACCGCATCATTGCCTGACAATCCGGTTAATACAAACCTTCTTCCTGTATGTGTAAGTACAACAGTGTCATCAATCGAGCCGTAATTCTTCATGATTGCTGCCTGAACTTCTGTGACATTACTGCTTATGCTTTCTGGTACCTTGTTGTCTACATCCTCACTGTTTTCTGCATCTTCGTCCTCTTCTTCATCATCATTGCTTTCAGATTTCTTATCATCTTTCTTTTCTTCTTCATCCTTTTTATCTGCACTGTCATCGCTAACTGCATAAGGATTTACAATATCAAACTCAAGTACTTTATAATCGCAGAAATTTCCGTTTCCAGACACTGTGATCTTGCCCTTGCCCGGCTCGATATTGTCACTATAATCAACTGTATAATCCAGCCTTTCTCTAAGCATTATTCCATTATAGGTCAGTTCTATATCAGGCTCTATAGGTGCTGTATTATAGTTAAATTTCTTCTCATATTCAAAGTCTGCTTCTTTTATGCTTCTTTCCACAATCTCAAATGGAAGCTTGACTTTTCCTTTATACATGCCAATTCCACTGACAGTAGCTATCGCTGTGCCGACATCAACATTGTCCGCATACCTGACCACAAAATCTTTTCCCTCTGTCAAAGCGTTACCGCTTGATTTAACACTTACCTTTGGTGTTTGTTCTGTGCCGTCGTATATGATCTTATTTGATGACAATGTAGTAACTATCTTGCTGTCAGTCAGATCATCCGGATCTTTTTCCTTAACTACAAACAATATTGTCACTGTTCCTCTGTAAATTCCCTTGCCCATTATCTTAAGCTTCACTACTCCAGCACTTGTCAGATCTCCATCATATTCATATGTATAATCAACACCTTCCGTAAGTGTTGTACCACTGCAGCTTACTTCAAACGATGGGTCTGCTTTGCCATCTATCAGTTCTACTTTTTCAAGACCGGAAACACTTGTATTTAGGGTTGTCAATTCAGCCTTATAGATTTTGAAACTCGTAGAGACTGTCGAACCTTCTTTAATGTTTCTTTTAAGTCCCGTTACTTTTACAGTAGCCTCATCACCAGGATTTTTGTTATTTAAATAACTTACTTCATAGTCTATTCCCTCTTCAAGCTTAGTTTTTCCATATGTCACGGTTGTTTCAGGCTCAATGTCCTTACCCGTATAATAGTAAAAATCTTCAACACCGTTAATTGTCAGCTTAGAAGCATCTATTGGTGTAATCTTATAGTACGAACTATTTTTGCCTTTATAGTTTCCTATTCCAACTAAAGCTGCAGTTACTGTACCAACATTAACAAGATCCGAAGATCCAAAGTTGATCTGATAATCTACATCACGCGTCAGTCCATCGATTTCAATAGTATCTGTCTCCTTACCCGTATATTCCACATCTGAAGCTGATACTGTAAGCATACCCAAATCATACTGATTGATCGTGAATTTTTTAGCGTATGTTCCGCCATAGATGCCATTACCATGTATTTTGGCAACTGCAGATCCAGTTCCTGCATTAACATTATTATCAAAAGTTACATAGTAATCACTATTGCTAAGCACAGCATCTTCTTTTTTATATTTATAATCTACATATTTGTATGTGACCTTATTAATTGTATTCTTTGGAGTACCATCATACGTAAATGACGGCATATCAACAACTACATGTTTTTCATCCATAGGAAGTTTTTTAAGTGTGAAAAATCCGGTCTTACTTCCCATAAAATTTGTATTCCCATCAGCAGGGCTTAACGTATACTTAATTACTATACTTGTTTCTTTCTCTGTCATATCCTTTGATGTTCCATGCTTATTATTGAGATATGACACTTTATAGTCTGTGCCTTGTGCAAGTTTTTTACTTTCAGTGCTGTCATAATATGCATTAACACTTATCATTACCGGAGAATCATCCAGATTCAAGTATTGATCTTCAACAGAATCGATTTTCACATTTGCCAGATCATACTTATCTATTTTAAACTTTCCGGTCAAATTGCCCTTAAAACCATCTTTGAGTTCTACAAGAACCAGTGCTTCTCCCGTTTCTATATTATTAGATACCGTAAAGGTGCGTCTCTCTGATGGAACAGTTTGCTTTGAACTGTTTACAGTAACAATAACCTTGTCATCATCCAGTATTATTTCTTCACCGGTATATACATAAGTACCTTCAACTTTTACAGACGCTGTTGTGTCATCGAGTTCAGTTTCTTTAATTGTAAAGTTTTTTGATGTGTTTCCGGTAATGTTCCCATTATTACCTTCTATAACAACATTTGCGGATGTTCCAACCTCTATATTATTGTTATAGCCTACCAATTTATAGTCACTGCTTTCAAGCTTATTATCACCAATATAGACAGTATAATCAGGTTCGATTTTACGACCTGTAAAATCCCATTCATCACGAGAAAAATTTATTGTTAATCCTGAAGCCTCTATAGGCATAATGTCAAAATATACCGTATGGCTTGACTTATATGCACTTTCCTCTTTAGGTTTAACCGTAAAAGTGCCTCTTTTCTCACCAGTGCTTGCATTTTTATTGTTTCTATAGCTACTTGTATCTACATAAAACTGATTTGTAACATCCGCATCCGTATCTGTATCTTTTATTTCAACTTGGTCAATTGTCGGTTTTTGTTCTTTGCCATTATACTTAAAAGTAATACCAGCTTTAATTGTAGCTGATATACTTTCACTAGTTGTGCTAGCCAGCCTCAGATTTGTAGACTGCGGAATAGCATAAACACCCACATGAGTTGTCATCACAAGCGCCACACTCAAAATCACCGATAAAAATCTATTCTTCCTACTAACCATAAAAGAATCCTTTCTTATACAGTAAAACATCACTTCCATGTTAGGGCATAATACTCCCTTATATTTTTTATCGGTCATTTAAAATCATATATTTATAAACCTTATGTCATTTTGTGCACAAAATTGCAGACAAAAAGCTAGCGTAAAGTTTTTGTAGGATTAAATAAAAAAGGGGATTCCTTCATGATATAGTTGTATACGGTGTCCAAGCCAATACAACTTAGATGGAGGAGTCCCCTTATGTTAAATAGTATACAGCATTTTATCGAGAATGGCATACCAAATCTTCAGAAAGCATCAAAAGATTTTTCAGATAACCCAATGGACTTTGCAGGATTTGTAAGCAGAGTAAGGAATGAAGCATTACATATGGCATTGGATTATATATCAGAGACACTCACTACTTGCAATCAGATCCTTAAAGACAGTCCAATGAGAAAAGAAAAATGGGAAATAGTAAGAA